>JAJDEU010000010.1 GCA_029259635.1 Planctomycetota bacterium | reverse complement strand
GGTGCCCGCGGGTCCACGGGCGTTCTCCGCGCTGCCCTCAACTGCATTAAATACACGCGGGGCTATCTCATGAGATCGCCCCGCTTCTTTTAATGACTGTGACGGCGGCTACTGAGTGTCGCGAAGTTTCTGGCCGGTCTCGATCGTTCGATTCCAAGTGGTCATGAGCTCGAAGGCTCTTCGAATATCGGGGTGCTCGTAGGGCTTGTCGGAACGCGCGATAAAGCGGTCGATATCCGCGACAGCGTCTTCGAGCTGACCGCTCTCGGCTAAGAGCTGGGCACGCATCGAGTAGCACTCGGGCAGGTCGGGGTTCAATTCGAGAGCGTAGTTGAGACGGGCGAGAGCCGCGTCGTTGCGTTTCAGGTCGTGTTCGAGGTTGGCGGCGAAAATACATGCGCTCAACATCAGGTTCCGAGCGTTGTTGACCTGGTCTCGGAGGCCACTCTCGTCTTCCGCATTGAGGTCCTCCTTCTGCAGGAGGCCCGTCCAAAACTTTCGTTCACTGGCGAGGGTCGCGATCAACGTGTCGCAGTACGCAAGGCTCTCGTCCGGGCGTTCCAGAATGGAGGCCACACGCATGGCACCATTGAGTGCCTTGATGTTCTTGGGCCGTGACCGGAGTGCCGTTTGGTAGAGCCCGAGGGATTCCTCGCGCAGGGCCAGGGACTCGGCGTGAAGCTCGAGCGCGCGTGCCTTCGGATCGGCCGCATCGGTGCGCCGCGTTCCTTCGGCGACGGCGATCGCTGCCTCTTCGTGAAAGGCGCCCAGTCGCTCCAAGCTGGTCGCCAGACCGATGTAGACGCGATGATCCTCTTCATCCTCCTCGTCGATGAGACGCCGAAAGACCTGCTCTGCGCGGAGCAGCGTGTCTCGCGTGTCCTGGCGAAGGAGAATCCAGCCCATCATGAGGTTGAGGGGCACGTGGCGGCTATCGATCGCGAGGCCCTTGAGGGCCTGGGACTCCGCGCGCGCCAAATCGTTGCCTTCGTAGTGAACAAAGGCGGACTCCGAATAAATCTCGAGGCGCGTCTCGTCGCTGGGCTCGTTCGACTGGCAGCCGAACAGGGCGAGTGTCGCGAGGATCGACAGGGGGATCTTGATGTTCATTGGCCGACCTAGGGAGTGCGGGGCAATCGGAATGCAGGGTGAGCGGTGCCGCGAGCGAGCGCGGAGCAATCGGACATCCTATACCCAGGAGGTCGGAATCGGCTACGCGAAGAACGCTGTGCGCCGGTCAGAACAGGAGGCTAGCCCGCGGTAGTGGGCACAGCGTCGAGGGCGCGAGCCAATTCGCTCACCACGGTCTGGATCGAAGCCGCATCGAGATCCGGACTGAAGGGCAGCGAGAGCACCTCAGCGCTGGCCTGCATCGAGTGCGGGAAGTCCGCAGCGGCGTAGCCCAGCCCGGAATACGCGCCTTGGATGTGCAGCGGCTTGCCGTAGTAGACCGCGGTCGGCACGCCCTTGGCTTTGAGTAGCTCCTGGATTTCGTCGCGACGCGACGCGTGTTCGCCGAGCCGAACGGTGTACTGCGCCCAGGCCGAGAGACTCCCCGCGGGGACGGCGGGGGCTTCCACGAGTCCCGCGAGTCCGCTGGCGTAGGCCTCGGCGACCTTTTGGCGGGACTGGACTTCCGAGGGAAAGCGCTCGAACTTGGCCAGCAAGATAGCGGCCTGCAAGGTGTCGAGCCGTGCATTGAGCCCCACGCGAATGTTGTCGTACTTGTCGACGCCCTTGCCGTGGACGCGAACCGAGACCATCGCCTGTGCGAGCTCGTCGTCATCCGTGAAGACCATGCCGCCATCGCCATAGCAACCGAGCGGCTTGGCGGGGAAGAAGCTGGTGGCCGAGGCATCGCCGAAGGAACCCGCGCGCTTGCCGCCGGTCTCGCTCCCGAAGGATTGGGCGGAGTCTTGGATCAGGAACAGATTGCGAGCGTCCGCGATCTCCGTGATTCGAGCGTAGTCCGCGGGCAGCCCGAACATGTCCACGGCGATGATGGCTCTCGCCTTCAGCTCGTCATGGTTGGCGGGAAGCGGATGAATGGACGGGTCGCCCTTCTCGAAGGCAACCAAAGCCTTCTCGAGGAGCGCGGCGTCGATGTTGAAGGTCTTGGGATCGATGTCGACGAACACGGGCGTCGCACCGGTGAGCGAGATCACCTCTGCGGTGGCGACGAATGTGTAGGGCGTGGTGAAGACCGCATCGCCGGGACCGATGCCGCGTGCCATCAGCGCGAGCAGAAGCGCGTCGGTCCCCGAAGAGCAAGAGATCGCGTGCTTGGCACCGACGTATTCCGCGAGCGTCTTTTCCAGCTCGCCGACCTCGGGTCCCATGATGTAGCGACCGTGCGCGAGAACGGCGTCCATCCGCGCTCGTACGGAAGCTTCGATTTGCGCGAATTGTGCCTTCAGATCGATAAAAGGGATGGCCATAGCTTGAGTACCCGGTGGTGGCATGGGCTCGCTTACTTGCGAGCCTTAGAGGTGAACGAGGAGTCGCGCGGAATCAGTCGAGGACCAGAGACGAGGTCGGCTTCACGGGAATCAATTGACCGCGCTCTTCACGGTAGGCGGTGGTGCACTTCTCGCAGGCGAGGTTCTTGGGCAGGCGCTCGCCGCACTGACACATCCAGCCAATTTGAAGTGCGGGATTTCCCACAACCAGCGCGTGGGGGACGATGTCTTTCGTGACGACAGCGCCGGCACCGACGAATGCGAACGGACCCACGTCGTGTCCGCACACGACGGTGCTGTTGGCACCGAGCGTCGCGCCGCGGCCAATGCGTGTCAGCGCGTACTCGCCCTTGCGCGAGACATGGCTGCGCGGCGTGAGTACGTTGGTGAAGACCATCGACGGTCCGCAGAAGACATCGTCGCCGAGCTCAACGCCTTCGTAGACGCTGACGTTGTTCTGAATCTTGACGTTGTTTCCGACCTTTACACCGGGCGCGATAAAGACGTTCTGCCCGAGGTTGCAGCCTTCACCCAGCTCAGCCTTTTTCGAGACGTGGCTGTAGTGCCAGATACTAGAGCCCTTGCCGATCTGGGAACCGTCGTCGATCGTGGCCGTCTCGTGCGCGAAGTAGTCCGTCTTCACTTTCGCGGAGCCGCTCAAACCGACGGCGCTACCGCCCGTATCCAGACTGTCTTGGAGCGCGCCGAGTACGCGAAGAACGCGCAGGCCTTCCGCACCGTCGGTCGTCGGTTGTTGGCGATCGGCGACTCGTGACAAGAAGTGGGCGCACTCTTCGCGCAGGGGCTCGTTGCGATCGAAGTCAACGAACTCGGCGTCGGCTTTTTGGGGAATCGGCATGCCTTCCCTCCACTCGATTTCGTGCGAGTAGAGCTCCAGCTTGTTCTCGGGTTCCAGGTCGTTGAACACGGCCATCTTCTTGTTGCCGACCACGACGAGCTTTTGCTCTTTATAGGGGTGCAGCCACGAGACGAAGATGTGAGCGCGCAGACCCGAATCAAAGGCCAAGGTTGAGACGGTGACGTCGGAGATGTTTTCGTGCAGGTAGGCGCCGCCGTGGCAGCTGAGCTTGGTGGGGGCTTCGTTGGCGAGCGCGAGGACGAGGCTGATGTCGTGCGGTGCGAAGGACCACAAAATGTTTTCCTCGCGGCGGATTTTGCCGAGATTCAAGCGGTTCGAATAGATGTACTGAATGCGTCCCAGCTCTCCATCGGAGACGAGCTGCTTCAGCTTTCGAACGGCGCCGTGATAATGCAGGAGGTGTCCCACCATCAGGATGCGGTCCGTGGCGCGCGCCAACTCGACCAGCTCTTCGCCTTCATCGGGTGTGAGCGCGAGCGGTTTCTCGACGAACAAGTCCTTGCCCGCTTCCAGCGCCTGACGCGCCATGCGCGAGTGGTGCTCCGCCGGAGTTGCGAGAGCGATAGCATCGACCATCGGATTGGCGAGCACAGCCGCGTAATCCGCGCTCGTCTCCACCTCGTAGGTCTTGGCGTAGCCGGCCAGCTGGGTGGTGTCGGTATCGCAGACCAGGTGCAGTGCGCCGAGCCCGTGAAAGTTGCGGATGAGGTTCTTGCCCCAGTATCCGCCCCCGACAACCGCGACGCGTAGATTCGAGAGTTCAGTGCTCATGATGCTCAGCCCGGATGGGTTCCGGAGACTTGGTTACCCGATTGGTAAGGCCGGCCAAGTTAACCCAAGCCTGGAAACCGATCAATCCGCCCAGAGTTCGGAAAAGAGGGAGAACGGACTTAAAACGGGCCTAAACGCGTTCCGCTCGAAAAGAAGTCGGGTCGGTGCGAGGCGGCCCGGGTTCAGCCGGCGATTTCGCGCAGGATCGCGACCACGTAGGCGTAGTCCTCTTCCGACATGCAGTTGTGCATGGGGAGAGCGAGCGAGTTCTGGTCCGCGGCCAGCGAGTTCGGCAGGTCCTTCGGAGCGAGCCCGAATCGCTTGGCGTAGTAGCCCTGCAAGTGCACGGCGTGAGTGCCCGGGCGCGTGGAGATTCCGCGCTTCTGGAGACCATCCATCAGCGCGTTGCGCGGGAGGGGTGCGGACGCCGGATCGACGCTGCAGACGAAAGCCTGCCAGGCGTGCCGGCCCGCCTCGGGCTCGGCTGGGGTGCGCAGCCAGTCGAGGCCGCTCAGCTCGGTTCGATACCAGCTCGCCCACCGGGCGCGCTCCTCGATGAAGCCGTTGAGCTTGGCCAGCTGAACGAGACCCATCGCGCCCTGCATGTCGGTCATGCGATAGTTGAAACCGAGGCTCTCGTAGTCGGCTATGAGGTAGGGCCGAGGCCCGTGTTCGCGGACGGCATCGGGAACCTCGGCGCCGTGGTTGCGAAGCTGTCGAGCGGTCTCGGCGAGCGCCGCGTCCTGGGTGATCAACATTCCGCCTTCGCCGGTGGTGATGGTCTTGCGCGGGTGAAAAGAAAAGCAACCGAACTCGCCCATCGATCCGGCAGCTTGGCCGCGATAGCTCGCACCAGCGGCACAGGCCGCGTCCTCCACAATCGCGACGCCGGCAGGCAGCGCTTCTCGAACGGCATCCATGTCGGCGCACAGTCCGAACAGGTGAACGGGAATAACGGCGCGGGTCTTTGGAGTGAGGGCGGAGCGCAGACTTGTCACGTCGATATTGAAGGTGACCGGATCGACGTCGACGAAGACCGGCGTCGCGCCGCAGTAGAGCACGACGTTGGCGGTGGCGATCCAGGTGAAGGAGGGCACGATCACTTCGTCGCCGGGCGAAATTCCGAGCGCCGCCAGCGCCAAGTGCAGCGCCGTTGTTCCCGATGTCGTCGCCACGGCTTCGGTGACTCCATGGAGCTCCGCGAAGGCCGCCTCGAAAGCGGCGACCTTGGGTCCCTGAGTCACCCAGCCGGATTCAATCGGCTCGCGCATGGCTTGCCACTCAGCTTCGCCCAGGGAGGGAACCGAGATCTGAATTTGGCGGTCTTGACTCACGGGTGTTCTCAAAGTCGGGCGCGGGTGGCGGCGCGGGCGAGGTCCCGGCCTGGTGTGACATGGCGCGTTCCGTGCCGAAGCTCGGCCACCTCACAGGGAGGAATGGAGCTCGCGAAGCTTAATCGGCGCCTTCTTCGCTCGCAACAAGCCTGGCAAGGAGAGGTGCGAGCGGGCCCAGGACTCGCTACCGTTGTCGCCGTCCGGGTGCGACTTCTTCGTGCCGCGGCTCGTTCGGGCGGCGCGGCCGAAGTGTGGATACGACAGAATGGGTGCCAAGATCACGAACCCGATGAAGATTGCTTATGTCTCGGGTAACCGTTGGCCCGGACGGGAGCCGGGGCTCTCCTTCTCGCTGCACAACGCGCGCGGTTTTTCGGAGATCGGAGCGGACTTCACGCTGGTCTTGTCCTCCAAGACCGAGGATGGAGCCGGTGAAATATCGCGAGAGTTTTTCGCGGACGGCACCTGTCCAAAGATTCACGCGATTCCGGCTTGGCGCATCAGCAACTCGCGGCAGATCTTTTATTGGCGCGCCTATCGTTACCTCGCCCGCGCGGACTTTGACCTCGTCATTTTTCGAGCGCTGACCTTTCTGCCCTGGGCGGCTCGCCTCAAGCGCAAGCTCGGCATCCCGGTCTGGTTCGAAGCCCATGATTTTTGGACCGATCCCGCGCTGCGCGACGAAGTCATCAAAAAGACGCGCCTTCGGCACATTCGCCTCGAGCAGCGCTTCGCCAAAGAAGCCGATGGGATTCTGTGCGTCTCGGAACCACAGGCCGAGCTCTACCGGCGCTACTATCCCGATCACCCGGTGGTCGCGGCACCGACTTCGTGCCAACCCGCGCGACCGACAACGCGCACCGAGTTCAGCTACACGCTGGGCTACGTCGGATCGCTGAACGATGCCAAGTATCCGCTCAGTATCATTCTGCGCGCGCTCGCTGGGCTAGCGGATCAGCGCATTCGACTGCTGGTGGTCGGCGCGCGCAATGACGATCAGAAGGTCGAGCTGGAGAGGCTGGCCGAGGAGCTGGGTGTCGGAGGTCGCGTGGAAGTTCACTGCTGGAAGGTGGGCGCCGAGCTGACCGCGCTTGAAGATCGCATGGATGTCGGCATCGCCTGTCTGACGGAGACCTTTCTCAATCGGATCGCGTCGCCGCTCAAGATTCTTGAGTACTTGGCGAGCGGAATGCCTTTCGTCGCGACGCGGCTCGAGGGGATCGGGCGGCTCGTGACGGACGGCGTCGAAGGCTCGCTCGTCGCGAACACCCCCGAGGCTTGGGGTACTGCGATCGAGGCGATGTACTCGGACTTCGCGACCTGGCAAAAAATGTCCTCGGCCTGCACCGAGGCGGCCCAGCGCATGAGCTGGGCGGAGCGCGCCAGGACGATCACTGCGGCACTGGAAGCGTGGCAGCTCTCGCGCGTGCCCGTTCGCACTTAAGCGTTCGAGCCCGAATCGATCGTCGACCTGACCCCGTCCTTCATTAGAGTAGTGGCGACCTTTCGGCGTCCTCCGGACCTTTTTGTGAACACCTAGAGAAGCGCTCTTCGCGCGCTCCTTCATCGACGACTCCCATGGCACTCTTGCTCACGGACGACAGCGTCTTCCTGCACATCCCCAAGACCGGCGGCACCTGGGTCTCTCGCGTGCTTCGCGAGTCGGACTTGATGTGCTTTCGCTTTTCGCACAAGCACGCCGACATGGAGCGCGTTCTTCACTACGGACGCCACTATCCCTGGCAGTGTTTTCGACGCAGCTTGAAGGCCGGGCCGCTTCTGAATCGCCGCATCGCGCGCTCCTTCAAGTTCTGCATCGTGCGTCACCCCGAGTCGTGGTACCGCTCCTTTTTCAAGTACATGACGAGTCTGGATTGGAAGCGTCACTCCGGTCCCGGTGGCGACGAGTGGCATCCCTACTCGGAGATGTACGACCTGGTGGCGGAGGACTTCGACGGCTTCATTGAGCAGCTTGTCCGGAAACACCCCGGCTTTCTCACGCGCATGTACCGCTCGTACACCGAGCCCGGCGTCGACTTCATCGGGAGGCAGGAGTGCCTGACGCAGGACCTCATCGACGTCTTGAATCTGCGCGGCCTCGAGTTCGACACGGACAAGGTCGTTCGGCGCAAGAAGGAGAATGTGAGTCCGGAGCTGCGCACTCGAAAGGAACTGCCGGCGGATTTAAAGAGCGCGTTGCTTGAGACCGAGGCCGAGGCTTACCGCTTGTACGGCTACGGAAGCTTGGCCGATGAGCTCAACCCGGCAGCGGACGGTCGCGTCAACTCCGTCAAGAGCGAAGCCCACGTCGCGGTGACGACCTCGACCGAGTAGGTCGTCTCGACGGCTTCTCGAGCACGGGCGCCCATTCTCTTTCGCAATGCTTCATCGACGAGCAAACCGTCGATGGCGTCGCCGAGCGAGTCGGCGTGGTTTTTCGGAGCGACTCGGCCTGTGCGCTCGGATTCGATCAACTCCGGCAGGCCGCCGCAGTTCGTGACCACGCACGGTAGTGCGTGAGACATCGCTTCGAGGACCGCATTGCTACAACCCTCATCGCGGGTCGACGGTAGAACGAACAGATCCAAGGCGGCGAGCAAGTCGCTCGGCTCTCGAACGAAGCCGAGAAAGTGAACACTGCTCGAGAGCTCGAGTCGCTCGACAATCTCACGCAGAATATTTTCGTCTTCGCCAGTGCCGGCCAGAAACAGCTGAGCCTCGGGCCGACGCGCTTTGATCAAGCGCCAAGCGCCGAGCAGATTGCCGAGGCCTTTCATCGGAGCCAGGCGCCCGAGCATGCCGACGGCGAGCTGGTCCGCTTCGATACCAAGTGCCTTCCGACATCTCGCGCGTCGACTCTCGGAGAGTTCGGCCAGTCCGACGGAGTTGGGAATGACACGCACCTTCTCGTCGGGCAAGAAGCTGACGTCCTCGCGCATGCGTTCGAGAATCGCCGCGCAGTTCGCCACGACCATCGAGACTTGGTGCTTGTAGATCAGCCGGTGCAGAAAATCGTTTCTGGCGGGCCTCGCGATTCCGCGGCGCTGAACGAGGACCTTGCCGGAGAGCGCGCAGGCCAGAGCGCTCAAGCGTAGGTCGCGCCCGATGTTCGCGACGACGATGTCGATTCCTTCGCTCGTGAGGTAGCGCGCCAGCTTGAGAGCCGCGAGCGGCATCGATCGTTTGCGCCAGACGGTGAGCCCTGCACCTACCGCTCGCGACTCCAGCTCAGAGCCCGGCAAGCAACCGATGACGACTTCAAGCCCTCGTTCGCCGAGCGCCAGCGCCGTCTCGACGCACCACTTTTCGCCACCGCCCCAAGTGCGGATCGAATCGAGAAACATGGCTTTCGGCGTGTGAGTCGTCATCGGAGTGAGTGCGGAAGGGCAGCTCTATTCGGCGCGCGGATGCGCGCGCTCGTAGACCTCGCGCAGACGTTCGACGCTGACATGCGTGTAGATCTGCGTGGTGGTGAGGTGCGCGTGGCCGAGTAGGTCTTGGACCGAGCGCAGGTCGCAGCCATGGTCGAGCAGGTGCGTGGCGAAGCTGTGCCTCAAAGTGTGCGGAGTCGCCGTTCGCATGATGCCCGCGTCGAGGACGGCCTTTCGGACGATGCGTTCCAGCGAGCGTGTGGTTAAGCGACCTCCATTTCGGTTGAGGAAGACGGCGTCGGCCGCTCGCTCGGTGGGGCGCGGACGGCTCGGGTCCTCGAGGTAGGTTTGCAGCGCTCGGACGGCGTAGCTACCGATGGGGGCCAAGCGCTCCTTGCGACCTTTACCGCGGACGCGCGCGAGGGCGCCGCCATCGGCCTCATACCGGAGGTCGGCGCGGTCCAGGCCGACGGTCTCCGAGGCGCGTGTGCCGGCCGAGTACATCAGCTCCAGCAGGGCTCGATTCCGTCGTCCGAGAGGTGTCGAGCCATCGGGCGCGCTCAAGAGTTCGCCGACTTCGCCTTCCGAGAGGCAGCCGGGCAGCGGGCGCGAGCTGCGGGCTTGGCGCAGGCCGGTCGCGGGATGCACGTCGACAAGGCCCTTGCGTTGGAGCTCTTTGAAGAGCGAACGCGCCGCGGAGAGCTTGCGCTGGATCGTACTGCGCGCGAGACCGCGATCATCGAGGCTCGCAAGAAAGCGCCGCATGTGTAGCGGCCTGACCTTTCCGGGATCGGTGACACCGCGCGCGGCGAGATGTCGGACGAGCTCGTCCAGGTCCGCGCGATAGGCGCGCAAGGTGTGCTCCGATGCTCCCCGCGTGGCGGAGAGTGTTCTCAAGAAGTGCGTCACGTGGCTGTGCATGCGAGCCCGCAGCCTGCGCCTTCGAGCGGCGCTTTGAAAGAGGGAACCGCTACCAGCGCTTGGGCTGGCGCGCATTCCCGCGCTCGGGCACCGCGGCGGCTTCGGCCGGCGTGCCGGGGACGCCCTTTTGCATGGCGCTGAGTTGCTTGCGCCAGCCAGCCAGAAGGAGCTCGCGGGACTCCGGATTGATCCCGAAGGTAAAGCCCGCCGCCTCGCTCGCCGTGAGCACACGACCCAGCTCGGCTGCCGCAGTCTGGTTCTGCTTCAGGTACTTGTGGACCTCGTTCATCCGCGCCTCCGAGTCTTCCAGGATTCCGCGCAGTTCGGCGACCTCTTGAGAGAGCGCTTGAACCTGGACTTCGAGGTTGGCTTTGGCGTCGTCTTGACCGAAGGAGAGAGCGCTCACTCCGACCAAGCTGGCGAGAAACAGGATCACAATCATTTGGCGTCGCATAGAAATCTTCCTTCAGGTTTCGCCGTTCCAAAACTCCGGATTCGGCAAGCGTCTCTATCGGGTGATCCGATCGATGAGTTGAACGGTTCGAGCGGCGATTGCGGCCGGAACCGGCGAAAGTGGCCTTTGGGCCCCTGAAGGGAGCTCGCGCCCGGCTATTCCGCGGCTTCTGGCACGGGCGGAACGGGAGGCAAGCCGCGCGAGAGCAGGACGGGCACCAGCAAAATCGCGGCTCCGACGAGGTAGGGCGTCAGGCTTCCGAAGCGCCAGAACAGGACGCCGCCCGCAAGCGGACCGATCGCGCGAGCGAGGGAACCCATCGAGCGGAACACGCCGAGCGAGAGACCTTGGCGATCGGGCGGCGTGTAGCGCGAGGCGAGTGCGGAGAGGCAGGGCATCACCAGTGCGCTGCCAACGGCCATGAAGAAGAGGCCCAAGTAGAGCATCGTTTCCGTCTCGGCGATTCCGATCAGGACAAAGCCGGGCAAGGTGATGAGGAGTCCAATCGTCCCGACGCGGTGCTCGCCATATTTCGGAGCTAAGCGTCGGACGAGTCCGCCTTGAACGAAGGCGATGGTCAGGCCGACGAAGACAAACATCCACGCGTTGTCCAAGGGGGTGTAATCGAATCGCTCGGCGGCCAAAAAGGTGAGCGTGAACTCGATCGCCGCGAAGGCGGTTAGGTAGATCAGGTATAAAAGATTGAGGCGCTTGAGACCGGGGTAGTCGAGTTGAGCGAGTCGCTTGAAGGGATGCAAGCCGGCGCGTTCCGATGGCTTGCCGCGGCGCTCCGGCGGAAGCGTCTCGGGAAAGCGCAAGATCACCCAGGCTAAGTTGACGAGCGCAAGAGCGGCGGCGGCGATCGCGGCGGCGCTGAAGGGGTGAAGCATGCTGCCCGTGCCCGCGTCGGCGGAGAGATCGTATTTGAAGAGCAAGCCTCCGATCGCGGGACCGATGACGAAGCCCAGCCCGATCGCCATTCCGACGATGCCCATGCCCTTGGCGCGATCCTTTTCGGTCGTTGTATCGGCCACGGCAGCGGAAGCTGTCGAGATGTTACCGGCCGCGATTCCATTGAGGACGCGAGCGACGAGGAGCAGCGTGAAACTGCTCGAGACGATCCAGAGCAGATAGCCGACTAGCGTGCCGATCAAGGTCACGATCAACGTGGGCTTACGACCGATGCGGTCGGAGAGATTGCCCCACACGGGTGCGAAGACGAACTGCAGCACCGAGTAGACTGTGCCGAGTAGACCGCCGAAGAGCACGGCGACCTGGAACTCGTTCCCATCGACGAATCCGGCGAGGGTTTCGATCAGGTTTCGGAAGAAGCTGTCCGGTCCCTCCTGCTCGAAATAGAACTCGAGCATCGCGGGGAAGAGCGGGAACAGAATGGAAAAACCGACGATGTCGAGAAAGACCGTCAGAAAGACCAGACCGAGAACGGATCGAGGTTTGTCGTTTTGCACGGAGACCTTATATGGTCTCGACCCTCCGGAACCTAGAAGTGCGGCTCGATTCGAGAGGTCGAGTTGGCAGAGGTGTCCAGCTAGCCATCATGTCCTCTCTATTTCGATTTAAGCCGCGTGTCAGTTCCATTGCTCTCGATGAGCTACGGACGCCCGCCGCGTTCACCGAGAATGCCGACGGTCACGCCCTCGTAGCCCGCGCACTCGCAGCCTTCGGCGAAGAGCGGCGGCCGGTACTCTTGGACAGCGCTGGAGGCTGGCCGCGCAGCTTCAGCCTGCTCGCCTTCGACCCATTGCCCGCCGAGGTTCCGAAGGATTGGAGCGGGCTGCGCAGCTTCGCGGCGGGACTCACCCGAGCAGTAGGCGGCGATGAAATTCCGGGTCCGTTTCACGGCGGGTTCCTGGGTGCGCTCGCCTACGACCTCGGAGTTCCCGGCGAGCGGCAGGTGCTACCGAGCGAACCCTGGGACATGCCGAAGATCGTCGGCGGTCTGTACACCGATTTTTTAGTTTACGTCGATGGGGAGGATCATCTCTCGCTGGTGCTCGGCGAAGCTCCGGGGGACGACCGCGCATCGGTGGCCGAGCGCCGAGGGGCTCTTCATCTCGCCCTCGCATCGGCACTCGCGACAGGTTCCGGCTCGTTCGAAGTGCGCGGCGAACTCACTCGGCACACGTCCCAACAAGAGCACATGGCGCGCGTCGAAGAGGCCCGTGATCGCATCGCGCACGGCGAGTTCTATCAGGCGAATCTCGCGCATCGGTTCACGCGCTCGGTCACCGGCGATCCTGTCGATCTCTACCTGCGGTTGCGCGAATCGAATCCTGCGCCCTACGCCGGATTCATTCGCTGGGGAGACGCGAGTGGTCTGTCGGGCGCGCTGTGTTCGAGCTCGCCGGAGCTCTTGCTCGAGCTGAGCGCCAACGACGGGGTGCGCACGGCGCGATCTCGGCCGATCAAAGGAACGACCGGGCGGTCGGAAGATCCCGAGGAGGACGGGCGTCGCGCGGCGGCTCTTCTGGCCAGCGAGAAGGATCGGGCGGAGCTCGCGATGATCGTCGACCTCGAGCGCAACGACCTCGGGCGCACGGCGGAAACCGGAAGCGTTCGTGTGGAAGATTTCCCGGCGTTGCGGAGCTATCAGCGCGTGCACCACCTCACCGCAGACGTTGTGGCAACACCGCGAGCGGAGTGCGACGCGTGGAGTGTTTTCGGCGCTCTGTTTCCCGGAGGTTCCGTAACCGGCGCGCCGAAGCTCGCGAGCATGGAGGCCATCGCGGAGCTGGAGGGCGAGGGGCGCGGTTTTTTCTGCGGCTCCATGGGCTTTGTCGATACCCGCGGCGAAGCCCACTTCAACCTACTCATTCGAACGGTTCTCTGGCGGCCGGACGGAGCAATGGGTGAGTCTTCAGCCACAATCGGCTCGGGTGAAGTATCCTTTCGCGTCGGCGGCGGAATCACCTGGAGCTCGAACGCTGCGGACGAGGATTCGGAGACCCTCGCCAAAGCTTCGGCCTTAATGGACGCACTTGAGAGCCACTCGCGAAATACGGGATCGCTCTAACTCCGCTGGCCAGACCGAAGAGCCGTGACTCACCTGAGAAAAGAACCTTGAACGATTACTGCTTCGTAAACGGGCGCATCGTCCCGACCTCAGAACCGACACTCTGCGCCGACGATGCCGGGTTTCAACTCGGGCTCTCTGTCTTCGACACGGTGCTCTATGAGCACGGCTGCTTCTATTTTATCGAACAGCATTTCGCGCGCCTCGAAGGCGGTGCTCGCGACCTGTCGATTCAAATGCCGGCCCGTGAGGTCATGCTCGAAGCGCTGGCCACTCTCCGACAAGCCGTCGATGCGGAGAGCCTTGCCATGCGCATGACTCTGACGCGCGGGCCGTCCGGAGGCGAACCGACTTTCATGATTACGGTGCGCGCTGTTCAACGACCGAGCGATCCGGGAATCATTCTCGGGATTGCGCACGAGCGCCGCATGGCGGGCGATCCGATGAGTCGCTTGAAGTCCACGAATCGGCTGCCCTACATCTTGGCGCGTGAGCAAGCCGTGCGAGAGGGCGCTTGGGAGGCGCTCTTCCTCAGCAACGAAGGCGACGCGATGGAGGGCACGATCTCCAACTTCTTCTGCGTCGTGGACGGAGTGCTGAAGACCGCTTCGGTCGAGCGCGGTTGCCTGCCCGGTACCGTTCGAGCGATTCTGATCGACGAGCTGGTTCGCGAGCCCGTGATCGTCGATGGCGCGCGGCTGGTCTGCCAAGTAGATCGCGTGACACCGTCTGATCTAGCGAGGGCCACGGAGATGTTCATGACGAACACGACAGGGAGGATTATTCCGGTCTGTGAGCTGCGCGGATTGGCTTCCGGCAACCGCGAGCTGGCCGGCGCGAGCGGCCCGGTTGTTCAGGCGCTCTGGGCCCGGATTCTGGGCGTGGAGGAGCGCTATCGAGCGAACCAGCTGAAAATGGGAATCGGCGCACAGAACGGCTCGGTCGGCGGCCGATAGGCGGGGCATCACTCCTCGGGAAGGGAGTGACGAGATTCCCCTGGGTCGGGCTCCCCCTTTGAGCCCGGGAAGGCCGCCCGCTTATGCTCGCTTCGTTCTTGCTCTCCGCTCTGTCTCTGTCCGTTCTCACGCCGATGCCCAGCAGTCTTTCCGTGAGCGGTAGCTCCGGGAACGCGACCCGTCCCGCCGATAATACGGCGGTCATCGACGAGCTTGTGGATCGGTTCTCCGACACGATGCGCAATCGTTCCGGAGGTCGCGGTCGCGACCCCGAAGCAGCTTTCCCGATTCTTCGCGAGCTCGCCGAGAGGTTTGGGGAGTGCGGTCCGAATGATCAGAAGGACATCGTCAACATGGTGGTCCGCGCGATCGAGCGCTTTGACCGCGACGAGTCGGAGGAACGCGAGCTGGTGCTCGCCGCCGCCAATGCCTTGGGCAGCATGGGGGCAAAAAGTGTCGACCAGCTCTTGGACCTCGTCGAGGACAACCGAATCGGCGATGACCTGGAACTTTTCCGCCGTCTGATTCTCTCGCTCGGGCGAACTCAAGACGAGCGCGGACTCTTGAGATTGAAAAAGCTGCTCCACCACGGCGAACCCGCCATCCAGGCCGCGGCTGCGGAGGCTCTGGGAGAGTTCGAAGCGCTGGAAGAGGGCAAGCGCAAACAGGTCTTCTACGCTCTCTTGACTCGCTTGCTCGACGCGAAGGACTTGGTCGATCAGGATAGATTGAACCAGACGAACCAGAGGCGCTTCGATACGATCATCGGCGCGGTGACGACCAGTCTTCAGAGGCTCTCGCGACACGACGAACGCGACCCGGAGCAATGGCAGCGATTCTGGAACAAGAACAAGCGGAAATCCTGGAGTGTCGAGACACACTGACCGGGACCCGGGTCGTTCGTAACCGCTTAACTCCTTGGTCTAGCGGCACCCATCAGAAGCTGCTGCGGGTGCGAGCGGAAGCGGTTCGGAGCGCCCGAGCATGGTAGTGCGAAGTGGACCCTGGCTGCTCGCCCTCCCCGTTCTCACCGTGATCGGGCTCTGGCTCCTGCGAGCACCGTCACCGGAGCTGCCGCCCGCCGAGGAGGCGCCGAGCGTTTCGGACGCGGACGCCAGCATCGCGATCTGGACTGCGGAAGTCGCGGGTCTCGATGGAAGCTCCCTCAACCTGCGGCTCCTACCGCTTCACGGCGAGACGGCTCGTGCGAAGTTCGATGCCGACACGCTCCGGTTGCGGTATGGGTTGCCCGAAGGGCAGGTCTGGAGACTGGATTGGGAGCCGGCCGGAGGAGAGCCTCTCGGCGAGTGGCCGCGAGTGTTCATTTCGGATCGTGGCGGCTCCGCTCTGGTGGGATTCAGCGAAGCGGTGCGGTTGGCTGGGCAACCGCTTGGCAAGCCTGTCAATGGGTTGCCCGAAAGTGGCGTTAAAAAGCCTTCTGGACCCCAAGACCCGGTACTGGCCTTGCTTTTCGGAGTCGAGCAGGACTCGGAGGGTCGTGTGGGGCAGTGGCTCTGGGGCCGAGCGCCGGACGAGGGTGCCGAGCTCGTTTGGGAAGCAGGTTCGCCGGGGAAGAACGGCGATCGACACTCGTCCAGTCCGCTTCTCCCCGGGGTTCTGCCTTGTGGAGAGCTTCCCAGGTACCTTCGCCAGATCCTTCCAGAGCACCGCGACAGCATGAGTAGCCGTAAAGATGGTTGAGGTCGGCAGGACTCCCTCACGCCTAGTGTGGGGGCTGACAGCGGGTTTTCTCGCTGGCTCCGTATTCGCTTATGTCGCCCTGACTCGGGAGTCCGGCGGGAGTGCAGAACCCGTCGCCCAGACGCATGCCGCCGAGGAAGCGCGGGACACCGAGGACCTGACGGAGTTGCGCGAAGAGCTCGATCGAGAGCGAGCGCGATCCCTAGATCTCGAGCGTCAGACGGCTCAGCTGCGCGAGGAGCTCAACGAGACGGAGCGGAGGCGCGTTGATCGAGAGCTTGAGTTTCTCAACCTGAATCAAGCCGTTGCCGCTCTCGATATCGACGGGCCGAGAATGGAGTTTGCCAAGGAGCTCTTGTCGGACCAGCCGGGCGCGGTGGCGAGCGTCGAGCCAGAGGCGGCGCCGGATCCCGAGGCGCTGAAGAGGAGAGAGCGCAGTCTGGAGATGGCGGGCAGCTTGCGCGCGCTGATGCGCGCGGAGTGGGTGAAGGGAATCGATTTGCTCGAGCTAGGAGAGCTCTCGGACGACGGCTGGATTGGCCCGGTTATCTTTCGACTTGTGGACGATCGTGGCCGTCTATCGGGCAATCTGACCGCGGATCAGCTGAGGCTGGAAGGCAGTAGGAGTGGCCGCGTGGTGACCATTCTCTTGACCGGTGGTGAGGAGCGAAGCGGCGGTGAGGTGCGTCCCTTCGCTCACGGCAAGCGGCGCCTCTACCTGCCCGGACTCGACGTCGCTCCATGGATGGATGCCCTGCCCGAGTTGTTTTCTGGCGAAGACGCCATCCTCAAGGATGACGGGTTGTGGAAGCTCAGCCGGGTTCAGGATGCGCTCAACCGGATGCTCGCCGAAGATGCAACCGGAGATGTCTTCCACCTTCGGCACGTGGGTGGCGTGGTGGATGGAGTTCTTCGTGACGTTCACTTTGCCGTCAGGGATCGCCATGGCGCCATGCTGCGGCATCTGTTTGCGGATCGCTGTCTCATCCTCGAGCACGAGCGCGGCATTCAACTTCGGCTGGAGGACGGAGTGACGATGCGCGGTGAGTCTCGCGCTCCCTTCCTCGAAGGCCGCTATCGAGTCTTCTTTCCGACGGCGCGGGTTGATCGGTGGAGAGCGGCACGGCTTCCCGGGCTGGTCCCGGCCATCGGCACCGAAGTCGACGCGAATCTCGATGAGAATGCGAAGAACTCGGAGGAAGACGACGCTTCGGGGGGAGATTCCGTCGGCAATGGAGCGGAGTGACGATAAGTTTCAGGGATGGGGCAGGAGAACTTTTCTTTTTCGGAGTCCGGGTCCTCCGCCTCGGATCAACCGAAGGCCGATGGTTCGGAGGCTGGTTCGGCAGACGAGCTGAGGCGCGCGGCTGGCCGCGGCCCGGCGAGCCGGACGCCGGCAAAGAGAGCTCGGGCTCAATCGGCCTCGCCTAAGAAAGCTGCCAGCGCGGACGAGTCGGAGGCAACCACCGAAGAGGCACCGGCCTTTACGGTCTCGCAGCTCACCCGCGAAATCGAAGCGCGCCTGTCCCAGCTCGGGCGCGTTCGCGTCGAAGGCGAGGTCGCGGGATTGCGCCGGGCTTCTTCCGGCCACGTCTACTTCGACCTGAAGGAGGAGGGCTCGCTGATCTCTTGCGTCGTCTGGCGCGGTCAAGCGGGGCGCGCTCTGCCCGCCAGCTTTGATGAGGGCATGCAGGTGCTCGTGCGCGGCAAGCTCGATGTCTACGCTCCGCACGGCCGCTACAAGTTGATCGTCGACCGCGTGGAGCCGCTGGGCGTCGGGGCTCTGCTCGCACAACTGGAGGAGCTCAAGCGGGAGTTCAAGAGCGCGGGCAAGCTCGACCGGCGCCGAACGCTTCCCATTTTTCCCCGGCGCATCGGAGTCGTGACCAGTCGGGATGGCGCTGCTCTCCGAGATTTTTTGCGCACGCGCAGCCTGCGATGGCCCGCCTACCCCGTGCGCTTGGTTCACACTCTGGTTCAGGGACCCGGCGCCGATCAGGCCATTGCTGAAGCGATTGGCCGGCTTGATCAGAGTGGTGTCGATGTGATTGTCGTTACTCGCGGCGGCGGCTCGCTTCAAGACCTGTGGTGCTTCAACGAACGCTCTGTTGCCGACGCGATCTGGAGCTCGAGTGTGCCGGTGGTCTCGGCCGTCGGTCACGAGAGCGACACCTCTCTCTCCGATCTAGTCGCGGACTTTCGCGCGCACACGCCTACCGACGCGGCGCAGACCGTTATTCCCGATCGCAGTGTGCTCTACGATCGAATTGAGCGCGCGGGCAATCGAATGATCGAAGCGGCGGATGATCACATTCGCGAACGCGAAGATCGCCTGGAGAGATTGGCGAATTCACGCGGGTTGGCGGATCCCGGTGCGATGCTGAGTGAGCGCGCTGCGAGCTTGCGCGAGACGCGCTCCCGACTCGAGTTGGAGATGCATCGCCGGTTGGAACGTTCGCGCGAGCGCATGCAGCTCGCCCGCGGCGCCATGGAGCGGCAGTCACCGTCCGTTCGCCTTGCGCGAGCGTTTTCGCGGCTCGAGTTGCTCGGTGAGAAGTTGATAGCGGACGGCGAGAAGACTCTGGTTCGATCCGGGCAACGACTCGAGTTGGCGGCTCGCTCACTGGAGTCAATCTCTCCGCTCGCGGTTCTCGGGCGCGGCTATTCGATTACGTCGCAGGGCGACTCCGTGCTCGTCGATACGAACACTCTCTCCGAAGACGATCTCATCGAGACGCGTCTCCTGCGCGGAAGTGTTCTCTCTCGCGCCGTTGAGATCCGGCCCGAAACCAGGGCTCCCTCCGATCGGGGTGACACCGAGTGAGCCTCCGCATCGCAGCGGTTGTCGTCAACTGGAACGGCGGTCCCGAGAATCTCGAGTGTCTGCGCTCGCTTGTTCGTGAAGGCATTGCGCCGGAGTGGATCTACTTCGTGGACAATGCGTCCGTCGATGGTTCGCGAGAAGCCGTGCAGGCGGAGTTCGGCTCGATTCAATACGTCCTGAACAATGAGAACTTGGGTTACGGGGACGGCAATAATCAGGGCATCGACCTTGCGCTGGAGCGCGGGGCCGAGGCCTGCCTGCTCGTCAACAATGACGCCGAGTTGGTGGAGGGTTGCCTAGCTCTGCTTACGGATGCACTCGCGGCGGATACCAATCTGGCCATCGTCGGTCCACGCGTGCTCTACAAGGAAAGACCGGGCATGGTCTGGGCGGCAGGTGGTGAGCTGACCTTTCGACAGAATCTGTCGACTCTGATCGGTCATCGGCAGAGCGACGGTCCCCAGTATCAAAAAACCGTTGCGGTGGACTATGTGATCGGTGCGGTGATGCTCGTCCGGCGCGAGGTATTCGAGCGCATCGGCCTGCTCGATGGGACCTTCTTCGCCTATCACGAGGATCTGGATTTTTGCGTACGCGCTTCCTACGAGGGCTTTGGTATTGCGTGCATCGGAGAAGCCTCCGCTCTGCACAAGGCCGGACACTCGACCGGTGGTGGATACGGCGCGCGCCGCAAGTACATGATCGGCGTCAATTCCATCTGGTTCTTGAGGCGTCATGGCACGCCGACGCGCTGGTTGCGCTTCTTGTGCTTCGACGTGTTGACACTGCCTGTGGTCTTCTTCGTCGGTCTATTTCGGGGGCGCTCGCGCGCAGTGCTCGCCAAAGCAGCCGGAATCGCGGATGGCCTGCGCGGCAAGCGCGTGACCTCCGACAGTGTGATCGATCGAAGTTAAAGGTCCTTGGCCGAGCGACTCCGGGTCCCTCATTTCAACCGAGAGTACTGAAGAGCAGTGGGCTCTCTCGCGCCCGATGGGGTACATTGTCGAAGCATGAATTCGGCAGCGAAACGCATGAGAGTTCGAGCCATGGATCGCGAAAAGCCTGACTGTCGACGCCATCACGTATTGCGACTTTCGACCTGGGTATCGTTGGTCGGGCTGTTTTTGACACTGCTCGTCACCAGCGCTTGCAGTCCAACCGAGCCACGCGAGGCGCGTAAACCGAGTATCGTCCTAATCCTCGTGGATCAGCTGCGAGCGGACGCGGTGGAGCGCTTCATGCCGAAGGTCCAAGCTCTCGGATCGAAAGGTGTCCAGTTCACGAGCATGCGCTCTGCGGCACCCTGGACCTATCCGTCGGTCATCAGCATGTTCTCGGGTCTCTATCCCCAGCAGCACGGTGCCGACGGTTCGCCGGACAAGCGAAAGTTGCTGTCGAGATTCTCTGCCGATATTCCGCTGCTGCCCACGATCCTTCGCGAGAGCCACTACACCGCGGCTTTCGTGACGAATCCCTTTCTCCAGAGGTGGAACCCTTTTCACCGCGGCTTCGATCACTACGCGATCGACGAATTCATCGGAGATCAGGGAGCGCGAATCGGCGACGTCAGCGTCTGGACGGACTACATGTTCAGCGACACGGTCAACGCGGCCGTCATCGAGCACTTTGATCGGCGCGATTTTGGCAGCGGAGACAAACCCGAGTTTACCTATGTCCACTACATCGATGTGCACGGGCCCTGGGAAGGAGCTCCCTTCGACGTGGGCGGAGCGAACCATCTCGAGACCGAGGATCAGGCTTACGGCATCGCGGCGAACTACATCGATAAGCGGATTGCCGAGCTCTACGACTACTTCATGGAGCGCTATGAAGGCGACGTGATCTTCGTGGTGACGAGCGATCACGGCCAAGAGTTCGGCAATGATTTGAGCCCGTGGCACTCGGTCGCTCCGCGCCGACGCAAGGCAACGGTTCACGACTTCAACACGCGAATTCCCTTTCTCATTCTGCCGAGCAAACAGATTCAGAAGTCGCGGCGCATCGACTCGCCGTGCTCAAACGTCGACGTCACTCCCACGTTGCTGGACTGGCTTGGACTCCGCTCGCCACTCGACTTGCCGGGGTCCAGCTTGTTCCCCGCTATCCAGGGCTTGGAAACCCTGCCGAATAACCGATCGATCTACTCCGTTCGCAACGCCTTTGGTCAACACAACGAGGCTCTGGTGATTCGAGGGAAGAAGTACATGCGCTACTTCGACAAGGAGACGAACGGTGTTCGCAGCGAAGTGGTCTTCGATCTAGCGAACGACCCGAAAGAACTTTCGATAGCGTCGAAGTGGTTCGGGAGTAAGGGCAAACGCCTGAATGAAGCGTCGCGAACGAACGGGATTGAGTTCCCCAAAGTCTTCGAGGCGCCCGATGAAGAGCTGAAGTCCAAGCTGCAGGACATCGGCTATCTCGGTGACGACTGAAACCCTCTCGTGAGGGGCGCGTGGCCTTACTGGCCCTGCACGATTTCGATCACGCGATTTGCTCCGTTGACGCGAACGGAACTCTGCGTTCCGTCCGGCCAGCGAACCCGGACACGCACCACGCGGGTCTTGGGAGGAATCCCGAACAGGGGAGAGAGGTCGTTCTGAGATAGGAATCCCGTTCCGGACTGAACCCAGCGGCGCTGGATCGTCTTGTCGGCGAGGTCCATTGCGACGAGAGCGCCAATCGCGGCCGTATTCGTTCCAGAGCCTCGCAGGCGAACCTTCAGCCAGCGCGATTGAGGCAGCGCCAGTTGATTTCCCACGACGGTGAGCGGGCCGCCGGAAGCGAGCATCACGAGATCGATCTGCCCATCACCGTCTAGGTCTCCCGAGGCGAGCCCGCGGCCGACGCGTGGAACGGAGAGGACAGCATCCCCTGCGTCCCAGACCTCGAAGCGCAGAGAGGTTGAGCCCAGGTTGCCGCGAAAGAGTTGGTCGGGTTGAGCAAAGCCCCAAGGTCCGCCCGCGCTGCCGGCGGTGCGCATCACGTGCCCGTTGCTCACCAACAAATCCATCGCTCCGTCGCGATCGAAATCCTCGAGTACAACGCCGAAGCCGAGTGCTGGACGGGATGCCGATGTGATGCCGGTCTGGCGCGAGACGTCTCGGAAATAGCCGCTGTTCTGGTTGAGGTAGACGGTGTTCGACTCGCCGGCGAAGTTGGTCACGATCAGATCCGGAACGGAATTGCCGTCGAAGTCGCCAGCGGCCACGCCCATTCCGGCTTCGGACATACCATCCAAGTTGTAAGCCGCTCCCGACTCATTGGTGCGATCCCGGAGCTGACCGCCTTCGTTGAGGTAGAAGTGATTCTCCACGGAATCGTTGGCGACGTAGAGGTCGACATCGCCATCGCGGTCGAAGTCGAGCAGCGCGAGCCCGAATCCGCGTCCGGTGCGACTGCCGAGATCGGAGTTCGCCGTGATATCCGTGAAGCCACCGCGACCGTCGCCTTTCCAGACGCGATCGCTAAGGCTTGGATAGAGGCTAACGTGACAGTAGTCCGAAACCCCGCTCGACATGCACTCGTGCTCGGTGCCGACCGTCCAGTCCACGTAAGCGCAGACGACCAGATCGAGGTGGCCGTCATTGTCGAGATCGGCGAATCCACAGCCGGTCGTCCAACGCGGATCAGCAAGCGGAGTTCCCGCGGCGGTGTCTTCGAAGTTGAGCTGTCCTCGATTGATCAAGAGCGCGTCGGGGCCCGTGTTGGTCAGGAACATATCGAGTTGCCCATCGCCGTTGACGTCGCCCGCGCAAACGCCCATTCCGTAACCGCTGTGCGCGGCATCTCCGCTCCCCGCAGTGACCTCGTCAAAGGTTCCGTCTCCGCGACCGGCGAAGAGCTGGTTGGTCGGTGCGTAGTCGGCTTCGCCCGCGGCCGCGAGGCTGCCCGGCGGAAGCCCGCACTGAACGGCATAGACATCGAGGTCTCCATCGGCATCCAAATCGCAGACGGCGACGCCTGAGCCAACCGTCTCGGGGAAGTAGAACGGTCCGCGATGACCGTTGTCGTGCACGAAGTCGATGCCGGAACTCTCCGTGCGATCCACGAGATGAGCTGTGTTCTTAGTCGCGATCGGCTCCTCTTGCGGCTCGCTGCACTGCACGCACGTCAGGACGAGCGCCAGGCTGAATAGGGCCGTGGTCAGACTCCGCAGAACCGAAGGGGAGATGGAGGGTGCGCTCATTCTTCTGCCGTAGACCATGGGGATTTTGCAGCCGACGAATAGAACTGAGCTTTCTCGGTTTCGCCGAGGCGTTCCATCAGCGAGGCCATCAGCTCGTTGGCTTCGCGGTCGCTGGATCGGAGCTGGAGCGCGAGCTCCAGCGAAGCCTGCGCATCGGCGAGCTGACCGTCTTGCATGAGAGCGCGAGCGAGCTCCATGTGTCCGAAGGCCCAGTTGGGAAGTAGCTCGCAAATGCCGCCGAAGGAATGGATTCGGGTGGCGGGGGCGAAGTGTCGGAATCCGCCAGGCATCGCTCGAATGAGTGCGGTGTGGATCTCGCGATGCTTGGTGGATTCTTTGCGGCGGTCGAGGCGAAGCAGGAGGGTCGCGAGGTGATCGCGTGCTCCGAGGTGTCCGGGGTCAACGAAGATCACGCGCCGAAAGCTCTCGATAGCCAGCTCGGGATCACCGGCGAATTCGCGCGCGAGCCCGATGACATAGTGTGCTTCGGTTTGCTTGGGGATGAGCTCCACCGACCGAGTCGCGTGCTTCTCGGCCTTGGCGAGCTCTCCGTTCTCCAGGTAGAACCGAGCAGCTAGGGCTTCCGTTCGGGCCGATTTCGGGGCGGCTCGAATCAAGCGAGCTAGAGCTTTGCGCGCGACGTCGATGGATCCGGAGTTGAGTCCCGACCTAAGAATGCGCTCCAGCAAGTCCGTGTTCTTTGGATCGGTCTTGAGAAGAAACTCGGTGGACTCGATGACCTCTTCAAATAGGCTCAACCGTTCTCCATAGGTCGAGCGCATGAGGTGCAGCTCCCTCGAAGCGGGATGGTGTTCGAGCCCTTCGTTGACGAGGTTGATCGCGCCGAGCAGCTCGCCACTCTTGAGCTCACGAATTGCATCTTGATAGAGCGCGGAGGCACGCGCGATGTCCCGTTCGCTCGGACCGGTTGAATCCGACCCCGCACATGCGGCCAGCAGGCCGAGCGCAAGTGCGAGGATCCACTCGGACATGCCGAAGTACTTGGAAGCGGGCGGTTTCAAAATCAGAGCTGCAGTTCTTGCGTCAGTCCGTACTCGGCGAGCCTTGCACGGAAGCGGTTAAGCCTCGAGTTCTCCAATGGCGGCGAGTACTTCGGCGAGCTCTTCATCGGCGAGCGCGCTCTGTGTCGTCAGAGCATCGACAAAGCCCTCGTGTTCCGTCGCGCAGTCTTCTGCCAGCATCTCAGCAGCTACGCACGCGGGATGAACATTGATGGGGCTGGTTCGGGTTTGCTGCCCAAATTCGACGGACCGCCCGAGCACCACCCGCCAGGAGTCCTTCTCCATGGCGCCCTCGCAATGCTTGCACTTCGCACGCCCGGTTGGAGCGCGCTCGGCATAGGGCGGGACTTTCTTCTCTTTCTTGGTCGCCTCCGCTTTCTCGCTCAGCTCTTTCAGCTTGGCGAGCTCGGGGACCTCGACCCCGTCGTCCCATGCGACTGCCGAGTAAGCTTCTTCGACATCGTTGAACAGGCTCTTCGCCGCGCAGTTCAGGTGATGCCAGAGGTAACCCGTGCCGAACGGTCCAACCAATAAGACGCCGAGCCGCAGCACGTCCTTGTCGATCTTCCGGCGACAGGTCCGGCACTTTGCGCGCCCGGACTTGGCATTCTCGATGCGGTGCTGGGGGAGCTCTTCTTCAACGGGCTCTGGCGCAGTTTCGTTTTCGCTCATCGGATGACGGAGTTATTGCCCGCCCGCAAGCGGGTCGGGGTCGGGGGTTGCTAGGGGGTAGTCGTTTCGATGGCTGTCCTCGTCACCGTGTGCGCGGAGCTCGTCGGTCAGCTTGTCCATGAGCTCGCTGCGGCGCGCGAACAGGCGATAGCCTTCGCGCGGCCGGAGGTAACCGCCGGCTTCGGGGTGGCGTTCGAGCAAAGTTTCGCGGCCGAGCTTCTCCTCGAGCTGCTCAAAGCGCTGCCGCTTATCGAGCAGTGCCTTCGCCAAGAAGGGCATGACGATGGTGTAGTCACACTGAAAGCTCTCGCAGGTCTTCTTGTAGTTGTCTTTGTCCACCTTGCCCCAGGTCACGGCTTCGGAAGGCGGGCAGGAAGAGAGCGAGCCGTCGGTGATCGGCGCGGTGGTGATCTGAATGTCGTACAGATAGCCCGAGACGTTCTCCAGGCCGAGGACCTGACTGAGCGCCGGTTCGGGCTGCAGGTTGAAGTTCTTCGGCACTCCGCCGCCGAGTATCAACGTTCCGAGTGCGCGCGTCTCCGACTCAAGGAGTCCCCAGCGGTGATAGGCGCAGCTCTCAAAGACCTCTTCGTGTAGATCGAGGTCGAAGTTGTAGGGTTCGCCGCCCGTTCGCTGGCGCGTCCAAAGGTCGAGTGAATTCAAGAACACGGAACCGTCGGCCGGAGCTCCCACAAAGATCGGAATGGCCATCTTCCAGCAGCGAGCGAGCAGGCCCGGCGCGATGTCGTTTGCGCGTTCTTGAGCGGCGAAGCGTCGGCCGAGCAAGTAGCGCAGCTCGGTACCGGTCATGCGACGATTGAATTCTTCCTGCCGAAGGACCGCTCGCAAGAACCTGTCCTGCTCGAGCAAGACGTCCTCATCGAAACCGATGTCCGTTACGCGAATGGTCCGGTCGTCACGCAGCTGGCCGTCGTCGCCAAAAATCTCGACTTCGTGAAAGGGATGCTCCGCTGCCGTGTCGAGCGCGCGGTGACCGTCGTGATAGCAGGCGGCGTCGGTGGTGGAGACGTAGGCGAACCAGCCGGTGTCGATCAGCGGGCCGAGCCAGGTATGGACCTGCCCGGAGAGCGTGACGGGACCGGAGACGGAGAGGGTCATGGGGACGCCGCTGCCGATCGCCGCGTCCAGCAGCTCCCAGATTCGGCGCAGGTAGGCACCGCCGAAGGAGGGAAAGCTATTCTCGATGAGCCGATCGAGGCTTGTGGCCTCCGTCACCGGCTCGCTCTTGAGGGTACGCTTGGATTCCCCCGAGGCGGGGCAGCTCGAGCGCTGGTCATTTCGGGTGGGACACATGAGGCTGGGATTCTAGCGACCGAATCGCGCGAGATCGCGGGCTGGCTCGGGTCCCTGGCAAGAGATCGCCTCTCGCGGCTTGCTTCCAGGCACCTCGTCCCCGATTCTATTTGCCCTGAGTCCGAGTCCGATCCCTCCGGTTTCGAGTCTCTTGGTCCCGCCGCCTCGCCCGACCCTCACCGCTCTCACCCAGCTCTCCGACGCATGACCGAATTCAATTCCAGAGCCGCCGACGCTTATTCCGTCCAAGACTACTCCCCAATCGGAGAGATCGAGGGGGTCGAGCTCGTCAACCTGCGGCGCTTCAATGACGACGGTGGCTCGATGACCGAGCTGGGACGATTCGAGTCTGGCCTGCTCGCCGGCGTCGATGGATTCGAGGCTCGCCAGATGAACTTCAGCAGCATGGAGCCGCTGGCCATCAAGGCCTTCCACCTGCACCGGCGTCAGACCGATGTCTGGTACGTGCCGCCGAGCGACAAGCTGCTCTTGGTGCTGGCCGACTGCCGCTCGGGCTCTCCGACGGAGAACAAGGTGCGCCGCATCGTCCTCGGCGACGGAAACTCCCGACTCGTTCGGATTCCTCCGGGCGTCGCCCACGGCTGCAAGAACCTACGCAGGACCGAGCCGTCGAACATCATCTACTTCGTCGACGTGCAGTTCAGCATCGACGAGAGCTGTGACGAGGGGCGATTGCCCTGGGATCACTTCGGCGCGGAAGTCTGGGACGTCGAGCGCGGGTAGGCGCGAGCGCTCGGGTCGCACCAGCTAGATGAAGAGTCGCCAGAGCGCGTAGCAAGCGATCGCGAGCCAGGCGAGATTGAGCGCAAACGGTTGCCAGGTGCGCTTCTTGAAGCAGAGTATGGCGAGCCCGATCGCGCCGGTCGCGTTGAGGCACTGATAGAGACCGTCCTGTTCGATCTTTCCCGTGCTTAAGAGATAGTAGGCGCCGAAGATCGCAAGAACTCCGTACCAGCCGGAGAGCGAGATCCACATCGGGACCCGCGGGTGGCTCGGTTTCGCGGGCGGGGGGACCGGAGCTTGCGCTTGGGGTTCTTCGCTCACGTCAGCTTTCGTGGAGGGCTCGCTCATTTCGCGGCTTCCACAATGGCGATCATGCGTTCCATCGAGAGGCGCGCGTTCGTGACGAGCTCCGCCTGCTCACTTCCCGAGAGCCGGTCGCGAATCATGGTGATCTCGTCGACGACATCGCCGGGACGAACGCGGTTGATGTCGGGTGCCGTTCCCAGGCGCAAGAGATCGAGCATGCCGGCCAAGTGCGGCGGATCGTTGCGGCTCATCGTCGCGCAACCGCAGCCCGCGCTGGTCGAGTTGGGAATGTCCGCGAGGTGCCGAACCTCGACTCCGCGCTGGCGGCCGAGCTGCGCCGCGTTGCGAACGAAGTGCCCCTCGGTTCCGATTACGAGCTTGGAACCGCTCGGCGCCTCTAAGACTTCTCCCCAGAGGTAGTTCGTGCTGCCGCTGCCGTCCGCTGCTTGGA
Organism: Planctomycetota bacterium; assembly: GCA_029259635.1. Taxonomy (GTDB): domain Bacteria; phylum Planctomycetota; class UBA1135; order UBA1135; genus OFTM34. Next base: position 170,816 of record JAJDEU010000010.1, on the reverse strand, counting down.
CCGCATCGAGAGGACTCTCGGGGTGAACCAAGACGCGCCAACCGCGGTCCTGCCACCAGTTCACTTGACCGGCGTTGAAGATGGTGTGAACGCCGCAGGAGGAGCCCCAGAGAATCATCTCCGCTCGATCGAGAGCGGCCAGACCACCGGGCGTGTCTTCGATGCGCAGCGCCCCGCGCTCGGGACTCTCGAGCTTGACGACCCGATCGAGATCCATTCCGAGCTGCCAGGCCGTGTTGCGGCCCAAGTGCTCGTCGGGCAGAAACAGGATCTTCTTGTTCTGTTTGCGGGAGTCTTCGACGATCAGTCGAGCGTTGGAGCTCGTGCACACCGCACCGCCGGTTCGTCCCGCAATCGCCTTCAAGCGACCGGAGGTATTCATGTAGGCGATCACCAGGAGGTCGTCGCCGTAGCGCTCGGTCAGCTGGTCGACGACCGGCTCGACCATGAACTCTTTGGCCAGCATCTCCATCGTGCAGCCCGCCTTCGGATTGGTGATCCAGACGCTCTGGTCCTCATGGGCGAGCAACGAGATCGCTTCGGCCATGAAGTGAACGGCCGACTCCACGATGACCTTTTTCTCGGGCTGATTGCGCGCTTGAAGCGCGAGCACATAACTGTCGGCGATCGAGCCGCCGAAGTGCTCGACGAGCTTGACGATCTCGCCGCCCATGTAGAAGTGAGCGAGGAGCAGGAGCGAGTCGCCGAAGTGGTCCTGAGCGGGAACGATGTAGCGCTCCAGGTAAGCCAGAACCGTGGCCGGCTTGTGGTCGGGGAGCGCGAGGTATTCCTCGGCGTAGGGGCGAAACTCCTCCTGGTAGCGGTCCAGCGGGAGGTCGGTTTGGCAGACGGGAAGATCCGGTTCGAGGACGAGGCCGGTGACGGGAAGGGCTGCTTCCGGGCCGGGTTCCCGTGCGGTCTTCTGTGCGGCAATCTTGGACGATGACATGGGGTCTAGAGTAACAGTCCGAGAGCAATGGGTGGGAAGGAGAGTCGGGGGCTACTCAGCTGCTTCGAGCTGCATCAAGAGCTCGGTCATATTCGCCGAGAGCGTCGTGATGTCGCGCACTTGTTCGACGAGCTGATGGTCGCGCCAGTAGAAGAAGCTCGTCCGGCCGGTTCGGGTTGTCGGTCCGAGGTCGGTCTGGCTTCGCTCGGGGAGGCGCTCGATCCATTGTTCGAGCTTCGCGAGCTGGCCGCGCGTGAGGTAGACCAGTTCGCTCGCCGAGTCTTTTGCGATATGGAGCTCGCCCCGCTTCAACATGCGCAGCTCCCGATCTTCGCGGCCGGGCAGTCCACTGGAGCGAACGAGGAGTCGAAGATCTGCGGGTAAGACCTCGAACTCGATCGCTGTCGAGCTGGTGGTGTTCTCACCGATGACGTCGAGAGAATAGAAGCCCGGAACGAGGCCCTCGATTTTCGCGGTCGGCTCAAAGGGAATCAGAACGGTGGCGACCAGCTTGTTCAGCGGCCGCCGCGCGCGTGGAGTGAGCACGAGCTCGCGCCCCTCATTTCCGGACTGCGTCCACTCAAAGCCTTCGAACTTCCAGCCCGCCGTGACGAACTCTCCGCGCACCGAAACGGCGAGCGGATCACCGGCTCTCACAAGTTTGGGAACGGAGAAGCCGCGCACGTTGGGTGTCGTGACCAGCTCCGCCAGTCGCTCCGGAATGCCGGGCGAAACCTCGACACGGAAGAGCTCTTCAAACTCCCTGTCGGTCCAGACGGTGCCTCGACGGACCGAGACCCAGCGACGCGCACCGCCGAAACAGTGCACCTCCAAGGTAAGTTCTGGCCCGGTGGGAGTCTCCAACCAAGTCAGTCCCTTTGGCAGCGGATCCTCTTCCAGCCAACGGCGCCCAAAGTCGGTGCGCGGCGTATTTTCACGGCTCAGTCGAAAGGAATTTCCCTTGGGAGCGCCGATTCGTTCACCGCGCTCGAGGATGGTGAGCGCGTCGCGATACTGGCTGTAGTTCTCTTTGACGTGAACGAAGGTCTGCCCGTCATTCGAGAGCAAGTAGATTGACTCGGATCCGTCGTAGGGGAACTGCGCGCTCCAGAACTCCGTGGCTTCGCCGTCCCGAGCGAGCTCGTGAATCGTCAGGCGCCAGCGCGAAAACTTCGCGGGCTTGTCTTGGAAGCCGGGCGCTCGACGCAACTCGCCGCGATACAAGCCGTTCGCCGAGAGGACGTCGAGCGGAAGCCACAGAGGCTCACTCTCTTGCTCCTTTGCAACTCGAATTGAGTCGCCCGGGCTCGGCATTGGCGAATCCGAGAGAAGACCGAGTAGCAGGAGGATGGAGGCGAGCACGGTGACGGGCACCCGGGGCTTTTAGGCTTCGTCGAGGAAGGGATAGCGCCAGTCGGTCGGGGGCACGAAGGTCTCCTTGATCGTTCGCGGAGAGACCCAACGCAAGAGATTGAGCGGGGAGCCCGCCTTGTCGTTGGTACCCGATGCGCGTGAGCCGCCGAAGGGCTGTTGTCCGACAACAGCGCCGGTGGGCTTGTCGTTGATGTAGAAGTTGCCGGCGGTGAAGCGCAGCTTGTTCGTCGCCATGCTGACCGCGGCGCGATCGCGGGAGAAGATCGCTCCCGTCAAGGCGTACTCCGCGGTCGTGTCGCACAGCTCAAGCGTCTGTTCGAACTCAGCATCGGCATAGACGAAGACGGTGAGTACCGGGCCGAACAGCTCGTCCTTCAGCGTCGCATAGTCCGGGCGTTTGGCCTCGATCACGGTCGGCTGCACGAAGTAACCGGTCGAGTCGTCGTACTCGCCGCCCAGAGCGATTTCGGCGTCGGGGCTCGCCTTCGCGGCCTCGATCGCGCTCTTCTGAACTTCGAAGGACTTCTTGTCGATCACCGCGCCGAGGAAGTTAGTGAAGTCGCGAACGTCGCCGGTCGAGATGTCCGTGAGCATGCCGGCCATCGCGTCTTTGATCGCGGGCCACAGACTCTTCGGAATATAGGCGCGGCTGGCGGCCGAGCACTTCTGTCCCTGGTATTCGAAGGCTCCGCGCACGAGCGCAACCGCGACCTCTTGAACGTCGGAGGAGGGATGTACGACGACGAAATCCTTGCCGCCGGTCTCGCCGACGATGCGCGGGTACTGACCGTAGTTCGCCATGTTCTCGCTCATGGTCTTCCACATTCCGCGGAACACGCCGGTCGAGCCGGTGAAGTGAACGCCGCCGAAACTCGGCGAGGCGAAGACCGGATCGCCGACGGCCGCGCCGCGACCGGGCAGGAAGTTGATCACGCCCGGCGGCAGACCGGCCTCTTCGAGCAGCTGCATCAAGAGCCAGTTGGAGTGGACCGAGGTCGAGGCGGGCTTCCACAGACAGGTGTTGCCCATCAGCGCCGGAGCGCAGGGCAGGTTGCCGGCGATTGACGTGAAGTTGAACGGAGTGACCGCGAATACAAAGCCGTCGAGCGGGCGGTGCTCCAGTCGATTCCAAATGCCGGGGCTCGACTCGGGTTGCTCGGAGTAGATGCCCTCGGCGAAGTGGACGTTGAAGCGGAAGAAGTCGATGAGCTCGCAGGCCGAGTCAATCTCAGCTTGGTGTACGGTCTTCGACTGGCCGAGCATCGTCGAGGCGTTCACGCGGTCACGCCAGGTGGTGGTGAGCAGCTCGCCCGCACGGAGGAAGATCGCCGCGCGCTCTTCCCAGGGCATGTTCTCCCACTCGGGCTTCGCGCGTTCGGCGGCCTGAACCGCTCGCTCGACATCAGCGGTGCCGGCTTGGTGGAACTTGCCGAGAACGTGATTGTGATCGTGGGGCACGATCATGTTCTGAGTCTCGCCGGTCTGGACGCGCTCGCCGCCGATCACGAGCGGAACTTCGATTTGCTCGTTCGCCACCGTCACCAAGGCGGACTTCAGGCGGGCCTTTTCAGGACTGCCGGGGCCGTACTCGCGGACGGGTTCATTGACGGGAGCGGGGGTGCGAAAGGTGCCGTGGGTCATGGATCGAGGGACGCTTGAGCAGCAAACGTCGAGGGGCTTTGGTTCTGCGGGGCGAAGCTTGGCGAGCAGGTTATCCGAGGAGGGCTGTGGCTGTCGACCCGGCCCGGCGGCATCTCGTCGAGGGATCGCCAATCCTCCAATTTCGAGCGCTGTGGGGTGAGATGCACGGCCATTCGTGCCAAGATTTAGAGCGCGAGTGATGGGGTCGGCGGCTCGACCGACTAGAGTGCGCTGGCAGAAGAACCCGACGATGACGGAGAAGAAGAGGACGACCGACAGAACTGCTGAGTGGGCTCGAGACGCCCTTTGCTCTCGGCTCTCGGAAAAGGCAGCCGGCTGGTTGGACCGCTCTCTCTCGGAGATTCGTTCGGGCGTGGACGCGGACAAGTTTTGCGTGCTGTTCTCGTCCGCCTCGCGGCACGCGCGCCCGACGCCCGTCGAGTTCACGAAGGCCGAGCTCGCGAGTGCCGCCGAACTCGTGCCGGGCTGGAACCCGGAGCGTTTCAACCTGCGTCTGCTCCTGCGAGTCGGTTTACTCCTCGCGGTTCCAACGCTTGCGAGCGACGCCGGTGCCGAGCTCGTCGAAGAAGCTTTCCGATACGCCGACGAGGGAGAGGCCTGCGCGCTCTACGCATCGCTCTGCCTGTTGCCGGATCCGGGCCGGTTTCGAGCGCGATCCGAGGAGGGCTGTCGGACTAACATGCTGAGTGTGTTCGAGGCCAACGCCTGCGACACGCCCTATCCGTCGGAGCACTATGGCGACGTCGCTTGGAACCAGTGCTTGATCAAGTGCGTCTTTGTCGGCGCGCCTCTGTGGCGCGTGATTGGACTCGACGAGCGGCTCAGTCCCGAGCTCGCTCGGATGGCGCTCGATCTTGTGGAAGAGCGCTTCAGTGCTGGTCGAGCCGTTCAACCGGACCTGTGGCTCTGCCTGGGCAAGGATGCCGGCGAGCGCGGAGTCAAGTATCTCGAGCGGGAGCTGGAGAGTGGGACGCCGGAAGGGCGCGCGGCAGCCGGCTACGCGCTGGCTCGCGCAGACCACGGGCCCAGACTCGAAGCTCGCTCCCACAATGAACGGGACGACCGCGTCCTCGCGCACTTCACCAATGCCCTCGCGGGGCACCACTCTCAAACCCACTTCGGCGAACTCGACTTCCGAGACGCGCCCTAATTGAAAACCGCTATGCGCTTTTTTGATCCTCATATTCACATGTCCAGTCGGACCACCGACGACTATCAGGCTATGGCCGATGCGGGCATTCGCGCCGTTATCGAACCCGCTTTTTGGTTGGGGCAACCGCGCACGGAAGTCGGGAGCTTCATCGACTACTTTTCGAGCTTGGTCGGTTGGGAGCGCTTTCGCGCGTCGCAGTTTGGGATTGCGCACTTCTGCACGATCGGACTGAACTCGAAGGAGGCGAACAACGAAGCGCTTGCCGAGCAGGTGCTCGAGCTCATGCCTCGCTTCGCGCTCAAGGAGGGCGTGGTTGCGGTGGGAGAGATCGGCTACGACGAGATCACCAAGGCGGAGGATCGAGTGCTCGAGTGGCAGATGAACTTCGCCAATGAGCACGAGCTGCCGGTGATGGTGCACTCACCTCATCGAGACAAGAAACGCGGCATTGTGCGCACGCTGGATCTCGCAAAAGCCACGGGGGTCCCGATGGAAATGTTGATCATGGATCACAACAACGAGGAGACGGTGGAGGATTCGCTCAATGCCGGAGCATGGGCGGCCTTCACCATCTATCCGCACACGAAGATGGGCAGCGAGCGGATGGTCGAGGTCGTCAAGAAGTACGGTCCCGAGCGCATCATTGTCGACAGCTCTGCAGACTGGGGAGTCAGCGACCCGCTGTCCGTACCGAAGACAGCCAAGCTCATGCTCGAGGCCGGGATCGATCCCAAAGCGGTCGAGCTCGTCACGTGGCAGAACGCGCTCGATGCGTATTCGCAGTCGGGGCAGATCGACACCGAAGCTCTACTGAGCACTCCGGTCATCGATCAGTCACAGCTGTTCTTGGAGAATTCGGTCCTGCGCGGACAAGAACCGCGCGTGGACGAAGCGGTTCCCAACTAGCGTGACCTATTCGACGGGCCGAGACCCGCTCGCTAGTTGGCCGCGCTGCTGGCTGCTTCGCTGACCGCGAGCGCCGATCCGCGGTGGCGCCAGTGGAGTGTCCAGGGGCGCCAAATGCTCGGCGCGCGATAGGTTCCAAAAGCTTCGCCGTAGTCGAGCTCGTCTCGAACCCACTGGACGTCGATGGCGATGCCCTTGATGAAGCCCGCGAGGGGACCCACGGCGGCGGAGAGAGGGGCGACGATCAGCACGTCGAGGACCCAATATTCAGGGTGGTCGCGGAAGGCCTCCTCGTTGGCGGCGGCAACGGCGGCGGGCCCATCGACGAGGCCTGTGAACGCGCCAGTCGCGGTTCCCATGATCGTCGCGCAGCCGGAGCTAGCGGTGCAAAGACTGCCGACGAGGAAGAGCTTGGCCAGCAAGCCGAATTTTCGAGGAAGCGCTGCGCGCATGAGGACCATCTCCTGTGGGGCCTGTTGGGCCTGTGGGGTAAGCGAAACCAGAGGACTCCACCCGGGGGAGATCCTCTCCGTCGAAGGACGACTGTACTCCCGCAGTCTTTCCGTTCACCCCGGAAAATGGAAGTCGAAGTTTCGATCTCACTCCGATTGAGGAGTGTCGAGCGTCACACGGAAGGCTCAGTACGGGTGCGAAACCGGGCGCCGAGCGGGCATCGGCAGCCCGAGTAGTTGCCGTGCGTTTCCGCCGAGGAGCTGTTCGCACTGATCCGGCGAGAGGCTGCACGCGCCGAAGGCCTCGCGCTGTCGGGTCAGGATGTTGTGGTTCCAGCCTGCGCGCGGGTCGGAAGAGGCTGTTCCGAATAAGACGCGTTCGATGCCAAAGATCGAGAGTGAGCTCTCCAGCACATCGGCCAAGCCGAGCGGCGGAGCTTGCGCCTTCATCCAATCGTCCGGAGCCGAGCTGTCGACCCAGATATTCGGACACTCTTTGCCGACCAAGAGCAGCTCGCGGAAAAAACCACCGCCGAAGTTCGGGACGACGAACTTCAGTCCCGGGCTCCGGTGTGCAGCGACCAGCAAGTGCAGTGGGTTGGCGGCGTCGGGATCGAACTGAATCGGAAGTCCGAAGGCGCGGCGAAGGCGAAGATCGGGAATGCCGCAACGCAAAAAGACGATTCCGTCGTGGCTCTCAATGGCCTCGAAGACTTCGGCGAAGCGATCTTCGGAGATCAAGTAGTGATCGCTGCCCGGGTCGAGTACGAGTCCTCGAAAGCCCGTCGCTCCAAGGAGGTGCTCCACTCGCTCGATGGCGTTCTCGCCAGCCGGGTTGAAGGGCGCGATCGGAATCAGCCTGCCGTCCGATTTCTGCGCAGCTTCGGCCAGTACAGAGACCTCCCCTTCACTGGCGGCCAGCGTCACGGCATGGCTGATGCCGTGCGTATCGAGAGCCGCCAACCAGTCGGCCAAGTGCACGTCGGTGTTTTGTGCGGGCAACTCGCGCTTCGAATCGAGTCGCGCGAGCGCTTCTTCGGGCGAGAAGTCAGCGGGCGATTGAGTCGCGAGTGCCTGGAAGTAGGCCGAGGAACGGAAGGAGATATGAAAGTCGATCACGGTGTGTTTTGTGCGTTTTATGCGGACTCGCGCTCGCGCACTCCTTGCCGGTGCGCCGCTCTGAAGATCGACCGCCGGGGGGACGAGTCCTGAGCTGGATTCTCGATGCCGCGCTAAAAACACGCCACGTGAGACTCGGGCTCAGGCTTCTCGCCGGGAGCGCCAAATACTGCGCAGGCGCGCCGCGGCGCCCAGGACGTGGAAGGGCAGCTTTCGAGTCCCGTAGAGGTCGAGTCCGCCTTTGACCGGATCGCGCTCGAGTGCCTGCTTGAGGATGCGCGCAGATTCCATGGGATAGGGTGCCGCCGTGGCTTTGCCCATCTGAAAGCCCTCGTGCTCTAAGAACTCGAGCAACTGCTCGGGCTCGGCGCCCCGCAGGGCATAGGGCCAAAACTCCAGCAAGAGCGCGAGCTCTGGACTGCGCGCCAGCGTCTCACGGGCTCCTTGGAGAGCGAGCCACTCCGAGCCTTGCGTGTCGATCTTCATGACGCGCACCTTTGAATCGACAAAGTCATCGACGCGCGCGATTTGAATCTCGACGGTCTCGGCGTCCTGCATGTCGGCGGGCAGCTCGCCGTCGGTCACCCGATTGTCGCCACGGTTCTTTGCCGCGAGGGCGATGAATGCCGAACCCGGCTTGTCTCCCGCGGCGAAGCGGTGAAGCACACCTTCACCGGGACCGACCGCATTCGCTCGCTCGATGTTTTTCTCCGCGACATCCGCGATGCCGGGAACCGGCTCGAAAGCGTGAACTTTTGCGCCCGCGTGAATCGCTTGAACTGAGAACCAGCCGACATTGGCGCCCATGTCGACGACCGTACATCCGGGGCGAATGTGAGAGAGGAAGAGCTCGGTCTCGTGATCCTCCCAAGCGCCGCGCTCGATCGCCGGACCGATGATCGTGTCCTCGGCGAGTACGTCAAACTCTTGGCCTAAGCCGAGCGGGCGGACGGTCCGCGTTTCGTAGTTCATGGCCGAAACTTAGCAGGCAAGGAGGTTTAGAGATAGCCTACTCGCGAATGCCGCGCGGTTACTGCTGGAAGCTCGCCCCGTCGCCGGTCACGTAAGCAAACTCCGTCGCCCAGTCTCGGCCGCGGCAGCGGAAGAAGCCGCGGTTGGCCATCGTGAACTCGTTGGTCTCGAACCTCTTGATTCCGATGACGTAGAAGGGCGTGTTGCCCTCGCAAGAGTACGAGCCCTGATCGTAGCGGTAGTAGCGGTAGTGATACTTCTCGTCGTTGATCGGATCCTGCGGAGCTTCGGTGAGGTAGCCCCGGTTGACCAGCTCGTTGATGAAGTTGCCGTCGAAGGAGACGTCCCAGCCCCCGGTCGTTTCGTTTTCCTGGAAGTCGGGATATTCCCCCGTATCCGCATAGAAGGCTGTGATCGCTGTGGAGATGGCGCGGATGTCGGCCAGGCGGCGCGCGTCTCGTGCTTTTGCGGCCCGCCCTGAGAGTCGCGGAATCATGACACCCGCCAAGATCGCGAGAATCGAGACCACGATGATCAGTTCGATCAGGGTGAAGCCTTTGCGTGATTGAGAGAGTTTCATGAGGAGCATTGGGGGGCGGATGCGGAGTCTTTGGCTGTTTGATCGAGGAGGCGCGCCGGAGTTGCGGAGCGAGCTTGGCTGCTCATCCGAGTGCGAGGGCCCGGTCTGAATATCGGGTTCCGGTACTGGAACCTGGAGCCTCAATTCGGCTCCTGGCCAGCAGACCCTCAAGAGCGAGGGGAAATGGGCCGAATGAGTCGATTGGGCCTCGGCCTCGATGGGGGGGATGATCTCCTCGTCACCTCCCCAGCCGAGCGCTCCACAACAATGTCTCCGCTCCCCACGACAAGAATTCACTCTGCGGTGCTGGCTCTGAACGAGCAGCGGGCGGAGTGGCTGGACCTTCGGGATCCCGCCCGTCCGCGTTTCGGTTCAGCGGAGGTTCTGGAGGAGGGACCGGCGGGACTCGCGCAGGCTGCAATGCGCGCCTTCGACGATGCGGGAGGCGGGAGCGCGAAGCCGAAGTTTGTCTTGGCGCTCGGTGCGGGGCTCTTGAAGCAGCGGCTCTTGCAGCTCCCGGAACTCTCCCGCAAAGACCGAGCGCGAGTTCTGGAACGCAAAGCCCATCGACTGTGGGCGGATGGCGCGGACCCGGTGCTCTTTTCAGCTCGGCTTGTCGATCAGCTGGGTCAAGCGGATGTGCGGGTGAATGGCACGCGAGCAACCTGGCTACTCAGCGTCGCGAGCGACCGTCAAACGAGCGAGCTCTGCACGCAGCTCAGCCGACAGGGATTCCATGTGAACTCGGCACTCGCCCTTCGGTCAGCCGCCTGGAATCACGCAGCCAAAGCGACGGGAGCTTCGCAACCCTTCGAATCGAACGACGAGTCTGCGTCGATAATCGTCTCGGTCTACACCGACGCGACGACTGTCGCGCTTGTCGCTGGCACTCGCTTCATCACCCGCTACGAGCTGAAGGGAGACTTCTACACCTCGCCCTCCCTTGGCTCGAGCTTGTTGCAAGACATTCGCAACTCCGCGGGATTCTGGCGCAAGGTCAGTCGTGGGGGATCCATCGATAAGATCGATCTGGTCGGCCTCGACGAGCGGAGCGCGGATTCCCTGAAGCAATCCCTGCAGACGGTTCTCAGCGAGGTACCGGTGCGGTCCGTGCTTCACTATCCGGACAGCCCGGACGCGGAGAAGATCGAGCGGCTGCTCGCCTGTCTCGTCGAAGGTCCCTTTCAGGCAGAGCTCAAGCTTCGCACTCCGGCCTCGCGCAAGCGGACAGGGCAGTGTCTTGTCGGCGTTGCAGCCGCGGCGCTCTGTACTCTCGGCGTTGTGCGAATCGACGCAAGCTCCGAGGCGATCGAGCTCAGCGCACTCAATGAGACGTTGCGGGATGGAGTTCAAAAACTTGAGTCCGAAGGCCAGCTCCATCGGGAGGAGGAGCTGCGTGCGGAGCGCGTTCTCGAACACCTGCACGCGGCAACTGCCGAGCTCGAAGGCGGGATTCCCTTTCATCGATTGATGACCCATATCGCTCGGGCATTCGAAGGTCGTGCGACGCTTCAGTCCGCCAGCGTTGGACGCGGCGAGAAAGACGCCGTTCAGCTCGCGCTACACGGGAGCTTTGATTCGGGGCCGCTCGGTTCGATGGATGCGCTGCGCGCCATCGGTGCGGAGCTCGAGCTGTGTGACCTGGTGGGCCAGCTTCGGATCCTGCCGTTCTCCAACTTGCAGGCTTCCGGCGACGGGTCGAGGGTCGGCTTCACGATTCGCGCAGAGCTGAAAGTGAGGGCGCAGTGAAAGCCGTTCATTTCCAACCGCGACGTGGCGGCACCCCGACGGGATGGCTGATCTCGACGGCCGTTGTGCTCATTCTGGGCCTCACAGCGTTTGTCTTTCCGGATTCGACGAGCCTTGAGCTGTTGCGGATAGAGAATCGCCAATGGAATGATCGCAAAGCACGCGCGCTCTCGAGCACCGATTCGAGAGCGGCTTTCAAAACTGTCGCGTGGGATGGTGAGCTCGAAGAGCGGACGCGGAAGGCCGCAGAAGAGCTCGACGAGCTCTTTCCGGCTGAGCTTTCAGAGTTGGATGTCTACGAGGCGCTTCGGTTGGTGGCGGCCTTGAACGAGTTGGAGCTCAGCGATCTGAATGTCGGCGAGGCTGAACCGATGTTGAACGCGACGTCCGAATTCCCGTTGGGTGTGCGCAAGGCGAGCTTGCGTGGTCGCGCTCCCCTGAATGAGCTGCGGAGCTTTCTCAAGGATCTAGAGAGCTTGGGAGTCCCGCTTACCGTCCGGAACGTCGAGCTGACGAGCGATGCTTCGAAGGACGGCGATCTGGACTTTGCGCTTGGGCTGGCGCTCTATCACAAGCTCTCCGAGTTCGATGACTCCGATGTGTCGAGGAGTGAGCCGTGAACCTGCGATCCAAAGAAGCTCTGGCTGGCGGACTCGCGCTGGTTGCCGTGCTGATCTGCGCGCCTCTGCTCTACTCTTCGAGTCCTCCGAGCTGGGCGACCGAAGCGCAGTTTGTGACGGTCGAGCGGTCCGCGAATGGCGCGGCGACGAGCTCGAACGCTAGAGTTTCGGCTACCTCCGGGTCAATGGGTACGAACGCATACGCTCCAGCTCGGACGAGTATCCAAGACGCAGGGCCGATTGAGAACGACGCTTCGCGTGGGATGTCGGAGCGGCTCCTTATCCTGAAGTCGCTGATGCGTTCGTGTTCGCCGGAAGAGCTCGACACGGCGTCCGCGAGTGAAGCGCCCGCCAGTCCGCTTCGTGGAGACTGGATGCATCGCACAAGGGAATCGAAGCTGGTGGAGTTTTGCCAGCGAACGACGCTGCGCGCCATCTTGCTGAAAGAGCGCGTCACTGGGAGCGGAACGATTCCCGTGGCGAATTTAAGTGGGTTGCTCGTGCGGGAGAACCAAGAACTTGCGAACGGAATCGTCGTTGCCAAGATCGGTGAGGACTATGTCGATCTTCGAGAGGGACGAGTTTCTCGTCGAATCTCGATGACGAGGCCGACCCGCGCCGACGTGAACAAGGAGTCGAAATGAGCCTGCCCACCCAACCGCGGCTTGGCGATCGCCTGCTCAAGAAGGGGTTGCTCTCTTCGACTAGCCTCGACGTTGCGCTCGCAGAACAGCGTCGAGCCCACCGGCCTCTCGGTGAGATTCTGGTCTCGCTCGGTTTCGTCAGCGATCGGGATATAGCGGAGCTGCTCGGCGAGGACTTGGGGCTTCGGTTTCTCTCCGCCGCAGAGATCACGCCCGACTCGGAACTGATCGAGAGCTTTGATGAGGAGTTCGTGCGCGAAACCTCGGCCTTTCCCTACGCGCTCAAGGACGGCGTCCTTAAGCTCGTGATGGTTCGACCCGCAGATCCAATTCACATCAGCCGTGTGCGTGAACGTTTTCCTTATCCGCTGGAAATCGCGATCACGACGGAGAAGAACCTTAGCGAGCTCGTCCACGCAAACCTCCGCTCGGACGCCGACTCAGTCGCACGCCTGTTTGAAGAGATTCGACGAGAAGCCAATCTCGATCAAGAGTCCGCGCCGATTGAGCGCTTGACCCGCGCCATCTTGCACGACGCGATTCGGCGCGGAGCCACCGATATCCACATCGAACCCGAGCGCAAAGTTACCCGCGTGAGGTTTCGCATCGACGGCATCCTGCACTCCGCCGAGGGACTTCCCACTGAGCTCACGGCCGCCGTCATCTCGCGTATCAAAGTCCTCTCGCGCCTCGACATCTCCGAGCGACGTCGTCCGCAGGACGGTCGCTTTCACTTCGAGGTCGACCACAAGTCGGTCGACTTCAGAGTCTCGATTCTGCCCTGTCCCTTCGGCGAGAACGCGGTGCTGCGCGTGCTCGACTCGAGTGTGAGCGCGCTGAACCTTCGTGAATTGGGAATCTCCGACGAACACCAAGCGCTGCTCCGCTCGGTCAGCCAGCGCTCCCACGGGATTTTTCTCGTCACCGGTCCGACGGGATCGGGAAAGACCACCACGCTCTACAGTTTGCTCCAAGAGATCGACGGGCTGCGGCGCAAGATTGCGACGATCGAAGACCCGATTGAGGTCCAGCTCCCGTTGGTCAGGCAGAGCCAGGTGGATACCGCAATTGGCTATGACTTTCACCATGGTCTGAGAGCGCTCCTGCGGCAGGATCCCGACGTGATTCTGATCGGCGAGATCCGAGACGCCGAGACTGCGGAGATGGCTATTCGGGCGGCGATGACCGGGCACTTGGTCTTCGCGACCATGCATACGAACTCTTCGATCGGAGCCGTGCCGCGTTTGATGGAGCTCGGCATCGACAGATTCCTGATCGAAGACACTCTGATCGGAACAATGGGCCAGCGACTGGTTCGGACGCTCTGCGCACACTGCAAGGGCGAGGCCGCGGCGAGTGAGGAAGAGCGCAGGTGGCTTGGCGCCGAGGCGAATCAATGTCCGCGGGAGTCGGGTTGCGAGCGGTGTGGCGAGACCGGGTATTCCGGGCGCACGGCTATTGCCGAGCTCTTCTTGCCGCCGGTCGATTTCGGGTCGATTGTGGATGCGGCTTTGAATCCGGCGGGGATTATTGCGGGCGGAAAGCCGGCTGGCTTCTATTCGAGCGACGATGAAGGACGGCGCGCTGTGCTGCGCGGACGAACAACGCTCTCCGAACTCTTGCGTGTGAATTCGACGATCCGGTTGGGGAGCGAGGAGCGCGCCTCGTGAAGCAGTTTCAATATTCCGCAGTGGGACCCGATGGCGTCGTGCTTTCGGGAATGACGAGTGCCAGCTGCGAGCTGGAGTTGGACGCGGACTTCGAAGAGCGCGGTTGGCTGCTTACTTCCGCAAGTGAGCTTCCTCGCAAGCGCACCGGCGCTGTCACTCGACTCAAGCGCGCGGAACTGGTTCAACTCGCATCCACACTGGCGACCTTGAACACGGCAGGCGTGCCGATTCGCGAGGGGCTGAATGGACTGATGGAACGCACCACAAGTCCTAGGGTTCGCGCGCTCCTCACCGAGATGCTCTCCCAACTCGAAGCCGGGCGGAGCCTGTCGGAAGTCGTCGAGGCTCACCCGCGAGTCTTCCCGCGGGTCTTTCGAGCTTCGGTAAGCGCGGGGGAAGCGTCGGGCTCGCTCGGCCGTGTACTCGCCAAATTATCCGAGCACATGGAGTGGGCAGCGGCCATGCGCGCGACGACGGTTCAGGCCCTAATCTACCCGTGTCTCTTGTTGCTCGCCATCGGTGGACTCATTGGCATCCTGCTCTATCACGTCCTGCCCAACATCGTCGGCATGTTGCCCGGAGGAGTCGAGCAGCTTCCGACCGAGACTCGCTTCGTCCTGTCCGTGTCTCACTTTCTCACGAGCAACATTTTGGTGATTGCTGGCTCGATAGGTCTCCTTGCTGCGGCCCTCATCGGCGCGGAGAAGAACCTCAAGTTTCGCGCACGAACTCATCGCCTCTTCCTCGCCGTTCCAGGTATCGGCTCTCTCGCCGCGAAGATCGCGATCTCGAAGTTCGCCTCGACGGCGGCCGTTCTGAAGAACGCCGGCTGCGACGTCTTTACGATGCTCAGCGTCTCGGCGCGAACCGTCGGGAATGCCGCACTCGAGGGGGCACTGCATCGCGCAACCGCACGGGTTCGAGCAGGACAAGCCCTGAGCCGAGCGCTCGAGCAAGAACCCCTGGTCGACCCGCTCCTCGTGCAAATCGTCGGAGTCGGCGAGCAGACCGGCAACCTCGATCAATCCCTCGCGGACCTTGCGGCGCACTACGACCGGGAAGTGCCTCGGACGGTTCGTCGGACGCTCGGGCTCTTCGAACCGACCCTCTTGATCGTCGCGGGAGTCGTCGTCGCGTTCATCCTCTTGGCGGCGATGCTGCCGATCTTCGACATGTACGACCTGCTCGGATGAAGTTGATCAAACACAGGAGCGGGCGATTGAGTGCGCAGACGCGCGGCGGGTTTAGTCTGCTGGAGCTCGTCATCGTCATCTCGATCATGGCGATCTTGGCCGGTGCTGCGATTCCCGTAGCGCGTCGGGCTATCGATCACGCCGCGCGCAAAGCGACCTTGGCCGAACTCGACGCGTTCTCCACGGCAACGATTGCCTTCTTCGAAGATACGGGAGTGTTGCCGGAGAACGTGCGCGCTCTGACGCACTCATCGGGCCTGACCGGCTGGACGGGACCTTACCTCGGAGCGATCGGAAAGGACCTTCGGACTGGCGTGGACAGCGCGGAGGTAGACGGTTGGTCCTTCGCCTATCGAGTTGAGCTCGAGGGCGAATCAGCGGTCGTAATCACGAGCCCCGGTGTGGATGGAAAGTTCGACTTTCTCGAGGACTTCAGTGTCCGCGTCGACGTCACGAGCGTGCGGCGGGAGAAGACGCTACGGCTTTTAAAAACCCTCAATATGGCCGTCGATCAGTACAACGAAGGCTACTTGTTGACCGATCCGCTTCCGGCCAATTTCGACGAGCTCCTCGGCAAGCTCGTCACTCGTGGGTTGCTGCCCGCGAAGGCGCCCTGGGCGAAGGACGGATGGGGGACTCCATTCGTGGTCACTCCGGCCGATGCCCTTCCGGTTGTTCGGGTTGGTTCGGCAACCATGCTGCGCTGAGGCTGAGCGACCCGCTCGTCGACGGATTCTAAGCCGCCTCGCGTTGGCTCGTGCACAGGTCGGGCTTCGGCAAGGGATTTTTCGATCGCGGCGCCCCTCCGGACGGCGGGTTAAGTAGGCTCTTCAGCTATGGAACGATGGTCGATCGAAGTCGAGAAGGAGTACCTCAAATTCTCCGCAGCGCATTTCTTGATCTTTCCCGACGGCAGTGCGGAGCGGCTTCACGGCCACAACTACCGCGTCTTCGCGGAGATCGATGCCGCGCTGACTGACTGTGGGCTCGTGATCGACTTCAGTCAGGTCAAGCCGATCATTCGCGAGATGGTCGATGAGCTCGACGAGCACTGGTTGGTTCCCGGTGAGCACGCCGAGCTCAAGGCGCAGCGCACGGAGAGCGGCTTGGTCGAGGTCCGCTACCGCGAGCGCTACTACGCCGCTCCGGCTGAGGACATCATCGTGCTGCCGATCAACAACACGAGCGCGGAGAATTTTGCGACCTATCTCGGTCGAGATCTGATTCACCGCCTGAGGGTGCGATTCCCCGACGTACGGGTCGATCGGCTTCGCTTTGCGGTGGAAGAGACCGCGGGACAGCGGGGCGTATACAGCTATCAGCGCGACGCAGAAGACGAATAGCGGTTTGAGCGAACGAGACGGAGGACCGCGCTACTTGATCGTCGACTGCTACCTCGACGAGATCGGAGGCGCGAGAAACGTGGCGCCGCACTTCCAAAATGTGAGCGTGCTCCGAGCTGCTCACGATGAGCTTCCCGAAACGCTGGACGTCGACGGCATCATCATTACCGGCTCGGCGGCGTCGCTGATGGAACCCCCGAGTTGGGCCGAGCTTCTAGTGCAACGAGTTGCGGAAGCGGCCGAGCGCGGCGTCGCGGTCCTGGGCCTGTGTTTCGGCCACCAGTTGCTGGCTCGCGCTCTCTTCGGACCCGAGGCCGTGCGTCGCGCCCCGCAGCCCGAGCTCGGTTGGATTGAGATTGAGCGGTGCGAAGAGGACACGCTCTTTCTCGGCATCGATAGAAATTTTACCTGCTTCGTGAGCCACAAGGACGAGGTGAATCCCGATCACTCTGACTTTCGGAAAGCGACTCGTATTCTCGCGGGCAGTCCCAGTTGTTCCGTGGAGGCTTTTCGAGTCCTCGAGCGACCGCTCTGGGGCGTGCAGTTTCACGCGGAGATGCAGCTCGAGGAGAGCCGTGAACTCGTGATCAGTCGGTTCGGTGCAGGCGACCCCGAAGCGGTGGAACTACTCGAGCACGCGATGGCTACGCCAGAACTCGTCGACAAGCTGATGCTCAATTTTCGGCAGCAGGTCGAGCGTTGGATGGGGACGAGATCTCTCCTCGAATAATCCGCGTAGCTGGTGTGATCTCCATCAAGTGAGTAGCTAGGGTCTCCACATGAATTCGGACAATCGAACTCACATCACTCGATCGGGGCTCGCGCTCTCGTTGGTCTCGCTGCTCTTTATCATTTCGGGCGCGACCGGGCTCGCCTACGAGGTCCTCTGGTTTCGACAATTCAGCGAGATCTGGGGCGGATCGTCCGCAGCCATGGCCGCGGTCGTAGCCTCCTTCCTGTGCGGATTGGGAGTCGGCGCCCGACTCTTTGGTCCGATCGCGGATCGCGCTCATTCGCCGCTCCTGATCTATGCCATCTGCGAGCTCGCAATCGGGCTTCTCGCCCTCGTGTTGCCCTACGAGCTCGACCTGATTCGTCCGTTTACCAGCTCGCTCTATCCGAGTTTGGCCTCGTCCCCGATCCAGTTCGCGGTCGTGCGCTTCGCCATCACTTTCGCCGTTCTCGGGCCGCCGACGATTCTCATGGGCGCGACTCTGCCGCTCTTGGTGAGGCAGTTTTCCATCGCGGGTACGAGCTTGGCATCCTCGGCGGCCTGGCTCTACTTCGCCAATAGCTTGGGAGCAGCTGCCGGCGCCTGGATCACCGGGTTCTACTTGTTGCCCTCCTTTGGTTTGAAGCTCACGAACTGGATGATGGCGAGCGTCAACTTCGTCATTGCCCTCATTGCGTGGTCGTTGATTCGCGAACTCTTGCCCGTGGCGGGGACCGGCAGAGCGTCCGCCGATGAACCATCGAGCCAACCGAATCCCACGGACGTCGAACCCCAAAGACTGCTCTCCCGCGGACTCATGTTGGCCGCACTGATTACCGGCATTGCGGGAGTATCCCTCCAGATGGTCTGGGCGCGGCAGATGAGCCTCATCGTGGGCGGGACGACCTACGCGTTTACCGCTGTACTCTCGATCTTCATTTTAGGCCTCGCGCTCGGCAGCTTGGCCTTCCGCTTGTTCGTGCGAAAGTCCACCTCGCTCCACGCCGTAGCCGCCGTCTCGGTCATCGGATTGATCCTCACCAGCCTGCTCGGGTGGTTCGCGATTCCGAACCTCAATGAGGTCGTGGGAAGCCTCAACCAGATGCGTTCGGATCGTGTCTTCAATGCGCAAATGTGTTTTGCGATTAGTTTCCTCTTGGAAGGCCTCCCGACCTTCTTCATGGGAGTGCTCTTTCCCACCCTCGTCGCTCTATCCGGCGGAAGCGAGCGCAGCGCGGGTCGCGTTGTCGGGCGGCTTTACGCTTGGAACGCTGGTGGATCCATTTTGGCGGCGACCACGACTGCCGTTGTCTTATTCCCGACGCTCGGCGCTTTCTACACTTTGCTTCTGATGTCGGGCCTCTATGGCGTGATTCTTATCTGGATCAACGCTTCACGGCTAATGCAGTCCAACGTCACCGCCTCTCTCTCGATCGGGGCGATGCTAACCGTGCTCGCCATCGGCGCCTACCTCGGACGGCCCGATGACGAGGACATCAAGCGCCGAAATATCGGGAGCTATTTGTACTCCGAATCCGTGTACCAAAATCACGGACGGGACGCCGAGATTCTCTTCTTTGAAGAGGCGCCGACGTGCAACGTGTTGGTGCTCGAGGACCGGCGCGGCCAGAACGATCTCCAAGGCCGGGGCTCTGTAACGCTGCGCGTCAACGGCAAGGTCGACGGCGGAAACTCGAGCGATGTGCATACGCAGTTGGGCTCGGCCTACATTCCGCGATTACTGAGGCCGGATGCCAAAGACGTGCTGGTGGTCGGATTCGGAACCGGGAGTACGGCGGGCGCTAGCTGCCTGTTCGAAGGCACTCAAGTCGAGTGCTGTGAAATCGAGCGCGCCGTCGTGGAGAGCTCCGAGTTCTTTCACGACATCAACCACAAGCCGGAGCTCCAGCCAAACTACAAGACGATTCTCACCGACGGTCGAAACCACATTCAATCCACGGATCGGAGCTACGACATCATCATCAGCGAGCCCTCCAATCCTTGGATCGCCGGTATCTCGAAGCTGTACACCACCGAGTTCTACGAGAGCGTGAAAGAGCGGCTGGCCACCGACGGGTTGCTCGCTCAATGGCTCCAGACCTATGACATCGGACGGTCGGAGTTCGCCCTGATCGTCAATACGATTCAACAAGTCTTTCCGTACACGGCGCTCGTTCACTTGGGAGTCGCAGACACGATACTTTTGGCTTCACATGAGCCAATCGTACCGGGTCGAGAGGTAATCGATCGGGCTCAGCAGTTGGTGGATGGAAATTCGATCGTCCGGGATGAGCTCGCCTTCCGATTCGGCGCTTCCGACGTGCGCGCTTTGTTGATGCGTCACCTCGTTCTCGATCGCGACGGGTTGGACCGTATCGTTTTGGAGGCGGGGCAGACCGAGGTCAACACCGACGAAAACCTGCGCCTTGAGTTCGACGCACCCAAGCAGCTCTTCGGAGTGGCCTCCGAAAAAGAAGTCAGCGTACACGAGAGCATCTTGTACGCCGTCGATGTGAACACCATCACGAACCTGATCTCGTCGTGGGGTTGGACTGACGAACAGCTTGCTTCCCTGCTCTTCCTGCGCTTCAAATACTTTGAGGAAGGTCAAACCGCAATGGCGATGGCCGTCTCCTCGATCGGACTGGCTTACACCGACGAAGTGATCTTTCTCGCGGATCAGTTGATCTTCGGACCTTCGCCGCCTCTCTCCGATTTGCGCATCGGCGTTCAACGCGTTCTCGAAAAGTCCCGCGCGGAGGCCAAGCGTGTTGCAGCTCACTTGAGCTGGCGAGGGCTCATGGAGCAGTCCGCCGCTGCGTACGAAGTGCTCGTGGAGGCCTATCCTGACGCAGCGAGTATGCACGCCAGCCTCTCCGTCGTTTATTCAGAACTCGGTCGTACCGAGGATGCGAGAGCGGCGCTTGCTCGAGCCCTCGAGCTGGATCCGCTTGGCGACGAAACGATTCGGGTAGAGCTCATGCGACAGTCGCGGACCGAGGCTCTCACCGAAAGCACCTCCGACAGGTAGCTCGGCACGGCACGGATCGAACCCCGTTGCGGTCTCAGGTTCTCATCTCGCGTTGCTCCGCTCGCAGCGCACTCAGATCGTGCAGTTCACTCAGTCGTCGATGAAGTAGTTGTACGTCTCAGCCTCTTCGCCATGAAGAATCTCATAGGCGTGAGCGGGGCTCTTGGCGGCGAAGAGCGCATCTCGCATGGCGGGTTCACGCCCGACAACCTGCACTAGGGTTGCGAGGACCTGGAGGTGTTTATCGCGTTGATCGGGTGGAGTGGCGAGCAGGACCATCATGTGGACCTTTTTATTGTCGGGCGTGGCGAGGTCGATACCCCGATGACTGAGTCCCATGACTCCGACCATTCGCAGTCCCTCTGGCAGGATTCCGTGCGGGAGAGCGAAGCCCGAACCGAGGCAGGTCGAGGCTTCGTACTCGCGGTTCAATACGGACTCAAGGAACACCGCTCGATCGAGATTATCGAGATGGTGGGTGTGAATCAGGAGGTCAACCAACTGCTCGATGGCCTCATTCTTCGACGCCGCTTGCATGTCGGTGATGATGTTCTCTTCATCGAGGAAGTCGATGATACGCGTGCGATCGCGGCCCACCTCGCCCGAGCGCTTCAAGCCATAGCGCGTGAGGATCGGCCCGAGCAGCTCATTCATCGTGACGACCGTGAGAACGATCGCGACGAAGAGCGAGATCGACTCTTCGTGGGTGGAGAGAACCGGGTCATCGCGAATGAGCAGGACGAGTCCAATGGCGAGACCGGCTTGCGGGAGGAGCGCGAGTCCGAGATTCTTCCTCAGAGTGTCGGTCGTTCCCGCGAAGCTCATCGCCCAGTGAACCGACAACAGCTTGCCCACCACGCGAAGGGTGAAGAAGACGATGGCCGCCAGACCCGCCGTTGCGATGTGCTCGAAGTCGAGGTGCATACCGGCGAGCGTGAAGAACACGGCCATGATGGCCGGTTCGAAATCGGTGAAGACTCGATCGACGAGCTGCTCTCGCTCGGAGTTCATGTTGGTCTGCACGATTCCCAGGAACAAGCAGGCCAGAAGCGGTGAGATGCCGAGGTAGTCGGCCATGCCCGCGGTCAACAAAATGGCGGCGAGGGCAGAGGTCGCTAGGCGCTCTTTCGTACTGAAGAGTCGATTGACAAGATCGGCGGCGAGAGCGGCAACACCTCCGAGGGCCACCGCTTTCGCGAGCTGAAGTGCGGGCGCGAGAATTCCCGTGGCGATCTCGGGGCCTCCCTCCGGGGCCCACTCCGCAACGGCGTAGGCTCGCGCGATCTCGAACATCAAGATGCACGCCATGTTGTTGAGCGCCACCGATGCGATCAGCGTCTTTACGAAGACGCCTTTGGAGCGCGTCTCGCGCACGAGGGCCACGATGGTAGCGGGGGCGGTCGAGATGGCGATCGTTCCGAGGAGTGCCGCCATCGGCGTGTCGATCCCCGGCAGTGCGAAGAGGCCCGCGAAGACCAGCGCTGGGGTCAGCAGGGATTCGAGTAAGACCAGAACTCCCAGTCGCTTGCCCGCGTTCTTCAGCCTGCGGAAGTTGAGGTGAGCACCGACGGTCACCGCCATCAGGCCGAGCGCGAAGTGGGTGATCGGACCGAGCCCGTGAATCGATTCTTCGTCGAGGAGATTGAGCACACTGTGCCCGATCAGGATGCCCGCCAGTATTTGGCCGGTGATGCTCGGCAGGTGAAGCCGCTTGGCCACTCCGCCGAGGGCCACCCCGGTCAGTAGGATGAGGGCCAGTGAGAGGAGCGGATCTGCGTTGGGGAATGTGGACATAGGCGGAAGGCCGGAGAGATTACCAACCCCGTTGCCCAGGCTCGATATCGAACTGGCGGCATTCTTTCGGCGTGAGAGAGCTCCCACGCCTGGGCAGGCTTGGTCGACTGATCTATGCTGCCCTGCCAAACCTCGAGGCGGCGCCAACGGTTGCACTCGACCGAGAATCCCAGCGGCTACCCGGCTAGCACAGAAGAGAAGCGCAATCGGGCTGCACTCACGGCGCGAAAGATGTCATGACCCTCACTCGTTTTCGCTCCCAAGCGTCGGACTCCCAGACCGGCATCACGGCTCCCGATGCGCCCTCGGTGCACGTCGTGACCTTCGGGTGCCAGATGAACAAGTACGACTCCTTGCTCGCCGAGGGGCGCTTTCGCAAGTACGGCTATCGAATGGCCGAGTCGATGAAGGACGCGGATGTCGTGTTGTTCAACACCTGCTCGGTTCGTGACCATGCGGAAGAGCGCGCCTTCTCTTGGGTGGGCGAGCTGAAGCACATCAAGAAAGAGCGTCCCGAGCTCGTCATCGGAGTGATGGGCTGCATGGCACAGCGCCTGGAAGAGGACATCTTTGGGCGAGCGAATCACATCGACCTCGTTGCGGGTACGCGGAGCTTTGACCGACTGCCGGAGATGGTTGCGGAGGTTCGTGCTCGACGCGCGAACCCCGAAAAGTTTCGACCGAAAGAACAGCGCGTACTCGACACGGGTACCGAGCGGAAGATCGCAGTCGATCGCGGCGAGGAGATCTACACCGGTGGCCTCCACGGCTGGCTCGCCGTCATGCGCGGTTGCGACCTGAACTGCACCTATTGCATCGTGCCGACGACGCGCGGGCGCGTTCAGAGCCGACCGATTGAAGACCTGGTGCGCGAGGCGCGCTGGATGGTTGCCGGTGGCGCGCGCACCATCACGCTCCTCGGGCAGACGGTCAATAGCTATGGCGAAGACCTCGCCAAGCCCACAGCTGGCGAGCCCATGCACCGCGGCCGTCAAGGACGCCCGAGTCTGGCCGACTTGATCGATGCGTTGGTCCAGATCGAGGGCCTCGAGCGCATTCGCATGGTGACGCTGCACCCGTCCTACGTCACCGAAGCGCTCGCGGAATCGATCGCCAAGTCGGACAAGGTCGAGCGCTTCTTGCCGCTGCCGCTTCAGGCGGGTTCGGATAAAGTGCTCAAGGCGATGAAGCGCGGCTACAACAACGATCTGTATCGAAAGCGCGTCGAGATTCTGAGGCGCATCGTGCCCGACATCGAGCTCGGCTCCGATTGGATCGTCGGCTTTCCGGGCGAGACGGACGCGGACTTCGCGGAGAGCGAGACGCGCCTCGCGGAGTACAACTTCGCGGTCAACTACATCTTCAAGTACGACGCGCGTCCCGGGACGCGTTCGGCCGAGGGTGAAGACAGTGTGCCCGACGCGGTGAAGAAGGAGCGCAACGCTCGGCTGCTCGCCGCTGCCGAACGGGCGGGGCGCATTCGACACGCGGCCCATGTCGGTTCGACTCGAAAAGTCTTTGTCGAGTCGGTCTCCGAAAAGCACGTGGGGGACCTGCGCGGTAAGACCGAGCACGGACTGCCCGTCAGCTTCGCCGGTGATCCGGCGCTGGTGGGCACCGTCGTCCCCGTTGTCATTCAGGAAGCCAGCGCATTCGGCCTCGGCGGCAAGCTCGTCGAAGAGGCTTTTGGTGCGCCGAACGCTTCTTAGTCCTCAGATTCGTCCGCGGACTTTGTCTTCTCGATCGCGGTGACGGCGTGTCGGCGCCAGACGCGAATCTCTCGCGCGTACGGCATCGGCGGAGGTCCCGAGCCGTGCTGGAGCACGGCGTCGACGAGCTCCTCATCGGTGACCGCCGCTAAGTCCTCGATGTTGTAGATCGCGATGGATTCGAGCCAGGCGACGCCGCGGCGTCCCATCCCCGCGAGCAGCATCAGGTCGGCTTCCGCGAGAAGCTGATCGCGCTCGAACTCACCGAGTCCGAGAGTGTTTGCGAAGTCGCCCCCGCGAACGGCGTCCACGAGCTCGCCAAAGCTCGCGTGGTCGCCGGAGATCGCGAGCTGGAGCTGGCTCTGCTCGCGGAAGAGCTCGGGGATGGTTGGCGCGGTGCTGCGGACGGTGAGACGCTGCACGGCGGGGAGTACGAGCGATGAAAAGTAGAGCGCGATGGCGACACCGACGATCTGAATTTCGGCGGCGTAGCGACCGAGGCTGAGGCTGCGCCCTGCTCTCTCGCGGTGGGCCGGGCTCTCCGCCGGAGGAACAGCGGCTTTTGGATCGAGTTGGTGAGCGACAAGCGGCTGTTCAGGGGTTGAGCTTTTCCGTCCACCTAACGGAGGAGTGGCGCGCTCAAACTCGGGACAGAGTTGCAGAGCGACCAGGCCGCGCACGAAGGTGTAGATTCCAAGCGCAAAGGGAGGGTAGCCGAGGAAACCGAGGACGGGCATCTCGAACAGCTTGCCCTCCTCGAAGAAAGGAACCGTGTAGATCCACTTCGCGGTTGCCCAGAAATTCCAAAACTCCCAAAGGAGACCGCAGCAGAGTCCGGCGACGAGATAGCGCCAGAGGACGGAGTAGTCGCCTTCTCTGAACTGCGTGAGGTAGCCGCGCTTTCCCGCTCGATAGAGCAGAGGTTCGATGAGCAGAACCAGGGCTCCCCAGATCAACGGATAAGCGACGTTCGGAAAGAAGAGCGGCAAGGCGAGGAACAGCGTTCCGGTGAGGAAGAGCCAACCGAGTCCGCGCGAGGAGAAGCGAAAGGGGCGGCGCTCTCTGTGCTTTGGAAACCCAAAGGCGCCGAGGAGATCGACGGTCTCCATGACGCCGGGCAAGACCGTGGCGAAGGAGATCGAGATGCCGATCAGGCGTTCGATGGGATCGACCGGGACGGCGACGTAGTACCAGTCGAGGAGGATGAAGTTGACGGCTTCGTAAAAAAGCCAGAAGGCGAGCGACCAGGGCAGAAGGATGAGGAAGCTGCGCGGGCGTGAGATGAGGAGCGAGCTGCCGGTGCGAAGGTGGACGAGACCGTCGGCGAAGAGGATCCACGACCACCAGGCGAAGACGTAGAACCAGGTGGGGAAGGGCTCTATGCCCAGCATGAGTCCGGCTTGGGACAGCAGGAGAACGATGGCTCCCAAGGCCATGCAGCTCCGCGCCAAGGCGCGCCTGGGGAGGCTCGCCGATGCAGCGGTGGAGAGAGGAGCGTGGGATTCGGAGGAGGGAACCGACATCGAGACTCCATCGAAGGAGGATGGGAGCGGGCGATGCCGAGTTTGGCAACGGGGCGCTCCAGATCAACACGCTACAACAAATGAAGGCGGGGGAGCGCTCGATGTGCTCGAGAGCTCCCCCGTTGAAACCAAAAAAATCGGCTCAGCTTGCGACTAGCCCAAGAGGTCCTTGACCGTGTCGCGCTCTTCGCTCAGCTCGGCGATGGTCTTTGCCAAGCGATCGCCGAGGAAGTCGTTGAGCTCAAGACCCTGAACGATTTCCCAGCCGCCTTGCCCATCCGCACGAACCGGGAAGGACGAGATCAATCCCTCGGGAACGCCGTAGGAGCCGTCGCTCTTCACGCAGACCGAGCGCCACTCACCATCAGGAGTCGCGGTGCGCAAGTCGCGCACGTGGTCGATCAATCCGTTGGCAGCGGAGGCGGCACTCGAGAGTCCGCGGGCTGCGATGATCGCGGCGCCGCGCTTTTGCACGGTCGAGATGAACTCACCTTGCAACCACTCGAGGTCGGAGATGACTTCGTTCGCCGGCTTACCGTTGATCGTTGTGTGATAAAAATCCGGCACCTGGGTCGCCGAGTGGTTGCCCCAGATGAGCGTATTCTTGACGGCCGTCGAGTGCACGCCGGCTTTCTCCGCGAGCTGAGCGGCGGCGCGATTCTGGTCGAGCCGCGTCATCGCCGTGAAGCGGTCGTCGGGAATGTCGGGTGCGGAGTGCATGCAGATCAACGCGTTCGTGTTGCACGGGTTTCCCACGACGGTCACGCGCACGTCCGACGCGGCGTTGTCGTTGATCGCACGACCTTGGCCCGTGAAGATCGGACCGTTCTCGCGAATCAGATCTCCGCGCTCCATGCCGGGACCGCGCGGCTTGCTGCCGACCAAGCAGCACCAGTTGGCGTCCTTGAAGCCGACGTTCGGATCGGAGGTCAGCACCATGTCCTGCAGGAGCGGGAAGGCGCAGTCTTCCAGCTCCATCGCAACGCCCGCGAGCGCTTGCATCGGCTTCTCAGCCGGAATCTCGATCATCTGCAGGATGACGGGTTGGTCCGGGCCAAACATGTGGCCGCTGGCGATGCGGAAGGCGAGAGCGTAGCCGATTTGACCGGCGGCTCCCGTGACGGCGACTCGAATAGGAGCCTGGCTCATCTTCTCGTTGGGGCTAGGGGGGGTAGTTGGGAAAGGCTTCTGTTTGCGCTAGTGCGCAGCAGCGCTAATGCACGGCAGACTGGGCAAGCAGTTTGACCCACGAACCGCCGAAGGAAAGCCCTCTCCCGCCGAAACTATCTTCGGACCCGTTTAGTTCTCTGAATCCTGTCCCAGGAGCCTCCGGTCCCCAATTCCCTTCGCCAGCGATTCGCTGCGCCCCGCGGAACGAATACAGAGAGCAATCTTCCGGCCTGGCAGTCGAGTAGACTAGATACGGAGGCCTCACTGACCGGTCCATGAGGGTCCGAGCAGGAGAGCTTCACCTCCGCCGTCTCCGCGCCGGAGCTTCCTCACCCGATCGCCTCGCGAAGTGACTTCGACTCTCGAACCATGACGCAAACTCTCTGCAATCCGACCCAAGAGGCCGACCTCCGGAGCCTGCTCCGGGAGCTGGGGGCTGAGGCTGAGAAGTTTCGGTTCCAGGTTGCGCCCAATCCCTGCGTCGGAGCTGCCGTCCTCGCTGGCGGACGGGTCATCGCAAGGGGCTTTCATGAACACTGGGGAGAACAGCACGCGGAACCGGCGGCCTTGAAAGCGGCCGAGCGGAGTGGCGTTCCGCAATCCGAGTGGGACACCTTGGTGATCACGCTCGAGCCTTGTTCCAGCGACGGCAAGACGCCTGCCTGCACCGATCACATTTTGAAGTCCGGGATCCAGCGGGTGGTGGTGAGTGAGCTCGATCCGGATCCGCGCCACCGCGGAAGCGGATTGGAATTGCTCCAGCAGGCCGGGCTGGAGGTCACTCTGATTGAAGGTGGAGTGCGGCTCTCGGAAGTCGCTCCTCACTTCTTGCGTTGGAACGAGCTCGAGCGCGTGCGCCGTCCGCGGCCCTGGGTGATCGCGAAGTGGGCGCAGACTCGCGCCGGTCAGCTGACACCTCCGGAAGGGATCGGAGAGGGCAGGTGGATCTCTAGTGCGGAATCCCTCGACGAAGTTCAACAGTGGCGCTCGAGCGTCGATGCGATTTTGACAGGAGTCGGAACCGTTCGTGCGGACGATCCGCGCATGACCGTGCGCGCTCCCGGCGATCCGAGCAAAGCGCCGGCGAGAGTCGTGCTCGACACCGAATTGTCCACGCCGCTCGACGCAACAATTCTCAAGCCGGTGTCGGGAACGACAGAAGCGGGCGGTCCCACTTGGTTGATTGCCCGAGCGGGAGCCGACGGAGTTCGTCATCGCGCCCTCGTCGAAGCGGGCGCAGAGATCGCCCAGCTCAAGGGCAATTCGAGCGGACAAGTCTCCCTGCGCGCGACGCTGGATTGGTTGTGGGATCGCGGCGCGCGACGCGTGCTGCTCGAGTGCGGCCCGACTCTGCTCGAGAGCTTTCTTCGGAATCGCTTCGTGGATCAGGTCTGCATCTACACCGGTGAGATCAACGGGGGCCGCGGCCCCTCCATGGCGGAATGGCTGACTCCCGATCGTTTTACAACGCGGCTAGACCGCAGCTCCGGTACCGATAGTGTTCTCGAAGCCTTCCCGCGCAGTCTTGGGTAACGGCTTTGATCATCGGCGAGAAGAATTTGCAGCCCACGGGGCCGCACCGAAGGTTTCCGATTCCGGCCGTTGTCGCGGTCCTCTTCATTTCGGTGTCCGCGGCCTGCCGAATGGTGAGCTCCGCGCCGCCGCCGCGCATGCTTCCGCCCGCTGCGGAGCGCGCGCTCTCCGAAGCTCAGTTCCATCTCCGCGATGCGGATGAAGCGGCGATTGAGCGCGCTCGCGCCGCCGCTGTCCGCGCCGCGCAGCTCGCTCCCGACTGGGTGGCTCCGCGAAGAATCATCGACGACATCGATCGGTCCCGGCTAATCGGCCCCGAGCTACTCGCCGACTATGAGGCCACCCTGGCCCTCGAACCCGATCACGCGCCGACCCTCTATTTAGCCGGACGTTTGGACGGAACGGCTCGAGCGGAAGAGCGCTTCCTCGCCGCCATCGAAGCCGACGCGAGCTTGGCTTGGGGCTACCACGGCCTCGCTTGGACCCGCGAACTCATCGGCGATCGACGCGCAGCCACGCGCGCCCAGCGTCGCGCGCTGACCTACGCTCGAGGTTCCTGGGAGCGCTCGTACTTCACCCAAGCGCTCGCCCTGCGCCACGTCGCGGAGAGTCGCGAGATTACCGCGCTCGACGTTCTCCTCGAGCGCCTCTCGGAGCCCGACGTGCTCCCGACCGATCGAATCCAGCTCGGAGTTCGCGCCGCCGTCGTGGGGCTGTCGCTCTCCTACGGCAAGCGCACGCGCGAGGGCGCGACACGTGCGCTCGAGCTTCTCAGCCAGGGCGGTGTCACCGAACTCGAAGCCCAGGAGCTGACGCTCAGTTTGCTCAATGCGCGCTCCGCCGGCGCCCCCGTCGGGCTGCCCGAAATTCGACTGGCTCTGCGCGGAGTGACCGGCCCTGGCCGCGATCGCCTCGCCGCCGAGGTCATGTTGCGCGAATCCAAGACTCCGCTGGCCCTCGGACTGCTGCGCCGTTCACTACCGCCGGGCAGCGACGTCCTTGCTCTCAGTCCCGAAGTGCGCAGCGCTCGCTTTGCCGTTGGCGAGCTGAGCGAAGTACTCGACGAGTGGCTTCGCCTGCAGCCCGAGTTTGTGCTGGATGGCGACGGTTTGCCTCGCGAGCAGGGCCTGCGCGAGCTGGTCCTGGCTTCCCGGCGAGCCTCGAGTTCTCGCGGCCGGGGTGAAGAGCACGCGACCGACCTGCGCGAGTTCGGCGACGAATTGATCGCGAACGGATGGTACGTAGAGGCGCGCGGACTGGCCGAGAGTATGGGGGCTTACGATCTCGATGGCGCGCTCTCTCTGGATCACCGCGCGACTGCCGGTCGCGCGCTCATCGAGTCTTTGGTCGAGCTCGTCGAGAGTGTCGATGCACGGCGCCCGATTCGAGTTGTCGAGCCGGACCTCTCCAATCCGTCGAAGGAGGTCGCGACGGCGGACTTGGCGGAGCTCCTCATCGCGATGGAGCCGCGCTTTCGACGATACCGGCGCGAGACTGGCCAGTTGCGCAATCACAGTGACCGCAGGCTCGGGCTCACGGCTTCGCCACGACTGCGGTTCGGACCGGTCGGCGCGGTCGTTCATCCCGGCCCGCTCTTTTCGGAGCAGGACGAGCGGCTCGGCCTGGGAACGGCGGGTGAGCGCGTGGGCGGTTTGGCCTCCGCCTTCGACTCGATCGGACGCTTTGCCGTCTTTGGCGAAGCGGTCGGCAGCGGGGGTCCGGACGGAACCGTGCTTCGAAAGCTTCTGGTGGAGGAGCGGTCGGGCGAGCACTTCGGAACGCCCTGGCAAGGAACCATTGCGTGGTGTGACGGCGCCGATTTGCGGTCGCGTCCGGGACGCCGCGGTGCGCGCATCGGCGGCGCGGCTCTACACGAAGGCTTTTGGATCGATGTGGAGACTCTGCGGGGCGAAGCGGCGGTCTATCGCGCTCTTCAGGATCGATACTTCGGTTTCGACCGTGTCGCCGCGCTTGATGAGGCGCTGGCGGTCACTCCACTGCCGCTCGAAAACTTTGAGGGCGATGGCTTGCCGCCGCTACTCGGTGAAGGCGATCGCGTGAGACTAGCGCTAATGCGTGAGCGCCTCTCCGGGGTTCAACCGCTTCAAGCGACTCTGAACTCCGCGCCTCCGCGCCTTCCGGACCTCGTTACTCTGGCGGAACTCGTCGCAGCCACGGCCACGCACGAAGAGGGCCACCTGTGTGATCGGACGCGCTTCTTGCCGCTCGGCGATCGCATGTGGTCGGTCCTCATGTTCTTCATGGAGTCCGGCATGTCGGCGCAGCGCGTGGAACAACGACTCGAGTACCGAGCCCAGTTGACAGCGCTCTGCGACACACCTGAGACGCGCCTTCCGCTCGCCGAAATTCTTACCGCAGCAGAGCTGGGCATCTCCGGCGTCACTCCCCACGGCGCCGCCTACTCGCACCTCTTGGAGGATTTTTTAGCGGAGCTAGGACGCGAAGTAGAGCGAAACCCCGAGCTCTACTCTGAACTCGATCGCAGCGGAGTTCTCGCTCACCAGCTGCACCGCTTGAGCACCGATCAAGTTCGCGCCATCGGAATGAAGCTCGCGCACGCCGAGGGCTTGATCGAAGACTAAACGTCAACCAAGTGCAGGTATGGCGGGGCAAGGTCAGGCTTACTATCCATCGGCTATCGATTGCACGGAGGGATGCTATGAGTCAACCCATGCCGCGCGATGGCGGGTGAATACTTTCCAATGTGAGTATTCACCCTTCGGAATCCCTACTCAAAATGGACCTAGGTTGGCGCAAGGTCACACGTGATCGCATCGACCGTCACTCCATGCGGCAAACGCGAAACTGGAGAACAGCTGTAGAGCTCCACCTGCATTCCCATCACTGGGAAGTTTCAGTTCCCCGAGAGGTTCTATGGCGAAATGCGATTGCGTAATTAATGGCCGCTTTCATTGCGTAATTAATGGCCGCTTTCATAAAGTCAATGAGGAGACCTTGAGAAGAATGTTGCTCTGTCAATCAGAACCAAAGTGAATGGCTAAAGTCAACGTCGTGTTAATCGCGGCGCATCTCGAATTAGGAATGAAGGAAATTGAATAAATGAAAAAATATAAGCGTCTAGCTGCTTTGTTCACATGCTCGATAATGCTCGCTGGCACTTCCGCGGGGCAACCCTTAGAAGATCCCCCGGTCGAGGAGATCAAATGTCAAGCTGCACTTTCAATCGATCCAGAAGGGACAACAACCGTGGTTTGTTTGGATCCATGTCGTACGGGCTGTTCAATCCAGGTAACCCCACTTCCAGGAGGGGGTTCTAATTACACGTGCTTCTGCCCTTGAACGTACTTACGATTTGGCTCTCCGGTCTGTGCTTGTAATTGAAAGGCGACTGGCTCGCGAAGTTTCTCGGGTCAGTCACCTTTCAGGTAAATTAATAATAGGAAATAAATAATGAGGGGCTCACCTTCCTCAAAGCAAACCCTCTGCGCTACGGGAGGCCTAGCTTTACTCGTTTTGGCAATTCTGATTTATTCGATCGGGGGATTGGGCAATACGGATGAAGGTATTGCGATTGCCAATGTGATCGAGCCGCTTGACATTCAAAGTCATGTTGACGATGTGAACCAATCTGCGGGTGAGCCGGAAACAATTACTAGCAGCGATGAACGAGCAGTAGCCGCAATCGATCTCGAAATCGAGCCTGAAAGTAGTGGGGAAAGCGAAGGTGGTGAAGCAAGGTTCGCAAATTATGAGGAAGAGATGGCCCTCTACCTGAACAGTTTCGTTGGTGATCTGCCTGATTTAATCGGCTGGACCGACTACCTCGCAAGTTTGGCAGTTAAAGCTGAACTAGATTTAGAATCCGTCTATTCCGACGAGAAGGGAACTCATGGGGTTCTTATCTTGCCCGGTTCGGAGCTGACAATGGACGTTTCAATTCTGGACTCGGGCTATTCCCTTAAGGTTGAGAGCAAGGTTCAGATCCATACCGGCGAGACGGTCAAGTTTCATTCAATACTTGCGGGTCCCGTCAAGGGCGGAAATGTGGAAACCCTCCACGGTATTGTTCAGTTTTACCCGAGCGGCCAAGACATTTTCAATGACAATCCAATGGGCTATATCTACGAAACGAAAGATGGTGAATCGTCCTTCCGGCCCATGACTGCCGTTTATAACAACGATCGATTCTCCATAAATCTTGAGGGCAAGGATAAATCTAAACAAGTTGCAATTGGTAATTTGACGCAGCCCTACGCCCTAATGCTGCGCCTGCAAGAATTGGCCTTATTTGTAGATGATTGACGGGGATTCGCAATGCGGAGCGGTATGCGGCAGCCCCCGACTTGCGATCCGCTGCTAGGCGCTGGCGGTTGCCGCCAAGACTTCGTCGGCCGCGGTCAAGAGCTCTTCGAGCTGCTCGGGCGTGTGATCGCCCATGTGACCGATGCGGAAAGTCTGATTCTTGAGTTCGCCGTAGCCGTTCCCGATCTCGTGTCCGCGCTCCTTCAACCCGCTGATCAGGCTCGGCACATCGACGTGACCGGCGCGAATACACGAGACGGTGGAGGAGAGTCCCGCCGGTACGGGGAAGGGTTCGAGCCCGTGGCCAGCTGCCCATTCGAGCGTGCGGGTCTGCATCGCGGTGTGAACGTCGAAGCGCGCTTGCCATGCGGGAGCACCCGGCTCAGCGGCGAAGTCGCTGGGCAGTTGAACGCCCGCGGAAATGTCTTCGAGTTGTTCGGCGAGTGCGCGATAGAGCGTGATGCACGGCGTGGTCGGCGTCTTGCGCTTGGCGTGGCCTTCGACAATTCGAATCGGGTCGAGGTAGAAGCCGCGATTCGACTGTTCGCGCGCGCGGTCCATGAAGGCTTCGGAGACTCCACAGACGGCGATGCCGGGCGGCAGCGCGAGTGCTTTGTTGATGCCGGCGAGAGCGAAGTCGATGCAGTTGCGCTCTAGCGAGATGGCGGTTCCCGCGATCGCACTGACCACGTCGGCCAAGAAGAGCGTATCGGGAAAGGCCTGGAGGACGCGCGCGATCGGAAAGGGATCGGTGTAGACGCCGGTCGAGGTCTCGTTGACGACCAGAGTCAAGGCGTCGAAGGGGCCGTCCATATCCAGGGTCTCGGCCAGCAACATGTCGTTGACGACTTCACCCGCGGGAACCTGCAAGATCTGAACATCCTTGCCGAGGTCTTTGGCAATCGTAGCCCAGCGCTTGCCAAAAGCGCCGCCGACGACGCAGAGGATGCGCTCGCCCGCGCCGATCAGCGAAGCCTCCATCAAGCCCGTCGCGCTGCTGGTGGTCGCCGCGACTTGCCAGTCCCCGTCCTCGAGACCGAAGGCCAAGGCGAGGTGCGGATCGAGGCGCTCGATAATCTCGACCATCTCCGCCGAACGGTGGCCGATCGGCGGCTGGGTCAGGCTTTCGAGAATGGACGGGCGAACGTAGGTGGGGCCGGGTATCCAGAGCATGGCGGAGAGGATGTCAAAGCCAAGGCTCGGCCGCATCTACCAAGTTGGCGTGAGCGGGCAGAGTCTTGAGGTGAGCGATTTCGTCAGAGGACAAGAGGAGCGGCAGGAGCGCCGCGAAGTTGGATTCGGTGAGCTGAACGGGAGCGGCAGCGAAGACTTTCTCGCGCCGGACGACCCCGCCGAACGCGACGAAGCGCGCGCAGCGGCTCGCCGCTTCAAGGTCGGTTGCCCCGTCGCCGACCAGGACGATGGGCTCCGAGGGTGCGACTTGGCGGAGAAGCTCGAGCTTGCCACCCGCGCGGGCGAGGAGCGACTCCTCTTCGAAGCCGGCGTACTCGCCGGAATCATCGAAGTGGATGTCGACGGCGTAGATGTCCTGATCTGGAACCCCGAGGTGAGCTCCGAGCTCGGCGACGGCCGGGAGCAAGCCGCCGGAGACGACCAGCACGCGCTTCTCCAGCGCCCCGAGAGCGGCGACGAGTGCCTTCGCATTCAGAAGTGCCGTCTCGATATAGCGCCTACCCACTGCGCGAACCGCCCTCTCTGTCGGACGGGCGAGCTCGAGGCGACGGCCGTAGACCGCTTCCAAGGGAACCTCGCCATTCATCGCGGCGGCGGTCAGCTCCTCGAGCTCCGGCGAGTTCTCGGGCACCAGCTCCTCGATGCCTTCGATCGAAGACAGCGTCGAGTCGCAGTCAAAGACGACCGTCGAATAGGGCGGCGGCGCATCGCTCGCGAAAAAGTTCACAGCCGAATGACTTGGACTTCTTCGATCATGTCGAGTGCGGCGATCTTGGCGAGCACCTCCGCGTTCGGTTCATCATCGAGGGATAAGAAGCCGGAGGACAGGTCGCCCGCTTCGCCGCCGGGGGGGTCGAGCTCGATGCGCTGGATGTTGATTCCGGCCATGCCGAGCAGTGTGCCGAGAGTTCCGACGACGCCGGGTTCGTCGCGGTGACGCGTCAGGAGAATCGAACCGCTGGGCGGCAGGTCGAGGTGCACTCCATCGATGCGAACGAATCGCAGCTCGCGCCCGAAGACGGTGCCCATTACAAGGTGAGAGGGGCCACCGGCGCGCATCGACGCGCGGATCTTGATCTGACCGAGGCGATAGATCGGGTTCTCCTCTTCGCTGACCAGCACACGCAGCCCGCGCTCCTGCGCCAGGCCGGGAGCGTTGACGAAGTTCACATCGCCCTCGACCAGACTCTCGCGCAGGACGCCGACCAAGAAGGCCAGCTTCAGGTGCTTGACGTCGTGCCGCGCGATATCGCCGCCGATCGTGATCTCGGCCTTGCGGATCGGCCCACCGATTCTCTGCGCGAGAAAGCGTCCAAGCTTCTCGACCAGGAGCAGGAAGGGGGCGAGCTCGTGCAAGACTTCGGGCTGCATCGCGGGCGCATTGACGGCATTCATCGCGACACCATCGAGCAGAAAGTCGGAGATCTGAGTCGCCACGTCGACGGCCAC
Organism: Planctomycetota bacterium; assembly: GCA_029259635.1. GTDB lineage: Bacteria > Planctomycetota > UBA1135 > UBA1135 > OFTM34. Next base: position 136,031 of record JAJDEU010000010.1, on the reverse strand, counting down.
GGTGAGCTGGGCTTCGGTGGAGGAAGCGCCCAGGTGCGGAGTGACGATGACATCGTCGCGTACGACGAGAGGGTGATCTTTGCCGGGAGGCTCGTCGGCCAACACGTCAAAGGCGGCGCCGGCCAAGCGACCTTCTTCGAGCGCATCGAGCACCGCCTCCTCATCCACGACGCCGCCGCGCGAGGCGTTGATCAGGCGCGCGCCCTTCTTCATGAGCGCGAGCTTGTCCCACGACAGGAGGTTTCGTGTCGCGTCCGTAAGCGGAACGTGCAGCGAAATGAAGTCCGAGCACTTGAGCAGATCGTCGAGGGGCATCAGGTCTACGCCCGCGATCGATGTGTTCTCGCCTTGTAGGTAGGGATCGTAGGCCACCACGTTCATGCGGAGCCCGATCCCGCGGTCGGCGACGATTCGACCGATGCGGCCCATGCCCACCACGCCCAGCGTCTTGCCGGTCAGCTCGGTTCCCACCAGGTCCTTCTTCTTCCACGAACCGCTGCGCACGATCGCATTCGCGCGCGGAATGTGGCGCGCCAGCGAGCAGAGCAGCGAGATCGCCAGCTCTGCCGTGGTCGTCGAATTGCCGGTCGGCGTGTTCATGACCACGACGCCGAGCTCAGTCGCCGCCTCGCAGTCCACGTTGTCCACTCCGACGCCCGCACGGCCGACAACCTTAAGTCGGTCCGAGGCCTCGAAGATGCGCCGCGTGATCTTGGTGGCCGAGCGCACGACCAGGGCATCGGCGCCGATCACGGCTTCCGCGAGCTCGTCCTCGCTCATCCCGGTGCGAATCTCAGGATCGAAGCCGCGGCTTCGAAACACCTCGAGGGCGATGGGTGCTAAATCGTCACAGACGATGATGCGCGTCTGCTTGGGGTCGGGTTTCTTCGTCACTTCTGTAGAGCCGTTCGAACTAGGGTTTCCAAATCTTCGGAGCCGGACCGACTGGCGGCAGCCTCCACGTTCTTGCGCGCTTCCTTTTCGGTGAATCCGATGGAGATCAGCGCCACAATCGCGTCTTCAATGACCGACGAACTGCCGCCTTTGGGAGCGAGTGGAGTGAGGACTCCATCCTGGAGAGAGCCGCCCTCGAGCGCCAAGAGACGGGTCGCGTGCTCGCGCAGGTCGAGCAGGATCTGGTCCGCGCGCTTGCGCCCCAGGCCCTTAATCTTCAGGAGCAGGGCGGTCTCGCCCGCTGAGATCGCGGCCAAGAGCTCCTGACGCGGCAGTCCGGAGAGGACGGTCAGGGCGAGGCCGGGGCCGACGCCTTTTGCGGAAAGCAGGAGCCGAAAGAGCTCGCGGGAGGCCTGGCTGGGGAACCCGAACAATTTGTGGGCGTCCTCCCGAACGGTGAAGTGCGTGAAGACTCGAACGCTGCCGTCCGAATTTGGGGAGAAGCTGGCGCCCAGCGGAACCGAGAGTTCGTAGCCGACGCCGCCTACGTCGATCACGAGCCGCGCCGGACTCTGCTCGACGATGCGGCCCTCCAAATACTCGTACACGGCTCAGTTCCTTCGGGAGAGTTCTTGTTCAGCTGGTCGGACAATCGCTCCCGCTCTCGTGACAGCACGGGAGGGGAGAGCTGTCGTCTTCAACCGAATTACTCGCCTCTTAATTTAAGCGAAATCTGAGAGAGCGCGCCTTTGAGTTCCTGAAGCGAAGTGATTCCGAAGTTGGGCATGCCCAAGAGCTCGTCACTGCTGTGCTTCATGATGTCGCCAATCGTCAGGCAACCGAGAGCTTCGACCGTGCGGCGAGCGCGGATCGAGAGCTGAAGGTGTGAGATCGGTTTGTTGTAGATGTCCGCCTTCTCGCCGGTGTAGGTGCGAGTGGAGTGGACTTCGACGCTGGCCACCGCTTCGTCGCGGGGCATGCCGAGTCGCAAGCCTTTGCTGTGCAGGATCTCTTTGATCTCGGTGAGCGAAGTCTCGCCGAAGTTCTTGAAGGACAAGAGCTCTTGCTCGGTGCGGCGAACGAGGTCGCCGAGCACGTTGATGTCCATCTTGTTGAGGCAATTGCGCGCGCGAACCGAAAGCTCGAAGTCCGTGATCGGAATGCGAAGGATCTGATTGAGACGATCCTCTTTGCGCTCGCGATCCTCGTCGTAGTACATGTCCATCGCCGCGATGGCGTCGTTCAGGTACAGGCGAACGCGATTCTCGGTCGGCTTCGAGCGGTGAACGACGTCGTAGCAGGCGGCGGCTTCTTGGTCGCGGCCCATGTCTTCGTACAGAACGCCGAGGTTCATCAGAACGTTGGCGTCGATCGGAAGTTGACGGACCAAGAGCTCGTAGAACTCCAGTGCCATCTGGTCTAAACCGCAGCGTTCTGCCAAATAAGCCCCGTGGAAGAGGTTTTCGCGGAGTGAGGGGTCGGCGGTCATGGCCGCTTGGTAGTGATCGAGTGCGGTCTCCAGGTCGTGCGCAAGCTCGGCGCGACGTCCTGCGAGATAGTTGCCCTCGGGGCTCTCCGAGAACTCGGCGGGCGCGTTCGCGAGCGCGCTCTCGAGTTCGGCAACTGCGGCCTCTTCGTCGCCTTTGCCCAGCGCTTCGAGGAAGCGCGATTCGATCAAACCGGCACGCGGCGGAGCGAGGTCGGGATACTCGCCTGCGAGTCGGCCGTAGACCTTTTGAGCCTCGGGGTAGTTGCACAAGGACATGAGCGCTTTGGCGCGCGTGAAGGAAGCGACAGGGTCGCTCTCAAAGCTCGCGAGCAAGCGGACCGAGTCCGTGTAGTCCCCGAGCACCCAAGCGCCGAGTCCGCGGCGTCGTCCCTCTTCGCCGCTCTCCCCGAGAGCTTCCACGCGATTCTGAAAAGCCTCGAGGTTGGACTTGGTCTCGAAGACCAAGGAGCGAGCATCGCGCAGGGCGCGGAAGCTCGGGATCTCTTCACTCTCGATTTGGAGCAAATCCTCGGACGGAGGCGGAGGCGGTGCATCCACCGGCTCTTCTTCTTGCTCGTCGAGTTCGCCGAAGCCGAGGTCCTCCGATGAAAAGGAATCGAGGTCTTCCGGTGAAAAGGAATCCGCCATGACGGGGAAGTCATCGGTTGCGGCTTCCACCGCTGACTCCAGTTCCGCGGGAGCTTCCATTGCGGGAGTTTCACTCTCGGCAGGTTCAACTGCAGAAGGTTCAACCGCGGGGGCTTTGACCTCGGTCGCCTGAGCTTCCGTCGTCGGCTGCGGATTCTGGGCTGCAGCTTCCGGAGCGGGCGTTGTGTTTTCGGGGTCCTGGCTATTCTCGTTCGAATCGGGCATCGGGTTGCGTCCTCTACGCGGCGATATCTTCTCGCGGCAGAAACCATAGAACGACTACGGAGCGGTTGCTCGGTAGCTCTTATTCCGTGGAGAAGGGCGAAGATCATAGAAACGGAAAAAAACCTGGTCAAATGCCACGGGCGGTTAGAAGGCGGAATCGCAACGCCAATCGCTCTGAAAGCGGCGAAAATGTGGAGCGGAGGCCCCAGCGCTTCGGCTCAGCCTCGGGTCAGCCGCGAGGGAATCTCGATTCAGAAGGAGCCCGGGAAGGCAGGGCCTTGGACGGCCCGGCTGAATCGCTACCTTGGATCCCGAGTGGGTGATCGCCGATCCGATTCGCGAGAGCACTCCGAAAGGCCTGCCCGCGCCGACCGGCGCGGACCCTAGTTCTTCACCAGGTTTTGCTTCCGAGATCAAAGAGCCCTTTTCCGGAGTTCCAAAATGGATCGTTTTCTCATCGACGGCGGCCGTCCGCTGGCCGGCACTATCTCGACTTCGGGAGCGAAGAACGCGGTTCTGCCGGTTCTGGCGGCCTCTCTGCTCACTTCCGAGCCACTCCTCGTTCCCGGTGCGCCGATTCTGGCGGACGTGCGGACGATGCTGGAGGTGCTCGGCAGCCTCGGCTCGACCTCCAGTGTCGCTGAGGATGGCTCGGTCGAGGTTCAGAGCGCTGAACACACCAGCAACGTCGCTGGCTGGGAGTACGTGCGGAAGATGCGCGGCTCGGTCTGCGTCCTCGGACCGCTGCTCGCACGCACGGGCCGCGCGGAGGTCAGCCTGCCCGGCGGGTGCGTCTTCGGAGTCCGTCCGATCGACGTCCACCTCAAGGGCCTCGAGGCGCTCGGGGCCACGATCCGGATTGAGCACGGCTTCATCGTCGCGGAATCTCCAGCTGGTGGCCTGCGCGGGGGCGAGGTCTTCCTGGGCACGCCCTTTGGATCGTCGGTGACCGGCACCATGAACGTGATGATGGCCGCCACGACGGCGCGCGGCCGCACGATCATCCAGAGCGCCGCCTGTGAGCCCGAGGTCGTCGACCTGGGCGAGTGCCTAATCGCGATGGGTGCCAAGATTTCCGGCCTCGGTTCGCCGGTGCTCGAGATCGAAGGCGTCGAGGGTTTGACCGGAACGACTCACCGGGTGGTACCCGACCGTATCGAAGCGGGCACCTTTGTCCTGGCCGGTGCGATCGCGGGAGCGCGGGTGCGCGTCGAGGGCTGCCGTCCCGATCACCTGGCCGCTCTGCTCGATAGACTCTGGCAGGCCGGCATGCCCTTCGAGCACGGAGCGGATTGGATCGAGACTCAATCCTGCGGTCTGGGTCATCGGCCACGGCCCACCGATGTCACTACGCAGCCCTATCCGGGATTCCCGACCGACCTACAAGCGCAGTGGATGGCGCTTATGTGCCTGGCGGACGGCGTCAGTGTCGTGACGGAGCGCATCTATCCCGACCGCTACATGCACATGGCAGAGCTGGCTCGCATGGGGGCGCGCATTCGCCGCCAGGGCGGAACCGCGATTGTCGAGGGTGTCGACCGGCTCTCATCGGCGCCGGTCACCGCATCGGATCTGCGAGCTTCGGCCGCTCTGGTGCTCGCGGGGCTCGTCGCGCAAGGCCAGACGGAGATTCATCGCGTCTACCACATCGACCGCGGCTATCAGGAGATCGAGAAAAAGCTGGGCGCTCTTGGCGCCCAAATCGAACGAACTCGCGAGTGAAGCTCTCTTCCAGTGGAGGCTCTTGGCTACCTAAGGAAGGTGATCAAGAGGCCGGTGAGTGCGATGAGAAGAATGAGCTTTTTCATGGGAGATCTTGCCTGTCAGAGGAGCTATCGAGGACAGCGACCTTCGACGGTTGAAGGGCTGTAGACTTCCCGCTGCTTCGAGGAATCACTCGCTCCCCGTCGGAGTGCAGTGGAAAGCAGTTGCCGCGAGAGCCTCATGCAGGGCTGACAGCACTTGCGCGAGCATCTATAAAAGAAGCCCACATGTTTGAATCTCTCACCCAAAGATTGAGCTCTGCCGTCGCATCCCTGCGCGGAGAGCGCAGCATCACCGAGAAGAACGTCGAGGGCGGCCTGGCCGAGGTTCGCCAGGCTCTGCTCGAGGCCGACGTCAACTTCAAGGTCGTCGACGACCTCATCGGGCGGGTGCGGGATGCCCTGCTCGGCGAAGAGGTCGGCGCGGGAATGGACGCCTCCCAGCGCTTCATTCACGCCGTTCACGTGGCGCTGGTCGAGCTGATGGGGCCGGAGGACGCCGAGCTCGATCTCGGTGGTACCGACCCCGTCGTGGTCTTGATGGCCGGCCTGCAAGGCGCGGGCAAGACGACGACTACGGCCAAGCTCGCGAAGTTCTTGCGCGACAAGCACGGGCGCAAGCCGCTGCTCGTCGCCGCCGACGTCAAGCGACCGGCGGCCGTGGAGCAGCTCAAAGTCCTCGGTCAAAAGCTCGATATCCCGGTCTTCCATCAGGACGGCATCGCTCCCGATGAGCTGTGCGCGCGAGGAGTCGAGACGGCCAAGCTCAAGGGCTACGACCTCGTCATCTTGGATACCGCGGGTCGGTTGCACATCGACACGGAGTTGATGGACGAGCTTGGCCGCATCGTCAAGCGAACGAAGCCGCGCAACCAGATTCTCGTTGCGGATGCGATGACCGGGCAAGACGCCGTTCGATCGGCAGAAGCCTTCCACGCGCAGCTCGAACTGTCCGGCGTCATTCTGACCAAGCTCGACGGCGACGCGCGCGGCGGTGCCGCGGTCAGCCTAAAGGCCGTCACCGGCCGCCCGATCCTCTTTATCGGTACGGGCGAAAAGATCGAGGACATCGATCGGTTCAGTCCCGAGCGCATGGCCGGGCGAATTCTGGGAATGGGCGATGTCGTCGGGCTGGTCGAAAAAGCCCAAGAGAACATCGACGAAGGCGATGCCCAAGCCTCCTTCGAGCGCATGGTGATGGGCTCCTTCACGCTGGAGGATTTACTGGCCCAGATTCGGATGATCCAGAAGCTGGGTCCGATGAAGAAGGTGCTCGGAATGATGCCCGGCATGGGCGGCATGCTGGACAAGCTCGACTTCGACGATCACCACATGAAGCGGCTCGAGGCGCTGTTTCTCTCGATGACGCCGCGCGAACGACTGCTGCCGAATCTGATCGACATGAGCCGCAGGCGGCGCATTGCGCGCGGCGCGGGTCAGGAGGTCGGAGAGGTCAATCGCCTGCTCAAGATGCACAAGGGCATGGGGCAGATGATGAAGAAGATGGGCGTGGGCGGGAAGCTGGGGGGCAAGGCCAAGAAGCAGGCCCTCGCCGGGCTCTCGCCGGATGGAAGCTTGGCGGCGGACGACCTGGGCGGCGGCGGAATGCTCGGCGGCCTCGGAGATATGGCGAAGGGGCTCGGCGGCTTGGCGGGGCTCGGCGGCGGTGGCGGGCCCGACCTCAGTGGACTCGGGGGATTCGGTGGCGCTGGCGGAGGTGGCGGCGGAATGCCGGACCTGGCCAGCATGATGGGGGGTGGAGCGAAGCCGCGGGGGTCGTCGGCGACGCGGAAGAGTGGCTCGAAGCGCAAGCAGAAGAAGAACAAGAACAAGCGCGGGAAGGGCCGCCGGAAGTAGCCGGTCGCCGAAGTGGACGGCCGCTTGGGCCCGATGTTTTGGGGCTCAATTGGCAGAAGGGGGTCGGAATTGCTGGCACCTGACCCTAGACTCTCTCGCTCGAAACTTGGCGCTCGCTCCATCGTGAGCGGTTTTCGCCGGTTCCGAATCGCCGCACTCTTCCCTTGAGGAGTCGAAGGTCTGCCGGGAGCTCGACTCCTCAAGGACCTCGCCGGTGGATTCGAGGGCCGCCGACCGCGGGAAGGGCGCACCGAACTCCAAGGCTAGTCGCAGAACGAGAGACTGGTCGAATCCGAACCACCGAGAAGACTGAACATGGCTGTCATCATTCGAATGAAGCGAACCGGGCGCAGGCACCGCCCGTCCTACCGAATCTCCGTCGCCGATAGTCGCAAGCCTCGCGACGGGCGCACGATCGAAAACCTCGGCTTATTCGACCCGCTCTGCACCGACGAAGCGCTCAAGCTGAATCTGAATGTCGAGCGCGCGAAGTTTTGGCTTGCCCAAGGTGCGCTGCCCAGTCGGACGGTTCAGACGCTGCTCCAATCCCAAGGTGTCTACGAAGGCGCTGAACCTACGCCGAAGCGCGACCGCAGTGGTCGCAAGAAGCCGACGGCGCGTAAAGCGAAGCGTCGCCAGTTGAAAGCTGGAGTAATGGCCGCCAAAGAGGCGCGCCGTACGCAGCGAACAGAAGCGCAAGCAGCCGCTAAAGCAGCTGCGGCGCAGGCTGCATCCGAAACCGGCGAAGAGTAGGTCAGCGTGACAGGCAAAGCTGCGAGCGCGTCGGCCCTGATGGGTCGTGTTAAGTCCAAATGGACTCCTCCCCAACCGATGAAGGAGGGGACCCTGGTCATGCAGGGTCTACTCTGCGTGTTGACCCGGCATCTGACGGTCACACAAGCGGTGACGACGATTAAGAACCTGCAGTCCGGGTTCTTTGACTGGAATGAAGCGCGCATCGCACAGGCGCAAGAGATCATTCCGCACATCGCTTCCCGTGCAAAAAACGGCGCGAGCTTGCTGGTCGCGCGGGACATCAAGACCTACCTGCAAGAGGTCTTTCAGCAGAGCCACGGCTTTGACTTGGAGTTCTTGCGGGACGACGAGGTTGCCGCCGGGAAGTTTTTGACCGAGATGATTTTCCTGGGTAGCGAGGCTTCTCACTACCTCTTGTGGGTCGCCAATGATCAGGAGCTTCCGATCAGTCTCGACTTGATCCGCGTCTTCGATCGACTCGGCATGATCGGACGCACGACCTCGGTCAAGAAAGGGCGCGCGTCGATTACGCCTCTCGTGCCCAAGGGCAAGGACCTCGAGTTCGCCGTCACTTTCGGTTACGTGGTCGAGAACTGGTGCACGCGGCAGAAGCCCTCTTGTTGGGAGTGCCCGCTCGTCGGTGAGTGCCCCCACGGTGCAAAAGTTCACAAAGACTGGATTGCCCAGCAAGAGCGACTGGCGATTCAGCGGGAGCGCGACCTGGAGCGCGAGGCTGCGTTGGCCAAGAAGGAAGATGCTCGTCGCAGGCGCGAGTCGGAGCGCCTAGCGAAGAAGTTCAAGCAGGAGCGCGAGAAATCAGAGCGCAAGCGTTTGGCTGAGGAGAAGCGCAAAGCTAAAGAGAAGGCCAAGAAAGAGGCTGAGAAGAAGAAGAAGGCGGAAGCGAAGGCTGCGGAGCGAGCGGCTATACGCGCAAAGGCCGCAGCTGAAAAGGCCGCGATTGCCAAGAAGAAGGCTGCTGTGGCCAAGGCGGCCGCGGATAAGAAGAAGGCCGCTGAGGCCAAGGTAGCCGCGGCGAAGAAAAAGGCCGCGGACAAGAAGGCTGCGCAGAAAGCTGCGGCGGCGAAGAAGAAAGCGGCGGCGAAGGCTGCGGCTGACAAGAAGAAGGCGGCTCAGAAAGCCGCTGCTCTGAAGAAGAGTGCTGCCGCGCAAAAGAAGAAGGCTGCCAAAAAGCCTGCGGCCAAGAAGAAGGCGGCTAAGAAGCCCGTCGCCAAGAAGAAGCCGGCTGCTAAGAAGAAGTCGGTTCCGAAGAAGAAGCCGGCCGCTAAGAAGAAGCCCGTCGCCAAAAAGAAGGCGACGAAGAAAAAGGCTACGAAGAAGCCGGCTAAGAAGGCGGCTAAGAAGCCAGCTAAGAAGAAAGTCACGAGGAAGAAGCGCTGAGGCCGGGAGACCGAGGCAGGCTGATCCTTGCCTCGGCATCTCCGCGTCGGAGAGAGCTCCTCTCTGTCGCTGGCTACAACTTCGAAGTCGCCCCCGCAGGGGTCGACGAAACGGTGGAGGCAGGGCGGACGCCACGTGATGTGGCTCTGCTCTTGGCACGCCGCAAAGCTGCCTTTGTCGCGGCAAAGGACCGCTCGGAGCCCGTCTGGGTTATCGGCGCCGATACGGTCGTGGCGGTTGAGGTCGACGGGCGCGAACGCCTGCTCGGGAAGCCCGCGAATGAGCGGGAAGCGCGCCGGTATTTGGGATGGCTGTCCGAATCACGCCATCAAGTCATTACGGGTGTTTGCGTGATCGGACCGACGAAGGCGAACGTCTTCGCGGAGTGCGAGCGGACCTGGGTGCGGATGCGGCGCATTGAGGATCACGAAGCGCAGGCCTACGTGGAGTCGGGAGAGTGGGTCGACAAGGCCGGGGGCTATGCCATTCAGGAGAATGCGGATGCTTTCGTGACAGGTCTGGAGGAGGGCGGCTTCGACAATGTCGTCGGGCTGCCGGTTGAACTGACGAAGCGGCTGCTCTGTCAGGCCGGATTCGAAGGAGCCAGCGTCTGAGAATTGGCGCTGTCCGGCATTATTAATCGAACTTGTGTAGGGGCGGCAGCTTGATCCTTCGCCAGAGGCGAAGTAATCTCCCCGCCTCTAATTTCCAGAGAGAGAGCTATGAAGAGCGGAATCCACCCCAAATACGTCGACTGCGAAATCTCCTGCGGTTGTGGCAACAAGTTCACGACCCGCGCCACGGTGCCCTCGATTCGCGTCGAGATTTGCAGTGAGTGTCATCCCTTCTACACGGGCAAGCAGAAGTTCGTGGACGCAGCCGGCCGCGTCGATAAGTTCATCAAGAAGTACGGCACGATCGAAGCGAAGAAGTAGCTGGGCTAAGCGTCTCAGCCCTTTCGAGGTGACGCTCCCAACCCGGAGCCCCCAACTTCGATCGGTGTGTTCTTCGCCTTGATTTCGTTTCTCCTGCCGCTTCAGGCAGTTGCTCTCACACAAAGGGGCAGGGTTCGATGGCCATCATCATCCCGGCGATCGTCGATAAGCTCCGCGAGCGAGCAGCCCGGTATCGCGAACTGACCGACGAGCTCTCCAAGCCCGAGGTCGCTTCGGATCCCAAAGTGTTTCCCGAGCTCCTGAAAGAGCGCGGACAACTCGAGCGTTCCTTCGAGCTGACCGAGCGACTGGAGAAGCTGTTCTCGGATCGATCCTCGGCGCAAGAGATGCTCGAGGATGAAGATCCCGAGATGCGCTCCATGGCTGAGGAAGAGCTGAGCGAGCTCGATACGGCGGAGACGGTGCTCGAGCGCGAAATCAAGTCGGCACTCGTCGAGGACCCCGATCTCGAACGCACCCGGATCATTGTCGAAGTCCGCGCGGGAACGGGCGGGGACGAAGCGACTCTGTTCGCCGCAGATCTCTTCCGCATGTACGTCAAGTTCTGCGAGACGAAGAAGTGGAAGGTCGAGGTGCTCGAAGAGACCCATTCGGAGGTCGGCGGCTTCAAGGAAATCGTGTTCGGAGTCAAGGGCGCCAGCGCTTGGCGTCTGTTCCGCTTCGAATCTGGCGGACACCGCGTCCAGCGGGTTCCGAGCACGGAGACCCAGGGGCGGATTCACACTTCCGCGGCCACCGTCGCTGTCCTCCCCGAAGCCGAGGAGGTCGAGATCGATATCAAAGATGGCGATCTTCGAGTGGATACGATGAGGTCGAGTGGGCCCGGCGGTCAGAGCGTGAATAAGACCAGCTCGGCGGTTCGAATCACTCACCTCGCGACGAACACCGTCGTGATCTGCCAGGACGAAAAATCCCAGCACAAGAATCGCGCGAAGGCGCTCCGAATTCTGAGGGCTCGGTTGTTTGAAGCGGAGAGTCGAGCGAAGCACGAAGCCCGTGCCTCCGCGCGAAAGGAACAGGTCGGTTCCGGAGATCGCAGCGAGCGGATTCGGACCTATAACTTTCCCCAGAACCGAGTCAGCGACCATCGCCTCGGCTCGAACTTCGCCCTGGAGCAGGTTGTCGCCGGACGCCTGGACCCCATCCTCGATGCGCTCGAAGAGCGCGACCGCGATCTCCGTATTCAGGCCCTCTAATCCGGGCTGGCGTAAGGCCTACCGGTCTACCGACCTCCTCGACGAGCTGCGAGGACCGTTACCGCACCTGTTTTCGGGCGTACTTTGCCATCGCAACTGAACTTTTTGGGGATCGGTGGCGTTCACAGGGATCCCACCACAACCAACTTCCGCAAGTCCTGTATCCTGGTTCGTTCGGCACTCTAGATCCTCCTCCACGCCGAAGACCCCCAAGGCCTGGGCTCCGATGCACTTCCCCGATGCACATCGGAGCGTTCGGGTAGACCCTGGCGGGGAACAGCCAATTGTGGACGAGCCGATTCCCCGATTCTTACCGACAGAGCATGAGCGCGAACGAGCCCAACGAACCCTTCGACCTCTCCAGAATCCCCGACGCGGAGAGCTCCGATTCCGCCAGCCCCGCCCCGAGACGCGATATGGATCTTCCCGAGACCGAGCCCCTGACCGAAGCCTCTGCCGAGAATATTCCCGAACTGCCTGAGCTCCCCGACCAGGTCGAGTTGAAGCCCGCGCGCTCGTCGAAGCCGGCTCCCCTCGAGGACCTTCCGGATCTCCCCGGAGAAGCTCAGAGCTTCCCTTCCAAGGGCTCGAAGGCTGAGAAGCCAATAGCGCCAAAGCGGGCGGCCGCTCCGGTTGCCCCGGCAAAAGCCAAGGCAAAGCCACCCGTCAAGGCGAAGCCTCAGGTCAAGGCAGCGCCGAAGCCGGTCTCGAAACCGATCGCGGCTGCGCCTCCGAAACCGGTCGCTCCCAAAGCGAAGCCGGTTCCCGTGGTGGCCAAGCCGAAGGCGCCCGCGAAGCCCATCCAACCCGCGAAGCCCATCCAAAAGGTGACGCAACCGAACAAGGTGACCGCGTCCACCGAGTTCAAGCCCGAGACTAGCGCCGTTTCTCCGGCTTCGATTGAGCCGCTGAGCTCGGAATCTTCCGCCGCGCCCGCGACCGATACCGCCGCGCCCTCTGCGCCGCCCGCCGATCGCCAGCCGGACATGACTCCGATTCACCTGCGGAAAGCGGCTTGGATCGTGTTACTCGGTTCGCTCTTGCCGTGGATGGGGAGTGGCGCCGGTTGGGTCACCTTTGTCGCGTCGAAGGCCACGATCTGCCTCGGCGCCTGGATCCTCTTCCAGACGGTGCGTCACGGTGCTGGCGAAAAAGTGCCCAACCTGATCGCCAAGCTCGGCGCGATCCGCTGGGCCAAGCCGGATTCAGGCCAGCGCAACAAGCCGATGAGCGAGGTGTTGCTGGGGACTATTCCGTCGCTGGGGCACCTGCTCGGACTGGTGGCTCTCATCGGCGGCGTTGCGGTGACGATCTTCGATCCGGCCTACAGCACCAAGGGTGGTGGCGACATCATCAAAGGACTCGCGGAGGTGGGGATGCTCGCCTGGGCGGCGGGCACGATGGTCCACATCTTTGCGTTCACTCACGGCGGGAAATTCAATCCTCTGTTCCCGTTGATGTTCATCGGAATGGTCTTCTCCGGGCTTCTCAGCTTGATTGGCGCCATCGGGATGGAGGACAAGCTGCTGATGGTGTCGAGCGTCCTGGGCTCTCTGGCGGTCGCATCCGGCGGTGTCTTTGCCTGCTACACGATCTTTGAGGCGATGAAGCAGGCGAAGGTTGAAGGGGAAGCTAAGAAGCTCGCTGCTCGCGAAGCTCGCAAGGCCGCGCGCGGTCAGAGCAAGAGCGGAAAGAAGACCGTCGGAACTCCGGCGACCGTTCGGAAATCGTCCGCGGACAAGAGCTGAACTTGAGGGCAACCGAATCGATGGGAGGCGCGGCTGAAGAGGCCAGCGCTCTTCCGCCCCGTACCGCTCGAGAGGTCTTAGAGCGCGGGCGAACTTTTCTCGAAGGCAAGGGCGTGGAGGAGTTTCGCTTGGACGCGGAGCTCCTGGTCGCGCACGCGCTCAAGCTCAATCGGTTGGGACTCTTTCTCGAGCTTGAGCGCCCTGTCGATGAGGCGGAGCTCTCCACGGCACGCGAACTCTTGGTTCGCCGGGGGAAGGGGGAGCCGGTGGCTTACCTGACCGGGGAGCGCGAGTTCTATGGGCGTCCCTTTCGCGTGGGAGCGGGCTGCCTGATTCCGCGTCCGGAGAGCGAACACTTGGTCGACGAGGCGCGGCGCTGGTGGCTCGAGCGCGCGGGGCAGAGTGTGGAACAGCGCGACTCGGCGCTGGAGCTGCGACGACAAGAGAGTGCGCTCGGCGAGACGCAGGAGCGGTCGATGGAAGCGAGTGAACCGAGCCATTCGATGGGCGCGGAGATCCTCGATATCGGAACAGGCTCGGGTTGCTTGAGCGTGACGCTCGCACTCGAGCTCGCGACCTCTCGCGTCTCGGGTGTCGATCGATCCCGACCGGCGCTGGAATGGGCTCGCCAAAATGCGGACCTTTTGGAAGCCGAAGTGGCCTTTCACGAAGCGGATGGGCTCGCTTACCTCGAGACCCTTGCGCAGGGCAGCGTGGACCTGGTGGTCTCCAACCCGCCCTACGTTGACTCCGCAACCAAGGCCACGCTCGCGCGCGAAGTCCGCGAGTTCGAGCCCGCGGAGGCATTGTTCGCGCCGCCCGGGGACACGGACTTCTGGGTCCGCGAGCTGTGCGCGCGCGTTCCGAGGGTTTTGCGACCCGGCGGGTTGTTGCTCGTCGAGCTGGGTTCGGAACAGGGCGAGCGTGCGCTCGAACTGGCTCAATCCGCAGCGCCTCCGAAGGCCCGCGTGAGCCTGATTTCTGACCTGGCCGGGCTCGACCGAGTCCTCGCGCTTCAGCTCGACGCCGCCGAGAAACAGGAGCGCTAGAGGCTCTCGATATACTCGCCAATCGCCGTGCGCTCTTTTTCGTTGAGCTCATGCAGGAAGACGGCGACCTCGAAGTGGTCGATCATCTCGCTGATCGGCTCACAGCGCACGACGGCGCCGCGCACATTGAGCTCCATGCCGCCTCCGGGGAGCTCGAAATGGAGCTCGAGAACGGTCATTTCGGGGATTTTCCGGTCGAGGTAAAAGCAGACGCCAGCGGCGCTGATATCTCGGAGACGGGCCTCATACAGGCCCTCGACGAGGGCGATGGTGATCGGCCACTCTGCCGTGACGCGCTGGTGACGACGCCGTTCGCGTCCGCTGGGAGCCGGTTGATCCGTATCGATGGGAGTGCTGGTGGGCATGGTGTTTGGGGATGGGCAACTCTAGAGCCGGAGGGCTCGAAGCGGGGGGGAGCGCTCGATTTCGCCGCCGAGCTACCGGGGCAGCTCGGGAGCGGTGAATCGAAGGACTCTTCTTGTGAGCTGAGGCTAGGAAGGGAAAAGCGGAGTGTCCACAGGTTGCTCGGGGTGCAATCGAGGTCGAGTCGGGCTAAACTCACCTTTTCGCTCGTCGTTTGGGGGAGCGTACGAGATATCAATCATCGCGCCGCTTGTCGGTACGTAGCCAGAACGAGGTAAAAAAGATGGCCAGCTTCAATCGCGTCATCCTGATGGGCAATCTCACACGAGATCCCGAGGTGAGATTTACAAACAGCGGCATGGCGGTGTGCAACATCGGCTTGGCGGTCAATCGTCGGATCAAGGACCAGCAGACCGAGCAGTGGCGCGAGGAGCCGACCTTCGTGGATGTCACGATCTTCGGCAAGCGCGGCGAGGCCTTTGCGAAGTTCCACACCAAGGGTAAGGCGGCGTTCATCGAGGGTGAGCTGCGTTACGACACTTGGGAAGACAAGAACGGTGGCGGGAAGCGCTCGAAGCTCTACGTCGTCGGGAACACCTGGGAGTTTGTCGGCAGCGACAAGGGAGCCGGTGGCGGTGACAGAGCAGCCGGTGGCGGAAACGAAGGCGGCGGTTACGGCGAGCAGCCGAGCTACAGCTCCGCGCCCTCCGGCGGCGCCGATATGGATACGCCGTTCTAATCGGTGAAGGTGTAATACCGAACCCGGTTCAGATCTAAACTTTTAGGACCCTGCTCCCAGGCATTCAGCCATGGGAGCAGGGTCCTAAAAGTTTAGATCTGAACCGGGTTCGGTATTACACCTTCACCGATCAGCAGTTCTGGCACATCGTGGGCAAATCTCCCGCGAGCAGCTGCTTTCGGAACTCGCGGTAGGGCGTGTCGTTCCAGATCTCCTCGCCGCTCTTCTCGTAGACGTTGCCCATCTTCATCACGCGGCTATCCAGGTAATTGCAGCACGGCGTGACATCTCCTTCGACGGTGACGTAGGTCATCGACTGCGGCCAGTAGCACGTCGAGCGCTGTTCCAACGTCCACGGAGTGACGGCCGTGATGATCTCTACGCGCCCGCGATAAGCCGGCATGGTCGAGAGGAATCGAGTGTCCTCTTCGTCCAGTGCGAGCGGCAAGAGCTTGTCTCCAGCCATCAGGTTCAGCTTGGTGAACATAATCGACTGCACGCCGAGCTCCTCGGCGATCGCCACCATCTTCGGAACTTGGTGCATGTTGTTCTTCGCGAGAACACACATCATTCCCAGCCGGGGAGTCTCGGAACCGAGCGCCTGCTTGGCTTGGACGAGGTTGTTGAGGCAGCGCTTATAACGCTCGAGCGTTCCACCCTTGCGCAGCTTGCGAAAAGTCTCCTCGTCGGCGCCGTCCATCGAGAAGTTGATGATCGCGATGCCGGATTCGACGATCTTGTGAGCCATCTCGCGATCGATGACCGAGGCGTTGGAGAAAGTCTGGACCTGAATCCCGCGGTCCGTCGCGATCCGAATGAGCTCAAAGACGTCGGGATTCAAAAACACTTCGCCGATGCCCTGCATCTCGATCTTTTCCACGGTCGGAAAGGCGTCGAGGACGCGCGTGAAGTCCGCGGGCGTCATGTGCTTCGCCGGGCGGTCGTAGTCCGGCAGCGAGAGCACGCAGGAGTTGCAGCGGAAGTTGCAGATCGACGAGGTCTCGATTTGCATAGCTCGCACCGGCAGGGGGTTCCGGCCCGTGACGCGTGCCTCGGCGATCAGGTCGGGCCGACTCGGGTCACCCGCGCTGGAGTCCTTCGAACCCACTTCTGGCTGGGAGTGAGTGTCGGAAGTGGAGTCGCTGGTGGTCATCGAAGTTTGGCTTGTCGGAGAGCTGATTATCGGAAGCCTGCAGCGCCCATCTGGAGAGAGAGCCACCTTCGCGGCCGTTCGAAGAGCCTAATTCTAACACCTTGCGTTCATCGGGCGGGGCGTGTTGGATACCTCCGTGAACCTCGCCATTCGATTATTCGCCGTTTTGAGGGAGCGAGCGGGCACTGCGGAGCTCGCTTTAACCGATCTGCCCGATGAGCTGGACGTCGGCGCTCTGAAAGCCTTGCTCTCCGAGAGCCACCCCGAGCTCGGCGATTTGGCCTTTGTCCGCGGCGTCATCGGGACGACCTACGTCTCCGACGAGACGCGCATCGAGCCCGGCGCGGAGCTCGCGCTCCTGCCTCCGGTCTCCGGCGGAGCCCCTGACTCCGACGCGGCGCTCGAGGCCGGCATCTTCGAGCTGGTTGCCGAGCCCATTGACCAAGCCGTGTGCGCGGCGCGCGTTGCCCACTCCTCCTGCGGGGCGAATCTGATCTTCACCGGCTCGACCCGTGAGACGAACCGCGGGCGTGACGTGACGAAGCTCGACTACGATGCTTTCGAGGAGATGAGCGGGCCGGAGATGGCGCGCATTTTTTTGGAGTGTCGCGCTCGATTCGGGTCGGCCGGGACACCCGGCGACGAGGGCTACGACCCCACCCGGCGGCTGCGCATGCTCTGCCAGCACCGAGTCGGAGTCGTCGAGGTTGGGTGCCCCTCGGTGGTCATCGCGGTGGCGAGTCCGCACCGAGAGACTTCCTTCGAGGCCTGCCGGTTCTTGATTGACACGCTCAAAGAGCGCCTGCCGGTCTGGAAGAAGGAGATCTACACCGAAGGCGAGCACTGGATCGGGGATCGTTCCTAGCGGCAAAAACTGAGGCGCCGGCTCGAAGGAGAGGGCATGGAGCCGTGATTTTGAGGGGCGCGCTTGTTAAGCTCTTTCGCTCGAATAACGCCCAGCGGGCCGTTCGAGTGCGAACAGAGGGCAGGCGGGTTTTGGAGTCAAGATCACTAGGCCGAGCTTTTTACGCGCTCGAGGGTTTTGGGAATTCGGCTGCGCTCCCAGCAGTGATGCGACCGTAACGCGTCACTGTCGCGAACGCGAAGGGCGCCGGAGCGAGGCGGGAAGCCGTTCGAGAAACAGACCATGAGTCCACAACCAGACGTTTGCCTGAACCTGTCCGACGTCGAGCGAGAAGAGCTCGAGGTCGATGTCCTATTGGTCGGCGCGGGACCGGCAAACTTGGCTTGCGCCATATCCTTGCAGCGCCAGTTCGCCGAGAAGGGCTGGGATGACAAGACCGTTCTCGTGCTCGAGAAGGCAGAGGACATCGGCTACCACACGCTCTCCGGAGCCGTGATGGACCCCAAGGGAATCGCCGAGCTGTTTCCCGATTGGCGCGAGACGGACTTTCCGGTGGAGGCCGAAGTCGGTCGCGACTGGCTCGAGGTGCTGCGCAAGAGTGGCGGCAGTCTCAAGCTCAAAGGGCTTCTGTGCCCACCGAACCTGGCTAACCACGGAAACTCCATCGTCAGCCTGTACCGCGTCGTCCGCTGGATGAAGGACCAAGCCGAAGGACTCGGCGTCGAGGTCTACCCCGGTTTCGCCGGCGCGAAGGTCTTGTATGACGGCGACCGAGTCATCGGAGTTCAGACACGCGACGCCGGCGTGGGCAAAGACGGCGCGCAGAAGCCGACCTTCGAACCGGGCATGAACGTCCGCGCCCCGGTGACAGTGTTCGGTGAAGGCACGCGCGGCTCGCTCGCCAAAGGCTTGATCGAAAAGCTGGGGCTCGCGGCCGAATCGAATTCGCAGCTCTACGAGACGGGCATCAAGGAGATCTGGGAGATCCCCGAAGAGCGCGGAAAGGAGCTGATCGGCACGGTGATCCATACGGCTGGCGAACCGCTCGGCACGAAGGGCTACGGTGGCGGATTCATCTACGGGCTCGAAAAGAACCGTCTCTCGATCGGCTACGTGGTCGGCCTCGACCATCCCGATGCGAAGCTCGACCCTCACGCGATGTTCGTGCAGTGGAAACAACACCCGGCGGTGGCCAAGTATCTAGAGGGCGGCAAGGTCGTGCGCTATGGCGCCAAGACGATTCCCGGCGGTGGCTATTGGGCCATGCCGAAGCTTCAGGCCGATGGCTGTGTCTTGGTCGGCGACACCGCCGGCTTCGTCAACATGTCGCGCCTCAAGGGCGTTCACCTGGCGATCAAGTCGGGCATGATGGCGGCGGACGCGATTGTTGAAGCCCTCGAGAAAGACGACACGAGCGCTGCTGGCCTAGCGGGCTACACGCGGCGCTTCGAAGAGTCTTGGGCGAAGAAAGAGCTCTACAGCGTCCGGAACTTCCGGCAGGTCTTCCAGTCGGGCTTCTTTGCGGCGGTCTTGGACATCGGTCTGCAGATGATCACCGGCGGGCGCGGCTTGATCGCGCGTCGCAGGAGCGCGGACGATCACGAAACGACGGCTCGTCTCTCGGAGTCGCGACTGACCAAGCCGGTCTTCGACGACAAGGGCAGCATGGACAAGCTGACCGACGTCTATCACTCCGGTGCCGTTCACGAGGAAGACCAGGCTTCTCATCTCGTGATTACGAACACCAGTGTCTGTCACCCGCAGTGCACCGAGGAGTACGGAAATCCCTGCAAGGAGTTCTGTCCAGCGGCTGTCTACGAATGGCCCATTCCGGAACCCGGCGAAGCGGAGACGAGCGCGGTCGTCATCAACGCCAGCAACTGCGTTCACTGCAAAACCTGCGACGTCGCAGATCCCTACCAAGTCATCGAGTGGACCGTCCCGGAAGGATCCGGCGGTCCCAAGTACATCGATATGTAATGCTCCACTGTCGTGGGGGCTCCGCACTGGTGGGCAGTGTGGTTTCAGAAAGCTCGCTCGACAACTTGAACACTCGCGCTCCGGCGCGCTTTGAAAAACACTCTCAACCAAGACACCGGCTACATGAAATTCAGCGCTAAGGATTCAGCGAAAGCTGTCACAAAGTCCGACCTCTTCATCGTTTTCTCACTCAAAGGCAAGAAGCCCGAATTGCCGAAGGGGCTCAAGGTAGCGGCGCACGCTTTTGAAAACTTTAAGGGCAGCGCAAATGAGAAGGCGGTTACGGATACGGGCAGCGGCCACGCCAAGCGCGTGATGGCGGTCGGCCTCGGCAATCTGAAGAGCGTCACGCCGGAGAACCT
This sequence comes from Planctomycetota bacterium, assembly GCA_029259635.1. Classification (GTDB taxonomy): domain Bacteria; phylum Planctomycetota; class UBA1135; order UBA1135; genus OFTM34. The sequence continues at coordinate 116,590 of JAJDEU010000010.1, read as the reverse complement.
GCGTCGTGCGGCAGCGATCGGAGTTAAGCAGGCGGAAGCTCTCGGAATGGCGAATGCGGCCATCGCATGCCCGGCTGCAGTGATCAAGGCGCTCGGCGAAGAGCGGGCGGGTTGCGCAATCTCCGAAGGGGCCTGGATGGGCACCTACAAGTTCGACGCGGCGAAGAGCAAGCAGAAGGCGGCCAAGCTCAAGAGCGTGACGGCTTACGGGCCGGGCAAGAAGTTCGCGGCTGGCGCCAAGCGCGGGACCGCGCTCGGCCAGGCGAATATGTTCACGCGCGATCTTCAGAACGAGCCGGGCAACCGCATGCGACCGCGCGACATGGTCGCGGCGGCGAAGAAGATTGCGAAGAGCTCAACAAAGGTCACTTGCAAGGCACTGTCCGAAGCCGAGATGAAGAAGCTCGGCATGACGACCTTGCTCTCGGTTTCCAGAGGCTCCGTAGAGCCCGCTTTCCTGATTCACATGGTCTACAAGCCGACGGGGAAATCGAAGGGCAAGATCGCCTTTGTCGGTAAGGGCCTGACCTTCGACGCTGGTGGTATCAGTCTCAAGCCCGCTGGGAAAATGTGGGACATGAAGTACGACATGTCCGGTGGCGCGGCGGTTCTCGGCGCCTTTCACGCGCTCGCGGCGATCGGCTGCAAGTACGAGGTGCACGGGATTGTGGCCACCTCGGAAAACATGCCGGATGCGGCGGCGACGAAGCCCGGTGATGTGGTCAGCGCCATGGATGGGACGACCATCGAGGTCCTCAACACGGACGCCGAAGGGCGCTTGATTTTGGCGGACGCGCTCTGCTACACCGTGAAGAAGGTGAAGCCGGACACGATCTTAGATCTCGCGACGTTGACGGGCGCAGTCGTTGTGGGGCTGGGTCACGAGTTGTCGGGAATCTTCCCCAGCACGGACAGCTTGCGCGACGATTTGACCGCTGCTGGCAAAGAGGTCGGCGAAGAGGTCTGGCCGCTGCCGCTACTCAAAGCTCATAAGAAGCACCTGAAGAGCAAGGTCGCGGACATTGCGAATATCAATGCGGGTCAGGGTGCTGGCTCCTCCGCTGGAGCGGCTTTTCTCTCGCGGTTTGTCGGTGACACCGAGTGGTGCCACCTCGATATCGCGGGCGCGGCATGGGGCTCGGACAATCGTGACTGGGTCGGTGGGGCGATGGGATCGGGTGTCGGGGCGCGTTTGTTGATGCAATACTTGGAAGAGCGCTCTTAAGCGCGCGAGGTAATTGGTGAGCTTACAGATGACAGAAATGGTTCCCGGATTGGCGGGGATTCCCGCGGCAGAATCTGCGATCAGCTATATCGATGGCAAGATCGGGGTGCTCGAGTACCGCGGAATTCCCATTGAGGAGTTAGCGGCGAAGAGCAACTTCGAGGAGGTGAGCTGGCTGCTTCTGCACGGCAGCTTGCCGACGTCGGAGGAACTGGAAAACTTCCGCTACCGCCTTCGCGAAGCGCGGAAGTTGCCGGCATCGCTCTTGGATTCGATCGCCAGTTTTCCGGCGGACGGTCATCCGATGGGAGCTCTCCAAGCGGGTTTGGCTGCGCTTGGGTTGCACGGTGGTCAAGCCGCCTGGCAAGAGTCCGGCGATGTCGACGAAGCCTGCATTCGCTTGATCGCCGCGACGCCGGTTCTGGTGGCAGCCTTTCACGCCGGGCGGACGGGGCGCGCTCTGCCCGAGCCCGCCGATGACCTCGACACGGCCGCCAACTTTCTGTGGATGATGACCGGAGAGCGGCCGGACGAACTCGCGACCAAGATTCTCGACGTCTGTCTCGTCTTGCACGCCGACCACACAATGAACGCGTCGACCTTCACGGCGCGCGTCATCGCCTCGACGGAAGCGGATCCCTACACGGTCTGCAGCGGTGCCATCGGTTCGCTCACCGGGCCGCTTCACGGCGGAGCGAATGAGCGCGTTCTCTCGGCTCTCGAGGAGATCGGTGGCGCGGACAAGGTCGAAGCCTGGGTCGCGAATCGACTGGCCACCAAGGGCAAGATCATGGGCTTCGGGCACCGCGTCTACTCGGTGAAGGATCCCCGTGCGATCGCGCTTCAGGAGCTCGTTCGAGCCCTGTTCGACAAGTTGGGAACGACGCCGGTCTATTCGATCGCTACTCGCCTCGAAGAGGAAGTAACTCTCCACCTGGGTCACAAAGGGATCTATCCCAACGTCGACTTCTTCAGCGGGATCGTCTATCAAAAGCTCGGCATCCCGACCGACGTCTTCACGCCGGTCTTTGCGATTGCTCGCATCTCGGGTTGGCTAGCGCATTGGCGCGAGCAGATGCAGGACAACAAGCTCTTCCGTCCGGCCCAGGTTTATTCCGGCGGGCACGGCAGTGAGTACGTTCCGATCGACAAGCGCCGCTGAGTCGTCGGCTCCCTTCTCGAGGGCGAATCCCGGCGGGGGATTCGCCGGGCCGCGGTTCCTTCCGATCATCGATCGGTAAAGGAGGCTGGTGGGGATACCGGGAGTCGAACCCGGACGACCTTGCGGTCTTCGGATTTTAAGTCCGATGCGTCTGCCAATTCCGCCATACCCCCGGCACTTGGGCGGTCAGAGAGTGCCGCGCGAGGCGGTTTGCGTCCAGTCCCTTCCGCTATCCGTCGCTCGTCCGATCCGCATCGACGAGCGCGGCAAGTCGAATGATGGGCGGCAGCGAAGGGGGCCCTCGCTCCTGCAAACACACGGATAAGTTCACCGACCGACAAGACTCCAAAGCGGCGGGCCGAGAACGATAGCGCCAACGACTGCGGCGCCGAGCGCAACGACCAGAACCGCTCCGGCGGCGGCATCCTTCGCTTGCCCGACGAGGGGATGTGGGTTTGGGTGGACGGCATCCGCCAGTTTTTCGACGGCTGTGTTCATGGACTCGGCGCTCCAGACGGCTGCGACGGCAATGACGAGCCAGCACCAATCGGTCGACGGCAATTGAAGCGTGGCCGCTGCGCCGAAGACGACCACGGTTGCCAGGGCGTGGAACCAAGCGTTGGGCTGGGTTCGCAAGACCAGCGAGAGTCCGTTCAGCGCGAAACGAAAGCTCGCGATTCGGCGACGCAGCGGTGCGGTGGAGACCATTTTGAATGCTCGGGGGAGTCGGAGTCCGCCCCTCATGAGTAGAAGGACGAAGGAGCGCGATCTTACGGTGGCGACGAGCGGATGTGAGCCGGTCGACGGGGGCCGCCCTTGCACCTTCTCCGGTCATCGCTATCCTGGTCGGCCCTGAGGCGGCATAGCCAAGTGGCTAAGGCGTCGGATTGCAAATCCGAGATTCCCCGGTTCAAGTCCGGGTGCCGCCTCCATTCGCACCGAGCGGCATGACGGTGCCGGATGTACACGAGGCCTGAGAGGGTGCGGAATTTGGCCTCGTTCACCTGGAGCTCCAGAGGGGAACTTCTCGCGGCGCGTTAGGCCGAGAACAGTCGGCGGTAGGCGGCTGGCGTAATTCCTACGATCCGGCGACAGGCTCTTGTGAACGAAGGCTGGTCGGCGAAGCCTGCTTCAAGGGCGACTTCGATCACCGGAGGCGATGAACGGCGGAGAAGAGACAGTGCGCGATCGATTCGGCGCCAGCGCAAGAAGTCGCCGGGGCTCGCTTGCAAGTGGCGTCGGAAGGCTCTCGCGAGCGCGACCGGATGAACACCGACTTCGCGGGCGAGTTCGGAGACGGAGAGGTCCCCGTGTGGATCGTCGTGAATCCTCTCGACGGCCGCGTCGACCCAGGGCGCGGCGTGCTTTTCGTCTCGAAACGGGCGGGTTGCCGCGTGGTGGATGAGTTCGAGAACGAGGGCTTCGACGGCCATGGCCGAGGATGAATCGTTGCGCCGGCACTCGACGCGGATGCGCTCGCGGATCCGGTCGAACGCTGGGCCGCGATAGGACTGCGAGACGTCGGGTAGTGCGCAGTCGTCTGCGGCTTCACGCATCAGGCTGTCTGTCAAATGAATCGAGACGAAGCGACCTCCACGACTGAGAAAGCGATCGGCGTGGCGGGTTTGCGGCGGGTGGTAGAGCAATTGGCGCTGTACGGTGCTGCCATCCGCGCCGCGCGCAGTCGAGCGATAGCCGGAATCCATGACGAAGAAGAAGTGGGCGGACTCGTGCTCGTGAACGGGGACGTCAATGGCGCTGTCGTCCCGGACTTCCCGGATCGTCAAGCCGCGCACATCGGTTCGATGCAGCAGTTGGCCGACAGACCCCCCGAAGGCGAGTTGGAGCACGGCTCTCGCGTCGACGGGATTCGGCGATTCGGGTTTCATCGGGACAAGACAAACGATGAGGGCATCGACAGACTCTAGTGTCGTCCGACCTCCCCCGGGTGCAGCGCCTAACCTAGAGACAGCTACCGCGTCGGAGCTGAGCCGGTGCACGTTGTGCGCCACCGTAGCATCGCGCGGGAGCGAGCACCGATCCGAGATTCATTATGTACATGAATGCAACCTTGCACCGAGCACGTCGAGAGGTGACCCATTGGGGATGTCGAGCCTTTACACATTTTGCAATCGCATTGGTCGTACTTAGCGCGGGGGCTCATGCTCAATCGACCGAAGACGTCGAGCCCGCCGGAGCTTTGTCGGACGACGTGAGCGCCGTTTCGAGCGCTCTCATTGAAGACGCCGTCGAGTTGATTGACGAGCGTGTCTCCGCCGGACTAGCCAGCGATGGGGTGGGCGGCGTGACGGTCGGCATCGTGATCGCGGACGAGTTGGTGTGGACGAAGAGCTACGGCTACGCGGACAATGCGTCCGGCCGGCGGGCGACACGCGACACGATCTACCCGATCGCTTCGATTACGAAGTCGTTCACCGGTCTCATGCTGGCGCAACTGGTGGAGCGCGGGCACGTGAACTATTCCGACCCCGTCGCGAACCATCTGCCCGAGTTCAGCGGTGTCTCCAATCGCTGGTCAGAAGGCGCGCCCATCAGTCTGTTGCAGCTTGCAACCATGATCGGCGGCATCCAGCGCGAGCCCTCGAACTTGCACGAAAACGGCTACATCCTGGGCCCGGCCGCGAGCTGGGCGGACGTGGTGCGTCGCGCGATCGCGGACACGTCGGTGGAGTTCGAGCCGGGGACTCGGTACAGCTACTCGAACATCGGTTACGCGATGTTGGGTCTCGCGCTGGAGCAGCCCGCAGAGAAGCCGTTCATCGCCTATCAGATGGACGAGATCCTAACGCCGCTCGGTATGCACGAGACCGCGTTCGAGCTGAGCGACGAGCTGAAGCAAAGACTCGCAACCGGCTACGTTCGCCGACCCGACGGAAGCCAAGACGACAGTCGGGTTCACCGGGTCGGAAAGGATCACGGCTACACCATTCCGAGCGGCGGGCTGTACAGCACCGTCGACGACCTCGCCAAGTTCGTCTCCCTCCAGCTTGGACGTGGACCGAAAGGCGTGATCGGTGAAGCCGCACTCGCTCGGACACAGACGGGCTTTCAGTCGAACGGGGACCTGTCCTACGGCTACGGCATCGGGCTCACCGCGACGCGTCGCGACGGGACGGTCCTGATCGGGAATCTCGGAGGTGTCTACGGTTTCGCCTCGGCGATGTATTTTCATCCGAAGACGCAGCTCGGCCTAATCGTTCTGCACAACGCGACCGGTGCCGTGTTGCGCGAAGATGAGCTCTGTTTTGACGCGCTCCAAGCGATCGTGAAGATAGTCGAGCCGGAGATTGACCGGTTGATCGAGCGAGCGGCATCAGCGTTCGAGGGGGAGCAATGGGCGGAAGCCGTCGAGGCCTACAGTGAATTGGGCGTCCGCTCTTCGATGAACGGTCGCGACTACTATCGATACGCCCAGGCCCTCTTGCAATCGGGTGCGGGCCTACCGGCGATCGGCGAAGCGTTTCGATCGTCCTTTGACTTCGGCTATCAAGCAGCTCAGTCGGCTTACACCACGGCGTGTGTCGCTGCGCTCTCGGGCGACGTCGACGCGGCCATCGAGTGGCTCGTCAAGGCGCGCGATCATGGAGATTTGGATCCGAGCATCATTGCTCAAGACCCCAACCTCGAATCGATTAGGGAAGACCCGCGATTCGTGAAATACCTGTCACAGTTCTAAATCGATCGAGACCTAGGAATCTGAACATGCGTCGCGCCAAAGTCCTTTTGTTGCTGTCGTCTTTGATCATTGCTGCTGCTGGAGTGCAGCCGCTTGTACGGCAGGATGCGGAGGGCGAGAGAGCCGAAATCCTCCAAGTGGTCGAGGAGTTTCGACGTTGCATCCGCGAGAAAGACTGGAGCGCTTTCGAAACTCTATTCCTCGATGCGGACACGCCCTGGATTGGGACGGTCGCCGAAGCGGGGCGAACCCGGTATGAGGCAGCGGGTATCCTTGACGACGACGGTCTCTACCGCGTCACTCGGGCGGAGTTTCAGGAGCAGATCGATGGTAGGAGTGGAGTGTCGGATGAAGTGTTCGAGAGAATTGAAATGGAACTTGTCGATGGTTTCGCCACGTTGATTGCGGATTACGAGTTCGTCAGGGACGGCCGCGTGAAGAATCACGGAGTGGAGAGTTGGAGCTTGGTGGACACGACCTCGGGTTGGAAAATCGTGTCGGTCCTCTACTCGGTGACGCCAGGGCCGCGTGCGGAGTCCAAGGACGAGTAGCTTTAGCGAGGGGGCCGCAATCGCGGCTTGATGGTGGGGATCCGGGCCGGACGATTGGATTTCAATGGAACTCGTCCCGGGAAATCGCGCGTCTGGTGAAAATGGTGTCTTCATACGTCGGTTTCCCGACGCTCACGGATCCGGCCCTCAACCTTCATTGGATTCGGATTCGCGAATAGTTTTCGGAGGCGCTCCCGTCTCGGGGGGGCCTCGCGTTAATAGATTTCGAGCTTCAGATTCATTTTAGAGTGCGCACGAGGCGATAGACAATTCACCCCTCCAATGGGGAGCAACGGCATTGGAGCGGAGCTGCACATTCGTGTGCAACCTGGAGAGCGCTCGTGAGAATACGCAAAAGCAAAAACCCGCAGGCAGGCTTCACCCTGCTCGAAGTTGTCATCAGCAGCGCAGTGCTCGCGATTGCTCTGATGGCCGCAACGGCTGCATTCTCTTCCAACTTAGTGGCGACCGAGGAAGCGAAGAGGCTGACGAACGGATCGATCTTCCTGAGCACCGTGACGGAAGACGTGCTGGCACAGGACTTCGATAACCTGCTCGCGCTCAACGGAAATCAGATCGTCGATGGCGGCAATTTGGACGTCTCGGAGTACAGCGTTGATCTCACCGTTTTCTTGGCGGGGATCGACCTGATTCAAGTGCAAGCTGTTCTCACCGATCTCCAAACGGGACGCGAGATTGGACGACTCGGGACCTTGAGGAGAAGGCAATGAGGGGCTCGAACCATCGGCGTTCCAGCGCTTCGAGCGGTTTCACCCTCCTTGAGATGACGGTGGCTTTGTCACTGTTCTCGGTGCTCGGCTACACGCTCATGAGTGCCGTTTGGATGGCGCACCAATCGCATCAGGCGGTCATGACGAGCACGGTGGAGAACGTCAATCGGCGCAAAACGAGCGCGCGACTGATCGACGAGTTTGCGTCGGCGAACTCGGACACTCTCACCGTGGATTCGGTGGTGGGTACGAACGACTCGGTCACTTTTCAGCTTCCGGTAACCGTGGCCGGCGCTGCGGCGTGGGGAATCAAAGAACAATCACTGAGCTCGATCCCCGCGAACCAGAGCGTGGCGGGTTGGAGTATTCGGTACACGGTGGTTCAGTTGCCGTGGAACGGTGCGCAGCGACGATCGCTCGTTCGACAGGTGATCGATGGCGTCGGAGCAGTACAGGTACAGGACGCCGTTGTGGATGGACTGAGGAGTGGGGCACTCAATCCAAAAGGTTTTAGCGTCGTGCAGGCGGGTGATCTATGGGAGCTAACGATCACTACTGAGGGCAATGCAGAAGGTAGTGGCGGAAGGAGTACCGTATTTCATGTTAAGACTCGGAACTAGTGGACGGAATTTGATGGAGGCGAGAGGGCCTAGGGCGCGGCGAGGCAGCGCGCTCGTGAGCTCGCTCGTTGTTGTCGCGGTCTTGTTCGGGATGATTGTCTCGACCACGGCGCTCTCGACGGTAGAGGTGCGCTCGTCGCGGAAGATGATTGATGAGCTGCGGACGAAGTACCTGGCCGAATCGGCGGTAACGGTCGGCATTCAGTATCTCGACAACGTCGCGAACAAATCTCCCCAAGATCCGCTCGGTGCCTTGGAGGAGCTGTTCGCTGTGCAGGCGAATATCACGCCTTTCCTGGGTGACGCCGTAATGGACGGTGTCAACTCGATGGGCGAGTACACGGTGCGAATGTCGCTTGTTGAGAGTACTTCTGCATCGATCAGCATCCTGCTCGAGGCCAGCGGCTACCTGCCCGCCGCGCCGCAAAACTTGCCGGCGGGTGCGCGAGTCGATTCATGGCATTCGCTCTCAACAACCGTCGAGTTCACGGTCGAGGCCAGCGAGGTCTTCGACTACGCCTACTTCATCAACAACTGGGGCTGGCTCTACGGCAATACGATCTTTTGCAACGGCAATGCGCGGAGCAATGGACAGTTTGACGCAGGAGGCTACGCGCCGACCATTACCGGCCAGCCTGTGTATGACAGCGTCGTGTGGGATGGAACGAGCGCCACTCTCGTCGGCTACAAGGACGATAATGGGGATGGCTTGAAGGACGGCCGAGACGGGGGCGTCTTCTCTGGATGGGACGTGGTCAATTCAGGCAGCATTGCGGGCGAGGGCGGCAATGCCATCAACCAGCACGACTTCCAAGACCCGATTGAAATGCCCAATCTCTCGGATTTAAGCGCCTACAAAGCACAAGCGCTCTCCGAAGCGTCGAGCATCTCCATCAGCGGAACGGTGATGACCGACGCCGTATTCGGAGACGGCGCAGGCGAGACCGGGAACCTCTATCTCGTCGGGACGGTTGATGATCCTATCGTTCTGGACGGGCCGGTCGTTGTCGAGGGTGACTTGATTATCAGCGGCTATGTCACTGGACAAGGCGCGATCTACACGGGTGGAAATGTCTACGTTCCCGAGTCCATTAAGTACCTCGATGGTCCCGGTTCGACTCGACCCATCAACAACTCCCAAGTCGCAACCGAGGCTTGGTTGACGGACAACTGGGATAAGGACTTTCTCGGGTTGTTCTCCGCGGAGAATGTCGTGGTCGGCGATTTCACCAACAGCACTTGGCGAAGCTATGTCGGCGGTTGGATGGCCTCCTCCCTCAACAGTTCGAAAGAAGACGCGGGGGCTGACGGCATTCCGAACACGAGCAAGGGCAAAGACGGAATCGCAGGGACAGCGGACGACGACGTGTTGGAGAACGACACGCTCTACACCGTGGAGTACTACACCCAGGCGGATGCCGATTACGGCCTCATTCCGGCCGGCTCATTGGTCGGCGATGTCATTCCCGGAACGGGCGAGGACATCGATGGTGATGGTGCCTATGACGGAACGATCGATCTGGCCGATCTGGATTTCGCGGCTTCACTGACGGCGCTCAATTGGGGCGGCAACTTTCCCGGTGGTGGAATTAGCGACTACTCCGACGTCTCGTCGGTCTACGCAAGCAACTTGGACGCGGTGTTCTATACGAACCACTCGTTTAGCTACGTGGTCTTCGGGGGTTCTACCGCGAAGATCAATGGCGCTCTGGTCAGTCGGAATGAGAACATTGTGTACGGCACTCCGACGATCGAGATGAACTACGACTGTCGCATTCTGGGCGGCAATTCGGGGATGGCGGGGAGCTTGCTACCGAAGACGCTCCAGAGCCCTTCGATTCTTCGTTGGGCGCGCAACGAGCGCGATCCGAACGCCTACACCGTGGCTCCGTAGAGACCTAACTGAATCATGAACGTTTGGAGTCGAACGATTGCTGGGGCTGTATGCACAGGTGTTCTCCTCTCGAGCGGGCTTGCCGCGCAAGCTCAAGCTGGAAATGAGCGGCAACAGGGTTCCTCGGCTGCGCAAGAGGCCGAGTACTCTCGACTCGCCAACTCGAGAAATCGAGAGTCTATGCGGTTGGGCGAGTCCGACATCTTGGTCTCCGTGGGGACCGAGCAGGGCTCCAACCAGTTCCGCGAGAGAACGCCCGCTCTCTTGAACTCGACCGGAGAGATCGCGATGGTGGATTACGAGACTCTCCACGAGCGCGCACTCGCTATGTATGAGAATGGGGCGACCTTTGACGCACCACCCAGGGCTCACTCTTCCGTCCCGCGTCGGCCGAGCTGGGGATACGAGGTCAAGGAGCAACCGGCACCCGAGATCGCTGTCGAGGTGGAGCCGCCCAGCACCGGGTATGGCTGGCTGACGCCACTCCTCTCCTTCCTCCTCCTCGTCTTCTTCGTGATTCGGTACGCGTCTGGATTCTCCCTCAGTGAAGAGCGCGAGACGGCCTGACGCTGCGTCCTGCTTGGCGCATAAACTGCAAGAAAGCAGATTCACTTCGGGCGAATAGGACGCCTAAAGTGCTTGCCAAGAGGGGGTTGGCAAGCGGGCTGCGGTGCTTTTGGTTTGGGTGGCAAGTTTGGAGAAGCGCTGCCGATCCATACTGTATGACCGCCACCGAGAGCTCTGCACCTATCTACACCGTGACCGAGGCTGCGCGCCTCGCTCGAGTCTCCGTTCAAGCCCTTCGCCAAAGGATCCAGCGCGGCACTCTGCGGACGACCCGAATGGTTCGCGATCGGCGGATCGTCGCGGGAGTGCCCCGGTCTGAGCTCATTCGGGCTTATCCCGAGCTCTCCGAAGCCGCGGTCGAAGACATGGAGCGAGTTCTCCATGGTGAGGATCCCGTCGAACGCGAGCGCGTCGTGGCGCTTGAAGAGAGCTCGACCAAGCTGGAGACGGAGCGGGACAAGGCCCGTCGCGCCATCTTGGTTCTGCGAAAGCGGCTCCTGGGCGAGCGCGAGATTCGCGCCCGGTTGGAGGGCGTTGTTGAAGATCAGGAGCGAAGGCTCGAGGAACTCGGCGCAGAGAATGCGCGACTTCAAGGGCGCGTGGTTGAGTTGGACAACCGTCTCGTTTTTCTCGACGGCGGAGACGATGAGTTGCCTCAGCCGATCGCTTGGTACAGGAACTCCGTGGTTTGGTTGAGGATTGCGGTACTGGTCGCCATTGGCGTGACCGTGAACGCGGCGGGCTCGGCCTACTGGAGCAACATGAATGCGCTCTTAGACGCACGACTTGCAGGAGTCCTTGCTGCTGAGTCGGCCGACGCGGACGTGGATTCGGGCTCCGAGAACGGCGGCACCGAAGACACCGATTCTTCAGGTATTTCTGCCGAGTAGCTCGCGTGTTTCGCGCTGAGCCGGTCTCTTGAGGGGCCACTGCCGGAAAGCGTTTCCGCCTGCAGAGTGGGAGCGACTCCTCGATCCACAAAAAATCGATCGGTGGTTCAGTTGCCGCATGTGCCGCGCCGTTGAAGGGGTGGAGCTTCGCAATCGTTGCGAACATCGCTTCTCGGTAGAGATTGTGACATGCAAGACATTCCCCAAGTCAGAGACGACCTCATTCTCGAAATCGAGTACCTCCGTGGAAGGCTCGCCAAGCTCGAGCTGGATCTCGCCGAGGTTGACGATGTCACTTCTGCGGGGTGGGATGATCTCAATCCCCGCCAGGACCGAAAGCCTTTCGAGGGGACCTTCAGCTTCTCCGGTGACTTCGATGAAGTCGACGCGCGCGGCGTCGATCTCTCCGACGGAGGCGTTTGTTTCGAGATCGGAGGCGACCTTCCCTTTTCGCTACAAGTTCGCTGCGGTGAACGAATCGTTGAGCGAAGCGGGAGCCTGGCTTGGGCTCAACGCATGGGGAACGGCAAGTGCCGTTTCGGCTTCGAGTTTACTGACCTCGCTCCGGAAGAAGACGAGTAGGTCGCGCGAGCCGAGCGGCTCTTGTCGCTCAAAATCTCGAAGCGCAGTGGCACGGAGCCTCGGTGCCTGAGTCGGATCGCACCGACTGACAAGTGCTACTCCTGTTCGTCATAGCCGACCCCCTCGACGTATCCGAGACCCTCGAGTCTCTCCCTCTCTTCTTCGGTGATTTTGGGTCCGACCGAGTTGGGATAGAGCTGGTGGTGTTCGTCGCCGATTTTCTTGCGGGCATCCAGAAGGGCTTTGAGTTCCCGGACGACTTCGACGCGGTCGTCGGCGACGTTCATCGAATCGGCGGGTTCTGAGCCGTGCTCGAAGAGCTCGACTTGCTCGTCACCTTCTCGATTCCAGCGCAACAGGTGGTGCTCGTCTCGGAAGACGGAGTCGTGCAGGCCGCGCTTCGCGTTGAGCTGACTGAATGCCGACCGCGGAGGTTCGCGCTCTCCCCGAAGGCTCTTGAGAAAAGATTCTCCTTGGAGTTGTTCGAGAGGCAGATCTAGAAAGTCAAAAATCGTCGGCACGACGTCGGTCAGGCTGACCGAATGCTCCACAACGGACGGTGGGAATGCGGGGTTCCGGATGATCAGCGGCACTCGGAGCAGCTCCGAATATAGGCCGTACTTGTGTCCCAACTTTCCGTGCTCGTTAAAGCCTTCGCCATGATCGGACACGATGATCAACAAAGTCTCATCGGCGTTCCGGCGGCGCGACCAAATGTCCCAAAGTCGCTGGACGTTGCTATCGGTGTAGGAGATGCCCTCGTCATAGAGTCCGCGGAGGTAATCCAAGTCGGTTTCGTTCATGCCTTCCCAGGTCTCGAGAAACTTGCCCTTCTCCTTCCATGCGGATTGAACCGGCAAGCTCGCGAGCGCGTCATAGCGTTCGCGAAAAGGACCGTCGTAGTCGGGGTCGGTGAAGCGTCCGTGAAAGGGGGGCGGAGGCAGGTAGGGAGCGTGGGTTTCGTAGGTGTGGAAGAACAGGAACAGCGGAAGATCGGGGTTCGTGTGCTTCAGTGCGTTGGACAACAAGGTGAGCTTGTAGGGCAGGCTCGAGCGCTCGTTGGAGAAGGCGTCAAAGCCTCGATCAAAGCCCATGGAGCTCATCACGTAACCGTTGTCCGCGATTCCGATGGTCTGGTAGCCCACCTGTCGCAGCCGCTCCGCGAGCATCGGCGTCTGTGGTGAAAGGCTGGTGAGGTTCTCTTTCGATTTACCAACCGGTCGGATCCCATGCGCGAGAGGATCGAGCCCGGTGAGCAGGCTCATGTGGCTGGGCGCTGTGTTGCTCGCCGATGAATACGCGTTGGCGAATCGAACGCTCTCTTCACACAGATTGTCGATGAACGGGCTGGTTCGACGATCGTAGCCATAAGCGGACAAATGGTCCGCGCGCAGTGTGTCGAGGCTGATGAGCAGGATGTCGTTCGGCGGGCTCGCGGTCCGTTCCGGAGAGCAGGCGAGACCGAAGGAGAGCAGGGAAGCAAGTCCGATTCGGCTCCATCGCGAGGGGAATGCGGCGAGCGAGCGCTCGGCAGTGAGATCGTTTGGATCTATCAAAAGCCTTGGGGTAAGCATGTGTGGGAGGATTATGATGGGCCTTTGATCCTGCCGGAAGGCGATTGTCCTCATCTACGTCGAAGGATTCTCGATCAAGAGCCTCAATCGCGACTCACGTGATGAAAGCCGAGCACACCTCCTCCTCTTCGGATCCACTCCGGTCTCTGGTCGCGACTCTCGGCTGTTCGACGGTCGGCTACTTTCCGCTCCTCCTCGGCCAATTCGATGCCGTAGTTTGGATGGCCTGGGTTGCCGTTATCTCCTTGCCAACGGGAGCCTACGCCGGGGCAAGCGGGCTTCGTGCCTGGCCCTTCGGGCTCGCGATTCCCGGGTCTTGGATGGTGATTCTCGCTTGGCTCGGAGGATCGAGCCCTTCTGCGCTGCCCGAACCCGCCTGGGGAGCGGCCGCATGGACCGGGCTCTTTGTCATCGGAATGGCGGTTGGCGCGGCAGTCCGCTCGAATCCATGGCGCTGTGCGGGCGGCAGCTTGGCTCTGGCTGCACTCTGCTCGGTGCTGCCCGTTTCCGGAACACCCGCGCTCGGTCTCTATGGCGGGCGCTCTCTCGGGCAGGTTGATCCCCAATTTGCTGCCGTCGCCTTCGACACCTCGCCCATCACGCTCGTTATCGAGTCGGCGGGAGCGGATTGGATGCGCCACCGAGCGGTCTATGAAGCGGCGGGAACCGAATGGTTTTCGGATCGTCGGGAGCCTTATCGAGGAAAGGTTGCAGCTTCCCTCGTTCTTTTGTTGGGATACCTGGGGATACTCCTCACTCGGTCGCGCGCGCGTGCGATCTGGGGTTCACAGTAGCGCTCGGCCTAGAGGCCGAAGATCCGAGAAAGAGCCATGGCCACCGCCAAGTACTTCTGCACATTTCCGCAAGACCTGATCAAAGAACCGATCATTAGCCACACGCTTCACGCGAAGTTCGGTGTGGTCCCCAACATTCGGGCGGCCAGCATCACCGAGCAAATGGCTCTCGTCGCCGTAGAGATCGAGGGGGACGACGACGCGATTCAACAGTCGGTGGTTTACATGCGCGAGCGCGGAGTCACGGTCGAAGAGATCGCCGATGGCGACCACCCCGACCTGTAAGTTCAGGTCGCGGAACGATCCGGTGCTGGGTAAGTCGAACAGGCGCTGCCGAAGGCATAGCCAAAACCGCGTGGACGGGATTCGGTGGAGCGCGAGTTCTTTCCTTCTGCTGGTTGTCAGTGCCTGCGCTGCACTGCCGATCGGAGAGCGGGAGGTCCTGCACTCGAGCCCAAAGCGCGGTGCGGTCGCCAGTGAGCATCCGCTCGCCACCGCCGCGGGCCTGGCGATTTTGGAACGGGGCGGCAACGCCGCGGACGCCGCGGTGGCCACGGCGCTGGTGCTCGCGGTGGTCTATCCGCAAGCGGGCAGCCTCGGCGGCGGCGGGTTTGCACTGTGGGTTCCAAAGGGCGGCAAAGCGCCACTGGCACTGGACTATCGCGAGACGGCACCGGCCGCTCTCGACTCCGGCGACTACCTCATCGACGGTGAAGTCGATCCGCTGCTTCCAAAGCGCGGCCATCTGGCGGTGGGGGTACCGGGCGTTCCCGCAGGGCTCTGGAAGCTCGCCAATGAATTGGGGACCCTGCCTTTCGAAGAGCTCGCCGCACCCGCGATTGCGCTCGCGCGCGGAGGCTTTGCCGTGGACGCTTGGCTCGAGCACCACCTCTCGATACCGAGCGTGCGAGCGCAACTCTCGAACTCACCTGCAGCGCAGCAGACCTTCTATCCCGGCGGAGTGGCGCTCGAGGAAAACCACCTCTTCGTCCAACCGGCCCTCGCCAACACGCTCGAACTTCTGGCGACGAAGGGCTCCGCCGGATTTTACGAGGGCTTCGTTGCCGACGCGCTCGTGTCCGACATGGAGAATCATGGCGGGCTCCTCAGTCGCGAGGATCTGGCGAACTACAGAGCGATCTGGCGCACTCCGATTACCGGTTGGTTTCGCGGCTACGAGGTCGTGAGCATGCCGCCGCCCAGTTCGGGCGGGATCGTGCTTCTGCAGGCACTGCGAATCCTGGATGGCTTTCCTCTGGATTCCGAGCGCGAGACCGCCCGAATGGAAGCGAAACCGTCCGGACCGGTTGACTCAAGCGGACTCAATGGACTCGCCGTTCACTGGTGGATCGAGGCACTCCGAATGGGCTTTGCGGACCGCGCGGAGCATATGGGCGATCCGGGTTTTTGGGAGGTTCCCCAAGACAAGCTGCTCTCTTCGGAGTGGATCGCGAAGCGCCGGACGGCGATCGGCGGAGAGGCGGGTACGAATGTGGGGCCGATGCCACTTCCGGAAGCTGCACAAGCTTCGAGCGAAACCTCAGAGACCACGCACCTGTCCGTTCTCGATGAGGAGGGCAACGCGATTAGTTTGACGACGACGCTGAATGGGTTGTTTGGAAGCGGCGTCGTGGTGGGGCCGATCGGTGTCGTTCTGAATAACGAGATGGATGACTTCTCCATTCAGCCGGGAGTCCCGAACGAGTACGGATTGGTTGGGAGCGAAGCCAATTCGATCGTCGGAGGAAAGCGGCCGCTGTCCTCGATGACGCCGACGGTCTTGCGGGACGGTGGACAGACCGTGGTCCTCGTCATTGGCGCGCCAGGCGGGCCGCGGATCATCTCAGCGGTTCTCCAAGTGGTTCTGCGCAAGCTCGTCTACCGAATGGAGTTGGCATCGGCGGTTCACGCCCCGCGCCTGCATCAGCAGTGGAACCCGAGCGGCACTTTCGTCGAAGCGGGTTGGCCGGAGCCGACATTGGCGGAGCTGAGAGAGCGCGGGCACGAGCTGCTCCCGATGCCGTCGCGCTCCAGCATTCAAGCGATCTGGGTGGCGCGAGACGGCGAGCCCCAGGCGGTCAGTGATTCGCGACGAGGGGGAGTCGGGGGAGTCGTGGGGGAATCGCTTCCGGCTGCGGCAGCTGCACCTGTCGACGAAAACGCTTATTACGCGCGCCCGACCCCGCGCTGAGCGTTTTCGGAGCTACTCTCTCCAGCCATGACGAAGCGATCTGTTTTCTTTGCGAGCTGTGCTCCCGGTCTCGAACCCGTTCTTCACTCGGAAGCGCAAGAGCTCAAGCTCGCCAAGGTCGAGCGGCAGGTCGGCGGGATCTACTTCGAGGGAGACCTCGTCGATATGTGGCGCGCGAATCTTTGGCTGCGCACGGCGGTGCGGATCTTTATGCGCGTGGGGCGATTCCACGCCAGCGATGCTGCTCAACTCTACAAGGGTGCGTCGGAAGTGGATTGGAGCCGCTTCGTCTCGCCAGAGGGCAGCCTCGTCGTGGACTCTCAGTCGCGCGAGTCGGAGCTGTTTCATACGCACTTTATTCAACAGCGCGTGAAGGACGCGGTCGTGGATCAGTTTCGCAAGGCGACCGGCGTGAGGCCGACCGTAGATGTGGACGATCCTGATCTTCGCATCCACGCTCACCTCTACAACGACCGCGTCACCTTGTCCGTCGATACGTCGGGCGGCAGTCTGCACAAGCGCGGCTGGCGTCAATACCAAGGCATCGCGCCGATCGCAGAGACTCTAGCGGCCGCCATTGTGCTGATGTCGGATTGGGACTGTCGGTCGCCCTTCATCGATCCCTTTTGTGGATCGGGAACGTTAGCTATCGAAGCGGCGCTGATCGCCGCGAAAGTTCCGCCCGGAAGTTTTCGCACGTTCGGTTTCGAGAGCTGGCCCGGTCATGATGCGGCGAGCTACTCGCGATTCAAGAGCGCCGAGATCGAGCGCCAGAGTTGGCCGCGCAAGTTGCAGATTCGCGCATCGGATTCCGACGCGAAACAGGTCGAAGGCGCGAAGCAAAACGCGGAAGCCGCAGGGTTCGGTGATCGGATTCGCTTTGACGTCCTCGACGCGCTCGAGTTCGAGGCGAAGCCGGGCTGGAACGCGTTTATTGTCACAAATCCCCCGTACGGCCTGCGGGTCGGTGACGAGGAGCAGCTTGTTCCGCTCTACCGTGACTTTGGACAGCGACTCTTCGAAAGCTGCAGCGGCTATCGACTGGCGATGATTCTGGGTAACCCCAAGCTTCGTCGCGCTCTGGGATTGCCGGAAGGCGAGCAAAAGCCCGTGCAGAACGGAACGATTCCCTGCGAGTTCTTCCGACTGACCTTGGGCGATTGAATTTAGCTCCGTCGCCAGGATCGCAGCCAGAGCAGCAGGCCCGCGCCGACGAGTAAGCCGATCGCAATCGTCCAAAAGGACGGCGCCGTTCGCGGCCGCGAGTCTTTCCTCGAGTCGCGCGAATGATCCTGAGTGGCTGACGCGGCAGAGGGGAGGGCTTTGATCGAGAGCTCTTCCGTCTCGATCGTTCGGTAGTCACCGAGAGTCGGGTCGAAGTACGCGAACCGAAATCCGGACAGCAGTTGTGGCCCGGTTTGAAGCGGCGCGAGGTCGTAGGTCAGCAGCCGACGGCCCGATTCGAAACGATCGGTTTGACCGCGCAGGTGAAAGCCGGCCCAGATTGGGCGCGGCGGAGTGAAGTCGGCGAGATTGCCTGTGCCGGTGATGGTCGCGGTTAGACGGAGGCTCTCACCCTGCTTGAGCGTGCGCGGTGTCGCGCTGGCCGTCGCGCTGAACTGCCCGACGGCGTCGGTAAACTCGAGCGGTCGATCGACCTCAGGCAATGGACGCACATCAAGTACGAGCGGCAACGAGACCAAGCGCTGGTCGATGCGATCGATCGGCGTCTTGCGACCGAGGAGCTCGGATCGAAACTCTCTGGCGAAAGCAAATCGTAGCGAAGCTGATGGAAGCAGAAGCTCGCCGGCGCAAGTCGGAGTGAAGCTCACTCGGTACTCGAAGACCCGAAAGCTCTGACCGTTTCTGGTGATCGGGTCAACCGATTGAATGTTGAGGGGATCTCCGTTGAGAACGAAGCCCGGTTGTTCGGCGGCTGACACAGGCTCGGAAGTACTCCAGCCGGTCGAGCAGTGAAGGGAGCCGAACCACGGGGCGTCGATTTGTACGGGGACGCGCATGCGTCGCTGAAAGAGCTGAATGAGGTTTTCATCCGCGAGGCTTGCGTCGATTCCGAAGCTAAGTCGGAGCTCCATACTCTGTCCGACGAAGCACGCTCGTTCGTCGGTCTGTAGCTCGAAGAAAGCGACCGCAGCGTCCGGCTCGGTTTTCTCGAGCAAGGGTTCTTGTTGAGCTGCTGCCGGCGGACCGCTCGCAATAGTGACTTCCGCTGATTGCGCGGCTGGCGTCGCGAAGCAAGTCGAGAGACCGAGCGCAGCGAGGAACCAGAAGCATTTGCTGCGCATGGGAGGGAAGGGCCGGAGAGGGAGGGCGAGGCGCTCGAAGCGTCTGTGTAGACGATGCCCGGGGGAGTATCTCGGCCGCCTTGATGAAGGGCAAGCGGCTCTCTCTCCTCGGGCAGGGGCAGCGCCTTTGCGAGTTGAAGGATCCAAAGTACTCTCCGTTGCCGCGTGCCCTGCCCTCCAGCTCTTGCTTATGTCCCAACTCAACCCCTTCGCGCTCCTTCGCTTCACCGTCTTCGGCCTCGGTCTACAGTGTGCGGGCGCCTCGATCCTTCTCGCGCAGACCGGATCAACGGGACAGGACGGCCTTCCGGCTCCCGGCAGCAGAGAGGCGATGTGGCCTGCTCCGACAGCAGCGGATTGGGCCTCTCCCTGTTTGATTTCCTGGCAGCGGAGCTTTGACGACGCCGTCCACGTCGCGCGCCAGACCGGAAAACCGATTCTGATTTGCGTGAATATGGACGGCGAGATTGCGAGCGAACATTACGCGGGCATTCGCTATCGGAGAGCCGAGACCGCAGAGCTCTATGCGCCCTACGTCACGGTCATCGCTTCGGTCTATCGACACACTCCGCGCGACTTCGACGAGGTCGGCCGACGAATTTTGTGCCCCCGATTCGGCAGTGTGACTTGTGGAGAGCACATCGCCATCGAGCCCGGCTTGTTCGACGGATTCTTTGAAGGCCAGCGAGTCGCCCCGCGGCACGTGATGGTGGAGCTCGAAGAATCGGGAACCTACTCCGAGTCCTATGACATCTATTACGCGTTCGACACGGCCTCGGTGTTCGAGGCCATTCGGTCCGGCATAGAGAAGCGACCCCAGCCACCCGTACAACCCGACCTCGAGCGCGATCGGTTGGATTTGGTTTCGAGCCGCGACAACGCGGACCGGACCCAGCTTGAAAAGAGCTACAGCGAAGGCGACGTTGTTTTCAGGCGACAGCTGCTCAAGTCGCTCGCGAAGAAGGATCAGCCCGATCAAATCGGTCTGCTGCGCCTCGCGCTCTACGATCTGGATGTCGACCTGGTCAAGCTGGCGCGGATTCGGCTCGCGGAAGCACAGACGGCGGACTCGATCGATCTGATTTCGAGCGCACTGCGCGTTCCGACGAGCGAGGAGGAGCGCGAGGCTTTAGTGGGTGCGCTCGAGCGCATCGGTGAATCCTCACCGCGTGCGCGCACGCTCGCCGCGGTCCATCGCGGACTGGTTGCCACGTCGGCGACGGTGGATGTCGCGAATTGGGCGGCCACCATTGATGAGGCGCCGGAAGAGGGTGTGCGCAACGGATTGTCGCTCGCCGACCCAAAGCTTGAGTACAAGGCGCAGGCTTCGCTGGCGGCACCTGAAGACCCCGCTTCAAAGTTGGAGCTGGCCGAGGCTTATCTCTCCTTCGCGGTCGATCCCGAGAGCACAGGACGGCTAGCACCGCAGACGGGCGCAGCCGAAAAGTACAAGCGACTTCTGTACGAGGATGCGTTGCGTGCTGCGGAGCGGGCCGCGGAGCTGGGCTCGACGAGTTGGCGGGTGACGGCGGTCAAGGCCCTCGCGAGCACCTATCTCGGACGGAGACAGCTTGGCTACGAGAGCGCTCAGCTCGCGCTGAAAGAGATGCCGGCGGGTGCGGAGGGCTGGATGGCGATGGCGACCATGGCGCTCTTCGCCGAGTCGCGCCAACGGCAAATTTCGAGGGCGGAGCGCAGCCGCGCAACCTGGCCACCCGAATGGCTGACGGATGTCAACGCGGCTTACTCGGTACTCGCGAAAAGTCCCTACGGAACCGCGGCGCAGAGCGCGGCGCACTACGATTTTTTGTGGCGGCTTGGCGCGCGCGATCAAGCGGAGGTCGTTCTCGGCGAGGGAGTCGAGCGCTTCCCGAGTTCATGGGACCTGCATGCTCGGCTAAGGGCGGTCGCGTTTGAGCGCGGCGGTTTAAGCGCGCTGGAGAGCGCTTACGAACACATGCTCGGACAGTTGGACGTTGCACCGGAGCTCGTGTGGTACGCGGGCTATGCTTCTCTTGTTGCCGCGGAGTTTCATCGACGCGCCTCGGAAGCCGAAGCGGCGCTCGCTGCCTACGCGCGCGGAATGGAACTCTTCGAGAAGACTCTGGCAGATGGAGACGGTCCAGCGATTCAGGGCGCTGATCATTACATTGCGATGGCTCACGCCGGTCGTTCGCGCATGGCACTCGAGAGCGAAGACTTCGAGACTGCGATGCGGGAGATTTTGGCGAGCTTTGAGCGTCACGCGGAGGCGGCTGCGACTCTGGATGGATTGGGTCTCACTCCGGTTTCAACTGCGCAAATGCTCGTCGCTCGATTGATTGCGGCGGAGCGGTTGGAAGAGGCGGCGTTGATTCAGGCCGCGCTCGACTCGCTCGATCCCAAGCTGCTCATTTTGCCCGCCTTTGAGAACGTCGGAGCGCGGCGGGGCGGCGCTGCTGGAGTCCGTGCCCGGAGATCCGGGCGCTAGTCGATTGGAAAGACGTCGCGCGCCAGGCAGAGTTCGGCGAGCAGGATGGAGCCTCGAGCGGCACCCCGATAAGTGTTGTGGCTCACGGCAACAAACTTCCAGCCGTAGTGCGGACACGGGCGAAGCCTGCCGATGGCTGTCGCCATACCGTTTTCAATTCCCGCGTGGAGGCGCGGCTGAGGAAAGTGTCGCTCGTGAAAGTAGATCGTGGGGCGTGAGGGTGCCGACGGAAGTTGCCTCTCTTGTGGCTCCCCGCGGAAGTCTCGCCACGCAGCAATGAGCTCCTCTTCCGTGGGCTGTTTCTGAAGTTCAACCGAGACGCATAAGGTATGGCCGTCGACTACGGGAACTCGCGTACAGGTTGCCGAGACCGAAACATCCCCGAGAATCTTGCGGCTCTCGCGCTCGAGCTTTTCCTCTTCACCGGGAATCTCCGGAATCACATTGCCCAAGGTCTCGACGCCGGAAGGGCCGTGAAGACCCGCCCCGGAGAGAGCCTGCATGCTGACCAGGTGGACCCGATTCAATCCGAATGCTTGCTCCAGGGGCGCCAAGGCTAGGCAGAGAGCGATGGTCGTGCAGTTGGGGTTGGCGACGATGAGGCCGGAGTTCGCTGTTCGTTTACCAGCTATAGCGAGTGCGCCGGCATTGACCTCAGGGACGATGAGTGGAACATCATCGTCCAATCGGTGGGGGGCTGCGTTGGTGAGGACAAGCCACCCTTGAGCGGCGAACTCGGATTCGATGGGACCGGCGACTTGCGAGTCGAGAGCTGAGAAAGCGATTCTCCCGGGGAGGTCGGGGTGGCAGCTCTCAAGCTTCATTCGGGCGAGTGAAGCTGGAAGCGGGGTATCCTGAACCCATCGCACGCGATCCCCATAGGTCTCGCCGGCAGAAGCCTTCGAAGCGGCCAAGCTCGCCACTTCGAACCATGGATGCTGATGGAGATCGAGCGCAAATCGTTGGCCAACGCTTCCGGTAGCTCCGAGAACCGCGACTGGAATTGGATCGCGGGGAACTCTCACAAGCTGCGAAGCGCTCAATTCTTTCTCGCGTCTTGCTTCATCCGGGCGTCGTTCGGCAAGGCCGCTTTTCGCGTCGGATTGCCTTTCCCATTCGGGGACGGGATGGTCTTCAATTTGCGAAAAGCCTCTAGGTGCTCGTCGGTGAAGAGTTGTGGAAGACCACTCCCTAGCTTGCCCATCGCGCCTGATTTTTTTCCAGAAGGACCACGGCGCCCAGCGCCTTGCTTCGCGCCCGTACCGGGATTCACTCCTCCCGGAGTCCCTGGCCTTCCCTGTCCGCCCCGCGCCAAAACCTGGCCCGGCGCTCCATCCGCCTCCGGCTGAGCCAAGCCATCCACGAGCTCTGGTTGTGCAGCTTTTGATTTGTGCGGACCAATGTGAGACAGCGTTGTGTATAGGCGTTGCTTAGAGGGCGAAAGGCTGATTTCGGAGAGTGTGGCAAAGGTTTTCTGAGCGAGAATATGCTCTTCGCGATTGCCGTAACACATCGACATCACAGCGAAGTGGTGCCCGACGGTGGTAAAAAACTCTCCTGGGTTTTTCAGAGCAGCGCGGTAGTCCTTCCGGACTCGGCCCTCCCAAAGCGCACCCAGTTCCGAGATGCCCTCAGGTCTATTGGCCGGGATGCCTCTTGCTTTCGCAAGCGCTTCGAGGAATCGAATGAGGGGATGGCCCATCGGCACACCCTTGAGCTCGGCGAGTGATTCGCAAGCCTCGCGAATAGAAGAGATCGGTTTTCCGCGTCGAATTAGGCTCTTAATCCAAAGGGTGAGCCCACGTTCATTCGAAGCAACCTCAAGCAATCGGCTCAGGTTGTCGTCAGCAAGCTTGTACCGACCTTGCGCTTGGTGACTCTCGGCGAGCATCGCCCATAACTCGGGCTCGGTCGGGCTCAGCAATAGTTCCCCGCGAATAAACGCCTCGCAGCGAACCGGATCGACCGTGAGCAAGAGCTCATGCCAAGCCTGCAGCCCACCCGCACCGAGTTCGTGAATGGGAAGGTTGCCGGTTCGACTCCGGAGGGTCGTTAGGCGAGCGACCGCGGCTCGAACGGCTTCAGTCGGAGTCCTGGTGAGATTTTCACGAAGGTCGCTTTCGGCGAGTTTTGCTGCGACCAAAGCGTTCCGGGGGTAGGCGACGGACAACCCTTTCAGGGTCTGGTGCCGTATATCCTCGCCGATCGCTTTTCGAGCGATACCCGAATCGAGGATTTCGATGAACTCGGGAAGCACAGCATTGCGGACCCTGGGGGCAAGCGCTTGTAGGAATCGACCGAACGCGACAATCGCCGCGCTGTAATTGCGGCTCTCTTGGTGAAGCTTGCCGAGCTGATATAGGTAGGGAGGGTTGTTCGGAGCCTGATCGAGAGCCTCTCTTACGAGCTTCATGGCTGGCTGAAGATCTCCGCTCTTTCGAAGCGCTTCAATCTCTTCGAGTGGCTCGCGCGTCTCCGTAGCGTCGCGATGACTGGGAGTGTTCCAGCCTTGCTTTGCGTAGGCGACTAGGTCCGAATCGAGCAGGGGCTGTTTTAGTTGAAGTCGATTCGCAACTTCCCAACCGGCATAGAAATCGGGCCAACGAGTGACGAGGCGGGCGATGGTTTTGTCCGCTTTCGAGAGAGCCCCGAGCTTCAAGAGGGCTTCCGAGAGAAAATACTCAACCCACATATTCGTGCCGCTCGAATTCCAGTCGGGAAGTTCTTGAACGAGCCAGCCGAGCCAATCGGGGTGCTTCAGCGCGAGCATCAAGCCCAACACTTGGCGCGGATCCCTCGGCTCATCGGCTGAGCCGTAAAGGAATGTGCGCGTCTGCTCCCGAATGACTTCCGGATACTCTTCGAGGATGGGCGCACTCGCGCTCTCCAGCGTCGTGGCAAAGACGCGCAGTAAGAGATGGAGTCCCTCGGAACGCTCCTCCTGGGTGAGATTCTGGAGGTAGCTTTCAACGAGTTGGGTCCGCCCACGCAACAAGGCGACGACCATAGCGGAGATGGCATCGTGCTCTCGTTGTTCGGCGTCGAACGAAGCGAGAAGAGGTGCGAGATCATCCCACTCCTGATTGCGTATCTTGATCAGGAGTTGACCAATAGCCGGGCTGCCGTCGTCGAGATAGGCATACGCCCGCTCCAGCGATTCCAATGCGGATACATTGTCCTGTTGCCGCATTTGAAGTGAAGCGAGGCGGAGAGTGTTGCGCCCACTGCGTGTCGAAGCGTCGCTGTCCAGGTAGTTGGCCAACCTACTGGCCAGTTCGATTTCTCCGGCGACAAGTAGTTGATCGTGAACAGGGATCAGGTTCGAGCTGATGGGCGTCGTCGGGTGCGCGAGTTGCGTAATCGTGGATTCGAGTAGGGCTGGATCTTCCGTTTCTAACGAAGCCTGGAGTAAAAGACTGAATGCGGTCGGATAGTGGGGGCTGGCCGGAGGTACTCGTCGAAGCGAGAGTAGCGCTTTGTCGATGTCCTTCAGGCCGAGCAGAGCCTCGCCCAACTGAAGATTATCTTCTGCGGATCGCGTCTCTGCCGAGACCTCACTCAGTACGAGTTTGGCCGCGACGAAACTTCCTCGATCCAGCAAAGTGCGGACCATTAAATTCCGAACGGTCGACTTCGGCGCGATCTCGATAAACATCAGTTCCTGCTCAGCGGTAAATGATGCGCGTAGAGCGAGGAGTTGGGCGAGCGTGGAATCATCCCTTCCGAGGAATTTGAGCCGATCGAGTAGGAGGTCAATGGCACGCTCGGGAAGTTCAAGGCGCGAGCAAGCCGTCAGGTAAATCTCGACAGCAGGAGTAAAGAACGGAACGAGACCGAACAACCTATCGCACGAGGCGAGCGCGGAGTACCACTCGTTATCCTCGGCGAACTGCTCAAGCTCTAGATAGACCTGAAGAGTATTGATGCGTTTCGGCTTGCTGGAGTACGCGCCCTCCTTGCCGCTTACCGCTACTTTTCGCGGAGCGAGCTTGGCCTTTCTCATGGCGCTGGCGCCGGCCGCACGCCATTCCGATTCGAATTCAGCGGATCGACGAGGTAGTCCCGCCATCGTATTGGCGGCCGCGAGTTCGATTTCTTCTGGAGTTGATTTTTGCGCGCGGTGCAACTCAAGGAGTCGGTGCCATAACTTGCCCGATTCCCTGGGACGAAGTGCTAACAGAGACTTGAGTGATTTCAGTTCTGCAAGGCGACCGTTCTGTCCAGGCAGTTTCGCCGCACTGCTCGCTTTGGCCTTTTCCGCGTCAATGACGGCAGTCAGGGTCGGTTTCGGACGACTTGGGGATCCGAGGTACTGGCTAAGTAGATTTACCGCGCCCTGATGTGAATTCAGGTGGTGGAGCGCCATGCCTTGATAGAAGTGCGACCGACTAAGGTTTTTACTTGCAGCCGCTTTGTCGGCGGGGGTAACCTTCCTTCCTTTGTTGCTCAGGATGGAGAGTTCAACGCTTAGACTTTCGACTAGCTTCCAGTCCTTGGACGCATAGGCGACGATCAGTGCGCTTCGGATGGCGCGGTCATTGAACGTGAGACCTGATGATCGAAACTCCTTTATGCTCTTGGCTGCCAGCCGATTCTCACCGGCCGATCCGAGAGCGCTGAAGTACTGGTCGGCAAAGGTATTGGAATTCGATCGGGCCAGATGTCGAAGATTGGCAATGGCGAAATCAGAGGCGTCCTGGTCGAGCTCGGGTAAGCGAAGGATTTCGATGATGGCGGCCATCGAAGCCACTCTCTTCGATCGTTCCAAACTCTTTGAATTGTCGTTATAAGCGGCCTCGATGAGGCTGTTGGCTCGACTGAGCAAGCTGTAGAGTTCCCGACGCTCTTCCTCTGCGCCAGTCGGGAAGAGGAGGTTGAGCTCCTGCATTGTCGTCGCGCGGATCGGGTCGGACGCAAGGCGGCCCGCGAAGATCCTGATCAACCTTCCCGCGACAATTGCCGACTTGTCGTCCATAACTCCGGCACAAACTTCATCACACTCGGACAGGACAGTTCGAGCGATCTGGTAACGGAAGTCCGCTCGGTAACTCAGACCGTTAACCCACTGGGGATCTCGCTGTAGCTCAGCTTCGATACGGGCGAGCGCCGTCTCTTCTTCACCGTTTTCAAACTCGATTCGAGCAAGGTCACGAATGGCCTCTTGGTCGTTGGGCGTATACCTCTGAAGCAAGAGCTCCAAGTCGTCGGCAGCTCTGTCGTACCGCTTGAGATCCCGATAAAGCTTGGCTCGCCGCTTGATGATTAGGGCTTGTTGATCTCTGTCCTCTTCAAGTACAGCGAGCTTGAACGCCACCTCGATCTTGAGCAGGGTGGTGTCCATATTCGCTTGGCCGAGCGCGAGGTCCGCTTCGAAATCGCGCATGGCGTCATTCGACGAACGCCCTGCGCCCGACAGCGCCATCTGATAAGTCAGGATGGCCGCCGTGAGAGCGAGAACTGGAAAGCTCCAGAGCAGGAAGCGATTCGGAGGTTTCATTCTTCGTCGAATGTGATGGGCGCGGTCAAGAGCTCGGTTGACGGGTAGGGTGCGTTAGGAGCGAGGCTTGCATTGTGGGTGCAAAAAATGGGTGGGCCAAGTAGCTAAACCAATAGCCACCCTATGAAGTCTCGAAGCGGCTCGAAATCCGTCGTACTTTCTCGTCGCTGCAACTTATTGAAGATCCGAGGGCCGTTAAGAGGCCGAACGGCTGGGGAAATCCAAGAGATCGTATTTCCTCATCTTGTTGAAGAGGGTGGTCCGGTTGATTTCAAGCATGCGGGCGGTATGGGTTCTGTTCCCTCGTGTGAACTCGAGCGTTCGAAGAATGATTCTGCGCTCGGGAATCTCAAGGGCCTTCTTGAGCGGGCCGGGACGGACGTCAAGTTGGATTGGGTCGGAATCATCCTCCGTGCGATCGTGGCTATCAAGCCCGAGATCTTCGGCTTCAACGCTGGGCCCCTTACCGAGGAGCACGGCTCGCTGAATGGAGTTCTCGAGTTCGCGCACATTTCCAGGCCACTCGTACTCCAAAATCTGAGTCCAGGCGACGTCGGAGAAGGTTAGGTTTTCGCGTTGATGCTCGACGCTGTATCGCTCCAGGAAAGTTCTAGCCAAAAGTTCCGTATCGAGAGGCCGCTCGCGCAACGGGGGAATCTCGATCCCTACGACCTTGAGTCGATAGTAGAGATCCTCGCGAAAGCGTCCCTCCGCGACCTCGTCGACGAGTTTTCGGTTTCCGGCGCAAATGACGCGAACGTCCACTTCGCGCGTTTCTGTGGCTCCCACTCGTTCGAACTGTCTGCTCTCAATGACACGCAAGAGCTTAATTTGAAGCTCTAATGATGCTGTTGCGATCTCATCGAGAAACAGGGTTCCTCCGTCCGCTGCATCGAACTTACCAGCGCGGTCCCTCACGGCGCCCGTGAAGGCACCCTTGACGTGGCCGAATAGCTCGGACTCGAGGAGGTTTTCGGGGACAGCTCCACAGTTGACGACAATGAAGGGTTCCTGCGCCCGTGAAGAGTTGAGGTGGATGGCGCGTGCGAGCATCGTCTTGCCCGTACCACTCTCGCCTTCGATCAAGACGTTGGCTCGCGTATCCGCGATGGACTCAATCGTATTGAACACGCGCTGCATGCGTTGGTCGCGACTGATCAGGTTGGAAAGCTCAAAGCGTCTCTCAAGGTCAGCGCGCAGCTCGCGGTTCTCTTCGACCAGAGAACGTTGCTCGAGGGCCCGGCGCAGCGAAACGAGTACTTGGTCTTCCGGAGCGGGTTTCGGGATGTAGTCAAAGGCGCCGCGTCGCATCGCGGTGACGGCATCATCAATAGTTCCGAATGCGTCCAACAGAATGACGGCCGGGCTGGCGCTGTGGTCAAGGGCTCGCTTCAACAGTTCAGGAGCGCTGTTGGGATCAAACAGAACGACGTCCCAGGCTCGGCCATCTAGGAGCTCGTGAAAGCCGCTGGGGTCGCTCGCGACTTCGAGCTCAAAGCCCGCCTCCGTCAGCGCCAGAGCGAGCGCCGATCCGGAGTGCTCTTGCGGGTCGGCCAGAAGAATCAGGGGTTGTCGGGCTCCTTGGGGCATGTTCACTTTTTTCGACACCAAAAGGCGCTCGACTTGATCGCAACTGGGGCGCTTGTCGGCCCTCAAAGGGCCAAGGGCCCCTCTACGAGAGCGCCAACCCGGTGGTAGTGGGCCCGGGCTCGGGTTCTTGGGGCATGGCCCTCAGAGACCACGCCCTTTAGGAATGACGAGTCCAATCCGATGGACCTCCTGTGAACGATTCGGTTTGTCGCTCGGGAGCCCTGATCTGGAGACCCGGCTTCTCCGGATCTGTCGAGCCGGACCGAGCCGTGTTTTCGCTGAGATCAGGAGCGGCTCGAGGTGGGGACGGGGGAAGCGAACTTGCCCGCGACGGCAGGCGAGCCTGTCCACGCGGTTTCGGACCCCAATTATCCGGCGAGCTGGAGAAACAGAATGGCCCGGAGCGTGTCCAGGCATGTTCCGATAGGGTTTACTCTTCCCGTCACAAGCTGGCCCGCTCTCGCCGCTTTAACCCGTTCACCATGCCTTCCGTCGCAGCATGACGCCCTCCGTCGAAATCTCGATTGTCGTTCCGATCTTCAATGAGGTCGAAAGCGTCGGAATTCTACAGGCGGAGATCGAAGCATCCCTGGACCCGACGGGTGTGGAGTGGGAGGTCATTTATGTGGACGACTGCTCCACAGACGGCAGTCTCAAAGCGATGCTCGAGTTGAGAGAGAAATGCTCTCGAATCCGCATTTTGAAGTTCCGTAGAAACTACGGCCAGACGGCGGCCATGGCGGCGGGATTTGATGCTTCAAGGGGGGAGATTGTCATCACGATGGATGGTGATCTCCAGAACGACCCCGCCGATATCCCAATGATGGTCGGAGAGCTCAAGCGCGGCAATTTCGATTTGGTTGCGGGTTGGAGAAAGAATCGCCAGGACGGTTTTGTGCTGCGACGGCTTCCCTCCATCATTGCGAATCGACTTATCGGGTTCGTGGGTGGCGTGACGATTCACGACACCGGCTGCACGCTCAAAGCGTTTCGGCGAGAACTCGCCAAGTCGATGAATATTTACGCGGAACAGCACCGCTTCCTGCCCGTCATGTCTGCGGGTTCAGGCGCGCGCGTGTGCGAGGTGGTGGTGAATCATCGCGCACGGCAATTCGGGTCGAGCAAGTACGGAATCGGTCGCGCGACGCGGGTGCTCTTCGACCTTTTCACCGTTAAACTTATCTCTCAGTTTTCTCAGAGACCGCTGCAGTACTTCGGAATGCTCTCACTGGGAGCCCTTGCCGTTACCGTCTTGTTTGCATTCTTCAGCCTCGTAGGAGTCGGATCGGGCGCCACATCAGCCAGCGATCTCGTTGTTATTGACGACTGGGAGCTCGTCATCGTCTCCACGGTGATGCTGATGTTCACTCTCGTCGTTTATTACGGACTGCTTGGCCTGCTCGCCGAGCTAACCGTTAAGGCCAGTGGCATGCACCGCCGAAGAGTACTCGACCGAATTCTCAATGAACTCCACTAGGCTAATTCAGATCGCACGATCGGCAGATAGCTCCGAACTTCAGTTCGAGTGTGCAGCAGTAGGCCTCTCTCGCCCGAATAAACGCGGCAGTTGCGTGGCGTTGCGCCTGGGTGTGGTGGCGATATGAGTCATGAAATAGAAGAACATTCGGCGTGGGTCGATTCGCCCGAGGAGGAGGTCGCGGTAGCAACTCCTCTCGACGTTTCGGTCATCGTCTCCGTGCAGAACGAAGAGGCGGACATCGGAGAGGTGGTCCGGGCTCTCGGGTCGGAGCTCGATCGCCAAGGGCGCAGTTGGGAGATCATCTTCATCTTCGACGGCGTCGGTGGTCCCTTGCTCAAGGCTGCCAAGAAGTTGCGCGAGACCTACGGCAAGCAAGTCAAGACCATCATCTTCAAGAATGCGTTCGGGGAATCGGTCTGCCTCTCCGCGGCCTTTGAACATGCGAGCGGAAACTACATCGTGACTTCGCCGCAGTACGTTCAAGTCGATCCGATCGAACTCGCTCCGATGCTCGAGGCCCTCGAAGAAGGCGCGGATTTCGTCACACCCTGGCGCCATCCGCGAGTCGATCCCTTGCTCAACCGAATTCAATCGGGAGCCTTCAACTGGATTATCCGGCACATCATCCGGATGAACTTCCACGACTTGAATTGCTATTTCCGGGCGATCCGGCGAGTCGTCCTTGAGGACATCGCGGTCTACGGCGACATGTATCGTTTCTTGCCCGTGATCGCGCACCGGCAGGGCTACAGCGTCGTCGAAGTCCAGGTTCGGCACATCAAGGAGTGGGGGAAAGCGGGCTGGTTCGGAATGGGCGTCTACCTCCGCCGTGCGCTCGACGTGTTCGCCGTGATGTTCCTCACCAAGTTCACATTGATGCCGCTGCGCTTCTTTGGTCCCGTCGGCGGCGTCTTCGCCTTTGCCGGCTTCTTGATCACGGGCTTTTTGAGCATCGAGAAATTCGTCTACGGCGAGACCGCTATTCGTCCGCTCCTGCTCGGTGGGATGATGCTGATCGTCCTGGGAGTTCAGATCATCGGGTTCGGCCTCGTTGGCGAGATTATCATCTTCTCGCAAGCTCGTAATTTGCGCGAGTATCGCATCGAAAAGACGTTCGAATGACAAGCGCGGGACTTGATGTACGAGCAGGCTCTCCGGATCAAGACGAAGAGCGGGATGCCTTTGTTCGCGAGCATAAGCGCGGAAGCTACTTTCATCTCTCTGCCTGGGAGCGTGTCGTCGAGACCGTCTTCGGCAACGAGCGGCGCGACCTATTAGCTTGGGAGGGCGACCGCTTGGTCGGCGTACTGCCGCTGATGAGCACGCCCGGATTCTTGGGCGGAAAGAATCTCGTTTCGGTGCCCTACGGCGTCTACGGCGGTCCGCTCGGAGCCAGGCAAGAGATAGAACAAGCGCTGCTGACGGAAGCGACCGGAATCGCGGATCGCGAGCAAGTTGGGCATCTCGAGTTGCGGTATGCGTGGAATCCCGGCGCCGAGCTTGCGGGAAGTACCCTCTACAGCACGTTTGTGAAACCCTTGCCCGAAAAGGCGGAGGACGTGCTCGCCGCGATGCCGAAGAAGGCCCGAGCCGAGGCTCGCAAAGCGCGTGCGAAACACGATCTTCAGCTATCGACAGGAGTCTGGTACGTGGGGGATCTGTACCGAATGTTCGTTCGGAACAAACATGGGCTCGGCTCGCCTTCGCTGCCGAAGCGGATGTTCGAAACGATGATCCGCGAGTTCCAAGAATCCGTGCAGATTCACTTGGTTCGAAAGGACCGCGAACCGCTGGCGGCCGTTATGACCTTCGCCTTCGGAGACACGCTGCTCGCCTATTACTCAGGAACGGCGCACAACGCCGACCGGAATTTTTCGGCGAGCAATTTCATGTACCTCGCCTTGCAAGAGTGGGCGGTCGAGCAGGGCTTCCGAGTCTTCGATTTTGGAAGGAGTCGAGTTGGGTCCGGAGCCTACAAATTTAAAGTGCACCAAGGCTTCGAGCCAACTCCGCTCGAGTATCGCTATCACTTGGTACGCCATCGCGGCACGCCTTCGTTCACGCCTTCCAACCCGAAGACGCATGCGCTTCAAGCCATCTGGCGGCAACTGCCACTCTGGTTGGTTACGCGCCTCTCCGAAGTGGCTTCTCCGTACTTGCCGTAAGCTCGCTTATCGGCGCTCGTCGTTCGCGTTCACGGTATGGAGAATGAACTCCACGGCGCTGGCGAGGTCGGGAGCGAATTGCGGCACGGGGTCTTTGATTTCATCGAGCCGCGCTCTTTGAAGGGTGCCCTTTCCGGTTCCGACCAAAATCCCCCGGACGCCGATCGTCGCTCCGGCGTGCAGGTCGCGAAGCGAGTCGCCGACGACCCAACTCGCGCTTAGGTCGGTGCCTAGCTCCGCTGCTGCCGAGCTCATCATTCCGGGCAAGGGCTTGCGGCAATCACACTCTTTCCGGAAGGGCTCTTCGCCAATTGTCGGATGGTGAGGGCAATAGCGAAGCGCATCGAAGTGTGCGCCCTCGGCCTCCAGCAACTCCCGCAATCGATCGTGGATCTGATTCAATCGCGGGATGTCGAGAACCCCTCTCGCGATTCCACTCTGATTGGTGATGACAACGACATCAAAGCCCGCGCGATTAAGGGCTGCGATGGCGGCGCCGGAACCGGGCTCAAGTCGAAGGTCGGCCGGATCGGATAAGTAGTCGACCTCGACGTTGATCGTTCCGTCTCGATCGAGAAAGACGGCGGGTCGGGCCGTCATGAGCTAGATGCCCTCGGTCGCTATTTCGAGTGGGATGTAGACACGCGAAGGAACTAGGTCGTCGTCTTCGCTAAACGGGAAGAAGAGCCCGGTGAAGGTGAGAAAGAGCGGGAAGCGCCAGATGCTTAAGCCGATGTCGCCGTCAGCCCAAGACGTGGTCGTCCACCGGGTGTTGGGGAACAAGTCCCGTCGCGCCACCTCGTAGCCGTCCAGCAGGAATGCCACCTCGTGCTCACGGGTTTTGTCGAGCGAGATTGCGCAGGGGGTTGCGAATCCGGTGTCTTTCCCATCAACGAAGACGCGAGCGCCCGGCGGGTTGGTCGCCAGAAAGACGCCTGGGCTGGCCGTGTTCATGACGCAGCCCGGAAGGAGCAGGCTCCAGATGACGAGCAAGGAGAGAGCTCGGGTCAGGCGAACCCAAGTTGCGGTGCGTCGGCCTTCGCTCGGACGCTTTGCAAGTCGGTGATCTCGCTGAGCTGTGGACACAAGTGCGGACACAGGCGCGGATGTAAGGGTGAAAAATGGAGACATGATCGTGAACTATTCTTGGGGCTGACCGGCCCCGCCGCAACCTCGGGCAGTCAGATAGGGCTTCTTCATAGACTTCTTCGGCGATAACTGTACCCGGGCTGTTGCCTTGCTGGTCTCGCTTTGAAACCCTCCCGCAGTGACTCCAGCACGTTCCATAACTCCCGACCAGGCTCTTGAGACCTCCAAGGACCCCGTCGCCCGCTGGCTTCTCCTCGCGGCGCTCGTCCTTGGGCTTACGAGATTCGTCCGCCTGGGTGAGTGGAGCCTCTGGCTCGATGAAGCCCTCACGCTCGCGGATAGCCTCGCGGCCGATCCCGGCGGCCTCAAGAACCCGCTGGGCTATGGCTTGTTCCGAGTTTTCTTCGACCTACTCGAGCATCGCCCGAGCGAGTGGGAGCTTCGGCTCCTACCGGCGATTTTCGGCTGGCTCGGAATCGCGCTCACCTATTGGGCGTTCGCGCCTTTTGCCGGACGGCGGGTTGCCGCAGGCGCCGCGCTCCTCGTCGCCGCCTCTTCCTGGCACGCCTACTGGTCCCAGATGGCGCGCTTTTACACCCTCACTCAAGACCTGTCCCTGCTGGGCTGCGGACTCGTCCTGCGCGGCCTCTGGAAGGAGAGCTCTCTGCGCGTCGGACTTGGAATCGTCGTGGCTTCGGCCGCCTCTCTCGCTCACTACTCCGGCGCCTTCCCCATCCCCGCGATCATCGGGCTTCCCTTCCTCTTGCGCACGGTCGGTGTTGAGCTCCCGGGAAGCCGCTCGAAAGCGAGCAAGCTCCTCCTCGTCGTCGGCGTGATCGGAGTGCTCGCGGCCGCACCTCGGCTGTTCGACGTCTGGCGTATTTGGACAGCGATTCACGGCGGCGGATCCGTTCAGCACCTTGTGCTCACGACCGGATTTTTCATCACGCCGCTCCTCGGGATCGGCGCCGTGGTCGGCGCGTACTTTGCGCTGACCGGCAAGAAGCCCTTCGAGCAGTTCGCCGTCGCTGTTGCCGCTGTAGTTCTCCTCGAGGCCATCTTGGCTTCCTACTTCGTCCGAGTCTCGGCGCAATACGTCTTTGTCCTGCTTCCGTGGGTCGCGCTGATCGCTGCACTTCCGATCGGTGCCTATCGAGCGCGCGACGCGGACGCATCTTCACCGAGCGCACCCGATCGAAGGGGCGTTCGACTGTCGGTTGCCTATCTCGCTCTGCTCGTCCTGCCGGCCGTGGCAACGCTCGGCCTCTATCTCAGCGCTCGACAAGGCGAGCGACCGGCGTGGCGTGACGCCTATCGCTTCGTCTACAGCCACAAAGAAGCCGACGACTTGATCATGGGGATGGACGCGCCCGTAGGTGAGTACTACCTCGCGCCGGGCTCCGTCGATCTTCGCAATCAGACCCAGCTCGTCTATCTGGATGATTTTCGCGCTCACCTGCCCGACCACTGGGCGCGTTTCGACCGCCGGATTTGGTTCGTGCTCAATCTCGAACAGCTCGAGGATTGGGAGCCCGGACGAGCGAATCGATTCCGCGCGACCCTGGCGCAGCACTGTCGATTGGTCGCGAGCTACCCTCTAATCGTCGAGTCGCGCGACCTCTCGGTCTATGTCTACCTGAGAGAATAGGCTCGCGCCTACTCCTTCACGCGGCCCTGGAAGTCACCGTTCTCGGTGCTGATCTTGATGAGATCGCCGGCCACGACGTGCAGTGGGACCTTAACCTCGAGTCCGGTCTCCAACGTCGCGCCCTTCTTGACGTTCGTCGCCGTGTTGCCCTTCACCGCCTGCTCCGCGTCGACGACCCTCAGGTTGACCGTGTTCGGCAGAGCGACTCCGATGGGACGCGTTTCGTGAAAGGTCACTTCGACTTCGGTGTTCTCTTTGACATAGCCCATCTTGTCGCCGATGAACTCGTTGGAGAGCGCGAACTGCTCGTAGTCTTCACTGTTCATGAAGACATAGTCGCCGTTCGACTCGCGGTAGAGATATTCCGACTTGCGCCGGTCGAGAAAGGCTACATCCATCACATCGCCAGAGGCGAGGCGCATCGTGTTAGACTGGCCCGTAACCAAGCTCTTGGTCTTGATCTGAATGATCGCGCGCAAGTTGCCCGGAGTCTTATGGGTGTACTCGGTGATGAGGAGTAGGTCTCCGTCCTTCTCGAGAACGGTGCCCTTTCGGAGATCTACGGATCGGACGCCCATGGGAATGACTCGATTCGGGGTTGGCTTGAGTTGGGTTGATTGGCGGCACGCTGAGCTTCCGTGCGTCGGCGGAAGATAATACGGCGACCGTCCGAAATCCGCTCGAAAAGATTGGTTGTCGATCTCGAAGAGGCTCAAGCCTGCTCGCGGTCGGACGACTGGAGCTGAGCGGGATTACGACTCCCGACCTGCACATCAATGGAAACGAGCAGTTCGATCCGCTCCGCCGATCTAGTATTGCTTTCGTTGACTGGAGGCGGGGAGGTTCAAGAGCTTCCGGTACTTGGTCACCGTTCGGCGCGCGATCTGGATTCCCGCCGACTTGGCAAGCTGCTCGGAGAGCTCTTCGTCGGAGTAGGGATGATCTTTATCCTCGTTGTCGATCAGGTCGGAAATGCGCTGCTTGATACTGGTCTGGCTCGAGACGCCACCGGATGAGTCAGCCAATCCGCCCGTAAAGAAGAACTTCAGCGGGTGAATTCCCTGCGGCGTCTGAGCGTACTTCCCGGCGACCGCGCGGCTGACGGTGGAGATGTGGACGCCCGCTTGGTCGGCAACCTCTTGCATGCGCAAGGGCTTGAGCTTCTTCACGCCGCTCGCGAGAAACTCGTGCTGTTCCGTGAAGATGACTTCAGCGATTTTAAGCATCGTGTTTCGGCGCTGATGGACGGCATCGATAAACCACCGCGCGGCTTCGAGCCGACGTTTGACCCACAGTTGAACAGCATCTCCGCGCTTCGAACCTACGAGCATCTTTCGGTAAGAAGGGCTGACCTGGAGCTTGGGAACTCGTTCGCGAGTCAGCGTGACCTGATAGCGATCGGCACCCTTCGCGTTCTGACTCTCGGCATCCAATCGCTCGACGACCATCACGTCCGGCGTGATGGCGCTGACGACTTCGTTCCCGTAGTCCTGACCGGGGAACGGATCGAGATGGCGGATGGTATCGATGGCCGCCTTGACTTCATCGAGGCTGGAATCGGTTGCGCGGACGATGCGCGGCAGTCGGTTCGTGGTGAGGTCTTCGAGGTGGTCTCGAACAACGACGGCCTCTAATTGATCGCGAATTCCGTGAGCGGCGAGTTGCAGGAGCAAGCACTCGCGTAAATCGTGCGCGCCGATCGCGGGGTGAGAGACATAGCGCAGCTCTTCGAGAATTTCATGGAGCTCGGCTTCGGTCGAGTCGCACTCGTGGGAGAGCTCTTCCAACGAGTCGGGGAGAAAACCGCGCTCGTCGAGCGAGTAGACCAGAAACAGAGCCAGCTCTCGTTGGCGGTCGGTGAAGTCGATGATCGCAAGTTGTTCGATGAGGTCTTCGGCCAAGCTGCGAAAGTCCGAAGCCGTATTTTGCATGGCCTCCAGCTTGCGATCGCCCTCCTCCGAGTTGGCGGATCGCGAGCGACCGTCGCCGAAGTCGCGCTCGTACCGCTCGAGCATCTCGACCATATTCTCGAACTCGTTGGCGGCCTCTTCGGAAGCCTTATCGGAGGGGTCGTCCGAGGCGTCCTGCTCGGCAACCTCGAGTAGCGGATTCTCGATCAGCTCTTGCTCGATGCGTTCGGCGAGATCGAGCGAGGAGAGCTGCAAGACCTGCATGGCCTGAATCATTTGGGGCGACTGAACGAGCCGTTGGCCCATTCGCATACCCTGGTTAAGACCTAAGCGCATAGGGATACGATTCTACAACGAGCCCACGGAAATCGAGAGCCCTATGCCTGTCTCTGCTGTGGATCCTGCCTCAACGTGAGCGGATCCGAATTGAAGCTCTCGGTGAGGCAAGCCGAGCTTTCCGTGAAGGACGGCCTCGCGATCCAACTCTCTCAATTCGCCACTCTTCGCGACCCAGTAGGTCGCCTGAATGTCTTTTTCCGACTGTCGAGTCTGAACTGCAAAGCCATCAAAGACGCGCTCGATGACGGGATCGGCCATCCAGTAATCCGTGGCGAGCTCGACCTGATAGCTGGAGAGCACGGTTGTTTCCACGCCGGCCTGGACAGAGGCGTGCTGCCCGCCTGCGGAAGTGAATCGAACTTCAACGCTTGAGTCTCGGACGGTGATTGCGGTTGTTTGCGAGCGCGCGCTCTTCGCGGCTTCGAGTAGCGAATCGAGCTCTCCCCAGACGCGGCCGTCCTCCGTCGGTGCAATGAGAATCGCGGGAGCGAGGGCAAACAGCGGGCGGTTCGCTCGACGATCTTGAAAGGAGGCCTCGAGCTCGCCCCACAGAACGGCAGACGGCAGGGGCTCAAGCACGACTCGGTTTTGCGAATACTGAGCGGGTAGGCGGACACCGGCGCCGGGCCGCGGCCATTGGGGAGCGGGAGTCACGCTCTCAAGCCAGGCCAGATCCACAGCTCGCCAACGATCGGGTGCGTCCGGTGAGGTAGCTGCGCGAATCGACAGGTTCCAGTCGGGCTCTTGAAGCGCCGCGCCGCGGACTTCCACTCTGAGTTCGCCAGCTGCATCCAACAGGCCCGAGAAAGTGACTCGAACGGTAGCGACCCGCGGTTGCTCAATAACTCCGAGATCCGGACTGCCCGTTTCGAACGGAAGGATCTCTATAAGCTCCGAGAGATCGAGCGAGCCGCTGACGAAGACCGCTTGTCCGTCCGGTGTTCGCCAGGCGGTGACCGTTGCGCTGTGACCGATGGCGATCGAACCCGTGATGGGGTAAGCCGATCCACCTCCAGGTGCAACCTCCACGTCAAAGTCCGCAAGGAACTCGACCGACTCTCGACGACCGATGGTTGCGCTCTCGGAGGAGCGGAGATTGAACTTTTGAGAAAAGGAGTTCTCGGGCTCCCGAGCTTCGCTGGGTGCGAGTTCAAGGATCAGCTGGAGGCGGTGAGATCTTCCCGCGCGGTCGAGCTCTTGCAGCATGGTTCGAGCGCGTTCGATTCCCTCTGTCGAACCTCGGACCAAGAGCGGCGGAGCGGTGCGCAGACAACGCAGGTCGGTTCCCGCCCGACGAGCGTCCGCTTCGAGAAGTTCGATGAGTTGAATGAGCGGCAGTATCGGCGCCGGGCGAAAACGGCTCGGAGCTCGCTGAAGATCGCCCATGTCAATGTGGGTTCCGCCCGAGTAACTCTGGGGCTCGGATAATCCCGGCGCCGGCTGGCAGAGCGCTGGAATCGGAAGTGCGGTCCACCCATCCGCGAGTTCAGGGTCTAGGGAGGGGCCCGCGCTCGAAGCGCGCAGGAACAGGAGAGCGGCGCAGAGTAGGGTTGCTGACATGTCCCTGACCATAGTGAGGCTGCGGGTGTTGGACTACCGCAAGCTCGCAAGAGGGGCTGCAATGAGCCGGGATGAAATGAAGAGTCTCGGTGCTACAGTACCCGGCTCCCCGCCTTACTCGTGCGAGAGCACTCTGTCTCCGCACCCCATAGAAGGACCGTTCCTAGACCGTTTAAAAAATGGCCCGTTCAAAAATTGAACCCATCGACGAGTCGTCGCAAGACGAATCGCTACCGCCGCTCAGCCCGACATGGAAGCGCGTTCGAGCGGGACTCTTGGTCGAGGGCGGCCTGATTGATGCGGAGGTCACTCGCGCTTGGCAGGAGGCGGTCAGAGATGGGGACTTTGATCCCGATCAATGCGCGGACGAAATTCTTGAGGAGGACCCCGGGCCCATGGCGGACGCTCAACTGGAGCGACGTAGCGGAGTGCTATTGCGGGAACTGCTGATGGCTCCACTCGCGGCGGGGGGCCGACGCCGCGGGGGTCGCAAGGTCAAGACGGGAGCTGCGGTATTGCTCTCTCAGTTATTCATGCTCGCGGTCTGGGGTGGACTCTTCTTCGCGGGCATCCTCTTGTTTCGCGTGCAGGAATATTCCGTAGATGTCTTCCTCGACAAGATCCTCTCGATCTTCCACTGATCGAATCGAGTCGCGATCGGGGATCTGACCTTCAAGTTTTGATAGGGTGAGATCGGATTGCCTGCGAGTGCCCGTAAGGATCGCTGCAAGAGATTCGCAGCCGACGCATGTTCTAAAACCGACGATGTCCGAACTCAGCTCCACCTCCGAATTCGCCAATAACGGAGGGCTCTTCTCCTTCACGCAAATTCGACACTTGATGCGTGTCGAGTTTGGCCGAGCCCAGCGCTACGGATTTCCGATCACCTGCATGATGGTGGAGATCGATCGGCTCGGTTATCTGCGCGATCTCTACGGCTACGATCTGAAGGAGGCCGTACTCGAAGATGTCATTCGTACGCTGCAGGAGCAGACCCGCGGTTGTGATTACTTGGGGCGCCAAGTGGACGACCGATTGATGGCGGTTATGCCGCACACGGATTCGGATGGAGCGCATAGCTCCGCGCATCGGCTCTTGGATGCGGTAAAGAAGCTCCAGTTCGAAGTCGAGGGACGCAGCCTCGAAGTTACGCTCACCGTCGGATCTGCGATCAGCTCGGGAAAAGAATCGCTCTTCTTCGACGAGCTCGTCGATGCAGCGGAGTCGGCGCTCAACGAAGCCAGCCTGGCTGGTGGAGACCGAGTCCTCTTGCGGACGATTTCGCGCGACGAGCTCTAACGGCCCGTGCCGAAGCCCGTCGCCCCAGGGCGGGATGTGCGAGGCCAGGTCGGCACTGGAGCGCCCGTCAAGTCCACTGCCCGGATCCTCCACGGCTGCGGCGGTGTTTCCGGGAGCGGTCTTTTCCCGGCTGAGGCTACTAACCCAAACGTTTTGTTCTATTCTTCGCGCTGGCGTGCAAGGCCAATTCAGCTCTGAAATTATTATGCGTGTACTGCTTGCCGAAGATGAAGAGACGATCGTCGTCACGTTGCGGGACGCGCTGGAGGAGGCGGGCTTTGAAGTTCTTCATGCTCCGGACACGGACTCCGCGCTTGAGTTTCTGAATAAAGAAGATCCCGACGTTGTCCTCACGGACATTCGAATGCCCGGAGAGGGCGGCATGGCCGTGCTCCGCCACTCGATCGACTTAGATCCGAGTCGGCAAGTCATCGTGATGACGGGATACGCCACGGTCGACCAAGCCGTGGAGGCGATGCGGATCGGGGCCTCCAACTACGTTCAAAAACCGCTTCGCAATGATGCGTTGGTCGGGATGGTGAAGGGCGCGGTTCGCGTCCGTGCACTGGAAGCCGAGAATCAAAACCTGCGCGATACTCTCGTCAGTCTCGAAGGTTTTGAGGAGCTCGTCGGTGTCTCGCCAGCCATGGTCGATGTCTTTCGGCGCATTCGAACGGTGGCGGCCACCGATGCGACGGTCTTGATCGAGGGCGAGAGCGGAACGGGCAAGGAGCGGGTTGCTCGCGCTCTTCATCGAACCAGTGCTCGCTCGAGCGGGCCTTTCGTCGCGATCTCCTGCGGCGCACTTCCCGAGACTCTGCTCGAGTCCGAGCTCTTCGGTCACGAGCGTGGCGCTTTCACGGATGCGCACAAGCTCAAGCGCGGACGGTTCGAGCTCGCCAACGGCGGTTCGCTCTTCCTCGATGACATCGACGACATGCCCAAGACGGTTCAGGTCAAGCTGCTGCGGGTCTTGCAGGAGCGCGTCTTCGAGCGCGTTGGAGGGGAAGAGGTACGTCCGACCGACATTCGAGTCATTGCCGCCACCAAGGTTCCTCTGCGCGATTTGGTGAGGACGAATGACTTTCGCGAGGACCTCTTCTACCGCATCAACGTTGTGCCGATCGAATTGCCGCCACTCCGAGATCGCCGCGGTGACGTACCTCTCCTCGCACGTCACCTGATCGAGCGCCACGGCGCGGGGCGAGCGTTCACTCTCTCCACGGTTACCGAGTCCGCGCTCGATCGCTATCCCTGGCCGGGAAACGTGCGCGAGCTGGAGAACGCGGTTCAACGAGCGATCGCGCTCGCCGGAGATAAGCTCGAGCTTGCGCGCGAGCATTTGTTGCCGCTCGACTCTCGGTGGCGCGGTGCCACGGAGGTTTTTGACGAAGTGAAGCCGCTGAGGGAAGTTTTGCGTGCAGCGGAGATCGCACACATCGAGGTCGCGCTGTCTTCCACGGGCGGACATCGCACCCAGACCGCCAAGCTCCTCGGTATCTCGCGCAAAGTCCTGTGGGAGAAGCTGCGCGACTTCGACATCGTCATTCCCGGAGAGGATTGACCGAAGTGAGCCCCACTTCAGTTCCCATCCGATCCGAAGTTGGGCCCGCTCTGCCCGAGGTTCCGCTGGGCGTCGGCACGCACCTGATCGGCGATCTGCATCTCGACGTCGCCAACTCGGAACAGGTCGATTCTTTTTGTCGGCGCATGCGAGCTCTTGCCGGCATTCCCCGTCTGGTCATCTTGGGGGATCTCTTCGAGTATTGGGTCGGGCCGGCTCAGCTCGATTCGGCTCGAGTGGTGATCGATGGGATGCGCGAGTTGGTCGACGGCGGGACGGCGATTGACGTCATCCCCGGGAACCGTGACTTCTTGTTGGAGAAGCACTTCGAGCGGCGCTCCGGAGCTCGGCTTCGATCGAATGGAATGGTCGGGCTCTTGCCGTCGGGAACGGAAACGGACCAACGCGTCTTGCTCATCCACGGAGATGAGCTCTGCACGCTGGATTTGCCGTATCAGCGCATGCGCCGGGTCCTGCGCTCGCGCCCGTTGCGATTCTTCGCGGCTTCCATCCCCGGCCCGATCGCCCGCTGGCTTGCGTCGAGATTAAGGCGAGCTTCCACAAAGGCCATCGAGTACAAGCCGAACGCCGCCATGGATCAGCAGGAGGCGGCCTGTCGAGAGTACGCGGCGAAGGCCTCCTGTCGCTCTCTCGTCTGCGGTCACGCCCACCGCTACCGCGATCAGCGACTCTCCGACGGACTGCGCTGGTTCGTGGTCGATGCCTTCGGGGGAGAACGGGACACTCTGCGCGTGTCGGCAGCTGGCGAACTGGAAGTGACTTCTCCGGGTAGCTCGGCTTGACCCGAGACCCTCGCTTCCTATCCTGGCCCGGAAGACCCGCCGACGAGAGCTCGGCTCCTATGCAATCTGCGCAACTGAACCGATGATCATCGCCCTTGACGGACCAGCGGGAGCGGGCAAGAGCACAGTCGCGCGTGCGGTCGCCGACCGATTGAACCTGACCTTCTTGGATACAGGGGCCATGTATCGAGGCCTGACCCTGGCCGCGTTGCAGCGGGGCTTGGACCCGCTGGATGAAGCGGCTTGCGTTCAGCTCGCGAATGAGCTCGAGCTCTCCTTTGGAGAAGACGGCCTCGTACGAATCGACGGTCAGGCGGGGGAGCCGGACATTCGCAGCGCGACGGTGACTCTGACCGTTTCAACGGTTTCGGCCTATCGAGGGGTTCGGGATGCCGTCGTTTCGAAGCAGCGAGAGATCGGCCTATCGGTGCCGGGGTTGGTCGTCGAGGGAAGGGATACGACGACCGTGGTCTTCCCGGAGGCGGAGTATAAATTCTTCTTGGTCGCCAGCCCAACGGAGCGAGCGCGGCGGCGTGCGGCGCAGGAGGACCGAGAAGACGAAGTGGACATGATCCTGCGGGACATCGAGCGGCGGGATCAACTGGACACCACTCGAGCTCATGCGCCGCTGCGCCAGGCGGAAGATGCGATCCTGATCGACACCGATTCCCGGAATATCGACTCCGTCGTTGAGGAGATCCTCGCCTGTGTCGGAGAGCCGGGCGCGACCGGTTCCTCGGACGAAGCGAGCGCCGGAGTATGAGCGCGAATAAACTCGCGGGAGAGAGCGAAGCCGGAGACCAGGCGTCGGCGGAAGAGTTGATCTGCCACCAGACCCTGACCTACCGGTTTCTCACGATCTCGTTGAACCTGATCTTTCTGGCCTACTTCCGACGCCGGATCGAGAACCGCCAAAACTTGCCCAAGCAGGGCGGCGTGGTCCTGGCCATCAACCACCAGTCCTTTCTCGATATCCCGCTCGTGGCGATGGCCTGCAATCGCCATATCTGCTTCGTGGCCCGCCAGAGCCTCGAACAGAGCTCCTTTATGAAGTTCATCCTGCGCCAGTGCGGCTCGGTGCTGGTCAAGCGCGGGAGCTCGGATCGCAGGGCTCTGCGGGCCATGGTCGAGCACCTCAAGCGAGGCGACGCGATCGCGGTCTTTCCCGAGGGCACCCGGACGGTGGATGGGCAAGTGGGGAACTTCACGAAGGGAGCTCTCCACGTCGCTAAAATTGCCAAGGTGCCCGTCCTGCCGGTCGGGATTCGAGGGGCTTATGAGGCTCTACCGAGATCTCGCACATTTCCTTTCCCAAAGCGTGTGGCGCTGCGGTTCGGCCAGGCGGTAGACTCCGCGGCTCCGGACGCCCAAGAAAGGGTCGAGCAAGCAGTTCGAGAGCTGGCTGGAGACGGCAGTTTCCATGGCGTCGCCCCCATTGAGTCCTCGAGGATTCAAGAGAAGTGAGAGGTTTCGGTTCGGCCATTCGGCCTTCCGAGCCCGCGCTTCGACCGGCTCCGCTTGGATGGAAAAACCATTCTGGCCGATAGCCTCTCGACTGAGTTTCGTTCCGCTTGTCGCCGGAAAATTCAAGTTCGCTTTTTCAGTCCCTCTTAACCCAACCGAAAACCACAGATATGGCACTCGCATCCAGGCGCATTAAACAATTCGAACTCGACTCAACCGAGCTCGACGCGCGCATCGAAAAAGCACTCGAGGGCATGAACCTCGGGGACCTCGAAACACAACTCAACGAATCCGTTAAAGATATTCGCCCGGGCTCCATCGTCATCGCGACGGTCGACTCGGTGGACGAACGCACGAGCATGGTCGTGCTCGACATCGGCGGTAAGAGCGAAGGCTCGATCGCGCTCAACGAATTCGGCGAAGAGCTTCCGCAGCCCGGCCAGACCTTCGAGGTCTACTACGCCGGCCTCGACGAACACGATA
Source organism: Planctomycetota bacterium (assembly GCA_029259635.1). Taxonomy (GTDB): domain Bacteria; phylum Planctomycetota; class UBA1135; order UBA1135; genus OFTM34. Next base: position 72,445 of record JAJDEU010000010.1, on the reverse strand, counting down.
CCGCTAACCTCAGCAAGCGCCGTGCAGACCGCCTGCGCGCCTGGGAGCGAGTCTCGACCAAATACCACGAGGGCGATCAGGTCCAGGGTGTTGTTCAGCGCAAAATCAAAGGCGGCCTCTTGGTGGATGTCGAAGGCGTCAACGTCTTCTTGCCCGCCAGCCAGGTCAACCTGCGTCGCACCCACGATGTCTCCGACTTCATCGACGAGCCGATCCGCGGCGTCATCATCAAGATTGACCCGGAGCGCATGAATATCGTCATCTCGCGCCGTCGTCTCCTGGAAGATGAGCGCGCGAAGCAAAAGGCCGACCTTCTCAAGGAGATCCAAGAGGGTCAGGTCCGCATGGGCACGGTCAAGAACATCGCCGACTTCGGCGTGTTCGTCGACCTCGGCGGCATCGACGGCTTGCTCCACATCACCGACATGTCTTGGGGTCGCATCCAGCATCCCTCGCAGATGATCCAGATGGAGCAAGAGCTCGAGGTCATGGTCTTGCGCGTCGATCACGATCGGGAGCGCATCGCTCTGGGACTCAAGCAGAAGTCTTCGTCTCCCTGGGACGGAATCGAGAAGCGCTACCCCGTCGGCGAGAAGCTCTCCGGCGAGGTCGTCAACATCATGTCCTATGGCGCATTCGTGCGGCTTGAAGAGGGCATCGAAGGTCTCGTACACATCTCGGAGATGTCCTGGACCCGTCGCGTCAACCACCCGTCCGAGCTGGTCAAGCCCGGCGATAAGGTCGAGGTCATGGTGCTCGAGATCAACCTGGAGAAGCAGGAGATCTCACTCGGCATGAAGCAGGCCGAGGCCAATCCTTGGGACTTGGCGGCCGAGAGCTATCCGGCGGGTACGGTCATCGAAGGTCAGGTTCGCAATCTGACTTCCTACGGAGCCTTCATCGAGATCGAAGAGGGCATCGATGGCCTGTTGCATGTCTCCGACATGAGCTGGACCAAGAAGATTGCCCACCCCTCGGAGATGGTGAAGAAGGGCGACCACATGCGTTGTGTGGTGCTGTCCGTCGATACCGACAAGAAGCGCATCGCTCTTGGACTGAAGCAACTCAGCAAGGATCCCTGGGCCGACGACATTCCCAACAACTACCACGTTGGCGATCTGCTCTCGGGCTACGTCACGAAGATCACGCACTTTGGTGCGTTCGTGAAGCTCGAAGAAGATCTCGAGGGTCTGCTTCACATCTCGGAGCTCTCCGATCACAAGATCGAGAGTCCCGAGGAGATCGTTCAGCCCGGGTTGAAGATCGAAGTCCGCGTTATCCGTGTCGATATCGCCGAGCGTAAAATCGGTCTCTCCTATGTCCACTCGGACTTCGATGAGAACGACAACCGCGCGATCCAAATCGAAGGCGTCACGATCGAGACGACTCCGACCGAGGCCGCTCCGGCTGCCGAGGCGAGTTCCGAGACCGAGGCGAGCGCTGAGGAGGCTCCGGTTGCGGAGGCTTCAGCAGAGCCGACTCCGGCGCCCGAGGCTTCCGTGGAGGAAGCGCCGGTTGCGGAGGCCCCTGCAGAGGAAGTTCCGGCTGCCGAAGTTCCAACTGCGGAAGCCTCGGCTGAGGAGACTTCGAAGGCCAGCGACGAAGCTTCTGAGGAGCCCGTCAAAGAGGCTCCTGCAGAGGACGCTTGAATCCGATGAGGCAGCGCTTCATGCCCAGTAGCTGGGTGCAGTGGGCGCTGCTTCTGCTCGGCCTCTTGGTTTCCGCTTGCGGGAGCCAAGAAGTTCGAGAAACCTCCGGGTCCGTGGATGTGCGCTTTCAGCGCGCCTTCGCGGGACTTGAGCGAGCCCTGGAAGCGGACGAGGATGATCCCGCGCGTCGCATCTTGGCGGGCATCTTGGCCCGACAGCCAGAGGGAAACACCTTGGCTTTGGCCGAGGCCTACGGTCGCGTCCTCGACGGACGTGCGCTGGCCGAGAGCTTGGAGTTTCGGCTCGAGGGAGAGCGGATCGACCTAGCGCCTGATGGGGAATCGGCTTCCGGAGAAGGAGCGGTTCGGTATCGCCTGGCGCTGATCTGCCGCAACTCCTCTGCGTCCGATGTTCGGTTGTTCTTTCCGCCGCCCACGCTTCAACTGCTCGATCACCGGCTCTATCTGAGTGGCAGCGATTCGCGCGCTATGGAGTCGCATCTTGTCGAGGGGCTCGACGGTTTGTCGCTGAATGCCGGCGAAGTCGTCCGGGTTGACCTGGGCGAGTTCACCGCTGACCTCGGCAAGGCCATTGCGCGTCGAGATCGTTGGCGGGTGGACACACTCTCCGGGGAGGCCGAGCTCGGTGGTCGACGGCTGCCTCTCCGCGCTCCACGAGCGGAAGCCTGCGAGCTGGTCTTCTTGGCATCCCACCTTCCCACCGAAACGGTCCAGCCCGAGATATTGCTCGAGTACATCGAGAGAAGTCGCTTCACGATGCCCGGAATGCTGGAGCGTTGTATTCGGATCGATCCGGGGCGTTGGACCGAGACGCTTCGCAGGCTCGCTCCACTCGTGAGCGAAATGGATGACGAGCGTCTCAGTTACGTGGCACCCGCTCTTCGCTGGCTTTCTCGGTCAGCCCGTCTCGGCGGCGACCCCCGCAGCTGGCGTGCCATACTCGCCGCACTGTCGGACGCGCCACCCGAACGTCTGGCTCTCGATTTGCCCGATCCCGCCGCTCAGCCCTAAAGCCACCCCAGGTAGGCCGACCTCGAATACCGTGGACAAAACCAAACCCGTGATAAATCCCGACGTTCAGCGCCAGCTGGAAGTCTTCCGGAAAAACTCAGTCGACCTGATCGAGGAGGGATCGCTCGCGCGCCATATCGCAAAGAGCCTCGAATCCGGAAAGCCGATGCGAGTCAAATTCGGAATGGATCCGAGCTCTCCGGACCTTCACCTCGGTCACGCAATACCGCTTCTCAAGCTTCGCTCCCTGCAGGAGCTCGGACATCAAATCGTTCTGATCGTGGGGGACGCAACCGCGATGGTCGGCGACCCGTCCGGACGCAATAAGCTGCGGCCTCAGCTCACACGAGAGCAAGTGGAAGAGAACCTCATCACCTACACGGAGCAGGCTGGAGAGGTTTTGGACCTCGGTGCCACCGAGGTCCGGCGCAACTCGGAGTGGTTCGATGGGATGAACTTCGAGGAGCTGTTGCGGTTGGCCTCGCGGATGACCGTGGCGCAAATGATCGAGCGCGACACCTTTCAAACTCGAATGGAAGCCAATGAGCCGATCGGCATTCACGAGTTTCTCTATCCGCTGATGCAAGGCTGGGATTCTGTGGAGGTCAAGGCGGACCTCGAAATCGGCGGAACCGACCAGCTCTTCAATTTGCTGGTGGGACGCCGACTCCAGGAGCAAACGAAACAGGCTCCGCAGACTTGTCTAACGCTTCCGCTCATCAACGGATTGGACGGTCGCAAGATGAGCAAGTCCTATGGCAACTCCGTAGGACTGACGGAAGCTCCGAATGACATGTTCGGCAAGGTCATGTCGATGGAGGATGGCGTCATGGAGTCGTTCTATCGGATGTTGACGCCGCTGGACGATGCGGAGATTGTGGCCCTGCTCGCGGGGCACCCGCGTGAGGCGAAGGCTCGACTCGCTGAGGAGATCACCAAGGTGTTTCACGACGGCGAGAGTGCGAGTGGAGCGCGCGACGCCTTTGATCGACAGTTTCGGGAGAAGAAGTTGCCGGAGGACATCGCCGAGTGTGTCTATGACGGAGATTGGGCGGAGGAGGGCGTGCCCTTCTTTGCCCTGCTTCGAGGCGTCGGGCTCGCCAAGACGGGCTCGGATGCGCGTCGAATTATCGAGCAGGGCGGGGCGCGGATTGACGGGGAAGTGATCCGCGAACCGACGTCGCTCGTGCGCCGTCCGGAAAGCAAGCTGCTCCTTCAGGTCGGGAAACGACGCTTCGCTTGGGTGCTTCCCCGATAACCGGAGCGACGACTCCCGGTCGTTTCCTACCTCGCTAGATGCCCGCGTAAGGAATGGTGATGCGAGGGTTTTGCGAGTCGTCGGTGATGACGGTGAGCGTGCCAGCAAACTGACCGTCCCGGATGGTCGGACTGGCTTTGGCCGTGATCTTCCAGCTCGCGCTCGACAGGGCGCGGGGCTCGGGCACAGCGGTCCACTCGACTTCGATCCAATCCTTCTCGGCACCTTGCACCTCGACTCCGACGATGGTGAACCGAGCTCCGGGAATCCTCATGCGCAGCTCCGTCTGGGCGAAACGCGCCTCGTCGTCTTTGGAGCTCTCGAAAATGACTCGCGACGGATTGACGTCGATGTCCGGCACTATGGTGCCACGCAAATCGACGAACCAGGACGCGTGCGGTTCGCCATTAGCAGACTCGGCAAGCAACTCGATTTGATTCGCGTAGTTACCGGTTTCGAGGGGCGGAGAGACGGTGACCTGCAGGTCCCAAATCTCGCGGCCTAAAATGGGCTGCTGAGTAAGCACGGCTTCCACTCCAGGCGGAGTAGCGCCTACGCCGGTGAGCCTTGCGTGGCTAGGTCCGGTTTGAGAGAGCTCCGCGCTGGCACTCCCGCCGACACTCTTGGGGAGCTTCCCGAGGCTGAGGAATTCACCGGCAATGCGAAAGGGCTGTTCGACCATCAAGGAACACTCGAAGGTCAGATAGGGATCGTTCCTGGAGTCGGTGGTTACCCGTATCTGCAACAGCTTCTGGATGTTCTTATTCTTGATGCTGTTCGTATCGATCCGAACGGTTAGCTCGACTCTTGCCAGCGGCGGGATCACGAGGATCTCCGGTTCGTTGCTGGGGTGGCCGACCACGGTATGGCCGTCCTCGTCGAAGTAATGGACGGAAGGCACGGTGCATCCGCAGCTTGGGTCCATGCGAGTAATCGTGACGGGCAAGCGATCGGTGTTCGTCAGCTGAAAGGTGGTGCTGACGACCTCTCCATCGGGAACGGTTCCGAAGTCATGAAAATACGGCCGGCCCACCTGTTCTGATCCGTCGGACGGAGCGTGGTCGTGGTCGTGTTTGCTGAGCTCTTCGGGCGTCTCCGGGGCGTGAGCGGGCGCCACAATGACCAGACCCGCGCCCAGAAAGTCGGAATCTGGTCGGTTTTCGCAGGACGAGAAGAGGGTTGAGAAGAGCGCGAGAAGAACCCAGAGAGGTGGGCTAGGCTGAAATCTAGTAAAAATCTTCATGTCGTCGCCGATGGGCTCGTATCCCGGGCAGTGGCAGGGGATTCTAGACGGGGTAGCATAGATAAAGGGCAGAAGAATCCCGTAGAGAGTGCCTCTCGGTACATAATCTCGGCTCGCGCAACCCCTGGGCAGGCACCCGCAGATCCCCCTCATTCAGACCCTCATATTTCAGAATTCGTTGCCGGTCACTCATTCGGTTCTCTACGGAGCCGAATCAACTCGAGCAAGAGCGGAAAGCCTCTTTTTGAGTTCGGCAACGACAGACAAAGCTAATTCGCAGCGATCATGAACGGACGCGATAAATTCTTACTAGCGGGAGCGGCTGTGCTTCTTGCTGGACTGGCCACCACCGCCGCTCTCTCCGAGGAACGGGTCGAAGCGGATCCGGAAATCGCCGAAGTGGACCCGGCGGTACTCGTGCGCACCGACGTGACGAAGGAAGACGCCATGATCGGGGCGAATCGCCTTCTCACGAAGGCCACTCCCACTGGAGAGATTCCCGAAGAGTTCAGAGAGGCCGAGAACTATCTGAATAAGCGCTGGGGACACATGGGGGATGCGGGCATGGTGGCTCCCGGTGTGATGCCGGAAGGCGACCAGTACTTCGTCGACAAGAAGGTCATCTCGGGCGTGCGTGGCAACGGAAAACCGATCTACGCGAAGACCTACATTCGCGCGCATCGTTTCGTCGGGCCCGTCATGAATGGCGGTGCTAAAGGCAGCAAAGAGGTCATACCGCCGGAACTGCGACCGGCCAGGGCGAAGGAAGCCACCATTCCGGATAACCTGAAGCGCTTGGTTAACAACCAGGGCCGTGGGACAAAAAAGACTCGGTCGGCGAACTCTCCGAAGCTCAACGGCTCGGGTTACAGACCTCGTTCCTCCAATATAGATACGAGCAAAAACTAGGCAGGTTCGAAGCCAAACGCTTGGCACCCGCCGGCGTTTGGTCTGACCTCGCCGCTTCTTGCTCTCGGGGCAGAGCTGTTCCTCGAGACGGTAATTCGAGTTGGGTGAACCCCACCTGGACAGCGAGGCTTAGCGGGCAGCCCATCCTCTTAGCTCTGTCGTTCGGTCGCCGTGTCCGAACCCCCTAAACGCGAGCGCCGGGTCGACCATGGAGCTCGATCGAGCGGAGTGCCTGCGGACCGCGCTCTTTCGATCCGCCCATTTCGAATTCGGTGGAGACCGCCAACCAGCGAGAAGTCATACTCTCGCCTCAGTTCCGAGCCTTGAGCTTCGATGACGAGCGGCTTCGGTAACGAATATCGGCACTAAAGGGTCGCGCTGTACTGCGACTCGAAAGAGGGATTTCAGATGACTGGCGTTCGACGGGATAGTGATGTTTGGAAGGTCGTCGATCTCGAGTGCGAGCGCCAGGAGCGACAAATCGAGTTGATCGCTTCGGAGAACCACACATCCGCAGAAGTCATCGCGGCGATGGGAACCGCTCTGACCAACAAGTATGCCGAGGGCTACCCTGGGCGCCGCTACTACGGTGGTTGCGAGCACGTCGACACCGTCGAGGATATTTGCCGGGATCGCGCCAAGCAGGTCTTCGGTTCCGAGCGAGCCAACGTTCAACCTCACAGTGGTACGCAGGCGAATACCGCCGCCTTGATGGCGCTGTGCGAGCCCGGAGATCGCGTGCTCGGAATGTCGCTCGATCACGGTGGCCATCTCTCTCACGGGCACCCCAAGAATTTCTCCGGTGTCTTCTACAAGTTCTCCTCTTACGGAGTGGAGAAGGAGAGCGAGCTCCTCGATATGGACAGAGTCCGGGAGCTCGCCAAAGAGGTTCAACCCAAAGTCTTGCTCGCCGGAGCCTCCGCTTATTCGAGAGTGATCGACTTCGCGGCCTTCGCTGAGATTGCGAAAGAAGTCGGAGCTCACCTGATGGTCGACATGGCTCACATCGCGGGCCTCGTCGCTGCCGGAGTTCACCCGAGCCCGGTACCGTATGCCGCCGTCTCGACGATGACGACGCACAAGACGCTTCGCGGTCCCCGGGGCGGAATGATCGTGTGTGGAGCCGACTGGATTAAGCAGATCAACAGTACGGTCTTCCCCGGAGCACAGGGCGGTCCGCTCATGCACGTCATTGCGGCGAAAGCCGTCGCTCTCGGTGAGGCGCTGCAACCGAACTTCAAGGAGTACGGAAGAGCGGTCATCGAGAATGCCAAGGTGCTTTCGGAGACCCTGATCGAGCGTGATATTCGAATCGTATCGGGCGGCACCGACAACCACCTCATGTTGGTGGACGTGTCCTCGAAGGGCCTGAACGGGGCCGAAGCGGAAAACGCTTTGCACGCGGTGGACATCACGACCAACAAGAACCTGATTCCCTACGACCAGCAGCCGCCGATGAAAGCCTCTGGCGTTCGAATCGGAACGGCAGCGATCACCACTCGCGGCATGGGCGTGGAAGAGATGCGGCGCCTAGGGGGCTGGATCGCCGACGTTCTTGACGCACCCGATGACGAGAGCGTCCGTGCTCGCGTCTTGGGTGAAGTCACGGAAGTCACCCGGGCTTTTCCGATCTATTCGGCGAAGTAACCGAAAGCTCGCTCGTTCCTCGCGCGCCGGTCAGGTTGGCCAGCCCGGGGTCGGATCCGTGAGCCACCGGAGAGCGCACTGTCCGGCCGGTGCGCCGTGAGAGCCGCCTCGGGAGCTAGGCCGCTTCTTCGGCTCGCTCGTAACCCATCTGGATGACGACCTGAAAGATCTCGCTCCAGTTCGGGAACAGGCGGCTGTGCTCTTCCTTGTAAGCCTCGATCGCTTTCTCGAGCGGCTTGACCTGGTTCTTGGCGCGCGAGCGACGGGTGTACTTCAGCCCGGCGAGCACATCGAGAACCTGTTCGAGGTTCACGTGGGAGACCATGTGAGTTCGCTTGTAGTCATCGATGGCGGCGATGAACTCAAAGGTCTCTTTGGAAAATTCGTCCGGCCGGGCGACCCGGTGACGGGCCGGCTTGGGCTTGGGGGTCTCTTCAGACATAGCTGCTGATCAAGGTGGAGGGGGGGGCCAGTCGGCTCGCCGGGGCGGACCTACTTTCCCCAATTCGGTACTCCGCTCGCCTGCACTGAAACTCAACCAGCGCTTCTCGTCCGGAACGTACACCGTCGGAACACCTTTCCCCCGTTCTGGGGAGCAGGAGGGCCGAGAGAGGCCGTTTCTCAACGCGGTCCGCGAGGCGTCGGTGGCGGATAGGGCCCGGTTCCCCAGGGCATGGCCAAGCCCGGGGAGCTTTCGGGGTGGCCCTCGTCATCTCCCGAATATCCCAGGGCTTCGAGGTCGGCCTGGAAGAGCTCGCGGACGTCGGTCGAGCGCTCGCTCGCCGGAGAATGATCCAGCGTCTCCCAGTGTTTCCGCAACCGCACGAGCTCACTATTCAGCAGGGCTTCGGCGCGGCTCACGTTTTCGTTCTTCCGGTCGTTCACGAGCGGAGATTGTTCGAGCGGATCGCTACTGAGATCGAAGAAGAGCGACTCGAGGACGCGCGGACGATCGGAGTTCGTGTCGAACTGAAGGCGCCGAATGAGCTTGAAGTCCTCCGTTCGAAGAGCATCCAGCAGCAGGTCGATCTTCGATCCACCGGGTCCCGTTCCGGTGACCGTCAGGCTTGCGACGGCGGGAGCTGGGCTCAGTGCGGCTCCGTTGAGCGCTGGGAGTAACGAGCGACCGTAGCTACTTACTGGCGTCTCGATTCCACAGGCCGAGAGGATGGTGGGGACGAGATCGGAGAGGGAGACTTGGGTCTCCACGGACGCGAGAGCGTCTTCGCCGCGCAGGTACTCGGGCAACCGAATGAGTAAGGGGACTCGCAGAAGTTCGTCAAACAGGGTGTGGCGATGTCCGCGCCCGCCGTGTTCGAAAAACTCATCGCCATGGTCCGACGTGATCACGATCAGGGTGTTCTCAAGATCGCGGTACTGCCTCACGAGATCAATGATCTTGCCGACGGCCGAATCGGTCCAACCGATCTCGCCCTTGTAGAGCGCGATGAGGTGCTCGAGGTCGCGGTCGGAGACTTGGCGTCGGGGACTCTTCGCCGGATCGAAGATCAGCGTATTGAGATAGAAGTTGCGACCGTCGATGTCGCCCGTGTAGTCCGGATCGAAGGCCGTGTCCCAGGGCGCCGGCGGGATGAAGTCATAGTGCGGATCGAAGAGGTGAGCGAAGAGGAACAAGCCGCGCTCGCTGGGAGCGCGCTTTAGGGTGGCTTCGATGCGCGAGACAACGCGCTCGGACGTGATGTCTTGATGACTGCGACGGTCCCGGCCGCCGAGCACCCGCTTCGCCATGTCGTGGTCTTCCGATTCGAGCGCCTGCCTGTACTGACGCTCGATTTCATCCCCCCGACTCATACTGTTCTCGTAGACGTCGAAGCCGCGGGAGAATCCATATTCGCCGGCCAGGTACCAGCCCGTCCAAAAGCCGGCGGTGAAGTAGCCGTTCGCCTGCAGAAGCTCGGGCAGAGTCGACACCAGGGGATCGATGGCGACGTCGTCGTACTGCACGCCGTGGAGGAGAGCGGGCATCCCCGTGAACATTTGGGCGTGAGCCGGCAGGGTCCAGCTGCTACTCGAGATCGCGTTCTCGAAGACGGTCCCGCCCTCGGCGAGACGGGTCATCCGCGGGGTCGCGAAGGAGTCACGGAAGGTCAGAGCATCCGATCGCGTACTGTCCAGCGAGATGAGGAGCACGTCGACCGGAAGCGGCTCGGCGCAACTGAAGAAAAGCAGAGCGAGGGCGAAGCTGGCTCCAAAGAGAGCTCGTGGCAGAGGGAGCATGGAAGCAGCGCTCGGCGCGTTTCGCGCGAAAGAGCGCTTCACCCGCTCACGCCGCCCACGGACAGCATCTCTTCGACGCGCGCAGTGTCGGGCTGAACAATGATCCCCGCGTCGGTGACGATTGCCGTGACGAGGCTTGCCGGCGTCACATCGAAGGCCGGGTTGTACACCGCGACATTCTCCGGAGCGGTGCGCTTTCCAAAGGCACAAGTGACTTCTTCGGCGGGGCGCTCCTCGATGGGAATCAGGTCGCCGCTGGCGAGAGTTGCATCGAAGGTCGATAGGGGAGCTACGACGTAGAAGGGGATGTTGTTGGCCTTTGCCAGAGTGGCGACGCCGTATGTGCCAATCTTGTTGCACACGTCGCCGTTTCGCGCGATTCGATCCGACCCGACGATCACGGCGTCGATGCGACCGCTCTTGAGAGCACTTCCCGCAGCGCCGTCGACCAGGAGGGTGACTTCGATGCCCGCTTGCATGAGCTCCCACGAAGTCAATCGCGCACCCTGCAGGAGCGGCCGGGTTTCGTCCGAGTAGACCGCGATTTTCTTCCCGTCTTCGACCGCCTGATAGATCGGCGCGAGAGCGGTGCCGCGACCAGCAGTGGCAAGCGCGCCGGCGTTGCAGTGCGTCAAAACGGTCATGCCGTCTTCGAGGAGCTCCGCTCCAAACCGTCCCATCTTGAGGCAGCTCTCGACGTCTTCGGAATGGATCAACAGCGCTTCGGCGAAGAGCTTCTCGAGCATCTCTCTTCCGCCAGTGCCCGCGGTGTGCAGTTGTTCACCGCAGTGAACCATTCGGTCAAGCGCCCAAAACAGATTGACCGCCGTCGGACGTGCCTTTGCCAGAGTGGCGGCAATCTCGCGCAGCTTGCCCATCAAGTCGTCGGGCTCGGGATCTTTTTCGTTCCGGAGCCCGAGCATCACGCCGAACCCCGCCGCAACTCCGATGGCCGGTGCACCGCGCACGGCCAATCGATAGATCGCATCGACCATCTCGGGAACTGTGCGCACTTCGAGCACCACGTTTTCGGTCGGCAGCAAGGTCTGTTCGATCATGCGAACAAAGCCGTCGCGACCGCCCTCCCACTCGATGGTCTTGAAAGCCTGCGTCACGACTGGAGTTCCGCCTGCAGCTTCTCGTTCTTCTTCATGACCTTGGCGGCCTGGTCCTCGCGAAACTGAACCAGTCGAGCAGCCAGCCCCTCATTCGAGACGGCTAGGATGCGAGCGGCAAAGAGCGCGGCGTTGGCGGGGCCTCCGCCACCGACAGCGACCGTCGCGACGGGAATGCCCGCCGGCATTTGAACGGTCGCCAGCAGGGCGTCCAACCCGCCGAGCGGAGCGTTGTCCATGGGGATGCCGATGACCGGCAAGTCGGTATGGGCCGCGACAACCCCAGCTAAATGCGCAGCACCGCCGGCCGCGCAGAGGAAGACTTTCACTCCGTCCTCCGTGGCTTCCTTCAGGAAAGCGACGAGCGCGGCGGGTGTGCGGTGAGCGGAGAGCACACGCGCTTCGCAGGCGATGTCGAGGCTTTGCAGACTGTCGAGGCAAGGCTTGAGACGCGGGAGATCGGAGTCCGATCCCATGATGAGGGCAACTTTCATACGGTGACTCCGCTGGGGACTGTCCCCGTGATTTTCTCGCAGATTTCTAAATAACGATTCGAGACGCGCTCCAGCAAGTCGCTGGGCAAGGTCGGCGCGGGTGGCTCTTTGTCCCAGGTGAGAGTCTCGAGGTAGTCGCGCAGGATTTGTTTGTCGAAGCTCGGTTGGTTCTTGCCGGTCGCATACTGATCGACAGGCCAGAAGCGCGAGCTATCCGGAGTGAGGGCTTCATCGATCAAGACCAACTCACCGTCAATCTCGCCGAACTCGAACTTCGTGTCGGCGAGCAAGACGCCAATCTCTTCGAGGACACGGGTACCGCGCTCGAACAGAGCCATCGAAGCCGAGCGGGCTTTCTCAAAGAGCTCCGCGCCGACCTTGTCCCGCGCTTCGTCGGGCGTGAGCGGCATGTCGTGGACTTCATCCTTGGTGGTCGGAGTGAGTATCGGTTCCGCAAGGCGTCCACAGAACTCGAGACCCGCCGGCAGCGGAATGCCGCAGACCGTGCCCTTGGCTCCGTACTCTTTCCAGCCAGAGCCCGCGATGTAGCCGCGTACGACCCACTCGACGGTCGTCGGTTTCGCGCGACGGACGAGCATGGTTCTGCCCTGCAGCAATTCAGCTTTCGCGGGATCGAGCCCCGGGAGGCAATCCAGGGAAGTGGAGACCATGTGGTTGGGAATCAGATCCCGCGTCTGCTCGAACCACCAAGCGGCGATCGAGTTGAGCACGCGACCCTTATGGGGGATGCCTTCCGACATGAGGACGTCGAATGCGGAGACCCGATCGCTGATAACAAACAGCAAGTGATCTCTATCGACTTCGTAGATGTCTCGGACTTTGCCCGCGTGGAGGAGCTTGAGTCCGGCAAGTTCTTTTTCACGTCCGAGGTAGACCGCGTCGTTCTGCATGGCGCGCAATGCGGAGGGTAGTCCGCTAAGGGGGGGAGAGGGAAATTCGCCGGAGGAGCGGCGGGGCTCCTCGATGAGTTTCCACGGAATGAATGGAGCCGGGGAGTATGGCAGCGGCTTTCGATGACTACAATTCCGTCTCGATGAGCAGCGCCGGAAAGAATGTATCGTCTAATGTCCGCGCCGGGGGACCAGCCCGCGGTCTCGCTCCCGGAAAGCCCCTGGGCGGCAAGTTTCGCCCGGAAGGCTCGAAATCGCTGGCCCAGCGATTCTTGGTCGGGAGCTCGCTCGCGACCGGAGCCACGAAAATCGGGCACTTGCCCAATGCGGCTGATGTCGCTGCAGCTCACGCGCTGATCGACGCCTGCTCCATTAAGACCACATCGGCGAAGGGGATTCTGACGGTCGCCGGTTGCTCGCTCACCGGCGGGGCGTGGGCGCCGACCAAGCCCCTGGTCGTCGGCGAGTCCGGGACGCTTGCGCGCTTTGCCTCCGGTGTCTTAGGCCTGACGACGCCCGAGGGCACGGTCGCGCAGCTGGTCCCCGAAGGGACTCTGGTGAGGCGTCAGAGCGTGTCGCTCTTTCGCGCGCTTGCCGGCGCAGGCGTGGGCTGCGAGTTCGACGGTATCGAAGGCGGCTTCGCCGTGCGCCTGCGGTCCGCCAAGCCGCCCTCCGACATCTTTCTGGAAGAGCCCGGCTCGAGCCAAGACGTCAGCGCGCTGCTCTTCGCTCTCGCTTCCCAAGAAGGTCGATTCCACCTGCACGTTCGCGGCGATGTGCCCAGCATGCCCTACGTCGAGATGACCGCGAAGGTCATCGAGACTTTTGGGGCGCGCATTCAGCTCTGGAATAACTCCGAGGGGGTTCTGATCTCCATCGAGGGACCGATGTCTTCGCCAGGGGAACCGATCGAGATTGAACCGGACGCTTCGAGCGCGGGCACGGCGCTGGTCGCGGCTTGCATCTCCGGAGGTGAGCTGGAGATCGAGGGGCTCGGCGAGGGATCGGTACAAGGGGACATTCGCATTGTCGAACACCTCAAGGCCTTCGGTTGCGAAGCCGGCATCGAGGAGGGGCGCATGTGGGCCAAGGGCCGCCCGACAGAGGGCGCTGAAGTCGACTTCTCTCGGGAGCCCGACCTAGCGCCGGCCGTCGTCGGTCTGGCAGCGAGCATCGCGCTGAGCGCTGGCGGCGAGAGTCGTTTGCGCGGCCTGCAGACCTTGCCCGGCAAAGAGAGCGATCGCATCCGAATGATGGCGCGCGGACTTCGCGATATCGGACTGAGCGCGGAGGCGGGTGCCGACAGCCTCTCCATCGGCCCGCCGCGCTCCGGATTCTCCGATGACTTCGAGCCGCCGGTCACCCTTGACCCGGCCGGCGATCATCGCATGGCGTTCACCTTCGCGCTCTTCGGCTTGTTGCGCGAAGGAATCTTTGTGAAGGACCCCGATTGTGTCTCCAAGTCCTGGCCGAACTTCTGGACGGACCTCAAGGCCCTCGGAGCCAAAACCACAGAGCAGTAGACACCTCGTCGGAGGTCGCCCATTGGCTCACCGACTTCACCCTCATCAGCTCAACTTTCCGCGCGGCGATGTTCAACGACTCTCGCGGCGCGACTACCTCTTGCTGCTTTCATGACTGAACAAGACAACACGCCTCAAGGACCGGTTCTCGTCGTGGGCGGCGCGGGCTACATAGGAAGTCACACGGTGCGATTGCTCGAAGCGCGCGGCGTCGAGACGATCGTCGCCGACAACCTCTCGACCGGCTATCGGTCTGCGGTGACCGGGACCTTTGAGGAGGTCGACATCGGCGACCGCGAAGCGATGGATCGCGTCTTCGCCGAGCACAAGCCACGCTCGGTGATTCACTTCGCCGCGAAGTGCTACGTCGGGGAGTCGGTCGAGAACCCGTCGAAGTACTATCGCGAGAACGTCTGCTACACCTGGACCTTGCTCGAAGCGATGCGCGCCGCGGGCTGCGAAGAGATCGTTTTTTCCAGCTCTTGCGCGACCTACGGAAACCCTGTCGAAGTGCCGATGCCGGACACGCATCCGCAGAATCCGATTTCGCCCTACGGTCGCACGAAGCTCCACATGGAGCACATGATGGAGGACTACGCGACGGCCTACGGAATGCGGACGGCGGCGCTGCGCTACTTCAATGCCGCAGGTGCCCATCCGGACGGGGATCTAGGCGAGGCGCATGACCCGGAGACGCACCTGATTCCGCTCGTTCTGCAGGTGGCGCTGGGACAGCGCGAGAAGATTTTGGTGTTCGGCGACACCTACGACACTCCGGATGGAACCTGCATTCGCGACTACATCCACGTGCTCGATCTTGGCGACGCGCACCTGAGAGCTCTCGCTCTTCTGCAGTCTGGTCGCGATCGTATCGCCTGCAATCTCGGAACCGGTGACGGCTATTCCGTGCTCGAATTGATCGAGAGCGCGCGGCGAGTCACCGGCCATCCCATACCGTTCGAAATCGTCGGTCCGCGCGCCGGAGACCCGCCGCGACTGATAAGTGGCGGAACTCGCGCGAAGGCGGAGCTCGGTTGGGAAGCCAAGCACTCCTCGCTCGATAATATTTTAGCCGACGCCTGGCGCTACCATCAGAAAGAGAGCGCGGGCGCGTGAGAGTGTCCGCAGTCCGAATTCTCGCTGCGTTCGGCCTCGCCTTATTCGGGCTCTATGTGCCGGACGGCGACGGAGGTCATGCCGCTGGATTCGCCACGATCACCAAGGATGATCTCCTCAAGCACGTGAGCTTCTTGGCCTCGCCGGAACTCGAAGGTCGCGATACGCCGAGCGCCGGATTGAAGCGAGCTGCTGAGTTTGCGGTTGATGTGCTGCGGGAAGCGGGCTTTGTCGACATTGAGGAAGTGACGGAGGGCTTGCTCTGGACCTACCAGCAGAAGGGCTCCGCGTCCGGCCCCTTTGCGGTTCCCAAGCCGGAAGGATGCAAGCTCACCCTGCGCCGCGGCGGGGATGCGCCGGAAAAGTTTCAATACGGCGTCGACTTCGTGCCGGTGCCCGGAGGTGGCGGTGAGGCCAGCGGAGAGGCGATCTTCATGGGCTTCGGCATCGACTCGGACAAGCATCCCTACAACGATCTCAAGGGCAAGTCGTGGAAGGGCAAGGTCGCGGTCTTCTTCGAGGGCGAACCGAGACACCGCAAGCTCTTCGAGGGGACCACGATCACGCGCGAAGCGGATCTCTATCGCAAAATCGACGAGCTGGAAAAGCGCGGAGCCATCGGAGTTCTGTGTATCCGCCGTCCACCGGAGCTTCCCAAGAAGAAGCGTGTGATCGAGCCCGGGCCCACACCGCTCTCCTTTCGCCATTCTTGGGCCAGCTTCATCGGTACGCCCCCGCCGGTGGTCAAAGAGTTCGAGATTCCCGCACTCGAAATTACGGCGGAAGCCGCGGCGAAGATTTTTGGAGCGGACCTCTTAGAGCTCGCCGAGAAGATCGACTCGCGCGGCAAGCCCGAACGCCTCGAGTTGCCGGACGTCGAGTTGTCACTCTCAAGTGCGACCGGGATCGGAACGGTAGAAGTTCAGAATGTCGTGGGGGTTCTGCGCGGCAGCGATCCCATCCTTGCCGACGAGTACGTGGTCATCGGCGCTCACTACGATCACCTCGGCGTCGACCCGGCGGGGCGAATCGGCACGGGAGCGGATGATAATGGCTCGGGCGTTTCGACGGTTCTCGAGCTCGCACAGGCTTTCGGTAAAGCGAAACCGCGCCGGTCGGTCTTGGTCATGCTGTTTGCGGGCGAAGAGGATGGGCTTCACGGTAGTCGCGCTCTGTGCGCCAACCCGCCCGTTCCGCCGGCAGATATGGTGGCGATGGTCAACATGGACATGCTGGGTCGCGGGGACCGAGACACGCTCCTGCTGCTCGGACTCCAACAGAATCCGGAGCTCGAGAAGCTCGTCCAGCGAGCGAAGAAGCTCAAGAAGACCGGCGTGAAAAAGCTCATCACGAACCGCGGCCAAGACCTCTATCAGCGCTCGGATCACTACGCCTTCCACGAGCTCGGCGTGCCCGCTCTATTCTTCTACGAGGGCTGGCCGGAGACGGATAACAAGGACTACCACACCTTTGACGACAGCGTCGAACGGTTGGATATCACTAAAATTTGGAACTCAGCAAAGCTACTCTATAGCGTCACATGGTTGCTCGCGAACGACGATTCAAGGCCACCGAAGCCGCGCTGATCGGCGCACTCTTGGTGGTGTTTGCCACCCTGCTCTTTCCCCTGCTTGTAGGCGAAGAGCGGGGTGCTTCTGTATTGGCTTCGGAGCCCGGTCAGGCGAGCACACTTCGGGAGAGCACACTTCACGCGAGCGGGGAGCCGACGGTCGCTCCCGCGGGAAGCTCGGCGCTTCCGTTGCTGTCCGCCACTAGTGCGCGATCCGACCGGGAACTCAAAGCGGATGTGCTGGCGATCATCGAAGAGGCCAAGCGCTGTGCCCAGTCGAATTCGGATGGACGCGTACAATCGGATGACATCATCGTCGCTGTTCACGCGCGCAAGCTCGGCAGTGGCGACATGGTTCTTCGCATTGAAGACGACCTGGCGCTGCGTCCCGCGTCCGGAATGAAGCTGGTGACGACCGCTGCCGCGCTCGTCTTGCTCGGTTCCGACTGGCACTTCGAGACCGGATTCGATGCGGCCGGCGAGGTTTCGGGAGGCGCCCTGCACGGCGATCTCATCGTGCGTGCGGGCGGGGACCCGCTCTACGCAGGTGATGAGAGCCAGCTCGTAGATGTGCGGCTCGACCGCGTGGCCACGGCCCTTCGGCTCAAAGGGGTCGAAGAGATCCGGGGGAACTTGCTCCTCGATCTCGGCGGATTCGATTACCCCGGACCGGGACCCGAGTGGCCGCCGGCCTCCCAATATTGGCAAGAGCACTGCGCGCTCGCCGCCGGTCTTACCGCGAACGCCGGTGTCTTGGCGACGCGGGTGACTTCCACGAGCCTCGGACAGCCCGCCACGATCGAAGTCTGGCCGGCTCATCACGGACTTGAATCTCGTTACACGACGGTCACCGTCGCCGAGAAGGTCAACGACGTTCGCGTCGGAGCCACTGCAAAGAGAGTTACCGTTGGCGGAAAGATCGGGCAGTCGATCGGTGTGGTCGAGGCCAGCTTTTCCCACCCGGATCCAGTGGCTCTGTTCGAAAGCAGCTTTCTCGCGGCCCTCTCGCGCGCGGGTATTCGGTTCTCGGGCGAGGTACGCGTGCTTCGCAATATCGCGCCTGCTCAGCGCCTCTACACCATGCGGTCTTCGCTGCGCAGCACCTTGATTCCCGTCAATTCCGACTCGGCAAACAGTGTCGCCGACCAAGTCTTTCTCGCGACCGGGCGAGCGACCTTTGGGCGGGGATCCAGGGAAGCGGGCGGGCTGGCGACGGCAAAAGCCCTTGAGCAGCTCGGGGTGCCCGCCGACGGTTTGGCGCAGGTGGATGGCTCGGGTTTGAGTCGCGCGAACCGCGTCTC
The DNA here is from genome assembly GCA_029259635.1 of Planctomycetota bacterium. Lineage (GTDB taxonomy): Bacteria > Planctomycetota > UBA1135 > UBA1135 > OFTM34. The sequence goes on along the minus strand of JAJDEU010000010.1, from coordinate 54,440 downwards.
CGCTCGCCAAATGGCGACCCTACTCGCCGCCGTTTTGGGACCGGAGAATCCAATGCGCTCGGCCTTTCGGGATTCACTCGCGATTGCCGGCGTTTCCGGCACGCTGGAAAACCGCATGCGCTCCGGGGCCGCAACCGGTCACGTCTTCGCGAAGACCGGTTGGATTTCCGGAACCTCATCGCTCTCGGGACTGGCGGAGGGAGCCGATGGAGTGAATTGGGTGTTTTCGATTCTGGTCGAGTATCCGCAAGCCGAAGCGGGACTGAATAAATACTGCTTCAAGCCCATGCACGACGCGATTGCCGAGCGACTCGTCGCGGGCGCCGGTTCATGAAAGAGCCTTCCGAGTTGGCGGACCTGGGCCGCGAAGCTCTCGAGTTGGCGGAATCGGTGGCACGCGAGGCGGGCGACATTCTGCTCGAGTACTTGGGTCGACTCGGCTCCGCCGATATTCGCTCGAAGAGTGTCTCACGAGACTTGGTGACCGCCGCCGACGTCGCGAGCGAACGACACATCGTGCAGAGAATTCGCGAGCGGTTTCCCAGTCATGCCATCGAAGCGGAAGAGGAAGTGCACGAGCTCGGCTCGGAGGGTCCGCGGTGGATCATCGATCCGCTCGACGGCACCGTGAACTTCGTGCACAGCATTCCGTGCTTTTGCGTTTCGATTGCGCTCTACATCGGCAATCAACCGCTCGCCGCCGTCGTGCATGCACCCGTTTTGAGAGAGACTTTTTGTGCAGCTCTCGGCGGTGGCGCCAGGCTGAACGGGCGAGAGCTCTCGGTGACGGGGACGACGTCACTCGGCGACGCTCTGCTCGCCACGGGCTTTCCCTACCGGCGCAATGAACTCGCGAACAACAACCTTGCGAACTTTATCGAGCTCTCCCCGGACGTGAGGGGCATGCGCAGGTTGGGCTCGGCCGCCTTGGATTTGGCCTATACCGCAGCCGGTCGGCTGGACGGCTTTTGGGAGCTGCACCTCTCGGCTCATGATGTAGCGGCCGGGGCGCTCCTGGTCCGAGAGGCCGGTGGAGTCGTCACCGATTTCGATGGAGGCGAAGATTGGCTCTACGGCGGGCACATCCTCGCCGCGGGTCCGTCGCTGCAAACCGTGCTGCGTTCACGGGTTCGACGCTGACCAAAATTTCTTCCGAACGGTCGAGCCCAAGAAGCAGGACAAACCTTGCCAACCTCGGGCTTGTGGGCCTTCCGGGGAGTCGACGGCGCTGCTAGAATGGTCGGTCTTGCGCTTCGGACGGTGGGTCCTTCGGACACCTCCATTCTCCCGCCCGGCCGTCGGAACTGATTGTAAGAACAAGGCTTAGAGCAACCACGCCCGATGAACCCGGCTTCCATTCAGATCCGCGGCGCCCGCCAGAACAACCTGGTCGGTGTCGACGCTGAGATTCCGCGCAACCAGCTGGTCGCGATTACCGGGGTTTCCGGTTCGGGGAAGTCCTCCTTGGCCTTCGACACCCTGTTCCGAGAGGGCCAGAGGCGCTTCCTCGAGACTCTGCCAGCCTACGCGCGGCAGTTCCTCGGTCGGCTCGAGAAGCCGGACGTCGACTCGATCGAGGGGCTGTGCCCGGCGATCGCTGTGGACCAGAGAGCGATTCAGCGCGGGCCCCGTTCCACGGTCGGCACGCTGACCGAGATTCACGATTACCTACGCGTTCTGTATGCGCGCGCGGGCGTCTCGCACTGCCCCGAGCACGGGCAAGCTCTCAGCGCTCAGACCGCCGACGAGGTGCTCTCGACCTGTCTCTCGGAGTTTGGCGGCCAAAACGTCCAAGTGCTGGCGCCCCTGATTCGCGATCGAAAGGGCCAACACAAAGCGCTCTTTATGGATCTCCAGCGTCGGGGCTGGGTGAGGGTTCGTGTGGACGGCGAGGTGCATCGTCTGGAAGAGGTCCCGGAGCTCGGTCGCTACAACCGGCACACGGTCGAGCTGGTTATCGACCGCCTCGCTGCGAACGAGGATTCGCGCACGCGCCTACGCGAAGCGATCACTCAAGCGATCGAGAACGGCGGCGGGGACCTGACGATTCTCGGCGAAGCGAGCGAGCGCGGGTTCTCTACTCTCCGTTCCTGTACCGAGTGCGGCATCGAGGCGCCACCGCTCGAACCCCGACTGTTTTCATTCAACTCCCACCACGGCGCTTGTTCCTTGTGCGAGGGACTCGGCGTCTTGCGCGCTCCGACCGAGTCACGCGTGGTGCGCAGTACGTCGATGACGATTCGTCAGGGCGCGCTGGCGGTTTCGCGCGCATCCGGCGGTGCGCTCCTGTTTCCCCGCGTCGACTTCGCCTTCCTCGAGCGCGTCGGGGAAGCGAACGGCTTCGATCTCGATACGCCCTGGTCGGAGCTCTCGGAGTCGGCTCGCAATGTGGTCTTGTACGGCGCTGGCGAGCAGTACTTCACCGACCAGTCGAGCTGGAACGGCGCGCGATTTAGCGGGAAAGCGAGCTTCGAACGGCGGTTCCGCGGAGTCATCCCCGCACTGCGTCGCGCGTGGAGCAAAGGCCATCGCAAGAAGATGGTCGAGAAGCTTTTGGAAGAGACGACCTGCGATGAGTGCCACGGCTCTCGGCTGAATGAGTTCGCCACCGCCGTCAAGGTGGGTGGGGTTCTAATTGGTGAGTTGCTCTCCTCGCCCATTTCCGAGCTGGGAGCGAAACTCGATGGTCTGAAGCTCAACACGCGTGAAGCCAAGATCGCGAGTGAGCTACTCTCGGAGATCAAGGATCGCCTGGCCTTCATGAATGAAGTCGGCCTGTCCTACCTGAGCCTCTCGCGCTCCGCGGACACGCTCTCCGGCGGGGAGTCGCAACGCATTCGCTTGGCGGCCCAGCTCGGGGCGGGCTTGCAAGGTGTCTTGTACGTACTGGACGAGCCCTCGATCGGGTTGCACGCGCGCGATCACGGTCGCCTGCTCGGCGCCTTGCGTCACCTGGTCGAGCTCGGCAATACCGTCGTCGTCGTCGAGCACGATGAAGCGACGCTTCGCGCGGCGGACCGAATCATCGACGTCGGACCCGCCGCCGGCAAGCACGGCGGAGAGATCGTCGCGGCGGGCTCACCCGAGGAAGTGTCGCGTGCAGAATCCCCGACCGGTCGATTGTTGCGGGGGGAGATTCATATCCCGGCTCCCGAAACGCGCCGGGCCGGTAACGGGAACTGGCTGCGTATTCGCAAAGCCACGGGATTCAATCTGGATGACGTCGATGTCGAGTTCCCCCTCGGCTCTCTGATTGCGGTAACCGGAGTCTCGGGTTCCGGCAAGTCGACCCTGATCGGTTCGACGCTCGCGCGCGCACTGACGCGAGAGCTCGGCCGCGAAGCGCCCCTGCCGGAAAAGTACGAGAGCCTGGAAGGTACCGAGCACGTCGACGAGTTGGTCGTCATCGACGGAGCGCCGATCGGTCGGACTCCGCGCTCGAATCCCGCGACTTACACCGGCGCTTTTTCGCCGATCCGCGACCTCTACGCCCAGTTGTCCGAGAGTCGCATGCGCGGTTGGAGCCCCGGGCGCTTTTCATTCAACATCGAAGGCGGCCGCTGCGAAGCTTGTCTCGGTGCCGGCGCGCAGTTTGTCGAGCTGCAATTCCTCGCGCCCGTCACGGTGCCCTGCGAGGAGTGCGGAGGACACCGCTTTCAGTCGGAGACTCTCGAGGTGTGCTATCGGGGCAAGAATATTGCCGACGTCCTGGAGTTGACGATTGAAGAGGCCACGGAGTTCTTCGTCGATCACCCCAAGATTGTCCGGCCGCTCCACGCTCTCAACACGGTTGGATTGGGTTACCTGACACTCGGTCAGCCTTCGACAACGCTCTCGGGCGGGGAAGCGCAACGCGTCAAGCTCGCCAAGCACCTCCAGAAAGGCTCGGCGAGAAGTCACGTTCTCTATCTGCTCGACGAGCCGACCACCGGGCTGCACCCGCACGACGTTGCACGCCTCGTCGCCGCACTGCAGCTACTCGTCGACAAGGGACATACCGTCCTCGTGATTGAGCACGACCTCGATCTGATTCGAGCAGCGGATCACGTCATCGACATGGGACCCGAAGGCGGAACGGGCGGCGGACACGTTGTGGTCAGCGGAACGCCGGAGATCATCGAAGCGCATCCGACCTCTCATACAGGCCAAGCCTTGGTGGCGATGGGGACGGCGCGCGCGACGAAGATGCAGAGCTACGTCCCGAAGGAGGGCAGCGGACCGCGCAAGAGTCTACGCGTTGTCCGAGCTCGCACTCACAACCTAAAGGAGCTGACGGTTGAGATTCCCCGCGACGCGCTGACGGTCGTGACCGGGCCCAGTGGAAGCGGCAAGAGCTCGCTGTGTCTCGACACGATTCATGCGGCGGGACGTCAGCGTTTCGTCGAGTCGCTCTCCACCTACGCGCGTCAGTTCTTGAGCTCTCGTGACAAGCCGCCTGTCGACCGGATTGAAGGTCTCGGTCCCTCGATTTCCGTCGAAGCCGGAGGTACGGCGGGACATCCGCGATCCACGGTCTCAACGACGACTGAACTGCACGACCACATGCGCGTTTTGTGGGCGAGAGCGGGAACCAGGCACTGCCCGGTGCACGGTGAGAAGCTCGAGCGCAGCGACGCTTCCATGGCAGCCAAGCAGATCGCCAAACGCTTCGAGGGCGAGAAGGGCTGGATCGTTGCGCCCATCTTCGGAAAAGGCATCGCCAAGCCCCGCGACATGGAAGGCGCCTTCGCCGAAGCTGCGGGAGCGTGGAAGAGCGCGGGGTTCGCGCGCATTCTGGTGAATGGCACCGAGGTCAAGCTCAGCGGCAAGTTCGATGTCCCTGCAGCGAGCGATACCGTCGACCTGGTGATGGACCGTGTAGCCTTCGGAGCCGAGACGCGTACGCGAATCGCCGAGTCGGTGGAGCAAGCGGAGTCGATCGCGGGCGGGCGAGTCAGTGTGCTGCTCAAAGCCAAAACGGGTCCGCCCAGTCGGCACGAGTTCAGTACCACCGGCGCCTGCACGCAGTGTGGCTATCACCTGGAAGAAGAGCTGGAGCCGCGTCACTTCTCCTTCAACACCCACGCCGGAGCCTGCCCGAGCTGTGATGGGCTCGGGGAGCACTGGCAGTGCGATGTCGATCTCTTGGTGGACCATCCCGAGCTTCCGCTGCTCGTGCGCAAGTCGGGCGAGCCCACCGCCATCGGTGGCAAGCTCGGTCGTTACCTCACGAAGGGGAAGGGCTACTACGAGCACCTCCTCCGCGCCGTGGCGAAGTCTCACCGAATCGATCTGTTCCGGCCTTTCGAGGACCTGACCGAGAAGCAGGTCGAGCTGCTCATGTTTGGCGTCGGTGCGCGGGAGAACTATTCCGTGCACATCGAGAAGCACAGTGAGCGCGTGGATCTGGAGGAAAACTTCAGCGCCGAGTGGACCGGGCTCTGTGGTCACGTCGATGCTTGGCACGGGAAAGCCGAGGATGCGGCTTGGCGCTCGGTCCTCGAGGGCTTCATGTCGCGCAGCTCCTGTCGAGCGTGCGGCGGAGAGCGCCTGGCGCCGGGGCCGCGCAGCGTCACGGTCGGACGCCGCCGACTGCCGGAGGTACTGGCCGTCTCCGTCGAGGAAGCGCTTCTGTGGTTGCGGAATTTGAAGCTGAAGAAGGCGTATCTGGAAGCCGTCCGACCCGTGCTCGCCGAGCTGACGACGCGCCTCGAACTGCTCTGCCGTGTGGGCTTGGGCTACCTCAGTCTCGACCGTCCGATGTCCACGCTCTCCGGCGGTGAGTCGCGCCGTGTGCGCTTGTCCGCGAGCTTGGGCTCGCACCTCGTCGGCGTCTGCTACGTGCTCGACGAGCCGACGGTGGGCTTGCACCCGCGCGATATCAATCAGCTCACCGACGCGCTGCTCGAGATGCGCGATCGCGGCAATACGGTGATCGTTGTCGAGCACGACGACACCGTCATGCGCAGAGCGGATCACTTGGTGGACATGGGACCGGGCGCCGGGCGGTTCGGTGGAACGGTCGTGGTGCAGGGCACTCCCGATGAAGTTATGAGCTGTGAGCACTCGCTGACCGGACGCGCCTTGCGCGGCGAGTTCGAGCTCACCGATTCGAGCTCGTCCCCGACGACCAAGCCCAACCTCGGGCAGATGATTGGAATCCGCGGCGCTTCGCTCTTCAACCTCAAGAAGGCGGAGATGGAGGTGCGCTACGGTGAACTGACGGGCATTTGCGGACCGTCGGGATCGGGAAAGAGCACGCTCGTCATGGGGTGCTTCGTTCCGGGACTAGAAGGCGAGAAGCCTGGCGGGAGATGGAAGGGCATGATCGGTGCGCTCGGTGGAGGGCGCCGCGTGATGGTGGTGGATGCCTCGCCGCTTGGCCGAAGCCCGTCTTCCGTTCCGGCCACTGCCGTGGGTCTGATGGATCACCTGCGCGATTTGTTCGTCCGGACTCCGGACGCGCGCATGAAGGGCTTCAACCGCGCTCACTTCTCCTTCAACAGCAAGTCGGGCCGTTGTCCCGGTTGCGAGGGCAAAGGCTCAGAGATCGTCGAGATGCAGTTCTTAGCGGACCTCTGGTTGACCTGTGAGGTGTGCAACGGTGCGCGCTACAAGCCGGAGATCCTGGCGATCAAGTATCGCGGTGAGTCGATCGCCGATGTGCTCGCCATGTCAGCCGCCGAAGCCCGCGACTTCCTCGAACATCAGCCCACTGAGAAGAACATCTTGCAGACCCTCTGCGATGTTGGGCTGGGCTACATGGCGCTCGGACAGAGCTCGACAACCCTGTCCTCGGGCGAGGCTCAACGTGTGAAGCTCGCCGCGGAGCTGATGCGCACCGGAACTGGAGAGCGCAGCGTCATCATTTTGGATGAGCCGACCACCGGTCTGCATCTCTCCGATGTCACGCATCTCTATCGCGTCTTGCGACGGTTAGCCGATCGCGGCGATGCGGTGGTGGTCATTGAGCACCACCTCGAATTGCTGGCAGCCTGTGATCAACTTGTGGAGCTGGGACCGACCGGTGGCGAGCAAGGCGGAGTGGTCATCGCGAGCGGAACGCCGGAGGAGTTGATGGCTAACTCGGAGTCGATTACGGGGCCGTGGCTTGCGATCCGCAGAGATACGCTGCAGGGCGGGCCCTCCGAAAACGAGGACGGCGGAACCAAGGGTGGTGGGGCTCGGCGAGCGAAGAAAGCGGGGGCGCCCGGATGAGTATGATGCCCGACAACCCCCTGATTGTGCAGAGCGATCGAACGCTGATGTTGCACACCGTGCGCTCGGTCGTCGATGAGAACGGCCGGCCGCGCAAGGATGCGGATGGTCGTCCCATGACGGAAGAGCATCCGCGTTTCTGTGAGGCGCGCGACGCGCTCGCTTCCTTCGCCGAACTTGAGAAGAGCCCCGACTACCTGCACACCTATCGCATTACGCCGGTGTCGATCTGGAACGCGGCGGCGCTCGGACTCTCCTTCGAGGATATCGAGTCGCGTCTTGAGCAGTTCTCGTGCGTGCCCATTCCGGAAAACGTTCGCGTTGATATCGGAACTTGGCTGAAGCGCTACGGAAGCCTGCGAATCGAGCGAAAGGGCGAGCGTTTCGAGCTCGTTGCGGACGATGCCGAGTCTCTGGAAGAGGTCTTGGGTCACACTCAAATACGCGAGCTGGTCGAGTGTGATTCAGAAGGTCGCGCGTGGGTGGGTGAGTTGCAGCGCGGATCGATCAAGCAGGCGCTGATCAAAATCGGGTTCCCGGTCGACGACCAGGGCGGCTACGTGGATGGCGACCCGCTTGAGATCGAGCTTCGCGAAGAGACCCTCGGCAAGCAGTCGTTCGAACTGCGTCCCTACCAACGTTTCGCGGCCGAGGCCTTCCATCGGGGCGGAAGTGTTCTCGGTGGAAACGGAATCGTCTCGCTCCCTTGTGGTGCGGGCAAGACCATCGTGGGGCTTGGAGTGATGAGCCTCGTCGGCACGAAGACCCTGATTCTGACGGCTAACTCGGTCGCCGTTCGTCAGTGGCATGATGAGATCCTCGATAAGACGGGTCTGCAAGAGAATCAGGTCAGCGAGTACACCGGTTCGGAGAAGGTTGTCAGTCCGGTCACGATCACGACCTATCAGATGCTCACCTGGCGCCGGAGCAAGACCGGCGAGTTCGAACACTTCAAGCTCTTCTCGCGCGAGAACTGGGGACTGGTGATCTATGACGAGGTCCACCTCCTGCCCGCGCCGATCTTCCGCGTGACGGCCGAGCTTCAGGCGCGGCGGCGCCTCGGCTTAACGGCAACCCTGGTTCGCGAGGATGGCAAGGAAGACGAGGTCTTCTGCTTGATCGGACCCAAGCGGTACGACGTTCCGTGGAAGGTTCTCGAGGGACAGGGCTTTATCGCCACGGCTCACTGTACGGAAGTGCGGGTTCCCCTTCGTAAATCCGAGAAGGCGGGCTACGTGCTTGCCGATGCACGGCGCAAGTTCCGGATCGCGTCGGAGAATCCCGCAAAGACCGAGGTCGTCGAGCAGCTGATGAAGCTTCACGGCGACGGTCGCATCCTGATTATCGGTCAGTACATCGATCAATTGACGGCGCTCGCAAAGCACCTCAAGGTGCCGCTCATCACGGGCAAGACTCCCGCACCCGAACGGCAACGCCTGTACGACGCTTTCCGAGACGGACGCGAACGCGTCTTGATCGTCTCGAAGGTGGGGAACTTTGCGATCGATTTGCCCGACGCCAATGTGGCGATTCAAATCTCGGGCACTTTCGGATCGCGCCAAGAAGAAGCACAGCGCTTGGGTCGCATCCTGCGTCCCAAGAGCGACGGCACAGGGGCCTCCTTCTATGCCGTTGTTACCCTCGGATCGAGAGATCAAGAATTCTCTCAGAAGCGCCAGTTGTTCCTGACCGAGCAGGGCTATTCCTATGAAATCCTCGACGCATCCCAGCTGAACACCAAGCTAGTTTCCGGAGTATCCGTGTGAGTTCGAGATCTTTTAACGGCAAGAATAAACGTTCCACTTCCGCGCCGAAGCGGGCCACCTTGAGCTCCAAAGGCGAGCAAAAGAGCGGGCAACCGACGGCTTGGGATGCGGTCGAGCGCATTCCAGCATCGGAGCTCGGCGACCTGTTCCAGTTCTGGGTGGGCAGCAAGACGGAAGGGCAGCCACCGGATAATGACCAGGTGCGGGAGCGCGTGGTGGAGCTGATGGGGGACCCCAGCCGGATTGGCGAGTGTGTCGCTGGACTGGGCACGCGCCTCTTGAAGATTCTCGAGCACCTCGCTCGTGCTCCGAAGTTCCAGAAGAGCATCGTGGAACTCGGCAGCGCGGAGGAGCTCTCCTACCTCGGCACCTACGATCTCGAGGCGGTACTGATTCAGCTCTCTCGTCGCGCTCTCTTGGTCGAGACGGGTGCTACTCGTTTCGCGGGCAATGGCGAGCGAATGTTCGCGTTGCCCGTGGAAGTGGGCAACGGCCTCGTGGCCAGTAGCTCTTCGACAAGTAAGGGCGTCTTCGAAGTTCTGACACTGCGCGGCTACATGGACAAGCTCTATGCGAAGCCCGCGAAGAACGGTCGATCGGGCACGCATCGCGTCCGCGAGATGTACAAGATGTACGCACTCGAGTCGGCTGCGGTCGCGCGAATCGAGCGCTTGCCCGATGGAGTTCGCGCACTCATCGAGAAGGCGATCCTTGAGTTCGGCGGGATCCTTCCGCGCTCACTCTTCGAGCGCATGAAGACGGATCTTCCGCACTGGAATGGCCGCCGCTGGCAGATGATTCTGGAAAAGTCGTTGGTCGGAACGGTGGGCAGAGTGGACCTCGGGCCGTACGGGATTCGCCACGAGGACGAGACCTTGATCGTCTTCAATGAGGTTGCCTTGGCCTGGCTGCGACATGTAGCAGTGCCCGGTGACCCGGATCGCCCGCACGAAGAGTTGGGACTCGGAATCGATCTCGTGTCCAACCTCTCGCATTTCTTGACCTTCATCATCGAGCACGACGTGCGCTTCACGGTGAACGGCGAGATTTTCAAGACGACCGAACGCAAGATTCTCCAGCACCTGATTCCGAACCCGGGCCGCGAACTGGCAAGAGAGGAAGTGCTCTCATTCATCTTCCGGTTCGCGCACGACCAAGGTCTGATTGACAGCACCGGCGAGCGCACGATCGGGATTACCTCAGCTGGCCGCGAGTGGGGCTCGCAGTCTCTAAATTACAAGCTGCGGTATCTCGTCGACTACTCCGTGGAGGAAGGCGACCTGGGTGGTGAGCTGTTCCACCAGGTTCGACTCCGCCAAATCTTCTTGCGCCTTATCAAGCGCATCGAACCCGGCGTCTGGTACGACCTGATGTACCTGCCGTTCCTCGCGAGAAACACCTACCTGTCGAGCCTCGACGATCAAGAGGCCGAGGATCAATTCGCCGAACGCGTGCACAGTGGCGCTTACTCTCCACAAGACGACGTGCAGCGGCTGGCTTGGAACCTCGTGAGCTGGGCGCGAAAACGACTGTACCTCTTGGGCGTGCTCGATCTCGGCTATGACAAGAGCGGACGACCGGTTGCCATGCGTCTGACTCCTTCCGGCGCGCGTCTGCTCGGTCTGAGCTCCAATGAAGTTGCGGAGAACGGTGTCGGAACTCTGGTCGTCACACCCGACTTCGAGATTGTTGTTTTCCCCACCGGAGATGACTACGAGCTGATTCACGATCTGGATCGCTTTTGTGATCGCGGCACTCACGGACACCTCTTGCACTATGTCTTGACGGAAGCTTCTGTCAGGCGCGCTCTCAGTGAAGGTCTGTTCTTGGAGCGAATCCTGAGCGTGCTCAGCTCGAACTCCAGGACGCCCGTTCCTCAGAACGTCTTGTTCTCGGTGCGCGACTGGGCGATTCGCGCCGGGCTCATGACGCTGAATTCAAAGTTAGAGCTGCACTGCACAGATTCCGCCACCTGGACGCGTTTTCGAACGGATCCCGGTGTTCGAACGCACGTAGCGGAGTTCGGTGATGAGGGCTATGCGAGACTGGTCAAGCGGTCGAGTCCCCGTCGAGCGCAAGCTTTGTTCCGCGACCTGGGATATCTCATCGAGGTCATTTGAAACAGTTGCCGCCCCAGCTCCTCGCGATTTCTCCGGGCGACTTGCGCGATGCTCCAGCCGCCGCTCATTTTCTCGGGCTCTTCGATCGCGCGGTTCGCGGCGGATTGCGCGGGATCTTATTGCGCGAACCCTGCCTGCCCGATTTGGCCTTCTTGGAGCTGGCCCGTCAGCTTCGGACTCGGCTCGATTCCATCGATGTGGAGCAGGCCTGGCTCGGCGTTCACGATCGGGTTCATATCGCGCTGGCTTCGAATGCCGACGGCATCCACCTGGGGTTCCGCTCGCTTCCGATCGTCGAGGTCGCCGCGATCGCAGGTGATCGGCTGACCATCGGGCTCTCCACGCACGCGGGAGACGAGCCGGAGAGTTGGGCGCCCGCGGACTATTTGTTTCACGGCCCCGTGCGTTCGACTCCTTCCAAAGCCGGGATTCTCGAGCCGATAGGGACGTCCGGTCTGAAGCGAGCACTTGAGATCACCGATCGTCCGATCTGGGCGCTCGGTGGTCTGCGTGCCGAGGATGTGTCCGGCGTTCTCGAAGCGGGGGTCGCGGGAGTTGCCGTCCTTTCCGGGGTTTTTGGGGCAACGGACGTGCAGACGGCCGTCGAGTGCTACCGATCAGCTGGGTGCAAATCGTGAGTGCACCGACGCGGCTGCAAGTGGCTCGAAGACTTGTTGGCCGCCTTCGCGTTGCGGTCTGGATCGGGACGCTCTTGGCGTTGGGATTCTTATTCTTGCGCTTCGACTTGGTCCGGCTTCCCGAAGCCGGACAGTCCCCAGTACTCGAGATTTCACCGGGGGATCTTATGTGGGTGGATCTGAGGCCGAGAGAAGCCGAGCTGGGAGACCTGGTCTTCTTTGAAGAAGGCTCGACCGAGCGGTGGTTGCTCGGGCGAGTGGTCGCCGCTCCCAGCGACCTCCCAGAAAACGCTGCACGGCAAATCGAACGAGGCGACCTGTGGATCGAAGGGGACAACCCCGGCGTCGAGTTGCGCGACAGTCGCGTGTTGGGACCGATCGAGCGAACACGAATCTCGGGACGCGTTCTGCTTCACTGGTAAGCTCCGAGTTCTTCTCGCTCCGATGCAAGCGGTCGCAACGGCGATTCGCGCGACGCGAACGAACCGATTCAGTCGCTCACACCAGATCGGAATCCGCGAGCGTGTACCACCAGTTGCTGCGAAGCCACCACAGGCTGCGGCGCGGATCGAAGGTGCGGCCGACCATGTAGTACGGCGTCGGCCACACCCGCCAACCCCAACGTTGGAATTGCGTGAACCAATTCGACCAGTCCGGGAGGAACAGCCCGAGCGCCGTGTGTCCGTCGGCTCTGGCTTGCGCGAGCACCGCTTCGCGCAGAGCTTCGGCGACCTCGGGCTCGTCGTCCGGGACGAGCCAATCGGCAAGGACCGCCATCCCCGGCGCAAGCCAGTTCTTGGAGCGGTACACGGCGTACCCGAGGAGCCCGTTGTCACCTTCGACACCGAAAATGGTGTACTCGTTCATGGGGTTGTCGACGAAGCGCCAGTTGAGGAACGCGGCGTCGCGGATCGTGCTCGTGCCCCAATTGTCGCGACAACGGAGGTAGACCGCATCGACGGAATCGTCGAAGCGCTCGATCACGCGAACGCCGGCCGGCAACTCCGTGGGACCCACGCCCGTCTCGCGGGCAAGTACGGTCTGCGAACGATAGACGTTGTAGTGCAGATAGAGCTGGCCGATGCGGTAGGCCTTTTCGACCGGCCAGCCGTAGTGGACGACGTCCGCCGGGGGATTCGGACCGCCGTACTCGGGGAAGAAAGGCAGCGCGGTACGCACGAACAGCCCGGGCGCTTTGAGCCCCGCGCGATGATCCGGGTGGACCATGGAGTCCATGATCTCCGCGAAGATGCGTTCCTCTCCGTCCATCCAGTGGCGGTAGGGACGCGCGGCGTACTGACACACCGCTTGACCATCCTCCGTGACGGCAACGAAGAGGCGCAGACCGGCTGGATTGTCTTCGTGCGTATAGCGCCACTCGGACGGAGTGCGTTCGGTCCCGAAGACGAGATTGAACGTATCGATGAGGGACGGCATGTCGCCGGGCCGATACTCGCGGATTTCGTACATGACGGCGTGTCGGGTTAGCAGAAGTCCGTGTCGGCGAGCGTGTAGTGCCAGCGGTCGTAGAGCCAGTGGGGACGAAGGCGTTTCGTGAACGGACGAAAGGCCAGGAAGAAGCGCTTCTTCAACCGGACGGCAAGGAAGTCCGCGCGATCATGGAATAGTCGCCAGTCCGGAGAGGACTCCGGGATGAGCGAGACGAGCTGCTCGCATCCGCTTGCGTCGGCCCGCTCGACGAGCCAGCCGAGTAGTGCGTTTGCCGCGTGCTCATCGTCGGGTGTCACCATCCAGTCGCACACGAGGCCGACGCCCGCGTCGCCATCAAAGTCGCCGCGACGAAACACCGAGGCGCCGACAAGCTCTCCGCCGCGTCGCGCGACCGCGCACTCATAGGTGTGATCCGGCCGGTCGAGGAAGCGCCAGTTGAGAAAGGCGGCATCGCGCACAAGCACAGCACCCTTGCCTTCGGCGAACCGAGCAAAGAGCTGATCGACATCTTCGTCGAAACGAGTCACCGGCTGAACATCGACGCCCGCCGCCGAACCGATGCGGACCTCGTGGGCCTCGCGAATGAGCTTGAACTGTGTCCGAACCACGTCCGCTTTCATGTGCCAGTTGCAGACACGCCAAGCGGCGGGTGTGGGAAAGCCCCAGACCAGGACGTCGCGATCTGCGCCGCCAAAGGTCGATGCGTAAGCGCGGCCCGTGCGAACGACGAGTCCCGGCCGACCGAGAGCGCGCCGCACTTCAGGGGCCACCCGCATATCGTCGATGCGACTGAAGAGCGCGGGCTCTCCGTCGATGAGCATGCGCTGAGCGCTGCCGCTAATCAGGCTGACGACGCGCTCGTCGCGCAGGCCCAAGAGCACCCGCGAACCGGCCGGGTTCGCGGATTGACGCCAGTTCCAGGTCGTAGAACTCGGCGACTCAGGAGCGCGTGCATCGACGTCCCCTTCGAACGAATGACTGTAGGCCGAAAAGACGAGCTCTTCGTCCCCGCTATCGGCCTCTCTGAACAGTGTCGTTTGCGCCTCGGAGGCTGGGGCCCCCAAGGGATCAGGCTCCGACGGAGACAGGTGACTCGGCCGGCCGCCCCGACTGCAGGAGCGCCGTGTCGAGCACATCCCAGAAGGCGTTGATCGAATCGAGGAAGTCGTCCATTCCGGCCAGAATGAATGGCTCGGTCTCCTCGTTGAGCATCAAGCCGACCGCTTCGGTAGCCTTCTTCTCATGCTGATGCTCAGCGCCGGTCTCGCCGAAGTGCTCGAGTAGGTAGTGCATCTCGTCATCGTCGAGGGTGGCTTTGTAGAGCCCGCTCTCGACCAAGCAGTGCATCTCACCCGGAATCAGGTGACGGTTCGAGATGATCTCGAGTCCCAGTGCCGTTCCGAGATTGCGCAGCGTAGCCTGGCGACTCGCGTCATTGCGCCTCTCGAACACCGCGATGGCGTTGCGTGTCTGGGGCAACAGTCCCGTTTCGTGCTGATACCCGGGCAGCGTACCGAGGAGATCGTCCGAGCACTTCTTGAGGGTCGCCTCGACGGCCGCCTGGTCCGTGAGGTCCGCGCACGTGCTCTCGCCCGAAGCGCGATTCAGGATGTACCCAGCCATCGTGGCGAGCTCGGGTCCGTGGTCCTCTTCGCTCTCGACGATTTCTGCGATCAAGTGGCTCTCGCCGTCCATCCCCATTTCGCGGAGTGCGTCGGGAAAGGCTCCGCCCGGTCTCGTCGACGAGCAGAACTTTTGGATCTGGTGAAAGAGCGCCCCGACAACTTCCGGCCGCGGTTGAACGCGTGCCCAGTGTTCGAAAATGGGATGCGTGTAGCAGGGATGGGAGCGAACGCGGTCGCGAAGGTCGTAGATAGTGCGCATGTCAGCGAGCGTCGAAGGGCAATATGCCGGATGAGTCAGAGCGTGGTCTTCCACGGCCATGACGAATTTTCCGGCCACCGTACGGACAGTAGGGGGAGTCGGATCGCGACGGTCGCGTCGTCTCGGCACCGCAATTATACGGGGCCCCCCGGGTTCCCGACACCCCTCATGCTGGACAGGGGCGATGCACGTCGACGAACCGGTTGGGGATCCATCGCCGCCAAAAAGCCCACTTGGAGTCCTGCAGCTGCTTTTTCTTCAGTCGTTCCGGGTTTCGACGGTCGATTCCAGTCCGATCGCCCCCGATCCCCAATCCGTTCATCGAAGCGGTCCCTCGACGCGTAATAGAGGTTTTCTAAACGCGGGTTTCCGTCTCGATAGCTTCGAGCACGCGGTGCTGGAGTTCCCTCGTCTGGCTATTCGCCACCAAGAAGAGCGTTACGAACATCACCAGAACATTGCTTTCGAAGCTCTCTACTTCTTGGATCCAGACGCTCGAACAGAATGGATAACTCGGTGCGCGTTTTCGCGCATGACTGCGACAAGGCCGTGCGAATTCCCTCCGGATAATCGATAAGTCTCGATCGCTTATCCCGGCTCTCGAGGATCGGGCAGAATCCTCAACTCGGCCCCAGGGTTCCGCGTTCGATACCGCGGTTTTTTAAAAGTTCGAGGTCAGCTGGGGATGGATCCCCAAGGGGTGCCAACGCTTCACCGTGCCGGGATTCGGGGGAGATGTAGACGCTGCGATGCGCGGTAATGGCCAGAGCGATATGGACGAGGTCCTGGTACTTGAGCTGTGTCTTATGCTCCTGAAGCGCGAGCACCTTCTGATCGTACACTTCGGTGATATCGACAATGTGGGTGGGAATTAAGGGCGTCCATACTTCCCAGCCCCAGGCGGCGCCTTGAAAGTCGAGGGCGTACAGAGCCATGCGTGCGACTCGCGCAAGGGTGTAGTGGTCGAGGTGGTACTCGCCGATCCAAGGCGCATAGACGATGTCGGGCCGAAACTCTTGCACGCATGCTGCGAGCTTGTGCGTGGCTCCGATCAGCTCTTCCTCCCCGGGACTGTGCCCCTCGGGAAAGTCCCAGAACTCGTAGTCGGAAAGCCCCAGGTGGACTCCACCCGCACGAGTCTCCTGCCGTCGAAGCTCGGCATAGTTCGTCGAGCCGTAGCGCCCTTCGGGGTCGCCCGCTTCACCGTTAAAGGCCACGACGACGTGAACGGGATCCCCGGCTTGTGCATGCAAACAGAGCGTTCCGCCGCAACCGATGATGTCGTCATCCGGGTGAGGAGCGAGGTGCAGCACACGGCCCGAACTCGGTCGCGGAAGGGCGATGGGCAGGGGACTTCGATCGGTCATGGCCTAGAGATTAGCAGTCTTTTCGATCACTGGCGGTGGCTCTCAGGATCTGTGCACCTGTAGGCGACAGCGCTCTCTCGGTTGCTACTATTCACAAGTGTCTTGGAGTGAACATCAATTGCACGGCTGGTTGGCGAGCCTGGAGAAGCCAAAATCCATCAAGGGTTCCGCCAACCATGACGCGGCCGTGCTCTCACCCTGTGCTTCACGGCGAGCGGTCTGCGTGGACCAGACCATCGAATCGGTTCACTTCGCGAGCGATGCTTCACCGGCCAAAATCGCTTTGAAAGCTGTGGGGCGTGCCCTGTCCGATCTCGCAGCCACCGCCGCATCGCCGCGGCAAGTTCTTTTGAGTCTCTCGGCGCCGACATCGAAATCGAATCGCTGGATGCGTGCCCTGATTACCGGGGTCCGTCAGCGCGCCGCTCACTTCGGGGCGGAACTCGTTGCGGGTGACTTGGCCTGCGCGCCGGGTCCGGTTCACGTTTCAATCACAGCCCTAGGCGCTCTAGATGGACAGCGCAAGGCGCCTGGGCGCGACCGCGCGCGCGCCGGCCAACTCGTGCTTTTGACAGGCCCCACAGGCGGATCGATCCGTGGACGGCACTTGCACATTGAACCGCGAGTGCAGGAAGGGCTGTGGCTCTACCGACACGGCGCAACGGCAATGATGGATGTGAGCGATGGTTTGGCTCTGGATCTGTCGCGGATCTGTTCGCAGTCGCAGGTCGGGATTGATTTAGAGCGCGTGCGCGTTCATCGAGACGCGCGCTGGCTGGAGAAGCGCGATGGTCGTCTCGCGATTCAGCACGCACTGACGGACGGAGAAGATCACGAACTGATCGCGACGATGAATCCGTCGGATTGGAAGCGGGCGAAACCCAGAGCGGCCAGAAAGTTTCCGCTGATTGAGGTCGTGGGAGTCGTGCGCAAAACCGGAGGGCTTCGCGTCATAAGCGAGAATGGAGAGTGGAGTTCGTGGACGGGTCGAGGGGGGTGGCTGCATGGCTAGTGCGGAAGCCCTCATCTTTCACTCCGCGTCCAGCGAGGCGACCGGTGCCCTTGCCGAGAGAATCGGGCAACGTATCGAAGCGGGGACGGTGCTCTGCATTGACGGCGACCTAGGCGCCGGTAAGACCTTGTTCGTGAAGGGGCTCGCACGGGGGCTCGAGGTGGAAGAGTGCGTGGATAGCCCGACCTTTACCCTGATGAATCAGTACCGAGGACGGCTGGAGCTCTTTCACTTTGACGCCTGGATGCAGGGCCGCGAGCGCGCCTTCCTCGAGGGTGGCGGAGAGGAGTTCCTTCACGCCCATGGAGTCACGGCCATTGAGTGGGGCGGTCGAGTCCTGGACCTACTTCCCCGGCCACTCATCTGGATCGAGATGGCGCACCGCTCGCCCACGGAGCGGGAAATTTCGATGCGGCTCGTTGCGGACTCCGATGAGGAGGGTAGAGACTCCGAAGAGCGATTGGCGCGCTTGTTGGAGGCCTTGGCGCGTGACTTCATTCACACCGACCTCCATCGCCAGAGCTCCGCAGGTCGATCGTGAAGAGTCCAAAAAGCAGCCGCCTTTCCGTGAACCGATGGGGGCGCGGCGCGTTCTCAAAAGCCCTTGCGTGAACTCTGGGACCGCGAACGGGACCCCCTTGCCAGCCTTGCGAAGGGGGATTCCGGGCTCTTCGAGCGATTCGTCGTCGGAGAAACAAGCACCTTCGTCGGATTCTTCCGGCGCCTGGGAGCCGATCCAGAGGAAGCCGAGGATCTGACACAGGACCTCTTTTTGAAGCTCTACAGCCAAGCTGATCACTACGTTCCCCGCGAGCGCTTCGCTCCTTACGCCTTTCGAATTGCTCGGAATGCCTGGATCGACCGAGCGCGTCGCCAGTCGACTCGCGGAAAGACGATTTCGGGGACAGCGGGGACCGGTGAGGAGAAAGAGCCGCTCGACATCTTGGAGCGCACCGCCAGCGCGGAGCCGGATGCCGCTCACGCAACAGCCGCCCGTGAGGAATCGGATCGGTTGTATGCGGCGATGGCGAGCCTGTCGACGATGCACCGCGCGGTGTTCGAGCTGGGCGCATTACAAGAATTGTCTTACTCCGAGGTCTCCGAGTTGCTCGACGTACCGGTCGGAACCGTGAAGTCGCGCATGTTCTACGCCTTGCGTCGACTGCGCGAGTTGCTCGGCGACGGTACCGAGGCCGCGGTCGGGGAGTCACTTGACGGAACCGTGCCTTCCGCAAGGAGCACAGAAGCATGAGCTCGAATCGCAGGAATACCGATCGCCAAGAGGGCGAGCTGGACGGCGAGCGGATCGTCGAGCTAGCCGTCGACCGGACTGCGGAGCCGAGCGAGCGCGAAAACGAACAACTCATGCAGGAGACGGACTTGCAGGGACAGCTCTCCGAGCTGCGCGGCTTTGTCGCCCGCCAGAGAGAAGTCGTGGCGAAAGATTCCGATTCCGCGAAGTTCACCGACCTTTCGAATCGCATCTTGAGTGCGACGACGCGTCGGAGGCCTAGCCTGGTTGGGGATCTTCGACTGGTTCGCGATCTTGTGCTTTTGCGTTGCCGACAATCGGTCTGGGTTCGGTTGGCGGCTGCGAGTTTGATTCTGCACCTTGCCGCTCTCCCCGTTGTCGCCTGGTTCGTTCTGCGCGAGCCGGCGGAGCCGCATCGGATTTTCTTCGCGCCTCCTGTGGTGGTCGAAGAATCGCCGAGACTCGACGAAAAGATCGACGCTGTGGACCCGGATGTTGTCCCGATGCTGGAGGAGGAGAATGGCCGGCGGCTCGACGCTTTTGAAGTCGCCAATGCCAGGCGACTCGAGCGCTTCTCATTGCATCGGTGGGGCGCACCCGACACGGCTAACCTGTCGTCGGACGGGCTGGTCGAACGGGTCTTAGCGGCCCGAAGTTCTGGAATTAACACCGGCGGTTGGAGTGAGCTTGAGGAGTTGGAGGACGTGTCGGCGAGTCCACTCGCGGAAGCGCTCTTCGTCGAGGCGCTTCTCGATCGTGCCGTTCTCGATGATGCGGCTCTGGCTGGTGATCAAGAGGCCTTGCGAGCCGCTTTGGAGCGACTTCGACCGGTGCCTTCATCCGAGCCTTCGAGTGCGACGCCGCTGATTCGGGCCGCGGTTTTGCGCGCTATGGAGTTGGGCTTCGATAGTGCAGAGCTGAGAATCCTCTGGCGCGTGGATTCTTGGGCGGACGCCGGAGTGGCCTCGCGACGCGAGCAATCGGGCAAGCCACTCTCAAATCGCTGGTTCACCGAATTTGAACATGCCAGCCAGGGCTTGGCTCGTGGAGCAGTCTTGGACGCATGGTTGGACGGGATCCCGCGATAATCGGTTCGGCGAGCTAGCGGTCGAGGGGGAGCTGCCGGGGCCGTCGAGTTCGACCCTGTAGTTCTGACCCCGCGCGTTGACTATTCTCTCGGGCTTATGACTGCCAGCCCTATCCTCCTCGTGCTCGCTTCCCTCCTCAGCCTCATCCAGAGTCCCGTCCTCGGATCCGTCCGGGCTTACCAGGACACAGAGGACGTGCCCCTTCCCCAGCAGCGCGTTCTGGAGCTCTCTCTGGAAGACGCGATTCGCATCGTGCTCGAGCACAATCTCGAATTGAAGCTCGAGGATATGACGGCGGAAATCGCGCGCTCCGATGCGCTCGGGCAGTGGGGTAGTTTCGATCCGACCTATCGCCTGTCGGCGACCTATTTCGACTCCGAGATCGAAGCTTCTACCAACACACAGGGCGGGCAGGGCAACGTGCTCAAGATCGATCGCCGCTCGACCAATCAATCGGTGAACTTTCCACTGCTCTCCGGCGGCAGCGTAGAGCTGGGCTACGAGATCGACAACAGCGAGACCAACAACCCGGACGCGTCGCTGAGTACTTCTTCCGACGCTTCGCTCTCGCTGACGCTGAGCCAACCGCTTTTGCGCGGAGCGTGGAGCACCTACTCGACGACCCAACAACGAATCGCCGAGCTGAACTTCGCCAAGGCGGCGGAGCGTCGCCGGCAGGTTCGTCAGGATTTGCTCCTGCGCGTGCACGAGGCCTACTGGAACCTGGTGGAGGCCATCGAGCAGGTGGACGTTCGCGTCCTCTCGCTGCAGCTGGGCAATGAGCAGGTGGACCAAGATCAGCGCCGGCTCGATGTCGGCGTCGGTACCGAAGTCGATGTCTTGCAGGCCGAGACCAATGTCGCGACCAACGAAGAGCAGCTCTTGCTGGCACAGGTCAACGCAGAGGTCGCTATGGATGCGCTCAAGTCGTTGCTCTTTCATCGCGATGAAGCCGAGCAGTGGGGCCGCTACCTGCGCGACTGGGAGACCCCCATCGTTCCGCTAACCGCTTTGCCGGATGTGGAACACGGACGAGCTCTTGAGTGGACGCGCTCGCTCGGAAGGGCGCTCGAGCTGCGGACCGAACTCGTTCAACAGCGACTTGAGATTAAGGCTCAGTCTCTCCGCCTTGTTCGCGCCAAATCGGAGGCACTGCCGGGAATGGATGTCTCCTTCACAGCCAGTAATCGTGGCTTTGACGATGACTTCACAGATACGATCAACGAGTCCTTCGATACCGAGTTCCCGACTTATACCGCGGTGATCAACTTCGATGTCCCGCTGTTCAATCGAGCCGCACGAAGCGCCAACCGCAGTGCGCGCATCGGCCTTCAGAGCGCACGTCTGCAATACGACCGGACCGAGCAGGATGTGGTCTCGGATGTTCGCGCCAAAGTTCGCGATCTCAATTATCGAGGCAAAGCCGTACAGGCCGCGTTCAAGAGTCGCGAGCTAGCGCAGCGGCAGCTTCAGGCGGAACAGGCGCGTTATCGCGAAGGTCTTTCGACGACCTTTCAGCTACTGCAGTTCCAGGAAGACTTGGCGCAGGCCCTCTCGACGGAGAAATCCGCTCGTGCCGCTTACGCTCGCGCATCCGCTGAGCTTGAGCGTTCTGAAGGCTGGCTAGGGGAGCCGAGTTCACGTTGAATCACTCGCTCGCGAAGCGCCGTCACTCTCGGCAACGGATTCGAGGACTTTCGGCGCTGTTCGGGCTCTTCACGCTGATCCTCGTCGTCGGACTCGTTCTTGGACTCGTCGTCTTCTTCCGAAGCCCCGGGAGCGGTGACCTCAGCCGCAGTGCTTCGGACGACTCTTCACGGATCTCCGACCAGGCGTCTTCGACGTCACAGCAAGTTGCCCGCTCTGGTGCGGATGACGGAGCGGAAGATGTCGGTGCGATCTACCTAACGGACGTGCGGATCACCGATCTCATGTCCGGTTGCAGCCAGGAGTACTACTACGATCGCGACACAGCCTTCATGGTGCCCGTGCTCGTGGACAAGCTCGTAACCGGCTATACGGAACCGCTTCAACGAGCCAAGAATGAGCTCGCTCAGCTCGGACCCGAAGCGATGGAAGCGGTTCGACGGCTTGCGGAGAAGTGGTACACCGACCAGAACGGTCTGCCTTACGTTCAAAACGCACTGGATGTCGCCGTCATGAGCGACGAGCCGCTCGCTCGGGAAATCGTGCTGCGCTTGCTCGAACACCCCCGTGATTCCCTTCGCCGAATAGCGCTCGGCGGCATGGCCGCGCGGCACGCGATCCTCGAGGATTTCGAACCGCTCTGGTTTCAACTCGAAGCGGAGTCGGTGAGCATTCAACAGTTGATCCTGCCGGCCATGTACAAGGCTGACCCCGCGAGGGCCGAGGCACTGTTTTTGGACTGGATCGAGAGCGGGACTCACGCGCCGCTTTGGAGTGGCCTCGCCAACTTGCTCTCCGGTTCAGTTCGCCCGGAAACCGCCGCGCGGTGTGCAGAGCTCTTGGGCGCCGTACCGAAGACAATGAAGCCGTTGTTCGCCGCGTGTGCCGCTCGAGCCGGTGACGTGGAGTCGCTCGAGTTCCTCAGGACCGCCATCTCCGAGGGTCCCGAGCTTGAACGAGAGCGTGCAGTCTTTGCCTGTGGCCGAGCCGAGCTCGTCGAGCTTCTCTTGAGTGCTCTGATCAACGATGGTTCCGCGTCTGTGCGATTGACGGCCATTACCTCACTCGCGGCGCTGGACGCGACGCCGAAGATCGACGCCACGCTCTCCGAATCCTTGGGGGACTCCGAAGAGGGCGTGCGTCGGATTGCGCTCGCCGCGTTGATTCGCCGTGGCGATCAGGCGGCTACCGATCAAGCGCTCGCTCTGCTCGAGGGGGATTCCAAGTCGCGCAACGATGCGCTGAGCGCTCTGCGTGAGCGCATGCTCGTGGATGCCGAACTCGCGGACCGAGCACGCGGTCGCTTGATTATGGTGGATCATACTCGCAAACACCTGCCGCTCGAAGAGCGGTTCGGCGTGTTGAAAACCATTGGAGCCATTCCGGGAGCGGAGTCCGCGAAGTTGCTGCGCAAGATCGCGCTCGAGCATCCGGGGAAGCTTGCGAAACACCGAGCGCACCAAATGTTGATGGTGAACGCGTCCAATACGGGAGAGGCTGGCCGCGCCTGGCTCTACAGCGAGCTGGAGAATGAAACCGATCCTCTGAAGCGAATCGATTTGCTGTGGTCTTCGACGTGCTTCCGTACCGATGGCTCACGCGCGCACTTGCGCGATTTCCTCAGCGACCCGGACCGCAATCCCTATGAGATTCTGTTCGCAAGCGAACAGCTCGCTCGCTTGGGGCCCGCGCAGGAGGTGGCCTCACTGCTCAAGCGCATCTGCTATCGCATTCAGCAACAGGACGTCCGCGACGGAATGCGCTGTTTGCTCTGGAAGTGGTATTGAACGGCGAGCCCGTCGGCTCCTGCTGCTAGCGCAGCTTGCGCCAGCTCGCCTCAAGTGCCGCGCCGGATGTGACCGCCGAGGTCCCGCTCCACGCTCCGTTCTCGTTCGCGTGGCCAAGCATGACTCCGTCTGCGGTCTGGCAAAAAGCCGTGCGTCCCGTTCGACCGAACGCCCAGGGCCAAGCGCGTAGAGTCGGTCCGTCTTCCCCGACAACGAGATCGAAGAGATAGCCGTGCGTACGCAGAAGCTCGAAGTCTTCAAGGTATTCGAGGTCGCCAAACCGATGTTGCAACTCGGGATTCCCAGAGAAGAGCTGCCCGATGCTGAGCTCCGTGGGTTCCGTTTGCTCTCGGCTCGCATGCCCCAAGGCACGCAAGACGCGGACGGCGTCGGCTTCGTTCTCGTGCAGGGCAAAGCCGCGGAGACTGGGCAGTGCCACGAGGATGATCACAATCCCGATTGCGACTAAGCTGAGAAGCGCGGAGGGGCTGGGCCGCTTGGACGGAGAGTTGCCGGGGAACTCTTTCGACTTGCTGCTGAATCGACTCGACGTAGGGGTCATGTGCCTCTTACTCTCGAAAAGCTGGAGGCCCGAATCAAGACCATGGAAATTCCACATGTGAATTCTCTTTCATCCGAAGCTCTCGCCGCGGCTCGCTCCGTTGCCGAGAAGCTGGGAAACCACGGCGTGCGTGGGTGGATTGTCGGCGGTGCGGTTCGCGACTTGGCGGTGGGGCGAAGTCCAAAGGACATCGACATGGCGTCGGCGGCGACTCCCGATCAGATCGAGGCCTGGTTCGAAGTCAGCCACCTGGTCGGTCGCGCTTTCGGAACGGTTGTCATCCGCGCGGGGGCTTTGGATATCCAGCTGACTACTTTTCGCGAAGAGCGAGGCTATAGCGACCAGCGCCGACCGGACGAGGTGGAGTTCGGGACCTCGCTGGAGGAAGACGCGAGGCGCAGGGATTTCACCTGCAATGCGATGTACCTCGACCCGCTCACCGACGAGCTTTTTGACCCCGAAGGCGGGCTGCAGGACCTAGAAGCGGGATTATTGCGGTGCGTCGGCGACCCCGCCGAGCGGTTTCGTGAGGATGGCCTGCGTCTGTTGCGGCTTGCGCGGCTGGCCGCTCGCTTCGGCTTGGAGGTGGAGCCGCGCACTCTCGAGGCGGCCCTTCAGAACGCCCGTGCCCTCGAGGGGGTTTCCGCGGAGCGCGTACTAGCCGAGCTTGTTGGCATGCTTGCCATGCCTGATGCGGCCGGTGCTGTGGGGCTCTTGATCGACCTTGAGCTCTTGCCCTTGGCGCTTCCCGGCTGGTCCCTCGGTACGGAGGGCAGTCGGGTTCGAACCCAGGTCCTCGGCGAGCTCGCGGGCTCTGGAGATGTCGATGTCGATGTCGATGTCGATCTACGGCTCGCGGCTCTGTTCGGACCCGACCTCTCGAGCTCACCGGACTTCGAAGATCAGCTGTCGATTCTCGCGAAGTTGAAGCCCTCGAAGAAGACGCTTCAGCGGGTCACGTCCATCGTGCAGGTGCTCGTGAGGACCGAAGCGTTGTTGAAGTTCTCGAAGGATCAGTCGGCTTCTCGCGCCGAACGGATTCGGCTTTTGCGGGAACCGGTGTGGCCGGAAGCGCAGGCGCTCGGTCGCGCTTGGTGTGGCGCCATCGGATCTTCAACGGCGAACTGGGACCGCTTAGTAGAAGCGAGGAGTCGGTTCTCACCTGAGGAACTCTGGCCTGAACCGCTGCTTAGAGCCAAGGATATGCTGGCGGCGGGAGCGCCGGCCGGACCGCGAATCGGCGAGTGGATTGCCGAGCTTGAAGACGCCCAGCTGAACCTTGAGGTCGTGGATCCCGAAGCCGCCCATGAGTGGTTAAGTCAAAAGCTCAATGACTAGCTGGGTGGCGCAACTTTTCGCAGCCAGTAGCTGAGCGGAAAGCCGCACAGAATGAGCAGGGCCACCAGGCGCGGTGGGGTGCCGGGAACCAGGAGTGCGGCGCATGAGGTAAGAACGAGGAAGCGACGCAGCGCGCAGCCCATGGCCTGCATCACATGGGATTGTTCCCAGTGGTCTCGTCTTGAGTGAATCCAGAGTGCTCTTGCGCCGGCAACTCCGATCACCAGCGGCAGAAGTGCTTCCCATGTCGGCAGCTCTCCGGCCTGAAATATCGCTCGGATACAAGCGAGTGCGCCAACGCCGCCAAGTAGAACGGCGAGGCGGCGGCAATAGCGTGCGGGCAGGCGCTCGAGGGATTGAGCGGACTCCCCATCTTCCATGCGGCCGAGCCGAGAGACGATGAAGACGAAGGACCCGTAAGCCGAAATCACAAGCAGCGAGGTGAGGTCGGGAACCGTTGACGAGCCGGCGGTGAATGCCAGTCCGAAGAAGACACCCGAAGCGAGGTTGAGTGCGCGACAGGTAGCGAGGAGCAAGGGGCCGAGTAGGGGGCCGCGCGGTCCGAGGTCGTAGGCCATCGCGAAGAGGACGGAGAGCGAGGTCGCGACGACGCAGGCGATACTGGTAGGTTCTGCCGCTCTCTCGTGAACGGCGAAGAAGGCGAGTAGCGGCGCCAATCCGAGGAGGAGCAGCGCGACGCTCAGGGCTTTTCTCGCGCTGATGGAGCCAGCGGGAATCGGGCGGTCCGAGCGGGTCTTGGCATCCCAATCGCGATCGGACCAGTCGTTGAGTGCCATGGCTCCGTGATAGACCGAGAGCGAAGCCAAGAGCAGAAACACGAAGCTCGAACCCGGCGGCCAGCCTCGCGCACCGAGCACGATCCCCGCCGCAACATCGGCCACCGCCGTCGGGGCTAGGGCGATTCGAAGAAGTTTTGCCCAAGCGAGCATGGTGTTCTTAGAGAAGCCAATCCTTGGGGTGAATGACTTTTTCCACGGGTTGCTAGCCTGCATGATTCATGAGCCGCGAGCCGAAACGTCTCGATTCGGTTCCTACTGGTGTTTTGCGGGCGGTGGCCCCGCAGACGACCTTGAAAGGTCGTCGAGGAAGCCACCGTTCGCGAAACGCCGGTAGAGGCCGAAAGGCTGGCGTAGCCGGCCGTTCGTGGTGTTTCGTCCGCGTGGTCATGAAGAATGCGGGCTAGAGGAAGAAGCGCTGAATGTCGTTGAAGGTGACGTACACCATCAACGAGAGAATCAAAACCAAGCCGACCATTTGGCTGTAGCCGAGCACGCGGTCCGAGACGGGAGAGCCCTTGAGCTTTTCGATGAGCAGGAAAAACAGGTGCCCGCCATCCAACACGGGAATTGGGAGCACGTTTAGGATCGCCAGGTTGATGCTCAGCATGCAGAGGAAGAAGAGTAGCTTGGCCAAGCCCTGTTGAGAGACGCTGTAGGACACCTGGCTGATCATGATGATCCCGCCCATGTTCTTGGTGCTGACGCTCTTGAAGACCATGCCCTTGAGCGTGAGCCACGTGTCTTCAATAAAGCGAATCGAGCAGTCGATTCCGACCCGAATCGCCTCTGCCATACCCGCGGATTGATAGATGTATTCGGGCTGGCTTAAGAAGATGCCGTAAGCGGGCAACGTTCCCGTTCGAAGTTGCGCCGTGAGCTCTAAATAGCCCGGCGCGTCACCGGCCGTGCGATGGATTTTCAATCCGACCAGGGATCCACTCGTGCCCGCTTCGCCGAGAGCGTCGTATACCGCAGTCCAGTTCTCGACTTTTCGATCATTGATGTGAGTGATTCTGTCGCCATCACGCAGCCCGGCTTCGTAGCCCGCTTCACCCAGAGCGACCGCCACGCTCGTGCTTCCAAAGTCGCGGCCGATGGCGATGTCATTGAATAGCTTGAGTCGCCGAGCCCGAGTGAACTCACCGGATCCAGCGGGCATGGCGAGCCGTTTAAGATTGTCGGCGCGATCGACCTGAAAGGTGATCGGCTCCGTCGACTCAATCAGTGCCTCGGCCAGGTCTCCATCGCGATAGATGGGATGGCCGGAGACTTCGAGCACCTTGTCCTCGGCCTCGAGTCCGAGTGCTTCCAAGTCGGGATTGTCGCGGATTGCGAGTATGAAATTACGAAGTGGATGGACGCCCAGACGAGGGCGCGGTGATTCCGTCGTTAGATCGGGCTGCACGCGGAAGGTGCGCGGCTCTCCATCATCGAGAACGTTGAGGACAATCTCAGCGCCGAATTGCTCCCTCACTCTGACTTGGCGAAGGGGCGGAAGCGCGGTGGAGGCACCCTCGACGTCGACAAGGCGCATGCCGGTTCTCAATCCGGCATCCCAGGCGGCCGAACCCTCGGAAATGCGAAGGCTCGCGCCGGGCTCGGTGCCCACGCCGACGTGGATCCCGAAATAGCCGTACCGTTCAATATTCTCCGGCTTCAGGACGAAGCGCGTCGCCTGTTCCTCTCCGGGTGCCCGGACCATCAGCTCGACCCGCTTGGTATCTCCAAGGGCGACCGACGTTCCGATGTGCCCAAACTCGAAGACTTCACGACCGTTAACCGATTCGACGGTCGAGCCCGGTTGAATCCCCGCTCGCCAAGCGACCCCGCCGGGAGCGGGGTCGATCAGCGGTTTGGTGAAGGGCACCCCCGCGGCGAAGAGAAAGGGAAAGACAATCACGGCGAAGGCCATGTTCATCAGGACGCCGCCGGAGTAGATGAAGAAGCGCTGGCCGACGCTCTTCGAGCTCAACTCGCTATCGCGCTTCTCAAGTACCGTTTCCTTATCATCCAAATAGGTCTCATCGAAGTCTCGCGCTTGGGCACGGCCCTCTTGAGTGGGCTCGTCCCCGAGCATTTTGACGAAGCCTCCCAGGGGAACTGCCGCGATCTGATAGATCGTTCCGCGGCGCTTCCAGGAAAACAGCGGTGGACCAAAGCCCAAGCTGAAGACTTCGACTTGTACCTTGCAGATGCGAGCTGCGATGAAGTGGCCGGCTTCGTGAACGAAGATCACGAGTCCAATGCCCAGGACGACCTGAACGATTCTCAGGATTTGAATGAAGTCCATCGATACGGGAGAGTCTTAACTGACCAGAGGGGAAGAGGGGGGAATGCGCGGAGCGATCTGAGGATTACTTGGGGACACCGATCAAAGCGTCGATGGTCCGGCGGGCTTGAACTCGAGCGTCCGCATCCGAGCTGAGCAGGGCGGTGGAAGAGGCCTGAGCGGGAACCGGCGAGCGCGGACTGTCCAATACGCTTCGGTTGATTCGGGCGATGTCTTGAAAGCCAATTTCTTGTGCGAGAAATGCTGCTACTGCAACTTCGTCGGAGGCGTTGAGAACGGCGCCGGAGTCGCCGCCCTGGCGGATGCAGCGATATCCCAATTCTAGGGCGGGATAGCGCTCGAGGTCAGGGGCCGAGAAGGTCAACTCGCGGTAAAGCTCAAGGTCGAAACCGCGGAACGAAGGGTTCTCGACGCGGTGTGGATGGTTGAGGGCGAATTGAATCGGTCCGCGCATGTCCGGTGGACTCATTTGGGCAATGACCGATCCGTCGTGAAACTCGACCATGGAGTGAACGACGGACTGGCGATGAATGACCACTTCGACTTGGTCGGCGGTTAGGTCGTACAGGTGGTGCGCTTCGATGATTTCAAGCGCCTTATTCATCAAGGTGGCGGAGTCGATGGTGATGCGCTGGCCCATGGTCCAGGTGGGGTGCCGGAGAGCATCCTTCGGCTGCACGCTCTTGAGCTCGTCAAGGGGACGGTCGCGCAGGGCTCCACCGCTCGCGGTCAGTAGAATCTTTCGAACCGATTTTCGATCTTCCCCTTGGAGGCACTGATAGATGGCGGCGTGTTCGCTATCCACAGGAAGAATGGGTGCGTCGTTCGAGCGCGAGAGTTCCATCAAGTAGGCGCCGGCGACGACGAGCGATTCCTTGTTGGCCAAGGCCAGCGTCTTTCCCCTCCGAAGGACTCGCTCGGAGGGTTTGACTCCGGCCGCTCCAACGACGCCGTGAACACATAGGTCATAGTCGGCTTGTTCGGCGAGCTCTTCCGCAGCGTCGATTCCGCACAGGAGGGCGACCTCTTTCGGGAGAACTTCGCGAAGGCGGTCGGCGGCTTCCTCATCGGCCATGCCCACGACGGCTGGCCGGAACTCTTTGACCTGATCGGCGAGCGCTTTCCAGTCGCTGTGTGCGCACAAGCCGACCAGTTGATAGAGATCGGGGGCAGCCCTCACGAGGTCGAGCGTCTGCGTTCCAATCGAGCCGGTGCTGCCCAGGGAGATGAGTTTTTTCATGGAACGCTCCCGGTGAAGAGCACGCAGAGCACTGCCGCCTTGGGGCGATTGCGATGCTGACCCGGGTTCCGTAGTGTAGGACATAAAGGCCCCCCGGATCACGTGACAACAGTCGCGTCTGGGCAAAGCGCACCGATTGGGTTCGCTGGCCGCGCACCGGCGGTTTCGCGCTTTTCGGGAAAAACCCCTGAACGGGCGGATTCGCAACAAGAAGGACCCAGGCCGTGACCAGCGATTCGTTGACCTACAAGCAGGCGGGTGTCGACATCGACGCTCAGGAGGAAGCCCTCGCACTTTCGAAGGCGGCGATCAAGCGCAGCGCGACTGCCGGAGTCTTAGCGGATGTAGGTCTCTTCGGTGGCTTGTTCGATCCGGCCAAGATGGGCTGCGGGAACTCCGTACTCGTCGCGAGTGCCGATGGGGTCGGGACCAAGCTGGATGTCGCCAAGAAGGTCGGGATCTACGACACCGTCGGCCGGGACCTGGTTCAGCACTGCATCGATGACATCCTGGTGCAGGGCGCTCGACCGCTCTTCTTCATGGACTATGTCGGGACCGGGCGTCTGGACCCGAAGGTCGTGTCGGGATTGATTCAGGGTTGCGCGGATGCCTGCACGGACAATGGCCTGGCGCTTCTCGGTGGCGAAACGGCTGAGATGCCGGGGCTCTATGCGGAGGGGGACTTCGACCTGGTCGGCTTCATCGTGGGAGCGGTCGAGCGCGACCGGATCCTCGACGGCAGCCGCGTTAAAAGCGGGCAGGTCCTGCTGGGTCTGCCCTCACTCGGTCTGCACACCAACGGTTACAGCCTCGCGCGCATGATCTTGTTTGACCGACTCGGTTTGAGTCTGGAGGACAAGCCAGCGGAGTTGGAAGGGCGTACTGTCGCCGAGGCGTTGCTCGCTCCGCACAAGTCTTACTACTCGGCGCTGTGGCCCCTGCTTGAGACTCAGAAGATCGCGGCCATGGCCCATATCACGGGCGGGGGACTGATCGATAACGTGCCGCGCATCCTCGGCGAGAATTATGACGCGGTGTTCGATCGCCAGAGTTGGACGAGGCCCGGCTTATTCAGGATGTTGGTGGATGGTGGCAAGCTCGCGGATGAAGAGAGCTATCGTGCTTTCAACATGGGGATCGGAATGGTCCTCTTCGTCGATGAAGGCGATGCTGAAGGTGTTATCTCCGATTTGAACGCACGTGGAGAAGAGGTCCACCGCATCGGGTGGGTGCAAGCCGGCAAGGGTGTGGTGAAGTGGGACGACGGCGGGCTCTCCTGAAGGCGCGCATGCGGCGAACGAAAAGATGTGGTGCAAGAGGGCTGATAGCGCTTCTGCTCTTATGGGTTCCGTGCTCTGCGGGTTCGCAGGATTCCGAAGACTGGACGGCGGTTTGGGATGCGGTTGGCGACTGGCGCGCCCGGGTTGAGTCGGAGCAAGGTGGTGTTATTCCAGAGCCCACGAAGGCCCGTGAACTTGCGACGGGGCGTGGCGATTCGTTGCGCAGCGCCTTGCTTGGCGCGCTGATCGGAGAGGTTGTCCGTGGCGAGAACTCCGGACGATCGCTCGAACGCGAGATTCAAATCTTGCCTCCGGATGAACACTGGCGATTGACCAGTCGAGAGAGCTGGATGGCGCTTGACGCGCTCCCCACCGGAAGCGTTCGGAGCGAGGTGGCTCGGCGCTGTCTCGAGGTGACGACGGGCGCTTGGAGTCCGGCGCAGATATCGAGTGCTTACCGCGCCGGCGTGGAAGCCGCCGAGGACTTGCGATTGGAAGAGGCCATCTCGATTCAGCAACCTTTGCACGATCGAGTCGCCGAAGAATGGAGCGCCTTCAACTTGGCGCTGAGCTTGCGGAGAACGGGGCTCTACCAAAGAGCCGATCGCGTGCTGGATGAACAAATCGCAAAGGGTGCCAGCGCCGATTTGTACTCCCAGCGAGGTCTAAACTCCCTGGGCTCGGGCAACGTGAAAAAGGCGCGAACCCACCTTGGCGCGGCTCTCGCACGCGGCTCGATGGATGCCGCCGTCATGCTGGCTAGGCTCGACCTGGCGGATGGGGAGTTCCACTCCGCTAGGGCAGGTTTTCGGGCCGTACTAGCGGAGAATTCAACGAATGCTTGGGCTCGTCGAGGCTGGGGAGTTGCCCAAGTCCAGCGTCCGCTACCTCAATCGCCTGTAAGGTCCGACACCAAGTAAAAGTCAGTTACCGGAAGATCTCCGCTCTCTGTACCCTAGGAGGCTAGCGAGACTACCTATTCTGGGAAGCTGGCCTTCGCCTGCGTGCACCATCAACGACTTTTCGTTCACACCACCATGGTCCAATCCGTGAAGCTTTTTCGATCCAAGACCCTTCTGCTATCCGCTCTCCTCCTGCTTACGGCTGCGGCTCCGCCTCAGCCCGAAATGGTGTTCAAGTCGCGAGACCACCAGAAGCTGGGAAAGTTGATCGGGGATTACTACGAAGCTAAATCGGAACAGTCGGGAATCAATGACGCGCGGGCTAAGCTCGAAAAAGCGATCGCCAAATTGATGAAGAAGAAGGATGTCCCCTTTTTGTCGATGGTTGAGGATCTTGAAGAAGCGCTCTACTTCTCCCGTGAGTACAAGGGCAGCGTGCCCAAAGGGCGGGTGACCGACGAGAGCTTGGAGAACGTATTCGACATGCCCGAAGTTGAATATGCGGTGCATGCTCCGAAGAATTACAAGGCCTCGAACGGACCTTTCCCGTTGCTGTTGTGCTTTACCGACGCGGGGGAGTCTCCGGCGGACCACATCAAGAAAAAATGGTTGGAGGGAGATCTGCTTGGCGGTGTGATTCTCGCGGCCTGCAAGCTGCCCGATGATAAGAGCGTTTGGGGCGCAATTCAGGGCGGGCTCGGCAACGCGATGCAAGTCTTGAGCAGCATGAAGCGGCAATACGCCATCGACGGAGATCAAGTCTTCGTAGTCGGCAACGGTGCGTCGGTGCCCACCGCTGTAAAACTGGCGGCGACCTTTCCGGACCTATTCAGCGGTGTTGTTGGGCGAGCTGGAGACATGGACGAGATAGCTCCGACCAACTTTCGCAACGTCTCAACGTTCTTTGCGGGGGGTGGCGCGAATTGCACGGCTTTCGAGAAAGCCGCCAAAGAAGCCGAGATCGCAAACTGCACGATTAAGGCCGACGCAACCGAAGCAGATATTTGGGAGTGGATCCAGGCTACGCGGCGGAATCCACATCCTCTTGATGTCACGCTTGCACCGATCGACGATGTCGGCCGTGGCGCTTACTGGGTTACTATCGACCGCTTCGATCCCGCTGAAGAGCCGACGATACGCGCGACTATCGACCGGGAGACCAACACGATCACTCTGGTTGGGTCCGGGATCGGAGGAGTGAACCTGTATTTCAATGACACCCTGATCAATCTCGATGAGAAAATCGTTGTCATCGCGAACGGCGTGCGACATGAGCTTGTCATGACCCGGCGTTTGGACTTTGCCCTCGACTGGTGCTACGAGATCGGCGATCGAACGCGTGCCTATGTAAACTCCTACTCGTTTGATCTGCCCGAAGTGACCTCGGAAGAGGGTTGAGGGCGCGAGCTCGTCTCTTGCTGATCCTGGACGTGCAAGGCATTGAAACTTGGCGGATGATGTAGTTCTCAAAGCTCGCGTAGCTCGTTGGCCTCTCTTTGTCGCTGTGCTTGCCGGAGGCAGCACAATGGCGGTCGAGCTGGCAGCCGTTCGATTGCTCTCGCCGTGGTTCGGCACGAGCCTTGTCGTTTGGACCAATGTCCTCGAAGTCGTCCTTCTCGGATTGGCCGTGGGCTACTTGGCGGGTGCCCGATTTTCGGAGAGTAGAGACTCCGGATCCAAGCTAGTGATGGTTCTGTTCGCTGGCGCTCTGTTCGCCGGATGGACTCCTTCGATAGCTGCGCCGGTCTGCGAGATGTTTTTGCCGTCAGGGCTCGCGCTTCACGACGCCGCGCCTCTGCTCAGCTGGGGAAGCTTAGCTGCAGGTCTTGTTCTGTTCCTGCCCGCGGCTGCCGTGCTCGGCATGGTTGGACCGCTATTGGTGGAGGAGCTGAGTCGAAGTGGCGAAATTCACGCGGGTACTGCCGGTGGGCGAATCCTCGCGGCCTCCACTTTGGGGAGCGTTGCCGGAGCTTTTGCCACGAGCTACTACGCTCTCTCTCATCCGGCTCTAGGTGTGTCGCGAACCTTTATCCTGGTCGGAATCGCGCTCTGCCTGTGCGGACTGACGGCGCTCTGGAAGGTTCGTAGTCGACGGAAGACGGCCATGGGAGTCGTGGGGCTGATCGTTCTGCTTGCCTCCAGCTTTCAAACTGAGCTTCAGTTGCCCGAACTCTCAGAGGGCGTCCATCAACTCGCCAAAGTCGAGTCTGTTTACCAGACCGTGCGAGTTGTCGAAGACACCCGCTTCGATTCGACTTACCGCTATCTTCAAGTCAACGAGGGCTTCGACTCCTTTCAGTCTGTTTGGTCGGAGGAGCTCGGCTTGCTGGGAGAGGGATTTTACTACGACGACTTTGTCTTACCCCTGTGGTTGTCGCCGGGCGCTTCGGATTGGGATCTCTTGGTCTTGGGTTTTGGCGCTGGCACCGTGCACCGTGTTCTGGCGGGAGCGATGCCCGAAGGGGTTCGAATGAAGACGACGGGCGTGGAACTCGACGAGGACGTCATTGAAATGGGACGGACCTGGTTCGAACTCCCCGAAGACGAGCACGAACTCGTGATTCATTCCGGAATGGATGCGCGCTTCGCTTTGAATCGACTAACCGGGGGCTATGACCAGATCGTGCTGGATGCCTACGCGAACCAGGTCGAGATTCCACCGCACCTTTCGACTGTCGAGTTTTTCACGCTGGTGCACGAACGATTGAGAGTTGGAGGCTGGGCAATCGCGAACGTTGGAGGGTTCAGCTTTGATGACCCCGTCGTTCAGGCGATTGCCGCAACCTTGGCGTCGGCCTTCGAGAGCGAGGTGCTCGTCCTACGCGTGCCGAGCGCACGTAACTTCACTCTTCTAGCCCGACGGCAAGCGTACATACCGATTCCAGGCAAGCCTTCCTGGGAAGTTGGCCCGGCAGGGCGTCTCGCGATTGGGCGACTTTTGGATAGTCGTGAGCTCCCCGGCGGCTTCCAGCTCGTCTCGCCTGGAGCTTCGCTAATCCTTACCGACGACAAGAACCCGATTGAGAGCCTGCAACTACAATCGCTTCGAGCGGGCCGAGAGCTTCTTCATGCAGGCCTGTAAGTACGCATTGATCCTCACGCTCTGTTGTGTTCTGGCGCCCGAAGTCGAGTGTCGGAGCCAGGCTGGGGACGAACGAATGATCGACCAACTCAGGACGGCCAGCCTGCCTCAAGACCCCGTAGATCGAGCGAATCAACGCTCTCAGGTCTTCTTTAAGGCTCGCGATTTTAGGAGGGTTCTCATCGAGACCGACACGGGGCTGGCGCATGACCCGCACGCGCTCGAGCTCATCTGGAGATCGGCGAGTTCGGAGCTTTGGCTCGGCGACGGGGAGCGGGCGCTCTACTGGGCAAAACGTCTCGTCGCCTCGGTCGAACACGCAGAGCTGGATGACGAAGCTCGATCGAGCTGGCTGGGCGCGGCGGAGGACTACGAAGCTCAGGCGGAAGAGCTGCTGAAGCTCGAAGCTATGGGCCGTGAATCGCTGTCTCGCGCTCGACTGACGGTGGGGCTTGTCGCTCTGCTCGCAACGGGCCTGATCGCGCTACTCATCAGCAGAAGGGGCGAGAAGAGCGCTCTCGGTTCGACCTGATCGGCAGGCTAGAATCGTCGAGGCGGATGATTCCCGGGAAACGGGTGGGGCCTACCGAATAAAAAAAACCGCGCGCCTAGCAGAAGCCGGACGCGCGGTTTGTGTTGAGCTCGCCTGCGATGGGCGAGCGAGCTCTGTTACGACCTAGAGGATGTTGAGGACTCCCGTGCCCGCGTCCGCACTGTTGAGAGTGACGGTCGACGCGCGGTAGTTGATATCTACAGCAATCTTGGAGTTCCAGGGAAGCGCCTCTTTGTCGGCGACAATCCCGAGGGCAACTGCGGCGAAGCCGCGAGCGCTACCGGTCAGAGAGTCATTCTCGAGCATGGCGATCAGCGGGTCGATCGAACGACGGTCACCGATGAAGCCGAGAGCGGCAGAGATCGAGGCCTGGGTCGCCAAGCTCTTGGCTTCGTTAAGCATTGAGATGAGGTCGGGTACCAGTTCCTTGTCACCCAGAAGGCCCAATGCAATCGCAGCTTGCTTGAGGAGCTCGGGACGATACTTCGATTCGAGGACGATGTCCTTGATCGGGGTGATGGCATCACGAGCGTTCATCAAGCCCAGAGCGACGGCCGCATATCCACGGGGCTCGTCTTGGCTCATGCGGTCGAGCTTCTCCAGGAGGATGTCTTTGGCTTCGAGGTCGCTCAGGATACCGGCGGCGACACAGAAGGCGCCGACATCGTCGGGGCTCTTGGCTTTGTCGAGTTCACTTCGCAGCGCACGCGACAGCTCTTCGGGCATGAGGGCGTTGGCTTGTGATTTCGCCATCATCCGTCCCATGACGCCGATCCCGATGCCCGACCAACGAGCTCCGGCGTTGCCGGCAGAGAGCCCTTTCGAGAGAGCTGAGCTGATCTCCTTGCGGCCGGAAGCCGGGTCGCCACTGGTACCACTACGTCCACCGACCTGGCCGAGAGCAATACGCGAGAAGTAGCGAACCTGCTGGTCGGAGACAACGCTTCCGACAGCGGCCAATGCTTTGCGAATGTTCTTGTCGACTTCGTCTTCGTCGCAGTCGCCGAGCTGTCCGAGGGCAAGAACGGCGCTCTGCTGAATCTCGTTCTTGGATTTGGAGGCGGTGCGTTTGCCAATACAGACCAGAAGGTCCGCGGCAACCATCGCTTTGGCCGACTCTTTGCGATCCTCAGGAAGGCCGTCAATCAGGCGGGCTAGAGCTGAGGGGGCGTGAGCCTGGACCAGGTAGTGATTGTTCTCGTCATTGAAGTAGCGACGGAGGTAATCAATCTGAGCCATTCGGCTGGCGTTCGGAGGAAGCGTCGATCCATCCTCAGCAGGAGTTGCGTCAAGCGTTTGGATCGGGACCAGGCCGATTCCGATCAAGCAGGCAACTTTGATGTCCCGGGTGGAGGACTTTGAAGAATCCAAGACTTCGGCGAGCGTGCCGACGATGTTCTGGCGAACCTCTTCGCTGGCGGTCTTGTTCCCGATGAGGGAGAGGCCGTAAGCGGCGAATGCGCGACGGCGGAAATCCACCTCGCTCTTACCGACGGCTGCGCGGCCCGATTCATTGTCCAACAGCAGGTCGGTGAGGAGGTCGACCGAGGCATCGTTGGCAAGAATTCCAAGAGAGAGCGCGGCAGTCTCCGAAATTTCCTGACTCCCGTCGGGCAGGAACTTCTTGAAGACTTGCTCGAATTGAGACTCTCCGCTTTCCGACTTCTTGTCGCCGATTTTCGCGAGGGCGATCATGCAACCCGTGACGATGTCGTTGTTGGTCTCGCGGTCGAGGGCGGCGAGTAGTGCCGGAACAACCTTGTCTTGGATCACCGCTTGCGACGGGCGGAAGCTATCTTTCGCGCGCGTCTTCTTGCCCTCACCGGTGAAGAAACCTTGATCACCGGTCTTGGTTTCGACGCTATGGATTTTGGCTTTCAAGTTGAGGTAGGGGTCCTTATTGAACTCCCACCAGAAGCTCCACTTGGTGAGCTCCGGTCCCATTTCGATGGCGCCTCCCGTGACGGCCGCTGTGCCGCCTGCCGTCTGACCCGGACCACCAGTTGAGGGCGCTCCGGTAATCGGACCCGCTCCTCCGGGGGACCCGCCATCCGGACCGGCTGGTCCGCCCGGACCTCCGGGGCCCTGGGGGCCGCCGCCTCCACCGCCACCGCCACCGCCACCGGGGGGGACTGTATCGCCGGGACCTCGATAGGTTCCGCCATGGCCAATAGAAACGCCTTGCAGGCAGAAACTGCCAGCGGCTACGAGAGTTGCGGCGACGAGGAACTTCTTCATGGATGTCAAAAGGTCTGGGTCAACTTCAGAGTCAGCACGCCAAGAATTGGACTTGAGAGATAGAGTCTAGGACTCCGCCGGTCACTCGCAAAGGGCGTACCAGACCCTAGAACCTTGGGAGAATCGGAGGACAGGGCCGAGAATGCCCGCATGCGGGGTTCGCCGTACAGATTAGGCGATCTGAGACGCCTAGAGGGAATTGCCCGCTACGTCTCCGGAACGCGGTAGTACGAGAAAAAGCCCCCCAAAAGGAGGCTGTGGAGAGACTCAGGATTTCCGCAGGGTCGCGCCTAGGTATTGGCGGTTCATTCGAGCGATATTTTCGACGGAGATACCCTTGGGGCACGCGGCTTCGCACTCGAAGTGATTGGTGCAGTTTCCGAAGGCTTCGGCGTCCATCTGCTCGACCATAGCGAGCACGCGCGCGTCCTTCTCCGGCTGCCCTTGGGGTAGCAGGTTTAAGTGAGAGACTTTAGCGGCGACAAACAGCATGGCGGAGGCGTTCGGGCAAGCGGCGACGCAAGCGCCGCAACCGATACAGGCTGCGGCGTCCATGGCCAGTTCCGCGGTCGGCTTCGCAACGGCGATCGAATTAGCCTCCGGGGCGCTTCCCGTAGAGACGCTGATAAAGCCGCCCTTGGAAATAATGCGATCAAAGGCGCTTCGATCAACCGCCAAATCCCGCACCACGGGGAAGGCGTTCGCGCGCCAGGGTTCAACGTTGATGGTCTGTCCATCGTGGAATCTGCGCATGTGCAGCTGGCAAGCCGTGGTCTCTTCGTCCGGTCCATGGGCTTGCCCATTGATGACGAGTGAACAGGTGCCACAAATGCCTTCTCGACAGTCATGGTCGAATGCGACCGGCTCGACGCCATCCGCTTGCAGTTGTTCGTTGAGAATGTCGAGCATCTCCAGGAAGGACATATCCGGAGAGATGTCCTTCAGGTGATAGGTCTCCAGAGCGCCTTTGGCTTCTGAACTTTTTTGACGCCAAACCTTCAGGGTTAGGTTCATGTTGGAACTGGATGGACTCACTTGTAGCTCCTCTGCGTCAGTTTCACGTACTCGAAATCAAGAGACTCTTTGTGAAGCGTGGCGGGTTTATCTTCCCCGTTGTATTCCCAAGCGCCGACGTAACAGAAGTTTTCATCGTCACGCTTGGCTTCACCTTCTTCGGTCTGGCTCTCCTCTCGGAAGTGCCCACCGCAGGACTCCGCTCGGTGCAGAGCATCTGCGACGAAGAGCTCGCTGAACTCGAGGAAGTCCGCCACTCGGCCCGCGTGCTCAAGCACCTGGGTGAAGCAGGAGCTATCTCCGGGGACCGCAAGGTTTTGCCAAAACTCCTCGCGAAGAGCGCGAATCTTCACGCCGGCGTCTTTCAAGCCCGCCTCGGTTCGCGCCATTCCGCACTGGTTCCACATAATCAAACCGAGCTCGCGGTGGAAACTGTCCGGCGACCTCGAGCCGCCTGCGGTTAGCAATCTCTCTGTGCGTGCACGTGCCCGCTCCTCGGCTTCACCGAACGCCTCATGGTCTGTTCCGAGCTTAGGCGCAGCGCGATTGATCAGGTGGTCGCCGATGGTGTAGGGGATCACGAAGTAACCGTCGGCCAAGCCTTGCATGAGCGCAGACGCTCCCAATCGGTTGGCACCATGGTCCGAGAAGTTGGCTTCTCCCAGCGCAAAGAGCCCCGGGATGGTGGTCTCCAGGTTGTAGTCCACCCAGAGGCCGCCCATCGTGTAGTGAACGGCCGGATAGATACGCATCGGAACGGAGTAGGGATCCTCATCCGTGATCTTCTCGTACATCTGGAACAGGTTGCCGTATCGCGCGCGAATGGCGTCGGCGCCATCCCGTTCAATGGCATCTTGGAAGTCGAGATAGACCGACTGACCCGTGGGACCGACCCCGTAGCCAGCATCACAGCGCTCCTTCGAAGCGCGCGAGGCCACGTCTCGCGGAACCAAATTCCCGAAGCTCGGGTAGCGCCGCTCGAGGTAGTAATCGCGGTCCGCCTCCGGAATCTGGGAGGAGGGTCGGCTGTCGCCTTTCGTCTTGGGAACCCACACGCGACCGTCGTTGCGGAGGCTCTCGCTCATCAAGGTGAGCTTGGACTGATGGTCTCCGGAGACGGGAATGCAGGTCGGGTGAATTTGCGTGTAGCAGGGATTCGCGAAGTCGGCGCCGAGTTTGTGAGCACGCCAGGCCGCAGTAACGTTGCACGCCTTCGCATTCGTCGAGAGATAGAAAGCGTTCCCGTAACCTCCGGTGCAGAGCAAGACCGCGTCGGCTTCATGCCGCTCGTACTCACCATTGACCAAGTTGCGAGTGATGATTCCCCGCGCCACTCCATCGACGGTGACGAGGTCGAGCATCTCGCGACGCGAGTACTGCTGCACCTTACCGAGACCAACCTGCCGCATGAGAGCGCTGTAAGCGCCGATCAGGAGCTGTTGGCCCGTCTGGCCGCGTGCGTAGAAGGTCCGACTGACTTGCGCACCGCCGAAAGATCGATTGTCGAGGTAGCCGGCGTACTCTCTGGCAAAGGGCACGCCTTGAGCGGCGCACTGGTCGATGATGTTGTTACTGACCTGAGCGAGTCGATAAACATTGGACTCACGCGCTCGGTAATCCCCGCCTTTGACCGTGTCATAGAACAAGCGGAAGATGCTGTCGCCGTCGTTCGGGTAGTTCTTGGCGGCGTTAATGCCTCCCTGCGCTGCGATGCTGTGTGCTCGTCGCGGGCTGTCTTGAATGCAAAAAGTCTTGACGTTGTAGCCGAGCTCGGCGAGCGAGGCTGCAGCGGATGCGCCCGCCAGCCCGGTGCCGACGACGATGATGTTGAACTTCCGCTTGTTCGCGGGAAGGACCAACTTCAGGTCAAACTTGTGCTTATCCCATCGATCTTCGATGGGGCCGGTGGGACATTTAGAGTCGAGCCGGCTCGATGTGGTAGTGGTCATCGTTGGGCCCCTATTTCTGGAAGAAGAGGAAGTAGATCGGAATCCATGCGAACGCGATGGCGAAGAGTGCGGCGAGCGCTTTTCCCGTGATCTCGAGGACCGGGTTCCACTGGGGATGCGATGCGCCGAGTGACTGGAATGCGCTGCGAAAACCGTGGCTCACGTGCACGCCGACCACGATCGAAATCGCGATATAGATGTACGCGTGAAAGGGTTGGCTTAGCAATTCGCCGACCGTTTCCGCGGGCGCCTCGTGAAAGGCCGCGTTAAAGCGGAAGTCGAGCAAGTGCTTGATCAGGTAGGCCAGAATGATCGCGCCGGTGATAAACATCGAGGCCGAAGCGGGCGTCTTGGCTCCCTTGTCGGCTCTGGCGACATAGCGCTGCTTGCGCGCTTCGCGGTTTTCCATCGTGATGCGCACGGCGAGGAAAACGTGAATCACGAAGAGCGCAGCGATCCCGAGTTCTCCGAGAACCTTGAAGACGCCAAGCCCGTTCATGAAGTCGACATAGGCGTCGAACTCGCTGCCGTCAGTTCCACCGACGAGGGGGGCTGGAGTTAGTTTTAGATTACCGATCAAGTGCTCGATGAGAAAAGCAACGAGCAAGAGTCCGGTCGCGCCCATTACGATTTTCTTCCCAACGGAAGAAGCCAGGGCGTTGCCTAGAGGACGGAGCATTCGCACCACCTATTTCATTTCAGAGCTGTAGGGCGTCAAGACAGGGAGATTGAGCAGGGAGACCCTAGCGAAGGTGCACGTCGCGAGCAATTGTCGAGGGCGGGTTCCAGGTCATTCTGAAGCTCCATCAAAGTGGGGGGCTTTGGGGGATCGAGCTTGGGCGTTAGGCTGATCGCCTATGTCCGCCGACGAGAAGCTCGCGAGTGCTCGCCAACAAACTCGCATTCATTGGGTGCGCCACGGTCGAGTTTCAAAGAAGTGGCACGGGCGAGTCTATGGGCAGATGGACGTAGAGCTTTCGGAGGAGGGCGAACGAGAAGCGCGGCGTGCGGGAACTGCGCTCGAGTCGATCGAGTTGGCGGGCGTCGTGAGTTCCGGTCTCGAACGAGCGGAATACGGTGCGGCCTGCATTCGCGAGAACCGCGGCTTGCCGCGGCGAGATGAAGCGGCGCTGGCCGAAATCGACCGCGGGGAATGGGCCGGGCTGTTGCCCATCGAAATTGAGGAGCGCTGGCCAGGGGGCTGGCAGAATTGGTGGCGCAATCCCGCAGAATTGCGACCTCCCGGAGGAGAGTCACTCGCCGATCTAGCCGCTCGCGTTTTGCCCTGTGTTCATGCGCTCGCCGATGCACATCCTGGAGAAGAGCTAGCGGTCGTCGCGCACAGTTGGGTTATTCGCGTATGCGTGACGCACGCGCTTGGGCAGGATCCCGGCGCTGCCACTCGGTTGGACTTGCCGCCGGCTTCCATCGTCGTGCTCGACTGGCCAAAGGGCGGGCATCTGGAGACCGCCCAGCGTCCTACACTGGCAGGCTTTTGCTCGGATCGCGCAGCCGTGAGACGTGACGGTTGGTTTCGCGGACCAAGGCGCTAGGGCCGGATTCGAGCTCGATAACGCCACAATTGCCCTGGCGAACTTAGCCTGGTTTGGAGCGCGAGTCGATGCAGTAGGGGAGTCGGATGGGGGGCTTGGGACCCCCACCGCAGCCTAATTCTTGGAGATGTCCCCGGGCTTTTTGGGTGCCCCACCAAAGGGCGGAAAGCCGCTTCCTGGCGAGGCTCCTGGATCTATTCCACCTCCTCCAAGGCCCTCGAGAACTCGCTTGAGTTCGAACACGCTCTCGCCAAAGTGGTAGGTCAACCAGATGAAGTAACAGTCGACATTATCGACCGGATCGTCCACTTCAAAGGCGGCCTTGCAGGTGAGATCGCAGGGGCGATCTTGATTCATGAAGCACTGTTTCTTTGCGGTCACTTCGTGTCCTCCGTCATGGAGAGTAGGGAGATTCGGGAGCGATTGCGCAAGAAGGCAGCACTCAAGGAGCCCGCGACCTCGTTGACGCCGGTAGGTTGGATGCGGGCCGTCGAGCTAGGAACGCGGCCGTCTATTCGAGTAAGCGCTGGGACCATGGCCAAACACCTTCCTCGCGAACGAATCCTGTCCTTGTCGTAGCTTGGATTTGCCAAGCGGAATTCCAATCTCGACCCGAGTCGCAATCTTACCCTTGTTCCGCCCGGAATCGTGAGTAAGACACCCGGCAAGGAACCCGAACGGTAGTCCGCCGGAGAGTCGATGCCTGAAGGCGGGTTCGGCGCGGGATCGTCTCGCCCGAAAGTAAGGGGTGACTCGTCGCGTGAACCGGGCAGATCCAGCGCGTTCCTTTCGCCGGCGAAGCTCGCAGTGAAGGTGAGGGGCGCGGCAAGTCCGAAGATGTCGCGCCGCGAACGGGGCCCTTGGAAAGAGCGGGTGCGGGCACGACGCAGCGGTTGCGTGGTGGCCGAGTCGACGCGAGGGGGAACGCCATTCCAGGGCTCGATGACCGCGCTCAGCGCTCCTTGGCTCATCTGAAGTGCAACCTAACGTACATTATCCGACGTAGCGAATGGTGAGGGTGGGGAGCTCTTCCCTCGGTCGATTCTGGGATCTCAGAGCTACCTGGCTCTCCCCGGGACCATCCATCTTCTCCCCATGGGTATTGATCCGTCGTCGCACAGAAGCAACTCCGCCGATGACTTTGAGGAGCTTCATGGATCTGACTTCCTGGGATCGACATGATCGTTCTATGAGAATGTCGTATTGCCTGATGACGCTCGTGGTTCTCACCCTCGCTGGTTGCCAGGGTGTCCCGGTTCGATCGGCTGCGCCCGTACTAACGGACCTTCCGATCAGCTATGAACCCTTCACCCGCGTTCATGTCGAATGGAAAGAGCGACTGCCGCAGAGCTACGTCTACCGGGAAGTTGTCGGAGACTATCGGCGGACTCGCGGTCAGCTCGACGGTTTTCGTCGCGAGGCCTACCGATTTGGACTCAGTCTAGCGGGTCCCGGTTTTTGTCTCTTCTACGATGATCCCGGTGAGACGGCTATCGACCAGTTGCGAGCGCGGATTTGCCTCCCGGTACACTCTGGAGAAGACCTGCCGGGTCCTTGGGCGTTCGACGTTCTACCGCGTCAAACGGTCGTCTACGCGGCGGTCGCCGGGACGCATAGCCAAGTGCCGCTTTCCTATTCGGCCTTGTT
The DNA here is from genome assembly GCA_029259635.1 of Planctomycetota bacterium. Lineage (GTDB taxonomy): Bacteria > Planctomycetota > UBA1135 > UBA1135 > OFTM34. Next base: position 10,782 of record JAJDEU010000010.1, on the reverse strand, counting down.
CAAGTACATCGCCGAGCACAACTGGGTTCCGAATGGTCCTATCCGAGAGCTCTACCTGGCCGACCCCGCGGTCGACACCCGCATCAAGAGCCCTCTCACTGAAGTGCAGATTCCCTGGGCGTCCGGGCGCTAGGACTTGGGCTGCAAGATGTTGCGGACCAGTCCGGGATAGCAGCCGACTACAGTAAGACGGTTCCCGTCACGACTGGCGCGAATGAGATCGCCCTCGCGCAAATGCGCGCGAAGCTGATCCGGAATGGGATAGCACTTGTCGCTGGAGTCGACGCGTTTCGCGGTTAGGTCGGCTTCGATTTCGTAGAGCAGGACGCGACGATTTGTGTTGTTCGCATCCAAGCTTTTGTTGGCCGTGACGAGCCTGGGCAGAGCCTCGGAGAGATCTTGAAAGGCGTCCTTGAAGGCCGACCATAACGCGACGCTGTGCTCGCTCTCTGCCCAACGGCAAAACTGCTCCATCGAAAGCAGAGTTTGACTCGCTGCGGCTGCGTTCTGAAGCTCGCCTCGCTCAATCAACCAACAGCCGGTAAAGAGCAACAAGTCGTTGTACGCAACATCCTCGAATGCGCCGATGTGGGCTGCAAAATTGGCAAACTGATGCAAGCCCTTCGCGCTCAGTTCCTGCTCTTGGCTGTGGGACCTTTCCCATAGGAATTCATCGACCATGGCACCGACCACGCCGGGAAAGTCGGGCGTGGTTTCCCCGGAATCGTCCGATGAGCCCGGTTCGAGGCCCAAGTCAGATTCGAGTTTTGCAAAGGCGTCTTCGATAGATTCGCCGGCCACGCGCGTCGCGTCAAAAGCTTGGAGAGCACGACGCGCCTTCTCAGAAGAAGTCTCTTCCGCATCTTCGTCCCACGAGTTCTGGGGCGCTGACTGTGCCTCTTCCGACGGGCTTTGCACCGGGTGCATGACGGTCCAAACCGCGAGCAGCCGCGTGCGCGCTTCACCCAACTGGACACTCGTCTGGATGGCCAGCTCAGCTAGTATTCCGCCGAGTATATCGCTGCCTCCCGGAGCCAAGTCCGCTGGGTCGAAGGGCTCTTCCTGCAGAGATTCAAAGATCTCTTCGACGTCGCCCTCGCTAATCCCTTGGCTGAGCAACCAGGCGCGGCAGTCCGTAAGGACCTGCTCGGGACGTACGTCGGTTGGACTTTTGTCCGTCGTGCTTGAGTTCTCAAGCTGCTTGTTCGGCGGCGCGTTTTGGAAAAAGAGCGCTTCGACAGTCTTCTGCGAAAGACGTGGGACTCCGCGGCGCATATCGCGGGCCGCAGTGAGATCTTGGCGCAGGGCCTCGGTCAATTGGGAATTGCGTACGCAGACTGCGGCCGAAGACGCGATGAAGACGCCCTCTCCAATGGGGTACAGGCGCCCCACGATCAGGTCCCCCACTTCGAATTCCGTAGCGGCTTGCGTTTCGCGAAGCGGATACTCGCCGACTCCTGAGAGATCTCGAACCCACACGCCTCGGCCGGCTTCAACACTGGTGACTTCGAACACCCCCACTCGGGAATCGAGCAAGGCCGGCAGAAGCGGAGCGAGCTCTTCTCCGACGACCTCGATCCACTTCTCCGCCAAAGACCGCGCGCCGACCGTTCCGGTTTCGTCGCCAGCCCGCTCGAACAAGTACCACTCCATGAAACGACGTTCGGCGTCCGCCTTGATGGAGCCGACGCCTGCGCTGCCGAAAAATGCACTTCGAGCTTGGTCGACTTGCTCGGCGTGAGGAGCTTCGGATTCTGCAAGCCGGATAAACGCTTTCAGGGCTTGTTCGATGATCAAGCTCTCGGGGCTCGATTCGTTGGAGATGGATTCGTGCATGACGCTTTCATTCTACGTTTTATAGGGATCCCGCGCTTAGTCCTGGCGCGGTTGGACGGTGCCCTCGCCCAAGCCAGCTTCCGTCGGCACCTCAAGGATTACCCAGCGAGAGGGTCCCTCGATCCTCGGGAATCGTTGCCCTCGCTGTGACCGGACCTGTTCCTTTGATAGCTTTTTGCGCCCACTCTTCTCGCCCGACTCTCGCCACCTACCAAGTACATCACCAATGGACTCCTCTTCGCTGGATCTCGCATGGGTCGATATCGTTGGATTGGTCGTGCTCGGCATCATGTTTGTGCTCGGCGCGTTCCGCGGGCTCTGGTGGCAGGTCATTCGCCTCCTCGGAATTGCCGGCGCTGTGTTGCTGGCTCGAGCGCTGAGCCCGCCTTTGGCTCCCGTTCTGCAGGAGACGTTTCCCCAGCTCGATTCACGAGTTTCTTCGGGAGCGGTGTGGCTTACGGTTTTCATTCTCGGGTTGGCGGCGGCAACTTTGCTCGGTGTGCTCGGTCGCAAGCTCCTCACGACGATGCAGCTCGGCCTCGCGGATCGCGCGGGCGGCGCTCTGGCCGGCCTGTTCACCGGGGCTCTCGTTCACATCGCATTTGTGGCCACGGCTTGTCAGCTTGCACCCGAAACCTGGGTGTCGAACAATTTTGGAGAGACCTACAGTGAGCAAGCTCTCGAGGTGGCCGGGTCTCAGTGGGAGCTCATCGTTGGACCCGATGCCCGCCGCGAGCTCGATGATCTCTTCAAAACGAAGCGCGAAGAGGCGAAGCAGCTAACCGAGAAAACAAAGTCGGCGGCATCGAAGGTGCGCTAGCCAGCGCCTGCAATAGGCCGCAGTTCGAAGACTCCGACTTCGTGGAATGGTCCACCAAGCGATGCTGCTCTTTGGTGGTTGCGTTATTCGCTATCCGGTGCCGTTTCGAGCTCGAGGCCCTCGAACAGATCCACGAATAAGGGAATATAGTGCGGGAAGATCTCGGTGAATCCCCGGACGACTCCCGCCGCGGCTCCGATTCTGCCTTCGCCGATGAGTATCTGAGCCATCGTTCGGATGTGACTCGGGTTGCCTTGTTCGAGGGAGAGAGCTTCCTTGGCGGCTTCCATTGCGCGCTCGGGCTCAACGGACATGATCGCTCGAGCAAGCCCGCTCCATCCTCGGACGTCGCCCGGCGCTTTGCGCGTGGCGAATTCGAAGTATCTGACCGACTCCTCCAATCGTCCAGCTTCCAAGAGCTGTAGGCCGACCGCGAGATGCGCCTCCTTACTGCGCGGCCGATCGATTAGCCATCCCTCCGCGACCTTGAGCGCGTCATCGTTGAGCCCGGCCATTCGGTAGGCATAGATGATTTCAGGCCAGCGCGGAGAACGCTCATTGACGTAGGCCTGAGCTGCTTGAGCGGCCGCGTCGAGCATGTCTTTATTGCGCCGGCCGACGGGCTCGAGGGGTGGGCACGCAACCAGCGATAGCTTTCGCGCTCGGCTCGTCTCGAATTTTGGATCGTGAATTTTGTTGTGACATTGAGCGCAAGAGTCAGCACCGCTCGGTGAAAAGAGCTCGGTGTTGAAATAGCTCGTGCCACCCGACACATGATCCGCACCCGGTCCGTGGCACGCTGCGCACTGCACATTCTCGTAGCCGGCTTGGCGACCCGGCCTGTGGAATCCCCCCTCAAGTCGATACCCCACCGTGTGGCAATAGAAGCACTCGGGATCGACTTCCTGTTTGGTCGCCTCTAGAGCGCGTAGCGCAAAGCTATGGCGAGTGGCTTTCCAGAACTCATATTGGTTCGGATGGCATCGCACGCAGGCCTCTGGTCCGATGTATCGCTCGACTTGCTCTCGGTTGTTCTTCGGTTGTTTGACCGTCCAAAGCTCGTTGAGCTTGTCGTGATAATCATCAATGCCTGTCAGAGTATGCTCGTCGCGTCGCAGTGCGCGGTGCATGGGGACCTGCACGAAAGAGAAGCGATTGACGGTTGGCTCTTCCGGGAGTTGTTGGAACTGTCGCTCGGCACCATTGATGAGCGCAACCTTGTCCTGGTAGAGCAGCTCGTACATCTCGTCGGTGTGCGCTTTTTTGCGCTTCTGAATTGCGTTGTATTCCGACATCGCGACTACGTAATCGGTTTGAACTTCCAACCGACTGCTGACGTCTAGAAGTTTGCCATTGCCCTCTTTCCCTCGTTTGTCTTTTGCCGCAAAGAACTTCTCGGGTTCGGGCCACCACCAATCAACGCGACCAACGCGCGCTCCTCTCACGAGCGAAACCAAAACGGGAGTCTTGCCGACGAAGTAGCGATCCTTCTTGGCTTCTCCAAAGTGTCCACCGAACACCACATCAATCTGAGGGAGAGCCTTGGCGAGTTTCCGATTCAGGTTGAACCCGAGGTGCGACGCGCACAGGATCAGATCCGTTTGGGGCTGCAACTCTGCGACAATTTCCTTCGCACGCGCGCTCCAGTTTTGAAAGCGAAGCCCCTGAGGGCGTAGAAGACCAGCGACATCAACCATCTCGGCGTCGTGCGCAATCGGTTGATCAAGCTCGGGCGCGAGTAAGCTGAAGATTCCGATTTTCTTGCCGTTGCGCTCGACGATGACGTAGCTCTCAAAGACTTGTTCGCCAGCCTTATCGGTCAAGTTCCCGCACAAAAGCGGGATGTCATACTGGGCGGACAGCTTCTTGAGAGTGTCGACACCCAAGGTCAACAGGTCATTCTCCCCGACGGCCATGGCGACGCACCCGAGTCGCGACCAAGCCGAGAAGAACGCTTCTGCCTTGAGCGGAAGCTGCCGCAGAACAGCCTCGTCGAGCAGGTAATCCTCGGAGATGAAATCCCCAGTCTCAATGAAGAGCGAATTGGGGTTGGCCTCGAGTCCGTCCTCGATAAAGCCCGCGATTCGGTCGATGCCGCCGATCTGCCCGGCGACGCATCCGCAGGGTTCGATGTAGCCATTGACCGTGCCGGTGAAGTAGAGCGACAGATCGGCTTGCTCAATCGCCGGGTCGGAGCAACCATAGGAAAGGAACGAAGCGACGGCTGCAATGCAGAGCTTCAAGCGGGAGGCACGGATCATGTCGTTCAATGGGGGGCGCGGAGCGGAGGGTGCGAATCTATCAGGTTAGTACGGACGTGCTCGTGAACTACGAGTGGGGATTGCCGATTTATGGCGTCGAGTACGTGCCCTAGCGTGGCCTCCGGCTAGCCGGCGTGGAGGGCTTGAAACCAGTCGAGCCTTTTCTTGAGCAAGGGTTCGACGGCCCCTCGAAGAGTCAAATTGCTGAGAGAGCAACTGCCGCAGGCTCCAACCAGACGAACGCTGACCTCCCCCTCCGGGGTGACCCGCACGAGGTGCATGTCGCCTCCATCAGCCCGGAAGAGCGGGCGGAGCTCCTCCAAGAGCGCCTCGACTTCAGCAACACGAACCGGATCCCCTTCTGCAGGTGGGAGCTCAACCGGCGTTTCGCTGTGAAAGAGTCTGGCGAGAAAATTCATGGAGATGATTGGGGCTCTTGATCGAGGTGAAGCAAGCACTCGCCCCCAGCGCAACGGAGGTTCACGCCGGGTCGCTTCGAGCTCAGATCCTCGATGAAGGCCGCGAGCACCTCCCCCATTGGCCTTTTTGCCCAAAGAGTATACCCGGTCGCATCCCGCTCAAAAGTCCACTCCAGCTCCAGAGCGCACTCTTCGGAGCCTGCGAGAAACAGGGCGTTGGAGACGGCCCAAGGAATCTCCCAGTCATTGGACGCGCCTTCGACCAGCGCAAGCTTCTTGAGCGGCTGAGCTAGCCCCCTGCCCCGCTTGGACAGGAGGGCTCGAACCTCGGCGAGTAGCTGCTCTAGGCCTGCGGGTTCTCTCCGGGCATGGAGGATGTTCGTCCCGCCCGCCGCGAGTAGCGCTCCGACGATCCAGCCCGCACGCCTGCTGTGGGAGCTTAGATCGGCGTCCTCCGGCGGTGCTCCAGCTCCGTCCTCGACCCAGGCTCGAAGCCGTTCCACTCCCGTAGTGAGCGTTCCGAGCTGACCCAGCATATGGGCCATCAGCGGGTCCCAAAGCGGACCTCGAGGCCACGCGGGGCTTTCCTCTCCAATCCCGCGCGCAGTGTGATGATCAGCGTCCATGGCAGGTTGGCCCCGCGTCCGCTCCCTCTCCGTTTCAACGGCAAGTCGGTTCTTGCGCGATGGATGGTTGGTGCCGAGGGGGGGAATCGAACCCCCACTCCCTTGCGAGAAATGGATTTTGAATCCATCGCGTCTGCCAATTCCGCCACCCCGGCACGGGCCGCACAAGATGCGCCTTCCGATCGGGTTTGTGCAAGTGGAGAGCGCGACTTTCTGCTCGCGGATGCGCTAAAATCGAACCGATGGCTTATTGGAGTTGCGCTTGAATCGCGGACTGAAGCCCGAGGTGAATCCCCCGAGCCGTCGCGACGAATCGGAGCGCGATCCGGATACCCGGCAAGTACGCCTCTCTAGAAAAGGCTTCGTGAGTCAGGCTGAGCCGCTCATCGCTGGAGCCGAAGACGACTTCTTGACGCGCGTGAACCCCGGCGGAACGAATGGAGTGTATCGGAACTTCGCTGTGGTCTCCGGCTGCCTGAATGCGTCGAGCGGTATCGAGCGCGGTTCCAGAAGGGGCATCGACTTTGCCGGTGTGATGCATTTCGATAATGCGCACGGTCTCGTGGTTGAGCGCGGCGATGCGTTGAGCGGCTTCCTGGAGAGCACACATCCCCAGACTAAAGTTGGGGACAACCAACCCGCCGACCGAAGCGGCGAGCGCGCGTTCGTGGAGCTCGGCAATCTCTTCAGGCGAGACACCGCTGGTTCCAATGAGCGGGCGAATGCCAGCTCGCAACATGGCGAGACCGTGCTTGAACCCCAGTCCAGCTTCCGTGAAATCAATCCCGACTATCCCGCTGCGGTTCTCCAGGGCCTCGCCGAGTGAGTCTCCCCGGTCGACGCGCCCGACCAACTCGAACTCATCGGAAGCGTCGAGCCAGTCGCAAACCATTTGGCCCATTCGGCCTCCGGCTCCGATGACGAGTACCTCTAAGCTCACCGGTAAAGCTCGTCCTTTTGAAGGCCCGCCGCCAGAATGCCAAGACAGAGAGAGCCAAAGTCGAGTCCGGCTTCCGCTGCTGCCAGAGGGAGCAAGGAGCGCGGAGTCAGGCCGGGCAATGAATTGAGTTCGAGAAAAACAGGTTCCGAAGCCGCCGCCGCGCTCGCGGGAATAATGAAGTCCGAGCGGGAGTAGCCATCGCAGCCGAGCGCGCGATGAATGGCGAGTGCGCGCTCTCCAATGACGGAACAGGTCTCGGTGTCAATGCTGATCGGTGGACAAAACTCGTCTGCCCCACTTGCGGAGTACTTCTCGTCGTAGTCGAAGAACCGCCCAGCATGCGGCCGTATCTCAACGGGCATTAGAGAGCGTGGATCGCCTCTACGATTACCGAGGACGGCACAGGCCACCTCAATGCCCTCGGTCCAGCTCTCGATCAACGCGTCATCCCCGTCCTCGAGAATGGCGAGCACGGCATCAGCGATCTCTTCCGAAGCGCGACCGTGAACGACGCCAACCGAGGAGCCGCCGCGACGAGGTTTCACGCACACACCGCTGGGACTGCGCTGCAGCAGCGGGAGGAAGGCTCGCTCTTCTTCGGCGTTCCAACGCTCTCGGTCGACCAGGACTCCATCGGCCACGGACAGGCCAGCGCTTTCGGCCACCAGTCGCGAGAACTCTTTATCCATCGAGGCGGACGCGGCCCCGAGCGATGAGCCGGTGAAGGTAACGCCCGCCGCTGCAAGCAAGCCCTGGGCATGCCCGTCTTCCCCATCTCCTCCATGCAAGGCGAGGAAGCAAATGTCGATACCCGCGAGCTGCTTAAGAAAGGTCTGTAGCTCGCCGTTCTCGCCGCGAACCTTCCACCGAACCTCACGGTCCAGCTCGATCGCGCGAACGCTCTTCGGCCCGCGTCCCGCGAGCGAACACTCCCGCAGGGCCTCGAAGACGGCCTGCCCCGTTACACACGAAACCTCGGCTTCACTTGAACACCCACCGTACAAGACAGCTGCGTTCAGTTGGTCCAACCCTCGCTCGCCGGCAGTGGCTTGCGCGGGATTAAAGAAGGCGTTCACGGGGTGCGAGGTGCTCGGATCGGGTTGAGTAGCGGCGAATCCTCACGCTACCAATTCCGCTGCCCTCAATCACGGGGTCGAGGGACTTTCCAAACCTCAGGGCGGGTCGCGCTTCGCTCAACCGTCGTAGTGATGTCCCCGTGGAGTAATCGCGGGGCGAGAGCGCGCGGCGACGAAGGCGGCCTCGTTCTCGGCCACCATGGGGTCGATCTCGACAGGCGTCACGCCGTCGGCATCGGCCGGCGGGAGCTCGCGGCCGGAGGCTTGAACCCAGCTGGAGTACAGCGCGCATAGATCGCGGCGCGCCGTTTCCGGTGAGTCGCCGCCCTTCGCATTCTTTACCGGGCTGAACTCGTGAGCACGGGAGACCTCAAAGGTGATGCTGTTCGAAGATTCGGAGAGCGCGTCGAAAACAAAGGTCTCGAACTTCGTTCCCCAGCTCTCGGTGACGGTTCCCTTGGGCCCGCAGACCTTCATCTTCTTCCGCGCTAAGTGCCAGGGCAGCTTCAGTCCATCCCGAGTGAGCTCCTCGATGAAGTGACGGTTGATGGCGTGAACGGCGATGTTGCCGGCGCGGAAGCGAAGTGCCCCATCCGCGTCGCGCGCTTTCCTGAGATCATCCGGTAAATCGGAGTACTCGATGATGCCCATCGAGCCGTCGATTCGCCCGAGCACGCCGACCTTCTCGTCGGGATCCGTCTTGTCGACAACCTTGCTCGACATGTTGGCGTCGGCCAGGCGGTGCAACCCAAAGAACATCGGGTCCGCTGGGCGCACCAGCGGGTTATCGACTTGGAAATAACTAACCAGGTCGATCTCGCGTTGCTCCATATCTCGGAGCGCTCCCGACGTCGCGAGAGCTTCGAGAACTCCACCGTGACCGTTTGGCGCGAGAAAGAGCTCGTGCTTCTTGGCCATCAGGATGCGGCCTTCGTCATCGAGCGCGGGCAGCATCGCCTGGGAAAAGAAGAACACGTCCTCCTCCGGCAGCCCGAAGAAGTGATGCTCCTTCATGAAGCTCTTGGTCGCTTCGTCGTTCTGGACCGAGGTCATCACGTACCACGGCATCGCGCAGTCGTAGCGTTTCGACGCGGCGCGCAGCTTGCGTCCATGAGTCTCGAACAGGGTCCTCCCACTGACCGGACCAACGGGGAATGCGCCTTTCGGTCCCTTGTAGCCCAGGCGCGATGCCTGACCGCCCGCAACGAGAACGAATCCGACGCGACCTGCGCCAAGCAAGACTTCGCCGAGCTGAGACGCGCGACGGGCGCGTTCCTCTGTCGCGCCTTTTCGGAGGAGCGGAAAGGTCTCCGGGGGCTCTAGCTCGCCCTGGATCGCGACCGGCTCGCTGGACTTTTGAAGCCCTCGCAGGTGATCGACAACGCCGAAATCGAGAGCATCGATTTGCGCGAGAAGGGACGCTTGTTGGGGCTCGCTCAGGTCGGACCAAAAATCAAAGAGGTGCCCTTGGTCAGCAGCCTTAGCGACTGCTCGGAGCTCGGACTCAGTTCGCGTCATCGTCATTCACGTCGATCAATATTTTGAGGACTCCCCGTTGGGAGGCTCGGTCGAAGGCGCGTTGGCCTTCGGAGAGAGGGTAGTGGGCTTCGATCATGGGAGCGACGATTAGGCGCTCCTCGTTCAGGGCATCGAGAGCAGGTTCAAAGGGACCGCAGCGCGATCCCACTAGACTGATTTCATTCACGACGAGCTGAGCGAGGTCCAAGTCCCCGTTGGCTTCTGGACTCGGCTCCGTCGTGGTCTTTAACACTACGGTACCCCTGGGGCGAACGGCATTCAAAGCGCTCACAATTCCATAAGGGTCTCCGCTGGCCTCAACGACGAGGTCGTATCCGGGGCGACCTTTTCCGTTGGGTTCGGTCCCGAGGTGCCCGATTCCGTTGGGAAGCCACTCTTCCCTTTCCGGGTGGCGGCCAGAGACTTCGACCGTCAGGCCCTCGAGGGCCAAGACTTGAGCGCAGAGCAGGCCCAGCCGACCGTCGCCTTGAACCAATGCTCGACTGCCGGGGGACAGCGCAACTTGTTCGCGTATTTCAAAGGCGGCCGCGGCCGGCTCGGCGAAGGTCGCCCAATCCGTGGGGAGTGAATCGGGCACGCGATGCAGATTGGCGGTGGGCAGTCGGATTTGTTCGGCAAAGGCTCCGGGACGATGGAGAATCCCCAAAACGGTTCGCGTTGGACAATGGCCCTCCATACCGCTCTTGCAAGTATCGCAAGACCCGCAGCTCGCGTTGATCTCCCCCACGACCCGCTGTCCCCGCAGGGGACCGTCGATGGCGATTCCGACGAACTCATGTCCGGGGACACCGCAAAAGTCCATGTACCCGCGGAGCAGCGCCAAGTCGGTCGCGCAGACGCCCGCGCGAAGAATCTTCACGCGGGTTTCGTTTCTTACGGCGAGGGGCTCTTCGAGATCCTCGCGGAAGTCGAGACTTCCGCTCTCCAACCAGAGCCCCTGCACGGGGACTAGCTTGCCGAGGCGGCCGAGGTCGACCCTTCGCTCGAAAGCAGTTCAAGCATTCGTTCGGTCAGTCCTTCCATGGCCTCGAAGCGCTTCTCTAGTGCCACCTGGCGGGCGACGAGTCGCTCGACAACAGGGGGAAGGATCGCTTCGCGCGTGTAGTTGTTGATCATGTTGATCGTTTCCGCGCGGTCAGCGTCCGGCAACTTGTGGAAGTGATAGTCGAACTTCGAATCGAGCACATCCTCGGTGATGTGCATGCACTCGGCCGCGATTTGCTCGGTGCTCTTCGGGTCGTGCTCAACGTGGAAGACTTCCTTCT
>JAJDEU010000009.1 GCA_029259635.1 Planctomycetota bacterium | reverse complement strand
AAGACTGGGGAGGCAGTGGTCGGCATATGAACTTCGGCGTTCCAGTTCGGTCAACACCACTCCGGCTGGTTTCTTCCCGTCTGAAGTGGGAGGCGTTACGGATGCTCAACCGCATGAGAGGTGAAAGTCCGTTCGTAGAGTGCACCGATATGGTAAGAGCAGCAGAACAAGGTGATGCAACGGGTCGGCCTTCGGCCGACCGCTGATCACCCGAACCGTTGGGCAGGCCGAACGCTGGTGTGATGAATCACTACTCCGAAATCACAACTCAGGAAGAAATGGACGCGCTACTCGCTCGAGTTGCGGGGTTTCACGACAGCATGGCGAAGGAACTCCACCTGTTGAACCGTGGCTGGGTGGGCCCCGACCGTTCCATGATGATGAATCACCGATTCGATGCGCGGCTGCTTGTGCACTCTCAGTGGGAGCCGGCTGCAATCGAACTCCTGTTTGTGGGCATCGAACGCCTTCTGACTGAAGATCCAGGAGAATACTGGGGCGCCTCGGGCACCGTTGAACTCGTGACAAGCCCCGTCGAGAAGAGGCGCGTCTCGATAGCGTTCGACGATGCTCTTAGCATCACTGCTGAACGGCTATTCACTGTTGACCGGCCGAACTGGACAGGGCCGAGATCGCGATTCGGCGAGGAAGTCCCTCATCCCGAGTGCGTTCCTGCTACCCGAGTAGGCGATCGATGGCGACAGTGCTCCGTATGTGCAGACGCGTTCGAGGAGGAAGAAGAAGTCCTATACTGTCTATGCTCCGGTTGCGGCGTTATGACCGAGTTGGCCGATGAGGCTGCCCAACAAGCCGATGCAACGGACGGCCCTTCGGGCCGCCGCTGATCGGCAAAGGCGTTAGCCAGAAGGAATCAGTGCCGTGAATGAGATTCAGCAAGCCGCCTTCGAACTTCGCATGGACGATCTCAAGAGAATCGTAGATAACACTTCCGATCTCCAGGGCTCAATGCTTGCGGCTTGTTCTGCACACGATCCCGAACCCGAATTGCAGCTGGAGGTCATCCGATTCCTAGTCGGTCATGGGGCACTCGTAGCTGAGCAGGACAAGAACGGCGTCACCCCTCTTCACCGAGCCGTTCGCTTTCGAAGTCCATCTGCCGTTGAGGAACTCCTCAAGCTCGGCGCCGACCCGAACGCCACTGACAAAAGAACAAAGTCGACTCCCCTCCATCGAGCAGTTACCAGCACTGGAGCCCCCGCGACCGCGGGGAAGAACGAAGACGCGATTACGATTGTTAGACTCCTGCTGTCGAACGGAGCTGATCCGAAGAAAAAGAACAAGAATGGCCGAAGCTGTACCGACTACGTCAGGAATCCGCGGATGCGCGCCGAGTTCGCAGGGTATGTCTCCGGCTAACAAGGCGATGCAGACGGACGGCGCTTCGCGCCGCCGCTGATCGCCACAGCGTTATACCGATGGAGAGTTCAATGCGTGAATTGAGGGTCGTGGTTCCGGCGGAGCGCAGCCATATCGTCCGGTTCAAGCAAGAAGAGATGCCCGGCGTAATGAACCTTAACGGTGCCCTCGTGGCATTCGAACCCAAGATCGTCTTTCGCTGGCATTTATCCGTGTGGATCGAGTTGACTGACCTGATTGACAACGGAATGCCATCGCAGGCGCAGCGTGACTTGATCGATCCGTTCGGTGACATGCTCGATTGCCAGCTCAAGGGATCGGATCTTGTGAAACCAAATGCGCTGTTTCTCGCGAGAGTTACATGGAACGCTAGCTGCGAACTGATCTACCGTGTCCACGATCCTGAGCCGGTAGATGCTGCCCTTCAGGCGATCATTGCGAATTCAAACTTCCCCTGTGAATTCAATTTCCGGATTGATGATGATCCTTTATGGGCAAAGGCTGAGTGGCATCTCAATGCGGCCCGGCATAACCAGGCGATGCAGTCGGATCGGCCTTTGGCCGACCGCTGATCGCCCCAACCGTTATATCGACCACGCAACGATGTCAGCCTCCCGACAGTATCTTGAGTTTGGCTACACAGTCATTCGATCCGTTCGCTTCGAAACCGAGCATCCAACCGGCGAGTGCATGCTTACCCTACACCTGTCGAGCGACACGGAGCCATCCAGCCCTTCCGTCACGATCAGGTTCTCCGGGGTCAGCAATTTCGCTCTCTCAGGAATCGGCGGCGGTTACTCGCAAATTTGCGGACTCGCGATCGATGACATCTCGAGCAGTCAGCTCGATCGCCTAAACTGGCACGTCACCGATCTCGAGGATGAGAGAATCGAGTTTATGTGCCAGCGCTACGAGGTCACACGATGAGCCGCGATCTAACACGCGCTTGCAGCGGACGGTCCGCTGCGCGGCCCGCCGCTGAATCGCAACCACGTTAGGCAGCCATGGCGTCTGAAGACCTGATGGATCTCGGTGAATTGATCGGTGTCTTGTATGCGACGTTTGCTCCCTACTCGGACCCGGGCTCGTCGTTTTGTAGCCTGTGCTACACACCTGCAGAGGCTCGTAGGATTACGACCTCATGTGTTTCCGCGCTCTCTCCTGATGACGCACGAAAGCTGCTGTGGGAGTCCTGGGATCATTGGGAAAACGCTGATATTTATCGCCACTACCTGCCCCGGATTCTCGCCATTCTTGGACCACCAGATCTCGAGGAGGACCTGTATCCTGCACATGTGTGCGAGACGCTGGATTTTATGGGTTTCCACAACTGGCTTCCATCAGAACAGAATGCAGTACTCTCGTACCTTGAGGCAGTCGGCCCGTGCTGCAACCACGATGATGACGACCGCAAGATTTGGCGCGCCGCTCTTGACCGGCTGCGTGCAGCCTAACAAGCCGATGCAAGGGACCGGCTTCGCCGGCCGCTGATCGGCATCACCGTTAGGTGCACCACGTGACTGGAGTTCGATACCCCTTCGTTCCGAAGTCAACTGCCTACCTCGCACCCGGCCAGTTCTGGTCCATTCCCCTCTCGATTGGTCGGTTCGCGTGTGGACGGGTACTCCAACTCGACAACACGGGAGGCAGTCGACGCACGTTCATCGCGGGCTTGCTAGATTGGTGCGATGAGTCTCCGCCTACTTCCGAAGCAATCGCTGGCGCGCGACTACTCGCCCACGGCGAAGTGCACGTCAAGACGGTTGTCGAAAACGGTGGGGAGATTCTCGGTCTCCGACCACTTGAGATCGATGAACTCGATGTGCCGCTCACGCTCGATGAATCACCGGGGCCACCGTGCCGTCTCCGACAGGGGTTTGACGTGCTCGGCACGGCGACGCTTAAGCAGCAGCGAGAACTTAAAGTGTTCTCCACCTGGGGCTATAGCTTCATCAAGATCCTCGCCGAGAAGCGATACGTTTCAGGGAACGACGATCACAGCCGCACGGATGCGAGGAGGACACCTAACAAGCCGATGCAGTCGGACCGGCCTTCGGCCGGCCGCTGATCGGCATCGCCGTTATGCTGAGCAGGCGACGTGCATACTGAGGCGATAGATCAGACGCTGGCCGTGCTGCTGTGGGGCGAAGATGCCGACGGCGAAGAAGACGTGGTGCTCCTGACCGGCGTTCTTCGACAAGCCGATGGTGTCTTCTTTGTCGACCGCGGCGAGAACCCGCGTTTCGCGCTCGAAGACGAGTGGCTGCCGCGAATCAAGCGGACCAACCCCGACGTTCTCGATGTCGTGGACAATGCTCCCTTCATGCTGTCTCTAACAGTCGGCAACGTCGAAGAGATTGACGACAACTATCGGCCGACCGGATTGAAGTGGCCCGGAGGGCCGGCATAACAAGCCGATGCAGGCGGACGGCGCTTCGCGCCGTCGCTGATCGGCAAGGCGTTAGCCGGACAGGAGCGAGACCCACGCGCCCGATGACGATCTGATCGCCGAAACAGAGCTTGCCGATGGACTCGGCACGCACCGCGCGAGAGCTAACGGATTCTCCGAGCGGTCGGAACTGCTCTATTCGTGGCTTTTGGAGCCGGGACTGGCTGCGGGAAGAGAACGCTCCGCCTAGCAGAGATCCTTCAACCGCTTCAGTTCGAGCAACGCCTCTAGTGGCGTCATCGAATCGAGGTCGAGCTCGCGCAACGCCTCCTCGACATCGCTCGGCGCACCGCCGAAGAAGGTGAGCTGTTCCGTGGGAGGCGGCTGGGGAATGAGCTCGCCTTTCATTGCCGTTCCCCCGACGAGTGGAGCCAAACCGTCGGCCTCTTCCTCGAGGTGACCGAGGAGTTCTTGCGCGCGGGCTAAGAGTGCGGGTGGAACTCCGGCCAAGCGCGCGACGTGAATGCCGTAGGAGCGGTCCGTGCCGCCGGCGACGATCTTGTGCAGGAAGACGATCTCATCGCCGAGTTCCCGAACCGCGACGTTGAGGTTCGCGACGCCGGGGAGGCGCGTCGCGAGTTCGGTCAGTTGGTGGTAGTGCGTCGCGAAGATCGTGCGCGCGCCGACGGTGGTGTGGATGTACTCGGCGATGGCCCAGGCGAGCGCGAGCCCGTCGAAGGTGCTCGTTCCGCGGCCGACTTCGTCGAGCACCACCAGCGAGCGCGGCGTCGCGTTGTTGACGATGTTCGCAATCTCGACCATCTCGACCATGAAGGTCGACGCGCCGCGGCTGATGTCATCGCCAGCGCCGACGCGCGTGAAGATGCGGTCGCAGATGCCAATCGTGGCGGATTCGGCGGGGACAAAGGAACCGACCTGCGCGAGAAGGGTGATCACCGCGACTTGGCGGATGTACGTCGACTTACCGGCCATGTTCGGGCCAGTGAGGATCGTGAGCTTGGCGTTCTCGTGGTCGAGTAGCGCGTCATTCGGGACAAAGGCCTCGCAGCTGTCGGACCTTTCGATGACGGGATGTCGGCCTTCGACGATTCGAATCGCGCCCTCGTCATTGACCGTCGGCGCGACGTACTGCTGCTTGGCCGCGGTCTCGGCGAGTCCGGTGAAGACGTCGAGAGTCGCGATGGCTTGCGCAGTGTCGAGAACTCGGCCGGCCGCTTTAGCGACGGCTTCGCGCAGCTCGACGAACAAGTCGTATTCGAGATCGCGCGAGCGCTCTTCCGCCTGCAAGACTTTCGTCTCGTACTCCTTGAGCTCCGGCGTGATGTAGCGCTCGGATGCTTTGATCGTCTGCTTGCGAATGTAGCTCTCGGGCACCTGACCGACTTGCCCGCGCGGCACTTCGAGGTAGTAGCCGAAGACGGAGTTGTAGCCGATCTTCAACCCGACCAGACCGGTGCGCTCGATCTCGGTCGCTTGGAACTTGGCCATCCAGGTCTTGCCGGCACCCGCGATCTCACGCAGTTCGTCGAGCTCTTCCGAGATGCCCGCGCGAATCACGCCGCCGTCTTTAATGATGACCGGAGGCTCATCGACGATGGTGGCTTCGATGCGCTCGTTCAGTTCTTCGAGCGGGTCGAGCTGGTCGGCGAGCTCTGCGAGACCCGCGCACTCGGCGCTCTCGAGCTTGGCCTTCAAAATCGGCACGGAGGTCAGCGAGTTGCCGATCGAGTTGAGGTCGCGCGCGTTGGCGCGCCCCGTCGAGACTTTTGCGATCAAGCGCTCGAGGTCATGGACGCGCCCGAGTTCGTCGCGCAATTCTTCGCGCACGAAGACCTTGTCGACGAGTTCGGCGACGGCGGCCTGGCGAAAGTTGATCGCGTCGACGTCGGACAGCGGCGACAGAAGCCACTCGCGCAGCAGCCGTCCGCCCATCGGCGTAACGGACGAGTCGATCGTGTCGAGCAGCGAGCCTTCGCGCCGACCACCGATCTGAGTCTCGGTCAGTTCGAGACACGCTCGCGTCGCGCGATCGAGAACCAGGTGGTCGGTGGGGACGACGGCGCGAATCGATCGGATGTGATCACAGGCCGAGCGCTGGGTCTCTTCGATGTATTCGATGAGCGCTCCGGCCGCCGGAACCGCCATCGAGTCGTCGCGCACGCCAAATCCCTCCAGCGTGGCGACTTTAAAGTGCCGCTCGAGCCCGCGCCGTGCTGTGTCGCGTTCAAAACGCCACGCATCACGTTCGCTGACGCGCGGGCCGAGCAGGCGTCCTAGTTCACCCGCAAGTTCGGGGTGATGATCTTCGATTCCGCTGGGCCACAAGAGCTCTGCCGGTTGAATGCGCGCGAGTTCATCGACGACTCCGTCGAGCGCGACGTCGGCCACTTGAAAGCGCCCGGTCGAGACGTCGACCCATGCGAGTCCCGCGATTGCCGGGCCCTTTTTCTTGTCGCCGCCGGGCCACAGGCACGCGAGGTAGTTGCACGCGCGCGCATCGAGCGCGTGCTCTTCCGTCAGTGTGCCGGGCGTGACCACGCGCACGATGCCGCGATCGACGATGCCCTTGGTCTTGCGCGGATCGGTGAGCTGCTCGCAGATCGCCACCTTGACGCCCATGCGAACGAGCTTGAGCAGGTAGGCCTCCGACGCTTTGACGGGAAAGCCCGCCATCGGGACCGGGTTCTCGCCTTTCGAGCGTGTCGTCAGAGTGATGCCGAGTCGCCGCGAGGCGTCGACCGCATCGTCGTGGAAGAGCTCGTAAAAGTCGCCCATCCGGAAGAAGAGCATCGCGTCCGGCTGCTCCTTCTTGGCCGCCCAGTACTGGTCCATCATGGACGTCTTGGGGCGCTTGGCGGCTCGCGCTCGGCTCTTCTTGGGAGCGGACTTTTCAACCTCCGGCGAGGCTGCTGAAGAGTCTTCTGGAGAAGAAGTGGGGACGGGCGCGGGGTCGGTCATGGAGATACGATCGGGCTCAAGGGCGTGCCGAATGCGCGGTAGTGTATCGGGCGCGTTCGGCTTCGCAGTAGTTTGCAGGCGACTCTCGTCGGGCATCGAGTTATCCACTTGCGATTCGCCTCTTTGCGTCGAAAATGAAGTCCGCGGCCCGACGCTTGCATCGACTCAAAAAGCCCCTCCGTTCTCGCCGCCCCGCATGCTCCTTTCCAGCCCCACCCGATCGACCCTCGCCGCCGGTCTCTTAGTCCTCACCGGCTGCGCGTCCTATCCCGATCGAACCCGAGGAGCCTACACCGACTTTCAGAGTGGACACCTTCTGCGCTCGGTGGACTCTTACTCGGACATCGATGTGACCGGGTCGAAGTTCTTGTCGGGAGCGGAGGCGGGCACGGTCGCTCTGGCGGCGGGCGACTGGAAGGGCGCCGAAGCGATGTTCAACGAGGCCGTGAAGGCGACGGAGGAGCTCGACCGCCGTGCGGTGCTCTCTCTGACCGATGCGGCGGAAGGACTGGCGAGCTGGGCGACGAACGACACGTCGCGGGAGTATTTCGGCGAGGGATTCGAGCGCGTCTACGTGCATGCGAACTTGGCGATCGTCTACCTGGCGCTGGGACGGCTCGACGAGTTGTGGGTGGAGACGCGGCGCGCGAATAAGTTGCTCGAGCACGAAGAGGAGCTGTACGAGACGGAGTATGGCGCGGGCGGGCTGGGGCACTTTCTCTCCGCGGTCTCCTACGAGCTGCGCGGCGAGCTGGACGAAGCACTGATCGACTACCGCCGCATGGAGAAAAAGGGTGTCGGCACTGCGCTGGTTGGTCGCTCGCTCGTTCGACTGACGAAGGCTCTGCGCTTTGACGAAGAGAACGCGCAGCTCGTCGAGCTCTATGGTGCGGACTACGAGCGCCCGGCTAATGCGGCCAGCATTGTCGTCATCGGCGGCGTGGGGCTCGGACCGGTCAAGCGCGAGTCTTCGCTGGCCGTGCCCACGAAGGACGGCTTCTACACACTTGCTGTTCCGGAGTATGTGACCATGCTCGACGGGGGAGCCGGGCTTCAGCTGTCGGTCGGCTCGACGAACGTCGATCTGGTCGAGATCGAGAACGTCAACGAGGTCGCCCGCGCGAATCTCGGTGATCGATTGGCCTGGATCGCGACCAAGTCGGCGGCGCGCGGCTTGTTGAAGCTCGGCGTTACTCGTGAGCTCTCCGATGATCACGGCGCGATCGGCTTTCTGATCGGAAACCTGTACGCGCTCTTTTCCGAGCGCGCGGACCTACGCGCTTGGCAGTGCCTGCCCGCGCGCTGGGAAGCCGGTCGAGTGTTCGTAGAGCCCGGCGCACACCGCCTTCAGTTGTCGGTTGGCGGCGGCGCGTCCGTGCAGCTCGGCACTTTTGAACTCGCGCCCGACGAGACCATGATTGTCCTCGCCCGTTCCGTAGGACAGTCCCTTTACGCCTATCCCATCGGCGGATTGAAACTCAACGATCCCGCCGAACTCAATCAATCCAAGGCCGAACTCGCGCCTTAGTTTTCGAATTCGACTCCTTCCAGGATGGCGCACATCGCCTTCCCGAACACGACTCCCGCAAAAACGGACATCTCCATGAAGAACTTCAAACTACTCATCCCCGCCTTGATCGCAGGGCTTTTTGTCAGCTCCTGCAACACCCTGAACTACGGCGACGCCGAAGCCGAAGAGACCGTCACGATCGGCTACGGCTCGACAGACAAGCAGGCGTTCGCCGGCGCTATGGTCGATTCCCTGATCGTGTCGCCCGCGCTCAACTACGTCACCGGGCCGGGCAAGCGCGACGACCTGCGCATCATCGTCTACATGGGCGGCGTGCAGAACCGCACCTCCGAGCACATCGACACGACGGGCATCACCGACTCGATTCGGAAGATCATGTTGAGCAGCGGCAAGTTCCGCTTCGTGACGACCGCGTCGGGGCAATCGGAGATCGGCGACCAGGTCAACTTCCAACAGGAGTCCGGTCGCGTGGACCCGGCCATGGCTCGCGACTTCGGCAAGCAGCTCGGCGCAGACGTTGTCATGTATGGAACGTTGCGCTCGATCGAAAAGACTCGCGATCGCACAATCGCGAATGTCGGAACGAAGACCGATGACCTCTACTATCAGTTCGTTCTCGAATGCGCGAATATCGAGACGGGCGAAGTGATCTGGCTCGACGAGAAAGAGCTGCGCAAGACCGAGAAGACGAGCCTCTTCGGCGGTTGATTCTTAGGACCGATTAGAGCGCCGACCGAATCTCGACGAGAGTTTGGTTATTTCGGCCTCGCGGGGGAATCGTCCCGCGCGAGGCCGAAGGCGTTCTCCACGAGCGCTTCAATGAGCTCGACTTCTTCGGTGAAGGTGGCGGAGGCCGAGTCAAGTTGTCGAACACGCGCCGCGATTTCGTCGTGCAGCACGGGCGACTCGGCCCGCGAGCGAATCGGAAAGGGCAGACCCGCCAGGTGCGCGACTTTGACCTGCGGGAAATTGCGTTGTCGAGCATCGCGGTGAGCGTGGCGGTGCCAGGTCGCGATGAGGGGGCTGTTGAGAACCGCGACGAGGAAGGCGGGGTCGAGACCGGGGACCGGGCGGCAGGCCAAGAGGCTGTTTCGGAAATAGGTCGGATCGGTGTGCAGTGCTGCGATCGGATGCGAGGCGGTTTGGCGAACGAGAATCGGAAAGGCGCACATCTGCTCGAGCGCCGGAATTCGAAAGCGCTGCGCTTGAGTGTGCTGGAGGTCGGTTCGGAGCCACTGTGAGGCCGGACCGAGCGCGTAGGGCGCGAGGTCTCGACCGACGTGCACGGGCGCGTAGTGGAATTCGCTCGCCCTCGCCTCCGCTTCGTTCTTGAGGATAAGTTCTTTGGCGGAGTTGCCCGTGTGGACGCCTGGATCCGTGAAGGTCTTTTCGGGCAAGCGCGGGAAGTCGGCGAGCCCGCGGAGGAGGTTTCGTTCGCGCGCCGTCGCGGGTTCGGCCGAGTCGCTCGCGGTCTGCCAGAGTGAACTCGAGTTAGGCCGGGGCGCCGTCCCCCCCGCGAGGGAGAGGAGTGTGGTCGGTTGGGTAATGTCGGCGAAGACTTCTTCGCCGAGATCGAGTGGCGCGGCGTCCAGGTGCGCGGATTGCTCGATGAGCGCGCGTGTCGGGCCATAGCGCTCCAGCTCGCAGACCGCAGTCGGAATGAGAATTCGCGCTTTGCGGCGACCCGAGTTCGATGGATCGCCGGTGTTGAGGTGCGCGGCGATGCGCTCCAGAAAAGCACCGTGGATCGAGGGCCACGCGGTGGAGAGGACGCGCCAGTGTTGGCGGTAGAGGTCGAGTCGATCGGCCGGTAGTTCGGCGGTGTGTCTGCCGGAGAGGCTCATCCAGGGCGGGTTGGCGAGGATGTGGGTTCCGCTCGGCCAAGCTTGCGCGGGATCGAGCGCGTCGCCGCAGACGATGTGGTCGGCGAGGGCGGCGGCGACATGAATCCGCTCGGCGTCGGTGGTTTTGGGCGCTAGGTCTGAGAGGATGCGGGCGCGTGCTTCCGCGGCGCGTTCCGGTCGAAGCTCGATTCCGAAGAGGGAGCGAGCGGCGAAGCCGGGGTCTCCCTTCGCGGCGGCCAGAGCGCCGAGCAGCAGCTCGCCGTTTCCGCAGGAGGGGTCCAGGACGGAGGTCGGTCCGGTGGCGCTAAAGAGCTCTTCCGCGAGCCGCCGCGCGAGGGTGGCGGGCGTGTCGACGGCGCCGTCGGGGATGGTGGGTCGGGCGGTCATGGCCAATCAAAAGGGAGCGCGCGGACTGCATGGGTTCCGTGTTGGTCGCCCGCTCCGAGCCTGGGTATAGGCAATGACTTGCGACCGAATCGAAGGGCAGCAGGCCCTCGCCGCGAAACTTCGGACCTAGGGCACTTCTGAACCAGCACTTAGAGCCGCGAAACAACACGGAACCCAGTCAGTTCCAGAGCGCCACGAGGCCTCGCGAGGACGGCTCAATTTTCCCCCAATCGGGGGATGACTCCCCCCGCTCCATGGGCCAAGAGAACATCTCCTGGGATGTTCAACCATCTCCGGACTGTGATGGGGCGGCGCGGGTCCATGGAAACGGGGATCCGCGCCACTTTTTTGCCCACTCCGCCAACACTCGTTCCAGGCCCCCGTAGAGCCTGCCAGAACAAGATCAGCCGTCCTGAACCTCCTGAATTCTGGGAACGACTTTGAAGCGAAGCTCCGGTAGGCGACCGGGGCTTCGCTTCGTTAAAGAGCTCTGATTGAGCTGTTGGGCTCCGATTCACGGATGCCAATCAATGGATAGGACGTACGCGATGTCGAGTGCACGCGGAGATAGGCAGAGCTGGAGGCGCTGGGCTACGCGTGGACGTGACTATCTCCAGTCGCCACTCAGCACGAACGCACCCCAGGTGTAGGGCAATCCTTCGCCGTCGAACTTGCGACGGTTTTCGCTCAGCATCCAGAGCTGGGCTTCGCGCAAGGACTCGAGCTTGCCCAGCTTGTGTCGCAAGAGGTTTTTGTAGAAACGACCCATCAGCCGTTCGGTGGAGTTGTCTGGAATCGTCCACAGACTCGAAACGATCGTGCTTACACCAGCACGGAGAAGAGTCGTTCGAAAGCCACTCATGCCTTCACCGGATTCACTTCGGCCGAGTCCGGTTTCGCAGGCAGACAGAGTCACGAGCTCGACGCCGGACAGGTCCATCCAGTCAACATCCGCGGCGGTCAGGTAGCCGTCGAGTCGGCCCTCTTCGCGCTCGAGGTTTACACCGGCAAAGACGAGACCTGATAGGACCTCGGGGAGATAGCCAGTGAGCTTGCGGTCGATTTCGAGTGAAGAGTCATTCGAGCTTCTGGTCGCGCGATTGCGATGACGCGCAGCTACTTGTTCAGCAGACCTGCGCATCGAAGCTAAGTTTTGCGGCTCGAAGAATCCGTGGGTTGCCAGGTGCACAATGGAGGCATTGGGCAGGTCTGCGAGCACGCGCTCTTCGGTCGCGTCGGCGCCGGTCAAGACGAAGCGCTCTCCGTCGGGATAAAACTCCTCGTGCAGGGAGCGAATCGTCTCAATCTCGGTGATCGTATTCGCAAGGTTTGGCCAGGTGACCCATGACTCGGACGGTGCGCTCTCCTGTTCCCGTTTGTGTCCGGCCTCTAGTGCAAGGGCTTTCGAGCGGCGATTGAAGTCGACATCACCGACGCAGAAAAGGGTGGCCAGTTCGCGATCGGGCTCATCTCCGAAAGCCGCGATCTCTTGTAAATCCTGCAGGTAAACGAAGGATCGGTCTTCGATGAGATAGCGATCGTTCTCGGCCTTCAATACCTCGAACGGCAAAGTCGCCGTGAATTGATCGTGCGAGACGATGACGAGGGAAGCTCCATCAAGATGAGGAATTAGCGGGTCCCAGATCAGTTCACGCAGAGCTTGATTCGTTCCCGTGTCACCATCCTCAACACCGAGCACGACTCCTCGCGCCTGCTCTGGAGTTGCGGTGGAACTGCTCGTCGGAGAAGAGGCCAGAGCGCCGAGGAAATCCGTCGTGGAGTTCTTGAGTCTCTCGGCGAGCCCGAGGTCTACGGAGACCACTTCGCGCTCAGGGCGAATGATCCAAGCCACTAGATGGGGTTCGCTCCACTGGCCATCGGCGACGACCTTTTCCTCCTCAAAACGGGCAGGCTCGTAGATGGCTTGGACATAAAAACTGAGTAGCGCCGCGTTTTCGGGCAGAAGCTCCCGAAGCTCACGTAGTTTCAACGGATCCACCGAATCCGCGCCGACTAGTTCGCGCAAGTCGAGTTCGAGCGCGCTGACTTCCCGCTTCACTTTTTGGATTCGTGCGGTTCTTCCGTCGACCGACGCATCCGATTCATAGGCAAGCCTGGCCAGCTCGACTTGCGAAGCGCGCAATCGGGCGGAGAGAACACGCGCCTGTTCGGACTCACGCGTTAATTTGCGGACCATTCGAGCCGCTCGCCCGATCTGTCCCTTCCAGTCGAAGAGCTTGGAAGCGGCAACCCATTCGACTTCAACGGATGGTAAGTGTCGCGGAACGGATAAGAGCAGCTCCTGCTGCCAGCGACTGGTGGCTAGATAGCGCCCGCTTTCCTCGCGGGTTCGCGCGAGGAGTTGATTTCGAAAGTGCTCGCCTGTGCCGACAAGTCCGGTAAGCATCGTCTCCCACGCTTGCTTCGGATGGCCGATATCGAGTTGGATCAACGCCAGCATGTTGAGCGCCCTTCCGGTATGCGGGTGATCTGGGCCGAGCTGAGTTCGCAAGACCTCTAGGCAGCGCTCGTAGTAGGCCTCCGCCTTCGCGGGCTCACCGCTCGCGCGATAGGTGTCGCCTAGACTCGATAAAACGGAGGCGGTGTTGATGTGATCCGGGCCGAGTTGCGATTCGCAAATCGCCAGAGCTCGCAGGTTGAGTTCGATGGCTTGTTCATAATCTTCCTCGCCCTCGAACACACTCGCCAGGTCGTTGAGCCCGATCGCGGTCAACGGATGTTCGGCGCCCAACTCGGTTTCGCGAATGGTGAGGGAACGCTCGAGCAACGGCTTAGCCGCCTCGGGGTTCCCAATCGAAACGTACACGCTGGCCAGGTTACTCAGCGAAACGGCCGTCCTTGGGTGAGTCGCACCCAACAGCTCTTCGTGAATTGCGAGTGCGCGTTCGTAGAGCGGCAGGGCGTTCTCGTAGTCGCCCACCGAATCGAGCATGATCGCCAGGTTGTTCAGAGCCGCCGCGGTGTCTTCGTGTATCGGCCCGAGTTGCGCTTCTCGGATGGCAACCACGCGTTCGAACAATGGCTGCGCTGTCTTGTAGTCGCCAATGGACTTAAGCAGGCCGGCCAGGTGGCTCAAGCTTTTGGCTGTTAGAAGGTGGTCGGGGCCATGTGCTTGTTCGACGACAGACAGCGATCGCTCGAGAAGGACGCGAGCTGCCTGATAGTCGCCGATCCTGAGCAATACTCCCGAAAGGTTGATCAAGCTGCCGATGCTGTTGGGGTGCTCGGGACCGAATACCGCTTCCATAATCGCCAGGCATCTCTCGAACAGCGGCTTCGCTTCCGCGTATTCACCGAAGTGCTCGAGCACGCTGCCGAGATTCCCCAGAGTGAGAGCGGTCTGATGATGATTGGGACCGAGCTTGGCTTCATTGATCGCCAATGCTCGTTCCAAGAGCTGTTGTGCCGATCTGTCATCGCCCATCGTGCGCATGACGCCCGCCAAATTGAGCAAACACGAAGCAGCCTCTAGGTTCTCCGGACCGCCGGTCGCCTCATGGATCTTGAGTGCGCGCAGGAGTAGCTCCTTCGCTAACTCCAGCTCACCCAGCATCTCGTGAACCTTGGCCAGGTTGCTCAAATTCGAAGCCGTTCCGGCGTGTTCGTACCCAACGGTGGCTTCATCAATCTCAATCGCGCGTTCGAAGAGGGGCTTGGCATTCTCGTACTCGCCCATGGAGTAGAACAGCGTGCCGAGGTTGTTGATGCAGATGACCGTGTTGCGATGATTCGGACCGAGCGTCGATTCATAGATCGCGAGTGCACGCTCGAAGAGCGGCTTGGCTTCCGCATACTCGCCCATGGATCGAAGGCAGATCGCAAGTTCGTTCAAGCACGTCGCGATGTTGTCGTGGTCGGGTCCGAGCTCCGCTTCATAGGCGGCAAGCACCCGTTCGAGCAGCGGCTTCGCATGGGCATAGGCGCCAAAACGAGTGAGCACACTGGCCAATCGATTGGCACTCACAATCGTTTCGGGGTGATCGGGACCGTGTCGCTTTTCCAGGTGGGCAAGTTCCGCGCTCGCCTCCTCGTACAGAAGCATGGCCTGGCTTTCTGGTGACTCTGGTTCTGGAGCACCTGCAGTAAGAGCGAGTTCGAAGGTCCCACGCGCTCCGTACAGTGCACACGCCGAGAGTTCGTAGATTTCATCCTGCTCAAGGGTGGCCACGATTCGCGCGTGTGCAGCGATCAAGCCATCGTCATCCTCCGCGAGTAGGACACCCTTGCTATCCCGCAGTACGAGGTAGGAGTCGAACTCAAAAGAGCGACAGTCGATGACGTAGATCCCCGATTGCTGGACGGTGAATCGATAGCCGAGCCCAACCGTAGGGGCGTTCGTGTAGCTCGCATCAAGTGTGGGGGTGGCAACAGCCGGAGCGGAGTCGGACACTTCCCCTTCGAGCTTTTCCCCAACGCCCAGTTGACGAGCAAGATCGGCGTCCTGCGGGAGGAGGAGGAACAGCGCGAAAGCGAGCGAGATGGAGTTCATTGATTTTGCCTGCGAAGGAGCTCGAGCCGGAATTCTACGAGCACGCCGCAAATGTGGAAACGGCCACTCACCGCGCGATTAGGGGCTGGCCGTGGATGATCGAGGCGTGAGGGCGCATTCGATAGATCTGTATGCTGCTCACATTGCCTGCTCGTTTGCTCGCCCGTTTCCCCTGTGAGGCTATGAATCACTCTTTGCTCATCCTTGGAACCGCGCTCTTCGCTCAGCAGAGCCAACAAGCCCCGGCGGATCTCGTTGTGGGCGAAAATGTCGAAAGGGAGATCACGGACGACGCGTCGGTCGTGCACACGCCGACTCTGGATGCGAACTACACGAAAGCTTCAACCGTCGGAGTCGAGTTTCGCGTTCGCGTCGAAGTGTCGGGGCTTTATCACGTCGATCTGCGCTCGTATGACTTCGATGCCTATCTGATCTTCCGCGATGCGAATGGCGAGCTGATCGCGGAGGATGACGATGCGCTGATCTCTACGCACTCGCGCGTTGTTGTCGAACTCGAGCAGAGCGCGGAATACCGGCTCATCGCTTGTGCGCTGCACGGAGCCAGAGGGAGTTTTAGCATGAAGCTCGCACCTGGAGTTCCCGCGCCGTTCTCGTCGCAAGAGAAGGTCCGCTTCAATCTGGAGGAAGCACGAGCAAGACTCGTCAGGGTTGAATCGAATCTGGGCTCCGATCACCCCGATACCGCGACAAGCCTGAACAGCTTGGCGGAATTGCTCGTGTCCAGTGGCGCTTACGAGGAAGCGAAGGCACTGTTCGAACGCGCGCTCTCAATTCGGGAGGAGCAGCTAGGTTCGGATCATCCCGAAACCGCCAGGAGCTTGGACAACCTGGCGAAGTTGCATAAGTCGATGGGTGCTTACGCTGAAGCGGAGCCGCTGTTCAAGCGCGCATTGGCGATTTGGGAGGAGCAGCTGGGTCCAGACCATCTGGCTACCGCCATGGGCTTGGGCAATCTGGGGAACTTGCTTCGGTCGATGGCCGAATACGAGGAAGCGAAACCGTTACTCGGTCGCGCGCTGGCCATCTATGAGAAGCGGTTGGGCCCAGAGCACCTCTCCACTTCGACAGGCTTAGCAAACCTCGCGATGTTGCATCGGTTGATGGGGGCGTACGGGGAGGCGAGACCGTTGCTTGAGCGTGCACTAGCGATCAAGGAAAAACACTTGGGGCCGGATCACCCCGATGTATCGAGAGCACTGAACAACCTGGCGATTGCGCTCTACTCGATGGGGGCGTACCAGGAAGCGAAGCCTCTGTTCGAGCGCGCTTTGGCTATCAATGAGGAGAGTCTGGGGCCCGATCATTTGGAGACCGCAAACGCCCTAAATAGTCTGGCGGTGATACTGAAGGTGATGGGGGAGAGTGAGGGACTGAGGCCGTTGCTCGAACGGGCGTTGGCTATCAGGGAGCGGGCGCTGGGGCCCGATCATCCCACCACCGCAGCGAGCGTGAACAGCATGGCGGTTTTTCACAAGTCCGTCGGTGAATACGAGGAAGCGAGACCACTCTTCGAGCGCGCGCTGGCAGTTCGGGAAAGGCAGCTAGGTCCCGATCACCCCAAGGTCGCTGCAAGCCTCGAAGGCCTAGCGTTGTTGCTCACGACAATGGGAGCTTACGAGGAGGCGAAACCACACTTCGAGCGCGCGCTGGCTATCCGGGAGAAAGTGTTGGGGCCAAGTCACCCCGATACAGCGATGAGCCTAGACAGGTTAGCGGACTTGCTTCATTCGATGGGGGCGTACGAGGAAGCAAGGCCGCTGTTCGAGCGAGGGCTTGCGATTCGGGAGGAGCAACTGGGGCCCAATCATCCCCTTACCGCAGCGAGCCAGGATAATTTGGCGCGCTTGCTTTCCTCGATGGGTGCCTATGGAGAAGCCAAACCCCTGTTCGAGAGTGCGCTGGCGATTTCGGAGAAGCAGCTGAGTACAGAGAACCTCGAAGTCGCAGCCGGCCTGAACAATTTGGCCCACTTGCTAACCTCAATGGGTTCTTACGAGGAAGCGAAACCGCTGTTCGAGCGAGCACTGGCCATTCAGGAAAAGGTTCAGGGGCGCGATCACCCATCGACCGCTACCCAGATGGACAATCTGGCCAACTTGCTGTGTGCGATGGAGGCGTATGAGCAAGCGAAGCCGTTGATGGAACGTGCGTTGGCGATTCGGGAAAAGGGGCTTGGTCCAGATCACCCGAGCACCGCGACAAGCCTGAACAATCTGGGGACCTTGCGCGATCTGATGGGGGCTCGCGGGGAAGCGAAGCTGCTGTACGAGCGTGCGCTGTCGATTCGCGAGAAGAGTCTGGGGGCCGACCATCCTGAGACTGCTGAGAGCCTGAACAACCTGGCGACCGTTCTAGAGTCGATGGGCGTTTACGAAGAAGCGGAGCCACTGTACGCGCGTGCGGTAGCGATTTGGGAGAAGCAGCTTGGGCTGGATCATCCTCAGACTGTTTTAGGTCTGAACAAGCAGGTGGGCTTGTTCTTGAACTTCCGCCAATGGGATAAAGCCTTGGAAGTCGGCCTAAGGAATCAAGTCGAGTCGCGTGGGGCCTTGACGAAAGTGTTGACCGCCCGAACTCGGCTGGAAACCAGCCGTTACTTGTCGACTCTGTTCTGGCAGCAAGAGCTCAACCTGTCCATTCCCCGATTCCTTCACACGAGCCAAGCGGAGTTGGGCGCGGCGGAGGGATTGATCTCTTGGAAGGGCCAGGTGGGGAGAGCGGAGAGCGCCGTTCGTCGAGTTTCTAGCAGTTCAGAAGAGACAGCGGAGATTTCCAACCGCCTTCGGCTATTGAATGCGGAGCTCTCGCGACTGGCGTTCGATTCAACGGGGTCGGCCGATTCGAGAGAGCGACGGCTTGATGTAGTGCGAGCGCAGATCACCGAGCTCGAACTGAAACTGCGCGACGCGGTGCAGCCTGACGAACTGGACGAGTTTGACGTGAATGCGTTGCGCGAGCTGCTGCCGGGGAATGCAGCGATTGTCAGCTTCTTCATTCACTCCATCCAGATGCCTTCTCGCTACGAAGAGGATGGCGTCTTTGTGAATGGGTACTGGACTCAACCTCACCTAGTCGCTTGGATCATTCGGCCGACCGCCGATGTGGTCTCGGTCGACCTCGGACTCGCCGACGAGGTCAAAGCGCGTACGGAAAGCTTTCTCAGAACGCAGATCGTTCGAGCCGGTCGCGGTGTCCTCGACGGATCGCGAGGAGTTAACCTGGAATCCAGCGACGAGTACGGCGCGTCGGCCGATGATCTGCGCGAGCTGATTTGGGACCCGCTGGCTCCGCATCTCGGTGACGCCTCGCTGGTGGTCATCTCGCACGACCAGTTCACGGCGACGTTGCCATTCGAAGTGTTGAGGGGCGAAGACGGGCGTTATCTCGTAGAAGACCGCTCGTTCGCCTACATGCACGACCTGCAAGCGATCGGTGGTTTTGAGGATGAGCCGAAGAACGAGTTTGCAACGCTGTTTTGTGTCGGCGGCGTGGATTTCGACGCCCGCGAGAATCGGAAAGAGCTCGAACTGCTCGCAATGGCCGAGACGCGGGGCGGAGTGCGGGGCGAGGACGACGCGCCTTCGCAGCGTTGGCAAACCTGGCGCGGCCTCAAGAGCACGGTGGCCGAGGCGACGACCATTCGGGACCTTCACAAGGCTTTCGTGAAAGGTGGGACGCAATCCTACGCCTCGGGAACGGAGGCCACCGAAGAGCGCGTGATCGATGAGATGCCGAGGGCGTCGATCGTTCACCTCGCGACGCATGGTTACTTTCAGCCGGAAGGCCTGCCATCCATGTGGGCGGCAGCGCGCGAAGAGACGGACCGACAACGCGAGCTGGGCGGAACGCAAACACGAAGCGGCTTGCTCGAGAGCGACCGTAAGCTCACGGGCTACTTGCCCGAAGTGCTCTCGGGGCTCGTGTTCGCGGGCGCCAATCTCGAGCGTGAAGAAGGTCGCTTGGACGGTTACCTCACCGCTGCCGACGTCGACTGGATGGACCTGTCGGGCGTGGAGCTCGTCACTCTGTCTGCTTGCGAGACCGGCCTCGGTCGCAGCGAATCGGGCGAAGGGATGAGCGGCTTTCGCACGACACTTCTGCGCGCTGGCGCAAAGACTGTCGTATCCAGCCTCTGGCAAGTGCCCGACGACTCGACCGAGAAGCTGATGAGCCGCTTCTACGAGAACTTACTGCGTCACAAGATGGGCAAGCTCGAAGCGCTGCGCGAAGCTCAGCTCTGGATGCTGCGCGAGAACCGGCGCAAGTACGACGGCGACGGGCGGCCCTATAGCTGGGGCGCGTTCGTGCTGAGCGGCGACTGGCGATAAGGGCCGGGCGAGCGACCGGAGCTTCGTGCCCGCTTCGTGGCGGCGCGTTCGAAGCGATGCCTGCATTGGGCTCGGAAGGGCGTTCGTACGTCGTCGAACAACTTTGGCCGGCTCCGTGCATCCGTGCTCAAGCGCCCGACGAAAGGACTTGTAGAACCAGTACGAACCCTCCCATCACGATATGAACCTTCGCCACGCCACGCTCATCGGCTTCTCTATCTTGACCGGTGGTCTGAACGCCGCTTGCTATCACTTGCAGCCCGCGACCATTCCGATGGACGTCCTGCCCTATCCGGCGAGCGTCTCGGGCGTCGAGCGGGCGGAGAACCTCGTCGTTCTGTTACCGGGGCTCGGAGACTATGCGACGGCTTTCGAGGAAGAGGGTCTGGTCGCCCACCTTCTCGGACAGGAGTTCGCGGACCATCCCGTCGATGTGCTCGCGGTCAACGCTCACTTCAAGTACTACCGCAACAAGACGGCGATCGAGCGGCTGCACGCCGACGTGATCGTCCCGGCCCAGGAAGCGGGCTACCAGCGCATTCACCTGCTCGGTATCTCGCTGGGTGGCTTCGGGGCGCTGCGCTATCTGCGCGACTATCCGAACGAGGTCGAATCTGTCGTACTGCTCGCGCCGTTCGTCGGGGAGCAGAGGTACTACGGCGCGCTCGCGTCACCCGAGGCAGTTCCCGATGGGGAAGCCTCTGAGGCCGAGAACCCGTGGCCCTGGATTCGCGCACTGCCGAAAGATGTCCTGGAGCGGGTCTACCTGGGCTACGGCGAGCGGGACAAGTTTGCTGAAGGCCACGCCGCCCTCGCCACGCTGCTCGACCCCGACCGCGTCGTGGTCGAGCCGGGCAAGCACCGCTGGAAGGTGTGGAAGACGATCTGGCCGGAGCTGCTCGATACGGTGAAGTCCGATCGCTTCGCCTCGCAGAAGAGTGTCGAGCTCGCCGCGCTCTGAGTCGCTGGGTGAATTCCTCGCCGCCGTCCCGCATCCGTTCCCGGCACACTGCGCGGCCTCAGCGGCCAACTTCAAAGGACGGTGCCAGACTCTCGAGAGCCGAGCCCCCGCCTTCTAGGAGTACGGGCTTGGGCCTGACGGCCATTCAGTTGGATTCGAACAGAGATCCACTCGCCCAATTGAAGGTGCCGCCGACTGATCGCCCGAAGCCGCCACCCACCGTGGAGCTGAAGCCGGATGCTGTATTGATTCTTCCGCCGGAAACCGACGATGCTATTGCGGAAGCTCGATTGTAGGAGCCGCCGCTAACGGATGAATAAAGCGCATTCGTTGTTCCTGCCAGGCCACCGGAGATGGAGGAAGACGCGCCGTACGCGCGATGCATCGACCCGCCACTTACGGTTGAGGATGTTCCTACTGCGTAGTTGAAGTCTCCACCGCTGACCGACGAGCTAGGTCCACTTGCGAGGTTTCCGCTTCCACCGCTGACCGAAGAGCGCGCTCCGTAGGCTTCGCTGTTCTGGCCGCCACTGACGGATGAGTAAGTTCCACTCGCGTCATTGCTCGATCCTCCGCTGACGGAGGAATACGCACCGGTTGCGTGATTGAGGAAGCCGCCGCTGACCGAGCTGTAGTTGCCCGACGCGATGTTCCTGAATCCGCCGCTGATCGATGAGCTGATGCCGCTGCTTATATTCTGGTGTCCTCCGCTCACCGTTGCGAATGGGCTGGTGATGCCGTTGTTGCGCGAGGTCACCAGGCCGCCGAAGCCGGTGTAGCTGTTGCTTTGGCCGACGATGAGATTGTGCGAGCCGGTGCGATCGTCTCCGTTGGGATTGCCGAGCTCGTTGTAGCCGACAATCAGATTGCCGACGGCGTTCGTGTTCGTGGTAATCAGGTCACCAGGGGCCGCCGGATTGCCGTTGGTGGCTCCGAGTCCATTGACGACTTGAAGGTTTGCGCCGGATAAGCGCAGCGTCTTCGCAGTGCCACCAAGTCCGTCAGGGATACTCTCGATGGAAAGAAGATCTAGGATCGCTTTCTCCTCCTCAGTGATTCCGCGCAAGGTGACGAAGGGGCGCTTCGACTCGATCGGGATGATCGGGGTCACCGACAAGGGCAATTTAGAAAGCGAAGTTCCTGAATCGTGGCTCGTCGGTTCAGCTCCATCCGATCGAGGCGCTCTCATTTGCGAGCGCAATCCTTCGGGAGTTCCGAGTGAGACGTTGGACCGAATGGGATCCTGCGCTGTCCTGGCCTCATCGAAGACGAACGCGTCGAGAGAGGAGGAGTTCCCGGCGCCAAAGTCGATGGAGTTCTTCCCCTCGACGAAGAGTGTTGTCTCGTCGCGCTCGAAGTGAGTGCCGGTGCCCCAGAACAAGACATCGCCACTTCGGTTGTGAACGAGCAAATCGACGAATCCGTCTCGATCGAGGTCCTCGTACTCGACGCTCGTTCCGCACCCCTCATCGGCGAGCCCAAGTTCGAGAGTGGCGTCTGAGAACAGCCCCTGACCATCTCCGACTAGTGCGAGATTCGCCTGCCCGGTGATCAGGTAGAGGTCGGTGAAGCCGTCTCCATTCAGGTCGGTTGCCAGGCAATCGGTGATTGAAGCGCGGGGTAACTCCTGCTCTACCTCCTCGAACTGTCGCCCGCCGATACCCAGTGAGATACGAAGCGTCCCGTCGGTGAGATTGATCAGTCGGTCGCGGTGCTGATCACCGTTCAGGTCGATGAGCCGGCCAGAACCGGGCGGATTCGCTTCTGTAATGATCGGAGCGGCGGTAAGGCCCAGAGTGAGCGCGAGGAAAAGCTGGGAATGAGTCATGGCGGGTTCGAGGGGCTGGTTGGCCGGGGAAGGCCGGGCTCTGAAAGTCTTGAATCGCCAAGCGCGAGGGCGTGTTACTCGCTTTCCCGCGAAATGGGGAGCTGCTCTTCAAATTGGGCAATCGTGATGCGACAGCGCATCATCGGACCGACTTTGCGGGAAGATTTTCGCCCGAGACGCATCAACAGGGCTCTTCCGAGCACGTCCCGCTTGCTCATCCCCTCTGACCCTCTACTCTTCCTGCGTGTCTACCTACCTCGTTACCGGCGGCGCCGGCTTTATTGGATCTCACCTTGTCACGGGCCTCATCGAGCGCGGCGATCGCGTTCGGGTGCTCGATAATTTTTCGACCGGGGACGAGGCCAACCTCGCGCACCTCGAAGTCGGCGATCTGGGCAGCGGCGCTCCCGTCGAGCTGATTCGCGGATCGGTGAACGATGTCGCGGCGGTCGAAGCGAGTTGCGCAGGCGTTCGCGGCGTCTTTCACGAGGCCGCTCAGGTTTCTGTTCCGCAGAGCCTTGAGGATCCGGTCGAGAGCTACGAGATCAATGTGACCGGGACGCTCAAGGTGCTCGACGGTGCTCGGCGCGCCAAGGTCGAGCGCTTCGTCTTTGCCGCGTCCTCGGCGGCCTACGGCGATTCGATCGAGCTTCCGAAGCGCGAAGACATGGAGCCCGATCCCGTCTCGCCCTACGGCACGGGCAAGCTCGCCGGCGAGGAACTCCTGCGCGTCTTCGGTCGCTGCTACGGCATGCACACCGTCGCGCTGCGCTACTTCAACATTTTTGGCCCGCGCCAGGCCGACGACAGTCCTTACACCGGCGTGATCGCCCTGTTCGCCCGTGCGCTCTTTTCCGGCGAACCGGTGAACATCTTCGGCGATGGCGAGCAGACCCGCGACTTCACTCACGTCAGCAACGTCGTACAGGCCAATTTACTGGCTATTGATGCCGACGTGGCTCCCGGCGCCATCTTCAACGTCGGCACCGGCGTGAAGGTCCTGATCAATGAGCTCTACGCCAAAATGGCGGAGCTGGTGGGTTCGTCGCTCCAACCCAATTACCTGCCCGCTCGGTCGGGCGACATCCTGCATAGCCTCGCGGCGATCGAGAAGGCCGAGCGCGAGCTCGGCTACGAGGCCAAGGTCTCTTGGCAAGAGGGCTTAGTCGAAACCGTCGAGTGGTATCGAGCCCGCTTCTCGAAAGCGCCGGCCTGAGTCGATCGCTCGGCTCGGGGCTTCGATCGAGGACGCGCGATTCTTGCGCGCTGTCTCTCGTTGTTCGGTTCTGGCGACGGATCCGGTGAGCTCGCGCTCTCCGGGATGGCTTTCGAAAGTCTTCTGACTTCGAGAAGTCGTAGTCGCTCGGGTTCGGGGTCATCAACTCTCGTCGAGAGTCGATTCATTCCGTCTCATTCAGTTCGCGTAGCTAGTTGGCTTGGCGCGTCGGCTCAAGGTTGCTCATTCGACGAGCGTCAAGCTTGCGGGCTTCTGACTTCGTGACGAGTTGCATGTGGTCGCAGTACGGCTCGGGGCAAGTTAGCGCGATAACGCGGCGAGAGCTGCCTTCGACGGCGTGAACGGGAACCAGCGCGAAGTCGCACCGGGGGCAAAGATAGGTCGTTGTGTTTTTCATTGGTTTCATCAATCGTTAGTACCCTCCTTATCGGAGATAGTTACACGATGCTGTAGATCCCAAGTTTTGATTCTTGCGGATACGCCCGTGTTCGAAGGAAGCGTAGTCCGCGATTGTTAGACGAAGATCAAGGCAGGATCAGCTGCCCGTTTTTCGCCGAAATCAGAAGAAACTCATCGGCTGGAGGAGAATCCGGGCCTTCCCGAACAATTCCAAGGCCGGGCCACCTTGCCGCGCAGCCGAGCCAGGCGTATCCTCTCCGCCCTATTTTGAGGGATTCAAGGGGCTTTTTTGGCGCGCTTTGAGGCCTCAACGCCTTTCTACATTCTCCATCACTCGCCGGGCTGAGCACTCCCAAGGAACGGAGTGCCGCCGGCCGAGCAGCCCGGAATCGACATGGATACAGCCCAACAGGACACAGCAGGTCAGCTCGAAGAGCTCTTCGGACTGAAGGACGTTAGCTACAAGATCAACCTCTCGAAGGACGAGCTCTTTCACGAGGCCATCGCGAACGACCGCGGTCGCGTGACGAAGGACGGTCCGGACGATGCTCAGAAGGCATTCCCGACCAAGCTCGGCACCGACGGCCCGCTCGTCTACTACACCGACCCGACCTGCACCGGTCGTCCGGTTCAGGACACTTTCGCGGTGGCATGGCCCGAGATCGAAGAGACGGTCTGGTGGAAGAAGGACTTTAAGAAGTTCGACCCGGCGAAGTACGAAGGGCTCCTCAAGCGCGTCGTCGCTCACCTGAACGAGAAGAAGGCCTCGCTGTACGTCAAAGAGGTCTACTGCGGCGCGGATCCGTTCTACGCGGTGCCGTATCGCTTTGTCGGCGAGTACGCCACGCACGCGCTCTTCGCGCACAACATGTTCCCGAAGGACATCGCGGGCGTTGAGGGCGAAGACGGAAAGCGCTGGACGCTCCTCAACGTTCCGAGCTTCCACTGTGATCCCGAGCGCGACGGCACCTTCTCGGGCCGCGCAGTAATCATGGATCTCAAGAACCGCATCGGTCTTGTGGTTGGGCGCGCGGACTACTGCGGCGTCGTGAAGAAGACCATGTTCACAGTCATGAACTACAAGCTGCCGGAGATGGGCGAGCTCTCCATGCACTGCTCCGCCAACATCGGTAACACCGGCGACGGCGCGATCCTGTTCGGTCTCTCCGGCACGGGCAAGACGACGCTCTCGGCGGATCCCGAGCGTCTCTTGATCGGCGACGACGAGCACGCTTGGACGAAGATGGGCATCTCGAACTTCGAGGACGGCTGCTACGCCAAGCTGATCGACCTCAATAAAGAGGCCGAGCCCGTCATCGCCGCCGCGCTGTCGATGCCCGGCACGATCATCGAGAACGTTCCGCCGCTGCCCGGCAAGAAGATGGAGGACATGGATCCGCAGGATCTCGACCTTACCGACAACTCGGTCACCGAGAACACGCGCTTCTCCTACCCGCTTTCCTGCAACCCGAACGTTGCGGAAGGCGCGAAGGGTCCGCACCCCGAGACGATCGTGCTGCTCACCGCGGATGCGTTCGGTGTTCTTCCGCCGGTCTCCGTGCTCGAAGGCAAGGACGTCATGTATCACTTCGTCAGCGGCTTCACTGCGAAGCTCGCCGGCACCGAAGTCGGGATCACCGAGCCGCAAGCCGCGTTCAGCGCGTGCTTCGGAGCGCCATTCATGTCGCAGAAGCCCTCGGTCTACGCCGAGCGCCTCGCGGAGAAGATGAAGACGAATGATGCGCGCTGCATCTTGCTCAACACCGGTTGGTCCGGCGGCGTCTACGGCGTCGGCAGCCGCATCTCGATCAAGCACACGCGTGCTCTGCTCGACGCGGCATTCAACGGTGACCTCGACGAAGGCAAAGTCGAGTACGAAATGCACCCGGTCTTCAACTTGAAGATGCCGAAGAGCTGCCCGGGCGTTCCGTCCGAGATCCTGAATCCGCGCAACACGTGGGCGGACAAGGCGGCCTACGACGCGCAGGCGGACAAGCTGCGGGACATGTTCCGCAAGAACTTCGAGGACAAAGGCTTCGGCGCTCTCGGCATTGAGCCGGCGATGTAATACGGAGTCGCACTCCCCTCATCACCTCTGCCGTTGGTTCGTACCGCACAAGAATTGCTAGGAACGCATCAGCAGGCTTAGCGATTCACTGAGTAACAGCACAGCCCAGCTACGAAAGAAGGGAAGGCCTCTTGGCCTTCCCTTCTTTCGTAGCTGGGCTGTGCTGTTACTCAGTGAATCGCTAAGCCGTGTAGAAACGCTGGGCAATTCTTGTGCGGTACGAACCAACGGCAGAGGTGATGAGGGGAGTGCGACTCCGTATTACGGCGGGTGCGGTTTCGCGCTATGATGAGTTCTCATTAAACCGGTGATGGAGCAACTGATGAGCGACAAGATTGAACACTACAAAGCGGGCCTAAAGCTCTTCGGAGAGAACAAGTTCGAGGAGGCGATTGCCGAGTATCAGCTCGCCCTCAAGATCGACGCCGACTGGGAAGACGGTCTGCACGCGCTTGCGATGGCCTACATGAGCGCCGGCAAGCTCGATGATGCGATCGCTACCGGCAAGCGAATCCTCGAGCTGAATCCGAGCGATCCCTTCGTGCACACGTCGCTGTCGATGTTTTATCAGCGCAAGGGCATGATCGACGAGGCGGAGGTCGAATCCGCAAAGGCGCGCATGGCGTCGTGGAAGCTCGAGCTCAAGACCAACCCCGACGCGCCGCCGCCGGGCCCCGCGGGAAGCCTCGACGTTCTTCAGTGAGAAGGTGGCAATACGGTGTCGCACACTCGGTTGCCGATTTCCCGATAAGCATCAGCGGGCCGGAGGGCGCAATACCGAACCCGGCAACCGAGTGTGCGACACCGTATTGCCACCTTCTCCCGTGCGTCTACTGGTCGTCGTCGATGCCGAGGATCGCGCGGCCCTCGGCGGAAATCATCTGAACGGTCCACGTGGGTTCCCAGACGATCTCGACGGCGGTTTCGTCGATGCCGCTGATCTCATTGATCTTGCGCTCGACCATCGTTGGGATGTTCTGTGCTTCGGGGCAAGACTGTGACGTGAGCGACATCGTGACGTTGCACTTCGTGCCGTCGATGGCGATCTCGTAGACGAGCCCGAGGTCAACGATGTTGACCGGGATCTCGGGATCAAAGACTTGCTTGAGTTCGGTGTAGATTTCTTCTTGCGTGACCATAGTTACGTTGGCGTTCAAGGTGCCAAGTGAGTACTGGATTCGGAAATTGGGCAGGGATTCTAGCAGGTGCTGGGGTGTGGCGCAGGTCGAGCATGGCCTCCCCCGATCAAATTCTAGAGGGAAGCGAGGGCACGGAAGAACTGGAGCGCCCGGTTCTCCGCCCAAAAGACGCCTCGATCGCCGGAGGAGTTGCTGGACGGACTACCGAAGGAGGGGCTCCTACGGCTGGTGCCAATGAAGCCGGCATGGCCACCGAACTCGGTGGGCAAGAAGACGAGCTGGGGATTCTCGGCGATGAGCTTCTCGTCGAAGCTCGCGAAGGGGACGAAGGTGTCGTCCCGCGCGTGAATTAAGAGCGTGGGAACCCTAACGGAGGAGAGATGGGGTGAGGCGCTCGCCTGGGCGTAGTAATTGTCGGCGTCGCCGTAGCCCGCGAGGGGCGCGGTGAATTCGTTATCGAAGTCGCGCAAGGTGCGCACAGCGTCGATCTTGTCGATCGGGATGCGCTCGGGATGGATGCGATGTTTCACCTTTACGCGACGCCGCAGGTCGCGAAGGAAGACGTACTGATAGAACCCATTCATCCGACCGATTCCGAGCGAATCACTCGCCGCCGCCAAGTCGATCGGCGCTGAGATGGCCACGATTCCGGCGGTGAGTTCGCGCGCTTCGTCGCCGAGTTCGCCGGCGAGTTTGAGCGCGACATTGCCACCCAGCGAGAACCCGACGATATAGATCTCGCGATGCCCGCTCTTGCGCAAGCCGGAGAGGACTTCCGCGAGATCCGGCGAAACGCCCGCGTGGTAGATCTCGGGATTCGTGTCCTCGCCATCGCCGCAGCCGCGCAAATTCAGTCGCACCGCGTTCATGCCCGCAGCTATCGCCTTCTCGGCCATGCCGTAGGAGTAGCCGCTGCGCGCATTGCCGGTCAGCCCGTGTACGACCAGAACGGTCGGGGCGCTCTTCGGCTCGCTCTGCCAATTCGCGAGCGCCGAGAGCGAGACTCCGCCTCCGACAGGGAAACGGACGAGCACCTCCGAGCGCGCCACCGAACGCGGGATTCGGCGCGGGAATCCGCTCATCACGGTCATCAAGTGACCGTTTGTCAGGAAGGGCGCCGGCTTGAAGGGCGGCGCGTCCAGAGTTGGAGCTACAATCGGGGCGTGATTCACTACGAAGAGAGACTCTACCGCCCGCCGTCCGAAGCGCGCAGCCTGATTTTGCAGGCGACGATCGGATGCAGCTACAACGAGTGCGGGTTCTGCGGGATGTACCGCAATAAGAAGTTCCGGGTGCGCCCGCTGGCTGAGCTGAAGCAGGAGATCGAGTGGGCGCGGCGTGAGTACGGAGCCGATGTCCAGAAGGTCTTTCTCGCGGACGGCGATGCGCTGATCGCGAAGACGAGCTTCCTGGCCGGCGTCCTCGACGCGCTTACCGAAGCGTTTCCGAACCTGCGCCGCGTGTCCTGCTATGCGTCGCCGCAGTCGCTTCAGGTTCGCAGCGTGGAGGACATGGCGCTTCTCCGCGAAAAGGGGCTGACGCAGTACTACCTGGGAATTGAGAGCGGGCACGATCAGGTGCTCCTCGATCTGACGAAGGGCGTGGACGCCGAGGAGATGATTCGCGTCGCGCTCAAGGCGCATGAAGCGGACGTCAAGCTCTCGACGATGGTGCTCCTCGGAGCCGGCGGACGAGCGCTTTCGCGCGACCACGCTCGCGAGTCGGCGCGCGTCGTCAGCGCGATCAGTCCGCGCTTTGTCAGTACGTTGGTGATGACTCCGGTCGAAGACACGCCGCTCTTCGAACAAGCCGAGCGCGGTCTGGTCGACACGCTCACTCCGCTCGAGCTCGCCGCGGAGTTACGCGAGTTCCTGGCCGGCCTCGATGTGACCGGTTCGATCTTCCGCTCGAACCACGCCAGCAACTACTTGACTCTCGCCGGGAACCTGCCGCGCGATAAGGCGGCGCTCGTCGGCCAGCTCGATCAGGTGCTCGCGGACCCCGAGAACGCGCCGTTCATGCCGGAGTGGGTGCGCGGCCTCTAGCCGCGAATTCCCCTGCGCTGTTACTCTGGTCTCATGGAGACCAAAGAAATTTCGGTGAGCTGCCCGTGCTGCGAGAGTCGTCTCGCGATCGATGTGCGCACGCGCAAGGTGATGCGTTGGTCGAAGAAGGAAGAGCTCGATTCGACCGGTAAACCCGTCGTTCGTGCGGAAGACTGGGACAACGCGTTCGATCGCGTCGCCAAGCGGCAGGACTCAGCGACGGACAAGTTCGACGACGCGCTCTCCCGCGAGAAATCGCGCGAGAAGGACTTGGACGATCTGTTTCGCAAGGCGAAGGAAAAGCTCGACGGCCGAGCGGAAGAGCTCGAGTGACCGCGCCGTCTCGCACTGACGCATTCCGAAGGTGGCAATGCGGTGTCGCACACTCGGCTGCCGGTTTCCCGATAAGCATCAGCGGGCCGGAAGGTGCAATACCGAACCCGGTTCAGATCTAAACTTTAGGACCACCATGGCAGAGCCATGGTGGTCCTAAAGTTTAGATCTGAACCGGGTTCGGTATTGCACCTTCCGGCCCCGTCAACCGTCCAAAGAAACCGGCAACCGAGTGTGCGACACCGTATTGCCACCTTCGGAATGCGTCAGTGCGAGACGGCGCCGAGCCGCATCGAACGAAGTCGCAGGCTATTCATCACGACGATTAGGCTTGAACCCGCCATCGCGCCCGCCGCGACGCTCGGCGGAAGCGCAAAGCCTCCGAACGGCGCGAGCACGCCGGCCGCGAGCGGGATCGCAATCACGTTGTAGCCGAAGGCCCACATCAGATTGCCGCGAATGATCTTCATGGTTTGGCGCGACAGTCGGACCAAACTCGCGATGCGGCGCGTGTCGTCGCCGAGCAGCGCGCAGTCCGCCGCCTGAATGGCGACATCGGCTCCGCCGCCCATCGCGATTCCGACGGTTGCGGCGGCCAGCGCTGGCCCGTCATTCACTCCGTCTCCGATCATCGCGATCCCACGGCCGTCGCTGGAGAGCCCTTCGAGTAGAGCGAGCTTGTCCTCAGGTAACAGCTCCGCACGCGCGTCCGCGATCCCAAGCTCGCGTGCTGTGCGCAACACCGCAGCAGCGCGATCCCCCGAATAGATCCCGACCCGAAGACCTAATTGACGAATCTCCTCGATCGTCCGAGCCGAACCCTCGCGCACCGAATCCTCCAACCCGAACACCGCTGAGAGTCGATCGTCGACCATCATGAGCACCGCCGACAGCCCGCGCTCCTCCGGCCCCCGAAGCAACTTATCAAGCTCGCGCTCCGCCGCACCTCTCTCGCGAGCGGCTCTCGGACTGCCCACCCAAACCCGGTGCCCTTCGACGGTACCGCCGATTCCGCGCCCCGGTTCCGCTTGCACATCTTGCGCGGCTGGAGCGGACAATCCCCACTTCTCGGCAGCCCTCACGATCGCAACTGCGAGCGGCTGCTCGCTCCTCGACTCAACAGCAGCGGCGTACCGGAGCAGGTCCTTCTCTTTCAGAGCCGACTCCTCGGTGACCACGGTCTCAACCAGAACCGGCTGTCCACTCGTCAGGGTGCCGGTCTTGTCGAAGATGATCGTGTCCACGTCGGCGAGTCGCTCGAGCGCTGCGGCCTCGCGCACGAGAATGCCCTCGCGAGCGCCGCGTCCCGTCGCGACGACGATGGCTGTCGGCGTCGCGAGTCCGAGTGCGCATGGGCACGCAACGACGAGAACCGCAACGGCCCGCGCGAACGCGAACTCCCAGTCGCCGGAGCCGAGTCCCCACGCGAACAGAGTGACGAGCGCGACCCCGAGGGCGACCGGAACGAAGACCGCGCTGACTCGATCGGCGAGGTTTTGA
The DNA here is from genome assembly GCA_029259635.1 of Planctomycetota bacterium. GTDB lineage: Bacteria > Planctomycetota > UBA1135 > UBA1135 > OFTM34. The sequence continues at coordinate 63,214 of JAJDEU010000009.1, read as the reverse complement.
ACGGGAGCGCGCGAGCCCTGCGCGGCGTGAACGGCCGCTGTAATTCGACCGAGTGCCGAATCGACTCCAATCCCTGTCGCCCGCACGGAGAGCGGCCCAGTTCCATTGATCGTTCCCGCATGAACGCGGTCACCGGGGCCGCGATCGACGGGCGCGCTCTCGCCCGTCAACATGGACTCGTCGAGCGTCGTTCGCCCGTCGAGAACTTCGCCATCGACCGCGACGCTCTCGCCCGGTCGCACGATCACGAGATTGCCGGGCTTGACTTCGGCCAGAGGAACTTCGGTCTCGACGCCCCGGCGCAGAATGCGCGCGGTTGGCGGTGCGAGATCGAGCAGCGCGCGCACGGCCCCGCCCGATTGCGCTCGCGCTCGACCCTCCAAAACCCGTCCCAGGAGAACCAACGCCGCGATCATGACGGCGGCGTGCATGGCCTCGCCGCCGTGGCCGAACACCTTCGGCCAGAACTGGCCGGCTAGAGCGGCGCCGAACGCGGAGAGCAGGCCGAGCGCGACCATCGTGTTCATGTCGGGCGACAAGCGCCGTCCCGCCCCGATTCCGCTCGCGAGGATGCGCCGTCCGCCGATGAAGACGACGACGGCGGTCGCGGCCAGCGCGAAGCCCATTTCGCCGCTTTGGTGGCTGACGATGGCGGCGGCCCCGAAGGTCAGAGACAGAAAAAATCCAACCCGATTCTCGCGCTGTTCGCGCTCGGCCCCGCGCTCTAAAAACTCGATGTCTTGAGCGATCGAACGGCCCGCTGAATTCAGCTCTTCCGGTACTCGATAGCCCGCGGAACGGATGGCCTCGCTAATCGCCCATTCGCCCACAATCTCCGATTGGAACGCGATGTTGGCCGTTTTCGAACCATAGTTGACGCGCGCTTCGGTGACGCCTTCGAGGCCGTCGAGGGCGCGCTCGATCGACATGGCACAACCCTGGCAGGTCATGCCGTCGATCGGGATTTGGATTCGTGCTTCGTTCACGTTTGGCCGGGCTCCAGAATGATCCTGGTATAGCCGCATCCGGCTCGATACCAAGGGGGAATGAGCAATAGTCGATTCGTGCCTCTCAAGGCCTACAAGAACCCCGGATTCCTCGAGAGCCGAGATGCCCGTGCGCTTCGCATCCTCTCCGAATATATGGAGCCGCGGAGCCGGTTCGATGAGCTGGAGGTCAAAGACACGATTGTGGTCTTCGGTTCCGCGCGAATTAAGTCGCGTGAAGAGGCTTTGGCCGGGCTGGAAGCGGCCAAGCAGAAAGGCGAGGGCATCGAGGCCGCGGAGAAGCGCCTTGAGATGTCCAAGTACTACGAGGAGACGCGTGAGTTGTCGGGACGACTGACGACTTGGTCGAAGTCGCTCGAGGGAACTGACCGCCGCTTCGTCATCTGTTCCGGCGGAGGACCGGGGATTATGGAGGCGGCGAATCGAGGTGCTTCCGAAGCGAAGGGCGAGAACATCGGACTCAACATCTCACTGCCCTTCGAACAGAACGACAATCCGTACATCACGAATCGATTGTCGTTCATGTTCCATTACTTCTTCATGCGGAAGTTCTGGTTCATGTATCTCGCGAAGGCCTTTATTGTCATGCCGGGCGGGTTCGGGACGCTCGACGAATTCCTCGAGGTCGTGACCTTGGTGCAGACGCTCAAGATCAAGAAGAAGATCGCGCTCGTTCTCTACGGCACGAAGTATTGGGAGGATATCCTGAACTGTCAGCCGATGGTCGATGCGGGGACGGTGAGCGCCGAGGACCTCGACTTGTTCTACAAGACCGACAGCGTCGACGAGGCGTTTAAGTACGTTACGGAGCATCTGACCGAGCACGCGCTCGAGCCGGAAGCGGACGACGACCACTTCTCGATGTAACGCGGTATGCGGCTCTTGGTTCACGGGCTCGTCGCGGCCAGCATCATCATATTGTTCGGTACGCTCCTGCACGAAGGTGGGCACGTGCTCGTCGCTCTCCTTAGCGGTGGCGGGATTGAAGAAGTTGTCGTGTCGGGCGTTCGCATTTATCCCGACGTTGGTTTTGACGGCGAACCTCGGTCATTCGGTCATGTTCTATATACCCGTGCTCTCGAACCGATTCCCAACGCTTGGAGCCGAGTCGCGGGGAGTGGAGCGACGGCGGTAGTCGGGCTAATTGCCTTCTTGCTTTGGCACCGGTCCTTGCGAAAGGGTGTCCTCGGTACAGCTCAACTCGCTTGCATTGCACTTGTCTTTGACGGCTTCTGTCATTCGCTGCCCTGGGTCGGTATCCCGATGTTCGTGGTATTTGGGCGCCCTGCGGGGCAAGACCCGCAAGTGAGTGAACTGGTTGCCGGATCAATCGCATTGGGCGTCCCCGAGCCGTTGATCCTCACTCTGGTTCTCGCACTGCCGATTGTCGCTTTCGGAATCGCGTTGCGCAGTCGCACGCACCTTGCCGTGACCGGACGACAAAGCGCGTGACTCCGAGTCAATTCGAGGGAGGGGCGAACTCGCGGACCGTGGCTCCGTTGTCTTGGGTGAGAATGAGGACGGCAAAGCGTTCGATTTCGGCGTCGTCCATTCCGGAGAGGGAGACGTAGTCGAAGCGGCCGCGGATGTCGGTGTAGCCGTCCTTGTGGAAACGGATTTGGCCGTTCGCGAGGCGCGCGTAGACCTTGACGTAGGTGGTGGGTAGCGCTTTGCCGCTGCTCGCCTCTCGCACATTGATCTGTCCGTAGTTCTCGATGCCTTGGACGGCGAGATTATTGGCGTAGTAGGCCTGACGGCGGGTGAGCCCCGCAGCTCGCACCTCGACGAGGACGTTGGAGCTCTCGAACTCAGTGGGAAGGGCAATCTCGTTCTCCCCGGTCATTCGATCGAGCGCAATCGTGTCGGTCCGATTGGGCTTGATGAATGCGAAGGAGCTCGAGCCGGCCTTCAAGAAGGGATTCGTCGAGAACAAGAACTCGATGTCCATCTTGCGGTAGCTGACGACGCACGAATCGAGGTTGGCGTGGGCGAGCTTGATGCGGCGAGCTTCGACTTCGAACTCCAGGCTCGGCTCGGTCGATGCCAGAACGCCCTGAGTTTGCTCGCGACTGTTCGGATCACTCGTTCCGGCGGTGTCTCCGCCGTCAGCCTCATCGAGCTGTTCGAGGACGTTCGCGAAACGTGCACGCCAGCGCTCAACCGGATGCTCGGCGTAGGCTGTTGCGATACTGCGCGCATCGTCCAGCTCGCCGGTGTAGAAGTCGAGATAGGCGCGCATGTAGTCGTACTGGATGCGTGTCTCCAGCTCGTCTTGTTTGACCGTCTCGAACATGTCGAGCGCCTCCTCGACGCGATCCTGCAACGCCAAGTAGTAGGTGATCTCCATTCGGTGATCGCTGTCGAGCGTCGGCAGGAAAGAGAGCACGCGCATGTAGGCGAGATACTGCTGGGCGACATCGCGATCCAAGATCTGACGCTGATTGCCAAAGCGGTGCGCGCGCCCGTGAATCAACGGGTCGTACTCCAGGTGCTCGTAGAGTCGACGTCGGACGGGGTCGATGGAGAGCAGCGGGGAGGCGAGCGCTAAACCGCAGCGGTGGACGAGGTCTTCGCGATGTTCGAGGAACTCGCGCGTTACGGCTTCATCGCGGTGGTGCAGGCCGTAGGACCAGAGTGTTGCGTCGAAGGCATAGCGATCGCGCAAGAGGTCGATCACACGGCCGAAGACTTTGCGGTCGCGCATTCGCCAAGCGATGCGATTCAGCTGGATCTGATTGAGGTTGGTCTGCCTCAGAAACTCCATGACGGCTTCGGTGTCGCCGCGTTGGGAGACGTGCAGCCAGGAGGTCGTGTCGACCGTGCTCGGATTGATCAGTACGGCGATCGGCTGTGCGGGCGCGAAGCCGAGCAGCTCGCCATCGCGTCCGACGTGGACGGGATAGTGGCGGAACTCGCCGGCTTCCGGGAAGTAGAAGGAGTACTCGATCGATCGGCTGGCGTAGGCGCCCAAAGTCACCGAGACGCCGCGAGTCTCGAAGCCGGCTTGGACGGGGATCGCGCCCTCGGGAACCTGCAAGAGCACGTCGACCTTGAGCGGTGTCGAGCTGGGGTTCGTGACCACGACTCGGCAGACGTAGACGACGCGACGCAAAAACTCGTCAGTGACGAAGCGATCGCGCTGCTCGCCGTTCTCGAGGATGGTGCGGTCGTCATCGCGCAGGAAGTCCTGGCCGACGAGCACGGTCGGAGCGGTCTCGCTGATCGTCGCGTCGGCGATGTCCTTGCGTGCCAAGAAGAGCGCCGATCCGGGATGCAGCGACGTGAGATTGTCTTTGTCCTCGAGGCGATGCTCCTCGGCTTCGAACGGCAGATCGAGGAAGGCCAGCGCGAGCAGCATCTCGCTCAGATTGCCCGCGGCGAGCGGAAAGCGCGCGGAGACGAACGGCGTGTCGCTCGGGTTCTCGGCGAAGTCCTGCCAGAACGGATTCGGCGCGATCAAGTTCGCGGTCATGCGTTGAACGGTGACGTGCCAGTAGTGGCTCTCGGCGAGCTCTTGCGTAGCGGCGACGTTGCGAAAGAACTGACGCACATCTGCGCGGCGTCCGAGAGCGAGTTCGTCACTGTCATCGCTCATGTAGCCGAGGCCCTCGAGCATCTCACTCTCGCTGACGTCCTTCTTCTCACCCGCGCGCTGCCTATCTCCCGCGAAGAACCCGAGATCTTCGGACGCGACGCCCGTAGAGCTCCGTGTCCTCGGGGCGCTCGAACTAGGCGCGTTGAGCCGCGAGCGAGCCTCTTCCTTACTCTTCGCCAATTGAGACGCGAGCCCGTCGCTCGCATCGAGCCCACCCGTCGCCAACACGCTCTCGAAGTACATCGAGAGCGCAAAGTTATCCGGAGGAAACAGCTCGACGAGCTCGCGAACATGTCGCGGTGCGGTCGTCCCGAGACTGCGAAGTAACAAGACGCGCTCGACGATGTTGAGCCTCTCGAACGCCCAGGGCTCCAAGTACTGACCGAGGTCATTCTCCAAGAGCCAATGATCGATAAAGGTCTTCTCGGCCTTGTTTGCGAGGTACGGTCGGACCACGCGATCGAAGAACTCGCGGTCTTTCTCGCGCAAGAAGACGTGAACCTCGTGGCAGGCGAACTCGGAATAGCTGGCGAGTTGCTCTTCCTCACTCAGATCGGGCCAGTTGACCAGAAACTCGAACTTCGTGAGGTCGGCGTTTCCACTGAGCGCTCCGTAGAGTCTGAACACGGACTCGAGCGTGTCGAGCGTGCGAATTCCGGAGAACGCCAAGTCGCCGAGCGGGACGGTCTCGTCCGCTTGGATGAACTCGATACGGCGATGCTCGGTCAGGTGGCGATCGGTGTCGAGGCTGGCGGGAAGGCGCCGGTCGCGCGGAACGAGTTTCGTTTCCGGGCGCACGATTGTGCGTGAGAGCGTGACGCCACGGTCAATTGCGGCAATGCGAATGATGTGGTTGTCGCCGAGCCCTTTCAGGGGCAGGCGTACAACGCCGTCCTCGCCGGGGAACTGGTTCCACAAAACCTGCGCGGGGCCGGGGAGGAAGTCGAGGTTGGCGTAGGTGGCGGAGTCGAGCGTGTAGATAAGAGCATCCAGCTCTTCGCCGAGCGCCACGCCTCCTTTTTTCATTCCGGATTTGCCTCCGTAGCTTCCTCCCGAACCCGATTGCCTGCCCAGGCGCGTATCGGTGGATTCGTTAATGGTCCACGGATTCAGAAGGAGCGCGGGGCGTCCGAGCATGTTGCCGGGGAAAATGCGAGCGAGCCTGCGCTCGAGGATGTACCGGTATTCTTCGCTGATTTCCCGTCCGGAAGCGAGCAGGGAGTCATTTCGGATGACGCTCCGCTCGCGGAGACCGCGGAGCTGTTGAAGTGCGAGATCGGTATGCGGATCAAAGCCGGGCAGGTAGCGCGTCGCCGAAAAATGCACGCGAGACGTCGGACCAGCATTGGCGAGCTTGACGACAATCTCGTCGCCCTCGATTCGCGCGCTCTCGATCTGAAAAGGTGTCGCGTCACTGAGCTCGAGCCGTCGGGCTGCGCCGAGTCCCCAACCCGACTGACGCGGACCTTGCGTGACATGAACCGGTAACCGTTGGTCCGTCTCGTGGAGAGTCAGCTCGTAGTCTCCCGCACTCAAGCCTCGAAGCTCGAGGAAACCGTTCGCGAGACTCAACTGCGACGAGCGGTCTTCAGCGGGGATTCCTCCGCGCAGCTCCAGTAGCGAAGCGACCGACGGATGCATGCTCGCCCGATCTCCCTCGTAGGGCACTCGCAGAGTCGTTCCGGTCGCGCCGAAGATTGCCGCTGGCGAGCCCGCGCGAAGCGGCTCTTGCAAATACCAAGTGGTAGACGCGTCTCCAATCTCATGCACTTCCAACCTGGCGATGCCTTTCAGGTGCCCCAGGTGAACGCGGCCTTCGCCGTCGCTCTTGAGCTGGGCGATAATCGGCATCTGGAAGTCCCGATGCCAGAGAATGGCTTCCACGGCATGATCAGCAACCAGCTCGCCGTTCTTCCCGCGAATGTCCAGCATGTATCCGTCCGGCGTCCGAGTCATCAGGCCGGTGTACAGCTCGGTGCTCTTGTCGATTTGGTTGATCTCGAACTCGGTGGCGTTTGTGCTCAGCGAAACATCTTCGACGCGACTCAAGTTGCGGATTTCGCCGTGCAGGGAAACGCGCAGGTGCGAGGTGCGCTCGGGAACGCGAATCGAGTGGACGGTCGCGTTCGTCGAGGACAGCTCGAAGTCACGAACCGTCTGCGTCGTTGCGATCCCTCCGAGGTCGAACGAAGTGATCTCGAGCCGCACATCCTCGAGCAGTGCGAGCGAGACAGGGTTCTGATTGATGGACAGCCTGGGCCGGACGACGATGTCGGCGGTCGCGCCAGCGAGCAGCGTCTCGCGCTCGATGTGAATACCCGCTTCGAGCAAGTAGCTCTCGGCGTTGTGATTGAACTGGCTCAGTACGGCGAAGTCGCCCTGCCGCAATAGCATCTGACGTGTGCCGGGCTCGGTCGAGTAGGGGATGGTGATCACTCCGCGCTCGTCCGGCTGGTACTCGCGGCCGGCGAAGCGGATCGATGCACCGTCGGCGGGCTCGCCGAGACCGTCCAACACTTGGAAGCTGTGGCCGGCAGCACCGCTGCGTTCGAGTGCGGACAGGCTGCCCTTGCGAACAACGGCGCGACTGGAGAGCCCGCCGCCGATGAAGTCGATCACCCAGACTCCGGGATGATCGAGCTCTTCGAACGTGAACTCGCGTCGGATGCGGCGCAGGGCGGGCTCGCTATAGGTAAAGGTCAGCTCGCGGCTGGCGACGAGGCCGTCGAGGTCGATCGACGCGTCGATGTCGCGCAGCGTGCCGGCGGTTTGTGAGTCGAAGAAACCGAGCGTGTCGATCTCAAAGACCTTGACGATCAACGTCTCGACATTCTTGACGTTGAGTTCGAGTTGAACGGTCTCGTCGATGGCGAAGCGTCGGTCTTGCGTCGCGGGAAACTCGAGTTCGACGCGCTCCTTCAATCGCTCGTAGTAGCTCGGGTCATCGAGCATCGTGTACCAACGCTCCATGTCGCCGGTACCGGCGAGGATCATCGTCTCCGCGAAGACGCGCTCGACCCAGTGGCGATGGAGTGGGCCGACGAACGGTTCGAGCGAACTGCCCGAGTTGAAGAAGTGCTGCAGGTAGGTTCGAACGAGGTGTTCGTCATCGCCGATCGGCGAGTAGCCCGTGGCGAAAGACTGATTGAGGTTCGTTCGCTGCTTGCCGCGGAGGTAGTCGCTGTTGCCGTAGGACGTCGATCGCGGGAGACGCAGGTATTCGAGGAAGCGCGGAAGGTTGGGGTTACCGCGTTCGAAGTCGTGGTGCAGGCGGTGGTAGAGGACGTGGGCGAGGAGGGAGTTGAAGGCGGGCGAGAGGCGGCGAGCGAAGGTTTCCAGTCGCTCGAGGTGCTCGTGACGGACGATCGGGAGGGTGAGGTCGGCGTCGGCGCCGGGTGCTAAGCGCGTGAGGTAGGCCGAGACAAAAGCCGTGTCGTCAAGGAGCTCGGGTCGCAGTTGCGCGCACTCGTCGAGTTGGCTGAGGAGCAAACGGTTGTGAATGCCGCGACGACCGAAGCGCGGATTCTTCTTTAGCTCGAGCTCGCGGACAACCAGCGCCGCTAAGCCCGGAAGGTCGGGGCGCTGGAGGCGCTTGATCCATTCGGAGAGCTGTTCATCGCTCATTTTGTGCCCGACCAGCCCCGCCAGCGCGCGATCCTGAAACTCGCCAATCGCTCCTCTCCCGTGGTTAAAGGATCGCGCGAGCAAGGTCTCGTAGCTAATCAGGTTCGGATCGAGGCTCGTCGGAAGGTTGGGGGAGCTGCCGCTCCGCTTCTGTTGGTGGTTGAAGTGCAGGCCGAGCTCGCGGACGAGGAAGTCGATCGTCTCTCTGGGCGCGTCTTCGTAGCGGAGCAAGGCTTGGCGAAACTCCATCGCCTGATACTGGCCGACCTCGTTGTGCTTGGCTTTCCAGTCGCGCAGAGCCTGTCTTGCATCCGCGAGCCGGCCCTCGTTTTGAGCGTGGAGGCAGGTGTAGAAATAGAACTCGACGGTGCCGGGAATCAGCTCCTCGAGAGCGAGGTCTCGGTCTGGCGCCAACGCAAAGTTTTCGTCGAACCCGATCGGGGTTCCTTGACCTTTCGCGGTGATGCTGAAGGCGAAAAGAGCGAGGGCAAAAGCCACTAACCGAGGCAAAAGTAGAGCGCGCATAAATCTATTCGTTCGTAGGAATTCTGAGTCGACGCCGCAGCGAACTGGGAGCGGCGAGTCGTTCGTCGCGGAGTACCCGCGCACCATGGAAAGCGCTGCTTTCCCGAGCGGCAGGGACTAACGCCACCAACGGAAGAATTGTTGGGGAGTTCACGAGCATCTTCGTCTCCGAGCATAGCTCCCGACGGCTCGCGACTCTCTAAACCTCTTTGAGGCCGACCGTCGGTCGGGGACATGGCCTACGGAAACGCTTTCCCTACGATTCTGCGCCCCGATTCTTGGGCCCTGTCGGGATTTCGTGAATCGCGGGGCCAGAGCTGCGGGCTAGCAGCTTCGGTACTTGTCGTTCAGCCCGATCCCCGCTTCGATCATGGGCACGATCTTGGCGACCCGCGAGACCTTCGTCTCCGCGCGCTTGGCGGAAGCGACGTGCTCGGCGTACTCCCTCTGCTTGCCCGGCGTCAACGCGTCGAAGGCCTTCTTCGTCTTGGCTTTCTTGCCGAGAGCCTTCTTCAGTTCGGCGGGTAGGACGATCGCGCGGTTGCGTTCGACCTTCACCGTCTTGCCGCTCTTCTGATTCTCGATCGCTTCGAGGACGTAGCTCCTCACCTTCGCGACCTTGATCTCCTTCGCGCTCGTAAACCGCCACTGGCGCAATCCCTTTGTCTTGCCCGCCTGCGCATTGACCAAGAGCTTGTCGGCGTCTTTCAGAAAGACTCCTTGGTGAAACCACAAGCCGGCGTACTCGGTAAAGGCCGCAAGCCCGATGACGTTCTTCCCATCAATCGTGTAGCAGGGCGCGCCCCACTTGATCGTCTCTTCGAGTTCGGTTGCGACGAGAATCTTGCGCAGCTTGGCCAGCTCGTCCTTCCACTCGGAATGTTTCTTGAGGTAGTCGCTGACTGTCTTTGAGCGTTGCATGTAAAGCTTGAGTGCTGGGCCTTATCGCGGAACGAACGGAGCTTCCCAATACTAATAATTCTATCGGTGGCCGCTCTCGAAATCGGCCTGAATTGCGAGAGCGCCAACATGGAGTTGTGAATTGGCTAATTGACGAGCCAAGGCTTATGCAATGAGAGGTATGATCGCGTTGTGATTCCGGAGCTTGAAACCAACCTGAGCGCAATTCGCAAACGGGCTCGAATGATCGGGTTTGTAAAGAGGCTGGGTCCTTGGCTCGCGCGAGCGCTCATCCTTTCTGCGGTCATTGTCTTGGTCGGTCGCGGTTTTCTCGGCGCGACAACGGCGACGAGCGCGTACTTCTTCGGCGCACTCCCCTTTGTCATCGTCGGAGCATGGTGGGCGGCTTCCCGTTCGGCACCGCGCGCAGGGGACGCGGTGGTTTGGCTAGACGAGAGTTGCGGAGGCCGCGGAACACTGCTCATGGACTATGAGCTTGGCGATGAGCGCTGGAAACCGTCGGCCAAGCAGGCTCTCGCGAGAATCGGAGTTCTTCCGCACGCGACCTTCAGAGCGCTTGCGACTCAGACCATTCCCGCATTGATCTTCGCGTTGGCCTGTTTGTGGGTTCCGATTCCGAAACCCGCGGTGACGGCGAGTACCGCGTACTTCGACAAGGTCGTCGAGGAGTTGCGAGAGAAGCTCGAAGTTCTCGAAGAGGAAGTCGCGCTTGAAGACGACACTCGGGCGGAGCTGGAAGAGCGGCTGGGAGAACTCGAATCGGAACTCGCGAGCGATTCGCCAGAGGCCATCTTGGAGTCTTTGGATCAGATCGAGACGAGATTGGAGGAGCTTGCGCTCGGAACTCAGACGGCTGCCGAGAGTGCGATGGATGAGTTGCGCGAAGCTGCCGAGAGCGCGGAGTTCGATCCGGAAGGCGCGGAGAGTGAGTTGAAGTCGGCGCTCAAGCAGCTTCAAGATGCGGGACTCGATCAAGCCTTGCTCTCTGAGCTTTCGGACGACTTTTCGAAGCTCATGGAGAGCTCGATGCTCGCCGATGGCGAGGCGATGGACGCTTCGCAGCTCGGCGAGTTGAGCGATGAACTTGCCGAACTACTGGAGGGCAAGCTTTTGGATTTGGCGGACGCGGGCCTGCTCGATCCGAGCAAGCTGAAGCAGGGCGAGCTCGCCAAGCTGGAGGACTTCAAAGAACACGAGTGCGAGGAAGATTGCGAGGCCGGGACATGAAGCGGGCTGGGGCGCGCCGGGGGCGCGCTGGTTGCTGCGGGGCCCGGAGCCGGCGGTGTCTCTCGTGGACGCGGGGACGCCGAGATGATCTGGGGTGAGGAGACCGAGGGCCGGGTGGATCAATTCGAGGCGCGGGCATTGCCCGGGGCCGAGCGATTGGATCTGGAGTCGGCGCAGTTGATTGGGCTTTCGCAAGCGGCGCCGAATGTGGACGGGCAAGGTGAAGCCGCCGGGCTCGTGGATGTCGACGGATCGATCGGCAAGAGTTCGTGGCGGCGGCGGCTCGCACCGCGCCATCGCGAAGCCGTGCAAAACTTTTTTTCACGCGACGACTAATACGGTCACACGCGAACCTTTTGGGAAGAGAGACACTTGTGACTTCTACTGATGAAACGGTCCTGCTGTCGCCGGAGAGAGTCGAACGAGCCCAGGGCATAGCGGCGCGAGTGCTGGAAGGGCTCGACACTTGCCTCTTCGGTCAAGAAGAGCTCACTCGACTTGTTTTGGTGAGCTGTCTCGCACGAGGACACGTCTTGCTCGAGGGCTTGCCCGGACTCGGCAAGACGGAGCTCGTCAAGGCGCTCGCCGCGTTGCTCGGTCTCGATTTTCGAAGACTGCAGTTCACGCCGGATCTTCTACCTGGAGACATTACGGGTGGACACATTCTTGAGGAGACTGGCAGCGGATCGCGCGAACTCGTCTTCCATCCCGGTCCGGTGTTCACGAATCTGCTTCTCGCCGATGAGATCAACCGCGCTTCTCCGAAGACGCAGTCGGCACTGCTCGAAGCGATGGCCGAGAAGCGCGTCACCGTTATCGGTGAAACGCGCGATCTGCCGGCGCCGTTCTATGTGCTCGCGACGCAAAACCCAATCGAGCTCGAAGGGACCTACGTGTTGCCCGAGGCCCAGCTCGATCGCTTTCTCTTCAAGCTGGAGGTCAAGCGAGTGGAGCAAGCGACGCTCGCGCGCATCGTTACCGAACGGCGCGCGGGAAAGCCGCCGGAACTCGAACCCGTAATTAGCGCCGAAGAGCTCGAACAGCTCTTCAACGACGTCGCCGACATTTTCCTTCCGCATGCAGTGGTGGAATACCTGACGCGCCTCGTCGACTCGAGCCATCCGAGTTCATCGAACGCACCCGCGAAAGTCGTGGATTACGTTCGGTTCGGAGGCTCGCCCCGCGCGGCGATCGCGCTCTCGGAAGCGGCGCGCGCGCACGCTCTCATCTCGGGCAAGCCGAACGTCGGCTTTGACGATGTTCGCGCCGTCGCTCCGTCCGCACTCGCGCACCGGCTCGTTTTGGATTACCGCGCGCGATTGGACGGTGTCTCTCAGCGGGACATCGTCGATGAGCTTTTGAACTCCGTCGCGGCCGTAACCAGTGGGCTCGAGTAGGTTGGGCTGGTTCAAGCCGCTAGCCTTGTTTTCGGCGATCGTCGCGCTCTCGGCAGCGCTCTCGGCAGGGCTCTCGGCTGGGCCCTCAGCTGGCGTTGAAGTAGCGCCGGCTCAAGGTGTTCAAGCGACTCACGTCATCGAGGCTAAGCCCGTGTCGCCGCCGTCGCCCTCGGGAATGCCTGTCATCGCTCCCTCTGACGTTCAATTCAGTGAGCTTCACGGCGTCTCGATACGAACCCAAACCGGTTGGCCAGGAGCTTTGAAGGAAGGCTACTACCCCATTCTGCTGGACCTCGAAAACAAGTCGAAGGACGAGCGCCGCCTTTCGATCGAAGCCAGTCGCCATGGCAATTCCTGGACCACCCGTTACACCTCGCGATCCCGAGTGGTGCTCGGGCCCGGCGAGAGACGACGCATCGAGCTGATCATGCCGGCGTTTGAGGTCGAGTCAGACTCGTACGGCTATTCAAGCGGAATGAGCGTAAGCTCTGTCAGGGTCACGACCTTACAGCTGCGATTGAATGAATCGGATGATCAATACAACGCGAACTTCTCGATGCAGGAGGAGCCGGGGGATTCGCACTCGATCTTGGTGACGAGTCGGCGTGCGTTAGCGTCTTCCGATCTGGAAATGGTGGGGGACTTTTTTGACGACAATGAGGCTCGGGTTTTCGTGTCCGGACTTGTAGCCGATGATCTTCCAGGGCGAATGGAGCCCTATACCAGTCTGTCCGCGGTCGTCGTTGAGCTCGGACACGGCATGCTTACCGAGAGCGAACTCGCTCCGGTCCTCACGTGGGTGCGCTTGGGCGGAACCTTGGTCTTTATGGGCAAGGATGCCGAGGCTCAGGCGCGCTCGCTTTCGTTAGTTCGCCCGTGGATGGAGGATCGATTCCTGCGCCTCAATAGCGAGCTGAAGGCGTGGAGTATGGGACTGGGGGCGGTCGTGATATGCGATCCCACAGATGCCGATGACTGGGGTTCTGTTGCGAGTTGGGTCCTCGCAGACAATCAGGGAATCGAACCTCAAAGAAATTCGGGTCGTTGGACGAAGTGGCCAGAGCTCGATGCACTCGGCGAATTGCCCTACCGCGGATTCGGAGTTCTCATGCTTCTGTTCGCAATACTGGTCGGGCCTGCGAATTTCATCACTCTGAAGAAGATGAAGCGCGAGGTGCTCTTGTTGATCACGATTCCGACGATCGCGCTACTCAGTACCGGAGCTGTGCTTTTCTACGGCATCATCTATCAAGGCTTGGATGTCAAAAGCGCGGAATACTCGATGACGGTTTTGGATCAGCGCACTCATCAATCCAGCAGCGTGGCCTTGCGAAAGCTCTACGCCGGGCTCGCGACACGGGGCGGAATACTTCCGGGACCGGGCACCGTCTGTCTCCCCAACCAATTCGGACGGGAGGGAAGGGGCTATGGCGCTTTCTCCTCCTCCACCTCGGATTACCTGATCAATATGAGCGGTGGAGTCTCCTTGACCGCCAGCTACTTGCCGGCACGAGTGCCGGTGGAAGTTTTGATTGGCAGTGACGCTCCCGCTCGACTCCGCGTCGGAGTCGAAAAGAGCGGCGAGAGCTTCGAGATCTCCAACGAGCTCACGGCGGAGATCGAAGAGTTCGTGCTCATCGCAGACGACGGCTCTCACTACGCCCTTGAAAGTTCCTGCTTGCCGGGAGAACGGTCCGTTCTCGTACCGACAACGGAGGAGAGCGCAGCGGCGCTCTTGAATTGGTTCGAACAGCGCAAGTTCCGGCGCTGGGGGGACCCGCTGGCAGAGGGCTCGTACCTGGCGATTCTGGCGGAGAACCCATTCGTGGATGACTGCGAGTTGAACTCTATTGAGTACGAAGGCAAGCACCTCATTTTCGGCGTCTTGGGCGACGAGGTTTGGCGATGAGCGCGATCCTCGAGGTACGCGGAATCAGTCGAAGTTTCGGCGAATTGAAAGCCGTTGATGAGGTCTCCTTCAGCATCGAGGCGGGCAGTATCGTCGGATTCATCGGTCCGAACGGCGCTGGTAAAACGACGACAATGCGGATCTGTGCGACGCTCGACTTGCCAGATGACGGAGACGTCTTCGTCAACGGACATTCCGTGATCGAGGATGCGCGCACGGCCAGGCGAGCGATGGGGTTCATGCCCGACTCCTACGGGGCGTATTCGAATACGACGGTGAGCGAGTACCTCGACTTCTACGCACGCGCCTACGGACTGAGGGGACGCCAGAGGCAGTCGACGGTTGCGGAGGTGATCGATTTCACGGCGCTCACGGCTTCGGTCGGCAAGGAGATGGGCTCGCTCTCGAAAGGCATGCGTCAGAGACTGTGTCTCGCGAAGACGATGCTGCACGATCCCGAGCTGTTCATCCTGGACGAGCCGGCGGCTGGTTTGGATCCGCGAGCGCGGGTTGAGTTACGCGAGCTCTTGAAAGCACTCACCGAGGCTGGCAAAGGCGTCCTGATCTCGTCGCACATTCTGACCGAGCTCTCGGAGATGTGTGACGCCGTAGTCGTGATCGAAGATGGAAAGATTCGCGCACACGGAACGGTCGATGACATCGTTCAGGGCATCGTGCAGCACATCTCGATCTTTGTCCGGACCCTCGGCGAAGCGGTGGCTACCGAACGGAAGATTCTCGAGGTTCCGGGTGTGCTCGGTACGCGACAAATTCGCGGGGGTGTTGTCGTCGACTTCGAGCGGGGCGATGAGGGCATCGCTCACTTGCTCAAGGTGCTTGTCGAGAGTGGCATGAAGCCGGTCGAATTCGCTACCGAACGCATGGATCTAGAGGACGTCTTCATGTCGGTCACGGAAGGAATCGTTCAATGAGCAGCCACGATTCGATTGGAGCGGTGCCGCCGAAGATGGGCTTCTTGGAGAGGCTGTCGGAACGGTTCAACCCGATCCTGGTCAAAGAAGTTAGGCAGGCGCTGCGTGGCAACTACTTCCGCTGGACCTTCTGGCTGACCGTCTCGGGGGGGACGGTGGCCGCGATTGGACATATCGCTCTTGCCGGAGCGGACCGGAGTAACGGTCAACAGTTCTTCATGTTGATGTTCACCTGCCTGGCGATTGCGGCCCTCGGTCTGGTGCCCTTCTTCGCCTTCATCGCCATGGGCAACGAGTGGGACGAGAACACCTACGACCTCTTGTGCCTGTCCGACTTGAAGCCGCGCCACATCATCGCGGGGAAGGTCTACTCGTCGGGCATTCAGACTCTGCTCTACTTTTCGGCCTTTGGCCCGTTCCTTATCTTCGCTTTTCTCCTTCAAGGCGTTGATCTAGGAGTGGTCGCATTCCTGCTTCTTCTGACGTTGATGCTCTCCGTGATCCTGTCGACGCTTGCCGTCATGCTCTCGACGACGACGACGAAGCGATTCGCGCGCATGTTTTTCCAGGCAGCGATCGCGGCTGGATTATCGATTGTGATCAGTGTTTTGATTTCGATTGCAGGCGAGATGATCAGATCGCCCCAGACGATCTACGAGCCTGAATTCGCGCTGGGTATGACCCTGGTTTCCAGTATTGTGATTTGGATAGCGGCCTTCGCGTTCGTACAGGCAATTGGGCGGTTGGCTCATCCCGAAGAGAATAGCTCTACGCCCGCGCGGACAATCGCTCTCATCGGAGTTCCCGTCGCTGTTGCTGGAATGGCGGCAACGTGTCTCTCCGCACATGGAATGTTCGGATCCAACCGGGGCGATCTGGCGACGATCTTTTTCATGTTCGCCGGTTCGGTGCTTTTCATGGTCTCGATCGGGTTCGCGGGGGAAGCCGAGCGATTGGGGCGTCGCGTGAGAATGACGATCCCGACGAAACGATGGGCTGCCTTCTTGGTGACGCCGATGCTGCCCGGCGGCGCACGAGGTTTGGCGTTCTTCCTGATGACGAGTTTTCTACTCGCCGGTTCTCTGACCGCTACTCGCTTCATCTTCGGCGATCGGTTATCGGATCTTCTGGACTCCTCTACTCTCGGAATGCTCGTCGCGATCGCCTACGGATTCACATATCTCACGCTCCCAAGGCCTCTCTTTCGGGTGAGCAAGAAAGTCACGCCGGCGGCTCGCCGAATGCTGATCGTCGTCCTGTTTGCCGGTGGGGTCTTCCTGCCGGCCATCATTACGGCCCTTCTCGGCGGATCTCCGATGGGAGCATTCGAACACTTTGGCAATCCGCCTTGGGTTCTCTACGAGATTATGAACAGTGGATTCCCATCGGGTGCGGTCGAGACGATTCTCGGCTTTGTCGCGATCGGCATTTTGATCAGCGCTCGAGCGATCTGGCGCTCTTACTCCGAAGTGATGCACTTCTCTGCGGTGGCACGTGATCGAGCGCGGGCCACGAGTTCGGGAGTAACGGCGAATGTTGATGCGACCGAGTGAACAGTCGGTTGCGCTTGCAGACCGATATCGTCTCGCGCTATCGAGCGCCGTCACGAACGGCGCTCCTGGAGAACGCCTCGGCGGTGGGACGGGCTCGTCGCTCGAGTTTCAGGACCGCCGCAACTATTCGCCCGGCGATGATGTGCGCCACTTGGATTGGCGCGTCTATGCTCGAACGGGCGAGCTCTTCGTGCGGCTCTATCGCGAAGAGATCACACCTCGCATCGAAGTCTTCGTCGACGGCTCTCGCTCGATGGCGGCGGTCGAGGGCAAAGCGCAACGGGCGATCGATCTCGCGGGATTGATCGAGGCCGCTGGGCGCGCGGAAGGACTCGGGGTTCACCAGTTTTGGATCGACGACACCGTGCGGCAACTCGAGCGCGCTCAACTCGATCGGGATGGCGCGGACTTCACGGGCTCTCAGGGACTGTCCGAGATGTTGCCCGCTATTTCGAATGTGCTGCGACAGGGCGCCGCTCGGTTCGTCGTGAGCGATTTCCTCTTTCCGCACGACCCGAACGCGCTTGTGCGATCTTTTGCGCGCGGCGCCGGCTCGCTCATTTTCTTGCGCGTCCTCGGAACCAGTGACGTCGAACCGGAGCGGGGCGCCTTGCGATTGCGGGACGCCGAAGACGGAGGCGAGTTGGATCTCATCCTCAGCGACTCGGCGATCTCGAGCTACCGGTCGAGGTTGGACGCTCTGACGGCCGGATTGAGTGAAGAGTGCCGGCGAATGGGCGCCGTCTTTTGCGATCTCTCGCCCCACGCGTCGCTCGATGATTTGTGTCGCGAGCAACTCGTCCCGCGCGGTGTGCTCGTCCCCGCCTGAACGGGCGTGCTAGCGGCGATTCTCTTTACGAGCGGCCTGCTTGGCTTTGGCGAGCGCCGACGACATGGACGGTTTCGGTTCCGCCGGAGCCGGCTCCGGCGCCTGTGATTCGACTTGGACTTCCGCTGCGGATTCGGCGGTGGAAGCGACTTCCGGCGGCGTCCAGGCTGCTCTCGGCTTGGAGCGAGTGCGGGGTAGCTTTTGCGCCAGGCTGCGCGCGAACTGCGGAACTCTCAGTGAGCCAAATAGTTCCAGGCGTCGAACCGCGATCTCCAGTAACAAGAGGAGCAGTGCAGCCAGTCCCAGCTCGCGGCTGATCGAGCGCCAGCCGAAACCGGCTTCGACCTCGGAGAAGAACGAAGTCGCAGCAACGTCGAAGTTGCCATCGGATTCGCGCGCGACTCGGCGCAACAGTCGTTCGCCGCGGCGGCGGTCGGCGCTCGGCTCGAACTCGGGGCTATAGGGCAGAGTGATAGGCGGGAGCGTGACGAAGCGCTCGTCGCCTAATCGAATGGTGCCAAGGGCGATGCCTTCCGACTTGAGTTCATATCGCGCGGAGAAGCTGTTCTTGCCGGAACGCTCCAACGCCAGCTCTTGAACCGTGCCGTCGGCAGATTCAATGCGAGCTGTCATCGCTCCGACGTCGGGTGCGGGCGACTCGGGCGCGACCTCGACCGAAACGACGGCATAGCGACCGTCGCGTATGACGCTGGGAAAGTAGTCGGTCGGCGCTTCTTGTCCGATCAACCACCGAGCGAGCGTCGTGAAGAAGGACGCAAAACCCTCCCAGGCGACGATGTCCTGACCAAAGCTGCCGCCGATTTGCCCGGCGTAGACGGCAGTTCGCCCCAGGCCTTGGTACGAGTAGGCGACGAGCGGAGCGGAATACTCGTCGGTGGTGACCGCGCCGGCGACCGATCCCGGCTTGAGATAGCAGAGGTTGTAGCCAGCGATTGTCGGAAAGCCGGTGACGTCCATTTGACCGAGTCCGAAGAGACCCGATTGAAGTGCGACGCCGGTGCTCTCCTCGATGAAAGTCGACCGAGCGATCTTGAGCGTGTCCTGCGCGAACAGGCGCGGAAGCTCGGTGGGCGAGGTCGTGAAATAGGCCTCGCCCTCGCCTTGCTCCGCCACGCGCTTGAGGAAGTCTGCATCCACATCGCCTTCCGTGCCGAGCGCGATAACCGAGACGCTGATTCCCATCGCACGCATCTGCTCGAGCAGCTCGGGCACGCGCGCTTGTTGTTCACTGTCGGCCGCGTCCGAAAACAGAGTGACATGTCGATTGACCTGAGCGGCCGAGTCGAGCATCTCAGCGGCGGCCAGCAGTCCGTCGTGAACGAATATGCCGCCGCCCGATGATTGGATCGATCGAACTCGCGAGGTCAACGCGCTCAAGTTATCGACGGCGGTGAGTTCTTGAATGATGTGCGGAGCGGAATCGACAGCGATGACGCCCACGGAATCCATCGGCGAAAGCAGCTCAATGGCAGCGACCGCGCCCAGGTTGGCGAGGTCCATTTTCGTGACGCCGCCGACGGGGGCCGCCATGGAGCCCGAGCGATCCATCACGATCGAGAGTGCGATGGAGAGCTTGCGATGCTCTTGCCTGAGCTCCATCGAGACCGGCAAGGATTCGTCGATGGGGGATTTGTAGTAGCCGCCGACGCCGAAACTCGCTTGGCCTCCGGTGACGAGCAGCCCGCCGCCGCGTTCGTGAACGAAGTTGACGAGTTCGGACAAGCGCGAGCCGATTCGCGAGGCGGCGACGTTCTCGAGTATGACAGCGCGCCAGCCCGTCAGCCCAACTCGGTCGATGGGCGCGTTTTCGGGAGCGACGACCGCGACCGGCAGCCCGGCGGCGCGCAGGATTTTGACCAGAGTGTCCGGTTGGCCATCATCGTTGACGACGAGAATGCTCGCCGCGCCGACCGCGCGAACGGCGCCCATTCCAATGTCGTTCTCCGGTGTGCGATCCAGTTGGCCAGTAATCTTGACTTGGTAGTCCGCGACTCCATTGGCGGTCAGCACGTCGCGAAAGACGAGGCGGTTCATGCCAGGCTCGAACACTCGCCGACCGCGGGTCAGTTCGACGCCGGAGCGCGACAGCAGAAAGTCCGCTTCGGTTCGCTGATCGGAGCGAACCCATGCGACGAACTGAAAGGGCTCGCCGACGGCCACCTCCAAGGGGAGCTGAATCTCATCGACGCGAAGGTCGGCGATTTGGGGACGCGCTGTGCTGCGCACGTCGACCGCGATTCCGCGGGAGAACGCTCGCCGTGCCGCGCTGACCACATCGCCGGAGTTCTCTTCACCGTCGGAGACGATCAGGATGCGCCCAGGTCGGCCGTCGGGGATCAAGCTCAGTGCCATCTCCAGACTCGCTTCGAGGTCACTCCCATCGGGGTCGACCTCTCGCTCCGGCTGATCGAAGTGCCCGTGTTCGGCGGGAAGCCACTCGACGACCGGCTCGGATCCGAGTCCAACGACTCCGACTCGATCGCCTGGGCCGCGCGCGTCCTCAGCCAGGCGGATGAGTTCCGTCGCTGAACGCGTAGCGTCGGTCGTCATGGAACGGGAACGGTCGACAACAACGATGAGGTCTTGACCGGGTTTGCCGAGCTCGACCCAGAGGCCAGCCAGCGCGAGAATGACACACGACATGGCGGCGAGGCGAAGGACGCGGACGACGGGGCGCGCGCGAGCACGCCACCAGATCACCAGCGCGGGAACGAAGAAGAGCAAGAGCTCGGGGTGGAGGAAGCCCATTAGGTACGGACCGCTTTCCCGCGCTGGCTCAGCTCTTGTTCGGTCGTGCCGGAGCTCGGTCTGGACCTACGAGACAACCACCACCAGTCGAGCGCGAACAGTCCAAGCGCGAGTAAGTAGAGCGCGCGCTCCATCGGGTTGCTCTCGGTCTGAAGTTTCCCAAGCCGCACGATCGAGGCCCGTTCGCCCGAAGCGAGCTCGCGAAGATCGCTCTCGTTCGCGTCGGAAAAGCTCACGCCGAATTGACACAGGCTGCGATCGCCTTCGATGAGTTCGTAGTGACCCGGGCGCGCAACATCCTCGTCGAGGACAAGCACTTCCCGGGACCGAATGACCCGATCGATATCCGGTCCGAGTAGGCGATAGGTACCCTCTCGTCGCGCGCGGTAAACGAACGGTTCGCCGACCGCGAGACTGGTTTGATCGGGGCCGGGAAGGCGGTCGCGGGCAAGCTCGGCGAGATTGGTTAAGAGAATCGGCCAATCGGGTGAGTGCGCCAAGGTCGAGCGCGAGGGGTCTAGGTTGGCGATAAACTGACGGGTACCCGCGACGCGCTCTTCGACAAGCAGCGGGCGATTGCCGGTGGAGACCAGCGGTCCACCGCTCAAGTTGACTTCGGTCGACGAGCTCCAGATCACTCCGTCCAAGGTGACGCCGGAGAGTAGTGGGTGGCGCTTTTCGATGAGGAAGGGCCCGATCCAATCTTCGCGCTCCTCCCCCGAATGATCGAAGGCTAGTGCGACGCCGCCCCACGGCACGTCGTCGGGGGACGCAGGCGGTGCTCCGAGAATGACGTGAGCGAGTTCCGGCGGCGCTTCGATGGAGTCGGGGACGACCGAAAGCCACCGGTCGATGGGGGACCCGTTGGTTTGTGCGAGTCCGAGGCGAGCCAATTGATCGATCGGCAGTGTGGTGCCGATTGCGAGCGTGCGTGCGGGCGGCGGCGTGAGGAACGCGCTGTCATCGATCGCCAGGGCTCCGCCTTCGGTCAGCTTGGCGATGACGGCGGGCGTTCCAGCGGGCAGCTCGAAGCTAAGGTCGCGGCGCTCGTCGGGCTGCAGGTCCAATGTGTGTGTTGCGATGACGTCTTCGCCGATCGCAATCACAAGGTTGGTTTCGAGCGTTCGCTGACCGTAGTGCCCGACCGTGAGTTCGATCCGATCGCCATCTTTTGCGGTGGCGCGCGTTCGTCGTGCGCGGATGATGCCCGTGTTCGAGAGCGACTCACCCAACGCGATGAGCTCGGTTTCTGGAGGGAGTCTCTCGGGCTGGAATCGGGGGCTGATGATGAGCAGCGCTCCGCCGCTCGCGATTTCTAGGCCGAGCGAAACGGCGCTAGCCAAATCGTGTCGAGGAGCCTCCGGTCGAAAGTTCCGAAGTGACTCGCGAGCTTGCTTCGGTGGAGCGCCGGGCCCGCAGAGGACTTGGGTGTGCAGTCCACTCTGGATGATGCTGACGCGGCTCTGCTCACCGAGGGCCTGGATGCGTTCTTCGACGACGGCGACGGCGCGATCCCGCAAAGTCTCATCGCCGGCGGTCGCTCCCATGGCCGCGCTGCCATCGAGAACGACGACGAGATGGGTTGCGGATCGCTCGCTGCAACTCTGTGGTCCGGCAAGCGCAAGTGCGATGAGAAGCGCGGCCAGCAATTCACACCAGAAAGATGTCGAGCGAATCAGTCTCTCGCGCTTTCGACCACTGAGTGAATCGTCGCCGGTTTCCATCCACAGAAAGAGCGCGCTGACGACCTGCTCACGCAGGCGTTTTCGATACAGGTGCAGCGCGACGACTACGGGAATTCCGAAGAGCGCGAACAGATAAAGCGGCTGGGTAAACACGGGAAGCGCGAGTCCGAGTTGTGACTCACGTGGATTGTACGTCGGCCGCGGCGGAGGGCGCGAAGGTAGACGCGCAGATACACGGGCTTAGCGAACTCAGCCTGTGCTGATCACTTTTTCGCGACAACGCGAAAGGGGAGCTTGGCGTGAACGAGTTTGAGCTGACCTTTTGCGGACTCCACCGGAGCCCATCCGCCACCGCCTCAGCCATAGCGCATGGCGCCTCGGGCCACGATCTTTCCACTCCTTCCGACAATCTGGTAGTTGATCGGAATGCGCTTCTCGCCTTGGTAGATGCTGAGCCCCGCACCGCCGTCACCCTTGATGGACATTTGGGCGCGATCGCCATGGAGCTTGGCGCTCATCGCAATCCCCTCGTCAATGGCGACGGTTGTGTGCTTGCCCACGGTCACGGTGACGTCTTGGATTGAAGGACTCGTCGCGGAGAGGTGCCAACGCTTTCCGTCGCGCTCTCGAACGATGCGGTACGTCTTCAACTTGTAGGCGCCGGCCGGAACTGCGAGCGCTCGATCGTCGTGCTCTTCTTCGCCCGACCACGACAGTCGGTAGGTCTGGCCATGGCGGTTCTCGAGAAAGAGGTCGCCGCGTTCAAAGCTGGCCGTCACTGTTCCCGTTCGCCCTTCCTTGGACGCGGGCGCGGACTTGGCCTCGATGGGCAGCGGCAGCGGAGTCGAGCGCAGGTATTCGATCAAAGCCACACGGGCTTTTGCGGGAGTGTCACTTCAGGCCGTGTCGGTGATCTGATTGAGCCAGGCGCGGTCTGTGGCGAACGCGGGGTTCGGCGGGACGTGACACGCACTGCATGAAGACTTGAAAAGCTCGGCGACTCCACGGCCTTTGCGTCCTTCGTGATGTTGCGCATGCAACGGAATGGAAGCTCCCGCAAGGCAACTTGCGAGCAAAGCCGCGTTAATAAAGTTCGAGGGTCTCAACTGATTTTGCCTATTCGATTAAGCCGCTCTGTTTGAGCTGAGCCGTAGAGATGAGGATTCTGCCGTGGACGGGGAGGATCGCGCGGTCGAGCCTACGGCAACCCCGCTTGGTTCGCATCGCTGTTCCCAATCTTCTTACTTCGGTTTCGCGCGAGGGAGAATTCAAGCGCTGGAGTCGGGCTCCATGCTTATGATTCGCTAATGTTGATTGCCGCTCTAGCTCTATGTGTCTGTTCCGAAGATCTGGTGATCACCTCGGAGCACTTTCGCCTAACAACCGCCGTCGCTGATTCGGAACGGCTCGATGAAGTGATAGGAGACCTCGAACAGCTTTGGATTAATGCGACCGAGCTCTTCGGGTTCGAGCATTCCACGGATGAGCTGATCGACGTTTTCTTCTACGACACTGCCGAGGCGTATCAGCTCGCCGAACAGAAGCTGACACAGGGCGCGTTCGCGACAAGCTACGCGTTCTCGGATTACAACACCAAGAGCTCACACGTTGTGCTCCAGCCACCCTCCAGTCCTTCAGTGCTGGAACGCATTGGGATCCCGAAACAATCGCGCAAGCTTCTCGTGCACGAGGCCGCTCACGCGTTCTTCTACGGCATCTACAACAACTATCGTTCCTTCCCCGATTGGTGGGCGGAGGGTTACGCAACCTGGCTCGCCGCAGAGACAGGTATTGATCGAGGTTGGATGGACTCAAGGTCGAGTGATCCCAACTCAAGTACACGCGAGCAACAGTTGCTCGACATCCTCGATTCCGATCGTCTGCCGTCGGTCGAAGCGTTGTTGCTCGGCAAGCTCGAAGGTCTCACGGGCGGTGAGAAGTACGCTTACTACGAGCTCTTTTTCCGCTTCTTGATGGAGACTACTTCTGATGCAAAGAAGGTAGAGCTCTTTCGTGAAGCTCGTCGTTTGGGGGCGGGATGGGATTCGAGGTGCGACTCAAGGTGGTCGTTGAAGAGGTCATCGGAAACCTGGCAAGAATCGAAGTGAAGTTTCTGCGGTACCTAAAGATGGTCAAGCCGGACTGGGAACAGCTCTATCGTTCCCTGGAAGCTTCCGGCGACGAATGGGTTCAGTCGGCTTTCCCCGACACGAACGCGATGGCGTGGCGGACGGAAGCGCCACGCAGGGGCAAGTACGAGATCTCCGGCTCATTGGAGCTCGTGCCCGGAAAAGGCAATCAATTGAATCTGCTTCTCGACAGGAGAACGGAGGGGCTGGATCGCGGGTTGGTCTCGATCGCATTCGTGGCTGGGTACGGCGTGACGGTCTTTGAGTACTTGCCGGAAACGAAGGGCTGGGTGAAGTTGACCAGTCACGAGGTGGCTGGCTTCGTTTCGGGTGAATCGATCGAATTCGAGGTGAAGGTTTCGGGCAACAAGCTGAGCCTGTCGATGGCGGGCGCGCCGGTTTTTACGCTCAAGATTTCCGGTCGGGAACTCGAGGGGCCCTGGGGACTGGGCGCGCAGAGCGGAACGACGGGAGTTTGGCGGCTGAAGAGAGCGCCTGGATTGAACTGAGTCGATCCGCGCGGCGTGAGTTAGAGCTTCCGAAGCCAGAGGCTCGGGCCCATAAATTCAGCGCACTTGGGCATTCGATTCTCGAACCACTCCACGCCCCATGTCCGAGGGTGTCCCGGCTCGACCGGAAGCGCAGCCACGTACGACGGGTAGAACAAGACTTCGAACGCTGAGTTGAACTGCAGGAAGGCGCGCGCCAAGTACGCCTCGTTCCAGGCCCGCCCTTCATAGACGTCGGACTTGGAATACTCGAAGGGGTAGGGGATGTCGTGGATGTGAACGAGGACGCCGCTCTTCAGTCTGGGTAGCACTTCGAAGAAGACGTGATTGACGTCGCTGCCGGTTTTGCTGACGTGGCTCGAGTCGATGAACAGAATGTCGCCAGCATCGAGGTGATCAAATTCGGAGAGCGGCGCTGATTCGACTTTGTCTTCGATGATTCGGTGGCGCTGTTGATCTTCGGGTGAAAGGAGGGTGAGCAACCTTTCGGGATGCGGGTCAATAAACGTGCAGATGGTCGACGTTAGCGCGAGGGCGTCGATGGTGTCGAGTGAAACGGCTGACGAGAATCCAGAGCCGACTTCGACGATTGAGTTGGGTCGAAAGTGTCGAATCATGCAGTTCAGAAAGAACGCGTCGCTGTAGGGAAAGAAGTTGTTCTCGTAGAAGTAGCGCTGTCCCTCGGTCTTGAGCTTTGGAAATTGGACGCGATCGTAGTAGCCGAGAAACTCGTCATGCAATTCGCGCTGCGCCGACTCGCGCATGTCTATGCCGGGGAGAATCCGTGCGGAGCGATCGAAGATCAGCTCTTCACGCTCCCAAACCCGATTTAGGTCTGGAATTGGAGAGTAGTCGTGACCCGGTGGGACCCACGTCGAGTTTTCACTTAGCTTGGCTTTGAGCGCCTCGACCTCGGCGGTCAGGGATTCGGTTTGATTGCGCAAACCAATGCGCTCGAGCTGCAGCGCTTGGTTCTCGTTCACCAACCGATCTCGTTCCTTCAGGGAGAGATCGCGGATCCTGCGAACCCGGCTCAGGTCCTTTCGCGCGATTACGCATTCCTCAATGAGCTCACTACGTTCGGCACTCATACGCCGGAGCGCCGGAAATAGAGCCTTTCCGGCGGAGGAAGCGGCGTTCTTCAGTGTGGCCACGATGGGGCTCCGGGGTTGTTTGAGTTCCACCTGATGCTGTCGGTGCACGGGGTTTCTCAATGGTTAGTCGTGAGTGCGGTCATTTCCGGCAGGGGCACGATCCGAGCCGTGCTCGAAGGGGTCACTCAGAGCTAAGAGTCGGTGATCGAATCGCCTGATACAAAAACACCGACAATTCCGAGCGGGACACCCGCAGTTCCGTCCAAGTCTCGCTCGCTTTGTGCTAAAAACCGTCCCGCCGAGCGCTCTCGCTTGGAAACCCGGAGAACGACTTGGACCGCTATTCCCTACGCACCCGTAAGTGGCTTGACCTTCGCTTCGATCCCGAGCTGGTCGAGCTCGTCGGGCACCAGTACGAGCCCTATCAGCCCGTTCACGGGATCGGCGCCGGAGCATGGACACCGGGTTTCTTCATGATGGCCGGGCGCTGGGCGTGGTTGATCGAGATCTTGCGGGCTTCGAACGCGACCTCTTTTCTCGACGTTGGAGGAGCGGAGGGATATGTCGCACAGATGGTGCGAAAGCTTCACGTGGAGGAGAGCTGCTCCACGGACCTCTCGATCTCGGCATGCGAGCGCGCGCATGAGTTTTTTGCCATCGGAACGCTTGCCTCCGAAGCGCATCGACTGCCCTTCGAAGACGATGCGTTCAGCGTCGTCTACTGCGCGGAGGTGATTGAGCATCTCGCGCACCCGGTGGAGACGCTGCTCGAGCTCAAGCGCGTTGCGCGCGACGTCTTGATCGTGGCCAGTGAAGAGGGGGTTCGCGATGAGGCCGAGCGCGCTAGAGAGCTCGAAGAGCGGGCGCTCTCGGACCACATGGATCGCAGCATTATCTGCGCGACGGACTTCGAGCTGCTCTTTCCCGAGTGGGATACGCGGGTTTTTGGTCTCTGCGGTCAGCTGCCAGCGGAAATGCCCCAGTCATCCAAAGAGCTGTCCGAGGCATTAACCTCAGCGCTTCGGCTTGACGACTTTCGGGAAGCCGGCGAGGCAACGGGCATGATCGCCGTCCTGTTTCGCGACCGCAGTCCGGATTCGCTTGGAAAGTCATTTGAAGGATCCGCTCGCGACGTCATCAACTTTGCTTTCGAACACTCGGCGGTAGAGGAAGCTCAAAGCCGAGCTCCGGGCGGAGTCTTTTTGCCCGCTCGTCTGTGCATTAAGTGTGGCGCGAAGATCGAACTCTTGAAGAGCAGCACTTGCGCCGCCTGCGGAGTCGAGTACTCCGAGCAGCTTAATGTGGAAGACTTCGTTCTTCAGAGCGAACCGGAAGCAGAAGACGGCTTAGCGAAGCGATTGCAGGAAGAGTTTCCGGACGCACCGGAGCGGGTTGAAGCCTGTGCAAATCTGCAGAAGCTTCTCGACTACCCGCTCATGCCGGGGCTCTCCACGCGATCCCTGCCGTTGACGATTGAAGCGGGCTGGACGGTGGGCGAGACCTGTCAGCTCTCGGAGCTTAACGAGGAAGGACTGCTGCTCGAATCCGAAGAGCATGACCCTTGCATGTTTTCGCCCGAGCTCTACTTCGAGCTCGCGAGCCTTCGTGGCGTGCGGGTTCGGTTGGCGGTTCGTGGCCTCAGCGAGAACGATGAAGCGGTTCAAATCTTCTATCGAACTTTGAATCGTCCGCTGTGGTGGGAGCGAGCGTCGATGGTTGTTCCCTATCGGACGACGGACTCGGTAATGGAGCTCGAAGTCGGTCTGCCCGATCTAGCCTTGTTTGGTGAGGACGACATTCTTACGGGCCTTCGCGTTGACCCCAGTCACCACGCATCCCGCAGCGAGATCCTCTCCGTCGAGTTGATCTGACAGTTCTCGAGGCAAAGCTCTCGGAACCCAGTCAGTTCTGAAGCTCTCTCGCTCTGGGCCACTGACTCGGCTCTGCTAGTCGAACCAGTGCTCGCCCCAGAGGGCGAGGTTCAGCATGGGCCAAGCGCACTGCCAGAACTTGTCGGTGTTTTCAGCGAGCTCTTCCCGCACATCATCGGCGAAGAGCTCACGAGCGAAGCCCGACCGTTCGAGCACCGGAGTCAAAGCGCTCATCCAGCCCTGAAAAGGGAGCGGGAAGGACTGCTTTTGGCGTAACTCAATCGACCTCGGAATTCGTCCTCGCCAGGCCTCGCGCAACAGTAGTTTTCCGCGCACCGTCGAGAGGAGAGTTCCGCCTCCGTTCGATACGGATGGCTCATGTTCGAACTTGCACGACATCGGCAGGCTGTCCGCGAATTGGAGTACTCGGACATCGGCAAAGGGGGTTCGGCTCTCAACGGAGGCGAGCATGGATGCGCTGTCCAACCTTTGAAGGAGACCCGAGAGATTGTTGTGCCTTAGAAACCTCAGGTGCACGTCGAGTTCGGTTGCGTGTTCTCCGGCTTCCACCCTGCAGCGCTCGAAGAGTCGATCGACATAGTTAATCAGAAACTCATCATTCGAGGATTCGATCCAAGCGTCCGGTTTGAAGAGTTGGTTTTTAATGGAGGGCGAGATCCACGCCGAAGAGCTCAGCTGAAACTGGCTCCCGGTTAGCTTTGAGTCCGAGTCGATGAAGTCCGCGATGATTTGGAGGTTGGCTTCATAACCGCCGAAGAGCTCGTCAGCTCCCTCGCCGCTAATGGCGACGATGTGGCCCCGGTCACGCAGGTCCTCGCAAACCGCTCGAATCGCTACCTCATTGGGCGTGCTCAGCGGAAAGCCGAGCTCGTTGACCATGGACGGCCACTCGCGTTCGAAACTGGCACGGTCGAGGCTGACTTCTCGATGTTTCGTGCCTATGTATGCCGATGCTTCGCGAGCAAAGGAGAGATCTTCACTGTCGTCGCTCGGCTCTTTCCCGCCCGCGCACCAAGTGTGCAGGTCTCCGATCTCCGATTGGGCGATACGTGACAGGATCGTGCTGTCTAGTCCGCCACTCAGGAGTGCGCTAATTGGGACATCAGCGCGCAGGTGCTCGCGCACCGACTCCTCTATGATTTCGCGCACCTCAGAGGCTGCTTGATCGAGGTCGATCCAATCTTCGCGAACCGGCGTGGCCGTGTGAAAGTGCGTGCGGTAGATAGAGCCGTTATCCGGATTGAAGAGAACGCGCTCGCCCGGCTCGACAGCATTTAGGTTGCGGAATAGCGTTCGCGTGCCGAGGACGGATCGAAGCGTCGTTAGATAGGCACTGACCATCTCCATGTCCGGCTCGGGTGTAATGCCGGGGTGAGCGAGTATTGCGCGAGGCTCGCTCGCGAAGACGAACTCCTCGATCGTCGCCATGTAGTAGAGCGGCTTAATGCCCAGTGGATCGCGAGCGAGGTGGAGCCGGTTCTCCACCGTGTCGTAGACAGCGATCGCGAACATTCCGCGAAGCTTTTCAAAGGCCGCCGGACCCCAGGTTGCGAAAGCCCAGAGGACCGTCTCGGTGTCGCAGTGACCTTGGAAACCTCCCGGTACATAGCCTCCATCCATTAGCTCCGAGCGCAGCTCCGCATCGTTGTAGAGTTCACCGTTGTAGACCAACCGAAAGCGTCCGTCCGGAGTGCTCATTGGCTGGTCTCCGGCGCTCGAAGTGTCTCGAACTGCCAGTCGTCGGTGAGCGAGAATCCAGTTGTCCTGGCGCTGAAAACCGCCGCTATCCGGTCCCCGGCGAAACAGTGTGTCGCGCATTCGCTCTACTTCTGCTTTCGAAACTCTCGGGCTCGTGTTCGTGCTGCCTATGATTCCAAGAATTCCACACATGACTCCCCTATCGGGGAGCAAAATGCCGGGGCTACAATCAGATTCGCTCGGTCGCTCCGATTCCAATTCGGATTCCCACAACTGCGTCGGATTCGCGACAAGCGCCCTTCTCGCTCGGTGAGATGAGCCCGTGCTTCGATACTCAATGAACTCCTCCATCGGCCGATTGCGCTCAAGCAGCGTTGTTCGCTGTAGAAATCTTTTCCTGAACAGCCCCGTCGAATCGGGTGGATCGATAAGACCGTTCGTACCCTCCACCAGTAGCCCGGATGGATTGAGTTGAAGCCCGGGGTCCTCCTCTTGGTGGTTCTGCTCACCGCTCTGGGGACTTTTAAAGTTTTCTACGGCGTCGAAAACCTCGAGGAGTTTCAGCAAACCGACGGTACCTACTACCTCAACGTTGCCAGTCACGTTCGGGACGGGGATGGGCTCGCGACGGACATCTCGCTGTACCACAAGGGCTATCGCGAGTTTCCGCATCCGACATCGGTGGCTCCGTTGTGGCCGCTCCTGCTGGGAGCCCTCGGGGTTCTCTTTCCGCTGCTTCCCGCCTCGATCGCGATCAACTCGCTCTTCTACTTCGTCACCCTCCTAGTGGGGTATCGGTGGGCGCGACGGAACTGGCCGGAAGACTTGTTCGGCCCCATATTAAAGGGCGTGCACGCGGGCCATGTTTGGATCCTCGTGATGGGGTTCAACGCCGATTTCTTTCGCTTCACGAGCTTGTCCTACACAGAGGGACTGGCGTTCAGCCTGCTGCTCTTGCTGCTTCTGCGCGCCGAATCCCTCTTTTCAAAGCCGGGCGTTCGAACCGGTTTGGAGTTGGGTGTTTGGCTTGGGCTCTTGATCTTGTCGCGCGGCCAAATGCTCTTGGTCGCGATTGCCGCATTCGGGACTCTTGGATTGTGTATCGCCCTCGGTGCTCGCCGAGCCGCGAGCACGCTCATGGCTGCGACTGCCGCTGTAACGTGCGCCCTCGTCTTGCTACCCGAGTACCTCTACATCCAGTCGTTCGTCTCCGAAGCCGGGCTAGCTTCGCTCGTTCGTTTCGATCAAAACCGAGTCAACGACGCCTTAAGCGCCATCCCAGTCCTCAAACCCACGGATGGTCTCTGGTCCTACATCAAAGACCGAGCACCGGGTTTTCTCTACGCGTACGACCCGTCCGCCAAGTACGGCTTCAACGCGGTCTTCAATGGTGCGCAGTGGATCGCATTGATCTCGATCCCAGCGTCACTTTTCTGGGTCGTCTCTCAGCTGAAGGATTTCTCTTTGAGCCGTTGGCGAACGACACTTCTGAAGCCCAGAAACGTTGCGATCTGCTTCAGCGTAATCTTGGCGCTCGGCGCCTACTTTTCGCTTCACACCATCCACAAGGTCTATAGCTCACCGTGGAATTTTGGTCGGAGGCAGGCGCTTATCGCTGGCCTGTTGTTTTTCGTCGCATTCATCTGGATGCTTCGAAGAAGAAAGCCGGTCACCTATCTTCTGGCGATTCTCGTTTTGGTTAGTTCGAGCAGGGCGGGTGCTCTGGAGATGGAGCGGAATTATCGGACGAAGAAGCGAGTCTATAATCCCGAGACTTACCGCCAGGAGCTAGTGGACTATTTAGTTGCGGAAGCTCGCCGCTTGGGGCGACCTCTGGTCGTTGCCGCTCCCGCTTATGAAGGTCCCCAATTAGCCTTGAAGACGGGAGGGTCGGTTCACTATCACTGGGTCTACACCCAGACATCCCGCGATGACTACCTCACCCTCTTTAGAGAATTCAATGTCGACTACGTCATCATGCCCGAGTGGTTTCTTCCGGAGAGAGAGAAGCTGTACGAGATTGCCAATGAGCATCGGCCAAGAAGCGGCATTACTAAGCTCTACAAACCGAACGGGATGACCAAACACGGAGAGTTGAAGGCAGGACAGCGCGGTCGAGCTACAAAGCGACCCCCGCGACGTCGCTAGCGGATCCCCGACATGTGCTCATGACTAGCTCCAGTACGAATCGCTTCGAGAGAGGCCTTGCTCAGTGGCGAACCGTAGGCGCCGTGTGGTGCTTGCATGCAGGGATTCTGATCTTCAGCTTCTTCACGAGCTTTCCGGTAGAAGACCTGGGTTTGCAAGAACGCCTTGTATTGCTCGTCGGCCTCATCGGTCTGCTCGTCCTCGAAGTGGTCCTGATCACCGCGCTGTTCGCATTGATCGAGCTGTTCGTCCCGCAGGGGAAGTGGCTTGTGGCCATCGATGGATTCAAGAGCGCTTTGTTGGGCATCGTGGTAGCCACGCTCTGCCTCTCGACGATCAAGTTCCTGAGCCTTGGCGTTCACCTCAATCCATCCGACCTGTGGTTCGCGCAGCGGGGTGCGTTTCAGCTCTTCCAAGAGGTTCAATCTGCCGAGTTCCTGAGTCTCTTGGCCCTCACCGGAGTTTCCATCGGACTCGTGATTGGTGTCTTCTTCGCCTTTTCGCGGTCGCGCAAGCGAGCTCGACCGATCTCGCGCACCGGCTGGCTGCTTGCGGTTGCGAGCTGTGGTCTTTCTTTTGCTCTCGTCGGATTGGCGTCGCAAACGCCACGCCTGTCGATTCAAACCTTCGTTCCGGAGTTGCAGTGGATTCGGCAACAGAAGACAGCCTCTGAACTGCTCGACACGAATTCATCGGATGGACTGCGCGAGCCCGGCGGTCGTTCGATCGAGCCCTATGAAGCCGAGCCACCGGCTCGTCCGCTCAACGTCGTGCTGCTCATGCTCGAGTCTATTCCGTGGAAGCGCTCGTGCCTGAATCCGGAGACGCGCGCGAACGTGACGCCCAATCTAGAGGCGCTTGCAAAGGAGAGCGTTGTCTTCGATCGCGCGTACACGACTTCGACGCACTCCTGTTACGCCCAGCTCGCCATTCTCTCGTCGCTGCACCCGCGCAAGTACGAGATACACGATCGTTATGAAAAGCTCGACTATCCGCGCACGCTGATCTGGGATGTCCTACAGCCGTCCGGCTACGCGACGGGAATGTTTTCGTGCCAGAACGAGACTTGGGCGAATATGAGTCGGTTCCTCGACACGCCGGGACTGGAGACAATGCTGCACTCGCTGGATTGGCCCGATGCTCCGCACAAAGGGCGCGGTAATGAGTCAAAGGTCTTCGAGCCTACGGTTGTCGAAGCCTGGAGAGAGTGGCGCAAAGACCTGCCGAGCGGAAACTACTTTGCGTACCTGAATTTCCAGTCGAATCACTTTCCCTACGATTTGCCTGAAGACGCCGCGCGACCCTTTGCGCCTCACGAGGTCGATTTTGCGGCGAGTTACTTCGACTATCCGGAAGACAAGATTCCGGTTATGCTCAATCGGTTCGACAATGCTCAGCACTACGGGGACGTGTACCTCGGAAAGCTGATCGACTCGCTGAAAGAATTCGGCGATTGGGATTCGACCGTTTTGATTGTCGTTGCGGATCACGGCGAAGCTTTTTACGAGCACTCACACCCGACGCACGGGACGACGTTGCACGAAGAGCAAGTGCGTTCGTTGTTCCTGGTTCGCGTGCCCGGCGCAGATCCGCGCAGGGTTGCCGACCCCGTTTCTCTGCTGGACGTCGGCCCCACCTTGTTGAATGTGTTGGGGCTCAAGCCGCACGGGAACTTTCAAGGCCGAGCCGACATTCTCGATCCGGAATACGTTGGCTCCACTCGACCGATCTTCTTCACCATTCAGGGAATAACATCCGAAGACGGTGTCTTGGTTGGCGATCAAAAGTTGATCGTCAATTTGGATCACGAGTCGAAGCAGCTTTTCGATCTTAGTGCCGACCCTGACGAGCAACGAAACTTGGCGGAGTTGCGGCCGCGAAGACGGAGAAAGATGGAGCAGGTTCTCGGGGGATTCCTGAACCGACAAATTCGCTACTACACCAGGAAGAAGTGGAAGCGAGGCGTCTACGCTCCGCGACTGCCTTAGCAGCTCGTGGCAAACGTCGTTCACCCCATGAACGGCGTCCTTCCGGCCAGGTCGGGCCCCGAACGCCTCACCAGCTCGGCTGCTCGACCCATCGAGGACTGCGGCGTTGATTCCGGGGACCGACCCGACTCGGTCTCCGCTCCCACGGATCCGACGGCTCCCCTCGCGGGTCGAAGCACATTCCTCACGGCGGAGTATCTGCGACCGGAATCTGTTCCCTATCGGGCGCCGCAGCTTGTCCGTCAAGGATTGGTGAACCGGATCGCCTGCTGGCCACCTGGGAACGAAGTGCCTGGGGCGAAAGTGGGGGCTTTCTGGGGCTCAGCGCCGGGATTTCGAGTAACTTTCTCCCATACGACGTGTCGCAAGACCCCTTGGCCTTGGTGCCGGAGTTCGCCAGAAGATGAGCGCTCGATACTCCAGTGACACGAACCCTCTTCGATTCAAGCGGAAGTAAAAACACGCCCTATGAGAGTCTTGATTACAGGTGTCGATGGTTATCTCGGCTGGCCTTTGGCCCAGCACCTAACTCGTGCGGGACACGAAGTCGCCGGAATCGACGACTACAGTCGGCGTCGCTGGGTCGGTGAGATGGGTTCGCAGTCGGCGATCCCGATCGTTCCCATGGCCGACCGCCTGATCGCCTTTCGGGAAGAGACCGGCAAGAGCCTGCGCTTCTTCAAGGGCGACTTGTGCGACCGCAGCTTCGTGGTCAACGCCTACAAGTCGTTCAAGCCTGAAGCGATCGTGTATCTCGGTGAGATGCCCTCGGCTCCCTACAGCATGATCGACGCCGAGCATGCGGTTTACACGCAGACCAACAACGTGATGGGGACGCTAGAGACTCTCTATGCGATCCGTGACATCGTGCCCGACTGTCACCTCGTCAAGCTCGGAACGATGGGCGAGTACGGAACGCCGGACCTCGACATCCCCGAGGGCTTTTTCGACCTCGAGTTTCGCGGACGCACGGCGCGTATGATGTTCCCGCGCAAAGCCGGCAGCTGGTATCACCAATCGAAGGTGCACGACACGAACAACGTCGAGATGGCTTGCCGCATTTGGGGCACCCGTTCGACCGACATCATGCAAGGCGTCGTCTACGGCACTCGCTGGGACGACATGGGTTCCGATACGCGGCTTCGGACGCGCTTCGATTTCGACCAGTGTTTCGGGACAGCGATTAACCGCTTCTGCTGCCAGGCGGTGATTGGATTGCCGATGACTCCGTTCGGCAAAGGCACACAAAAACGAGGGTTCCTGCCGTTGCGTGATTCGATGGCCTGCTTGACGCTCGCGATTGAGAATCCTCCGGAGCAGGGCGAATACCGGACCTTCAATCAGTTCGAAGAGGTCTACAACGTCACGGACTTGGCCGAGAAGATTCAAAAAGTCGGCAAGACGCTCGGGCTAAATCCCGAGATCCGCTGCATCGACAACCCGCGCTTCGAGGACGAGGTGCACCGCTACAACCCGGATCACCAGGCGTTGCTCGATCTCGGCTACAAGCCCACGAGGGATATGGACGGCGAGCTGAAGGCGATGCTCCAGGATTTGATCGAGCACAAAGAGCGAATCGCTTCTCGCGAAGACGCCGTCTTCCCCGACATTCGTTGGGACGGAAGCCGCAGCCGCTCGGAGTATTTGTAGGAGCAAGTGATCGGCCCGGGCCTTTCGGCTCGGGCGCAGATGACTCTCACGAAACGACTGTGATTATCTCTCTCCGCAAGCGGACGGGTTGAAATGGGAGAACACTCCCTCGTTCTACTTCGCGTGCTCGGTGGGTTGGCTGGCCTCACGGTCGTCTTCTTCGCCTTCCTGCGCTTCCGCGCAGGCAGCCTCTCGCGCTTCGAGACCGGCCTGCGATGGGCGATCGGTTTCGGCCTCGCGGCCGTCTGCCTCGAGCCCGACCTCGCCAACTTCGCGGTCTCCATGCTCTCCATGGAGCAGGTCGCGCACGGTCGCCTGCTCGCGCTGCTCGTCCTCTCGAACCTGCTGCTGTGGCTCTTGTTCTTCAGGGAACGCGGGAAGCTCTTCGTCGCGCGCCGCACGCTCGATCGATTCGTCCGCGTCTATTCGCAGCGTCAGGGCATGTCCGACTGCGAAGCGCAGCTTCAGGGAGCCCAGGTCCTCGTCGTCATGCCCGCTCTGAACGAAGAGGACAACATCGGCCCGGTGCTCGCGCGCGTCCCCGCCGAGGTCTGTGGCCTGGCGGTCCGCGTGCTCGTCATCGACGACGGAAGTGACGACGGAACCGCGGAAGTTGCCAGAGCTTCCGGCCATGCGGTCATCTCGCACCCGATGCGTCGCGGCCAAGGCGCCGCCCAGCGGTTGGCCTACGATGTCGCCGAGCGCATCGGTGCGGAGATCGTCGTCACGCTCGACTCCGACGGTCAACACCTGCCCGAAGAGATCGAGCGCCTAGTCGAGCCCGTAAAAAACGAAACCCACGACTTCATCGTTGGCTCCCGACTTCTCGGCGAACGCGAGAAGGACAGCAAGGTTCGCCTGGCCGGCATCCACGTCTACAGCGCGCTGATCAACTTCCTGATCGGCACCAAGATCTCCGACTGCTCCAACGGCTTCAAAGCCATTCGCGTCAGCAGCCTCAAGAAGATCGTTCTCAACGAAGACCAGTTTCAGGCCGCCGAGACGATCATCTCCGCCGCGCGCAACGGCCTGCGCATTGGCGAAGTGCCGATCACCGTCCTCCGTCGCCAGAGTGGCGAGAGTAAGAAGGGCCGCAACTTCACCTACGGCTTCAACTTCGCCCGAGCGGTCTTCAAGTCCTGGTGGCGTTGACGGGGCGAGCCCACTTGGCGCTCGCGGACGGGCTAGGTAAAGTCCGCCCAGCGAAGGCCGTAGCTGACGGGCTAGCGCTTGCAGAGGCGATCGGCTGAGCGACGGTCGCCCTGTTCGGTCAAGCAGGTGCGCTTTCTCTCCCTGCCTCGATGAGCGTTCAGAAAAATCCAAGCCGGGGCTTGCGCTCAACCTACCAGTAGGTAGGCTGCTCTTGTGATGTCGGACCGAAAGCAAGAGATCCTCGAACTGGCGGCAGAGCTCCTTCTCGTGAAGGGGTTCTGCGGCTTTAGTTACCAGGATCTCTCCGATCGGTTGGGGATCACGAAAGCGAGCATTCATCACCATTTCGCGTCGAAAGAGGCCCTTGGCGTGGCCATTTGCGACCATTTTGAGGCTTTTTACGTCGAGACGATGAAGGCCGCAGAAGAGGCGGGAGGGGGGCCGAAAGCGCTGATCGAAGCCAAGCTTGAGCTGGGCGCGCAGATGGCCGAGATGGGCGACCGCTGCTGCCCTGGCGGTGTCCTTCAAGCGGAATACGCCTCTCTTCCCGAGAAAATGCAGGCCCGCGTGGATGTGCTCTTCCACGACCACCACGAAAAGCTGTGCGCGGTCCTCGAGGCCGGGCGAGCGCAAGGGCAGTTTCAATTCGAGGGAGAAGCCGCGGATCAGGCCTGGTACCTGCTCTCCACGACCCAGGGCGTGATGCTCTCGGCCCGCGTCCACGGACGCGCCGTCTACGACGCCGTCGCCCGCCAAATCCGATCCAACCTGTACGTCTAACCGCCCGCGCCGTCTGCGTGGGCATTTTTTTTGAACCTCACGTTACCTACTAGTAGGGAGCCATGACCTCGAACGCATCCAAACCCTCTCGCCCGGACTTCGCCGAGCGTCTCTACCGATGGCGCTGGCCGCTCAGTCTGCTCGTCCTCATCTGCGTGGCCTTGGCCGGTTCGGGCATGGGAAGCGCCGTCTCGGGTTTAACCGGGCGACTGAACCAGCTCGGCGACACGGCGGGAGGACTGACACCTCCCCCGGTCGTCTTCGATCCGCGCATGGACATTTGGTTCGGCAAGGACGATCCCGCGGTCGAGGCCTACCGCGACATCGAGGCAAAGTTCGTGGCCGAGGACTATGTCGTCGTCGCTTTCGAGGAGACGGAAGATCCCCTGGGCGTCTTCGGTCGCAAGCCTCTGATGACGATCGCGCGCCTTACGGAAGAGCTCCTGAAGGTGCCCGGCGTTCGACACGTTCGCAGTCTGACTTCCGCGCCGTGGATTCGTTACGGCGAGATTGAGGGAGCGGGCGAGCGCGGGCTCATCGTCTCGGACCTGGTTCACATGTCCGAGGCGGAGATCGCCGAGCTCACCGACGAAGACTTGGTCGAGCGCATGGTTGCGGTTCTGGGCGGTCGGAAGAGCGCAGAGCTGGTGGGTGAAGAGTTGGTCCGGCGGGCGATCGGGGCGGACGCGAACCTCGACGACTTTATCGGCGAGCCTCTGATGCTCGGGACGATCGTTGGGGAGCGTGCGGACATCACGACCATTCAAGTGCAGGTGCTGCGCGGTCGTGCGGACGAAGCGGATCTCGCGGCGGTCTTCCCGGAAGGGACGCCGAACCGCGCCGCGGCACCCGCGCTCTTCTCCGTTCAATCGCAACACGCGAGCTTGCGCGGAATCGAGCATGTCTTGCGGCAAGAACGGGGACGAGCCGTCCCGACAGATTCGCACGCGATGCTCACAAAATGGGTCGACGGTATGCCCCTCGGTAAGGAGAAGGACCGCCTGAGCTTCCAGCTTGCGGACCCCAGTCGCAACTTCATGGAGTCGGAGAGTGGCGAGCTCGTTCGGAAGTTTTTTGAACTCGACCCCGACGGCAACGGAGGCTGGGAAGATCGCAGTGATCCGAGCAACGTCATTGCGGGACCGGCGAGTTTTCAGCCCACGCCGCGGAGCGACTACGACTTTAGGATCGCCGGCCTTCCCACCTTCGAGCGCAACTTCATGCAGGTCGGAATGGCCGACGCGAAGTTCATGGCGCTGGTCGTGGTTCTGATCACGCTGGTCCTCTTCCTTACCTTCCGAAACGCCATCGGAGTGATCGCACCGATGGTTGTTGTCGG
This sequence comes from Planctomycetota bacterium, assembly GCA_029259635.1. Classification (GTDB taxonomy): domain Bacteria; phylum Planctomycetota; class UBA1135; order UBA1135; genus OFTM34. The sequence goes on along the minus strand of JAJDEU010000009.1, from coordinate 24,862 downwards.
CGTCTCGGTCGTGATCATGCTCGGCGTCGTGCAGAGTGCGGGCGACCTGCTCAATAACCTGACGATGATCTCGCCGACGATGTTGACCGCAGTCGGCATCGCCGACGCGATTCACCTCGTCGCCGCCTGGTCAGTCTTGCGGCACAGCATGGACTCGCGGCGCGAGATGATGATCGAGGTCATTCGCCGGAACGCGCTGCCCGTTTTTCTGACGTCGGTCACCACTGCGGTCGGCTTCTACTCATTGACGGTCAGTGAGATCGCGCCGATGGGCATGCTCGGCTACACGGCCGGTCTGGGAACTCTCGCGGCTTATGCGGTTTCGATGACCCTCCTGCCGGCGCTGCTCTCCCTGATTCCGCTGCCCAAGGAAAAGCACGCCGAAGTGGCGCCCGACAGTACGCACAAGATGAGTGTCCGTGTCACCGATTGGGTGCTGGGTGCTCGCGGCAAGATTCTGGCCGCGACCGGGCTCGTGATGATCGTTACGGCGGTAGGCATGTCGCGCTTCACGATCGATACAGACTTCCGCGCCATGTTCCCGGATGACAACAAGGTCATGGAGGACTTTCACTGGATCGAGTCGCGGCTGGGGGGAATCGGCGATCTCGAGATCGTGTTCAATGGAATGGATCGCGAGAGCGATGTGCGCGCGTTCGACGAGAGTCGAAGTCGACTTCAGGAGCTGCGGCTTCAGCAACTCGGCGCTGTGCAGGCTTCCGACGAGTTTTCGGAGCTGAGCGCGGACGAGCTCGAGGAACTCGCCGGCCTTGAGAAAGAGAGTGCGGCGATCGAGCGCAACCGGATCGGTGCTGCGAGCGCCTTCTTCGTCGAGCTGGAAAAGTTTGAGAAGCGCTTGCTCGACGAAATGAGCGATCCGAACTCGCCATTGAATGTCGTGACGGACTTGACGAGTCCACTCGACATCCTGCGCAAGATGAACCAGGTGCAGAATGAGAACCGCGCGGAGTATTACCGTGTGCCGAACGAGGGCGATATCGCGGCGGGCTCGCGCGAAGACCAGCTCGAGCTCGATCCCTGGAGCGAGGAGTGGAACCTCCTGCCCGGGCAAAGCGCGAGCAGCCTGATCGCTCAGTACTTCTTGCAGTACGAGAATGGCGCGCGCCCGGGCGAAAACCTCGCCACGCAGATCAGTGGCGATCGGCGTTTCTTCCGGATGCAGGGCCGCGTGAAGCAAGCCCCGACGATGCTCCAGCAGGAAGCCTTCGATCTCGTGGCCGAAATCGCGCGCAACGAGTTTCCCAGCCTGTCTGGTGTTGTTGCCGGTGGCCCGCCGCTCTCCGATCTGACCATCTCCGGCAAAACGGTATTGTTCTCGCGGACGCCGGAGAAGTTCACGCGAGGCTTCCTCGAGTCGATGGGCCTCGCGCTCATCGTGATCACGATTTTGATCGCGCTGATCTTCAGGTCGGTAACGCTCGCGATTGTGAGCATCGTGCCGAACCTGCTGCCGATCCTGATTCCGCTCAGCTTCATCGGATTGACTGGCGACCCGCTCGACGGCCCGGCGATCATGGTGGCCTCGGTCGCGCTCGGCGTGTGCGTGGACGACACGATTCACTTCTTCGCGAAGTTCACCAAAGCTCGGCGGTTGGGAAAGAGCCTGCGGGAATCGATGATCTTCACCTACGACCGCGTCGGTCGCGCGATTACGACGACTTCGGTGGTCTTGATCGTCGGGTTCGCCGGACTGACCTTCAGCGACTTTCGCCCCAACTACATGATGGGCACCTTGGCGATCGCGATGTTCTTCCTCGCCTTGGTCGCGGACATTCTGGTTGTGCCCGCGCTGCTCTCCTACCTGCCCGGCTTTCGCGCCAAGCGCTCGACCGACACCGAGCCCGTTCACATCTCGAAGACACAGGCTGTCTCTGCCTGACCTCGTTAGGAACTCACAATGAATACACCACTAATTGCAACCGCTGTCCTCTCGTTTGCGACCGCATTCGCATCCTCGAACTCCGACCTCCCGCCGGTACCGGAACTGCCCACATTCACCAAGTCGGATGCAGCCGAGTACGGCTACCAAATCGCCGAGTACGCCGACCGCTTCAACTCCGGTTGGGTCGACGAGCTCTGGCAAGGGCGTATGGAGCTCTTCGATGCACACGGCGACTCCGTCGAGCGCCATGTGCTGCGCATGCTGCTCGAAGGCGAGGAGGGCGATAAATCGATCGTCAAGTTCGTCAGTCCTGCGGAGATCAAAGGCGTCGCCGCGTTGACTCACGAACATCCTGGTTCCTCCGACGACAACTGGCTGTACTTGCCGGCGACGAAGCGCGTGAGACGCATTTCCGGAGCGAATAAGACCGCGAGTTTTCAAGGCACCGAGTTCACCTACGAGGATCTCTCCGTGCTCGACCTCGGTGACTTCGACTGGACCTTCGTCGAAGAGACGATGCTCGAGCGCGATGGCGAGTCGGTTCCGGTCTACGTTGTCGAGGCGCGTCCGAACTATCGCGATACCGGTTATTCCCGCCTGCTCATCTACTACCACCGCGAGTTTTGGCGGCAGGAGCGGATCGAGTACTTCGACAAGGCTGGAGTTCACCGTAAGTCGGCTGACTCCGGCAAGTGGGAGCACATGCACGGCCGTTTTTGGCGCGCGTTCGGGCTCGACATGCGCAACTTGCAGACCGGCAAGCGCACGTTGCTCACCTTCGACAAAGTCTTCCTGAACCTCTCGCTCTATATCAGCAAGCGCACGGGCAAAGGCCGTCCCAACCTCACCGACGAAGTCTTCACGACGCGCGCGCTCGAGAATAGCTAAACCGCGATGCTCACTCTCCTCACCGCTCTGTGCCTTCTCTCACCGGTCGCCACTCCCGCTGCCCTTTGGCAGGACGAGGAGGAACCGGAGGCTCTCGATGAGCTCATCTTCGACGATGGTCTCGATGAGCTTCTGTCGGGCGATTGGATGGACGAAGCGGGCGACATCGCCGCTGAGGAGCCCGGTGTGTTGCGCAGCTGGAAGGGTTTTGTCGAGTGGCGCTCGAAGTTTTATACGGCGGGCAACGTGCCGGGGAACGAGTCCGAGTACGTCATTGAGAGCGAGCTCGAGCTGGATTTTGACTTGGCGGCGAACACGACGGGCTACTTGCGACCGCGCGTTCGCGTGAGCTTGCGCGACTCCGACGTGAATGAGTTCGAGCCCTTCGAGGGCTATCTGACCTACGCGAGTTCAAACTGGGATTTGCGCGCTGGACAGTTCGTCGAGAACTGGGGCATTGCGGACACTTTCAATCCAATCGACGTCCTCAACCGCCGCGACCTACAGAGTGACTTTCTCGATGCGGACCGCTTGGGAGAGCTCGGCCTGCGCTTCCGTCAGTTCATGGACGGCACTTCGACCTTTGGCGAGCCCACGCTCTCGCTCTATGTCTTACCGGTCTTCCGACGAACGCCATTCCCCAGCGACGAGTCGCGTTTCTCCCTCTCCGGTCTGGGCATGAGCTTCGACGAGGACGCCGGACTCGCTCCGCACGGCAGCGAAGGAGCGCTCTTCGCGCTGCGCGTGCAGAGCACTCTGCAGAGCCACCCCGCCAATGCCGACCTTCAGGTTCTCGTCGCACGCGGCCCCGAGCACATGCCCATCGTCACCGCGGTCGCCGGTCGTCTCGTACCGATTTATTTCGGCACGCTCACGGTCGGAGGCGGAGTGCGCTTGGTCCCCAACTCCGACGCGCTCGGTGACTTCCTCTCGACGCTCACCTTCAAAGCGGAAGTTGCCTACAAGCGGCCGTACAACTTCGACAACTCGACCAGCGCGACTCCCGCGGACTACTTGCAATACGTTCTCGGCGTGGACCGTCTCTTTCCGAATCTCTTCCTCGACGGGGATCAGCTCACTACCACCATCGAGTACGTCGGCGAATCTGGAGCGAGCGATAGCGATCCCGCCGCCCGCCTGCGACCTTTCCGCTCTGACTTCGTTCTCCGCACCTTCTGGGAGCAAAACGACTTCAGTCGCACCTCCTTGGAGGCCCGCGCTATCCTCGACACTCAGCTCGACGAGCGCATCTACGAGGTCATCTACGAACAGCAACTGCGCGCGCTGCACGAGGACCTCAAGCTGATCACCAGCCTCCAGATCTTCAACGCCAGCGACACGACCGGCCTCTTCTCCCAGCTCCCTGACAACACGAGCGCAACCGTGACTCTGCGCTTCGAGCGCTAAGCGGCCGCGTCGCTTAGCAGGCTGCCGGACTCACGCCGACTTTCCGAAGGTTGCGCCGCACTTCCAGCAGACGTCGAAAGTTTTTGGGTTCTGCTCGCCACATCCGCAGGACCATTGACTAGCAGGAGATTGACCGCGGGCCTCGTCGAACGATTCCATCAGTTGGTTGGCGGTCTCGAGTTGGTCGTTGTGAACCCAGAGCTCGATGTGGAGGGCTTCGGGAGCAGGGATCATTCCGAAGGCTACGCCGGAGGTTCCGCCGAGCTTGAGAGTGGGGATTCCATTCTCTTCGAGCTTTTGCGCCCGGATACTCGCATCAACATCGTCGAGCGCGGTGTGTACGATCGTGTGGTCTTTTGCGGTAGGCATGGGCTCATTCTACCGGGCCAATGAGAATGTGTCGAATCGGCCTATTCGCGGTGATTACGGGCATTACGGAATTACAGGGAAGAGAGCTCTGTAACGCGCGTCTTCTTGCGCACGTCGATGGAGTGCACGCTTGCACCGGATGTAGAGGGCTTCGGAGATTTATTCCACGGGAGGACAGAAAACTATGGGCGCATCAACTTGTATTGGAATGTTTGTACTGGCGGCCTTTGCCGCGCCGGTCGTTCAGGAAGAAGTGACTACGGTCACCATTCACGCGGACGACACACTGAACGAAGTGCTGGCGGACCTCGTCGAGGTGAATGAAGTCTCGATCAGTTACGACCAAGAAGTCGCTGAAGTCTTAGTTCAGATGCGCACGGGACTGCTTGCGGATGTGCAGGTTTCAGCGGATCAGTTCCAGCCACTCGTCGAGGGACTGCTCGCATCCCACGGAGTTGGCTTAAGCGCGATTACGGTTCCGGGGATCCGAGTTCTCGTTGCTCACCTTGTGTCCGAAAACCCGTTCGAGTCTTCAGAAGGAGAGATTGTGAGCGAAGAGGAGCTCGCGCTGCACTCCGCGCTTCGGGTTCGCTATCGAGCTTCTTTCCCCGCTCTTAATTATCGCCAGCTACCGGCGGCGCTCCGCGCGATTACCCGCCCGACGGGAGCACTGCTCTTGGAGCCGGAAAAGGAGTCCTTACTTTTAGAGGGTACGGGCACGCGGATTGGTGATGTGGTCTCGATACTCGGAGCGATCTCTTCGCCCGAGGGCAACGAGATGTTCTCCGCGAAACCCGACTCGTTCTTTACCCCGACGTCGGCCCCGCTTGAGCTCGAATCCGCAAAGTCACTGCTCGACCTGGTGCGCGCCTACAACAAAGTCACAGACCTGAATGTGGTCGTGACGAAAGAGGCTCGCAAGGAATTGCGGTTGCGTCGATTGGGGTCGCATGAGGACAGTGTCCCGGCTGACAAAGTTCACGCCTTCGTCAGCAACTCCCTCTACCACGCCGGCTTCGCTACAACGATCCCAGGGGCTACGGAGCCGAGCTTGTTGCTCGTTGATCTCGAGTCGAACGGAATGAACATCCGAAACCTGCCGGTAAGCTTTTCCTCACTCGAGGAGTTCGAGCGGCTGCCGTCGCTCCGAGTGATGATTCCGATGATTCTCAAGCACGCGGATGCGCGAAAAATGCCCCTAATGGTGCGCGTCCTCCCCGGTCTCGCCGGAGGGGTTTTTAGCATCGGCTTCGGAGGCACCCAGCGGCAAATGATTATCGGCGGACGAGCGGGTGATCTTGTTGAGCCCTGGTCGGCCATCATTGCGGCGGACAAACAATAGAACGTGCGATTCGATGAAGAGCGGAGGGCTCTTCGGCGGTTCGCATTTCCTGAAGGTGAGTTGAGCGAGTCGCGAGTCCGGTGCCGGGCTCGCGACTTCTCTTTATGCGGGCTATCGCATGGTTGCGCTATAGTCACCGTATGAGCGGAACTCTAGACGCGCGGTTGCGACCGACGCGAGACGCTTTGTGTGCCCTCGTCGAGATGAAGTGCGATGAGCAGGGCTGTTTCGACGAGGCTTCGCTAGGCCGAGAATCGCAAGCGGGAGCTTAAATATGGCGCGCATCGCAATTGTTGGCCCCGGTGCCATTGGCGGAACGCTGGCTGCGCGGCTGGATCATTTCAGCAACCACGCGGTCAGCCTCTGCGCTCGCACCCCGTTTCGGAAGCTTGTCGTGAGGAGTTCCGAGCGAACCTTCGATTGCGAACTCCCGGTTGCGACGGAGCCCGACCATGTGACTCCCGTCGACTGGGTAATCCTCGCGACCAAGACCTACCAAGTGGCGGAAGCGTCGAAGTGGTTCGAGAGTCTCTGCGACGATAAGACAGTGGTCGCGGTGACGCAGAACGGAGTCGAACACGTCTCTGCGCTCGCGCCCTTCTTCGATGTGGATCGAGTCGTTCCGGTCGTGATCGATTGCCCGGCAGAGCACAGGGCGGCCGGTCAGATTGTCCAACATGGCGATGTCTTAATGGCCGTGCCGAACAATGAGAATGGAGTGCGTTTTCGAGCGCTCTTTGACGATCCGAGCATCGAGGTGACGCTCACCGATGATTGGACGAGTGCGGCTTGGACGAAGCTGTGTACGAACTGTGCGGGAGCCGTGAGCGCGATCACGAATCGTCCGGTGAATGTCGCGCGGGATGCACAAGCTGCGGCTGCGATGATCGCGCTCATCCACGAGTGTCTCGCCGTTGGACGAGCGGAGGGAGCGCTGATCGATGACTCGATTGTCGAGGTCGTCATGGCCAGCCAGCGCGGCGCGCCGGACGGCGCGATGAACTCCATTCACGCGGATCGAGTCGCGGGGAGGCCGATGGAGTGGGCGGCGCGAAACGGCGTGATCGTGCGACTCGGCGAGAAGCACGGCATTCCCACGCCGTGCAATCGCATGATTGCGGAGCTCTTGAGCGCGCTCGAGGCGGGCGAGCGCTAGTTCGGAGCTGGTGCCGCTGGCGTGTCGTCTCTTGGACGCCGAAGGGGAAATCGGAGTCGCGCTCTCAACTCTTGGGCGGTGATCCTCGATATGTTGATCTAGCAGCCCGTGGTCAAGGTCCTTCGCCCCGTGAACGCCGCCTCAGACCAAACCCTCACCCGACGCGAACCCCATGAAGCTAGTCCTGGCCGGCGAGTACGGAACGACCAACCTTGGCGATCAGGGCATGCTCGCCGTGTTGCGCGAACGCATCAGTGAGCGCGTGGAGACCGAGATCACCGTGCTCTCGCGCGATCCGTCGAGCGAGTACGAAGAGCTCTACCGCGTTCGCACTCTTCCCGACCTCTGCGATTCGGCCGAGAGTGAAGAGCGGGGACGTTGGTTTCATGGCTTCAATCGCGGCGACTCGCGCGAACATCTCGTTCAGATCTCCGATGCTATTCGCGAGGCGGACTGGCTCGTGCTCGGAGGCGGTCGCATGTTCTTTGATCACGGCGGGAGCTTCATGCACGGCAGGCTCTCCGCCTACGCGCAGTTGATGGCGCTCGCTCACTTCCTGGACACGCCGGTCATGTTGTTCGGCATGACGGTGGCTTCGGAGACGTCGAGGATTGCTCGCGACTATCTGAAGTTCATCGCGGAAGGTGCGGGGATCGTGACCGTTCGGGAGAATCAGTCGCGCGATAATTTGATCGAGCTCGGGATCGATGGCGGGCGAATCCACGTGTTGCCAGATCCGACCTTGGGGTTGCCGTACTTGTTGGACGAGGTTGAGTACGGACGGCGCTCTGGCGCGGCTTGGCTCGCAGACGCGCAGGAGACGCTGCGCGGATTGGAATCGAGCTCAGAGCGGAAGAAGATAGCGGTCAACGTGCGGAGCTACGCATGGCGCGACGGCGCGGAGGGGCAGGAGCGGACCGAGAAGTTGCTCGCCGAACTGCTCGATGGCGTTGTGCGCGAGACCGGTGCCGAGATCCTATTTATTCCGCAGATGACGAGCGACGGATCGGGGCTGGAAGAGCTCGATGATCGTCGGATGAGTCGGCGAGTTGCGGCGCTCATGCAGGAGTCGGAGAGCTGTTTCTCCGTCGAGAAAAAACTCTCGATCTGGCAAGCGCTCGCTCTCTACCGGCAGTGTGACCTCCTGCTCTCGATGCGGCGTCACGGCATCACTTTCGCGGTCACCCAGCGCATCCCCGTACTCGCCATCGCCGTTGACGACAACATCGAGTTCTTAACCTCGAGCCTCGGCATTCCACAAAATTCAATCCGGCTCGTTCCCAGTCGAATGCAGCAGGTTGTCACTCGAATCGCGGTAGAGCTCGACAAGCGCTCGGAAGAGCACAACACACTCTTCGCACACGTCAGCGATTGCGCCGCGCGCACCGGCGTCTACGCCGATTTATTGACCGAAGGCCGCTAGCGACGCGTGTCTTCGATCATCTCCATTCGAAACACGATCTCTCCGCCGCGCGTTTGAGTGAGCTCGATGGGCGGCCCCGGCCGCTGGACGTCGAACCAGTACTCGGACGTCGTGCGCACCTTCTTCGCCACGGTCACCACGGTGTACCGCCAGCACTCCGACGTTCCGAGCTTCGTCTCATGCTCTAGCCTCTCGACCGTCGTGTCCACCTCCGGAAAAGAGGCATGAGATTGGAGCGATGCCCACGTCATCGTGTTGCTCGATGGCTCTCCTAGGGACTTGCCGTCATCACTCATGATCTCGACCCGGACATCGACGGTTTCCGCCGTCGGTTGGGTGAAGGTCATGATCTGGCCCAGTGCTTGAGCACCGGGCGCTCCCACGAGAAAGCGAACCTGTGAGCCCGTCGGAGTCGCTTCTCGAATTTGATCCGCGGAGTAGGGCGTCGGCGCGTGGTCGGCGTGCAGCCGGTTGTCAAAGGAGGGGAATCCCGGCGCCGCTTTGGGGGCGATGCAACCGCCGATGAGGAGGCTGATGAGGAGAAGGGAGAGAGCGAGTTTGAGCCTCATACGTACCGATCTTGCTGGCGTGGATTGGAGCGGCTCCCTAGTCGGAGAGCTCGGCAGCAAGGAATTCTAGTGCCGCTTCCGAGAGACCGTGCTGATTATCGCCGTAGAGGACGCGTTGAATCACCCCGCGCGAATCGAGGAAGACCGCGGCGGGGACGCCCTCCAGATGTCGGAAGAGCTCGACTCCGCTGTCTTCTGGCGCGAGCACGGGATAGGGGTAGGAATCCGGCTGGAGGTCGCCCAGCGCGGTCTCCAGGATCAGGCCATAGATTCGCAGTCCGGAGTCCGAGAGGTCGGCAGCCGCTTGTTTCCAGATGGGCGCGGCCAAGGTGCACAGATCGCAGTGGGGCGATGAAACGAAGAGGAGCGTCCCGTGGAAGGGGGCGCTACTCGCGAGATCGAACGGCTGAGCTTCAGCGTTGCGAAGTGGGCCAGACGGAAAGTTCATCCCGACGAGCGTGGCTTCGATGGTGCTCTGTTCGCTCTCCGCGGCCTCGACGAAGGTATTGAGCTGCGCCGCAAGCTCGCGATTCTGGATGACGAGCATGATGTCCAGCGCTGCGAACGCTAGACAGATAATTACGAGCCATCGGACAAGCGGCTGGGATCGCCGACTTGTGCGAGACTCCTTGTCCTCGGCTTTCTTATTCAACATCGAACGCGATGGGTGGATGATAGACGCGAATCAGTAAGCGGAGTACGAGAGAGAACTAGTTTTCGAGCTAGAGCTTCTTCGGCGAGCAGGTGTAGCCCGTGCGGAGGTGGAACTGCCGCCTCTCGCAAACGGTTCCGATGAACTGGCGGTTCGGTTCGCCAGGTTTGTGGCAGATCCATTTAATCGTAGGGCCACACAAGAGCGAAATCGGATCCAGTGCCTCGGATGCCGGAGAGGTCGCGGTCATCGCTCCAACTACGAGAGCCGATGACAGTGCGCCAGCAACAAGCATTCTGCTCAGTCGTTTTAGTTTCTTCATGGGGCAACTCTTCTTCTCTGTTCTACGGCCTTGAATGAAACGGCAATCCCACCGACCGCGGAGCTCGGATGCCGATGCGCTCTACCCCGAACGCAAACCCATAACGCGCGTTGCAGAGCGAGGGATGGGAGCCGCATAAGCACGCTCACTAATTGTTGTCGTTATTGAGAGTTCGAGAGGTATGAAGGTTGTGAAACCCGTCGCGACCTGCCGCATGTAACGAGACTATGAAGGCACGTCAATCGTCGCGCGGCGTGTCGAGAGTTGGGCAGTTCGGAAGCGCTCATTGATCAGACCGTGCCCCACGTCGTTAGATCGATGAGCATCGCCCTCTTCGCTGCTCGGCGCCCGCGGGTCTCAGCGAGTAGTAGGACCGAGTTCGTTGGCGGCGCCGATCTGATGGAACATTCGCTGCCCCTCCGGCAGAACAAGATTTACACTAAGCCATTAGGTTCTCATGACGGCAAAGGACGAACAGCTGGGCGGCGCGGAGCGGATAGTGAGAAGCGCGCTCTGTGTTGGAGTGGGTTCCCTCTTCCTCGCGTTCACTCCGCCTGCCTCGGTGACACCCGAAGGCTGGCGAGTTCTCGCGATCTTCGTCGCTGTCATCACCGCCTTCATCTTGCGGCCCTTCCCGATGGGGCCCGTGGTTCTCTTCGGAGTGATCGCGTGTGCGGCAACCGGGAGTCTCGACCTAGATCAAGCGCTTTCGGGCTACGGCGAAAAGGTCGTTTGGCTGGTGGTCTCCGCTTTTCTGCTGGCCGGAGCCGTTAGAGATTCTGGGCTCGGCCGACGTGCAGCGCTGATGCTCGTTCGCAAATTCGGACGGTCCACGCTTGGAGTCGCTTACGCGCAGGCCGCTGCGGAACTCTTGCTCGGCCCGCTGGTGCCCTCGAATACCGCGCGAGGCGGAGGAATCTTGGCGCCGATCAGCGATTCACTCTCGCGAGCTCTCGGTTCGGAGCCCGGCGTCTCCTCCGAGAAAGCCGGCACCTTTCTCACGTTAGTCGGTGCCCACTGCAACCTCGTCACCGCGGCGATGTTCCTCACGGGCATGGCCGCGAACCCGCTGTTCGCGACGACGGCACGCGAGGTCTACGGAGTCGCCATGGACGATTGGACGACCTGGGCACTCGCGATGATTGTGCCCGGATTGGTTTCGCTCGCGCTGCTTCCGCTCTTCCTCTACTTCCTCGTTCGCCCAACCATCACCGACGGTCGCCCGGCGCAGGCCCTCGCTCAAAGTGAGCTCGAGCGCCTGGGCCCATGGACACGCGCCGAGAAAATTCTCGCTTTCATTTTCGCCGGCATGATCTTCCTCTGGTCACTGAAGGCCTGGGGCCCACTAGTCGGTATTGAGCTCAAGCCCGACACGACCATGGTCGCGCTGCTCGGAGTGTGCGCATGTCTCATTGCCAACGTTCAACCTTGGAAGCGCATGACCCATGATGCCGCGACCTGGGACACGCTGATTTGGTTGGGCGGTCTCTTGACGATGGCCACCGCGCTCAAAGACCTCGGAGTGATCGACGCCTTCGCGAATCGTGCGAACGGCCTCTTTGACGGAACCCCCATGCTGATCACTCTGATCGGCCTCGCGCTCGTCTACTTCTACTCGATGTACGCGTTCAGCATGTTGACCGCGCACATCACGGCGATGGCTTCCGTGTTTCTCGCGATCGCCCTGGCCGCCGGAGCGCCGGGAATGTTGGCCGTTCCGCTCTTTGCGGCGTTCTCCAACCTGTGCGCTTGCACGACCAACTACTCGACCGGGCCGGTGATCCTTTACTTCGGGCTCGGCCACGTTTCCGCAGGGACATGGTTCCGGGTGGGCTTTCTCGTGTCCCTCTTGCATATGGCCGTGTGGATTCCCGTGGGGCTGCTCTGGTGGCGTCTATTGGGGTGGTGGTAGGGCGAACTCCTCAAAAAGTGCCGCTTTGCCGAGCCTAGAGGGCCGAGGGAGGGACGAAGACTCCAGTTTGAGAGAGCGCTGGCCGATGATCAGGCACCCACTCGCTCCCGTTACCCCCCGACCATTCACTCCATGAGGCAGGTTTATCGCATTGAGCTGTCCGGCAGCTTTCACCTGAGAGGCGTTTTGCGCCTTCCAGGCATTGCCGATATGGAGGGGCGTTTGGTCGACATCTCGACCACGGGCGCTTCGATCGCCTTCCTGCCCGGAAGTGATCCCAAGCTTCAAGTTCACAGCGAGCTGGAGATGGTCTTCCAGGGTCCGAACGGGGTCATGGTGGAGACGACAGCCAAGATTCGCAACTGCGTCAAGACCGACAGCTTCGTGCGCTACGGATTCGAGTTCATGAATCTAGAGGAGCTGAACTCGCGGATCCCTATCTTGATGCGTGCGGTCTTCAACCGCCGGCGCTCTCCGCGCGTACTGCCAGCTGAGCCGATTGCCGTCGAGCTCGAGTCTGAGGGCGTGGCAACGATTACCGCAAACTTGGCGAACGTTTCCGTTTCGGGTGCAGCGATTGAAGTGCCTTTCACCGCCTTCGAGTCTTACTCCGACGGCGCAAAAGTTACGACGACGATGAAGCTACCCGGCGAGGAATCCGGAGTGCGAGTCGTTGGAACGATCCGTGGCATTCGAATGCAGGGTCCATCGGTTCACCTCGGTGTGGAGTTCTCCCGAGAGCTCACGTCCGATTTTGACGGCCAGCTCGCCAAGCTCAAGACCTTCGTCTGTAGCCGCGAAATTCTGTCGCCCTACGTTCCGGGCTAACGGCTGCTGGCGAGGGCGGTCACGCTAGAGTTGGGCTCTACCCGGTCACTCCGATGGACCGAAACGGGCTCTCCGCTGAGGCTTGCTCCTCACTGCGGACGACGATCGGCGTTCCCCAGGATTCGCGGTTCAGCTCTCCTCGAGTAACTTCCGAAGCCGATCGGCGAGTGCGCTCTCGCGATGCCGTTGATCAGCGTTATCCAGCGCCATTTGCAGAGCGCGCCGCGAACCCACGAGCACGACGAGTTGCTTGGCCCGCGTAACTGCGGTGTAGAGCAGGTGGCGCTGGAGCATGAGGTAATGGGAAGTGACGAGCGGGAAGACGACCGCCGGAAACTCACCGCCTTGCGAACGATGAACGGTAATCGCGAAGGCGGGCTGGAGGTCGCCGAACTCCGCAGGCTCGTAGAAGACTTCACGCCCTGGAAACTGGACGAAGAGTCCGCTGCTATCGAGGTTGATGCGCGAGATGCGCCCCATGTCGCCATTGAAGATCTCGCGCTCGTAGTCGTTGCGCGTGTGAATGACACGGTCACCCGTCCGCCAGATTCGGTCGCCGCGTTTTGCTTCGGCGCCGCCACTGCCGAGGGCCTCGCGGAGCTTCGCGTTCAGAACGTCAACGCCGCAGCCGCCGCGATACATCGGCGCTAGCACCTGCACGTCGTTGACCCAGTCGAGCCCGAAAGTGCGCGGAATGCGTTCGGTGACGACCTCGACCGTTCGGTCAGCGGTGGAGTAGTCGTCCTGCGCGGGGAAAAAGTAGAAGTCGCTGGTCGCGTTTCCGGCTTCGGGGAACTCCGGTTCCGCGCCGCAGAGAATTCGATAGGCGTTCGTGACGATCTTGCTGTCCGCGCGTTGGCGATAGATTTCCGTCAGCCGCCAGACCGGAATGCGCTCGGACTCGATCAAGTCGGAGAGCACAGCGCCCGCGCCGACGGCGGGAAGCTGGTTCGGGTCACCGATGAAGATCACGCGCGTCGGCGGTTCGATGGCTTTGACCAGCTGATGAGCGAGAATCAGGTCGAGCATGGAGAGCTCGTCGATGATGACGAGGTCGGCCGTCAGCGGGTTTTCTTCGTCATGCCGAAAGCCGTGTTTCTCCTGGTCGTAGCCGAGCATGCGATGAATCGTGGATGCCGGGCGATCGGTGGCTTCGGAGAGACGTTTGGCGGCTCGGCCGGTGGGGGAGGCCAAGAGCACCTTGGCGCCGGCACCCTCGGCGAGCTCGACGAGCAATCGAACAATGGTTGTCTTGCCGACGCCGGGACCGCCGGTCAGCAGGCCAACGGCCGAACTCATCAAACCCAAGACGGCGGCGCGTTGAGTGGGATGGAGCTCGATCTTCGCGCTCTTCTCGGCCAAGAGCAGCTCGGCTTCGGTCGCGAGGGCGCGGACTTCTTTCCGCTTCATCAGGCCGGTGAGGTTGTCGGCCAGTCGAGACTCGCAGGTCTGATAACGCGGCAAGTAAATCAGCTCGGCGTCTTCGCGCAGATCGGCTTCCACCTTCAACTCGCCGATGCGCAGTTGTTCTTGCAGCGCGAGGGCCAAGTCTTCCGCCGACGTCTCTTCACCGAGAAGCTCGATCGTGCGCTCGAACAAGGCGTTCTTTTCGAGGAGCGAGTGGCCGTCATTGGACGCGCGCTCCAGTGCGAATCGAAGACCAGCGCAGAGCCGCTCGCTGCTGGATGAGTCGAAGCCGAGCTTCCTGGCGACACGATCGGCGATCGCAAAACCGAGTCCCGGAATCCCGGTGGCGAGGATGTAGGGGTTTTCGCGAATGCGTTGTTCGCTCTCGGAACCGAGCTTCTTGAGCGCGAGCTCGGATTGACCGGGTCCCAGGCCACAGTCGAGCAGGAAGGCTTTGACGCGGTGGGCAACGAGTTGAGCGCGCACCGCGGCGACGAGGTCTTCACGCACCTGGCGCTTGAGGCCCTTGACGGTCGCCAAGCGCTCCGGCTCGTTGCGGATGATCTCGAGTGTGTCCGTCCCCAAGGTCTCGACGATCCGCGCTGCCAACTTCGGGCCGACGCCCCGGAAGGCTTTCGAAGCCAGATACTTAATGATCCCTGCACGCCCGAGCGGCGGCAGAAACTCGACCAACTCGAACTGAAACTGGAGCCCGTGAGCGGAGTGCTTACCCCAACTCCCCGTCACCCGCACGCGAACTCCGTCGGTCGGGTCGCCCCAATGTCCGACCGCGGAGACGACCGTTCCCACGTCGATCGGCAGGCCTTGTTCGTCTACACAACCTCTTTCAACGGCTAGCTTTAGAACCGTGTAGTGGGACTCCTCAGAGTGGAAGGTCACGCGCTCGACAATCCCCATCAGGATCCCCGATGGCAGGTCGGGGGCTCGGTCCTCGTCGGACCAGAGCGGGGGATCGGAGACCGGACTCATCCCGTGAGGATCCACCGGTCGGCCCTCGAATTCCAGATAAAGCTTCATTGGCTTCGATCCCGCCCTATACTCCTCGGCCCGTTTCGCTCACGAGAGCGGAAGCGGTTTTCCCCGATATCAGCCCCCGAGCACCCTTTCCCCACTTTTTCCAGCATGGCGATCAAGGTTCAGGTCCGCCCCAACGAGTCACTCGAAGCTGCGCTTCGTCGCTTCAAGCGGCAGTGCAACTACGGCGGTATTTTCCGCCTCGCGAAGGCCTACAACTGGCACGAGAAGCGCTCCGACCGCCGTCGCCGCGAACGCCGCGAACGTATCCGGACGATTCTCAAGTCCGCACGTCGCGCTCGTCGCCGCGCCGCGCGCTCCTAGTCGAGCCGCCCTCGCGCGATTCCGCGGCACTCCCGATGGAGGTCGAGGAAGTCTCGCTTAGAAAGTTGTCGCAAAGGCAATTGTCTCTGTCGCCCGCGCCCGCCGCGGGCGTCTCGCGTTAAGGTGAATTCCGCAGGGTTTCGCTCTCACGACTTTTCGAGGGGAGCGGGCTCTCACGACGACCATGCGCTTGTTTCCCAAAGACCGCGACCTCTCGCAACCGCCCGACCAAGTCGAGCTTGAGGTGCGCGCCTGTGACTTTCAGCTCACAGCCGAAGAAGCGACGTTCCGTCTCGACACTTTTCTCTCGCACCATCTGAGTTGGCGGTCGCGCACGTCTATCCAGAAGTTGATTCAGGACGGCTTCGTGTCGATCGATCCCTCGACACCGGCGAATCCGCGCGGAGCGGGGACGCTTGCCGTGGAGCGCCGGCCCGGTCGCAAGCTCTCGCATGGCTCGCAAGTCGTGATCGAGATTCCCGAAGAGCTACGCCTGCGTCCGCCGCATCCGTCGCCAGAGCACGTCGAGATCGTCTATGAGGACGAGCAAGTTATCGCGGTGGACAAGCCGCCCGGCGTGACCGTCCATCCGGCGGGCCGTCACTTGACCGACACTCTGATTCAGCGCTTGCACGGCTTGTTTCGCGAACGCTACGGCGATACGCGCCGTTTTGTGAAGCTCTGTCACCGACTGGACCGCGAGACGAGCGGCCTGCTCTTGTGTGGCAAAGACGCGGAGAGTCATCGCGACATCATGGCGCAGTTCGAGAATCGCAAGGTCGAGAAGGAGTATTTGGCGATCGTGTGGGGATCGCCCGATTCCGACGGCGGCAAGATCGACTTTCCGATCGGGTCCGCCCGCGCGAGCCGAGTGCGCTTGAAGATGGCGTGCCTCAGCGACGGCATGCCCTCGCGCACGGATTGGAGAGTGATCGAGCGCTTGTCCGACTGCACCCTCGTCGCTTGTCGACCCTTCACGGGACGCCAACATCAGATTCGCGTACACATGGAGGCGATCGGGCATCCGCTCGTCGGAGACAAGCTCTACGGCCTGAGCGACGACGCCTTCCTCGCCAGCGCCAACGGCGAGCTCAGTAAACAGGCTGCGGCCAAGCTCGGCATGCCTCGACAGGCTCTGCACAATCACCTCTTGGTCGTCACACACCCTCATGACGGGCGCAGACTTGAGATGAGCTGTCCGATCGCGCCGGATATGAACGAGTTTCTTAAGAGTCGTAGGGCCCTGTAACCCCGATTTCCGAGACTAGTGGATCTTGGGGGTTGCGCTTTGCCCCTCACCAGTCGATTCTTCCCACATCGCCAGTCCTCCGAAAAGGAGGGACTAGGCACCTGCGGCGCACAGCAGGATCCGAATAAACGGATCGCGCCCCTTTCACCGCCTCGCCCTGTCTCTGTTGTACGGGGCTCGAGCATCGCGGTGTCCGTGCGCCTAAAATTGGCGCGCGCCACCCAGAAGAGAACTCTCTATTTCGAATCGAATTGAACGGCCCCGTTCTAATCAGAACGCTTCCGGCCAACGTCCCGTAAAGGGCAAAACTTCCCCGAGTGCGTCGAACCGACGCAACGAATCCGAGCGCCGGCAGACCGGCCGAACCAGAACAAGTGAGACTCGCGCGAACGCGAGCAAACAGAATGGCAGGGGTGGCGCTGCGACTTATGCAGCCAGCCGAAACCCCAAGGCCGAGCAAAAGAGCCGCGAGCGACGGCGCCCCGCCGACACGCAAGCGCCCCAAGCGAGCGTAGAAACGGTCAACCCCAAGGCGAGCTTTAGCACCTTCGGCTTGTGCGACTCTCTGATGCGCGGTGTGGCCGAGCTGGGCTTCGTCCAGCCACGTCCGATTCAAGCCAAGACGATTCCCGAGGCCATGACGGGGCGCGATGTCTTGGGCTTGGCGCAGACGGGTACGGGGAAGACGGCGGCCTTTGCGCTGCCGATCCTCGAGCGCTTGATTGCGAATCGCGGCCAGGGTCCGCGCGCCTTGATTGTCGCGCCGACGCGTGAGCTCGCGATTCAGATCCACGCGGAGATTGAAGAGCTCGGCAAGTTTACGTCGATCAAGAGCGCGACGATCTTCGGTGGAGTGAGCCAAGTGCGCCAAGTTCGCGCTCTGCGAGCTCGCCCGGACATTCTCATCGCTTGTCCCGGTCGATTGCTCGACCTGCACAAGCAGCGCGAGTGCGATCTGTCGCGCATCGAGACACTTGTTCTCGACGAAGCCGACCACATGTTCGACATGGGCTTCTTGCCCGACATTCGTCGCATCCTCAACGCGCTTCCGAAAGAGCGGCAGAACCTCTTGTTCTCCGCGACGATGCCGCGCGAGATTCGCGGGCTCGCCGACCGCCTGCTCAATCGCCCGCACGTTGTCGAGCTGAATCATTCCAAGCCCGCGTCGACGATCGATCACTTCCTGTATCCCGTCCCGCAAACCAAGAAGCTCGATTTGCTCACGCAGATCCTGCACGAAGACAGCTTTACATCGGCGATCGTCTTCCTGCGCACCAAGCATCGCGCGCGTCGCGTCGCTCGCGATCTCGATCGCGACGGCCACCGTGCCATCGCTCTGCAGGGCAATATGTCGCAGGGCCAACGCGATCGCGCTATGGGCGGCTTCCGCGAGGGGCGTTATGACATTCTCGTCGCCACGGATATTGCTGCGCGCGGCATCGATGTCGCGAACGTCTCGCACGTGATCAACTTTGATTTGCCGGGTACGCCCGACGCTTATACGCATCGCATCGGTCGCACCGGTCGATCCGAATTGAGCGGCAAGGCGATCACCTTCGTCACCTCAGAAGACGCAGGTGGTGTGAGAGCGATCGAGCGCAACCTCGGCGAGGAGATCCCGCGACGCTTCATGAAGGGCTTTGCGGAGTCGGGCATCCTCGACTCGAAGTCGTCCTCGAAGTCGACCCACAAGTCGACAAAGTCGCGCGGCCCGAAGAAGTCCTTCGCGCGTGGTTCACGCGTCGCCGGCGGAGGCAAGTCAAGTGCGCAATCCACCCTGACTAAGCCGGCTGCCCAAACCGCCACTGCGACTCCCTGGGGTGCCGGCGTCGCCGAAGCCCTAGAAACTCCGGCGAGAACTCGTCGGGCTCATCGCCCCAAAGGTTCGGGCCCTGGCCGTTCGCGCTCTCGTCGAGGCCGCTAACCGTGAAGGTGTAATACCGAACCCGGTTCAGATCTAAACTTTAGGGCCACAACCGCAGAGCGGTTGTGGCCCTAAAGTTTAGATCTGAACCGGGTTCGGTATTACACCTTCACGGTTAGCGGCCAACCCGACGGGGATGGCCTACTGTTTAGGGACAAACCTGGTTTGGTATCCCCGCCTCGCGAAAACACGTCTTCGGCTAATATATGCCGATGGCTACCAAGCAAGCGAAGAAGGCGTGGACCTGCCGCCAGGTCATGAAAGAGCTCAAGTCGATGGGCACCGCTCAAACCGTCAAGATCTATCGGAATCACGGGATCAAAGGCGAGATGTTCGGGGTCAGCTACGCGAACCTGAAGGCGCTCGACAAACTCGTACCCAACGATCAAAAGTTGGCCGAGGATCTGTGGGCCACGGGCAACGTCGACGCGCGGACCTTTGCGTGTTGGAAGGCAGATGAAAACGAAGTGACGATCAAGGGGCTTGACGCCTGGGCTCGCGATATCGACACCAGCGGGATTGGATATGAGCTTGCGGCGCTTGCGGCTTTCACGGATCACGGCGCGAAGGTCTCGCGCAAGTGGCGCAAGCTGAAGGACAAGTACCGGAGGGCGATGGGTTGGCGAATGGTCGGGATGCTGGCTATGCAACCGGATCGTCCTGAGAGTGAAGGCGGAATCACCGACGAGGAACTGACCGAGTGCCTCGGAATCATCGAAGCGACGATTCACGACGAGAAGAACCGCGTGCGTCAGAACATGAATACCTCGCTGATAGCCATCGGTGGGCGATCGTCGATGACGAAGAAAGCGCTGGCCACCGCGAAGCGAGTTGGCGAGGTCTTTGTCGATCAAGGCAAGACCAGCTGCAAGACCGATGTGGCCTACGACAAGATCAAGAAGATCGTGGCGCACTACAAAGCGAAGGGCAAAAAGCCCACAGACGGCGCGGGCGGGCAGCGTCGACGTCATTGCTAGAGATGGATAGATGGGGGAGCGAGCTTCCGGAACTCGAGGGCGAGAGGCTCTGTTTGCGCATGCTGAAGCGCGCCGATGCACCGGGCGTCCTTTCGGTCTTCGGTGATCCCGAAGTGATTCGTTACTGGAGCTCTCCAGAGCTCAAGGACCTCGACGAAGCGCGAGAGTTGATCGACCGCATTCACGGCTTGTTCGAGAAGCGCGAGTTGTTCCAGTGGGGCATCCACTCCACTGAGCTCGATCGAATTGTCGGAACGTGCACGCTTCAACACGTCGACACGACACACAAACGCGCGGAAGTCGGAATTGCTCTTGGCAGCAAGTCGTGGGGGCATGGCTTCGGATCGGAAGCTCTCGGCCTCCTGTTCGACTTCGCGTTCAACGCGTTGGATCTGCACCGATTAGAAGCGGACGTCGACCCGAATAATGCGCGTTCGGTGGCGATGTTCGAGAAGCTGGGATTTCAGCGCGAAGGCTACCTGCGAGAGCGCTGGCACTTGCTGGGCGAGATTCAGGACTCCGTCTGGTTTGGGTTGCTAAAGCGCGAGTGGCGCCCTTAAGAACGACAAGGGTGTCGGTGAGCCAGTAAGGCTCGCGTGATTTGGCGATGAGACCGTCCTAGCTTGAGATTCAAGTAGAACTGGTAGCTCTCGACGCGCAGAATCTCCAAGTCGGACTGAATTCGCGGCGAGCATTCTTGTAGTCGCCTTACTCGTGCCGGTTCTATTGAGAGCCGGCTGGTATCGTTTTTTTGGGGAGAGCCGGAATGGACCTCGTATTGGATTGGCTACGCGACAACATTGGCGACCTGACGCTGATTAAGTTGTATATCGGCTGCGCAACGGCTGGTGGAACGGTCGTACTCGGTCAAGCGGGTCTCAATATGTTTGGGCTCGGCGGAGACGCGGACACCGACGCGGATGTCGATGCCGACGATCTCGACGCTGGTGACGGGTCCATGACCTTTCTCTCGGTGCGCACCTTGGCCAGCTTCATGACGATCTTCGGACTCGTTGGCTGGATTGGAACAGAGCAAGGCTGGGGGAGTGTTGCGACGCCGGTGATCTCGCTGCTTGCCGGCAGCTCCACCATGTTCCTGGTTGCCTACATGATGTTCAGCTTCAGGAAGCTGTCTTCATCGGGCAACGTTAAGCCCCGCGATGCCATCGGTGTCACGGCGCAGGTTTACTTGAAAGTTCCCGCGAAGCGCACAGGCCAGGGAAAAGTCACCGTCAATCTTCAGGGCCGGAGCCAGGAATTTAATGCCGTTACCGACGGCGAAGAATTACCGACTGGAGCCGCCTGTCGACTGATCGGCATGACTACAGAAGATACGTTCGAAGTTGAATCGTTGAATTAGGAGGAGATTCCCCATGATCCGTTCAGAGCTTGCACTGATACAAGAATCGTTTCTTTCCGGTAGTTTGCCGACGGCGCTACTGGCATTTTTCCTTGTCGCCATCGTGGCTGGGTTGTTTATCGCGTTTGCCCGACGCTATAAGCGGTGCCCCAGCAACCGCATTCTTGTCGTCTACGGACGGGCAAAAGAAGGTCGGGTGGCTCGCACCCTGCACGGCGGTGGAACGTTTGTCTTGCCATTGCTCGAAGACTACGAGTACATGTCGCTGGATCCGATGCAGATCGAAATTCCTCTCGAGGGAGCGCTCTCGATCGAGAACATTCGCGTAGCCGTTCCAAGCGTCTTCACCGTCGCAATCGGAACCGACGTCGCGTCGATGAGCAATGCGTCTCAACGCCTCCTGGGGCTCAAGGCGAACGAGATCATTAAGCAGGCCGAAGACATCATCTTTGGTCAGCTACGTCAGGTGATTGCCTCGATGCGGATTGAGGAAATCAATCGCGACCGGGATGTGTTCCTCTCCAGCGTTCAGAACTCGCTTGAACCCGAGCTGCGTAAGATCGGTCTGATTCTGATCAACGTAAACATCAAGGACATCACGGACGAATCGGGCTATATCGAGGCCATTGGTCGGAAGGCTGCATCGGAAGCGATCCAACAGGCGTTGATCGATGTGGCGCAACAGGAAAAACTCGGAGCTATCGGAGTTGCTGAAGCTGGACGCGAACGCGCTGTGCAAGTGGCGAACGCTGAGCGGACCCGTGATATCGGAACGACGGAGGCTCAGCGTGATCGGGCCGTTCAGGTCGCCGACCTCGAACGAGCTCGGTTAGTCGGAGAGCGGCAAGCCGATTTGGAGCGAGAAGCTCAAGTTCGACAGGCGGAGCGCGATATGCGTGTGTCGGTTGCGGAAGCCAACGCTCAGGCGGTTTCAGGGGAGAACAATTCGAAGGCGGAGATCGCGGGCTCGAATGCCGAACTGAAAGTTCGGGAAGCCGAGGCATTCCAGATTGGCGAGACCAAGCGCCGTGTCGCGGAAGCTGCCGTGCTTGAAGCCCAGTATCTTGCGGAAGCGAAAGCCGCCGAGGCTCAGGGCGCGAAGCTCGAAGCCGAAAAGCGTGCTGAGCTCGAAGCTGTCGCGAAGGCGGAGAAGGCAACCACCATTGTCGATGCTCATGCATCAGCCGAGAAGCAGCGCATTGAAGCGGAAGGAGAGGCGGCTGCGATCTACGCGAAGCTCGAGGCGGAAGCCAAGGGCCAGTACGAGGTACTCGCGAAGAAGGGCGAAGGTCTACGAGCAATCGTGGACGCATGTGGCGGTTCGCAACAGGCCTTCCAGTTGATGATGTTGGAACATCTCGACAAGCTCTCGGAAACCGCAGCGACCGCTATCTCGAACATCAAGTTCGACAAAGTCGTGGTCTGGGATGGCGGAAACTCGACCGGCGGGGGTGGCGGAACGGCTGGCTTCCTCAAGGGACTCGGTGGAGCGCTGCCTCCCATGCTCGAAATCATGCGCGATGTCGGAGGCGTAGAAATGCCTGAGTTCTTCGGCAAGCTCATGACCGATCCCAAGAAGGACGAGTTGACTCCGGTCCCTCCGCCGAGCGATACCGAGGGCGATTCCGAGAGCGAGGGCAACGCCGAGGACAATGCCGAGGGGGCGGGGAGCGCTGACGCCGACGTCGTGCCTGCCATTGAGTCGGAAGCCGAGCCCAAGGACCACGACTAACTCTCAGCTCTGATCTTCCATCTCGCGTGCAAGCCCCAGTTGGCAGCGCTTCGCGATGGAGGACCAGGATGACTTGCTTGAGCGGATCTCCGGGGTCACGCCCCGCGAGATCTGAAAAGCGCCGCGCTCGATGTTCACCAATTCAGGAGAAGCCGGTCACCACTCTAACGTGTGTGGAACGAGTTTCTCTTAATGGACGAGTGGACCGAGCTCTGTCATTATTTTTGCACTTGCGGGAGAGTTGGCGGGCTCGGGCATCGATTGCCCAATTAGAATGCGCGGACTGCGTGCGCGAGTGTAGAGCGCCCTTCGGAAGAGTTGGGACGCGTCCGAGAAGCCGATACCTTTGATGTCCGAGTTCAAGAGCCAGTCCAGTCTTAAGCGAGCGGACTATGTGAGCTTTGCACTTGTTGCGATGCTTCCTTCGCTCGTGATGTGGTTCTTGTTCCAGAGGACCACGGGGATTCGGCTCGAAGATGCACTGATCACGTACCGCTATGCGGAGAACATCGCGCTGGGGAACGGCTTCGTGTTCAACCCCGGCGAGCGAGTTCTCGGTACGACTACTCCGCTCTATACCCTGATTCTCGCCGCACTGGGTTTCGTCTTCGGGACCGCCTCGATACCGGTGGCTTCCAGCATCCTGAGCGCTCTGCTGGGGCAGCTTGCGGGCTTCCTCACCTTCGCGACACTCCGGCGAATGCAGGTCTCTCGCCTCATCGCGCTGGGGACCTCGCTGCTGCTCCTCACGCAACCCGAGATTGTTGTTTCTGCGACGGGCGGCATGGAGACGATGCTCGTCGTCGCTTTGATGTCGGGAAGCCTCTACGCCTTTACGGCGGGCTCGAGTCGAGTTGCGGTCGCGCTGTGTGCCCTTCTCGTTCTTACGCGGATCGATGGCGTGGTTTGGACGAGCGTCATCTTTCTCCTCATCCTGTGGCGCGAGCGCGAGAACGTCCTCGCACGGATCTTGCAGTTCATCTTGATCCTGCTTCCGTGGATTGCGTTCGCGACGTTCTATTTTGGGAGTCCCGTCCCTCACAGCGTCGCGGCGAAAGGGACGGTGGTCTACGCACGCATTGCCGAACTTACTCCCATCGAGAACTTAGCCGCCCATTTGAGGTGGTTTGCCGGAGTGCTGGGTCCACATCGGAACTATCAGTGGGACTACTTTCACGGTGCGGCGTATCTGTACCACGCGATTATGGCGGCGGTCGTGATCCTGCTCGTCTGCGGCATCTTCGCTATTGCGAGACGCGTCGAACGCCGAACTCTCGGCGCACTCGTCTTGTTTCCGTTGCTGCTCTTAGTGGCCTACTGGATCGGAAACGCCCCGCGCAATTTCGGTTGGTATTTAACGCCGCCACTGTGGTGCTGCATGGTCGTTGTGGGGCTCGGTTTCGAATCCCTGTTCGCGAGCGTCCATCGGGAAGGTCTGGGGACGATAAAGCGGACCGCGTTTGCGATTTCTCTCACCGCCATGCTGGGGCTGGTGGGGTTCAACTCCGTCGAAGGTCACTATTCCGTCTCGCTGAACCACGGGCGCTATCAAGAGCTTGAAGACAACCTGCGCACTCGCGTCGGAACTTGGCTCGAATCGAACAGCCCGAAGAACGCTTCCGTCGCCATGGAAGCGATCGGCTACCAGGGTACGCACGCGCAGCGCCGAATCATCGACTTGGCCGGATTGATCAGTCCCGAAGTCGTTCGAATCAACTCGGAGAATCCGAATAGGAGCGTCGCTTTCCAGCAAATCCTCGCCCAGTTGAAACCCGACTTCTTAGTGCTTCGATCCTTCGAGGTGGAGACGAACGAGAATTGGTTCGGCGGTTCGCTATTCGAAAACGAAGGGCAGCAGCGCTTCTTTCACAAGTATTATCGCATCGCCGAAAAGTTCTCCCATCCCGACTCCGATTTCTGGAGTCGCGCTGGTCACCTGACCATCTTCGCTCGCAAGGACTAATCCGTGAAGGTGTAATACCGAACTCGGTTCAGATCTAAACTTTTGGAGCCCCGGACCAAAGGCTCCATGCCATTGGGTGGGGGGTCCCAAAGGGTGTTTATGTACCGAGTTGGGGTTTAG
>JAJDEU010000008.1 GCA_029259635.1 Planctomycetota bacterium | reverse complement strand
AGCGCGGTGGGATCCGGAGTCGGGGAATTTTCACATGCGAGCGCGGCAGTACGAGCCGTTGTCGGGGAAGTTTGTGAGTCGGGATCCGCTGGGGTATGTGGATGGGCCGAACGCGTATTCGTATGGACGGTCGGATCCGGCGAACTGGCGAGATCCGTTTGGGTTGGAGGCAGGTGGATCGAGCGGCGGAGGGAATCCCTTTTTGGGGACGGCGATGCCTGCGTCGTACCAACCAGGAGATGACGAGCCTATACCATTCCTTGCGGACGATATCGGCGCGCTAAATACAGCAATTCTATTCGTCGATAGCATTACGCCAGAGTTTGTAGTCCAGTCATTTGCCATCATCACCGACCTCGAAGTCAGCGCCGTCCAAACGATCTATACCGCCATCAAAAAGCCCAAGTATGGGCTTACGACCCCAGCTTTTTCTGACAGAGGGCGGGCCGCGCTAGCGAGAACAAATGCGGGTGAACCTTCAAATTCAATTGCGCTCGACGGATTCATTGGCGAATCGGTCGACCAGGCATTCAATCTTTTAATCACCAAACTCTTCGGGGTGGCGGCAACTCGAACCGCTCCGCTCAGGAATCGATTAAAAGGCGCGCTAAGAACAGGCGCGGGAAGGTGCTGGAACTGGGCGTTCGGGAAGGCCACATTCGACGCTACACGCAAAAGCGTGAACGACAAGCTCTTTCGTTACCTTTTGAATCCGGACCACGCGGACGGAAAAACCAAGGCAGAATGGTTCGAGAAAGCTCTAGGATTCACAAGATCGAATCTAGACGACCTAGCTAACCAGATACATTTCGATGCCACTTCCGCCTTCAAAACTAAAGTCAACGAATTCGGAACGTACTACAACCAATGGATTCCGATCAATGGCGCCAATGGGAAATCAATTACCGTCTTGTTCGGCTGGATTAAGCTCCCAAACGGCGTAGTAAAGCTTACTACCGCGATACCGACGCCAAAGTAAACATGAACATTAACGAATACGACAGAGTCAGATTGCTTACAGACTTACCATCTCACGGTCTAAAAGCCGGAATGCGTGGAACTGTACTTCTGGTCTACGAGGCAAGCCCTCCAGCCTTCGAGGTCGAGTTTTGTAACGATTCCGGAGACACCCTTGCCGTGCTAACACTTAGGGAAAAGGATATTGAGATATCCATCTAATTCACTTTTGCGCGTTCATGATCTAGTGAAATATATTCACGATCTGCGCATAGGACAAAGTAAACCGCCGTACCCTCAAGCAGTTTGAGCACCTGCTCCCCACCATCCAGGGCGACGTCTACGCCTACGACGGCGGCTCGCGGCTCTCCGACGTTTGGTACGACGACGCGAATCCCACCGCTGGCGCGCCGGGCACAGGCGCTCACCTTCAGATCCAGCAGACCAAGGTCCAAGCGCGGACCTCGACGACCTTCAACGGGCCCCCCACCGCCTACAGTCAAAACGATCCGCTCCACCGCGCGACTTCCATCGGCGGCGTCCTGCGCTCCTACGACGCCAAGGGCAACCTGACCGACAACGGAACCGGGCGGCGATTTGAGTACGACGCGTGGAACCGGATGACGCGAGTGCTCGACGGGTCAGGGGTCGAGCTCGTGCGGTATGAGTTCGATGCGCTGGGTCGGCGCTATCAGAAGATCGAAGGCGGCACGACGATCACGCGCTACGTCTACGACGGCGTGCAATTGATCGAGGAATACGTGGACCCGGGGACGCAAACCTTTGCGCTCGCGATTCGCTACATCTATGGCGCGGGGCTCGATGAGCTGATCGCGATCGAGACGGGTGGGCAGCGCTACTTCACCTATCGCGATGCGCTCGGGTCGATCGAGGCGATCACCGACAGCGCCGGGGTCGTCGTCGAGCGGTACGACTACGACGCGTTCGGCGTGCCGGCGGTGACGGATGGGCTCGGTGTGGCGACGCCGCTCGGGATCTATGGCGAGCCGACTTCGCAGTACGGGAACTCGCTGTGGTTTACGGGAGCGCGGTGGGATCCGGAGTCCGGGAATTACCACATGCGAGCGCGGCAGTATGAGCCGCTGTCGGGGAAGTTTGTGAGTCGGGATCCGCTGGGGTATGTGGATGGGCCGAATGCGTATTCGTATGGACGGTCGGATCCGGCGAACTGGCGCGATCCGTTTGGGTTGGAGGCGGGTGGATCGAGCGGTGGAGGGAATCCGTTCTCGGGGACGGCGATGCCTGCCTCGTTCAAGCCGCAAGATGAAAGGAAGGGCAAGATCTGGGATGAGCAAGCTGGGTGGCGATGGCCGACGAAGGAGGAGCGGGATGCGTCCATTAACGCCGACTATGATCGGCAGTTCAGGATTGACAATCCCAATATCTACCGCTGGGAGGGTGTCGGGCAGACTGCTGGTGGTGTTTTGGAGGGCGTGTCTGCTGGGTTACTCGTTGTGACCCCGGTGCCGGGAGCGCGTTTTGGGGCCGTAGTCGTAGGGGCAAACGCCGTCGACGATCTCCAAGCGGGAATCCGGAAGCTGGCGGGAGACGAGAGCGCCGCGAGCCTCAAGTACTATGCTGGTTACGAGGGGGCCAAGGCTCTGGGAGCCGACGAGTCAACTGCTCGTCTTGTTGGAACTATTACGGAGGTTGGGGGGGGACTGACTGCTGGCGGTGCCGGATTCGCCGGAGGACGTGGTCTCCTTAGCAGTGCAGGGCGGCGGCTCGGTGCCGGCTGCGATGCCGCAGAGGGGTTAGCGGCGACAGCCAAGGAGTTGAACCAAATCGCACACGTATTCCCGAGGGCGGAGAAAAACCTGGAGAACCTAGTCAGAGCGAGTGGTGGATCGGAACTCGACGCCCTGCGCGCAATCCAATCTGCGGCAAATCAAGCTCTCGCGAACGGCCAGCTCGTCGCGGGTGCCAATGGAGTGCTACCGGGGAATGGGTTAGGCGCCGTATTGGGGGTGAACGGTGTGAACGTGCAGCTTATCGGCGGCCGGGCAGTAGACGGTGTGGTTGAGCTCGGATCTTTCGTGGGGCTGTAACGTATGAACATGATTATCCGTACGCCGTTGGAGACCGCCGTCCTAGATCGCTTTCATCAGATATACCAAGCGAAGGGATTCCCATCAGTGGAGTCGATCAGCATTCTGCGGCGAGAGAATACTGGAGGGGGTCGATATGTTTACCTTCAATGTGATGCGCCCGTGCCATTAGGAGACGGGTACATCGATCTCGGCGGCAGCTTTATCGAAATGAGGGGCCTTCCCAATGGGTTGATGGCCGTTGTACTCGTGAAGGGCGGGCGCTTGGAGGTTCTAGAATTCACCGTTTATGGTGGTGACTTCTGGGATGGAGAGGAAACAGAATGGAAGATAGTCTGACGCCGGAAGCAACCTAGAAAGCTCAGGACGAACTCAGCACATCCTTCGTGGGGACGCCACTGGCGGGGTCGGCATGTCATTCGGCTCCTCTGCGCATCCCGAATACTCTGCGCACCGGCCTCGAATCGACATCGTCTTCCTTACTAGCAAAGCTCGTCGAACACGCAAGTCGAATTCAGGCGCTACGAAAGTGGCGTGGTTCCACCGCTCCACCGCGGTCGCGAGCGTCCCGCGCACCTACGACGCCAAGGGCAACCTCACCGACAACGGGACCTGGCGGCAGTTCGAGTACGACGCGTGGAACCGAATGACGCGGGTGCTCGACGGGTCGGGGGTCGAGCTCGTGCGGTATGAGTTCGACGCGCTCGGTCGGCGCTATCAGAAGATCGAAGGCGGCACGACGACCACGCGCTACGTGTACGACGGAGTGCAGCTGATCGAGGAGTACGTGGACCCGGGGACGGGCACCTTTGCGCTCGCGATTCGGTACATCTATGGCGCGGGGCTCGACGAGCTGATCGCGATCGAGACGGGTGGACAGCGGTACTTCACCTATCGCGATGCGCTCGGGTCGATCGAGGCGATCACCGACAGCGCCGGGGTCGTCGTCGAGCGATACGACTACGACGCGTTCGGCGTGCCGACGGTGACGGATGGGCTCGGTGTGGCGACGCCGCTCGGGATTTATGGCGAGCCGACTTCGCAGTACGGGAACTCGCTGTGGTTTACAGGAGCGCGATGGGATCCGGAGTCGGGGGCTGCCGCAGGCTAGGTCACAAACATGCCAGTGTTCTAAGAGGCCGACAATCGGAGTTCTATTTGCTGGGCCTTAATTTTTCCCAGCGCTCTCCCGCTGCATCGAGCACTCCCAATTCGCCCGTCGCAAACTCAACGAGTAACCTTCCGGACTGATCGACGCGAACCTTTCGAACGCCATCAAAGCTCCATCGCTTTCCGGCATCGGACCAAATTCCGTCCTTTAGTGCAGGAGTTGAGGAGCCATCCTGATCATTAATGGATCTCGAATTAACAAGGACCCGAACGCCCGAGCCGAGGCAATAGGACGAAATCGAGAGCCAGCTCGTCATCGCCGGAATAGGCTTCCAAGTCAGGCCACCATCGATCGAACGGAAGTGGTTCTCGCTCTCGCCGTAATACCCACCTCCGACTAATACGATGTCCCCTTCATCGGTGAATAGGAATCGGGCACCCATTTGGAAGTCGATGATCGATCCGGGCTCGACGACAGCACGCATGTCAATTTGAGGAGACTCAACGTCGAGCTTCCCGTGCAAGAGGCCCCCTCCGGCGACGTAGCCGAGCAACGTATTATCGCTTTGGAGGTGGAGAGCTTCGATGCTTGCACCTCGCCAGGACTGAATCAGCGACCAGTTCAGCCCTTTGTCCGTAGAAGCCAGCACTAAACCTTCAATGGACTTGTCCGCGTTGAGTCCATGAATGAGTTGCGCAGAAAGCGGCATTTTCCCTTTCGGATAACGCATTCCGTAGGCGAGCCAAATATCTGAACGCTTCTCGAGACCTTTAATCTGATAGTCGAACCGGCGCGCACCAGAAAACACCAACGGTTGAAACTTCTGATCCTCACTCGACCACCGATGAGCGCTTTCGTAGTTCCAAAGAAAGGCTTCGTCGGAATTCACTGCCTCCACGGAGACGCCAAATCTGAAACCTTCGGGGAGCGTCTCTACTCGGCTCCAAGTTTGGCCGTAATCCCGAGAACGGCAAAGTGCGTATTCCGTCACCCCCCACATCACTCCGTCACTCGATAAATCATAAGACCGGATGTCCCATTCCGCCGTTTCCGATGCTTGGCGCAGGGAAAACAAGCTGGACTCTCCGCCTGGTTTGGCGACTAGCAACGTCGATCGTCCGTCATAACCGAGCACGCTTTTGCCATCCACGCTCACTCCGCCAAGGCGTACCGGAAATCCGCGATCGATACTCAATTCGGATCGCCAGAGGAGAGCGCACTCGTGCGATAGAAGACCGACGTATCCCCCCTCGTCCATTACAGCTAGGCCGTCTGGATGAACTTCAAAATCTCGAACGGACCGACCCTCGACTACGAGCTTCCTCCAATGCGGGTCGGTAATCGTCGCTGAGTGATAGACATCATCCTGCAGAACAACGATTCCGCTACCGAAGTGCCGGACTTTTAGCACAGGGGTCGATGGTCCGGGAGCCTGTGGTACGAAATCGAACTCACCATCGGGCGTAAAGATTCCAACCAAATTGTCGCTCTCTCGCTGCTTCTCTTCGTCGCTCGTTACCGCGTCAACGGGAGTCGGTACAGTCGTCCAATGGGTACCACCATCATTCGTCACGCGAATTCGGTTATGCCCACCGCCGACGATTCCCGAGGTCGCGGATTGAAACGAGAGGCTCGAAACCTGAATTGCATCGATGAATGGTCGAGTGAGCGGAGTCCAGTTTTTCCCCAGATCATTGGAAAACAGAATCTCACCCGTGCCCCCGAACACCCAGGCGTCACCGTTACTCGCGACAGATACTCCGCTGGGCAACATTGAGGAGGGAAACTCATGGAAGGACCAATTCGCCCCGCCGGTCTGGGTTCGGAGATAACCGTATTTCCCGGAAAAGCTGCCCACAACAATTCCGACGTCGTCGGTCAGAAAGTGAACTTCCTCCAGCCTATCCGCGTTTAAAAAGTAGCTTTCATTCTTATTGACCGGAACCGAGCATGACTGCCACGTCGCTCCTCGATCTCGGCTCACAAAAAGCATCCCGTTGTTCTTGCCGCTCCAATAGCTTCCGTCAGGAGCAACTCGAATCGGAGCTTGGCTAATTCCGGATAGTTCGGGGCGCGATGAATCGCCCTGAGGGTGTAGAAGCGACAGAAGCAGAACGATTTCGCTAATCATTGAACGTCCAGGAAAGAGACTGGGTACCCAACCTTACAACGGTCAACGAATTGGCTTCCTCGTCGTTGGAGTAGATTCGATGTTTTTCAAACGAGTGCGGATCTATTCGTTGTACCACCAGTTTTGCCTTCGATGTTTGGTCCAAGAGGGGGACGTAGCGGAAGCTGCGGTTTCGAGCCGCGAAAAGACTCTTTGCAGGATGACCGACTTACTCGAAATTGGGCAATATTGTTCCCGCGATTGGGTCGCTCAGTCGTACTGCAATGATCGTCCGAATCGAGGCTAAACAATGATGAAGGTACTTTGCCGGGTAAAGGTGTTGATCGTGGTTCTTGTCGCGCTCGTGGTCGCTGCACCCGCTATCGCTGCGGATTACGTCTTGAATCCGACGACCTACCGCTCGGCTTCGGGACGCTACGAGTTGTACGTGAATCCGAGCGCTCCTAACGGGAGTGGTCCAGCCTTCTACCGAATGACGCTCGACGGCATTGAGGTCTGGGCAGGAGAGCGGCCTTTTACTCTTCGAGAGGCCAAGCTGACGAACGGCGGTCGTGTCGCGGGCTATGCGTACGAGGGTGGAGTAATACCGACACCCCATAACGGCTATCGCTACTCAGGGCTGACGGTTTGCATCCTTGATCTCGACGGTGAAACCCTGCAACGGGACTCAAGCAAAGCAAAAAGAAAGGAGTTTCGAGTTAGCGGTTTCGGTTTCGGTTACGGAAGGGCCTACAGTAAAAGTGTCAGTGGGACCTTGTTGGACGAAGCCGGCGACCGCTTCGTTCTTCTAGTTCCGCGCAGCGAGTGGAAAGCACCCAGGGCTTGGTGGATCTATCGACTGACGACGGGAGAGTTTCTCGAGATCGTGTCACCCGATCGACCTGGAGCTGCTGTTCCGACTCAGGGAGAACTGGAGCGAGAGTTTACGCTGGAGGTTAAGCGCGTTCCCGAAACTCCATTCGTCGTCGCCCATTGGTACCTCGACGACGGGTCCGACGAGCTTCAAGGACGATCGGCGGCAGTGAGTGTGCTTGGACTCGATGGCAAGCAACTCTGGAAGCGCAATTTTCCAAAGGAGTACAGCGAGGAGGAGAAGTACCTGTTCACGAATGCATATGACCGACTCTCCAAGCAACTGGCCAGCGAATTGCGCAGCTTCAGCTTTCACTCCTTCAGTTTGGGCCAGCGCCTCTCCTTCTCGATCGAGCGAGATTCCGATTCCGGCTGGCGAGTGATCGAGACGGGACGAGTCGAAGTTTCGATCGATGCACCGACGGATAATGCACCGAGTCCAAAAGTCGAAATACTCGCACTTGAGGAGCTTGAACCAATACGGCTACAGCACCCTTCCGGAAAAGGCCAACCGATCGCGAAGATCTCGGACTTCGCGATCGATGACGACGGATGCTTTGCATTCTTGGGCTGGAGCTCTCTCGACGAGTGTCGATTTATTCGAGTGGCTCCCGACGGCGTGGTGCTTGCCGATATTTCGCTGGACGAGCTGCGCCCCGCTCATGATCGAGACCATTTCCTTTCGCCGGCCCTCAAAGGCCGCTGGTTTATCGTTCAGAACGATGCGAATGAAGAGCAGCACGAACGCGGTCAGTTGGTTGAGTCGATCGAAGCGCCGCGAGCACGCGCTTGGATATTCGATCCGAACAGCGCCGAGCTGAACGAAATCAAGCACTTCTCATCCTCGAAGATTGTATCGATAGCTCCCACGGACGACGGAGGCTTCATCTCTCTCTCGACCTCCGATTCGGTCGGCTTTGGCGCGAAGACGGTGAGCCGATTCGATCGATACGGGACGTCCATTTGGAAGTGGAACGCAACCGCAAGGCACACGAACCTGACCTTCGACGCAGTCACTTGGTTACCAGGAGTTGGTGTGGTCGCACTGGCTGGTACAGGAAGCAGTTCCCTGACGTTCCTCTCACAATTTGGCGATGCTCCCGAAACGGAGCAGTTAACCGACCTCCTAAAGCGAGAGTTCAACTACTTGACTGGCGCAAAAGCGGGTCGGGACGGCGGCTTGCTCCTCTACGACTTCAATACCGAGCCGTCTTGTATCGTGATCGATTCTGAGCTCAAAGAAGTCAGTGCCTGGACGCCGCGACTCGAGGACGGACGAAGCGTTCCCATTGTCGGTGACGTGCAAGCTGCGCCAGACGGTTCGTTCTGGACCTCCGATGGTCAAGCCTTCCTACGCTTGAACGACGACGGCGTTGTCGACAAGGTCGTTCGTCCACTGGCGAGTGACGGTACAGGCGGCTACGAAGAGATCTGGACCGTCGACTCGAAGGGACGGATCTACACGTTCAACGGTCTAACGGCGGAAGTTCGCGTCTACGCCTCGGACGGTTCGTACCTTCACGCGTGCAAGACCGAGAGCGCGGACTACGACATTCGCATCGAAATCCACGGCATCAGTGTCGATGGCGAAGGAAACGTCCATGTCCAATTGAACTACGGGCTCGCCCACGGCCCTGAGTATCTGGTCTTCTCCCCCACGGGTGAGCGAATCGGATGGAAGGAAGTTGTCGTTGATTCCGGTTGGGAGAACTGGCACTTCAAGCCCGACAACAGTGGACTCTGGGTCTTGGGCTACGACGAGATCTACCTACTCGACGAGGACGATCAACTCATCAAAACGATTCTGAGGCGCGCGAACGGAGACTGGCTTCAGTACGCCGGAGATGGTGCTGTCGCTGCAGATGGCTCATTAGCCGTGATCTGTGGGCCGATTGGCATGCGGAGCACACAGAGACCGGCCGTCATTTCGATTTACGATGCAAAGGGCGAGCCGCGGCTTACCTTGGATCTTCAAGAAGAAGACGCATTGGCGCGCCTTGCTTACAACGGAAAGCGGATTGTTGTGGCCGATGACTCGGGCGTGTTTCTCTACGACCTAGCGGGAAAGCCGCCGAAGAAGTTCGTGCTTAGCCTCGCTGAAGGAGAAGAGTCTTGGTGTCTCCCCTTCTTTTCACCGGACGGTACTGAGCTGTGGATTGCTGGAATAGAGCCGGGCGAGCTTCGCCGTTACCAGTTGTAGCCGTACGGAACATCTCAAAGAACTCACTGAGTGAATCCGCGCTTATCGGCACGACGATCACGCGCGACGTGGTAGACGTCGCGCAGCTGATCGAGGAGTACGTGGACTCTGGGACAGCAGAGCCGAGATCCGGTCCACGAATAACTAGCACCACCGCAGAGGTGGGCCAGCCCCAACAGTCGGTCCAAGATGGAAGACGCAGCGGGACCGGCGCTAGCGATCCTCTTCCGACCCTTAGTGCGAGTGCCTACCTATTCGATATTGCGTTAGATTGTTCCCGCGGTCGTCACACACGCTCGTACCGCGGCAACACTTCGAATCGAGGTCAATGAAATGATGAAGGTGCTTGATTGGGGAAGGCTGTTGATCGCGGTCCTTGTCGCCCTCGTGGTCGTTTCGCCCGCTATCGCTGCGGATTACGTGTTGAACCCGACGACCTACCGCTCGGCTTCGGGACGCTACGAGTTGTACGTGAATCCGAGCGCCGCGAACGGGAGCGGCTCGGCCTTCTATCGAATGACTCTCGACGGCACTGAGGTTTGGGCGGGTGATCGGCCGTTTAGCCTTTGGAGTGCACAGCTGACGAATAGCGGCCTGATCGCGGGCTATGCGTACGAAGGTGGAGTGAGCTCTCCGGGGTTCCACGGCGCCGGCTACTCGAAGCTGACCGTATGCATCCTTGGACCGGATGGAGAGGTTTTGCAGCGGGACTCGAGCATGGCAGAAAGCGACGAGTTCCGAGCTAACAGCTTCGCGTTTGGGAACAGCCCGAGCGTCTGGGGAACCTTACTGGACGAAAAAGGTGACCGCTTCATTCTTCAAGTTCCGCGAAGCGACTGGAGATCGCCCCCCGCTTGGTGGGTCTACGGACTGACGACGGGCGAGTACATTGTAACTGTGCCGCCAAACTTGCCGGCCGCCGCGGTTCAGCGCCCGGGAGAACTGGGGCTGGAAATCGTCGTGAAAGTTGAGCGCGTACACGAGACTCCATTTGTCGTCGTTCATTCGTACATCGACGACGGCTCCGATGGACCGCAAGGACGCTCGGCGAGAGTGGCCGTGGTTGGACTCGACGGCAAGCAACTCTGGGTTCGAGATTTTCCAAAAGAGTACGTCGCCGAAAGGAAGTTCTGGTTCACGAACGCAATTGAACAACTCTCTGAGCAGCTGTTCGCCGAGCCCGGCGGCTTCAGCTTCAGCTCCTTCCATTCGGGCCAGCGCCTGTCCTTCTCCGTCGCGCTCGACTCCGATTCCGGTACCGGCTGGCGAGTGATCGAGACGAGGCGCGCGTCGGTTTCGCCCGAAACTCTGGTGAAAGAACCTCTGAAGGCAAAGGTCGAAACGATCACGCTCGAGAAGCTTGAGCCGATTCGGCTACGACAACCTTCCGGAAAAGGTCACCCGATCGCGAACATCTTGGACTTCGTGATCGATGACGACGGTTGTTTTGGCTTCGTGGGATGGAGCTCCCTCGGCAAGTCTCGGTTTATCCGGGTGGCTCCCGATGGAACGGTGCTCGCTGATATTGCCCTGGATGAGCTTCCAGATTCAAACGGGAAGAACCGTCACCTATCGCCGACACTGGATGGCCGCTGGTTCATCATTCAGAACAGTTCTGGAAAGCGGCCGCCATCACGCGCTTGGGTGCTTGATCCCCCCACATCCGAGCTGGTCGAAATCGAAAACTTCTCCTCGTCGCGGATCCATTCGGTGGCTCCGACGGAAGACGGCGGATTCGTCGCACTTTCGACCAGGGGACAATACTCACTCGGGGCGGAAACGGTGGAGCGCTTCGATCAACATGGCAAGTCCATCTGGAAGAGAGATTCCCGTGACATCGAGGCACACCTGAGCTTCGACGCAATCACATGGTTGCCGGGAATTGGTGCGGTTGCAATGACTGGGAAAGGGCGCGGTTCGCTGACCTACTTCTCGCTCACCGGTGAAGCAGAGGAGCCGATTGAATTGGCCGAACTTCTAGAGCGAAAGCTCGAATACCCGTCTGGCTTGAGAGCGGGTCGTGACGGCGGCGTGCTCGTCTACGACTTCGAAGGCGAGCCGAGTTGCTTCGTGATCGATTCGGAACGCAAGGGTTTAGACGCCTGGACTCCGCGACTCGAGGACGGACGGAGTATTCCTATTGCCGGGGACATTCAAACGGCCCCGGACGGTTCGTACTGGACCTCTGATGGTCAAGCCTTCCTGCGATTGAATGACAAGGGCGTGATCGACAAAGTCGTTCGTCCTCTGGCAACAGGAGGCGATGGCGGCTACGAAAGAATCTGGACCGTCGACACGAAGGGACAGATCTACACGTTCAACCAAATAGCGGCGGAAGTTCGCGTCTACGCCTCGGACGGTTCGTACTTACACGCATGCAAGACCGAGAGCGCGGACTACAAAATTCGCATCGAGATCAGCGGCATCAGTGTCGACGGGAGAGGAAACGTCTATGCCCATCTGAACAACAGCTTCGTCGATGACGGTCCTGAATATCTCATCTTCTCCCCCACCGGTGAGCGAATCGGATGGAAGGAAATCGATGTCGATTGCATCCAGGAGAACTGGCTGCGCAAGACCGGTACCGGTGGAATGTGGGTCTTGGGTTACAACGAGATCTTCCTACTCGACGAGAACGATCAGGTCCTCAAAACGATTCTTAAGCGCGCGAACGGGGACTGGCTTCAACATACCGGTAATGGCGCCGTCGGCGCAGATGACTCATTGGCTGTAATTTCCAGACCACTTGGAATGCGGATCACACAGAAACCACCGGTCGTCTCGATCTACGATGCGAAGGGGGAACCGCTTCTGACACTGGAACATCAACGGGATTCCGCTATGCACCGCCTCGCCTATGACGGAAAGCGACTCGTCATCGCCGATTCCCATGGAGTGTTCCTCTACGACCTAAAGGGGAATCCGCCGAAGAAGTTCGCGCCAAAGCTTATCGATAAGAAGAAGCAATCGTTCTTGCCCTTCTTTTCACCCGATGGAAACGAACTGTGGCTTGTGAAAAGAAGTCAGCGCGAAATTCTCCGGTACCGGTTGTAGAGGTGAGCCGTCATTCGCCGAACCGAATGACGCGGAAACACGGCGGGATGCGTCAGACATACGGAGTCAGGCTCCACTCCAAAGCTCAGCCATCACTCAGTACCGGACAAACCGAAACCGATTCGCGGCGCTGACGTCGGACGCGCAGCCAGGCTCCATTGCTGTCAAGATGACCGACGACGACTAGAGTTAGTGCGGTACCGGATAACGGTTGAGGTTTGGAGAGGAGCCTGACTCCGTATCATTACGCGAACACGATCGCGACTAGGATCGCCGCGACTCCTGCGACGAGCAATAAGCGCCAACGCCTACGCGCTACGAATGCTTTTGCGCCGGCCGCATCCAGCCAATACTTGTGCGTCGGAGTCTCGCGAAAGACGCCCTGTGCGAGCAACGAACGAAAGACGAACGAGTCGCGGAGTTTGGCCGCTTGCAGGCTTGTAGCGCTTGCTGGAGAGAAAGCGCCCGCCTCGCGGAAGCGAGAGATGGCGCGGTTCTGCTTGGAGACAATTAAAGTTCCACCGATCATGGAATCATCCTCAGCTGGGTATCGTGAGTTCGATAATTTCGGCTTTGGGTAGACCTAGGTGCGAATCTGTGGGGTGCTGTTCTAGACGGGCGACACTGACCGGTAATTTAAAGCGTCGGGGTCCCGCACTACCTGGGTTCACATAGAGCAGCTGTCCGACGCGGTCGACAGAAGGAGTGTGACTATGTCCGTAAATAACAACGTCGGTCCCAACATCGGGAGGCGTTAAGAAAAGCTCATCACGGTTGTGCACGATTAAAAACGTTAGGCCGCGCCACTCGACGGTGCGGCGTTCGGGAATCGTTCGAGCCCAGGAGCCGATGTCGACGTTCCCTCGAATACAAACGACCGGTGCGATCTCTTCGAGCTGGGAGATCACCTCGGGTGATCCGATATCGCCCGCGTGAAGGATGAGCTCGGCACCGACCAAGGCTTCGATGGCCTCGGGCCGTACGAGGCTGTGCGTATCGGAGATCAGGCCCAAGAAGGGCTTCGATGCGGGCTTGTTGTTTTCGATCATGGCAAGTGGATCCTACGCGGGGATCGACGGGAACGAATCCCCTCCATCGGCGTCATTTCGCTCAAAATGGGCTCGAGTTGGCCTTGCTTGATCAGAATCTGGGCACAAGGCAAACGGTCTCGCGCGCGCCGGATTAGAGTGTGCCTTCCCGCGCCACGACACCGCAAAACCCGGGGCGCATCCCATCCATGTCCACGCAATCCGTCCCTCACAAAAGCCTGCTTCCCGCCTCCGGCCGGGCACTGGCCAGTGTCGACCACGAGAGCTGCCAGCAGCTCGAGAGCGCCCTCTCGCGCGAGTGGCTCCTCACCGACGGACGCGGCGGATACGCCTCATCGACGATCGTCCAGTGCGCCACGCGCAAGTACCACGGACTCCTCGTCGCGCCCCCGGCGAGCACCGCCAAACGCTATCTCTTTCTCTCGCGCTACGAAGAGCACCTGGTCGCCGACGGACACCACTTTCCCCTCTCCATCGCACGGTATGGCGAGCTCTGGTCGCCGCAAGGCCACCTGAGTTTGGAGAGCTTTGAGCTGGTTCCCTTCCCCAGTTCGCTCCACCGCATCGGCGAAGCCGAGGTTCGTCGCGAGATCTTGATGCCGAAGGGCCAACACGCGGTCCTCGTTCGCTACTCCATTCGCGGAACAACGGAAGACGTCGAGCTTGAGCTCCGCCCCTTGCTCCCCTTCCGCGAAGCCGACGCGCTTACCGAAGAGAACACACACCTCGACGGAACGGTGACGCGCGCGAGCTCCGGCTTCAGCGTGCAGCCCTACCAAGGCTTACCCGGCGTCTCCTTTTCGTGGGCCGGCTGCGAAGCCGAGTTCGAAGAAGAGCCCGGCTGGTTCAACGACATCGAGTACACCGAAGAGACAGCGCGCGGATATCCAGCTCGTGAAGATCAGTGGTGCCCGGGTATTGTGAGATTGACCCTGAAGCCGAACTCCGACGCCGTCGTGGCTTGCGCTCTCAACTTGCCGATCAAAGACCCCGTCGAGTTGTGGGCGACCGAGAGCGCGCGACAAGTCAAGGCCAGCGCAAATGTCCTCGGCGACATGCACTCGCGGCTCTCACAAACCGCCGATGACTTCATCTATCGCGCGCT
This sequence comes from Planctomycetota bacterium, assembly GCA_029259635.1. Lineage (GTDB taxonomy): Bacteria > Planctomycetota > UBA1135 > UBA1135 > OFTM34. The sequence goes on along the minus strand of JAJDEU010000008.1, from coordinate 16,371 downwards.
CGACGGACGCCCGGGAATCATCGCGGGCTTTCCGTGGTTCCTCGAGTGGGGTCGCGACACCTACATCGCGCTTCCGGGCCTGACACTCACGCGCGGCAAACGCGAGCTGTGTGGCGAGATTCTCGCGGCGGCTCTGCCCTTCTTAAACAACGGACTCCTGCCGAACATCTTCGGCAACACACCGGAAGCCAGCCACTACGGCTCGGCCGACGCATCGCTGTGGTACGCGCGCGCGGTGTGCGCCTACGACCGCGCTGGCGCCAGTGAAGAGGAGATCTTGGAGCGCTACCTCCCGGCGCTGACCAGCATCGCCCGCGGCTATCGCGACGGCACGGGACTCGACATCGCCTGCGACGAAGGCGGCCTGCCGCGCATGGGCTCGAAGGATCTCAATGCAACGTGGATGGACGCCGTCACCGTCGACGGACCGGTCACGCCGCGCCACGGCTTCCCGGTCGAGACCTCGGCACTGTGGTACTTCCTGGTCGCGTATCTCGAGGAACTGAACGCGCGGCACGGCGACGAGACGGCGGAAGCGGAGTGGCGCGAAGCGAAGCGACTGGCCGGGCGCAGCTTTGTCGAGCGCTTTTGGATCGAGGACGGGCGCTATCTCGCCGACGTCTGGGACGACGGCGTTCGCGAGACGAGCGTGCGGCCGAACATGGTGATCGCCGCGGCGCTCGAGTTCAGTCCGCTCACTCGCGGTCAACGCACCGACATTGTGCAGCGCGTCGAGGCCGAGCTGATGACTCCGCGCGGACTGCGCACCCTGTCACCCAAGAACGTCGACTACATCGGGCGTTATGGCGGCGAACCGCTCGAGCGCGACGGCGCCTACCACCAAGGCACGGTTTGGCCCTGGCCGCTCGGCTTCTTTTGCGAGGCCTACCTGCGCGCCATCGGTACGCGCGTCAAAGACGCACGCCACTTGCGCGAGCTGCTCGCCGGCTTTGAAGAGCACATCGACGAGTCCGGACTGCTGCACATCTCCGAAGTCTTCGACGGCGACCCGCCGCACAAACCGGGTGGGTCGATCGCACAAGCCTGGAGCACGTCGGAACTCTTGCGCGCCTTCAAGATGATTGAGGAGCGTCAACCGTGAGGGTCATGATGCTCGGCTGGGAGTTTCCTCCCCACATCTCCGGCGGTCTCGGCACGGCTTGTCACGGTATCGCGAAAGGGCTGACCGAAAACGATGTCGAGGTGTTGTTCGTAGTGCCCAAGAGTTTCGGCGACGAGCACACCGAAGACGTCGAGTTATTGTCGGCGTCCGAGGTCCAGGTCACGAAGAAGCGACAACGACTCGTGCGAAAACGCGTCGAGCCCTTTGGAAGCGCCCCTTCCTTCGACGCGTCGTCGAAGAAGAGCACGCTCGACTGGCACGAGCTCGACAGTCCGCTGCGGCCCTACATGACCGAGTACGAGTACGTGGAGAAGCTGGCTCGGGTTCGGCAAAGTGAGGAGCGATCGCAACGCGAGCAAGCGGCGCGCGCTCCCTGGGAGACCGACAGCTCGACGGCCGTCGTGGTCGAAGAGTCGCTCTTTAGCGAACCGCGAGTTGAACTCGAAGGCGGCTACGGTCCGAACCTGATCGCCGAAGTCGAGCGCTATGCCGAAGTCGTGCGGGACCTTGCGGCACGGGAAGACTGCGACGTCATTCACGCGCATGACTGGATGACTTTTCCGGCGGGCATCGCGGCGGCCGAGGCGAGCGGAAAGCCGCTCGTGATTCACTTCCACGCGTCCGAGTTCGATCGCAGCGGGCGGGACGCGAACGCGGGCATTCGCACCGTCGAGCAGCTCGGCCTGGACCGCGCCGATCGCGTCGTCTGCGTCAGCGAGTACAACGCGGACGTCCTGCGCGAGAACTATCGCGTGGATGACACAAAGATCACGGTCGTGCACAACGCGATCACGAGCCGCGAACAAAAGGACCTGCTCCGCGTCGAGAAATCCATCGACGATCCGATCGTCCTGTTCCTCGGGCGCATCACCTATCAGAAGGGACCCGACTACTTCCTCGAAGCAGCGGCGCGCGTCCTCAAGGTTCTTCCGGACACGCGCTTTGTCGTCTCGGGCTCCGGCGATATGTGGAGCAGAATGGTCGAGCGCGCCGCGCAGCTCGGCATCTCCGCTAACACGCACTTCACCGGTTTCCTCGAAGGCGCCGACGTCGAACGCATCTTCGCCATGGCCGACCTCTACGTGATGCCGTCGGTCTCGGAACCCTTTGGCATCTCGACGCTCGAAGCCATGGCGCTCGACGTGCCGACGATCATCTCGCGCCAGAGCGGCGTGTCCGAAGTCTTGACCAACGCACTGAAAGTCGACTTCTGGGACGTCGAGGACTTGGCGAATAAGATCCTGGCACTGCTGATGTACCCGGCCTTGACCGACGAGCTGGCCGTCTCCGGTCGCGAAGAGGTGGAACGCATGAGCTGGGGCGAACGCGGCAAGTCTCTGCGGCACATCTACGAGGAGATCTCGTCATGAACTCGATCGCCTTCTACTTCCAGATTCACCAGCCCTACCGACTGAAGCGCTACACCTTCTTCGACATCGGAAAGAACGGCGGCTACTTCGACGACACCGAGAACGAGCGCATCCTCAGGCGCGTCGCGGACAAGTGCTATCTGCCGATGAACCAAATGCTTCTCGAACAAATCGAAAAGCACGACGGCGAGTTTCGGTTTGCGATGGCGGTCACCGGTACCGTGCTCGACCAACTCGAAGCTTGGTATCCCGAAGCCCTCGAGAGCTTCGTTCGCTTGGCCGAGAGCGGCGCGGTTGAGTTTGTCTGCGAGACCTCACACCACTCGCTCGCCTTTCTCTCCGACGCGCAAGAGTTCGACGCGCAGGTCCTCGCGCAAAAGGACCGCATCGAGCAACTGTTCGGCCAACAACCCACGACCTTTCGCAACACCGAACTCGTCATCAACAACGAGATCGCCGAGCGCGTCGAGGCAATGGGATTCAAGACTCTGCTCGGCGAGGGTGCCGATCAACTGCTCGGCGTACGAAGCTCGCACGAGGTTTATCGACCCGCCACGACCGAGAAACTGGCGCTGCTCCTGCGCACCTACGAGCGCGCGGACGATATTGCCTTTCGATTCAGCAACCAGGGCTGGGACCAGTGGCCGCTCAAGCCCGAGACCTTCGCCGGTTGGCTCGCGGACGTGCCCAAGGAAGCCAAATACACCGGGCTCTTCATGGACTACGAGACCTTCGGCGAGCACCAGTGGCGCGAGACGGGGATCTTCGACTTCATGGAGGCGCTGCCCGCTCTGGTCATCGCCGACCCGACGCTCGAGTTCAAGACGCCCTCGGAGATCACCAAGGCTCACGCGCCGACCGAGGAGCTCGATATCCCCCACTCGGTCTCCTGGGCCGATGCCGAGCGCGACCTGACCGCCTGGCTCGGCAACCACATGCAGCGCGAGGCCAATCGCCTCCTGTATGAATTGGCCGAGGACGTTCGCCTCGTCGCCGCCGCCGGCCACGCAGAAATCCTTCAAGACTGGCGCCGTCTCACGACTTCCGACCACGTCTACTACATGTGCACCAAGTGGTTCTCCGATGGAGATGTGCACAAGTACTTCAGCCCCTACTCCACGCCCCACGACGCTTTCATCGCGTTCATGAATGTGCTCTCCGATCTCAAGTCGCGCGTCCGCGTCGCACTTAAGGAGAGACCTTCGAGCTCGAAAAAGGTCGTCCCGGCGAAGAGCAGCCCCTCCGACTCCACTGGCGATGTCCCGATCCGGGAACTCGCACCCACCACCAAGAAACGCCGCAAAGATTCGCGCACCTGAAGATGAGCAAGAGAGTGAAAGCACCTTACCACCTGTTTGAAGTCAGCTGGGAAGTGTGCAACAAGGTCGGAGGCATCTATACGGTCGTCTCCAGCAAAGCCCAGACGTTGACGAAGAAGCTCGGCGACCAGTATGTCGTCATCGGTCCTTGGCTCATGTCGGATGACGACGAAGCGCCCTTCGACGAAGAACCGGGCTATGAAGGTTTTTCCGAGTCGTGCCGCGCGATCGGCGTTCCGGTTCGCGTCGGGCGCTGGCGCATCGCCGGTCGGCCGCTCACGATCCTCGTCGAGTTCTCGGGACTGTACGAGCACAAGGACGCCATTCTGGAAGAGCTCTGGAACGGTTTCGAGGTCAACTCGCTCTCGGGCGGTTGGGACTACGTCGAGCCCGTCGTCTTCGGCAACGCTGCGGGCCGCGTGATCGAGAAGTGGTGGCAGGAGTTTGTCGCGCCGCACCACGGCAAAGCGGTCGCTCAGTTTCACGAGTGGATGACCGGGTCGGGCATGCTCTACCTCCAGAGCCATGCGCCGGAAGTCGCGGGCGTGTTCACAACTCACGCAACGATGCTCGGACGCTCGATCGCTTCGCTCGGCACCCCGCCGATCGAAGGACTGGCCGGACGCTCCTCCGAAGAAGCCGCGGAAGAGCGCGGCGTCACCGCCAAGCATTCGCTCGAAGGCGTGTGCGCGCGCAGGGCCGATACGTTCACAACCGTCAGCGGAGTCACCGCCCTTGAGGCCGAGGTCTATCACGACCGGCGTCCCGAGCCGCTGCTCACCAACGGCATCGACCTCGACGTGGTTGACGGTTTGACCAAAGACTTCTCGCGCGAAGAAGTGCAGACGAAGTTGCGAAACTTGGCGTCGAGTATGTTTGGGAGCGGCACTTCGGACGCGGTTCTGCTCGCCACCTCCGGGCGCTATGAGTTCAGCAACAAAGGCATCGACCTCTTGCTCGATTCGCTCGGCCAATTGAATGGCGAGACCGGTCGCGAAGTGATCCTGTTCGTGCTGGTCCCCGCGGAGCACGCGGCCATCCTTCCCGAGCTGACTGCCCGCATGGACGGCCATCCGAACTCGGACGGGCCGCTCGGTATCTCAACTCACGAGTTGCCCGACTCCGAGAATGATCCGGTTCATCAGCGCTGCGCCGCGCTGGGAATCGACAATCGATCGGGCAGTCGCGTTCGCGTGATTCAAGTTCCCCTCTACATTCGCGAGGACGACGGGCTCTTCAACATGAGCTACGAAGCCGTCCTCTCCGGCTTCGACCTGACCTGCTTCCCCTCTTTCTACGAGCCCTGGGGCTACACGCCGCAGGAGTCGATCGCGGTCGGCGTTCCGACGGTGACTTCGGACTTCGCCGGATTTGGCGTGTGGGCCAATGACGCGGGCGTCGCAGAATCCGACGGCGTCTATGTCCTTTCGCGCGAGAACAAGAGCTATGACGAAGCGCGGGATGAGCTCGCTGCCTACCTGCGTCGGTTCGCCGAGAGCTCGCTCGAAGATCGCAGTGAGGCTTGCCGCGCGACCGCTAGCAAGACTTCATGGGCTGACTTCGGCGCGAACTACGAGACGGCCTTCGCTTCGGCTATCGAACAAGCGAAAGAGCGCTGCAAGGCGGCAAAGATCGAGCGCTATCAACCGAGCGTTTCGGTGCGGCGCCCAGAGACTTCCAAAGAGAAGAATCCGCACCTCTTGACCTTTGACGTCTCGGCGACGCTTCCGAAAGAGCTCGCGGATTTGCGCCGCTTGGCGGACAACTACTGGTGGTGTTGGACTCCGGAAGCGCGCGCTCTGTTCGAAGAGCTCTCGCCGCAGAGCTGGGAAGCGAGCGGACACAGCCCGATTCGTTTCCTGCGAAGCGTCTTTGAAGATGACCTGAAGCGCCACGCCAAAGATGCTGCCTTCATCAAGCGACTCAACGCTGTTATGAAGCGCTTCGACGACTACATGGCCGACAAGGGCAGCTCGCTCCCCCTCGAGGGCGGTCATGCGATCACGGCGAAGAACCCGATCGCCTACTACTGCGCCGAGTTTGGCATCCACGAGTCGCTGCCGATCTACAGCGGCGGACTCGGAATTCTCGCCGGCGACCACCTCAAGTCGGCCAGTGACCTCAACCTGCCGCTGGTCGCAATCGGCCTGTTCTATCGCAAGGGCTACATGCGTCAGAGGCTCGACCTCAAGGGCGAGCAGATCGCTGTCGAGCAGTCGAACGATCCGCGCAATCTCGCGGTCGAGTTGGTGCGAGACAAGAGCGGCGACCCGCTTGAAGTCACGCTCGTGCTGCCGTCTTCGCGCCTGATCCTACGCGCCTGGCGTGCGCGCGTCGGACGCATCGATCTCTACCTGCTCGACGCCGACAACGAGAAGAACCGGCCGGAAGATCGCATCATCACCGAGCGGCTGTACTCCGCCGAGCCCGAGATGCGGCTGCGCCAGCTGATCGTGCTCGGTCGCGGCGGCACGCGTTTCCTCAAGGCGCTCGGTGTGCGCGCGTCCGCCACGCACATCAATGAAGGCCACGGCGCTTTCGCCGGCATCGAACGCGCTCGCGACCTCATTCGCGATGAAGGCATGACCTTTAGCCAAGCGCAACAGCTCGTCCGCGCCACGACGATCTTCACGACGCACACGCCGGTTCCGGCGGGGCACGATCGCTTCAGCGAAGACCTAATGCGACGCTACTTCGCCAGCATCTCGTCATGGTCAGGAATCGGTTGGGATGACTTCGTCGCGCTCGGTAAGTCGAGCAGCTCCGACGATGACTTCAACATGACCTACCTCGCGTTGAACCTCAGCGACTCGGTCAATGGCGTCAGTCGCTTGCACGGCGCGGTGTCGCGCGAGCTCTTGCAGCCCTTCTGGAAGGAGCTCCTCGCGACGGAGATTCCGGTCGACTACGTCACCAACGGCGTGCACTTACCGACCTGGGTCAGCGCGGGCGTCAAGGCACTCGTCGGCGCGGACAAGCGTTCGGTTACCGGCGAGGATTTCGTTGCGCGCTCTCAGAAGATCGACGATGCGAAGCTGTGGGCGGTGAAGCAGACGGCGCGCAAGGAGCTGATTCGTCACGCGAAGAGCGTGCTGAAGAAGAGCTTCATCGAGCGCCAGGACAGCCCTTCACTCTTGCGACGCATGACCGCGGGATTGGACGACGAGAATGCGCTCTTGATCGGCTTCGCGCGGCGCTTCGTTCCGTACAAGCGTTCGGCGCTCGCCTTCAAGGACCTCGAGCGACTCAAATCGATCCTGAACCATTCCGATCGCCCCGTTCGTCTGCTCTTCGCGGGAAAAGCGCACCCGGCCGATACGCGCGGGCAAGAGCTCGTCAAGCAGATCGCGGAGCTGTCGCGCCACGAGGACTTCATCGGCAAGGTCTTCTTCCTGGAGAACTACGACGTCGAGATCGCGCGCTATCTCGTGCAAGGTGTCGATGTCTGGCTCAACAATCCGATCCGTCGCCTCGAGGCGAGCGGAACTTCGGGCATGAAGGTCGCGGCCAACGGCGGCCTCAACCTCTCGATCCTCGACGGTTGGTGGGTCGAAGGCTACGACGGCAAGAACGGTTGGTCGATCGGCAACGAGCGCACCTTCACCGATCAACCTCTACAGAACGAGCTCGACGCGGAGAACCTCTACCGTCTGCTCGAAGAAGAGGTCACGCCGCTGTTCTTCGATCGAGATGCGCGGGGAATTCCGAGCGGCTGGCTCGATCGCGTTCGCAACTGCCTGGAGACCGTGCCCGCGATGTTCGATTCGACCCGCATGGTGTCCGAGTATCGCGACTGGGGCTATCTCAAGAATGCGAGTAATTACTTTGAGCTGACCGCCGGCGGAAACGCTCGTGCGATTGAGCTCGCTGACCGCGCAAAACGCATTGGCAAAGCTTTTGGCGAGATCGAAATCGCCAACGCAACCGTCACCAACCTCGACGACTTTTTAGTCGGTGATGAGTTGTATGCCACCGTCGATGTACGGCTCGGCAAGTTGAGTACGGACGACGTCATCGTCGAGTTGATCCTCGGCCACACCGGTTCCGAGGTCGTCATTCATCAGTCGCAGGTGGTCCAGCTAAACCACAAAGCCGAGACGGGCAACGGTGCGGGGCCGGAAGAGGGAGCCGCGCGATTCTCCGGGAGCTGCACGATGGAGCGCTCGGGAAACTACACGTACGGGATTCGCGTCCGCGCTCGCGAGGGCGCTGACTGGGATCACTCGTTGGCGCGCCTCGTGCTCTGGGCCTAACGGGGAGACCTATGCGAGCCCGGTTGAGCCGGGCTCGCCCCAGACGGGCCACTCGTGGGCGAGCCGAAGCGAGCGCCTAACCCTAAGCCTCTTAGCAGGACTGACTTGCAGCGCGTCCTAGCTGGGCTGCCGTGCTTATCCATGCCCCTGTAGCGCGCCGATCGAGCGCGCGAGGTGCGAATTTCGAAGATCGGTGATGGAGCTGAGCCCCCCTCTACGAGGTCGGTCCTGGAGGGAGACTCGTCATCAGTCGGGCGAGCACCTCCGGTTCCCGCGAGCTCACGCTCGCTTTGCCCCCGTACTCTCCATGAAGTTCTCTCCAACGATCGCTCTGACACCCTGTCTCGCTCTTCTTCTGACCGCCTGCGGTGGCGGAGGAGGTGGAGACAACGGCGGTGGCGTTACCGGTGGTGCTGGCGGCGTAGTTAAATCACTCGCCGCGGCGAACCGAAACGCCTTCTACCGAATCGATCCCGCAACGGGTTCGACCTCTCTCGAGAGTGGCCAAGGTCTGGGCGGTTTCGAGAGGATGATCGATCTTGCCTTCGATCCGGCCGTTGGCGTTTGCTACGGCGTCGATGACAACGCCGATGTCCTGACGCGCATTGATGTGCTCACCGGTGAAGCTACCCCTGTGGGCTCGCACGGTCTGGAATCGATGGGTGGACTCGCCATGGATCCCGTCGCCAACGTTCTCTACGCCACCGACATCATCTTCAAGAACTTGTACACGATCGACACAACGACAGGAGCTTCGACTGTGATCGGCGCTTATGGATCCGGTCGAATACTCGCGTTGGCGTTCGATCCCGGGACCTCGACGCTCTACGGAATCGACAGCCTTAGCAATGAGTTGCTCAGAGTGGACACCACCACAGGTGGCGTTTCCGTTATTGCGACTCTGGCTATCGGCACTCCTTTTGGCCTTACGTTCGATACAACGCGAAACCGATTGCTCTGCGGAGACACAAACGCCGATCAATTGTTCGCGATCAATCCGACGACGGGGGCGAGCTCTGTCGTCGGTGCACTGGGATTCGGCGGTGTCGTTGGATTAGCTTACGACGCAGCCACGGACACCGTGTTTGGTCTCGACCGCACTACTCAACGACTGATCACGATCAATAGCACAACGGGTGCCGGAGCCTCCGTCGGCAATATCGGGTTTATCTTCGTTCAAGCGCTGGCCTTCGACGGAGCCGAAAACGCTCTCTTCGCCGTCGATAACGCGAGCCATGAATTGATTGAGATCGACATCAAGACGGGGCGGGGGCAAGCCGTCGGAAGCGTAGGGAAAGACAACATCGCAGGCATGACCTTCGATCCCAACACGAAGATGATGTACGCGGCCGATAGCGACAATGACCTCCTCATCGAGATCAATGTTAAAAACGGTGCAACGCGACCGGTTGGATTCTTCGGAGTCACAGGCATTAGTGCGCTCGCCTTCGATCCGAACAATGACATCATTATCGGCATCGACAGAGGGCAGCGGATGCTGCTCAAAATCGACCCCAAAGATGGAGACGCGAAGCCCATCGGGCCGCTGGGGACGTTCTCGGTTAGCAGCTTGGTCTTCGATGACTCCACTGGAAAGCTCTTTGGATACGACAACATCACTGCCGGATTAATCGAGATCAATATCAATTCGGGTGCGGGAACGATCATCGGCCCGACCGTTGTCGGACGGCTCGACAGCCTCGCCATTCTCGAAGACGGTCGGCTGTGTGGCGTTGATACCGACACCCATGTACTCGTCACCGTCGATAAGAAGACCGGCCGAGGAACTGCCGTCGGCGGATTCGGCGCGAATTTTTTCGAGGCACTGGCTTGGGACAAGAGCACGAACACACTCTTCGGATCAGCACGAGGAAGGCTCTATGGCATCGATCCGGATACCGGAAGCGCAACCGGGATCGGCATCATTGCCGAGAGTATTGAGGGACTTGCCTTCGATCCCAATGCGAAGAAGCTCTATGCGTCTTCGGGTGCTTCACTGTTTGAGTTGAACACCACGGACGGAGCTCCTACGCCGATCGGTGCCTACGGTGGGAATATCGACGTTCGCGCGCTGGCCTTCGACACGAAGAATGATGAGCTAATCGGGTTCAATCGTACGACCGCGGAGCTCCTACGAATCTCGGTGACCAATGCCAGTCCACTCGTTGTCGGTCCGGTGGGTTTCGCCGGCGTCGAAAGCCTGAGCTATGACGAAGACAAGGAGCGGCTACTTGGAGTTAGCCTGGTGGACAACGAGCTGATCGAAATCGACTTGTCCAACGGGAACGGTACGCTCATCGGAGCCGTTGGAACGAGCATGCGCGGCCTTGCGGGTCCCCTGTAGGGAGCGCGAGACATGCACTCCACACTTGTTTCCGCGGGATTGGCCGCCGGCCTGTGTCTACTCGCCGTAGCACGCGCTGGCGGCACGGAAGCCCCCATCGAGCTTGCCGTTGTTCCGCAACCCATCGTGAATCACGCTGCTCCCTCGATTCGCATGGATCATTCCGTGATCGAGACCGAGGTCGTCGAGGTGCTCGCTCACGTCGAGCGCAACGTTGTAACCGTCGATGAGAAACCCGCTGTTAGCGGTCGCGTGATCGACGACCACGATCGGTCGGTTCCCGATGTTTGGGTGGTGCTCTACGGCGCCGGTGAGAAGTTCAGCACGCGTACCGATGACCTCGGCAATTATGTGTTTCCGAAACTTCCAACCGGGAGATATCGAGCCTTTATCGATTCCCGCAAGCTTCACGACGGGCTGCTCCCGCCGTTCGAACAGCACCTCGCTCGAGCCTACGAGCCGAATCCGAGCGGCATGAAGGGCACTCGGTTCGAGGTGCAAGCGGGTGGATCCCTCAACATCGATTTGCGGGTCTTTCGAGAAGCGTCGGTTCGAGGCTGGGTTTCGGACCCGTCGGGGGATTCGATTGCTGGCGCGTTGATTCGCATCCGCTCTCGCGACGGAGTCGTCTTGGGAACGCGCACCGACGAGAACGGCGAGTACGTCATCGAAGGCGTGTACCCGGGCAGCTATGCCTGGGAGTTCGGCGAAGGCCTGACCGCGCTCTCGGAACGCTTTGACATCAGCGCTGGAGAAGCGCGCGTACTGCGCTCGGTCGTAGCCGAGCGCAGTACGCTAGTTCGAGTCGCGCAAGAAGGCGCCGAGGGATTCCGCGTCACCCACGAATCGAGAGAGCATCCCGAGGAAGGGCTCATCCACCTTGGCGAGTTTCCCCACGCTCTCTAGCTCCGTCAACTCATCGAGAGCTTTTCCAAAACACTCCAGCGCGCGATCGGCGTGCTCGCGGCGCTCGTCCATCGATCTCGCCTCGTCTTTTCCGGCACCCATGTGATAACCACCGATGGTCGTGAGACAAGCGGCCAGGTCTCGCTTGACCTCACCGCGATCGGGATCGGCATCTCGCAGGGCTTCGAACTCGGCGAGCGCCTGCTCGTTGTACTCCACGGCTTCTTCCAATCGTCCGAGTCGCGTGAGACTGCCCGCTAAGCTGCTGCAACCGATCGCGTAGTCGCGACGCGTTTTTAACGAGCTGCCCGCCTTCTCCATCAGGCTCCGCGTTGCCAGAAGCGCCTCCTCGGTAACCTCCACCGACTCTTCGAGTCGACCGAGCTGAGTCAGCGCCGCTCCCAACGTGTGTAATCCGGCGACGCGATTGCGCTGGGCGAGGTCGTTGTTCGGATCCGCATCGACGAGAATGCGCGCTTGCTCCGTCGAGACCTGGAGAGGCTCAATGGCCTCTTCGAAACGGCTAGTGCGAACGTAGAGCGTCCCGAGCGAGAAGTGAGTGGTGGCGAGCAGCTGCCGCGACTCGGAGTCCTCGGGTTCCGTCTCGAACAGAGCCAACATTTCCGCACAAGCCTGCAGGCAAAAACCTTCGGCCTGTTCGACTTCGCCGGCGTAGAGATAGGCCTCGGAGAGCTTGTTGCATGCGAGCGCAAAGTCGCGTCGACGTCGTGCCGAGCCGAGGTCTTCTTCGCGAAGACCTTCTTGAATGCCGACCGACTCAAGCAGCTTCGGAAGAGCCTGCGCCGCCTCTCCATTCGAAATGAGCCAGTCGCCAAGTCGAGTGAGAATCGTTGCGCGGGTCTCGAGAACAGCGGGAAAACTTGACTCCGCGGGACAGAGCGAGAGAGCCAACTCGAGTCTTTCGTTGAAGCTGGTGACGTTGCCCTCGATCAAGTCGAGGTCCGCGTGACCCAGGAGGCAACGCGCCGTCAACTCCGAATAGAGCTGCGAATCCGGAGCTTCTGCAGACAGCGCTTCTGCCATTTCGCTGGCCCGCTCATAGCTCGCCCGCGCTTTATCGCGTTGACCGAGATTGGACCTCACCGCACCACCCTGAAGATCGCCCAGGCGCAGGTAAGCATTCGCGAGGTCCAAGCGAACGCCCGGATCGTTCTCCGAGTCGAGCGCGAGTTGGTCCAGGTACTCGAGTGCGGACCGAACGATGCGTTCGCGCGCTCGAACGGTGCCTTCCAGTGGGCCGATGTCCCCGCTGACTTCGAAGATGAAAGTCGCGGCCAGTCGGCGTGCATCTTCAAGCCGCTCGACGGCCTTCTCGTTCGAGAGCACGGCCGCCCTGTAGAGCCTGGTACCGGTAACGATTCCGCCGAAGAGAGAGAGAATGAGCGCCGCTCCGATCACCGAAGACGCGCGGTTGCGGCGCAAGAACTTCGCGGCTCTATAGCCGAACGTATTCGGCAGAGCCATGACGGGCATTCCGTCGAGATGGCGCCCGATGTCCTCGGCGAACTGCTCCGCCGATGCGTAGCGCCGCTCCGGTTCCTTTCGGAGCGCCATCAGCACGATGTTGTCGAGGTCGCCCACCAGCCTCGTTCGCGCGCGATGCAGCGGCGAGTCCGGCAAGTCTTCCAGCAGCCGACTCGGCTTGGTGGGCTCGACTTCGCAGATCAATCGCTGCGCCTCTGCCCGCGAGAGTTGTGAGAGCTCGTAGGGACGCTTGCCGGCGAGCAGGCGATAGAGCACGACGCCGAGCGAGTAGACATCGGACGAAGTCGTCACGCGCTCGCCCCGCACTTGCTCGGGACTCGCGAAGCTCGGAGTTCCGAAGAAGCCGCGGTCTGCACTCAGCTGACTCCGCTCGGCCTCGGTTTCGGGATCGAGCATGCGCGCGACGCCAAAGTCCAACAGCTTCGGTTCGCCATCGTTGGTGACCAGAATGTTGCTGGGCTTCAGGTCGCGATGTACGACCAAGCGCTGGTGTGCGTAGTGGACCGCGTGACAGACCTTTTGAAAGAGCCGCAAGCGCTCGCGAATCGAGAGCTTGTTCGAGTCGCACCAGTCATCGATCACCTCACCCTCGACAAACTCCATGACGAAGAAGGGCTGCCCTTCGTCGCTCACTCCGCCGTCGATCAGTCGTGCGATGCCCGGGTGTTCGAGGTCCGCCAGCACTTGCCGTTCATAGCGAAAGCGCCGAAGCACATCATCGGAATCCATTCCGCGCTTGATCAGTTTGATCGCGACCGCTTTGTCGAACTCCTCATCCGCGCGCCTCGCGGAATAGACCGTGCCCATTCCGCCGGAGGCGATCACGTTCGCGACTTCGTAGGGACCCAGTCGCGTCCCGGCGGGCAACACGGGCACGTCGAACAACCGGTTCCAAGCCTCCCGAGGTGGCGTCTCCCCTATCGAGCCATCCGCGTCGCGTTCCAGCAAATCTCGAACAGATTCTGCAATGCTCGCGTCTTCGGCTTCTAGGCGCGCGAGGTACTCGGCGCGCGGGTCGCCTTCGAGTTCGAAGGCTTGCTCAAGCGCTGAGCGAATTCGTTTCCACTGATCGGGTTTCATCTTGGAGCGGGCGGACAGAGGCGAGACCTCCAGAATACAAGAGTGCGGCGCTGAGACGCTCGATAGGCGCTCCTGTGTGCCCGCTTCGCGCCTGTAGAGCCGTCGGCGCGGGCTAGTGGTCTCCAGTTGAAGTGTAGCTCTGCCGGAATGAGAATGGCGCCCATGGAACCCTCCGAATTCGGGCCTGATGCCACTCGGCTGCTCCAGCGAATCGAAGCGGGCGACGCGCTGGCTTCGGAAGAGCTGCTGCCCCTGATGTACGACGAGCTCCGTCGGATCGCGGGGGGCTATTTGCGCCGCGGAGGAGAGGTCGGGCCCACCCTGCAACCGACCGTCTTGGTGAATGAAGCATGGCTTCGATTGATGGGCGGGTCGACCCCGCTTTCGGTAAAGAGCCAGGGACACTTTTGCGCGATTGCCGCGCGAGCCATGCGAAACGTCCTGGTCGACCACCAGCGCGCGCGCGGCGCCGACAAGCGCGGCGCGGGCGGCGAGCGCGAGACTTTGTCGGGATTGGCCGCGTCGGTCGAGGAGCAGGGCGCGCCGGTACTCGAACTCCACGAGGCCTTAGAAAAGCTCGAAGCCTTTGACCCGGAACTCGGCCGTGTCGTCGAGATGCGCGCGTTCGCCAATCTCTCGATTACCGAGACTGCGGAAGCACTCGGGCTCTCGACGGCAACCGTCGAACGGCGGTGGCGAGTCGCGCGAGCTTGGTTGCGCGAGTTCCTGCCGAACTTGCGCTGAGTATTCGCGCGCAAGATCCCAGGCACTCAGGGAAACTCGATCGCGAGTTCGAGGGACTCATCCGCAAGGGGCTGAAACCTCACGACCTTGCTCGGTGGCTGGCTGCGCCCACCCAGAAGCGTGACCTCGACCTCCATCAAAGTCCGCGGCGTGACGCAGCCCCACTCGAAGGTCCGCTGAGCCTCAGACACAGCCTCGTGCACGTTCGGGCTTGCGCCCGACTCTGCGCTCGGCACGCGGTCTTCTCGAAGCTCAAGCAGCTCCGCTCCAGAGCCGTCCACCGAGCTTCGGACGACGGCATGAACCAAGCAACCTTTGAGCTGATTGGCTTCCGCCCAGGCTTCGTCGATCTTCACTTCGCCTCTCAAGAGAAACGAGTGCAGCCTTTCGAGGACGACCTCGCCAAGGTCCACCTCCTCCAGAGAGCCCGCTAAATTGAGGTGGCGAGCTTCGGTCGGCCCGTCCAGCCGGACATCGCCGCGAGCCTTCTGGGACTCCGAATCATCGAACACGAGCGAGAACTGGCCTGCCGGAATTCTGCCCAGTCGGAAGCGCCCGTCCGCATCCGTCTGCGCGATGAACCGGTTCGCGGTCGAATCCTCCCGCTCTTCCGCACAACGCAAAAGCAGCCCCGCGAACGGCGCGCCATCCAGGTCGACGACTCGCCCCACCAGAACGTAGCCCTCCGCGCCGACGATCAAGTCGCGCATGAACTGCAACGACCCCGCTTCTACCTGGAGCTCGAACGGAACGGGCGCACGACCCATCGCATCCGGATAGCCCCCGGGAAGCTGGACACTGACTTCATAGAGCCCGGGGTAGGTGCGAGCGATCGTAAAGGCACCGTCCTCGCCGGACCTCGCGGCGTGCTTTCGATGGAACGAGCCTCGCAAGATGACGATCGCACCGGCGACCGGCGCTCCGCCCGTTTCGATGATCCGTCCGCCGACCGAGGCCGACCGGAAGACCCGCAAGTCGACCGAGTGCTCTCGGGCTTCGGCAATTCGAATCGTAGTCCCGTAAAAACCCGTCGGTATTCCCGTGTAGGCGCGGGCGACTCCCTGCCGCCAAGGCGGAAGAACGTCCTCGGGCAAGGAGTTTGGCTCGACGAAGAGCCGATAGTGGCCCGGCTCGATACTGTCGAACGAGTACTCCCCGCTCTCATCGGTGACCCGCCTCTGTTCGGATGATCCGCGCGTTAGCCGCACGGTGACCTGGGCTACCCCCACGTCCTCATCATCGAGTACGCGCCCCGCGATCGTCGCGCCCAGAATTTTGCGGAGGGACTCTTCTTGGGGATCCTCGAAGACCTCGGTGAGGGATTGCGCTGAATCGGGAGCTTGAAGGGGACTCGCGGGCTTGTCGGAATGGGGAGCGAGGAGAGCTTCATCCACCGCGTACGCGACCGAGCTCGTCTCGAAGCCTGCGCCTATTTCCACATCCTTGTTCGCTCCCTTTCCCGTTCCAATGAGCAGAGCTGCAAGACCAACTACGAGACCCGCAGCAACTGCAATCAGGATCTTATTTGTCTTCATCTCCAACTCACTCGAAGGGACACAAACCGGGTCGGTTCGGCCAATGGCAGTCTAGCAGCCCGTGGTAAAAGTCATTCACTCCATAAGCGGCCGATTTTTGGCCAGGTCGGCACCCAAAAACCTCCCCGAATCTATGGATTCGGGTTCGTTTCCGGGCACCAACCCGACTAAAAATTTGCTGCTCATAGAGC
>JAJDEU010000062.1 GCA_029259635.1 Planctomycetota bacterium | reverse complement strand
AGCCCGGGTTATTCATGAGCCGCGAGGCAAAACGCCTCGATTCGGTTCCTGCTGGTGCTTTGCGCGCGCCGGCCCCACAGTCGACCTGAACAGGTCGTCGAGGACGCCGGCACGCGCAAAGTTCCGGCAGGGGCCGAAAGGCCGGTGAAGCCGGCCGTTCGAGGAGTTTGGTCCGCGAGGTCATGAATAATCCGGGCTAGGTGCTCGAGGTTTGAGAAACTCTGACCACGGTCCGCTACGCCATCTCTTCTTCCGGCTCGCCGAACCGGTAGCCCATTCCGATCACCGTGTGGAGCAGAGGGCGCTCGAACTCTTTGTCGATCTTCTTGCGCAGCGAAGAGATGCACACGTCTATGACGTTGCTGGACGGCTCGTAGTTGATGTCCCAAACCTTCTGAGCGATGGTCGTTCGATCGACAACGCGGTCGGGTTTGCGCATGAAGAACTCGAGCAGGGAGAACTCGCGAGCGGACAGCTTGATCTTGTGACCGTCGCGTCGAACGCGACGCGCGATCAGGTCGAGCTCGAGTCCGCCGAACTCGAGCTTCGTGGCTTCCGCCGGATTTCCGCGCCGTAGGAGCGTCCGAATGCGAGCGAGCAGCTCCTCAAACTCGAACGGCTTGGTGAGGTAGTCATCGGCGCCGGCATCGAGGCCCGCCACCTTGTCGAAGGTGCTCGACAAAGCCGTCAACATCAGGATGAAGGTCGAGACTTCGCGACGTCGAAGGTTGCGACACAACTCGACGCCGTCGCGGTCGGGCAGCATGACATCGAGAATGATCAGGTCGTAGGGGTCGGCAGCCGCGCGCTCTTCACCCTCGAAGCCCTTGTGTGCGACGTCGACGGTGTAACCGTTTTCTTTGAGTCCCTGACGAATGGCAGAAGCCATATCGGGGTTGTCTTCAATGACGAGAATTCTCACGGGTGTCCTCACGATGGAAAGCCACGACTAGGTGATGACGACTTGGTGTTCCAAACCAGGTCTACGGAGCCGGGTCACGAGGATACACGAAACCGGCAAGGCGGACTTGTACTAGTTATTGCCGCCGTACCGGCAGCAGAGTGCGCGCACCGTATGGGCACCTTCGCCGGGCGAGATGAACACGTTCTCATCTGGCATTCAGTCTTCATTCAACGGCCGGTTGCTCTACTAGTTTCAGTTCCAGCGATCGCGATCGCTGATCTACGCACTCCCCCCCGCAATCAGAACCACCGAACAATGAAGCACTCCAAAACTCTCGCACTCCTTTCAACCATCGCCGTCCTTGCGGCGACGCCCTCGTTCGGCCAAGAGCATGATCAAGCGACGCGCGAAGGCGCCGAGCGCATGCAAAATGCCGAGCGCAAAGCACCGACCTTTATCAAGGCGCCGATCGGCATCGAGGCACTCGTCAACGACGAAGCTGGCCATCTTTTGGGATCGATGATCGACTACGTTGTCGATCGCGAGAGCGGCGAGCTGCTCTTTGTTGCTCTTCAACTGCAAGAAGAAGTCGGTCAGCCGCGCCTGATCCCGTTCGAGAAGTTCGCGTGGAACGCTGAGACCAAGCACCTGTCGCTCCCGGTTACGCGCGAGTTCCTGCAGTCCATGCCGGTCTTCGACGTTGAAGTTCTCGCGCGGACGGGCGAGCTCGGCACGCATACAATGGACGCCGACGCCAAGCTCGACGAAGCCGGCAAAGCTCGCGAAGCCGCGATGGCCAAGAAGCTCCCGCGCCGTTTGGCCGCGTCCACTCTTCACGGCACTCATGTGCTCGCCAAGAGCGAGCGCTTCGGCACGGTCACCGAACTCTTGATCGAGCCGAAGCACGGCCGGATTGCCTTCGTTCTTGTGAAGAACGAGACGACGACAACGGACCCCTACATCCTGCCGTGGAAGGTCATGAGCTGGGAGCTCGGCGAATCGATGAAAGGTCGCTTTGTCCTCCCGATTACGACGCACCAGCTCACGGAAGCTCCGACCCTCAAGGACGGCAAGGCCGCGATGTTGAGTGAGCGCGAGTTGATGCACACCATTCACGGCTTCTTCAAGCAGCACGCTCCCGAGCATCACAAGAAGCCCGCCGAGCACGCTCGCGGCTAACCCACTACCCTCTGCCTCTCCTCGGGGTCGTCACGCAGTCAGGCGCGTGGCGGCCCCTTCTCCTAGCAGAGCTCAGGCGGCGAATCGCGCATGCGACAAACCCAGGCGGTGTGCGCTCAGGCCCTCGCCTCAAGGACCGAACACGTTGCCCCTCGCCGAGCAGACAACATCCCGAAGACACCGTACTATCGCACCCATGAAGCTCTCACACCTTGCGCTCCTTCTCCCCTTGCTCGCCAGCTCTTGCGTCACCGCTTTTCCGAGCTGGTCCGACGCCCCGAATGACTCCGAGTCGCTCGCCGCAGCTGCGCGAATCCTCGAGCAGTCGGTCGCCGCGCAAGGAGATCTCTACGCCGCTCTGGAAGAGATCACGGTCGCGTACGAGGGTGAGTGGGGCTCGATTGTTCCCGCGCTTCAGTCGGTCCTCTCCGACGTCGAGTACCGCCAAACATCGAGAGAGCGCTTCGTCCTCGCGACCGATCGCATGGAGCAAACCCACACGGGACCGAGTGGAACCAAGGAAGTCGTACGAACGCCCGAAGGCATTCAAGTCAGCTACAACGGCGTGCCGTCCAGCGATCCCGAGGTCCTCGCGTCCGCCGCTCTCGTCGCCGACCTCTACTCGATGTTCCTGACCGGCCCGACCTTCGTCCAGCGACGCCAGAACAGTCTGCGCCTCGCAAGCCCCGCCAAGCTGCGCGACCGCACGCACCACCTCGTCATGGCCCACCTCTCGCCGGGCTTCGGTCTCGCCGAAGAGGACGTCGTCGTGCTCTGGATCGACGCCGAGACCTTCCGTCTCAATCGCGTTCACTTCACGATGCGCGGACTCAAATCTACGCGCAGCGCGAACGTCGACGTCACCTTCGATCGCTTTCGCGAAGTCGGCGGCTTTCGCTTTCCCACCGACTTCGTCGAGCGCGTCCGCTTTCCCGTCCCCACGACCGCTCACGAGTGGTACGCGACCGAGCTAGAAGTCCAGCGCACCATGCGACCCTGATACTGGCGAGGCGTCAGACACCGGATGCGGGCCGCTCGCTCTTTGGGAGTTTTCGTTCCGCCGCTCGCACGGCTCCCCGCTCTTCTTCGGGAAGCAGTTCGTAAGCCTGAGTGAGGAGCTCGCGAGCAGCAGCCCAACTCTCGACGCGCGCCGCCGCTCGCACGAGCTGCGCGTAGGCCAGGTCAGAGGTATTAAACGCGAGAATCGATTTCGCATAAGCGCTCGCGCGATCATCCTCACTGCCGAGCAGTGCGCCATAGATTCTCGCCACATCGACCAGTGTTGAGCGGAGCATATAGTCCCTCAGGTCTTCGTCTTCCTGATCCGTTGTGGCCATTTTGAACATGGCGATTTTTTGATCGAAGTAGGCGTCGATATCGCCGACTCCGTGGAGTGCATCTCGATATCGACCCGCCTCCATAAGCAAATCCAGAGTGACACCAATCAAGGTCTGACGCATTCGCGCGTCCATTCGGTCTTGCTCAATGAGCGCATCCCACAATTCGAGGATTCGCTTCGACTCGCCCAGTTCGCGACAAATGGCAACCACATCGCCGGCGGCCTGGTGATCACCCTCGCCAGAAAGCACACTCTCGCGAGCTGCAGCTTCGCGCTCGCGCAATGCTATCCATGCCTCGGGGTAGCGCTTCCCAAGAGAGTTGATACTGCTGAGCAAGAACGAGCTTCGAACCCCTCTGAAACTCGGGGAGTGATTCAAACCTTCGTCATAGCACCAGAGGTACTCGGCCAAGGCTTCTTCGAATCGACCCTCCTGCACCAGCGCGGCACCATGTCGCTTACGGAGAGCCGGGTCGTTAGGCGTGACCAGGAGCTTGCGCTCAACTCGCTCGGAGGCCGAGAAACCTTTGAGCGCCTCACGGGCCGCAGTAATGAACTCCTCGGGATCCAGATACCCCACGATTCGCCCGCATTCGACTCCGTCGGGATCGATCAAGAGCAGGGTGGGAAAGGCTTCCACGCCAAATCGCTCGGTGAGTTTGGGCTCCTCCTGCGCATCGATTTTCACCGGCACCGTGTTCGCAGTCAGCCAGGCTTGAACCGCCTCGTCCTTCCACGTAACTCGATCGAGCTTCTTGCACGGTCCGCACCAGGTCGTGAAGAAGTCGACAAAGACGACCGTATTGGCCTTCTCCGCAGCGACCAGCGCGTCGTCGAAGGAGAGTTCGCGAAAGGGTCCCTCGGCCAGGGCGGGCGAGGCAAGGGTGAGCGTCAGGAGTGCACGAAGAAACAGCGGGGAGGTCATATCGATGTCCAGGGGTAGGAAGGATTGGAAGTAGGGGGAGCCTTGGCTCCCGCTCCACCATCCCCTGAAGGCGATCCCCGGAGGGGTTACCTGAAAAGTCGGAATTAACCGATCGCATCAAAGAGCAGGGTTACCAAAGCTGGCTTGGTATCCCCGCTACGGGTCACTGACGATCAAAGCGAACTTCGTCGAGCCAGAACTCCATCGGCCCGATGTCGCCGGCTCCGACGTAAAACCCCATCAAGTCGCTTCCGTCCGTGCCGTCGAATGACGCGAACGGCAAGGTGATGGCCGTCCACTCTTCGGTCACTTCGATGGTTTGAACCGCGGGCGTGTAGCCCTTGCTCTGAAGGAAGCACATCGCGAAGTAGGTTCCGGGCTTTCCCTTTACCCAGAACGAAACGCTCTTCATCGAGGACAGATCAACGGGCGACATGGGCCAAGGTCCGGGAGCAAAGATCGCTCCAGCCCAGGGTTGATCGCCCGCAGCAACCGCGCCGGTGATGTGCATAGAGCGCTCGGTTCCATTGGCACCGACTTCGGCTACGGCCAGATTGGCTTCGGAGCTGCCGCCCATAAAGGCGTCGGTCGAAACGCTCCAGCCCGCGCCGAAGAGTGTCGCGAGTCCGTCGCTCTCAAAGTCACTGACACGACCGTTACCAACTCCGCCCGCATGCTCACTCGCCTTCGCGCTCGCCGCCATCGCAGAAGCCTCCGCGATACGTTTGCTCACCGCCTCGCGATCAACCGCGATTCCGCGCTTCCAAATCGCGACGATGTCCCGCGTCGCCAAGATGTCCACGGTCGGATCGCCATGGACCAATACGAGGTCCGCGCGCAGCCCAGTGCGAATCACACCGCGATCCGAGAGCCCGAAACGTCGAGCGGCCGCGGAGGTCGCTGCGCGCAATGCGGCGACGGGTTTCAAGCCGGCTTGAACCAGGAGCTCGAGCTCGCGATGAAGACTTACGCCGTGCGCCGTCCCCGGATTCGGTGCGTCGCTGCCCGCCAGGATCGAAACGCCAGCCGCGCCGAGCTCGCGAATCGTCTTCATCGCGCACGCTACAGCCGCTTTACCCCGCGCTTCTCCGGGGAAAGCGAGCTGCAGGTTGCTCAGCCACTCCGCCGTCACGTACCGAGCCAGTCGCTCATCCTCGACCAAGCTCGCCCCGCTCGGAATACCACTGGCGCTCTCCAAAACCGTCATGGTCGGCGTCACGAAGGCGCCGTTCTTTACGGCGAGCGCGACGAACTTCGCGATCGCCGCGTCGTCCACGGCCTCGTAGAACATGTGCACGATCCCGTCAGCGCCCAACTCGAGAGCGTCGAACGCACCTTGATAGGAACCGATGTGAATGATCGCCAACTTACCGCGATCGTGCGCAGCCGTGATGACGGCGCTCAGAGTCGCCTTGTCGATGGTCGGCATCGAAATGCCAAAGGCCGCGCCGTCGTCGTAGACGACCTTGATGAAGTCCGAGCCTTCCTCCAGTCGCGCATCCACGAATGCCACCGCTTCGTCCGGAGTCTCAATCGTCGGGATCGAGAAGCCGTACTCCGTCCCGTGACCGT
This sequence comes from Planctomycetota bacterium, assembly GCA_029259635.1. Classification (GTDB taxonomy): domain Bacteria; phylum Planctomycetota; class UBA1135; order UBA1135; genus OFTM34. The sequence goes on along the minus strand of JAJDEU010000062.1, from coordinate 142,330 downwards.
TCGGCGAAGTAACCAGAGTTCCCGCGGAAAAGACGTCCGACCGATTCGCGTTCAACCCCGACTCCTGCCGTGCGCGAATCCCCTTCACCATCTGCCAGCTCGCAAACATATCGAGCTCGGTCGTCACGCCGACCGCGAGCGACGTCTCTTGAATCTCGGGAGAAATCGTGTGTGTGTGCGCGTCGATCAATCCCGGTAAGAGCGTGAGTCCTTTGCCATCAATCACGCGCGCCACGTCAGGCGCCTCGACGTCGATCCCCAAGCGGACAATGATTCCGTTTTCGACGGCGACGTCCTGTTCTTCAAGGACCCGCTCACCATCAAAGATGCGAACGTTGCGAATCACGAAATTGTCGTATGTCGAGTTCTGCGGAACCGCACCGATGAGAAGGGCGCTTGATAAGAGAGCGAGAATGCAATGACTCAGGTGCTTCATGAAACTTCCGGGGAGAAAGAGACGAGTGGACGAACCACTATCGAGAACAGTAAGGGCGCGATTCCATAGTAGCGCCGAAGCATGAGGTACGGGCCAATATCCTCCGCTCTCGAAGTGAGACAAACCTGCAAAGGAAAACTGATTGTTCTACGGTTCAGCTAACTTTTGCGGATCGCGGACGGCCGATTAAGCGCTACTCACCTGGCAGTAAGCGAGCAATTCAATGGATGGCGATATCCGCTTCTCGATGTTGCGCCAAAAATCGAGCGCAACCCCAATAGCATTCGAGCCCGTTGATTCCACGCGTGATTCAAAGCCTCTTCGAATTCGCGATATACGCCAAAGCGTCAACGCGAAGCTCATCGGTGGAATGACAACCGTCGCCGCCTTCCTGGTTTACGCTCGCGCGGTTATCCACTACCCACAACTGGGAATCTCGACGGAGCCTTCCCACAGAGAGCCATAGCGCGCACTCGAAATCGGCCAAGTCGAAACTCCTCGAGCCGTCTGCAGAACTCTTGTCTGACAAAACTACCAAAGCTAGCATCACTGGCTATGGTCACTGAAACTGTCGAGAGAGACCGTCTGGCGGCTCTTCACCGCTACGAGATTCTCGACAGTCCCAAGGAGGCGACCTTCGATCGAATCGTTTCGTTGCTCGCTCGCTTCCTCGACGTACCCAGCGCGTGCGTCTCGTTGGTGGACAAGGAACGCACTTGGTTCAAAGCCGCACACGGAGTATCCGCCGTCGAGGTGCCGCGCGACCCGGGGTTGTGCGAAACCGCGATCGAATCCGACGGAGTCCTTTACCTTCCCGACGCGTCTGTAGATCCACGCTCGAAAGAGAACCGTCTCGTCAGAGCCGAGAACGGAATCCGCTTCTATGTCGGAGCACCGCTCAAAACGACTGACGGCTTTCGTATCGGGACCCTGTGCGCCTTCTGCTCCAAGCCGCGCGAGCTGTCCGACCGAGAGCTCATGTGCATCAGCGACCTGGCTGCTCTCGTCATGCACGAGATTGAGAATCGCCGAGGACGGCGCCAACTCGAACGAACCGAGGTGGCCCTCCGCAACTCACAGCGACTCGAGAGCGTAGGCATGGTCGCCGGCGGTGTCGCACACGACTTCAACAACCTGCTCGGCGGAATCTTGGGCAATGCGGGATTGCTCCGGCGAGAGCTCGCGAATCCCGAACTCGCCCAAGAGTTCCTGGATGAAATCGAGCTGATCACGCGCCGAGCCGCGGACCTCGCCGGACAGGTGCTCGCCTATATCGGAAAAGAAGGCGACGACTTCAATCTCCCCGTTGATGTAAACAAAGTCGTGCGCGAGACGAGCATGATGCTCGATGCAGCTCTCAGCAACCAGACCAACCTGGAGTTCGAGCTGAGCGACGATCCGCTCGTCGCTCGAACGAACCGCACCGCGCTTCAGCAAATGATCATGAATCTGATCACGAATGCCTCCGAGTCCCACGAAGGAGCTTCCGGACGTGTGCAGCTGAGCACTGCAAAGGACGCGAACACCAACGAAATCCTGATCAGAGTGTCCGACAATGGCTCCGGCATGGAGCCGGAGACGAGAGAGCTCATCTTCGATCCATTTTTCACGACCAAGAAGGCCGGAAAAGGTCTCGGCCTGGCCGTTGTCCACAGAATCCTCAGCCTTTGCGGTGGCACCGCTAGAGTGGACACCGCGCCTGGAGAGGGAACGTCGATCGAGCTACGCCTGCCGGCAAGCCCGGAAGAGGAGGCCGATCCCTCATCGCAGCAACTCTCCGACACAGATTGGAGTGGTGAGGGAACTGTCCTCATGATCGACGATGAGGAACCTCTGCTGAAGATGACCGGACGCATTCTGAATGGTGCCGGATTCGAGGTCCTCGCCGCCTCGAACGGACACCAGGCCGTGGAGATGTTCGAGGAGCACGGCGAGCGGCTATCGGCAATCATTCTAGACCTCTCCATGCCCACGATGAACGGCCCCGATACTCTCCGGGCCCTACGCAAATCCGCGGGCCGCGACTTCGACATTCCAGTCATTCTCTCAAGCGGCCACACCGAGCGAGAAGCAACCTCCCAGTTCGAAGATTGCGTTATCGGGGGCTTCCTCAAGAAGCCTTACAGCATCGAAGAGCTACTCAGCATAATTCGCGAAGTGACTTCACGATCTTGCGCCCGATAGAGACCCATCCGTTGTTGTGCGAACTACGCGCTGTGACTGAACTTACCCGCCGGCCGCGCCCTTCCGATTTCTGTGAAGTACTTACTTGCGGCAAGAGCGGCGGGTTCTAGTGCGACTCGATATCACGCCTACTGCCTTACAATCCCGACCGAAATCGCCGCCTCACATCGAATAGAGAATCCCACATGTCCTCGTTACTGCGTTTGGTTGGATCCGTTGTCTGTGTCCTGTCCGTTGCCTTGCTGGCGCCCGTCGCCACGGCCAATACGGTCCTGGATGTTGCCCAGGTTATCTCGTCGCTGAAGCGGGCCGAGGCCAATCTCAATCTGGTCGATGGCACAATCGGTCACTTCACGAGTCCGCCGAAAGGTTCGACGGCCAAGCTCGCCAATATGCGGCTCGATCAAGCCTTTGGCGATATGGAGGCGGCCAAGGGTGCACTAGAGGGACTCACCGGTGACGGCGTCGCCGAAGCCACGACTCGCTACAACGAAGCGACGAAGCTCTACAACAAGCTCGCGAAGATTCTGACCGGCGAGGCGCCCGAGCCAGCACCGGAACCCGACCCGGAGCCGGGGCCTGATCCCGAGCCCGAGCCGAACACGCCCGAGCCGCCGAAGACCGTCAAGCTCGGCTATCCGCACGCGGACATGTTCAAGAACACGCTCTTCACGCTGCGCCGTGTTGAGACGGACACGTCGGGTTTGATGAACCTGCGCGAAAAGCTGACTCCGATCGAAGATCAACTCACCATCGACCACCGCACGACGGCGCGCACGATGGAGACGATCAAAGAGACTCGACGACAGGCGGGCTTTGTTGAGGACGGCTTGGCGAAGATCCCCGCCAACGGCGAAGGCGTTGCGGAAGCCGAAGAGCGGTTGGTCAACGTGCGATTCAAAATCGACTTGGTGGAGAAGTACATCCAGCCGCTCAACGCCCGGCTGATGGACATGATCCATCCGGCGAACTATCCGGAGTTCAACAATGACCTCAAGCGACTGCGGGAGCTCTCGAGCGCCTACCAGAGTCTCGACTACCTCTTTCGCGATGGACGCACCCAGGCCGCCGAGGTTTATGGGCAATTGGATGTCGCCAAGGACGAGTGCGTGCGCATCGCTCGGGTCTATACCCGCCTGATGGAACAGCAAACCGAACAGGGCAAGCAGATCGAGCATGCGGGCAACGGATTCTTGCGCGGGCACGAGGCTTTCGGTGTGGCCGCTGCCGAGCAGGTCATCGCGCTGCCAGCCGACATTCGCGCCGATCTTGCGGAAGCCGACAGGTACGCCACTGAGGCGGTTCAGAACCAGAAGCCCATGTGGTTTACGGGTGGCATCCCGCAACGCATGGAGTGGGCGGAGGACAAGTTGGCGCTCTTCCAGGTACTCGATCCGGCTGCCGGTGAAATCCTGGGTAAAGAAGTCATGGCGATGAAGGCCAGCCTCAAAGAGCGCGCCGACTCGCTCAAAGAACTGATCATTCGCGAGAACTCGCTGCCCACCGATCGCTACCTCGGCGCGGATCGACAAGCCGTCATCGACATGGCGGTCAGTGCTTGGAAGATTCAGGAGCAGGACTTTGAGCTCCTCACGGTTCGCATCCCGGGCGAGAAGTGGACGCGCGAAACCAAGTGGACCTACAGCAACGGCACCTGGTACTTCGTCGACAAGTCGACTCTGCAAGTTCGCCTGGTTGTGGCCGACAAGACCAACCCGGAGCTAGCGATCGACCGACCGATCAACGTGCGAATGGATCACCAGAGCGGCGATTCCTTGATCGGCGTCCCCATGCGGAGTTTCGACGAAGAACTGCAGCCCAACGAGTATTTCCTGCGCAGCAAGATCAGGTGAGCTCGAGCTGCTCGCGCACCGCGCGAACGAGCCCTTCGGGATCTTGCGTTCCGATTCCCACGCGCTTCCCGTTGTCGAATTCCAGCCAGACAACGTCGAGTCCGTACGAGCGCCAGAGCCAACCCGTCGGAGTCCAGCGAATGCCCCAACCCCAATACCAAGGGGACCGCGTCGCTTCCGCTCCGCGCACTCGCTCTAACTTCATGCGCCGTCCGATCAGACCGACGCCGAAGAACCAAGCGACCTCTGCTTTCGTCACGCGCACAGTGAGCGTTCCAAAGTTCATTAGGAAGAGCGCGAGGCCAATCAGGAACACCCCGATGAACGCCTCCGGCCGACCTTCTAGGCCCTGAACGACAAGGACGCCAACCCCACCGATCGCGAACAACGCGGCCAAGACGAAAGCCCACCGCCCCACCGACTTCGATTCATATTCCACGAGTTCCATACGCTCTCACCTCGATTCCAAAGATTCGCCGATGCTGATTCCGTGGCGGCGAACAACGTCCAAAGTTCCTACGCCGTCACTCTGACTCCCTAAAGATGGAGACACGTCGTTCCTCTGTGAATCGGAACTTTTGCGCACTCTCCAGGCAGCATTCTAGGCAAAAGCTCTCCGTAGACGTGAAGCGGAATACGGGGACAAGATCAACGGGCGTTGCCGATGAGTGGCCGCTTTCGTCCCGGTTCTGTACCGTTCGTCGCAACATGACAATCACACGCGATAAGGCCTGGGCACACCTAACGGAGTGGACGGAGACGGACTCCCTTCGCAAGCATGCGCGCGCGGTGGAGATCGTGATGCGTGCGGCGGCGGCAGAGTACGGCGAGGAAGAAGCGGCGGAGGAGTGGGGCATCGCGGGGATGCTTCACGATGCGGACTACGAGAAGTGGCCCGAGGATCACCCGAACCGAATCGTCGCTTGGCTTCGCGAAAGGGGCGAGGAGCAAAAAGCTCACGCGATCTCGGCTCACTTCACTCAGTGGGGCGTGCCGTACGAGTCTCAGTTGGACCGCGCTCTGGTCGCCTGTGACGAGCTGACGGGGTTCATTGTGGCCTGTTCGCTCATTCGTCCAGAAGGCGTATCGACACTGACTGCGAAGAGCGTGAAGAAGCGCCTCAAGAGCAAGTCCTTCGCCGCCAAGGTCGACCGTGAAGAAGTGCGCAAGGGAGTCGAACTACTCGGCGTTGACTTGGGGCAGCACATCGAGTTCGTGATCGGCGCGCTTCGCGAGCACGCGGAAGAGCTCGGCATTTAGATCGAGCAGGGAGTCGCGCGACCTCCACGATCGGCCTGAACCAGGTCGGGCGCGCGACGGGCTACAGGCTCGAAGAATTCACCTCTATCCATGCTGTTGCCGTTCCAGCCCTCTCAAGCGCGCATTCGAGCCCAATCCGGCCCTCCCAATCCTGATAATCGCCGATCTAGCCAGTACCAACAAATGCGTAGTTAGTTAGAATCTAATTATAGTTACCCGCCCTGCCTAAGCCGCAGGGCGCTCGCCGAGCGCGAAGTCCTCGCTCGGCCCTTTCTCATTCATCTAGGGAACCCCCACATCATGAAGCTCACAAAATTTGGATTCGCTGCTCTCGCATTGGCTCTCTTTTCTCTGCCCGTCATAGCGGACATCAGCAACAAGGCCGCCGGTTTATCCCACGATCTCGAGGAGGCAGCAACGGCTCTCCACGACTACATGCACGACAACTACGGTTCGTCCTACGGCGCTCACGGCATGGAGTTGACCTCCGCCATCGCTCACGACACGATCCACGATTACGGCAATGGCGATGCCTCCGAGGATGACGTCGAGGACGCCGTTGATGACGCGAACGACGCCTTTGACTCCATGCGCGATCAGTTCAAAGATGCCAAGATCTTGAAGAACGACAAGGGCGCCAAGAGCCTCTTCAAGAGTGTTCGCAAGCTTCTCAAGAAGGTGAATCAGAACACCGACTGAGAGTTCGATTCAGCTCTAGCGCTCAGGCGGTTCGCCGCCGGAGGACAGGCGCTGTAGATTGAGGCTGGGAGTCGCACCGCGACTCCCAGCCTCTTTTTTGTGAGTACTCGATGTGCGCTACTCGCTTTAACGGAAGCCTCGCCGCAGATCACTGTTTCTCAAACAACTCTAGGACCGCGACCGTCATCTCCTGAACGCCGCTGATCACCTCGGGCTCCGGGGCGATGAGAAAGAACGGAGAGCCGTGAGACGTGACCGCAGGACCGCCCGCCTTCTCGCCGTCGAGCTCGGCATGGGAGACTGGATTCGCGGGGCCGAGGCAATAGGGGTGATGAGAGAAACCGAGCGGCGTTTCTGAACCCGTCTTTAAACGGCCGCTATGATGCGAAGTATGCACTTCACGCCCGCATGGTTGTTCTTGGCGCTGCTACAGGTCGAAGTTCAAAACGACACACCGATTCCCCCGCCGCAATTCGATCGAGAGATCGTGCTCGAACTGACGGCTGACAATCCCGCTCTGATCGAAGGTCGCGGACCGACGCAGGTCGTCGAGTACGAAACCGAGTTCGAGGGCACGCTGCACATCTGGACGAGCTCGGAGCTCGACTTGTTCTTGCGCGTCGATAACGCATCGACGATGCAGCTCCTCGGCGAGGACAACAACTCGGGCGGCGGAGACACGCCGTGCTTGCGTTTTGAAGTTAGCTCCGGCGATCGTCTCGCGATCTTCGTGGCAAGCGCACAGAGTCCGAAGGATGCGGAGGGCATTGAAGGCTCGCTGGTCCTGCACCTCGTCGCGGCTCCGGAGACCGCGGCGACGCGTGAAGCCGAAACGACTCTTCGAGATGCACTCTCCGAGGGAACGGAAGAGCTTCTGTTGTCCTCGCTCGACGGGCTGGACGACGACGGGGCAGCCCGGAGCGAGTTGATGGCTCGAGCGCGCTGGGATATGGCTCTGGTCCTTGATGAATTCGCCGATCCGGCCGCGACCGAACGCGTCCTTTCGCTCGTTCTCGCTCACCGCGAACGAACGATGCCGAAGGAGCATCCCGATGTGCTCGAGGCTCGCGCGAAGGTTGCCGTCAAGATGTCGAGGCGGGGCGAGCACGCTCTCGCGCAGGAGATTCAAGAAGACATTCTCCGCACGCGACAGCGCCTCCTCGGTGAGGAACACGCCGACGTGGTCGCGGCCATGGAAGAGCTCGCGACAACGCACTATCGGAAGGGCGGGTTCGGCGCCGCCTTGGAGCTCGACCAGGCCATCCTTGCCATCCGCGAAAAACGCCTGCCCGACGACTACGCGGACTGGATCGCCGCCGCGGCGAATGTCGTGTCGGACCTCAAGAGTCTGGGCGAGCTTACGGATGCACGGCGCCTCTCTGAAAGAGTCCTCGCGCTTTCCGTCGACAACATTCCGGACGACGATGCCGAGCTCCTCAACTTCAGAACGACGCTCGCCTCGATCTGTTGGGACCTCGGCGATCGCGAAGCCTGTCTCGTCCAACACGAGGAGATCCTCGCAGCTCGGGAACGGACTCTGCACGAGTTCCACCTCGACGTCTTGCAGGCACGGCACAATGTCGGCTGGAATCTGATGAACCTCGGGCGCAACGAGGAAGCGCTGGCTCTCTTGGAGGACGTTCTCAAGAAGCGCGAGGAGGTACTTCCGAAGGACCACCCGGACACCCTCTGGACTCTGGCGAACCTGGCTTACACGCGGAGAGGCCTCGGCATGTTCGAGCGTGCGTGTGACGACTTAAAGCGCGTCCTCGAGGCGAGGCGGCGGACGCTCCCACAGGATCACCCGGAGCTGCGCGACACGGAGAGGGACATGCTCGTCTTCTTGCAGGAGCTGGGCGACCGCGACGGTGTGCTCGCGCTGCACGAGTCCATCGTCGCCGCCCGTGAAGAAGTCTTGCCCGAAGACCATCCCGATCTGCTTGCCGCCCGCAGAGATCTGGGGGTTGCGATGGCACGAATGGGCGAGTACGCCGGCGCTCGCGCACTCTTCGAGTCCGTCCTCGCGTCACGTGAGAAGACGCTGGCCGAAGATCATCCCGATGTACTTCGCGCGCGGGGAGATCTCGCCAACTCCATGGACAGCATGGGCGACGCCGTTGCTGCCCGCGCGTTGCAGAAGTCGGTCCTCAAGGGCTACGAGAAGCACCACCCCGACGACCACCCCGTCGTGCTGAGCGCCCGACGCAATCTGGCACTCTTCACTTACAAGACGCACGACCTTGCCGAAGCTCGGGCGCTGTACGAGTCCGTCGCGATGGCCCGTGCGAAGACGTTGCCCGAGGATCACCCCGACCTGCTCGCCGTCCAGTCGGACCTGTCCAACATCTTGCACCTCATGGGAGAGTTAGCCGCTGCTCAAGCGCTGCGTGAGTCCATCCTCGCGATCCGCGAGAGGACGCTGCCCGAAGATCATCCGAGTGTGCTCCGCGCCCGAAATGCGCTGGCCAGTTCGATGAGGAACATGGGCGAGCTCAGCGGTGCCCACGCAATCTTCAAGTCGCTCGTCGGGATCTATGAAGTGACGTTGCCCGAAGATCACCCCGACCTGCTGAAGGCGCGAGAGAGCCTGGCCTCAATGATGCGCAAGCTGGGCGATCTTGCTGGCGCCATGTCGATCTTTGAATCACTGCACGCGACTTACGCGGAGACGCTGCACGAGGATCACCCCGATCTGACGCGCGTCCGAGCATCTCTGGCCAACTCCATGGCTGAGCTGGGCGACACTGCGGGAGCTCTCGCTCTGCGGGAGTCCGTTCTCGCATCGCGCGAGAGGACACTGCCCGAAGGTCACCGCGACCTGCTCTCCATCCGGATAAACCTCTCGGATTCGATGTTCCTCATGGGCGACTACGAGAGAGCGCGAGCGCTGGCGGAATCCGTCCTTGCCGTCCGCGAGAGCGCACTTCCTGAAGACCACCCCGACGTACAAGGTACTCGCGCGAGCCTCGCCACATTCATGTCCTCCCTCGGCGAGATCGCCGCTGCCCGTTCGCTTCGGGAGTCCGTCCTCGCGACCTACGAGAAGACGCTTCCCGAAGACCATCCCGACCTGATTCAAGCCCGGCGACACGTGGCTTACTCGATGCGCGAGACGGGCGGCGACCTCGCCGGCGCTCGGGTTCTCTTGGAGTCGGCGCTCGAGTCTTATGAGCGCACTCTCCCCGCGGATCATTACCTGTTGGTTGAGACTCGAACCAACCTGGCTCTCCTGATGTACGAGCTGGGCGATGTCACTGGCGCGCGCACGCTGCAAGAGGACACGCTCGCAAACTTTGAGAAGACACTCCCCAAGGATCATCCCACCCTGTTGACGGCTCGAGGGAATTTGGCGGGCTCCATGGCTGACCAGGGCGACCTTGCCGGCGCGCGAGTCTTGCAGGAGTCGATCCTCGCGACCCGGGAAGAGACGCATGGCGAAGATCACCCCGATGTACTTTCCTCGCGCATGAATCTGAGCAATTTGATGAACGACATGGGCGACCATGCGGGCGCGTACGCCATGCGAGTCTCCATCCTCGCGGCCTATGAGGCAACGCTCCCCAAAGGACACCCCGACTTGCTCCACGCCAAGTGGAACCTGGCGAACTCCATGCTTCTGAGGGAGGAGTTCGCGGATGCGTGCTCGCTCCTTCGCTCTGCCGTTGCGACCTACGAAGCGACCGTACCCAAGGACAGTCCTGATCTACTCGGCGCCCGGGGAAGACTGATCCTCGCATTGGCGATGGATGGCGGTTTTGAGGAGGTCCGGCCTCACCTCACTGCACAATTGGAGGGCATGCGAACACGAGCACTTGCTTCGTTGGCCTACGAGCCGCGTGGGGCGAGACAGATCGTCGTGGACTTGGATTTTCACATCCGGGAAGTGCTCGACGCGACTTCCCTTTCGGGCTTCGAGTTCGAGGACGACGGGATTGAGGCCGGAGTGTTCGAGGTTATCGAGACCATGCGTCTCGTCGCCGGTGAAGCCGCCCGCGCGGTCGGACAATCCACAGATCCTGCGATCACTTCCATCATGAGGGAGGCCGCGTCGATTCGAGAGTCACTCGGCGCACTCGCTCTGAGCTCTGCCGACGAGCATGGCTCGGGAGAGCTGGAGTCCAAAATGACCAGCCTGATTCAGGAGAAGGACCGCCTCGAGCGCCGGGCGAGTCTGCTTCTGTCCAAGCGCGGCGTCGCACTGGAGGCTATCGAGCTCGACCGACTCGCCAAAGGCCTCGACGCCGACGCGGCGGCGCTCGGATTCAGGCGCTTCACCGCCAAGCACTTCGACGAAGACACGAACCGCGTCGTGAGCACGGGCAACATCCTGGTTCACGTTGTAAAGGCGGACGGTTCGCTGACTCGAATCGATCTGGGAGAGGCGGCGGAGTTGGAGGAGTTGACGCTGGCTTGGAGAGAGTCCATGGGGAGACCGATCGCGGCGCGCGGCGTTACGCTCGACGCCACCACCATGAGTGAATTCGAGCCCCGCGCTGGAGCAGATCTGTACGCGAAGCTGTTTGGCCCGATCCTGGAAACGCTTGGAGAAGAAACGAAGACACTTCACCTCTGCGCGGATGATTTTGTGTTCCTCGTGCCGCTCGACGCGCTGCCCTCTGGGGAGAGGCGACTGGGCGATCGCTTCCGCGTGATTAACGAAGTCTCGTTCGCACGACTCGCGACAGACAGGAAAGAAGTCGAGCCAGCTCGCGAGCAGTCACTCCTGCTCGTCGGCGGCATTGACTATGAGGGCAATGGGAACGAGCTTTCAGAGGCATCGACTCCAGCCAAGACGCGGGCGATCGACGTGCGCTCTGGATTGGCCGAGTTCGTAGTTATTCCGGGAACACGCCGAGAAGTCGAAGCCGTGCAGGCCTTGTTTGTCAGCGCTGTCGAGCGCGAGCCGGTTCTGCTGACCGGAGGCGAGGCCACGAAGGAAGCCTTCGCTCGTGCGGTCTCGGGCAAGAGCTTTGTGCACCTGGCAACGCACGGTTGGTTCTCGCCCGAGACGATCCCCTCCATGCTCGACTTCACAAGTGACCGTGGCTGGAATTCGATGGGAGCCCAAGAGCGAGTCGTTGCGATGAGCCCGATGCTCCTCTGTGGCCTGGCCCTTTCCGGCGCCAATCAGGGGCACAACTCACTGGGCCAGATGCCGGGCATGCTGACCGCGGAAGAGCTGTGCTCGCTCGACTTGTCCGCATGTGAGCTGGCCGTTCTCTCGGCATGTGAAACCAACGTGGGGATTCGGCGTGCCGGTCAGAGCATTCAATCTCTACAAGCCGCGCTCTATGCCGCCGGCGCCAGGAATTCGATCACGAGCCTGTGGAAAGTCGACGACGCGATGACGCAGCGCCTGATGGAGCTCTTCTACACCTACCTCTGGGTGAACGAGCTGCCGAAAGCCGAGGCCTTGTGGATGGCCAAGTGCGACCTGCGAATTGAGGGCGCGGCGGTGCGCGACTGGGCCGGTTGGGTGCTCAGCGGCGATCCTGACTGAGCGGCGCCACCGACTCTCTCAGCCCGCCTGGTCGCGGGGGATCTCTCCCGATCCCGAAATGCGGCCTTCGCTCAGGTCCATCTCGAACTCGTGATTGTCGCGCGCCATCGTGCCGTTGCCGACGGTCTCGATGATGAAGTCCTCGATGTCGAGCGAAGCGGGCAGCTCGTAGACGATGACGGATCCCGAGATGATGGGAACGATCTTGGTGCGCTTGTCCGACTTGCGGTTGAACGTTCCGTCATAGCCGTCGTGGATCCAGGTGTAGCCTTCGATCCGTGCAATGCCGTCGTCGTAGTCGTCAACGACGCCCACGAAGAAGCGCCCGTGATCGCCGGCGTACAAACGGCGATGAGCGATGAGTACTTTCGTTCCTGATTCGAGGATGATAATGTCCGCTCCGGGAGCAGCAGGAGGAATGGAGAGTGCGGAGGAAAAGAGTTCGCTAACTCTCTTTTCTCGGAAGGACGATCGCTCGTGAGCGGCAGTCCGCAACATTCTCAACCTGCGGTTTTGTTCGTACGAAAGAATTAGCGTCGTGTAACGCCAGCTCCCGCCCGCTCGTCGAATCGTATCGCGGTCTTGAAGCGGTGCGAAAAGCGCTTACTTCCCGAGCAGCTCCACCACTGCAACCGTCATCGCGTGCACGCCACCGATTACCGACGGCTCGGGCGCGATGCGAAAGAGCGGCGAATGGTGCGATGCGACCGCCGGACCGCCCGCCTTCTCGGCGTCGAGATCGGACTGGAGCGTGCCGCCGACGGAGAAGTAACAGCCGGGCACATGATCGTCCGTGTTCACGAAGTAGGCGAAGTCCTCGGCGCCCATGCCCTCGACGTTGGAGGTGAAGAGCAGGTCCTCGCCGAGCTCGCGTGTGAAGGCTTGGCCGATCCGCTCGGCCAGAGGAACGTCATTCACCGTCGGCGGCGTCGTCTCTACTTTCGAGAAGATCACTTCGGGCAGCAATTCGTCGGGCAGGCCGTTCGTGCGCCCGACCCCCACCGCAATCCGCTCGATCGCCGTCAACAGATGGTCGCGCGTGTCCGTGTCGTTCGAGCGAACGGTCAACTGCAAGTGCGCCTCGTCGCTGATGATGTTGTGTTTGAATCCGGAATGGAACGCGCCGACGGTCACGACGGCCGGACGGAGGGGAGAGAGCTCGCGACTCACGATCCCCTGCAGAGCAATCACGATCTGCGAAGCGATGTAGATCGGATCCTTGCCCTTGTGCGGCGACGCGCCATGCGCGCCAACACCGTGCACGATGATGTCCACCGAGTCCGACGACGAGTAGACCGGCCCGCCCTTCAATTCGACCTTGCCCGCCGGCTCGCCAGCGCCGACGTGGAAAGCGAGCGCGAAGTCCGGCACGCCGAATCTCTCGTACAAGCCGTCTTGCAACATCTCGCGCGCGCCGCTGATCGTCTCTTCCGCCGGCTGCCCCACGAACATCACCGTTCCGGACCACTTGGCCTTGTTCGCCTGGAGCTGTCGCGCCGTTCCGACCATCGCCGTCATGTGCACGTCGTGACCGCAGGCGTGCATGACCGGCACTTCGTCGCCCTTGCGGTTGACCTGCTTCGCGACCGACGCGTAGTCGAGCCCGCTCTTCTCCTCGACCGGCAAGCCATCCATGTCGGCGCGCACGAGGACCACCGGACCGTCACCGTTTCGAAGCATGCCGACGAGGCCCGTTCCGCCGACGTTTTCCGTCACCTCCACGCCGAGCGCGCGCAGTTCGGCGGCGAGGCGTGCCGCGGTCTTCACCTCCAAGCTCGAGAGCTCGGGGTTTTGGTGAAAGTGAACGAACAGCTCGTGAAGATTGGCTTTGTAGTCCTTGGCGATTTCGTCGCGCAGGTTTTCTTGGGCGGTCACCGCGGTGCTCGAGACCAGCAAGACCACAAGCCACATCCAGTTCGATCGCTTCATGTTCACTTTTCTAGTTAGGTGTCCGGATTCGCTCGCGGCCGCGGCGCTCGTCGTGCAATCGACTCGCTTCCAGCGAGGGCTGGGGCCTCAACGCGATTCGCGGCTAGAGCGGGGGCATCATACAGGGACACGAACGCCGCGTTCTCGGTCGTAGACCGGCGTTTACCGAGCGAAGCGAATGGCCTCCTAGCTCGAAGCGTTGGGGCAAGCCAAGGCCGTGATGCACGCAGATACCATCCACCTGCAGCCTGAGCGGGAAGCGTGATGACCGGCGATCCGCTTTAAAAAGAAAATCGCCGTGCGGGAGCCGGGGAACCGACCGCCCGCTCGGCGCTCTATGCCGTAGCCGAAGCCGAAGCCGAGATCACGGAGTGGAAGCGTCCATCAGGATCGCGATCTGCGGATTCGAAACCGTGACGCCCTCGGTGGAATTGTAGAAGAACCCTTGGAGGTAGAGCGAAGCGACGTCCACCCCGACGTCGTTTAACGTGAAGTTCCTGTTCTTCATTCCGTTGGCGCCGAGAGAGCCGCGGAAGAACAATTGAGACGCTCCGCCCGGGTAGACCGCTCCCATGAATTCAGGCATATAGACAACACTTGTCGTCGTTTCGAGCGAGAGCAAATTCCAGACGAGGTCAAAGGGCTCGCCCTCGAAGCGGAGGGTCATCGAATCCCCAACGCGCGCTACCGGAGTCAGCTCGGTGCTGCGGAAACTGCGCGAGAGTGACTGGACGGTACCTGCGTTTAGCTCAATCGGATCGGCAACAACGAGACCGGGCAAGCAGAGCCCAGCAGTCTGCCCTGGCGCTCCGGAAGTCAACTGGCTGTCTGAGATCCGAAGCACTGGCTGAGAAGCGCCCAACCGAAGAATCACCGCCGGACTCCCGTCGCCGGCGTCCGAACAAATCATGAAGGTAGGGCTGATATCACCATCGCCTCCATTGCCGCCAGTCAATCTTGAACCAACGACTAGCATCTCTCCGCCAGTGAGTTCGAGCGCCTCGACTCCGGACGTTGAAGGAACGCTTTGCCCCCCCTCTCCAATGCGGCCAGCGCCCCCGATTAGGTCAGAGTCGTAGAGGTAGACTGAAGAGTCAACGGCTGAGAGTGCGTTCGATGGGAAAATAGTGACTTGTTCCGTCATGTCGATTCTCGTTCGAACGAGCGTCACCGCGCTCGACCGCTCGATCGACAAGCCGCGTGCATTCCCAAAGACAAAGGGGTTGCTGTTAAAGGCGTCGAACTCGCAGTTTTGAATCAAAACGGAACCGCTACAGTCGACGATTCGAGCCAGAGGCCCCGCGGGTGTAAAGGGCGATGAGGTTCCAACCCTCACGATTAGGCCGTCCAGTTCGACGAACTGTGTGCTCGCCAGATTGGCGATGCTGATGTGAGCAATTGGATCAGCCGCTCCGTTAGAGAACAGAATGGGCTGAGCGCCGACGTCCGCCACAATCCGCAGCGCTTTGCCGTCGATCGAGAAGCCGCCGTAGGCTCCGTCTCTTACGAGAATGACATCGCCCTCCGCTGCGTTATCGATTGCGGCCTGAATCGTTGTAAAGGCTCCGTTGGCGCCGGTCGCGTCTACCTGGCGGACGATCTGCG
Organism: Planctomycetota bacterium; assembly: GCA_029259635.1. Lineage (GTDB taxonomy): Bacteria > Planctomycetota > UBA1135 > UBA1135 > OFTM34. The sequence goes on along the minus strand of JAJDEU010000062.1, from coordinate 126,864 downwards.
CCGATGCAGTCGTCGAGAGACCGAGAACAGCGGTGAGGAGTGTGACGGTGTAGCTGTGTAACTTCATGAGAGATCGATTGTTAGAAGGAAAAGCGAACCACCGAGAGACTGGATGGGAAGCTGCGGAACATGGGGTGTTTCGCTGCGTCCTCGATGAGTGTTTGAAATTGATAGGGGGGGGCTGAGATCCAACTTGGACAGGCGGCGGAGGTTGCCGCAGCTGCTTACATGCCGCGACCCGCTCTCCTGCCTCCTCCCACGCACCGATCGCGGCAGAGTCACGCAAAGAAACTCTTGGAAAGTCATCGCGGCGCGGGTTCTACGCATCCTGCGATTTTCTTTCTGCCGAGCAAGCCAGGCTCGCTCGCATTCGGGCGAATGTCTATCGGTCCACTGATTCGCGAGAATATCTATCGCTTAAGTACACGGAGCGCACCGCGCGCTTCAATCGAAGCGGTGTCGAGCGGAGGGCTCGGCCTACGACGTCGAAAGCACACGGTGCACTCAAAGGTCGCACTCTCTACTTACTTAATTTTCAGCGGGCTGCAAGTTTGACCGGTCTGAGCTTCGTAGCGAACCTTGTCGCAAACCGTTCCTTCGAAGAGGAAGTCCGGACCGCTTGCCTTGGAGCAAGACCACTGGAGGGAAGGGCCACACAGCAGCTGCGGCCTACCCGCCTCTGCATCCGAAGCCGTTAGGTTCATGGCTCCAACGATCATGGCGGCGGAGAGTGCGCTGGCGACGAGCGCTTTGATTATTGAACTAGAGATTTTCATCGAGTGGATTCCTCTGAGGGTTTCGTTCTGGCGCGAATGTTCTCGCGGCGATTGACGGAACGAGTTCGCCTTCGCCACTTACGTCGATCTGACCGCACACGGGCGAACAGATGTCTTCGATTTCAGTTCGTTGTTCTCTCGGTTCCGGAATATCGCGCGTGATAGGCACGAAGCTCTCGCGCGCAACTCTGCTTGCACGTTTCTCCTGCACGGTTACCCATAGGGAAGCCGCATGCGTTCCATTTGTTCGAGAACGGCTCCTGCAGTCACACGCACTGATGACAGAGCGACCGCGCAACAAAAAACGGAAACTCAGGCTAAAATTGCAGCTAGTCTTTCGCGGACGGTCTCCCGCCCGGCTGACTTGCGGCAACCTGACTCGAAGCAACCTGACTCGAACGCCTCATCGAAACTTTCGCCCAGTGACCTCACTCCCCCATCCCGCCTCTCGAATTGGAGACCTCACCGGTTGGAAGACGAGTGACCTGGTTCCCGTCATCTACGACGAGCTGCGCGAGCTCGCACGCCTTCAGCTAAGGAAAGAGCGAAGTGAACACACGCTCCAACCCACGGCACTGGTGCATGAGGTCTACCTGCGCATTGCTAAACAGCGAATCGGGACTTGGAACGACAGAGCACATTTCTTCGCCGCAGCTGCCCTGATGATCCGACGAGTTCTCATCAACCACGAATGCGCACGACGCGCAGCGAAGCGTGGGGGCGGCCTTGAGCGCGTGGACTTGGAGGATACTTTGGCTGTCAAGGACCAGAGCTTCGACCTACTCGCGCTCGACGAGCTGCTCGATCGCCTCGCAGAGCTGGACAAGCGGCAAGCTCTGATCGTTGAGCTGCGTTTCTTCGGCGGGCTCACCATCCCGGAAGTCGCCCAAGCCTTAGAAGTCTCCGAGCGCACCGTCGACGGAGAGTGGCGCCTTGCGCGCGCGTGGCTGCACTCGCAGTTCCAAGGCCAAAACTGACTCTCCCAACTCGAATGGATCCCGCCCGCTATCAGAGGCTTAAGGAGCTCTTCCTGATTGCCCACAGCAAGTCTCGCGAAGAGCAAGTGGACTTCCTACGCGAGTCTTGCGATGGGGATCCCGACCTGCACGCCAAGCTCGAGGCGCTGCTGCTAACCGACGAGGATGATCAGGAATTTTTGGCGAACCCGGCGCTCGGTCCCGGCTTCGCCGTTCGAGCTCCAGACTCCATGCGAGGCGTGAATGATCACTCCGCCTCGCTGCCCAGCACCATCGCGGGCTTCCGCATCATCCGTGAGCTCGGCCGCGGCGGCATGGGAATCGTTTTTTTGGCCGAGCAATCTCAGCCGCGTCGGCTAGTCGCTCTGAAACTCCTTCACTCCGCCGACCCCAGCCTGTCCGCGATTCAGCGGTTTCAAGCGGAAGCCGCGTCGCTCGGCCGGCTCCAGCATCCGGGGATCGCAAGCGTCATCGAAGCGGGTGCAGCTCGGCTCGACTCCGGCGTGCGCCCGTACCTCGCCATGGAGTTCATCGAGGGACAACAGCTCGACGAGTATCTCGCCGAGCACGCTCCCTCAATGAACGAGCGGCTCCAACTCTCCAGCTCGATTGCGGATGCACTTAGCCACGCCCACGAGCGTGGAGTCCTTCATGGAGACTTGAGATCGGCAAACGTCCTCGTCGATGCCGAGGGTCGCGCTAAGCTGATCGACTTCGGATTAGCCGGTTCGGTCGAGCGCGACAAACCCGACTCTATCGATCGTGCGGAGTATCCACATACCGAGCCCGGTGCCCGTCTGAACAGACAAGCGGATGATGTATTCAAGCTCGGCCTCCTCACTTGGAAAATCCTGACCGGCGGCCCCGCACCGAGTTCTTCTGTCGAGCTCGGGCGAGCGAATCTGTCGTCGGGTGTGCGAAGGCTCCTCGACGGCGCACTCGCCAACCGTCACGGCTACGAGACAGACGCCGCGCAACTTTCTGCTAAGGAGGTCTGTTCCAAGCTCCTCGAATACAGTGCGCAGAAGCGCCGGCGCCGAACGTTGGCTCCACTCCTTGGGGTAGGAGCAATCGCCTTGCTTCTCTTCGCGTTCGCGCTCTCGAAGGTCGGAGCTGTCGAACAGCTCACCCAACAGGTCCAGGAATCGTCGCAAGAGGAAGAGCTAACGAAGCGCGTCACGACCTACCTCATGGAGGTCTTGCTTCAAGCTCAAGAAGCTTCCGACTCAACCGATCGCGAGATCCCTGCCGCAGCCGACCTGGCGCGAGCGAACATTGAGCAAGCCTTCGCAGACGATCCAGACTTTCAAGTCGCCGCACTCTGCACGCTGGCCTGGTTGGATCGCCACGCGGGACGAAATTCTGGCGCGGAAGACGCCGCTGGTCGAGCAGTAGAATTGGCGCGAAGTACATTCGGACCGGACTCACATGCGACACGTTCGGCGATGTTTCAGCACGGGCTCGCTCTTCTGGAACTCGGGCGTGACGACGAAGCTCAAGAGCTGTTCACAATTACGCTCGAGAGTCGCATGGAACGCGGAACCGAATTCGCCGATGAGGTCAACTTTGCCCAGCAGACGTCCCCGCTCTTGAGCGCATGGAGCCAGTTTCATTCGCAGAGTGGCCTGTATCGTGAGGCGCTCTATTCCGGAACCGGCGCTCACAGTTCGGGCGTACTCGCTGATCTGTTTAGCCTGTTCAAGATACTCCCTGCGGACCGAAGCTCGCTGCGCCTCCTCGCCTACCAAAGTGCACAGCTGCTCTTCGGTCCCGCTCATCCCGAAACTCTCGAGGCTGCATGCTTGCTGGCGGCGGAGCAAATTCGGGCAGGGCAAGTCGAGGAATCGCGCGAGCTACTAAAGTCAACTCATGCGTCCGCAGTTGAGAAATACGGTCCGTCATCAGCAATCGAACTTTTATGTGCAGAGCAGCTTGCCGCCCTGACATTCCACGAGAAGCGCTACACGAGTTCGATCGACTATACGGAACACGTCTACCACGGTCGGTGGAGCAGACTCGGCGAGCGGCACCCACGCACGCTTGCCTCTCTAGCCAATCTCGCGTACTTGCTCGAGCTGGCGAATCGGACTGAAGAGAGCCGCATTGCCTGGGAGCGCTTGAACGAACTCGTCGATGAGTTCCCCGACGAGCAAATGCATCGGGCTTATTTCGCCGCCCTAGAGGGCGAGTGCCAGTGGCGGCAGTTTCAGTCGGGGGCCGGACTGCTCTCGTTCCGCGATGCACTCTCGTCGCTCTCCAACATTGGTCCCAGTTCGGAATCTCCAATGCAAGAAGGCTGGCGCCGGGCCGCTCGATTCGGAGTAGCCCTGTGCTTGCTCGACCTGGATGACCCTCTGCAGGCACTGAAAGAACTCGACCAAATTGCCGCTGAACTCGAAGAGGATTTTGCTATTTCGCAATCCCTCCAGGCCGTGCACCACAAGCGCGGGTTGGCACTGGTCGAACTCGGACGCCTTGCGGAGGCCGTCGAGGTCTTTAGATCTGTCCACGATGCGCGGCAAGCATTGCTGCCCCGCGGGGACCTCCGAACGGTCTTGCTCCGCAACCTCTTGGCTAAATCATTGACTGAGTTGGAATCCTTCGAGGAAGCCGAGCAAGCCTATCGACTATCCCTCAGTGAAATTGATGTCATTCAACGCCACGAGCCGTCCCTGGCAGCACGGGTGTGGATGAAATTCAGCAAGTTCTTGCTCGACCGAAAAAGATACGACGAGGCCGAGGATCAAGCTCGACTGGCCGTTAACCTGGTAGAGTCGATTCGGCCGGGCAGCGAAAAGAACCGCCCATACCTACAAACACTCGCCGATGTCATCGCCCAGCGCGATCGTTGAACTGACAAGGTGATGACAGGCGACCCGCGCTAGCGAATCACCGTCTCCTCCAACCACTTCAGGTCCAGCGGAATGCGGCGCACCTCCGCGCCATCCTTCAGGAGCACCATCTCGCGCGCGTCTTCTCCGACAAACAGGTGCCCGGAGAGACCGTCGTGCAGGAGCTGATTGCGCGGCGAAGTGAAGTAGCTGTTGGCCGTCTGGGTGAGGGCTTCGATCTCTTCTCCGTCGGCGTCGAGCACCCGGATGGCATCGGCTTCGGTGGGCTGATCGAGCTGGACGTGGAAGCGCATGCGAAGGCCGACCTCAAAGTTGCGGTCGATCAGGTTGCCGCGCTCATCCTCACGTGCACCTTCGGCATTCAATTCCTTATGCGCGAAGAGGGTCTCGGGATGAACAATGTCGACTCGCATGAAACGCTTGGGAATGTTGAGGAGGACAAAGCGCCCGTCGTCGTCCGTCGTCACCGGCTCCATGTCTTCCGACGTATTCCAGTCGCCGGTTGTGCCGGCCGCCGACTGCGAAGCCATACCGGGAGTCAGCTTGAGTCCGGCGAGCGGTATGCCGTCGCGATTGACCACGCGACCGCGCACCTCAGGCCAGATCGCCGTGCGGTCGAGACGTATCACGACCTGCTCTTCGCCCGCGGCAACGTGCTCGACTTGACCGCGCACCAGCGAGTCCTCCAGGAAAGCCGCGATCGTATAGGGCTTGTCGAGCAAGCCTCCGAATTCAAAACGACCGGATGCGTCCGTGCGCTCCGTGATCAGAAACTCGCCGTCCTCGTCCTGGCCGCGCATCTCCGCTTCGATCGTCGTGCGCCCGGCAATCAACGAAAGCTTCGGGACAAAGACGAGCGCGCCCTCGATCGGTGCACCGTTCTCGTCGATAACTCTGCCCGAGATAGAGAGCGGACGCTCGATCAGCTGCAGGACAATATCGTCGGGCCAATCCGGCTCGCCGTCTGCGTCGAGCGCCGCCTCAAGCGTGGCCGCTCTCCACCCACTATGGACGGCGGTAAGTCGCGGCACGTAGCGCTCGCCCTCGTTGAAGCTCGCGAAAGGATCGCGCTTCGACAGATCAAAGTGAAAGCGCCCCTCCTCGTCACAGCGTGTACCCAGGCGACCGAGCTCGACACACGCCCCGGGGATCGGCGTTCCGTAGAGATCGACCACTCGGCCCGACAAGGTCTGGTCGCGCTGCGAGAGGTGAACCATAGTGAGCACGATCTCCGCCTCGTTCGCGGTTGCCGCCGCGCTCGCATCAAAATCGAACACGAGATCCTCAAAGCCAAACTTCTGTACGCGTAGATGAATGCCCGCGACGCTCGGCATGACGAGTGAAGTCGAACCCGAGGACGAGGTCACGTCCTCGATTTGCACCAAGGCCGAGCGCTCGAACGTGTTTTCGGTTCGCTTGTGCAAGCTCGGCGGGAACACGACTCTGACGAGCGCGCCGTCGATGCCCAAGCCCTCTTCGTCCTGGACGCGCAGGCGAACTTCTCGAGATCGCGCGACGACGACCGACGTCTCTGCCCGCTCGCCCGGCAGAGTCTCGCGCGCGAGCGCCCCTTCGAAGACCGTCGTCCAACCCGGCTCGTCGGCGTAGACGCGGCCCGCTCCAAAGAGCCCCTCGAACTCAAACTCGCCGCTTCCGTTCGATTGCGTGGAGACCTCCGGTCCAAAACCGCCCGAGCTTGGAGTCGGTTGAAACCGAAGCTGCAGGGAAGGTACGGGCCACTCGTCGAGGTCCAACACGAGACCACCTAGGCCCAACGTTGCCGGAACAGCGGCGGCCAATTCCTCGGACTCGTCGGTGCTGCTCGTACTCGTCGTGGGTTTGCGCGAGCTGGGAGTTAGCTCCGCAACGAGCGGCTCGATCGTTTCTAGTTCACTCGGCAGTTCCATCGCCAAGGTCTCCGCGTGCACAGCTGGAATCGGCTCCGAATCGCCCGCCTCTCCGTCGTCGAGCGTTGTCCAAAGCGCTGCGGAGATAACAGTGATGGACGCGACTATTGCGAGAACGAGTTTCATGCCCAGAGCTCCTACGCTTGCTATTGGCCCCACCGGGAGGTGCCCCACCGGAAGTTCCACCGGCGGAAGTTGTACCGGCGGAAGGAATAAGTTCGGAGGGCAGAGCGGGATCAGAGCGGAGAGCCAGACACGGTTGTCGCCAAATTCGACATTCAACTGTTCGCGAATCAGAGCGCGCCCGCGCAAGAGCCGCGAGTCGATCGTCGCCACCGGAACCTTGAGTTCGGCGGCGATCGCCGTTGGCGTCAGGCCTTGGTAGTAGCGCATGTAGATCGCGCCGCGAAAGGGCTCTCGCAGAGCCGTCACGGCCGCAAGCACTCGCTCTTGAACAGCCAGATCGCGAGCGGTGCTGTCCGCCCGCGAAGACTCATCGAAGGTTTGCGTCTCGCGATCGCGTCGAGCCGCACGATCGCGGCGAAAGTTGTTCGCGCGGTTGCGAATGACCGTCGCGAGCCAGCCGCGAAGATTTCGCGGCCGCTGCCCCCGTTGATTCTTCTCCGCAAAGACCGCCCAGGTTTCCTGGACCAGGTCTTCCGAGTCGTGCTCGTCGGTCACCAGCTGCTTCGCCAAACGGCGAAGAAAGCCAGCATGGAGCTCGAACAGATCGGGGTTGGTGGCGTCGCCTTGCATGGGTAAAGGAAGATCCCGCTTCCCAGCCACGGAGACACGGAGCTCGCTGGAGACTGGGCAGGAATCTTTCGAATTTCGATTCTAATCCGTCAGATCGTTCTGATCGGGTTGATTTACCGCAACGGTGCTTCACCTTGAGCGGTCGGCTAGACTCGGTTCGACAACACCCAGGAGATCCAATGGCCAAAAAGACTTCAAACACTCGCATCGTCTGCACCCGCTGCTACACGGAAGGAGTCGCGATTTGGGTCTCACCTCGCGACGGGCTCACGGAGGCGTTTCTCTACCTCGTCACCCTTCCGCTCATTTTCGTGGGAGGCCTCTTCTACACCGGCCTGAGGAGCATCCACTCACACTGGGCCTGTCACGCCTGTCAAAGCGCAGAGATCGTTCCGGTCCACTCCGGACGAGGGCGCGAGCTGCTCGCACGGACGTCCGAGTCTTAGCGAACCTTCCCTGATACAGAGTCAGGCTCCCGTCCAGACCTCAACCCTTGGCAGGTACCGCACAATCTGAATTGGATTCGTGCGTCCGTCGCCAACGAAGCTCAGCTAGACAGCTTGGTGCTGCCCTTGAGCTAAATGAGTATGAGGGAAATTAGTGCGGTACATTCTCGCCGTGAAGGTTGGGAGTGGAGCCAGGCTCCGTATCCGCTTTCACCAGGCCACGCGCAGAACCGCGTAGACCAAATACGCCAAGAGCAAACTCGCGGCTTCGATCTTCTGCAGGCCGCGCTTCTTCGTGAAGAAGATGAGAGCGAGCAGGCTGATCAGAAACAGGACCGGAAGGTCTAGAGCCAGAACTTGCGCCGCGTCGATCGACAGTTCCGCGATCAGTGCTGCGAATCCCGGAGGCACGAGCATGTCGAAGATGTTGCTGCCCAGAATATTGCCCACCGACAAACCGCCAGCCTTCTTGCGCACCGCCGAAATGGAGAGCGCCAACTCCGGAAGGCTGGTCCCCACTCCGATCAACGCGATCCCCACAACGGTTTGCTTCAGTCCCCATGAATCCGCGAGGGTCAGAGCACTCGATAGAACCAAGTGAGAAAAACCCGCGACCAAGGTGAGACCGAGAGCGCACTGCAACCCCTCTCTCCACGGAATCGAGCGCGCCTTCGCGCGAGTCTCGCTCCTCTGCTCACGTCGGATCAACAGCAGGAAGTAGATCACATAGATCGTGATTAACAGACCGCCTTCCACGCGATCGATTTCACCGTCGAAGAGCACCAGTCCGAACAGCACGATCGAACCCAAGAGCATCACGCCATCGGTCCAGATACGAGAGCGCTTTAACGTCAAGTAGCCCGTGAGTCCGGCGATTCCGAGCACGAGACCGATCTGCCCAAGACAACTGCCAACGGCGCTTCCCACGACAATTCCGGAAGTCTCGATGCCCTGCAGTCGTTCGATACCCGCGACAATAGACATCACCAATTCCGGCACGTCGGTGCCAATCGCCAGAATTGTCATGCCGACGAAAGCCTGCGACAGTCCACGCGCGTCGGCGATGCGGATCGCCGCACGAACGGCAAGCTCGGTTCCCCACCACAGACCGGCGAGTCCCACGCACAAGAGCAGGAAGGCCATCATCGTTCGCGCTCCCCCCGCTTTTGACGGAACACCTCGAAGGCTTGACCAAGCACGAGCGGAATTAGGCTGAAGACCGCAACCAGTACCCACTCCGTGAGAGTCGGGCGCTCGAGCTTCAGAACGGACGCCAGCATCGGAACGTACAGCGCCATTCCGATCAGGATGGTGCACAAGAGGAGCGCACCCCAGACGAATGGATTGCCCGTGATCTCGTTGCGGAAGACCTGCGTTTTCCGATCGCGCATGTTGAACACGTGCCAGAGTTGCGCGAACGCGAGCGTGAGGAAGGTCACCGTCACCGCGCGCTCTTGGGGCAGCGCCAACGGACCCAGACACAAGTAGAAGACCGCCAGCACCGTGGCCGTCAACAGAGATCCGTAACCGGCGATCCAGCGACCGTGACTAGCCGTGAGGATGCCCTCCTTCGGCGCTCGCGGCGGCTGGTTCATGACGCCAGCCGGACCCGGTCCGACACCGAGCGCGAGGGCCGGAAAGATGTCGGAGACTAAATTCAGGAACAAGATCTGAAGCGGCAGGATCGGCAACGGCGCTTCGACCCCGGCTGCGATGGCGAGCACCATGACCTCGCTGATGTTGCACGAGAGCAAGTAGACGACGAACTTACGGATGTTCCCGAAGATCACGCGACCCTCCTCGACGGCCACCACCACCGACGAGAAGCAGTCGTCGCGAAGCACCATCTCCGCCGCTTCGCGCGCAACCTCCGTTCCCCGAAGTCCCATCGCGATTCCGATGTCGGCTTGCTCGAGCGCCGGCGCATCGTTGACTCCATCCCCGATCATGCCGACCACGGTTCCCGCCTCTTGATGCAATCGAATCAAGCTCAGCTTCTGCTCGGGACTCACACGCGCGAACAAATCCTGCGAGCGAATTCGTTCGCGCTCCTCCGCCGAAAGCTGATCGAAACCATCGACAGAGACGCCCTGCTCCACAACCGGCATCGCCTCCGGTTCGAGAGCGCCCCCCAACCCGACGGCCTTCGCAATCGCGCCCGCCGTCGCCGGGTGATCGCCGGTAATCATCAAGACGCGAATGCCCGCCGAGTGACAACTCTCGATGGCCTCCCGCACCTCCATTCGCGGCGGATCGATCAACCCCAGAAGCCCCACCAGGGTCAGTCCCTCGTAGGGATCGCTCGGAACTTCGGTCGAGACCCGCCTCGCGACGGCAATCACGCGCAGCCCCCGCGTCGCCAGAGTTTCCGCCTCACCGAGTGCTCGCGCTCGGCGACTCTCGTCGAGTTCGGCTTCGCTATCCAGCTCGAGGATGCGCGTGCAGTTTTCGATCACGGCTTCGGGAGCGCCCTTGACCGCGACCAAAACGGAATCGGCGCGCTGATGGAAAGTCGCCATCAGCTTGGTCACCGCATCGAAGGCATCTGCACCCACTTCGGGCGAGCTTTCGATCAGCTCTGCGCGGTTCAGATTGATTCGGAGACCGGCGAGCAAGAGCGCAATCTCCAGCGGGTCGCCGACGGCTTGCGAACCATCGTCCTCCCCCGCGAGCGACGCGCGATTACACAGGACACCGAGCTCGAGCGCCGAGCGACAGTCCGCAGGAAGTTCGAGCGCGCCGGGTTCCGACTCGACGTTCGGCTTGAGGTCTGCGCTGTTCGACGCGCAGACAACGTGCGCCACACGCATGCGACTCTCCGTCAGAGTGCCGGTCTTGTCGGTGCACAGCACGCTCGTCGCGCCCAGAGTTTCAACCGCGGAGAGCTTGTTGATCAGGGCGTGACGTCGGGACATGCGCCACAGTCCGCGCGCCAACGCAATCGTCGAGACGATCGGCAAACCCTCGGGGATCGTCGCCACGGCGAGCGCGATCCCCGTTTCGATCATCAAGTGCAATGGCTTCCCGGCCAACACGCCAGCGATGACGACGACGATCGTGATGATGATCGTCAGCACAATCAGCTTGTTACCCACGCGAACGAGCTGCTTCTCCAGCGGCGTCGTCTCGCTGCCAGTTGATTCCGTCAGTTCGGAGATGTGGCCGAGCTCCGTCTGCATTCCGGTCGTCACCACGACCGCTTCGCAGCTGCCCACCGAGAGCGAGGTGCCCTTGAAGATCATGTTCAAGCGCTGATCGATGCGGTCCGCGCTCTCGAGCGCATCGCTCGTCTTGTCCACCGGAACCGACTCGCCCGTAAACGTGCTCTCGTTCGCACGCAGACGCGACGCCGAAACAAGGCGCGCATCGGCGGTCACCGTGTCTCCGCCTTCGAGAACCAGAATGTCACCCGGCACGACTTCCTCGCCGCGCACCATCGTGGAACGCCCCGCTCGCCGCACTCGCGTTCGAACACCACCGAGCGCTCGCAGCGCATCCATCGATCGCACCGCGCGAAGTTCGACGGTGAACCCGATCAACGTATTGATCACCAGCACGACGACAATCGCGATACCTTCGTTCGTGCCGCCATAGGCAAACGAGAGGACGGCGGCTACCGCGAGGAGGAGCACCACCGTGCTCCGCAGCTGATCGATCAGGATGCGAAAGGCGCCGCGCTTTTCGCGAGTTCGGAGCTCATTCGGCCCGTACTCCTCGAGTCGGCGAGTGGCCTCGGCCTGCGACAAACCGTCGGCGGCGCTGACCTGAAGACGAGCGAGCACTTCATCTGCAGGAAGCGCCCAAGCATCGCTAATCACTTTGCGAGACTCGTTGTCCATGTACTCAACTCAGGGGCTCTCAGTCTAACGTGTTGTCCCTCAACTCCATCGCGGTCAAGGCCCTCGCGCCAGCTCTCAGGTCAGGTTCCCCCTCCAACGGATCCTTTTTCACCACCGCTCTTCGCACTAATCCCGCGCCGGACAGCTTGCGGCACATGCCGCGACAAGTGCGCTCTCGATTCGAGCTCTGCGTCCCCGGCGACCGAGGCCAGAACGCCGGAATCCGGTGCTAGCTCCCGTCGTGATCCACCGGCCTCCGATCGACAATGAGCTCCTCGAACCTCAGCCCGGTACGCAACCGTTTTGCCCCAAGGTGGACACTGGGCGGATGTCTCCGGGCGGCAAGAACGCCTAGTCTTAGTTTGGTCCTCGATCTTGCCGGAGGTCCGTCCGAACTCCCGGCCCTCTGCGGAGTTCGAACTCGAAGAAACACTCGAGGAAGCTCTCATGAAAACGCGCAGTTACGAATCTCGGGGATCCCAATCTCCCCTACTCGGCGAAACCATCGGCCAATGCCTGGATCGTGTCGCCGCCACCTATCCCGACAACGAATTGTTGGTGTCCGTGCCACGGGGACTGAGGTTCACCTACCGCGAGTTCGTGAAGATCGTGAACCGCGCGGCCAAGTCCTTTCTCAAGCTCGGAATTCGCCGCGGCGACCGAGTCGCGATTTGGTCGATCAATAACTACGAGTGGATGGTCGCCCAGTTCGCGACCGCCAAGATCGGAGCCGTGCTGGTCAATATCAATCCGGCCTACCGCACCCACGAGCTGGAATACGTGCTCAAGGAATCCCGGGCGCGCGCGTTGATCTTGATCGACTCCTTCAAGAGCTCGAACTACCTCGACATGTTCTACGAGGTCTGCCCCGATGCTCTGAAGGCCGAACCCGGCCACCTCGACTCCTGGCGCTTCCCCCACCTGAAGAGCGTCATCTTCATCGGCGATGTTCAACATCCCGGCATGCTCACGACCCGGAGCTTCGCCGAGCTTGGCGACGAGTTCGATGATGCCAGGTTGAAGGACGAGGAAGACAACCTCGACATCGACGACATCATCAACATTCAGTACACGTCGGGGACGACCGGCAAGCCGAAGGGTGTCTTGCTCACCCACAACAACATTCTCAACAATGCGTTCTCGGTTGGCGAGTTGCTCGGGCTCACACCACAAGACCGAGTGTGCGTTCCGGTGCCCTTCTACCATTGCTTCGGCATGGTGATCAGCAACTTGGGCACCGTCGCGCACGGCGGGACGATTGTCATCCCGAGCCCCTCTTTCGATCCCGTCGAAACCCTGCGAGCTGTTCAGGACGAGCACTGCACCGTTCTTCACGGCGTCCCGACGATGTTCATCGCCATGCTCGATGAGCCGAGCTTCGCGGACTTCGACCTAACCTCGCTCCGATCGGGAATCATGGCCGGCGCTCCCTGCCCAGTCGAGGTCATGCGCAAGGTCGAAGAGCGCATGCACATGCCCGATGTCTTGATCGCCTACGGCCAAACCGAAGCCTCGCCGGCCACCACGATGACCGGGCCCTCCGATTCGCTCGACCGGCGGGTTTCCACCGTTGGACGCGTCCTGCCCCACCAAGAGCTGAAAGTCGTCGACCCCGAGACGGGGCGCACGGTGCCTCGTGGAGCGCCGGGCGAGTTGTGCTTCCGGGGTTACCAGGTGATGCGCGGCTACGACAACATGCCGGAAGCCACGGCGGAAGCGATTGACGAGAGCGGCTGGCTGCACTCTGGCGACCTGGGCGTCATGGATGACGAGGGCTACGTCAAGATCACCGGTCGCATCAAGAACATGATCATTCGCGGTGGCGAGAATGTCTTCCCGCGCGAAATCGAGGAGTTCTTGTTCACACTCGACATGATCGCGGACGCACAGGTCGTCGGCGTTCCGGACGAGAGGCTCGGAGAAGAGTTGCTCGCATGTGTCCGTCTTCACGGACCGAACGCCGCCAAGCCACCCACTCCCGCGGAGTTCCGAGAGCTCTGCACCGGGCATATCGCTCACTTCAAGATCCCGCGTTACTGGAAGGTCGTCACCGAGTACCCGATGACGGTCACCGGCAAGGTACAGAAGTTCAAGCTCCGCGAAACGGCGATACGCGAGCTGGAAAGTCACACCTTGCCCGATTCGAAAAGGAAAAAATCGCCACATGAGGAGCCGATACCCATCGGTTAGTGACATGAAAAGCGTTCTCCGCTCGAGAATCGTAGACCCCATTTTGGAATCTGCGCGCGGCGAGAACACATCCAATCCCGCGATGAGGGTGTCCCCTGACATCGCGCCTCGGCCCGGGAAGGCGAACGAACCACCGTTCGGCTTTTGGTCGAATCGCTGGACACGACTGATTCAGTGGGTCTCCCAGAAGCCCTGGCTCCGACTACTCGCGTGGCGAACCACCGCGGAGAATCCGGAACCGCTCGAACCCTATAGCGGCCTTCGGAATTTGAGAGAGTCGGATTCTTACTCGGCTTTGCAGCGCACCGTCGATGACTCTCAAGCAGCCCTCGACTGCGGATCGATTCACCAGTTGGTCGACCTTGCGCTCTTCAGTGAAGTCGAGGCTTCGCGACCGTCGTAGCGAAGTCGCCGTTCCCACCGCGAACTACGCACAGGTAGCGAACCCGCTACCTCCAAGGTCACCTGTGAGCTTTTCCCGCTCGGCGGTACGCTCGAAAAACTGGCCTGGCGCCTGAATCATGTCCTTTCGGCGCGTCGAGCCGCGTTCGATTGAATTCCTCTCAAACGGAGAGGAGAAAGAGGTCGCCATGACTGTTTTAACCGCCGCGAGGCCCACGATTCCGCCTTCGAAGCGGCATCCCTACCACATACATCGCCGCACGAGCGGCAAGCCCTGGATCGCGGAGGTATCCGCCATCGGGCACGCTCTGCGGAAGGATCCGATGCTCAACAAGGGCACCGCTTTTCCCAGTGACGAGCGCCAACGGCTGGGCCTGCGCGGGATCATTCCTCCTCACGAAACAACGATCGAGAGTCAACTCGGGCGAGTCGCCGAGAACTACGCGCGCCGCGAGAGCGACATCGATCGATACCTCTATCTCGTCGCACTCCAAGATCGCAACGAGACGCTCTTCCATCGCTTTGCGCTCGAGAACCTCGAGCAAATCCTGCCGATCATCTACACGCCGACGGTCGGGCAAGCCTGTCAGGAGTACAGCCACATTTATCGCCGACCGCGCGGGCTTTACGTCACCGCCGACGACCTGCATCGGATCGACGAATTACTCGACAACAGCGGCCTTGAGGAAGCGGCGCTCCTCGTCGTGACCGACGGCGAGCGCATTCTCGGAACGGGAGATCAAGGTGCTGGCGGCATCGGCATCTCGATCGGCAAGCTCAATCTCTACGCGCTCGGTGCCGGGATTCATCCCACCCTTACGCTTCCGGTTGTGCTCGATGTGGGCACCGACAACGAACAGCGCCTTGCGGATCCGCTCTACCTGGGAAGGCGCGAGCGGCGGCTGCGCGGCGCGGCTTACGACGAGCTCGTCGAGGCTTTTGTAGCGGCCGTTAAGCGTCGTTGGCCTCAAGCCATCGTTCAATGGGAGGACTTTGCCAAGCGCAATGCCTTCACGATCCTGGACCGTTATCGCGATCGCTTGCCCAGCTTCAACGATGACATTCTGGGAACCGGCGCAGTTGTTTTGGCCGGGCTCACCAACGCGTTCGAACTGGCGCAGGTTCCGATCACCGAAGCTCGAATTCTGTTCCTGGGCGCGGGCGAGGCCAACATCGGCTCGGCGCGTGCGATGCTCGCGACCAAAATGGCTGCCGGACTAACCGAAGAGCAAGCCAAGGCGCAGATGGTGTTCTTGGATACGACCGGATTGGTGCACTACGCTCGTACTAAGCTCGAAGCTTTCAAAACGGAGTTCGCCATGCCGGCCGAGCGTGCGAAGGCCTGGCCGAGGTGTTCGCACGACGAGTTACTTCAAGTTTCGATCGAGCACTTTTGTCCGCACGCGCTGGTAGGTGCCACCGGAGTTTCCGGCGCATTCGACGAAGCCTCCATTCGCGCCCTTGCGAAAGTAACGGCGAGGCCGATTGTCTTCGCGCTCTCCAATCCCGCGTCCCTCTCGGAAGCCGTTCCGACGGATTTGATTCGCTGGACCAACGGTCGCGCCATCGTTGCGACCGGCAGTCCTTTCCCGCCCGTTCCGGGTCCCAAGCATCCGGTCCCGATCGCGCAGGCCAACAACATGTTGATCTTCCCGGGAGTCGGCATGGGCGCGTGGGTCTGTCACGCCAAGCGCATTACCGATTCCATGTTCGCCGTCGCGGCTCGTGCATGCGCGGAATGCGTTCCTCCGGAGCGCCTCGCGGCGGGAACGATTCTTCCGACCGTCGGTGAGATTCGCCGGGTCAGTCGAACAGTTGCGCTCGCGGTGGCCGAGGAGGCGGTTCGAACGAAAGAGTGCGAGCCGCTCACGCGCGAACAACTGGAAGAGCGGCTCGACCTCGAGATCTGGGAACCGCAATACATGGAGCTGGTTCGCGCCGATGAGTAGCGGTTAGCTCGGTGGTGTCGGGCTCCGAACGACGGCAGGGCTTTCACGTCGCTCGGTTCGCCCGCTCACTGTGCGCAGAGCGCCCGGATCTCGACAGTAGAGCCGGACTGCGGTTAGACTTTACGTTCGATTAACGATCGAGACACGTTCGGCTTACAGAGCGAGGTCGGGACGAATCGCGGAAAGCCACGCATGCAATCAGAGCCTCAATGGAGTTAGCGACAGGGGTGCGCCGCGCCGCTCGCGGCTTGGTCCTCACCGGGCTCTTGCTGGGACCGCTCGCCGTCGCCGAGAGGTTCATGTGGGGATCGCTCGATGAGTTGGCGCCCGAGATCGGTGCCCCTCAAATGTGGGGCGACACCAAGAGCCTGATCTTTCGCGCGCAGCCCTGTCCGGAAGTCTTGGCGCTCGGCTCGTCGATGAGCGACAGGATCTTTCGAGAGCAAACCATTCGTGGCGAACGACTCGATGGACCGGTCGACTCGCTCTACAACTTCGCCCTCTACGGTTCGCGCGCCAGCACGAACTACATGATCTGGCGGCACGTGCAGTCGTTGAATTGCACGCCCAGGTACTTACTCATCGAAGTCAATCCGCTGCAGTTCAACGGACTGCGAGGCACGATTCACGAGCCGTCCTTCCTCGACCTGGTGACTCTGATGAAGATGCCGGAGGGCTATATCGAGGAGTTCGGGCGCGACGTCAAGGAGCTAGCCGAGATCACGACCTGGGAACGCCTGATCTTGCACCGACGACGAGCCGAAGCGCTTCAAGTCGTCTTGAGTTCGATCGGAGTCACCAGTCCGAGCGAACTCGGCAAACCGCTGAACAAGGACGGCGGACTCTCCCCGCTCCTCTCCATCGAAATGTCGAAAGAGGAGTACCGCGAACTGCGGCAGAGGCGCAGAGCCGACGTCGAGGCGGGCATCTTCGATTATCAGTTCAGTCCGGTCCTGGTCGAGAGCGTCGAGATGATGATTCGGGACGCCAAGGCAGCCGGATGCCGAGTGATTCTCCACGTTCCACCGACGACGGACATTTATCGAAACATCCTCGCCGAGTTCGATGTCATGGACGATTGGTGTGCTCTGGCCGAGCGCTGGTCCAACGACCCGGCGATCGAGTTCTACGACGAGTTCGGTGCGCCGTTCACGGAACGAACCGAATTCACCGACCACATTCACTTGAATGCGATGGGCGCCAAGGCCTACGTCAAGCGCCTCTTCAAAGCGATTCGTTCAAAGAAGTACCGCCAGCCGACCGAGTGCAACTAGATCTGAATGCTCTTCTTCGACGGCATTTTCCTCTACTTCCTCGCGGGCACCCTTCTCGCAACCGCGCTCTGTAGGACGGTCCGGCAACGAACCCTCGTCCTGACCGTGGCGAGCTATCTCTTCTACGCCGCGTGGAACTGGAAGTTCCTCTTCCTGATTTTCGGATCCACCGCGCTCGACTTCACTCTCGCCGCGCAAATGCCGACGGCGACGAGCGCGAGGAAGAAACTCCTGCTCACCGCAAGTCTCGTCGCCAACCTCGGATCCCTAGCCGCCTTCAAGTACCTCGACTTCGGCATCGACTCGTTCAATCGACTCATCGGTGCGGACTTCGCGCTCACCGAATGGACGTTGCCGGTCGGAATCAGTTTCTTCACGTTCCAATCGATGAGCTACACGATCGACGTGTACCGCGGCCAGCTCAAGCCGCACCCGCGCTTCCTCGACTTCGTGTTCTTCGTCAGTTTCTTCCCCCAGCTCGTCGCGGGCCCCATCATCCGCGCCTCGAGTTTCCTGCCGCAGATCACCAGCGCGCTCACCAGTTTTCCGAGGCGAGCCGGCGAAGCGATCCCGCTCTTCGTCCTGGGCCTCTTCAAGAAACTCGTCATCGCCGACAACCTCGGCCTCATCGTCGATCGCGTCTACGGATCCCCGCTCGACTTCTCATCGGGCGACGTCTGGATGGCCACCCTCGCCTTCGCCGGTCAGATCTATTGCGACTTCTCCGGCTACACCGACATGGCCTTGGCGCTCTGCGTCCTGTTCGGATTCAACTTCCCCCTGAACTTCCGCTCGCCCTACTTCGCGTCCGGCCCGCAAGACTTTTGGCGGCGTTGGCACATCTCGCTCTCGACTTGGCTGCGGGACTACTTGTACCTGCCGCTCGGTGGTTCGCGGCGCGGCACGCTGCGGCTTTATGGAGCACTGATGGCGACGATGTTACTCGGCGGCCTATGGCACGGAGCCGGGTGGACCTTTGTGCTCTGGGGATTCTTTCACGGCGTCTTGTTGGTGGGCGAGCGGTTGCTCAAAGCCGGTGTTCCGGATCGTGCAAGAGCGCTCGCCGCGCCAGTCGGACGGATCGTCTTTCTAGTACTGACTCTCGTCGGATGGATGATCTTCCGCGCCGATTCCGCCGAGACCCTCGGGGTGCTCTTGGGCAAGGCGCAGGGATTCGCGGACCTCTCCACGTCGATTGGAGATGTGGTGATTCCCGCGATGGCCTTCATCGCCATCGAGCACAGCCTGGGAGAGTTCAATCGCGAGCACGGCTTCTTCTCGAGATGGACGTACCTGACTTACGCGGGTGCGGGGGTTCTGCTCGTGCTCGCCGTTCTCATGCGCCCGGCCGTCAGTCCGCCGTTCATCTACTTCCAGTTCTAAATCGCGAACGATCGAGCAACGAGCTCGACTCTATCTCCCCGTTCCGGATGGCTAGAGTGTCGATTGCGCTCTAAGGCACCTGAACACTAAGAAATCGGTATTTAGCGGCAGCCCTCTAGGAACCCTCCTCATGCTGCGCTGTTTCGTCCACCCCCATTGCAAGCAAATCTAACATTCAATGCCCCGCGCGCATCCGAAGTAGTTGGGCACGGTCCGATAGAGGCCCGAAGAAAATTCTACTCGCCGCGAAAAAGCCGGCCCATACTGCTCGAATGAAGAAACCAAAGGGATCACCGGTTTTGGAGCTACAGGAACTAGCCTCCTCATCGGAAGTTTCGACCACAGAAATGCTTAGGCGAGCGTTGATGGTCGCAACCAAACTAAGGCTAAGCGACGCCAAGGTTTGGATTGATTACGAGCTTGGCGGTTATGCAAAAGACGCAGCGCCGAAGTATCGTGAGCTTAATTGTGAACTCGTTGCTTACACATCGAGGGGCTATATTCCGGTGGTTTTCCAAGATCCGCAGATGGCGGCTGACCTTAAGAAAGTGATTCTATGTGACCCAGTCGCACATCTCGAAGAGCTCGCGAATTCGTCTGGTGGGACAGTGTATATTCCCTTTCATGAAGCGCTGGAAAAGGAGTTGATGGAGTATTTTGATGAACAGCTTCGGCCGCTAAGGAAAGTTGGTCCGCAGCAGCTCAAAAGTGTTCTTCAGGCTATCCGAGATGGAGTTCTCAGGTGGTCACTTCAGCTTGAACAAGATGGCATTCTCGGCGACGGATTAATGTTCACTGAGGATGAACGTGAGCGTGCCGCTACGCAAAGAATCCACATCGGAACATTTAATGGCGTCCTTGGTGATGTCTCCGAATCGGTGGTCCAGGTGGGCGATTACGCCTCGATTCACGAGGACCTCAAGAAAGCGGGCATTTCTCAGGAGGAGAGAAACGAGCT
This sequence comes from Planctomycetota bacterium, assembly GCA_029259635.1. GTDB lineage: Bacteria > Planctomycetota > UBA1135 > UBA1135 > OFTM34. Next base: position 107,155 of record JAJDEU010000062.1, on the reverse strand, counting down.
CGAGAACATTCTTGACGAGATGAAAAGGACTGACGGGGAGGAAAAGAAGAGCCTCGCAAGCAGAGGGTTAGCGTGGACGATGAAGCACGCCGCGGCATTGGGTTCCTTAGTTGAAACGATAAAGCCTTGGCTTGGCATCGAGGGTCCAGAGTGACCTGCCGACTCTACTTGCTCGTACTCTCGTGTAAGCAGTGCAGTGCTGAACCCGAGGTTTGCCTCGAGGATGTGCTGATGAGGGTCGCAACGACGCCAGCTTTGGAGATCGCTTCGCTGACGCCCTGGGTGAGGCAAGCGGCTCGATCAGTTAGCTGAACTTAGTCGGTCGCGTCAAGCGTCTGCCGACATGCGATCACCGGGCGCGTACATTCGTTCGACATTCTCTCACTGTACCTGACTCTTCGTAAAACCCGCCGTCCTCCAATCGGATGCACAAATCAACACAATTCTCGCAAGTGCCTAGCAACGATACTTTTGCCGTCACCAACGCCTTCTTCGCAACATGCAGAGTTTTCCTCCCTTCTAGGCAAGCAATAATCGTCGAAGGGCTCCTTGGTCCTCGCTCGAAGAGTCCTCACTATTCCAATCCGGGCGCTGATACGTCCACTCGCCACCCGACACCCGCTTGAACGGGTCTGAGTTTATCTGGATGTCGTAGTTACCCAGGCAGTTGCCGAACTTGCCTAGGGCGATGCCTGTCATGGAGCGCGCTCTTGCAGCGCGGAGGAAGCCCCAAGCAACGCCCATCGAAACGCCGTAGGTCGTGAAGTCGTCTAGAACGACCACGTTTCTGCCAATCAGTTGGGACTTGTAGGCCGGGTTGAGATGAAGGCTCTCGACTTCTCCTGTCGGGTCTTCTCGAGGTCCACCTTCACCTGCTGAGCGCTTCGGTGAAGAATGGTGCCTGTGGAACAAAGCCTCGCCCCGCTTCGCGAACCGAACCTTGGAGACTGTCGTGCGCAACCGGTAGGCGAAGTCGCTAAGGGTCTCGGTGTCGTCGTTGTTACTCGACGAAGATGGGTACACGCCCCAGAAGAGGTCCTTGGTCTCAGACAGCCCAGCCCGAATAAGCGAGCCAGCCGTGAGCGCTAGGATGCTATTAAGCGTTGAGGTCCCTTGCTTCACAGCTCCCGTGACCGCTCGGCCAAACCTCTGTTGCTCTTCTGACTTGTACTGTGTCGAGGAAGCATCGCACAGTGCTTCGACTGTGTAGTTGGTGCCCTCGGCGCGGAACCAAGCGCGACCATCCCACTCCGAAGCGAGACGCGCAAGATTGAGCAGGTCTGTGGGATTTACCACCTTCAATCCAGCCTTGGCGACGTACTGGTCTTCCGCCCAACCAGCTCCAACTAGCAGGGCCATGTTGTTCTTCGCCATCTGGAGGTCTTCTTTATTGGCGGCGATTACAAGGACTTGGTGAAGAGGAATCTTGTTCTTCTCGGCGTTCTCACGCAGCCATTTGCCTTTCTGGCGCCCTGTTATACGCAGGAAAATCACGGTGCTCCCACCGAAGGCCAGAGGAAACCAATCCGGCTCAGCGTTGTTCGATACGACCCCCACATCTGCGAAGGTGGAAAGTTCTTTGAGCGCAGCTACGACATCAGGCCGCGCCTGGGCTCCATCAAAAATTGCTCGAGGAGAAGTTAATACCCACATATGAATGAAGCCTAGGGCCGCCGAATCGTCTCGTCTCCGCGAAGGACTATGCTGCCTTCAACGGGCTCAGTGACGTTTTGCAGGGCTACATCACTCATGGTTCGAATAAGGGCGAACCCGCGCACGGTTGCTGCTGGATAGGCTTTCTGGAGAACAGCCACTGCAGCGAGCATTGTTGCGCCACGCGTAATGACATCGTCGACAACGGTGATCCGCTCACTTGGGCCAATTTGGGTCGCACACCTGAATGACTCAAAGTGCATGCGCGCATTCGGTCTCTCAGCCGCACTGGAAAATGCTGCTTTGCTGACACGGTGGGCTCTCTCGATCAGCGGCAACGACTGCGCTCCAAGGCCAGCCTTGACGAACTCAGCGCAGAGCTCGTGAGCAGGCCAACGAGAGTCTTGGTCCCTGAGAGGGGCATGCCCTGGCATAGGAACAAGCGTTGTGTCAGCACCGAAGTAGTGCTCCCGCAGTTCCTCGCTCAGACCGTTGCGCACGAACTCGGCAAGGTTCCAGCGCACAGAGAAATGATGCGCCTCGTTCTTAATGGAACGCACCAGTCTCCGGGACTTTGGGCCCGCATCCCCCTCGCCTGTTACTGCTCGTGGGGTGTAGACGAAGAAAGATGCGAACTGAACGTCAGAAGGGAGATTGCGCGAACCGCTCAATACGACTCTCCTCCGGAAGGCTATCCATGAACACTTCGCGGTTCCCATCGGAGAGCACATGAGCGCCGTGGTCTCGGAGCTTGTCCACCCACTCGAATCCGCATCGCGTCAGTGACTCAAGAATGTATAGCGCACGGCCTAGCCGCAGTGCTTCCCATCCCTGATGGATAGTGCCGCTCTTAGCTCCGGCTTCGATGATGACGGTCGCGTCTGAGACAAGCGCCATCGTTCGATTGCGCATTGGGAAGCTGGCTCTTGTTGTGGAGCTACCAGGTGCAAACTGAGAGACCGCGAGGTGATTGCGGATAATCTCGGCCTGCAGGTCGCGATGCATTGCCGGGAACGTCTTGTCGAGCGGCGTTCCAAGGACTGCAACCGTGTGGCCTCCGCTTCGAAGCGCTTGCGTATGAGCGGCCCCATCGATGCCTTCTGCGAGTCCACTGACCACTGTCACGCCACATTGGACCAGAAGGTGCGCTAGCTTTGCTGCTCGCTTCAGCCCGAGCTCTGACGCCTTGCGTGAACCGACGATGGATACGCGAGCGCCGTGCGTCAGCAGAACCTCATCGCCAGCAACCCAAAGTTTCTCGGGGGCATGCTTGCGTTCAACTTCATCGAGCGGACCAAGAAGGTCCTCGGGTGTTTTCCAGCGATAGGTGTCCACGCGCCCATTGTCGCCCAGTTCCCGCGTAGTAGCAACAATCTCGATTTTGCCCCTGGCCGCAGAAACTGGCCAACGAACAAGACAGATGAGTTCCAAGGCCTCGAGCCAGTAAGTCGAGGTTGAAGAGGCACGCGTCATCGATAACTCTCGTGCAGAGCGCGGTGTTGGCGACAATGCATCGGACTAAACAGTGGCGCTTCGAGGGTAGTTCACGCCAGAGTACTCCCATTATGAATATGGGCGAATCAACATCCACTCCGCAAGATTCTCAGGAAATTCGTGCTCGAAAAAATATCCACTCTTGATACCTGCTCAGGTGACGCTCTCCGCCTGCGAGACCGGACTCGGTCGCTCCAAGTCAGGCGAAGGCATGAGCGGCTTTCGCACCACACTTCTACGCCCGGGCGCGAAGACGGTAGTGACGAGCTTGTGGAAGGTGCCCGACGACGAAACGAAGAACCTGATGGTGCGCTTCTACGAGAACTTGTTGCGCAACAAGATGGGCAAGCTCGAGGCGCTTCGTGACGCACAACTGTGGATGCTGCGCGAGAACCGCCGCACTCACAACGGCGACGGCCGGCCGCACACCTGGGGTGCGTTCGTGCTGAGTGGCGATTGGCGCTGATACAGAGTCAGGCTCCCATCGCGACCTCAACCGTTGATGAGTACCGCACAAGCTTTTCTTGAACCTCGCCATTTCAAGAGCGCCAAAGAATGGCTTGCGCACGACTTCTACTCCGCAGTTCCGCGATTGATGACCTGATGCCAAGTATCAGGTAAATCTCTTATCAGATGTCGAGCCTGGCCTGCGAGGCGACGGACACGGAGATTGCTGTTTGTGCGGTACCAGTTCACGGCTGAGGTTTGGAGTGGAGCCTGGCTCCGTATCCTCCTGGCTCCCTATCCTCCTTTTTCGAATTCATCCGAACGGAACCCCCTTCCGCGGTGAGTGAAGGATGATATGACCGACGCCAACCCCGCTGTGAATACCCTCGACTCCTTCTCCGAACTGGAAATTGCGCGCCATCAGGAATGGCTCCGAAATTTTGCTCGTGAGTTGCTCTCCGATTCCGCAACCGCCGAGGATGTCGCGCAAGACACTTGGCTCGCGTTCCTGCGTCGGCCTCCCAGTGCCGATCGACCGCTGCGTCCGTGGCTGTCGGCCGTGCTGCGGAACTTGGCACTCAACCTCAAACGAGGCCAAGCGCGGAGACGGAGCAGGGAGGATTCGATCGTCGATTCAGCGGCGACGACTAGCTATCCTGCGGCAGAAGAGTTGGCTCACGAAGCGGAGTCCTTCTCGGTGTTGTTGCAGCTCGTTCTCGAACTGGAAGAGCCCCAACGCGAAGCGGTTTTGCTGCGATACTTCAAGAATGTCGCACCAATCGAGATCGCCAAGCAGCTCGGTATTCCGGCTGGAACGGTTCGTTCGAAGTTGTCTGCGGCTCGTGCTTCGATTCGAGCCTCGCTGGAGTCCCGCGGAGGTGAACAGGACTCTAAGGCGTGGATGACTGTGCTCTTGCCGGTGGCCAACTCCGCAGCGCCCGCCACGCAGGCGGCAACTTGGCTCTTCTCCGCAAAGGCTGTCGCAGCTGCACTGATCGGATTCGCGCTGCTAAGTGTGGCGTACTACATCCAAGCGCCGAATGGGCAAGCGATTGCGTCGAACACGAGCCCGCTGCTCACCGACAGTTCGGAAGGAGGGGATCGCGAAGGCGACATAATTTCTACGGTGGGATTGATTAGCGAGCCGGTCAGAATCGATCGGCGAACAGAAATTCCCCCGCAGGTGGCCGTCGCTCACTCGCCCGCAACGAGCATTCGCGGCCGCGTCATTCTCCCCGAGGTGAACGGGGCTCCTTTGGACTTCACACGAGCGACGGAATCCACCGTTTGGTTGTACGAGACCAAGGATTCGGGCGATTCGTCCGCAGCAGGGGGAACGGAAACTTTGCTCGCGACGACCCAATGCGACTCCGAGGGACGCTTCGAATTCGACATTCCCCCATCCAGCAAAATGTCGATAGCGGCGAACGTTCATCTGCCCGCTCCGCGAGAGCGAAAGTGGTTCGCAATGGACGCGCCGCACGAGTTTGGTCTCTTTCGAGGCCAAGCCCATGTACCAGATACAGGAATCGTTGAACTGCGGCTACGCGTCCAAACGCGTACCGCACAAGTTCGATGTTTTGTGAGTGGCTCCGACGGGGCGCTCATCGAAGAGCTGCGTTATGGCCTGGCCTGGTCGGTCAATCCGCCGGCTCGATTGGAATCCAAACAAAACGGAGTCGCCGGTCTCATGCGACTTCCCGAACCTCAAGAACTGAATCGCAAGCTGGACTACGTTCCGGGTGGGCACGCCACCTTTACCCTGGAGCTGCCGGTTCAGTTCGATCTGATGATCAACACTGCAGTCGACGCGCCCGGCTTTATGCGTGGCGGAGTTTTAATTGAGCTAGACCGCGACGACGACGTCACGACGGAAGCAGCGATCGTGCTCAATCGAAGTCGCGGCGGATTATCGGGACGCGTTATTGACGGGAATGGTCAACCCGTCGCCACGGCAGAGATTGCTCCGATCTCGACCGGTAAAGCCCCGAGCGGATTCCAAAACCCAGCTGAATCCGTGATTCAATCCGATCAAGCGGGTCGTTTTCGGCACACCTCGCTCTCGGGCGCGCCACTCACCGGGATCATCGTCAGTGCAGAGGGCTTTGCTCCACGCATTGTCGACCGAAGCGAGTGCGGTGGGGTCTGGGAAGGGCTCGAGATCGTGATGCAAGCCAGCGCACAATTACACGGACTTGTACTCGACGAACGCGGGAATCCCATATTCGGTGCGAAGGTCGTTGCGAGGGTCGGTGGAACAAGTTCACTCCTGATGAACGCCGGCTTTTGGAGCGAAGCCGTGATCAGTGATGAGCAGGGCGCTTATGTTTTCGAGAACGTACCCGCTCAGCGTGTCTCGATTTGGACAGAACGGTTTGCGAAACCAGAACACGGCGGCTTCGCGCTCAATTCGACGGCGCGCGAGACGCTCGAAATGAATTCCGGAGAGACGACGCGGCACGACATCCGATTGGCAAGCGGAAGGAAACTGACTTTTAAGCTCGTTGCGCCCAAAGGTGGAAGAGCCAACGGAATCTACGAAGCGGCTCTGTACACACGCTCCGAATTGGATCGCGAAGACGGAGCCCCGATTGCCGTCGTTGTGGCGACGGTAGAGGTGCCGCTCACCATGGCAGGCCTACCTTCACGGCTGCTCGTATTGAGAGTCCGAAGTGGGCTCGAAAGTTTCGTCGACTACGAAATCGAAGGGGGCTCGAAGGATATTAATTTAGGCGTGATTGATACGGAGTCATCTGTGAGAAGGCCCCATTAGTCAAGGGCTGATGAGCCGCCGCCAGTCGGCGACTTCGTATCACCCTGATAGCCCGTCCCCAATCGCGGCACGATATCGAAACCCAGCAACTCGATCTCGTTCGTCAGGTAGTCCTCCCGCATCGGCTCGTGTTTGCAGAGATCGGTGGAGAGGTACTTCTTGTTGGAGTCGGGGAGCACGGTCGCGACAACGGCGTCTTCTCCCCCTTCGAGGGCGAGCTTTAGCGCGCCGATCACGTTCGCTCCCGAGCTGATGCCGACGGCCAGCCCCAGGTCACTCGCCAGGCGTTGCGCCATGCAGATCGCGTCGCCGTCCCAAACGTCGACGATTTCGTCCAAGCCATCGAGTTTTAAAAGATCCGGGATGAACTCATCCGAGATGCCCTGAATGCGGTGGTGCCCAGCCTTCTTGCCGGTTCGAAGAGTCGGAGAGTTGGCAGGCTCGAGCGGGTGGATCGCGATGTTCTCGCCGAACGTCTCGCGGAGGGAACGCCCCACTCCCATCACCGTGCCGCCGGTACCCACGCCGGCTACGAAGGCCGTTGGTCTGCGACGCAATCGTCCAAGCTGCGCGATCAACTCGGGTCCCGTGGAGCTGTAGTGAGCGGCGATGTTGGCGTCGCTTGCGAACTGCTGTGGGCGAAAGACGCCTTCGTTCGTCGCAGCATATTCGTCGGCAAGTCGGATGCTGCCCACGAAGCCGCCCTGGTCCTTCGAGACCGGAACGATCTCGGCGCCAAAGGCTTCGATCAGTTGAACGCGCTCCTGACTCATCCAGTCCGGCATGAAGATTCGAACCGAGTGGCCCAGCGCACGACCGATCGCAGCGAAGGAGATTCCGGTATTGCCGCTGGTCGCCTCAACGATGCAGTGATCCGGCTCAATCGCCCGCTCTAAGTAAGCCTCATCGAGCATGTGCAGCGCCATGCGATCCTTGATGCTGCCGGTGAAATTCGAAACCTCGTTCTTGGCGTAGATCGTGATCGCGCGCGACTGGATCTTAAAGTGGAGAGCGATCAGAGGCGTGTCCCCCACCAACCAACGCAGGCTCTCAAATCGCTCGGACTTGAGCCTGTCTAGGTCGGGGGCTCCCTCAAGTTGTCCTCTCATTGCACTCTTTCTTTAGCGGCGGATTGGAGTCGTTAAGATCCGACCCAGTCCATCAGCATCCGCTCCGCCAGAGATGGGAGCAATTAGTCGTAAGTACCCCGCCGGTTCGGAGGAGGGCGTAGGCGATACGGAGTCAGGCTCCCGCCGCAACCTCACCCGTTGATGAGTACCGCACAAGCTTTTCTTACTGCCCGCAATTTCAAGAGCGACAAAGCATGGCTTGCGTACGACTTTTGCTCCGCCGTTCCGCGATTGATGACCTGATGCCAAGTGCCGGTCGAAACTCCCATAAGTTGTCGAGCCTGGCCTCCGAGACGACGGACACAGGGATTGAGGTTTGTGCGGTACTCATTCACGGTTTAGGTTTGGAGTGGAGCCTGACTCTGTATCCTGATCAATCGACTTGATACGGAAGGCTTAAGTCGCCGGAAAGAACCTGATAGACCTCGTAGACGCCGAGCAGCGGCAGCCCGTCATGGGGCATGACCTGCATGTAAGCCGTCACCGCATCGAACTTGAAGTCGATGTTCCCCGACACACGCCAAGTGGGAACGATCACGCGCAACGTGTCGCCATCAAGAACGACGTTGAAGCCCGGCGAGTCCATGTACATCGGCATTCCGGGATTAGTGGGCGGCAGCGTTGCGTCTTCGTTCTCGGCGATCTCGCGAACCGATAGCCCGCCGGGGACGCGCTCGTCGGGAACCAAAACCACCCAGTGCGGGTGGTAGACCACGCCGTCATTGCCAAGATCTCGGTCGCCGTTTTCATCCCAAAGCGGAGTGTCATCGAAGTCGGGATGACTCGTGACAGCCAAAGCCACGATCCCGTCAACCTTGCCAAAGCCCACGTCGGTTGGAGCGAGCGTGGTGGGAAAGACATGAGCCAAGACGGGCGCACCGTTCATCCCCCCTTTGGCCTTGGGCACCGTCATGCCGGCCCGTCCCTTAACCTTCATCTCGAAAACGAGCGACCCGATGTCCTCGCGCCTGCTGACCTTGGCCCCCACAAGTTCGAGGTTTGCGGATTTGGGTACGGGTGTGATCTCCGGGCGAGCGTCCTGCTGACCGGCAAAGCCCGAAAGGCCGCAAGCCACGAGAGAGAGCATGGTGACGGCGAGTGAGTGTTGAATAAATCTCTGCATGATTAGTAGTCCTAACTATAGGTGTCAAAAAGAAACGCGGCCGCATTTTCGAACCGCGTGAGAAGAACGGAGGCGGAGCGCCTCAGTTGACCGAAGCGAGAAAGGCCTTCCAGTGGCGTTGTAGCTGCGCTGCAGAAGACTCGAGCTCATGCTCCATGCAATCGATGCGCAGCTCAGAAATAGGCAGCGGCGCATCGACAAAAGCACAGTGGTGAGGAGCCGTTCGCCCAGAATGAACATTGGGCCGAAAGTGCTTACAGCTCACGCACATGCGCGCGATCGGGATTTTGCCACGCAACTGAAGAGAGCGGATCATCTTGATCAAGACGACCAGGAAGCCGCTGCGCTCTTTCGTCGAGAGATCGCCGACGACATCCCCCATCAAGTCCTGCCAAGCATCAAACGAGCTCGCCCTTCGTGAACCCTTCGCGGTCAGGCAGAGCAAACTCGCGCGCCCATCCTCCGGATCAGCCCGCCGGCGAAGCATGCCCTTCTCTTCCAAGGTGCTCACCGCCACGCTCGCCGTGGCTCGCTTAATCGCCAGCTCGTCGGCCAATGCGCTCAGCCGCGGTGGACTCGGCATACCATGAATAACCGCAAGGATCTGCACCTGCAACGGGCTCAGCCCATGTTCATCTGCCGTGCGTTGTCCCTGACTCTTCAGCGCCAGGCCGATTTTGGCCAAGGCGGTGGCAATCTCATCGGACGTGTTTTTATTGGGGGCAGCCATATGCTTAGGACTTCTAACCTTACTTCCTCCCTCGCCAGAGGCAAGTGCCTATGTCGGATTTTCCGGCGATACGGAGCCAGGCTCCCGTCGCAACCTCAACCGTTGATGAGTACCGCACAAGCTTGTCTTGTTGCTCGCTGTTTCGAGAGCGACAAAGCACCGCTTGCGTACGACTTCCGCTCCGTAGTTCCGCGATCGATGACCTGATGCCAAGTGTCGGGCGAATCTCTCATCAGTCGTCGAGCCTGGCCTGCGAGACAACGGACACCGAGATTGCGATTTGTGCGGTACTCATCAACGGTTGAGGTTGCGATGGGAGCCTGACTCCGTATCCCTCAAAATTTACGCAACCTTAGAGTTGCGGGTACAGGAAAAACCGGCTAATGTGCAACTAGATGGTTGCTCATGTCCGCAACTCACCATCCCCCCTCAAACAGGAGTCCCCCCATGACCACCGTCACCGACCGCATCGAGAAACAAGTCCTTCTTCAAGCTTCCCCCGCCCGCGTCTGGCGAGCGCTCTCCGACTCGACCGAATTCGGCACCTGGTTCGGCGTGCTCCTCGACGGTCCGTTCCGGGTTGGCGAGCGGCTGACCGGGAAGGTCACCTCGGCCGGCTGCGAGAAGATGGCCTTCTTCATGGAGATCGACCGCATGGATCCCGAAAAGCTCTTCCGCTATCACTGGAATCCGACGGTGAGTGATAACGAGTTGAGGACCACGGTCGATTTCACCCTGAAAGCCGTCGGCGAGGCCACCCAACTGACCATCGTCGAATCCGGCTTCGACAAGCTTCCCATCGGCGAACGCGATGAGGCCTTCCGTCGCAACGAAGGCGGCTGGACACAACAAGTCGCCAACATCGAGAGCCACCTTTCGACCGACCAATAAGATGGCCGCTTCACCTGCCAACGCCGCGGTCTTCGCGGCACTCGGCGATGAGACGCGACTCCGATTGGTATCGCGCATGTGCGACACCGGCCCCGCTTCGATCGTGGGCTTGACCGAAGGTACCGGCATCACACGCCAAGCCGTCTCCAAGCATTTGCGAATCCTCGAAGGCGCAGGACTCGTTCAACCGAATCGCGTGGGTCGAGAAACTCGCTGGCAGCTCTTGCCCGGCGGTCTCAACGAAGTGCGAGCGCGACTGGATGAGATCTCGGCGCAATGGGACGACGCCATCGGACGACTGAAGGCTTTTGTTGAGGACTAGTGACTCAGGTTCGTCGAGCACACTGTTCGGGCGACTACTTGAGTCGAGCGTCTTGAGCGGGGACTTAGCGCTCGAGGTTCGCGTCTTCGAGGGAAACGGTGGCGCCGTCGCGAAGGAGTTCGATGCGCCAGCTTCCGTCAGCGCCGCGCACGACCAGATCGGCGTGACCCGCGGCCTTCAGGAGCAGGCGCAAGAGGCGACGGCGACGGTCGGCTTCGGCCAGCTCTCTCTCCGGTTCGAGCAAACCGAGAAGGGGGCCGCAGTGGACCCGGCCCCTCCTTGTGCCGTTCTCGCTCCAGCCCTCGATCTCGACGACTCCGTCGACGACGGGCCCGAGTCGCCATTGGGTGGAGCGCATGATGCGGTCGGTACTGCCCTCGTTCTCGCGTTCCAACGCCTCGGACAGGAGCTCGCACAACACGCGAACGTCATGCACCGACCAATCGTCTCGGAGGCGCGTAGGTGACACCTTCCACCAGTAACGAAGCGCCTGCCTGGCCTCGATCAGAACCGCAGACGAGAGCGGGCCGCTCGGGTCGTCGAGGTCGAGTTGCGCGGCGAGTTCGACGGGGTCGTGCGTCGCAAACACCCGTTTAGAAACGGGAGCTTGGTCCTCCATCTCAAGCAAGTCCACCGCCACGCGCGTGTCGATGACGGAGAGCGCAAGCGAGGCCAGGAGCAGGTCGGAGTCGAGAACACGCTCGGCGAACAGCTGGCGGAGTCGTTCCTGGACCTCTGCGTCCCGCGTAAGGCGCTGCCGGACGTCGGGCGACACTCGCGCGAGCAAGTTCTCGACGCGCGCGTCGACATCGGGAGCATCGGGGAACGCCTGCTTCAGAAGGTTCTTCTCCTCTTCCCGGACGCTGTATGCCCGCCACGTGGCGCCGATGTGGTGTCGAAGCTGTTCGCTGAACGGCGCCTCACCGAACGAGATCGAGACGCGGCTCTCGACGACCGAGCCGCCCGCCGATTCCGTCGCGCGCACGATACGCTCCCACTCGTCTGCTGACACGAGTTCGTCCGCCGCGCTTCCGACCACCAGGAGTTCGCCGTCGACATGTCGCTCGAGGACATCGACGAGATCGACGTCCGTGGCGGGTTCCAGAAACGGCGCGACCAGCCAAACAAGAATGTCGGAGCGCGTGGCGTATCCGAAGCGCCGCGCCACACTTTCGCCGAGCACCGGCGCGAACAGAACGGTCAGCGCCGGCTGCGGGCTCGAGCGCAGGACGGCCCCCGCCGCCAGCGTTCCGATCGAGGCGCCTCGGATCACCAATCGCTGCGCGTCACCCGCCACGAGTTCGAGCGCGTAGGCATAGATCGCGCGCGCGTCCTCGACGAGCGCTTCGGGACTCGGTTCTCCGTCCGAGCGACCCACGCCGCGGTAGTCGACCGCGAGCGACGCGAAACCGATCTGAGCCAAATCGCGATACTGCCTCGGTTTGCTAAAGCTCTTCGTCGTCGACGAGCCCGACTCCGCGAAGTGCACGACGAGTGGGGCGCCAAGGTCCGAAGGCACGAGGATTCCGCGCAGCACCTCGCCCGATTCGAGCGGCACCTCGACCAGCGCGGTCGATGGCGGAAAGTCGCTCTCCTTTAGTTTCCAGCCCGGCGTGTGAGCGGGCAGAACCACCGGCGGAGTGAAGCAGCTCGATGCGCTCGAGAGCAGGAGCACCGAAACGCCGAGAACGAACGCGAGACGGTGCTGTGAAACAGCGAGCACGGGAGCCATCTTCGATAGTGTGCCGTTGTGTGAACAAGCGATTCAAGTTGGCCTTCTCACAGATGGCTCCGTATCCACGACACGGGAGTTGTTGGCGTGGCTCGATCGGTATTTAGGGCCCGCGGAGTGAGAGCTTCGCAGCCGGCGGGCGGCGCTGCATCAGGACCGGTCCCCCTCCCGGGGATCGACCAAGCTTCGACGGAGTCCGAACCTCAGCGGTTCAGTTCGGCCTCGGCGCAGATGTGGCCGAACGCGTTCCAGGGCGTCTCCGTAACCAGTCGATTCCAAAGCTTTGCCGCGCGCTCGCGATCCCCATTGCAATAAGCCCACGCACCCATCCCGTAAGCCGCGGTTGCGTTCTGCACTCCGTCGGATTCGGGGCCGAGGACTTGGTCGGACGAGAGTTGGCCCTTCTGCAGGAGCAGCAGTCGGTGATAGGTGTGGTTCTCGATGACGTCCATCTTCGGTGTCACGCGCTCGAGAATCCGACGCGCTTCTTCCTCGCGTCCGTCTCTTCGCAAAGCGTGCACGGTCCAGTTCAGCGAAGCGACCAACATGTCGTCGTTGGGCGACAAGTCCGCGCACTCTCTCCAGTAGTCCGCCGCCTTGCCAAACTCCGCTTTCAGGTAGTGCGCCAGCGCGAGGTGGTACAGCACGTTCGTGTGCGTCGTGCTGCGTGGGATCCCCAGTTCGTTCGGTGCTCCGTCGGGCTCGATTTCATCGGCCTCGTTTCGTGCGAGCTGCCAGGCTTCTTCGAGGTCGCGAATCGCGTCGTCAAAACGTCGCACGCTAATGAACCGGTGCCCGCGGTGTCGACGCAGTCGCACGCTCTTCGGAAAGTCGACCAAGCGCTCCGTAAACCAATTGATCGCTTCGCGATAGCGGCCGAGGTAGCCGAGGTGCCGACCGACCCAGATGGCATCGATCTCAAGACCTTCGCGCTCCCATCGAGCGCGCGCATCGGCGAGCTCGCCGGTGTAGTGCGTCAGCCGTTCATCAGCCGGAGAGACTCGCGCGAGGGATTCGCCCGAGAGTGAGACGGCCTCCTCGTGCGGCCGTTCGCCCGGCTTGTCGATCGCGTTGCAGGCAGTCGAGATCAAAAGGAGAGTGAGTACGGGGAGCTTGAACATGGGTTCCAGCGTACCGAGTCGCGCCACCGAATCAGTCAGGCGTAGCCGAACCGGATTGGGGACCGCCAATTTCCCAGAGCCGCAATCGCGCCCGAGAGGGAACTTCGCATCGGTATACCCGCGTATCACCTCTGTCAGATCGCTCAGGTCATCTTGACGATTCGGTATAGCTGGCACATGGTCCTATACCATGCGATCACGAATCGACGAATTCAGCCCACTCCCGCTCTATCACCAGATAGCGGACGCGATCCGCTGGCAAATCGCCAATGGCGAGATCCGGCCGCTGCAAGAACTTCCGCCGACCCGCGACGCCGCGACAACTTGGAAGGTTCATCGCCATACCGTTGGGCGCGCATACCGGCTCTTGTTCGATGAAGGGGTCTTGGAAAAGACTCGGCCGCCGGTCCGGATGCAGGTTCGCCCATCGCACACCAACTTGCCCCCCGGCAACGTAAAACAGAAGCGGCCTGGTCACGACGGCCAACTGCACCACTTCATCGATCGACTGTGTAGTGAAGCTCGCACGAAGTTCGGGATCGACGCCGCCCAACTCGCAACCGCCATCACCACGCGAGCGGGAACTTATGATCCAGAGACGATTACGGTGGTGGAATGCAATCGGATTCAAGCTGAAGACCTGGCTGACCAACTCGAAACTCGGTGGAACATCGAGGTTTCAACGGGGGTTCTGACGGACAAGTACGAATTGCCGGAGGGGCGCATCGTCGCCACTCTCTTTCACTTCTCCGAAATTCGACGGCGCTGGCCAGACCGCATGAGCGACGTCAGGTTTCTAGCTCTGCGCCCAGATCCAGAGCTTCGCCGTCAAGTCGACGCGGCATCGTCGAGTTCCAAACCGAGAGTGATCGTCCTCGGTGATCGCAACCTCAGCGAAGCGCAAAACTTGGCCGCCGATCTCGACTCTGTGTTTCCAAAAGAGTCGTACAAGCTCTCGGCCGGAACCTACCGAGCGTGGGCTACCGCCGGACACAAACTTCGCAAGGGCGAGTTCATTCTCGTCGCGCCGCGCGCTTGGGCGAAACGCTCCGTTCCAAAGAGCCAGCGAATTTCAGTGATCCGCTTTGTCTTCGATACGCACGACTTGGATGCACTTGGTGCGGCGATGGGTCTTCAACCAGCGCAGACCGCGCTCTCGTGTTGAACGACCGTTGGCGATCTGCCGCAGATACCGAGATGAATTCGGACCCATAGAATCAGGAGAATCAGGATGTTTCGCTCTACTAGCCCGCGCCGCCGCGCTCTCAAACTATGGATCAGCGCAGCGCTTCTGATCGTCACCGGACTCGCGTGGACGTCGCCAATCGCAGCCGCAGTCGCAGTCCCCGAAGCCGCGCAGTCTGATCCCGACAAAGCGATACAAACGGAAGAAACCAACCTCTGGATTGAATCCGGTACCGTTCGGCTTCGAGCTACTTTCCACCGCTTGATTCGCCCGGACGGAAAACCGTCGCCCGCGGCCGTACTTGTTCACGGTTCGGCGCCTACCCCGCGCGCGAACCTCTCGTTCTATACCGACGCCTGTCTGCGAGCGGGGCTTTCCGTGTTGGCCTTCGACAAACGCGGCTGCGGGGAATCAACGGGCGAGTTTCGCCCGTTCAATGTCACGGAGAGCGAGAGCATTTTCGCCGAGCTAGCGCAAGACGCCGCCAACGCACACAAGTGGTTGCGTGCTCAAGAAGGCATTGACTCTGCTCGCGTCGGCTTCGTCGGCGGAAGCCAAGCCGGGTGGATCATGCCCCTCGCTTCGCTCCAAGCAACCGACACAGCTTTCATCGTGTCCGGAGCTGGCCCTCCTCTAAGTGCAGGAGAAGAGGCCTATCACGGAGATCTATGCGGCGATGGAGGAGTGGGAGAACACACAGTGGCGGAAGCCGATCTCCTCTTGAAGAGCTTCAAAGGCCCCCACGGATTCGATCCGTCACCGATTCTCGCAAAGACGACGATTCCGATGCTCTGGATCTTCATGACTGCCGATTCGGTAATTCCCACGAACGCGTCGATCGAACGAATCGATGCATTAATCACCGCGGGGAGAATCAATCACTCGATGCACATTTTGGAAAACGCGGATCACAACTACCGAGACATCGACACGGGCGTAAGTCACGACATCGCCCCGATCGTCAAGGCGTGGCTCGATACGGAGCCAGGCTCCCCTCGCAACCTCAACCGTTGATGAGGACCGCACAAGCTTCTCTTGTTGCTCGCTGTTTCAAAAGCGACAAAGCATGGCGTGCGTACGACTTCTGCTCAGCAGTTCCGCAATTGATAACTTGATGCCAAGTATCGGGCGAGTCTCTTCTAAGTTGTCGAGTCTGGCCTGCGAGACGACGGACACAGGGATTGCGGTTTGTGCGGTACTCATCAACGGTTGAGGTTTGGAGTGGAGCCTGGCTCCGTATCCTCCACTACCACATCGACTTCACGCGGGCGGTCACTTGCTCACCGCGGCCGACCTTTCCCGACCACAAAATTCGGTCGGAGTACCACGGAGAATGAATCTTCAGCGAGCCATCGGGGACTTTCACAATTCCCGCCCCCCGAAAAACAGCCACGGGCATTTGATTCCAAGTCACTCGGAAGTGTTCATCCGCGCCGTACTTGGGCGGGACCAATCGGAGCGTGCCTCCGCGGTTGGCAACGAGAGTTCCCGCATCGGGTCCGTGCGCTACAACGTCAACGTATTCTTGGACCGCAAACAACCCATCGGGCGTTCGAAAGAAGACGTCCCAGGTACCACCCGGGATATCTTCGAAGACTATCAAACCGTCGCTGACCTCCGTCGTTGCGAACGCGAAAGGCGAGGCCTCGGGATCAGAAGAGGAAAGCCAGGCGCGTCCGTTGAGTGGCTCGCCGCGGTTGTCCACGACGCGACCGAAGAGCTTGGCGGCCTCGCACAATTCGATCGCGACAAAGCGCTCCTTCTCGCGCGTTACGTAGCGAATCGGTATGTACCCGGATCGCGAAGGCGGGATGGCGTACAGCGCGTACCTCCCCTCCAGCACCGGTCCAATCGAAAAGGTCCCGTCTTCAGCAACGCGCGCCGTCACTTCGCCCAGGCCTCTCTCCGAGCTCATGCTCACCACCGTTTGCCTCGGAAGCTCTCCATGTTTAACGGTGACAACGCCATAGATCATCGCATTCCTGGCGGTCGAAACATTGATCCGCCTCGAACCGCGAATCTCACCGAACCGGTCTTCGACCTTCAACTTTTCCCAGGATTCGGCGGACATCAATCCCGAGCGATACCCGAAAGCGCTGATGTTCATCCGCGTCGCGATCGGTGCCACATCACTTCCCGGAGCGGCTCCCACAAGCCAAGTGCCGTGCTGAATTCCGCTAACTTCAAAGCTTCCGTACTCGTCCGTCATCACCGAGTGCATCGGTACAGCGCGCGAGTTGAAGAAGCCATTCTCATCGACCGCCTCCGCGAATCGCGCAGGTACGAACCACAGCTCGCGCTCTGGAACAGGCCGCTCCGTGTTGATGTCAATCAATTCGCCCGTGACGAGCATGTCGGCCTTCAAGCCAGCCACCCAGTCCGCGCGAGTGCCGGCTTCAATCCCCGGAAAGGTAGCTTCGGCCACCACCTGCCCGTTCCACTTCGCGGTCAACCGGCCGTCGCGATCCGGCACCACTCGTTCGAATGAAATCCTGCCCTCGTGATCAGTAACCCCCGGAAACGTTCCGACAACCTCCGGGTCAATTTTTGCTCCGTCGAGGATCGAGCTGTTCTCTTTCGAGAGCGGCTTTCGATAGGAGAGCTCGACGGCGAGCCCGTGCGCAAAGCCCGAGCTTTTATCCATCGCGACCAACTGCAGATCCATCGCCGCCCACTGTGCAACTCGGATCTCCAGTGCTGTGCCCGGCAGTTCGTGCCGCGGACCGACCGTCACTTTGACGTCAGGTCTCCCCGGCGCTCGAACCGTCGCCGTCTCCGGCCACTGCGACGTGGTCAAGAAAAAGATCCCATCCACGTCCGTCAAGACGGCGTTTCCGCGCTGACTCTCTTCCGCTTTCCCGCCGAACAACACCTCTGCATCGGCGAGCGGCTCGTCGGATTCTGCTGCCAACACCAGCCCAAAGAAATGGAGCGCCTGGCGAGCGCGCAATACAACCCGAACCGTCCGCTCCTCATCTTCTTCAAGTGGAACGACGTCGACCAAGGTTCGCTTTGTCGTCTCTCGATCCCCGGTCACATCCAGGAGCAAGCTCGTCTTCGCCGGAACGCACAACTCGAGCTCTTCCTCGCCGCTATCCCAATAGAACCGAAGCTCTTCCTCCGAGCTCTCTCGTCCAAAAGGCATCCTCGAATGCGGAACCGAATCGATGGCAATGCGAGCACCCTTTACTGCGGTCACGCCGTCCGGCGCGAAGACTTGAATGCGAAGGAGTGCGCTCGCGGTTCTCACGGCCGGGCTCGCCGTGACCTCCGCCGTCTTTGCTTCATCGGTCGTTGACGATTCCGTGGGACTTTCGTTTTCCGCGACGACAGTCTCCGAGTTTTTCCCCGCGTCGGTCAGCGGCGCACTCTCACCACTTACGTTCGTGACAGTGGCCGAAGCCTCGTTCGCGTCGGACTCGACCACCTCGACGCCCGTTTGATCAGAAAACAGCACCAACCCGAGAACAACCACCAAAGGCAGAGCCGCCAAACCGATCCAAACCCGTTGCGACATCTGGTGACTCATCAACTACCGGTTATACGCGAAACGCCCAATTGCGTTAGCTACGCGCTCGACGACCACGCTCATTCGATCTTCCGACTTATTGCAATACCGAGTCGCAAGAATTGCCGCCGTTTTGCGGCAGTTCGGCCTCGCACGCCCGCGTCGACATTGACGAGCGCGCTCCCCGCCGAGCCGAGTGGATCCCGTCGCGTCGGTGCGATCCGTTCCGAGCCGCCCGCAACCCCGAGCGGCGCCTCAGCCACCCGCTCTCGAGTGCGAAGCGTCTGCGGTACGTACCTGCCGCAAAAGCGCGGGAGGGAAAGCGACGCCGTAGGCCATTCTGGCCGGGATCGTCGAGGGCAGGTAAGCTCTCCCGCTCTTCTCAGAGCAGGAGCCGATCAGCTGATGGCACCGCAGCTAATGGCACTGCAGTTGAACGACAGCCTTGTAGAGATGCTCGTCGCCCCGCGGACCGGCGCCGAATCATTCACGTTGCGCGTTTGGGGGATGCCGCTCGAGACGAGCGGCTAGCTCTTACCCGCGCTTGGACTCGCAACCCTCCGCCCTTTACTCGATCACTCACTTCATGAAGCGCGACTCCTTCTTGTCGGACAACTGCCCGCCGATGGGCATTTACGAAACTCTCTACGCCTTTCTGGAGAGCCACGGGCAATTCATGGGGACCGAGGGCACGCACCCTTGGTCGCAGGGTTTTCCTCTCACGACGCAGCTCGCCGGTGGGCCGCCGTTGCCGAGCAGTGTCGACGTGACTTTCGAAGATCGCTTCTACCCGAAAGCGTGGGGTCACCCGCTCCTGCGCGATGCGATCGCCAATCACTACAACGATTTTTACGGTTCGAGCATCGCGCCCGAGAACGTCATGGTCTTCGCGGGTGGGCGGCCGGGCATCTACACGGTGCTCGCCTTCTTGAAGCAGCACGTTGAGGTCCGGATCGGCAACGCGGAATGGCCGGCTTATCTCGACATCATGACGCAGACCAATTCGAACTGGCGCGTCGTGCCGTTCACCGAGGAGAACGGTTTTCATCCGCCGAACTCGGTCTACTTCGATCGCTCTGGCCTCAACGACAAGACGCACCTTCTGCCGATCATCTCCAATCCCGGCAACCCGACGGGCCACACGCGAGCGGGTGCGGAGCTCGAGGAATTGATTGCGATGGCCGAGCAGCCCAAGCACGGCATCCTGCTCGACGAAGCCTACGAGATGTTCCATCCCTCGAAGGGCGTGAGCGGCATCCAATACGTCCGGGATCTCGACAACAGCAACGTCTTCTTGGCGGGTGCCTGCACCAAAGGCCTGCAGTGTCCCGGCATTCGCATCGGTTGGGTGATCGCCAGCAAGAAGAACGTCGAGACGCTCTCCAACTTCTCGAGTTTCGGAATGGGCGGCGTGAGCCATCCGTCCCAGATGTACGCCGTCGAGTTGCTCAAGTCCGAGCGCGTGGCGCAGGCTCGCGAAGCCGTCGACAAGCACTACAGCATGCAGCGCGCGCGCTATGGCGAGGCTTTTAAGGCCATGGGGCTCGGCGTCTTTACCGGTGACGGAGGTTTTTACCACTGGATGCGACTGCCCGACGGTTTGAATGCCGCCGAGCTCAATCGTCGCCTCTTCAAGCACGGCGCCGCGATCCTCGAAGGTGTCGATTGCGATATGGCCAGGCCGCACACGAAGGATCCGGAGTACGTGTCGCCGTACGCGAATTGGTTCCGCTTCTCGTTCGGTCCGCTGCTGCCGGAGACGTTCGAGTCGGACATTGCGATTCTCGGCAAGGTGTTGGAAGAGTATCGAGCGGATGTCGCGCAGTGATACGGTGATACGGAGCCAGGCTCCACTCCAAACCTTCACGACTGAAAAGTACCGCACTCATTTCGCTGATACTCCTCTAGCTCACGGGGAACACCGCGCCGTCCAGCTGAGTTTCCTTGACGACGAACGCGCTGATTAGCTTCAGTTTGTGCGGTACCGATCAACGGTTGAGGTCTCGACGGGAGCCTGACTCCGTATCGTTAGACCCGACGGTTAGAATGCCGCCGAACTCAACCGTCGCCTCTTCAAGCACGGCGCCGCGATCCTCGAAGGTGTCGATTGCGATATGGCCCGGCCGCACACGAAGGATGCGAACTACGTGTCGCCGTACGCCAACTGGTTCCGCTTCTCGTTCGGTCCGCTGCTGCCGGAGACGTTCGAGTCGGACATTGCGATTCTTGGCAAGGTGTTGGAAGAGTATCGAGCGGATGTCGCTGCGGGGCGGTAGAGGCCGACACCGCGATACGGAGTCAGGTCGAACGCGCGGTTAAGGGGCGGGTTGATAGAGTAGGCAGCGAGAGCGATTTCGACGAACGAAGCCCGGGAAGCAATCACGGCGGCAACCGGTTGCCCGGGAGTGGGAAGCGCACTGACGATAATTCTCCTCTGGCGGGGACGACTGTGGAAGTCGAGCTCCCAGTGACCGTCAAGCATCTGGCCGATGTGCTCTCCATCAAAGGCAACGTCGCACTGAAAGTTGCATGGATAGAAGTAGGCTTCGGGTCGGTGAACATCAACTCCAAGCTAAAACCGGGCATAGCCATCTTGCTGGCTCAAAAGCTTGGCGTTGAGCTTCGGATCAACGAGTAGGCCCAGCACCGCGAGAAGGAGTCGAGAGCAACACCTGCGCGCTCCTACCGCGTCAGTCACCTTCCTCCGCCCTCCACACCAAGAGGGCCCGCGACGCGACGAAAGCGGCACGCCTACCCTATCCGGCATCCGTCGCGGCGAGTCTGGCGTGGAGACGGCTCATCGCGCTGACGGCAGAACGGCCTGTGCCGACGCGATCACCGATCTCTTCCACGCCGAGTCCGCACGGCGAGCGCATCAACTCGACTTGCAGGACGAGTCAACCACGCGGAAGAAAGTGACAGACGCGGTATGTCCCTCGTGCCGAAGGAAGCTACTGTGCACTCCACATGACCCTCCCCAACATCGAGTTCATCGCGCATCAGGACACCCCGACCGGCACGCTCATCCTGTCCAAGCGCCCCAGTCAATCCGAGCTAGGCACCACGGTGACGGAGCTGGCGCTGGATCACGAGTTCTTGATGAGCAGCCACGTCACGTTCTCGGAGCGAGCACTCTCGCGGGTCGCCCTCGAAATGCACACGGGCAAGGAGCTCCAAGTGTTGGTCGGTGGGCTTGGCCTCGGATACACGGCTTGGGAAGTGGTCCAATCGCCCCGAGTCGCGCGGGTGGAGGTCGTCGAGCTCGAGGCGGCGGTCATCCGATGGATGAATGAGGGCCTGGTTCCGCTCTCGGACCAAATCGCGGCCGAGCCGCGCGTCGAGATCGTGAACGAGGACGTGTTCGCGAAGCTCGCCTCGGCTCCCAGCGAAACACTCTTCGACCTCATACTGATCGACGTCGATCACTCGCCCGCCCAGCACCTCGGCAACTCGCAGAACGATGCCTTCTACACCGCCGAGGGCCTACGCGCCGCGCGACGCCACCTCGCGCCCGGTGGCGTGTTCGGGGTGTGGTCCTACGCCGAGAGCTCTCCTTTCGCGGCTGCCCTCCGCGAGGTCTTTCGCGAAGTACGCGTCGAGCCCGTGCCGTTCACAAACGATATCGCCGAACAAGAAGCCACCGATTGGCTCTTCTTCGCCCGGGACTAGCTTCGGGGAATCGTACCGGTGATACGGAGCCTGGCTCCACTCCAAACCTCCACGACTGAAAAGTACCGCACTCATTTCGCTGATACTCACCTAGCCCAAGGGGAACACCGGGCCGCCCAGCTGAGTATCGTTGGCGACGGACGCAAGGATCAGATTCAGTTTGTGCGGTACCCATCAACGGTTGAGGTCTCGACGGGAGCCTGACTCCGTATCATCACTTCCCGCACAAGCGCTTCAAGTCTTCGAACGCTGCCGCTCCTCGGTCTCCCTCCGCTTTGCACCACCGCTCGATGACTTTCCAGCTCACCTCTTGCGCCTTCGCGACGAGAACGGCTTGCTCGAGATACTCGCGTGCTCGGAAGTGAATGAAACTCGCGAGTCGATCGCGCACGCAGTCCGTCGGAGAGAGGATCTTGAGCAAGTATTCGCTCTCCTTCACTTCCCTCGGGACGATTTCCGTGTCTTCTCCGATGCCCAAGGGGCCGGAGACGAACTCGACAAACAAGTGAGCGCACTGGGAGTGCTCGAAGTGTCGTCCATTTTTATGGAATCCGATCTCCAGCATCGCGGCTTCGAGATCGTTGCCGAAGAGGTGCTCCTGCACGAAGTCCAGATCGCCCGACCTGTAGGCGCCGTCAGAATAGATAGCGACCACTGCACCACCAACCAGAACGACGCCTACCCCTCGCGAGGCCAAGTGAGCCCCGACGAATCGCCAGAGTTGCTCCTCGTTGCAATTGCCGTAATCGAAGTCGACTTTCATTATTCGACTACGGGCTTGCCGCGCCGTCGCGGTCGCCTGCGAGCATGGAACATCTTCTCGCGATCCTTGGATGACATGGACTCATAGAACAACTGGATCAGTGCTCGCACTCTCTCCGTAGCGGGGTGCTTTGCGTTAAAACTGTAGACGCGCGTTCTGCCGATCAGTGTCGATAAAAGTAGGCCCGCCGCTTCGAACTTCTCCAGTTGGCGTTGCACCTGGTTGACCGCCACACCCAAATCCGTCGCGGCACCGGTCGGGTAGGCCGAGTCGTAGTGGAAGAGGTAGAGCATCAGCTTCGCCGCGGTGCGATTGCCGAAGAGGGTCTCAAGGAGGTTGTCCATGGAGGCGATCTTCGACCTATATTCAAGGTTTCTCTACCTCAAAAAGAGGTTTTACGACCTACATTCTAGGTTTTCGGGATATTCCCTCCACCGTGCCGCCTGCCAAGGCTCTCTGAACGGAGGAGCGCGACTTCCGACGCAACGATTTGGGATGATACGGAGCCTGGCTCCACTCCAAACCTTCACTCCCAAGAGGTACCGCACTCGTTTCGCTGGTACTCATCTAGCCCAAGGGGAACACCGGGCCGTTCAGCTGAGTTTCGTTGGCGACGGACGCACGGATCAGTTTCAGTTTGTGCGGTACCCATCAACGGTTGAGGTCTCGACGAGAGCCTGACTCCGTATCGTCACGGCGCCGCGACCAACTTCCGCAACTCTTCCAAGATCCCGTGCATCAACTCCGCGTCGCGGCCGCAGTACTCCAGGAGTTCCGCGCGGATCCGCTCGCGATCATTCTCGGCCGCATCGCGCGCAGTCGCCTTGCGCCAGGCCATCACCGCCGCCATTCCGTTTCCGATCTCGAGGTCGCCATAGCCCCGATCGATCAATGCGGGAGCGAGCTTCTTGATCGACCAGCTGCCCTGTTGGTCCGGGTGGTAGTAGCCGGCCTTCGAGATCACTTCGGTGTCTTGAAAGCGATCGTAAAGCGCTTCGAGTGAATCGCCGAGCTCGCCGCCGAATCGTTCGGCGAGTCGTTTCAGAACCGTAGTCTCCGCGCTCGCATGGTGAGCCACCAGGCTGCCGGACTCCGGCAAGGCCGCGAGCAGGGACTCGGCGAACGCGCGGCTCGGATCGGTCTCGTCGAGGTGCAGGAAGGCCTGCGGTTCTTCGAGTGGCGCTCCCGGAGTCTTTTGAACGACCAGCGCCCACTGAAACGGGATACGATCGTAGGGCCGACAACCCTCGAACCGAGGCACCGCGACGCCGGGGTCGAATTCGAAGTCGATGTAGGCGACGGGCCACTCGATGTGTGCGAGTGCGTCCTCCAGAGCGGGCTTGTCGATGTACGGTTCACCGCTCTGCACCGCTTCGATAACCCAGCTCTGATGTGGGGTCCACTTGTGAACGGGATCGTCCGGGTCGAGCTGCTCGATCGGCAGGTTCGGAATGCCGCTGACGAAAGTCTCCTTCGCGCCAGTAAGTCGCGGCAGCCGACCGGCCCAGTACGGCGGGAGCAACCGACCGCACTCGCCCGCCTCATCGATGTGACCGCAAGCGCTCGCGCGTCGACCGTCCTTGCGCGTGCGTCCCCCCTTACAGCGTGAGCCGGGAACTTCGAGCGGAACCGTCGGCAGCGCCAGAGCCTTCCGCATCACCTGCAGTTCTCCCGCGACCATCGGAAGCAAGCTCTCGACGACTTCGGTCCGATCCACTCGCACGATCAGCTCCTCCGCCTTGATCGAGCCCGGACCGCGAACGAAGTCACGGTTGAGCATCAGGACGCCAGCGCCGACGATCGTCAGACCTCTCGCGCGCGCTGCGTTCACCTGGAAGCCGAGGTCCCAGTCGATGACGTGCGCCCACTCGCTGTCTCTGTACGTCGAAGCCTTGACCTCCCACAGGAACCAGCCGCCGTCTTTCGGTTCAAGGATGTCGACCGCCGCGAACAAGTCGCCCGATTGGAGGTGTGCTTGAAATATCGGGGCGTTGTCGTTGAGCGCGTCCTTGGTGCGACGCATCCGCACGTTCCAATTCGGTGAGTCCGAGCCGGCTTCCTCGATCGAGACGCCGTCGGGAAAGAGCCGTTCGGCGAAGCGTTCGACCTCAGCGCCTTCGAGTTGGCGCTCCTCCCACACGTCTTCGCTCTCGAGCTCGGGCTCCGCGATCTTGCGGGAGGCTAGCCAGAGTCGCTTGGCGCATTGTCGACCCTTGAGGTAGGTGGACTTGGTGATCGATGGGGAGGTCATGGTGCAGTCGGGAGTTACGGGGCGCTCGCAGTAAAGACCGCAAAAGACGTTTCTGTGGCGAGTGAGTGAAACACAAAAGATGGCTCTTGGTTCGATACGTCACGATTGGCGATCAGCAACTGCGCTTCCGAGCGGATCTCGAGCCGTTTCAAGCGCCGCTCGCTCTTCGGCACAAGATTGGACAACTGCTTGACGGGAACTCTGGATACGGAGCCTGGCTCCACTCCAAACCTTCGCGACTAAGAAGTACCGCACTCATTTCGCTGATACTCATCCAGCTCATGAAGAACACCGGGCCAGCCAGCTGAGTTTCCTTGGCGACGGACGCGAGGATCAGATTCAGTTTGTGCGGTACCGATCAACGGTTGAGGACTCGACGGGAGTCTGACTCCGTAACGCTCAAGCTCGAAGATGTTCGTATGCCCGATGCACGACTCCTGCCATTAGAATCCGCCGCGCATCCAGGAATCTCGAGTACGTCAAATTCCACCAATTTTCGGGCAATGCATGCGCTTCTGACGACGATTTGCGCTCGGCATCAGACATGGCTTCGAATCGGGGAGGGGCGTAATCAGATGGCGCTTGGTCGGAAATAGTGAGGTTGTCCGACCACTCGAGCCACGCGAAATTCGCTACCTGGTTGTAGAGGCGTTTGTCTGAGACGCCATTCTTAATCAACCAACTCTTGGGGTAGAGGTGATGCACTTCGAGACTCTTTTTGGTCGAGACAGTCAGCGGATCCAACAGCTCTGCGATCGTCAACTTGCTGAATAATGCCCTCGCTCCAAGCACGGCCTGCGCAGCAAAAAAGGGCGAAGCAGTCCTAATGTTTGATGACTCGAGCCGCGATGGAAGCGTGACAGTCCAAAAGTCGTTCGTCAGCTCAGATGCCATAGCCCTTTCAAGAGCTTCGCAGAATCCGTCGGAGTCGCCATCTGCAACTTCTCGCAGTCTCGCGAGATCTTCCTCCATAGCCGTTTCGGTCGAACCGCCGACATATCGCCCGGTTACTGCCGACATCATGAACCAGCGCGCGATCAACGAGCGCAAGCGTTCGAGCCCCACGCCGTAGCTCGTCCGCCCCAGCAGGAAGAACGAGTAGGTATACAGAGCAGTCGTTGTGGACTGAATCTGCTTATCGCCCTTGTAGCCGGCCACCAAGAGAACTTTCAGAAACTCGTGCCAGTGACCAAAGTCCAGTGCAGCAGCCTGCGCACGCTCCATGATTGCGAGGTTTGCCGTGCGAGCTTCTTCCGTCACGACGTTCTTTCGTGGGTCTTTTCCACGCAACACTTGGTAGGCCGCCGATAATCTGGCACGCCGGTGCCCAACGGCGACGGACACGCGCACCATCTCCTCGGCGCCAGGCTGCAACTGTCTGTTGAACGCGGATGGCTTTCCGTCCGCCGAGGGCACACGGCAGCTCTTGGCGAAGCTCTCCAGCTGAGTCCTGCCCTCCTCCCAGAACACAGCGAGCAGCGTGAGAATGAAGTCCGCTTGCTTGAGGTTTTGCCCCTTGCTGTTGATGCGTACGAAGATCTCAGCGACTTGCTCTTCATCCGCATCTTGCCCGATCTCAAGCAATACTACCGACGCGTTCTTCAGATTCACCAAGCGCTGTATGTTTTGTTGAGCCGCCTGACGATGCTTATCTTTGATTTCGCGTGCAGTCTCTAATCGCTCCAGATACTTGTGGGTAGCTGCAAATGCGCCCTGTGAGTCGGTAAAAACCTCGGAGACATCGATGATCCACTCCGGGTTGTTCTTGCGCGAAGCGTCCGCCACCTCGAACTCGCCACTGATCGGATGGAAGGCGATCCGGATTTTGCGTTCGTTGAAATGCCGATCGCGAACGGGCTTTCCGGTCATCACCGCATACAAGCTGGTGAGTCGTTGTTGGCCGTCGATGACTAGCGCGTGAGTACTTGCGGCTGTCTTTGTATCCGTCCCGACGACTTTGGTTCCTCCCGAGACCGAACTCTTCCACGTGAGCACATAACCGAATGGGAACCCCCTAAACATAGAATCGAGAAGGTCTCGCACCTTGGTGTTCTTCCAGACGAACGGTCGCTGAATATCGGGCAACGCGATCGATCCAGACTCGAGTTCCTTCACGAGCAGATCTACGGAGAGCTGACTATTCTGATAAAGCGCTTGGGGTCGTCCTCCAAAGTCGTTCACTTCCCCGAGGTACGGTAGCGACAGCTCCGCGCCTCCCTTCCCGACAGTCTTGCGGGCGGCCTTCCAAAGCTCCATTGCCTCCGGAAACTCAAGCAATGCACGGCGACCAGACTCGGTAATGGTCCAATCGCCGCCTCCCGGGCGGGCCAGCCACCCCGCGTCCGAAGGTCTACCAAACGTCTGATACAAGTAGGACCGCCGCCATTCATTGCTCCACTTGTCCAGGCTCTCGACGAGATCATCCGGAAGTCGCCCTGGCAATCGCTGTTGCAGGTCCCGTACGTTGAGGGTGCCGCCCGGCGCCTCGGCGATTAGCTGCAATCCATCACGCATGATTTGTGATCGAGCCCAGGCTCCTGGCCCACGCCCATCGGTGTCACCGTCTGATTCCTCCTTGGCCGCGTCCCACTCGCGGTAGCCCTCCATTGCAGCGTCAAGAAGCTCCAGTGGTGACAACTCGAGGGCTTCGCGCCCCTCCTCGGTGATCGACCACATTCCGCGCCCACTCTTTTCCATGAAGCCAGCCTTCACAGCATCCGTGGTGTACCAGAGTGCGTTGCGCCATCTCGGCTTGCGGTTCTTGCCGACTTCCTCCAACTCCCATTCGCTCAGTTCCAGAATCTGCGGCAGGTCATTCAATATTTCGTTTCTCTGAATCGGCTTCTCATGCTGAGCGAGCAACTCAAGAATTTTGTGTAGCAGTCGAGCGGCGAGGGTGCGGTTCGCGGGCGCTTCAGCGAGTGTCATAGCGTCAGCCGGGTTGGATTCATGAATCGAGCTGGGATGTAGAAAAGGGTACGGGATCCACCACAGTCCCCCAACATGCAGCATCGCTCGAATTCGAGAACAACTGGTAATGCGCGCATACCTACTCGCACAACCGCTAATCTCTTACTCGCACTCCAAAAATCGACTCCCACCCAGCTCCCTAGAGTTTCCGGCGTATCAGGAACGACCTTGCATCCGACTCCGGAAGATTCGCCATGAGAGCCTTGTTGGTTCGCCCCACGCGGGTCGATGAGTCCCAGCCGTAGGGCGAAGGGAATCACCTCTCCGTCGATGCCTGAAGGCTGCCAAGTTTTAGTGCTCACCCAACCCAATGAGCACCGTGCAGTATCGGCTTTTCATTCGCGTCAACGCGAACAATCCCGATCACCACCTGTGGAACAACCACTACCTCTGGCGGATTCATTACACCGTTCCGAAAGACGGGGCAGGGCAGCAACGAGTTCCTCGTTCGCTCGGCACCAAGGAATGGACGGTGGGCAGTCCAATCATGGCACTGAATCGCTCTGGCTCCCGAGATGGAGAACACGGACTTGAAGCGCAGATTAATTGCCGGGTCCGAGAGACTTCTGCGAGAGCAGACTTCAACCCCGCCTGGCTGAACGGCATCCTGGTCTCATGCCCGCACGAACAGCTGTCGATCTCTTCTGCGGCGCAGGGGGGTTGTCCCTCGGTCTCCAACGTGTCGGGTTTCGCATCCAAGGGGCCTACGACAACTGGGACAGAGCAGTTGAGACCTACTCGGCAAACTTCAGCCACGAGGCTCAATCGGAACCCATCTCCCTGAGCCTCCGACTTCCTCAGGCTTCATTGATTGCCGGGGGGCCGCCTTGTCAGGGATTCTCGTCGGCTGGTCTCCGCCGAAAAAACGATCATCGCAACTCTCTCGTCGGGGTGTTTAGCACGCTCGTCGCCGACCATCGGCCACCAGCGTTCCTCTTCGAGAATGTAGAAGGGTTCCTGACAGGCGGAGGTGGGAAGTTTGTATTTGATCTCCTTGAGCCGCTTATCGAGGCGGGCTACTGGATCCATCTCCGCAAGGTAAATGCCGCAACCTTCGGAGTTCCTCAGCACAGAAAACGCGTGATCGCGATCGGAGGCCTTGGTTGGGATCCCGGGTTCCCGGCGCCAACGTACCGCGCATTCGGTGCTCCCGGCGCCGAATTGGGCTCCGCCGATTCTCTACCGGATGCTCCTACACTTGAGTCCGTGCTCGGCGGCCTGCCCAAGGCGACAGAAGTAGCCTCGCGAGCACCGCTTGACGACTTTGATCACACCTTCGCGGCTATGAAACCAGAGGATGGGGCCCGTGCTAAGCTCCTAAAGCCGGGGCAGTGCATGCGCGATCTGCCGGAAAAGCATTGGCACGTCAGCTACCGCAGGCGTGCGTTCCGTCGCGTCATGGACGGAACTCCCACGGAGAGACGAGGCGGTGCTCCTGCTGGCTTGCGGCGACTGGACCCAGACCAGCCCTCCAAGGCCATCACTGGCGGGGCTGTGGGCGAGTTTCTTCACCCTTTCGAAGACCGGCCGCTTACCACTCGTGAATGCGCCAGAATCCAAGGCTTCCCAGATGAGTTCGTATTCCAGGGCCCTCGCCGCGATCGAATTCAGCTCATCGGCAACGCTGTCCCTCCCTTGCTAGCGCAAGCCCTCGCCGAGCACATTGCAAAGAAGCTTCGCAGGGCAAAGCCATGTGAAGGGAAGGGCGCACTCCTCAGCTTCATACCAACCCTCTCCAACGGGGCGAGCCCAGCACTCCAGTCTGTTTGCCGCCGCGTGTTCACGAGGTTCGAGGATACTCAACTCCAAGCACAGCAACTCTCGTTATGGCCCTAACGAAAACGCAGCAAGCCATATGGGAAAAAGCGCGAGCCCTCGGAAGCGGCGACCAGGCGGTTGTGCTCGACGACAACATGTGCGCCTACCTCGTGGGGCGTATTGTTCTGGATCTTGGACTCGGCGAGCATTTTTCGGAGATCCCGGCAGGGCTTCCCAGATTCTTCACGAGTCACGTCGTTGGCTCCCTTTCACTCGCGGCAGGAGATCCGCGTGTCCTGTACGAGCGGCTCGTTGGGCTGGACAGCGACGCTGATATGTACTTCTCTTGCCTAGCTGCACTACACAAGGCCCGACTAAAGTACGAAACCATCCTCGAAACTCAGCCGATTCCTACTCTGGAACAGGTCGGACCACGTGGCCTACTCCAGTTTGGAAAGTTGAACCCCGGGGCACTCGCAGCGTTGCTTTACTGGCGGAAGTGGATGTTCGACATCGACAACAGGGCGGGCCAGGAGACCGGCTACCTCTTCGAGCCTGTCATAGCGAATGCAATTGGTGGCACGCCTGCACCTGCACGGACAAGCCCAGTTAGGCGCCGCCGAGATCGCAAGAAAGGACGGCAGGTCGACTGCATTCTGGAGAAGCGCGCATACGAGATAAAGATCCGCGTGACCATCGCGGCCTCTGGACAGGGGCGCTGGAGGGAGGAGTTGGAGTTCCCAGCTGACTGTAGCTCAAGCGGTTTTGTGCCAGTGCTCGTTGTTCTCGATAGTACGGCCAACCCAAAGCTCGCGGAACTTGAGCGAGCGTTTCTCGCAGAGGGAGGCGAGGTCTTTATCGGCGCCGATGCGTGGCAACATCTCGACGACCTTGCAGGCCCCACGATGACGCGGTTTCTAGAGGCGTACGTTCGAATGCCATTGGATCGACTCTTGACCGAAGCTCCCAAGACGCTCCCGGAGTTAGTGGCAAGGGTCGAGGCGGAGGGTATCTCGTTGATCGTTGGAGGGGAGGAGCTATTCATCCATCGCCGAGACGAATTGCTCGAAAACGGGGAGAGAGACGAGGCCCCTGACGATGCCGACATGGCGCCTGGATAGTGCCTGCTATCTTCGATCAGAATCCGCGTCCCATGGCCCAGCGCCACCGCTAGCGAATGCGAACCTCCGCTATTACTTCGCGCTCGCGCGAAAGCTGAAGCGCTTCCTTGATTGACTCCGATGAGCCCACGAGAATGGTGGGGTGGACACCAAGCGCACCTTCAAAGTAGCCGGTCTTTTCGCGGGCATCGGCGGTATCGAACTGGGCCTTGCGAACGCCGGGCACGAAGCCACGGTGCTTTGCGAGAACGACCCGTCGGCCAAGGCAGTCCTACAAGCCCGGTTCCCTAACACGCCGCTCGTCGAGGACGTTCGGGAGCTGGATAAGCTCCCGAAGGGTACCGACCTCCTGGCGGCAGGGTTTCCCTGTCAAGACCTCTCCCAAGCGGGGGCGACGCGCGGCATCAAGGGAGTCCGGTCGGGCCTCGTCGGCGAAGTCTTCCGGCTCCTGGAGACCCACGATGTTCCGTGGGTACTCCTCGAGAACGTGCCCTTCATGCTCCGTCTCGGACGAGGCGCAGCCATGAGCTTCATTATCGAGCGGATGGAGAAGCTCGGGTATCGGTGGGCCTACCGGGTCGTGGACGCTCGCGCTTTTGGCCGACCCCAACGGCGAGAGCGCGTCTATCTACTTGCTTCGCGCACAGCGGATCCCGCACCGCTCCTTTTTAAAGGAGACAGCCCGCCTGCCAACGGCGTGGACTACCGCGGACGTGCCTGCGGGTTCTACTGGACCGAAGGGGTTCGCGGATTGGGCTGGGCCGTTGGAGCAGTGCCCACCCTGAAGGGCGGATCCACCGTGGGCATTGCATCTCCCCCGGCGATATGGAGGCCCGATGGTCGCATCGTCACACCCGACATCCGAGACGCAGAGCGACTTCAAGGCTTTCGCGCAAACTGGACCAAGCCAGCCGAAGAAGTCAGTCGGCCTGGCTTCAGGTGGAAGCTTGTCGGGAACGCGGTCTCCGTGCCGGTGGCCAAGTGGATCGGCGATCGACTCGCGCGCTTCGACCCCGATGAATACTGGGACGACCACGATGGCATCGTGAGTGGTGCGTGGCCCGATGCGGCGTACAGCTCGGACGGCTGTGCCTTGCGAGTCAACCTCTCGAAGTGGCCGGTTAATCGCAAGCAGCGGGACATTCTGGAGTTCATGAAATACGAGCCCAAAGAGCTCTCGCTTCGGGCCACGAAAGGCTTCGAGAAACGCCTTTCGTCGAGCACGCTCAGGGCACCAGACGAATTTCGCGCTGCCTTGATTCAGCACATCGATCGGATGAAGCTGCAGGCCGCGAACTAAACCATGGACGGACCTAACATCGTCGCTCGCACCCTTAGTGACTTGATGGTCCCGGACAAGAAGTACGGCAACCGCTGGCAGTACAACCCTCGCAGTGACCGGCATTCCAAGATCGCATGCTGGGCCATCCTGTTCGACCTGATGCGGAATTGCCGCACGCTTGCGGAGCACGTCGAAGCCAAGAGAGTCGGATTCGGCATCAATCACGAGATGCGCGATTTCAAGACAGGTCGAAAGAAAGACCTCGACCTTGTCATTTGCACACCCGGCACAGCGAAATCATCAACCAAGAAGCTGACTACGTTCCGGAAACTCGGCGACAAGTACGACATCAAGCTCACTGATGAGGAACGCATGGAGCTAGACGCCCTCCCTGGCTTCGAAGAAACACCCGTTGGCGAGGTCCACCTTGCTCTCGAAGCCAAGGCCTGCATGACAGCCCACAGTAAGGCAAGACCTCGGCTTTATGACGAACTGAGCTCAAGCCACCTGACGATTCACGGCAGCAGCAATTTCGCAATCGCTGCGGGCTTCGTCATGGTCAACGTCAGCGAACAGTTCATCTCGCCGACGAGCAATCCATTCTCTGTTGCGGAACGGACGCCGGAGTACAACGCGCACAAGCAGCCCAGAGATACCGAAGGCGTGATCGAGAAGGTGAGCGAGATACAGCGCCGGAGCGACACAGGAGAAACCGGGTTTGACGCCATCGGACTCGTTGTTGTGTCTTGCGTGAACGACGGAACGCCTATTGAAGTGGTCACCGTTCCGCCCGCCCCAAAGCCTGGCGACCTGCTCCATTACGACGCGATGATTAGGAAGATCGCAAACCTCTATCAGTCGCGCTTCCCGCACCGATAAGCGCTATGAGAGGGTAAGCGTCTGCGGCGTCGGGCACGCAATCGTCGCGGCGACTCGTCGTAGTTCCTCGATCGAAGACGCTTCTTCGCTGATTGCCTTCAGCTCGACCGCAAGCTCCGGATTGGCCTCGGCGTGCTCTTTCAGCTTCGTGAACACAATCGTGAAGTCTGGTCGCTGGCCCGAGTCTTCACGCGCGGTCGACTGCTTGGTCATGATCCTAGAAGGCGAGGCGTTGCTTGGATTGGGCTTCGAGTTGGGCTCTCACCGACAACAGGTCAATGAGTCCTTCGCAAGAGGGGCATTGTAGCCGGTTATCATCAGGAAAGGGGACAAGCCCTGGTTGGAGCGGCTTGGGGCTCCCTAGATTGGCTTGAACCTTCACGTCGTTGCCACACTTGGGGCATCGCGCGTCGATTACCGCGATCGCCCCGTCATCTTCCGACTTCAAGGCCGGGGGCGGACCTGAAGGTTGAAGGAAGCGGTACACTTGGGACCCGGTCGTCTCGACCAGCTTGTAAACGCTTGTCTCGAAAGTCATCCGCAAGAGGGTGTAGTAGCGGTGAATCGCGTCCGCAAGCTCAAGGTCGGCTTCGTAGTTGGTGATTCGAAGCTGCAAAGCTTCGAGATCAGCAATCTTGATTGATCGTCCGTGCGTGCGCCAAGTCGCCTGATCGCAAAGCGCGTCGGCGATTTCCTTTGCACGGGTCTGCCTCTCCGCCTCAGTCACTGCGGTTTCCGTCGTTGAATGAGTAGTCCAATTCTTAAATTTGAACTGCACGAGCCACTTCGTAACCAGGTCCTTAGCGAAGTCGAGCGCATTCTGCGCATGTTCAATTTCACCTGGCGAGATTCCCTGGAGAATAGGGATATAGGCTTTGTTCAAGTTGCCCGTCTCGGCGACCTCTCGCTTAATCTTGTTCATGCCTTCGATGAAGGCGTCCGCGGAAAAAACTTTGCCTTGCCAGGAAATCTGCGCATCAATCGGCCCGAGTGCAGAGAGGGTCCCCATCAAGATG
This sequence comes from Planctomycetota bacterium, assembly GCA_029259635.1. Classification (GTDB taxonomy): domain Bacteria; phylum Planctomycetota; class UBA1135; order UBA1135; genus OFTM34. The sequence goes on along the minus strand of JAJDEU010000062.1, from coordinate 73,336 downwards.
TCATCAGCGGCCATCGCCATGATCGTTCCGGCACTCTTCGCGCATCCTGGGACGATGACTGCGAGGTCGTCGTAGCGTCCGCGAAGTAGCCGAACAATCTCTTCTGCCGTCTCGCCCGAGCCGCCGGGCGTTTCCAGAACAAGATCCACCCCCCCCGATCCAGATAGGTTCGAAAGTTGGTCGTGGACGGGCATCAAGTCGGAGTAGTCAATCGCAATCGGCGCACCGCCCTTTGTGACGTCAGCCGCGATGACAAGGATGTCACGGTTCCGATGGGCAGCTATCCGCGCAAGCTGCACCTTCCGCTCAGCCGCAAGACTTGCAAAGTCTAGTCGCCTGTCTAAGTAATCGCTGTACGTGCCCATTTTGTTGGTAAAAGGTTGAACGAATGATCGGCTGAGAGCCGGGTCGTTGATCGAAGAATTGAGGATTCAAATTGCCAGTACTCGTGAGGAGCGCTGCATGCTCACCTCCACCTCATAAGGTTCTTAGATCGTGATAGATGGGCTTCATCTGGTTCTCCCACAATCTTGGATCTCTGAGGATCGTGTCCCTTCCGACATCTTCGAGTCGAGGGTCAATCACGGAACGAAAAACGTGTAGGCATAATTTCCAGTGTCTGTCTAGCGCGCGGTGTAATTCTTCCGCGTTGCCCGCGAGCTTCTTCAGGGACTTGGTCGTGGCGCAACGATAATGCTCTCCCGCCAAGCCAACCATGTGAAACCGGGAACGTTTAAGATACGACCGCTGGCATTCCTCGTTCAGGGTCAACTCCTCACCTGACTTCTCTTTTTGCTTTAGCTCTCGAAGGAGTCCGTTGATTCGATGATTCAGGTACTCGTGGACTACAACGGCGAATAGGCACTTAACACTTTCGTCACCAGTCCAAGTCTTCGGCAAAACCCAACCCTCACCAGTTCCTCCCTCGCGGCCAAAAGCCCTCTCGTACTTACCTGCCGCGCTATGCTTGCCCCTACTTTTCTTGCCCGGGTGAGCCTTGGTCTCTTCTCCCTTTTTCGTCCAGAGCTGATTCACGTAAGCCAATACGGTCCAAGGCTCGTGCAGAAAGGCATAGCGGATCTTCGCCAGATCTTCTAGCTGCAACTTCAAATACCCCCTTTTTCGCCTGAAGTCGCGCTTCGGCTTGTAGAAGAGCTTTCGACACTTCTCTAAGGACCCGAGACCTTTCCGCGGCAAGAGCGAGGCCGCTTCCCCCTCAAGGGCCTTCTCTAACCAGAGCTGAATCGGGTCATTAGATCTAAAGTCAGAGAGGTGAATTTTATTTTGAGTGTTGCGGGCTTGGATCAGTCGCTGATTAAAGGGTGAGCTCGGAGAAGTCTCCGTAGTTTCAATAATCGTAAAGAGTACGGGGATTTTCGTGAGCTGATCACGCTTAGATGGCTGCTTGCGCACCTCATTCAAGGATGCAAGCGTCTGCCCTCCGTTGATCACCTGGATTTTTTCACATGCCAGCTTGATGTGCTTGCCCGAGACACTTGGCGTAACTCGTCTGGCGATCGCAGTGATGCCGTTATTGCAGAGGAAGAACTCCTCGGCTCTTTCCTCGGCTGAAAGTCGAATAGCAGAGTTGATTGAATTGGAGCCCAAGTAGCTTCTGATATTCCAAGCCAGGAGTCTCTGCTGATACTTTTCGAAGTACTGCGACGCGGTCGAAGCTTTGAGTACGAGCACATGCGCTGTGCTGCCTCCGCAGTCGACGACGAAGTACTGGTCGGAGGGGACATCAAGCCTCACTTCATCGATCGCCTCTGCCTCAATAGAAGCTACGTCAGATCGAAGTCGCCGAAGTTCTGCGCTATCCCACAGGTGTACGTTTATGCCTCGACTGCCCAGCTTCTTGCTAAGCGTTCGTGCCTTTTCATGATGGGAGTCTGAAGCCGATGCCGTGGTTATGTAGCAGAGGTCTACCGATGCGTCCGATTCGTCAATTCTACGGGCGACGCGGGCCAGAGCCTCTTGTGTTTCCTGCCCAGGGCCATAGCCGCCTTTATGGATGCGCTCTTCGTCGAGCAAATCATCCGCTAATTCGCAGAGCCTCGTCCACTTGTCGATATTGAATCGACCATTCTTGCCTACGTAAGCACACTGCGCGATCAGAAAGCGCTCGGTGCTGGGTTCTTCCAGGAGGATGTCTACGCCACCGTCACCTGAGTCGGGAAGGTTGTACGGGTCGACGTCCAGGTCGGTATTCCACTGGCCAAGCAAGTCCAGAGACCAATACTCAAATGCTTTTCCGTTGCGGTTGTTCGTGGAGTAACTGTCGAGCGACTTCTCCTCGATGATGGAGTCGAGCTCACTGCGAATATCATCTTGAAACTTCGACTTGCTCACCATGGGGTCAACTCCTGCTGGTGTCCGTTCGGTGTCCCGCACTTCGCGCTTAAAGCACGCTACCAGTGTCGTGGTCCGGCGACCACTCTTGTGCGGATCACTGGCTGCGCCTTGGTACGCCCGGCGGGATTCGAACCCACGACCCCAGCTTTAGGAAAGCTGTGCTCTATCCTACTGAGCTACGGGCGCTTGGACGGACAGGGTAACGTGCGGTGGTGACGCTGCCCATCGCGAGGGGCGTCTTGACCGTCGATTGAGGGAGAGCACTCGGCCTTCTCGCTCTCGAACTCCCGAGGGGAGTCACCCGCCAACGCTTTCATTGCGCCCTAACCCCGCGCAAATGGCCGTATCTCGGCGTTCGCTCTACACTCTTCGCATCGTCGGCCTGTCGGCTCGCCCCCACCACGGAACGGGATGCTTCATGAGGAATGGATTGGTCTGCTCGGAGAGAAGTTTGCCCGGGACTTGGAACTTGAGAGCGGAACGAGCGCGACAACGGATCGCGACGCCTCTCGGAATCGCGCTGGTCCTACTTAGTCTCCTTACCGCGAGCACCGGCGCACACGCCGCGAACGCCGCTCGACAAGAGGAGCCCACCCAAGACCTCCCCGACTTCCACGAAGCCACCGGACGGCGGAGCAACATTCGCTCCTTCGGGATCCGCTACCCAAGCCTGAAGAACGACCCCTTCCACACCGACATGATCTTCGCCCGCGTGACTGGCGAATCCGGGCCGGCCATGTTCGAGATTCGGCCAGGGACTCTGCTCTTGCAGAACGGCAATCGGATGGTCGTGGTGAAGAGGGCACTCGTCAAACTGGGGATGGAGTACGAGAGCACGGAGACGGTCGCGGTCGAGCTCTGCCACTTGGGAATGGAACCTTGGCAGATGGTCATGGAGGGAAGCGGGAGCGGAAATCCGAAGATGCACTCGGCACTGCTCGAAGAGGTCTGCGCACTCGACGGGTTCGGCGCGAAAACGCTCGACGTTCGACAAGCGGTGGTCTGGATGACGGTGGCGCATGAAGAGGGACGGCTTCGGGCCGGGGGCTCGGCGCTGTTCGAAGAGTACCGGCGCACGTGCATGGGAGAGTCGGTTTGGTTGAATGGGTACAACCCGTTTGGGATCGACGAAGGGGACTGGGCGGAGGCCTATTCGTTCGCGCGCGGAGTGTTCGAAGAGACGGCGGGGACGGACGGGAAGCGCGTCCAGGAACGCGGGGTGGTCGTCGCAAAGGACGATGCGGCGAGCGGAGACGCGCGCGAGGGACAATCGAGCTCCGCGGAGCTGGCACCGGGCGCCGCGCGAGCCGCGAGCGCAGCTCCCCCACTTCCCATCGAGGCGGTGGCTCTCGGTGAAGTGCGGAAAGCGCGAGAAGTCACGTTCGAGGCAAAATTCTCGGACCTCGAGAACACGCCCTATGCGGTCAAGTGGACGGCGAAGCGGTTGAAGCGCTCGAAAGCGGCGACGCAGTTCGAGTCGGCGGCCGGGTCGATCTTCGATTCGTATGGGCAAGCCTTCGTGTGCATCGACGCGTTCGAGTTCGAGCTCGGGGCGGAGAAGGGCGCGACGGCGAGCGGGACGGCTCGGGTGTATGCGCGGTTGATGCCGCGCGATCCGCTGAGCACGAGTCACAAGCTCATTCCGGCCAATGAGGACATCGACCTCGTGCTGTACCTGGGCAGCCTGCCGGAGATGCAGCGAGCGGACGACTCGGTTCGACAAGCGGCGATGTTTCACAAGGGCGGAGGGGCGGTGAACTTCGCCGGCTATCAAAAGTTCTACAACACGAAGTTCACGTTGCGAACAGGAGGCGTCGGGACGCGGCCGGATCCTTATGACATTTCGAAACGGGACTGGGCTGCGGGCGAACGCATCACGGATATCGTGACGACGGAGAGGCGACTCGCGATCGAGGCGGGGAGACGGGAACGACAGGCGGAAGCGGAGGAAGCGGCGCGGGTGAAGCGCATCGAGGACGCGCGGATTGCCGCGGCGAAGCAAGCCGAAGCGGCGCGGATCGCGGACATCGCAGCTCGGACGATCGCGCTCAACTTGCAGACGGCGATTCGGCGCGGGCTGATCACGGTTTCACTGAATGAAGTGCGCGCGACTCCCGAAGAGGTCGAGCTGCGGGTGACGCCGGCGACGAAGCTGCGCGAGAAGATCCTCGAACTTCAGATTCCGGCGGGGACGATTGTGCGCGAGGTTGGCGGGCGAGAGCGGACGGCTTACTTGGAGTTGCGGCAGGCTCAGATCGAAGGCACGAAGCCGGTGGTGGTCTCGGTGGGCTGCCTGCTGCACGACCTCGGCGATACGGGGCCTGGAGAGTTCGCGGTCGAGGAGGTCGACGCGCTCGCGGCCTCGATGCAAGACGGCACCTGGCCGCAGGCGTTCGGGATCATGCTCATGGGCGATCCGTTGAGGGCGCGGATCAATTCGCCGCTCGCTCAGATGATGTTCTTGATCCACGGAACGCCCGGTCGAAGTGCGGCGGAGTGGCGAGAAGTCTTTCGGGCGGCGGGGAGTCCGGATCCCTACTCTGCTTCGGCGGGTGCGGCGGCGGGTGTGGGAGCGAAAGACTTGGCGCGGGACGCCGAAAAGGTGCATGCAACGGCGGCGCTGTTCTCGATTCTCGCGGCGCGGCAGGCGACCGATATTGCGAAGCGGAATGGTCGAGCCTATTCCGTCGAGGACATCGTCGGGAACTGGCGACCGGTGGCGAAGAGTCGCGTGATGCCGACGTTGGCCGAGCTGGAGGGACGCACGGCTGAAGAGAGAAAGTTCCGGCAGCCGGGTAAAGAGCTCCCGGATCCCGACGATGTTCGGGCGGAGATCGACAATTTCTACGAGAGCGCTGTTCGGGCGAGCAAGAAGAATTGGTTCGACATGTTGAACGCCAACTACAGGCCGACGCGCGAGCCCACGGTTCAACAAGACCACCCTTTCGAGCTCACCCTCTCCGACGACCACACCTTCGTGGTGAATTACGATGCTTGGTTCACGAGAGGCTGGCGAAGAAAGCGCTCCACCGGAACTTGGAGCTGGGACGGAGTCACGCTCCTCCTCAACGACGCCAAACCGCGGCTTGAGGAGGTCAGGGGATTCGTGAAAATGCACAAAGGAACCCTGGTCGTGATTCGACACGGAGTTCCGAGTTACGGGTCGAGGCGAACTTCGTATCCGCTGTTGCTCGAGAAGCGCTGACCGCGAGAGCCGATACGGAGCCAGGCTCCCGTCGAGACCTTTACCCTCGACGGGAGCCTGACTCCGTATCCTCGCTTAATCTGTTTCGGTACCTCCGTCGTTGCATGCCGATAGCGGAAGGTTGTCGGCGTTGGTTACCTCGAAGATCGGTCCAACGATCGTTCTCGTTCCGTTCTCATTCTCCGCAACAATCGTCCAGTTCCAAAAGCCCGGCGCAAACCCGCAAAAGGAACCCGGATCCTGGAGCGTGAATTTGTTGGAAACGCTCGACCTTCTCTTGGGGTCAGATTTTGTGAACTCGATACTCCCACCCTGGGTCGAGCGATAGCTGAGTGAGTATTGGTAGGTCTCTGCGTTACTCGACTCGCTCCAATCCAGGTAGTAAGGAGGATCGTTGAGGTCCTTGTTCCAGTCGTAGAACGGAGCCATCGTGTTGACGGCAGCAAACGGTCCGGGCAAAGCGCTACCAGGAGAGTTGTAGACGCTTACCGGAATCCAAAACTTGAGCGGTACCGGCGACAGATTGGTAATTTCGACTTCCACTGTGGTGGCGTAGGTTCCCACGTAGTTGTTCGCGAAACGAATGCTGAAGAAGTGCGTGTCATTTTTTGCGATCTGAGCCGTTGTCGGGCCTTCCAGAGTAAACGCACTGGATCCACCGTTAAGTCGCAGCTCAAAGTCGAGTGCGCAGTTGCCTAGATTCTTAATGCCGATCTCGTTACCGGTGATGTAGCCGGGAATCGTTTGGGGCATTTCGATGGAGGCGCCAACGGGGCTGACGGGGATCGGGTTGACGTCGGTTTCGTCGACGATCAAGAGTTCGAGATTGTCGAACAGATCGCTCTGGGTCCTGCCGCTCCGAATCGAAAGATGCAAGGTGGAGAGCATCTCGTCGATGCTGCACTGGAGGTAGGGCTGCGTAAGCCCGTTGGCGCTCATGATATTCGCGCCTGGGCAAGCGCAGGGTAAGTCCGTGCAGTGGCCCGCTCCCCAAACGTGTCCAATCTCATGGCACATGTACCCGAGAGTTTCCAAGTTGTGGCTTTCGCAAACTCCGGCCGTGTCCGCGCTGCCTTGCGAAGCCGTTCCGGGATTACCTAAAGCTTGGTCGTGCAGCGCAGCGACCAGGGCCAAATTCCGTTCCTCGTAACGGTCACTCCAAAGACTCTTTATCAGAGCTCTCATGTCGTCACCGGAAGTCTCTAGCGCATAGGGATCACCCGCCGGGTCGGGGCGTACGACGACTTCATCGAGAAGGTTCCGTAAGCCCATCGCTCGTTCCAGCATCAGGCTCGACAGGTTGGCCGTGTCCTCCATGATCGGGACGAGATCGTCGCCGTGGATGGCCCAATAACCTGAATTCGAATCCATGGAGATCATGGCCAACAAGTCTCCCGAGTAACAAGTTACCGAACCTTGAAGGCCGGTGGGAAAGCTCGACTCACCCGTCGCAGGGATCGAGTCACTGCTAGCGATTCCTTGATCATCACCGACAGAGCAGTCGCCCAATCCAGTCGTAGGTAATGCTTGTGCGTCGTCGTTAGCGAAATAAAGGTTAGAGGGCATACCCACAACGTCCACCGGGCGGATTCTGAGAGAATCGCCATTGTCGGTGTTGCGTGCTCGTCCGTAAAAACCACCGGAGCGAAACACGCCGGTTACGTAGGAGTTCGGCCATTCCAAGACGGTCCCGCGCACCGTTCGGACGGGCGGGATCGGGAGTTCGTTCGTCGTGTTGAGATCGGGCTTGGAAAGTATCTTGAACTGAGGCCCCCGGATGGAGTGATAGGCAACGCGCAGTGTGTAAGTCGCTGATCCCAACTGGACGACGATGTCGAAGGTCGACGCTGAGTTTGTGGGCGGCGCTACGTTCAAATATTGAAGCGTACAATCGGTGAGGTTGTTCGCCTGGCAAACCGATGCTTTGAGTCCTTTGGGGAAGCCCGAGTCCGTTCCGCCGAACTGTGCTCGAGGAGCGGACGGCAAACAGAGACTTGCGAGCATGAGCAGCGCAGCTGGTTTTCGTATTGAGTGGAATAGTTTGTTCATCGCGATTCGGAGCTTGATTCGGAGTTTTCGGAGGTAAGAACGAGCGCTGGTCCTGAAACTAAGTCGGAATCAACAAGCCCATTATCCGATCGGGAGACTCAACTTCGATCGAGCGCATTGATGTCGCCGGCAAGCCCAAGCGATCCAATGTCCTTTCAGTGTCTTGAAAGAAAACGCGCCTATGGGTGCTTTCGCAAAGGTCGCAAGCGACCGTTGATGCAAACGCAGGCCACCGCGCAAGAAAACTGTGGTCGAGCAAGTCGAGGTCTCCGATTCGGATAAAGAAGCTGTCGTTCTGACTCAGATCAACGACTCCTACTCGCTGTAGGAGTGCATTCTTACAGACTGTAGGAGATGGCAGAATGAGTCAATACAGCTCGTCGCAGTTTTACAGAAGCCTTTAGCGTGTCGACCATTCACGAGCGGTATGGAACCGGGCTAAAACGCACGCACTTAGTTTGGTAGCGATCGTGGATGGAGTCCGCGCTTCCTTCGCGCCGTGGTTTGAATCAACGACGGCAGTGGGTTGGGGACAGTGGGTAATTCGAAGTCGCCAACCTTCGCTCTCTGCAGTTGGCGGCACCGCCGATTGAGTTGGCGACTCCCACCAAGTCGAAATCGGCGGAGATTGATGCGCCTCCGTGTCGCTGTGTGAGCGTCGACCGCGCCTACTCATGTAGGGGTCCTGTACGGCGGGTAAGGTCTGTGCAGAAAACCAGGTCGCGTTCACTCATCCGGCGTGGGAAACCTCAGACTGCGGACCTCCGACAGCCACCCCTGCCCCATTCGCAACCATGTTCTTGTCCTTCGTCGTCACCTGCATCCTGAGCGCCAACTCCGCTCTCCTCCCCGCTCCGATCGTGAGCGAGAATCTCGACCGCGTTCCCGGAGAATCCTGGATGCGCTTTGCCGATCCTGCTGAAGCCGGCTTCTCCCCTGCCAAACTCGAAGCGGCCCGGGAGTACTACGAGTCCCTCGATGCAGGGGGGGCTTTGTTGATTTACGACGGGGCCGTGTTGGCGAGCTGGGGTGATGTGGAGCGCCGATTCATGTGCCACTCCGTGCGCAAGAGTTTTATGAGCGCGGCCTTTGGAGCGCGCGTCGATCGCGGTGACATCGACCTCGACCAAACGCTCGCGCAACTCGGTATCGATGACCATGTCGAGGGAGTCGAGCCGCTGACGGAGATTGAAAAAGGCGCGACGATCTTGCACCTCTTGCAAGCTCGCTCAGGAGTCTATCGATTGGCCGCTTACGAGCCAGCGGAGAACCCTAAGCCCGATCGTCATAGCCACGCTCCGGGCACCAACTGGTGTTACAACAACTGGGACTTCAATACGCTCGTCACGATCTTCATGCAGGCGGTCGGTGATCTCTTTATTGACTTTGAAAAGACGATCGCAACGCCCATCGGAATGCAGGACTACCGCCCCCGGGATGGGTACCTGCACTTGCAGCCGAACATGTCAGAGCATCCCGCTTACCCCTTCCGCATGTCGGCGCGGGACATGGCGCGGTTTGGGTTGCTGTACTTGCGCGACGGTCGATGGGGTGCGGAGCAAGTCCTGAGTGAAGACTGGGTCGCACGCAGTCAAACCTCCTATTCGGAGGCCTGGGGCGGCGCAGGGTACGGGTTGCTCTGGTGGATCAGCGGCGTTCCGGAACTCAAAGAAGTTGGCATGTACTCGGCACTCGGCGCCGGTGGACACTCGATCGACGTACTGCCGGGAGCGAAGCTCGTGCTGGCCTTTCGGGTCGACACTTTCACGAGCCGTCGGGTGCCTTCGGAATCTCGGGAGACCTTAATCAAGATGATTCTCGATGCGCGGGATGGAGCCGCTGCTCTGCAACCCGAGCTCGTGCCCACGATCGCACGCGAACGAATTAGTCCGGTTGTCCATGACTTTGACCCCAACGACTTTGTCGGACGCGTCGACTCCGGACACGGCAACGGTGTTCGGGTTTGGCTGAGCCCCGAACAGACCCTGGTGATCGACCTGCCTCAACAAGGCAGCTTCGACCTCACGCCCCTCGGCGGGCAGAAGTTCATCGTTGAAGACAGCAACTTTGAGCTCCTGCTGGAGCTCGACTCGGAAGGCCATTTAAGCGGCTTGCTCTCCGAGCAAACTCTTAACTCCGACGGCTATGCGCGGCTGCAAGGCGGAGATGTAGAGGGCGCTCTCGAACTCTTCGAACGTTGCGTGCGCGAATACCCGAAGTCGGCGAACGCTCACGACAGTTTCGGAGAGGCATTAGAAGCAGACGGACAACTGCAAGCGGCGCTCGAGCAATACAAGCGAGCCGTTGAACTGGCCACAGGAACCGACGATCCCAACCTGACGGTGTTCCGCGAGAATCTGCGGCGGCTAGAGAGCGACGACGCGGTTTCGTCTGACGACTAGTTCGATACGGAGCCTGGCTCTGGCGCAAACCTCGGGTGCGATGCCGAGCCTGGCTCCGTATCAAAGCTCGTCGCGCATCCAAGCCGTCGCGAGGCTATCGGCGTACTCGTTCCAGCGATTGCCCGCGTGCGCCGCAATCCACTGGAGTCGGCAGTCGGGATGCGCGCGGAAGAGCGCGAGCAACTCCTGCACGAGCTCGAGGTTCTTGATCTCGCCGCCCTTCTTCTTCCAACCGTTCTTCTCCCAGTTGGGAGCCCACTTGGTGATCGTGTCCACGCACAGACGGCTGTCGGTGTGCACGGTTTCCTCTGCGTCTTCGGGCAAGAGCTTAAAGGCTTCGATTAGCGCCTGGAGCTCCATGCGATTGTTGGTCGTCTGCTCTGCGTAGCCGTGCTCTTGCGCTCGCACTTCACCGTCTTTGACCCACACGACTCCCCAGCCTCCGCGCCCTGGATTCGGTACGGAACTGCCGTCCGTAAAGAGTCCGGTCGCGGGTCCATCCGTGTACGTCTCCAAGACGGCGGCCAGCGTCAAACACTCCTCGCGCTTGGAACCTTTGATGAGTCGCCCTCCGCCCTTCTTCCTCGGGACTCGAGTACTGCCCTTCGTCGCGCGGTGTGCGCTGCAGTGTTTCGGCTTCCAACCCGGGTACTTATCGAGGGACTTTTGGGGAACGCTGAAGGACGTGTGGCAGACCTGACATTCAAAGCTGGGCATTGCGGTTCGGGTTGGAGGTGGGGGTGGCAGCGGCGATACGGAGCGGCGATACGGAGTCGCACCAATCTCGGCTGCTTTGGAACTGATTGAAAACGGCGGAGATTGGTGCGAATGGATATCGCCGGCTAGATCTTCACGCCGCAGAAACGACAGAAGACCGCATCGGACATGTGGCCTTGTCCGCCGCAGCCCGGACAGGCCTGACCCGAGACGTTGTCGCCCGATCGCGAGAGCTGTGCCGTCACGATTCCGGTCGGGACCGCGATGATTCCGTATCCGAGGATCATGATGAAGGCCGAGATCGATTGACCCAAGCTGGTGTTGGGAGCGATGTCTCCGTAGCCGACGGTCGTCATCGTCACGATGGCCCAGTACACGCCGCGCGGAATGCTCGTGAAGCCGTTCTCCGGTCCTTCGATCAGATACATCAGCGCGCCGAAGATGACGACCATCATGATGACGGCGCAGACGAAGACCTGGATCTTGCGGCGACTCGCATAGAGGGCGCGCATCAAAACTTCGGACTCGCTCACGTAGTTGGCGAGCTTGAGCACGCGGAAGACGCGCAGGATTCGCACGGTCCGAATGACAAGCAGCGCTTGAGTACCGGGGACCATCACGCTCACGTAGGTCGGGATGACGGAGAAGAGGTCGATGACTCCGTAGAAGCTGCGGGCATAGCTCCCGGGCCGCTGTACGCAGAGCAGTCGCAAGAGGTACTCGAGGGTGAAGAGTATCGTGAAGGTCCATTCGGCCGCGATCAACGCGGGGCCGTACTCTTCGCGAATGTCTTGGACGCTCTCCATCATGACGACGGCGATGCTCATGATGATCGCGAGGATCAACACGATATCGAACGCCTTCCCGAGAGGCGTGTCCGACTCGAAGATGATCTCGTGTGCCTTGGCGCGCCAGCCCGTGAGCGCGTTGTCGGAATCTTGCTGCATGACGACAGGCTACGATTCTGAGTGCGCTATGGCGATACGGAGTCGCACTCCCCTCCCCGGTTTCGCAGTGGGTTCGTACCGCACAAAAATCGGTAGGAAAGCACCTGCAGACTTGCCGATTCACCGAGTGAGAGCACAGCCGGGCAGGAACGCTGGACAATTCTTGTGCGGTACGAGCCAAGTGCGAAGGTGTGGAGTGGAGTGCGACTCCGTATCGCGGATTCTGCGAAGGTGTGGGTGGGAGTGCGACTCCGTATCGTTAGGGCTTCTTGATCCCCGCGATGGCCGCCTCCAGAGAACGCCAAATCGCGTGCCCGGCGGGTTGAGGGCTCAGCCGAATGCGCACGACACTGCGCTCGTCCGATTCGGCGACCGAGTCCACCACGAGATGCACGTTCTTGCGCTCGAACGTGGCGAAGGCGTCCACGACACTCATCCGCGCTTCGAAATGATTCGGCGCGGTACGGATGACCTCGACCTCCGCGGGATCATCACCGATGTCCCTGCGCGCGGACGATGCGAAGGTCAACATCAGGCCGTCGTAATAAATGTTCAACAACTCGCCGACGCGCTCGGCATCGGGAGCGGGCTCGTCGATCCACATCACAATCGCGTAGGACCAAAAGTCTTCGGAGTTCGGGTCGCGCCAGCCGGGCGCGAAACGCAAGGACTCAAGACCTTTGGGCAAGTCCGGCGCGAATCCCGGCGGCAACGCGAACGTCTCCTCCGGCCAACCTTCGAGAGACGGAGGAAACGGAAGATCCAGCGAGGGGCGAAAGCCAAAACCGTGATTCGCGCCGGGTGAATTCCCGAGTCCGAAATGGAATCGGCCTGCCGAACGAGCGAAGTTGGCGTCGCCGCCAAAATTTCCACCACGAGCGATGCGCTCACCGGAGTTGCCCGGGCGCGTTCCGGTTCCCTCTTCAGCCGGCACCAAAGCTTTGAAGTATTGGTCTCGCGTCCACTCGCAGACGTTCCCGTGAACGTCGAAGAGTCCAAACGCATTAGGCGCGAACATCGCAACGGGCGCCGTCTCCGTCCCGTACCCGTCGAGCCACGGTTCCGTGATGCCCGGCATCTCCGTCCAGTCCTCCGGACATTCCGCACTTCCGAGGTTCGCGAACTTCACCAGATCCCTCTTGTCGTCCCCCATCGCCCAAGCCGACGTCGTTCCGGCTCGACACATGAACTCCCACTGCGCCTCGGTCGGAAGGTGGAGCTCATTGAGGCGACACCAGGCAATCAAGGTCTGCGCGCCCATTCCTGCTTTCGGTCGTTGAGGTGCGAAGTCGGGGATCTCACGATTAACGCCCGCTGTCCTCTCCACCTTCACCCAAGCTTCTTGCGTGCACTCCGTTCGAGAGATCAAGAACGGATCCAGAGTCACCCAGTATTGAAGCTCGTCAACCTTTCGGTTCGCCTCACTTTCGGGCGAGCCCATTTGGAACCTTCCGCCGGGAACGAGCGCGAACTCGAGCCCCGTTTTGTCGTGCGACCAGATCGACACCCAGTGCGACACGCCGCCTGCGGAAAAATGCTCGACACTTTGGTAGGTGAAGTTCGAAAACTCTTGTGGCCAGCGTACTTCGGCCGCTCGCGCGAGAGCTTCAACAGCAGCCTTGTCGAGCGCCGCGTACTCCGCGCGCTCGCGCAGAGGCTCCAGTAAAGCCGCGACCTCCGGCGGCACGGCGACTTTCGCTGGAGCCGACTCCTGAATCGGTTCGGAGCTCGGTCCCTCATCCTCGGCGGCCGTGGAGCCTGAAAGTGCTGCGATGAGGGAGAGAGCGATGAAGGTTGTAGTGAGGCGCATAGTCCGAGTGTGACAATGTGGACTCGCGCACAACCTGCTTTTTAATCGGAAGTGTTCCCGACAACACCGTGATTCCGCGATACGGAGTCGCACACCAGCCGGAGGTTTGGCGAGCATTAGTCTCGCTCCAACAATCGCGCTCCGATAGCTCCGGACAGACAAAGCCGCCGAAGATGTCCCCGTGACTCACGATGGAGTGAGGCACAGGTCAAAAGGAGAGTTGCGGTGGGTGTGCGACTCCGTATTCCCAGTGGCTTTCTAGAACTTCAATCGCCCGCGGCCGAGCCCGACCAGGCCGATGATCAGGGCTGCGGCGCCGCCGATCATCAGGTACATGGCCTTGTCGGTGGGCGTGTCGTTAAAGACGCGAGAGACGTCGGAGCTGAGGGAGTCGTTGGCCTGGAAGCCGTAGATGAGGAGCGCTACGCCGACCACGACGAGTGCAAGGGAGAGGCCTTTGTTCATCAGAAGGGACATGTGAGGAGGCCTGGGCTTGTCACGGCTGGTAGGGCGGTGAACAACTCCCCTATCATGGCGCGGGGCGGCAGTACGCGCAGCTGTACGTCGCCGTATTTCCTCGCTCTCCGAACACACAACCTCGAAAGGACCTTCATGGACCTCGTCTACTTTCTAGTGATCGGCGCTCTGGCCGGATGGCTCGCGGGACACTTCATGGAAGGCGGAAGCTTCGGTCTGCTCGGCAACATCATCGTCGGAATCGTTGGCGGGATCATCGGCGGCGTCGTGTTCGGCTTCCTCGGAATCGGGAGCGACGGGAGCCTGATCGGTTCGCTGACGACGGCCTTCGTCGGCGCGGTAGTGCTGCTCTTCTTCGTCGGACAATCGAAGAAGGGATAGCAATACGGAGTCGCACACCGGCCGGAAGTTTTGCGAGCGCAAGTGCCGCATCAACAATCACGCTCCACCCGCATCGGACAGCCAAAGCCTTCGAACATGCTCCCGTGTCTAACAGCGGAGTGCGACACCGGTCAAAAGGGAATTGCTGTGGGTGTGCGACTCCGTATCGCTATCAGTTGTTTTCGAACAAGGTACCGGCGACCCAGTCCCAGCTTCCGCCGGCGGTGCGGGAGAAGCCGCCGCTGACGACGGATGAACTTCCACTCGCCCGGTTGTTTTCGCCGCCGGTGACAGAGGCGTATTGACCATCGGCTCGATTGCTTTTTCCGCCGCTGACGACCGATCGACTGCCGGTGGTGACATTGGATTGTCCGCCGGATATGTGCGAGTAGGCTCCGTAGGTTTGATTGCCGCGACCTCCGCTGATCGAGCTTCGGCTGAATATCGCAGCATTGGTTGAGCCACCACTCACTGAGGTGTTGGTTCCCGATGCCAAGTTGCCCTGACCACCACTGACGGAGCTGCGAAGTCCGCTTGCATCGTTGAACGAACCGCCGCTGATGCTCGAGTAGTTGCCGCTGGTGGCGTTGTTCTCGCCGCCGGATATCGATGCGGAAAAAGCCGAGACCGTGTTGAGCGCCCCTCCGGACACCGAGCCGGAGATCGCGCCTGTAAAGTTGTATTGCCCGCCACTCACCGAGCCGAAGGACGCGCTACTCGAAACTGTGTTCATTTGCCCGCCGCTGACCGTAGATTCGATCCCGCTGGCCGTGTTGGCGAAGCCTCCGAGGATGCTTGCGCTGAGGCCCGTCGTCAGGTTGCTTCGCCCCCCCGCAATCGTGGAATAGCTGCCGGCCGTCCGATTGAGCTGACCGCCGCTGATCGAAGTTTGGCTTCCGCTGGCCGTGTTGCGGAATCCGCCGCTGAGTGAAGCGGCGAGACCGCTCGCGAGATTCTGCTGTCCTCCACTAATCGAAGAATCCACCGAGCCGGCCGTATTGGATCTGCCCCCTGAAACGGCGGAAGCGTAGTCGCCGGCGAGGTTGTTGCGCCCACCACTGACCGTCGAGTAGTAGCTGTTTGCCGTGTTGGCTTTGCCGCCGCTAACGGAGCTTCGGTTGCCACTGACCACGTTCGATTCTCCACCGCTGATCGAAGAGTGCGCGCCCGAGCTCTCGTTCAACGTGCCGGCCGTGATCGTCGCGAAAGCCCCTCGGATCAGATTGTCTTGTCCGGCCACGATACCGCCAAAGCTCGAGTAGGAATGTCCGTGGCCGATGACGAGGTTGTGCGAACCCGTGCGCTCGTCGACGACGGGGTTGCCGAGTTCGTTGTAGCCGACGATCAAGTTGCCGAGTCCGTTCGTCGTTCCGACCAAACCGTCGGGCGCTGCGGCGTTTCCATTCGTCGCGCTGAGCCCGTTGACGATCTGCACGTTCGCTCCAGTAAACCGAATCGTCTTGACGGTTCCGCCGAGTCCATCGGGCAATTGCTGAATCGAAAGGTGGCTGAGGATTTCCTTCTCTTCCTCGCTTAGGGCGAACTGAAACTTCAGTTTAGTGCGGTTCAGATTCAAGGGATCCACGGGGAGGGTCGTGACAGCCACGGAGGCCAGCGGTGCCGCGGAGTGCGCGTCATCGATAGGAGTCGACGACGAAACGGGCGAGCGCGTGGTGTTCGCCGAGGGAACCCTCGCGGCAGTAGAATGCCGTTTCGTGTCTTCGCGCACGATCGGTTGCGCGTCACTCAGCTCGAGCGCGATGGCATTCGACGTTGCGGCGGCGGGCGGAGATGGAATCGGAGTTCGAACATCGCGCTCAAACCCGCCCGGCACGCCCCAGAAGAGAACGTCGCCACGCTGATTGTGCAGCACCAGGTCCGAGAATCCGTCGTCGTCCAGATCGCTCCAACTAACGTCGATGCCGACGCCGAAATCCTCAAGCCCCCACTGCGCGGTGACTTCGGTGAGGTAACCGGTCCCGTCCCCGGCCAGAGCGATGTTCGCGTTCGGCGTGACGAGATAGAGATCGGGAAAGCTGTCGCCGTTAAGGTCCGCGACGAGCAGGTCGGTCACCCTCGCTGTGGGCAGGTCTTGAATGATTGCCCGGAATTCGCGCTGCCCCATACCCATCGAAACGACGAGCGACCCATCCTCGCCAATCTCAAGCAGGTCTTTGTGCCGATCGGAATTGAGATCGATCATGCGGATCGAGGAAGGAGCCGTTGTCTCTGCTCCCGCGATATGGGTAGGAGCGGCGATGGAGACGAGGAACGCGGTGCGGAGAAGTAATTTCATAACGGTCTGTTGGATTCGGACCCTGTTGGGTCGGAGCTCGAGGAGAGCGCGAATGGGCTCGTCATGAACAATCGCGAGCGGACTCGCGGCGTTACGCCGTTCTTGAAGATTCGGTTCGCAAGCCGTTACTTCGTGCAGGGTTCCGTCCGACGGAACTGCCCCCAACCCGCGTTTCCTCCACTCAAAATTGCCGTACCGAGGATCCACTTCCGGTACGTCATCCTCGGGGCCCAAGCAAATACGGGCGTCGCAATAACTGGGGGGGGGATCCAGTGAGTCCGGGATTCGGGTCGCCGAGCGTGACGTGACAAACGCAGCGGGCTCTTCGTGGTCTTGGATTCGGAATCAGCGCTCGCGAAATCGCCATGGGCGGCGGTGCTGATGTTCGGCTAAGCTGAAAATCGCCCGTTATGAAGGATCCCAATCAGCCTGAGTCCGATTCGGAGAGCCAAGCGCGCACGCTGGCTGGCTCGCCCGAATTGTCACCGCTCCGATCGGAAGGGCCCGGCGAGTCCGCGGGGCACACGATCGATCGATACACGTTAGTCGAGAAGCTCGGTCAGGGCGGCATGGGCACGGTTTGGATGGCCCAGCAATCCGAGCCCGTCAAGCGGCGCGTGGCGCTCAAGATCATCAAGCTCGGCATGGACACGCGCGAAGTCGTGGCGCGTTTTGAGATCGAGCGACAGGCCTTGGCGCTGATGGATCATCCGCACATCGCCAAGGTGCTCGACGCGGGCGCGACGACGAGCGGGCGGCCCTACTTCGTGATGGAGTTGGTGCACGGAACGCGCATCACGACTTTCTGTGATGAGGCGGGGCTCGACCTTCGCCAGCGACTCGAGCTCTTCAGCAAAGTCTGCATCGCGATTCAACACGCGCACCACAAGGGCATCATTCACCGCGATGTCAAGCCGTCCAACATCTTGGTTTCGATGCAGGACGGCGTTCCGCTTCCGAAGGTCATCGACTTCGGCATCGCGAAAGCCACGGCAACGGACGGCGAACGCGAGACTTTGGTCACCAGGCACTCGCACGTCGTCGGCACTCCCGAGTACATGGCCCCCGAACAAACCGAGGGCGGCGGGCTCGACATCGACACGCGCGTGGATGTGTACTCGCTTGGCGTTCTGCTCTACGAGCTGCTCACGGGCACCAAACCCTTCGACGTTCCGCGGACGGGCGCCACCAGCTACGAGGACATCCTGCGCGTGATCCGCGAAAAAGATCCGGCCAAGCCCTCGACGCGCGTCTCGTCCCGCAGCGAGAGCGCCAGCTCGGACACAAGCGAACGACGCGTGGAAACGCGCGTATTGAACAAGCACTTGCGCGGGGACCTGGACTGGATCGTGATGAAGGCGCTGGATAAGGATCGCGCTCGTCGCTATGAAACCGCCAACGCCTTCGCGGCGGACATCGAGAATTTTCTGAACGACGAACCGGTGGACGCGGCTCCGCCGAGCGCGAGTTACCGATTGGCCAAGCTGCTGCGTCGTCGCAAGAAGACGGTGATCTCGGTGGCCACGATTGCGCTGCTCCTCATCGCGGGATCGGTGGGCACGGGTGTCGGCTGGTGGAAGGCGACCCAGGCCAACCGATTGCTCGACGAAGCGCTCGCACAGGAAGAACAGCAACGCTTGCTGGCGGAAGAGAATGAAGTGCGGGCCCGGAACGCGGAAGATCTTGCCGTGGCAGAAGCGGAGCGCGCGACCCAAGCCGAAGCGGACACGCAAGCGCGCGCCGAAGAGCTCGAGCAAGTCGTCATGTTCCAAGCGGAGCAAATATTGACGCTCGATGTGGGCTTGATGGGTGATGGATTGCGCGAGGCGCTGATCGGAGCGCATCCACCGGGAGAGCGAGCGGAGCTGAGTCAGCGTCTCGAAGGCGTGAACTTCACGAGACTCATGCTGGGAACACTGCGCGAGAACTTGTTCGAGCGCACCATCGATGCGATCGATAGTCAGTTCGAGAATCAGCCGCTTGTTCGGGCGCAACTTCTGCAATCCACGGCGGTGACTTGGGCTCAGCTCGGGTTGCTCGCGTTGGTCATCGATCCCCAGACACGTGCGCTTGAACTCCGTCGTGCTGAGCTGGGCGACGAGCATCCCGAGACTCTGTCCTCGATGAACAACTTGGGGTTCCTACTTCGATCTCAGGGGCGCGCCGACGAAGCCGAGCTCTTGTTCCGCCAATCGCTCGAAGGTAATCGACGCGCCTTGGGCAACGACCATATGAACACACTGGGTGCAATGATGAACCTGGTGCTGTCGCTGCAGTCGCAAGGCAAGCTGGCGGAAGCCGAGACCCTTGCGCGGGAAGGCCTCGAGATATGTCGCAGTGCCTATGGGGACGATCATCCGGACACGCGGATCGCCCTCAACCAAGTGGGCGGCGTACTTCAAGCACAGGGCGAGTTCCGCGAAGCCGTACCCTTCTTCCGCGAGGAACTCGAAGCGAGTCGGCGAATACTGGGCGACGAACATCCGGACACGCTCTTCGCTATTACGGAGATGGATACGTTTTTGCGCGAGTACGTGCAGTCCGCGCGCGAAACGGGAAGCGCGCTGGAGCAAGGCGAAGCGCTCGCGAGTCTCGGCGCTTTCCTAGTCGTCTTCAATCAATACGCAGAAGCTGAAGGCGTGCTGACCGACGCGCTGTTGCTCTTGTTTCCGAATGCTCCGGAGGGCAGCGCCGCGCCCTGGCAGGCGCAGATGAATCTGGCCCAAGCGATCGCCGGCGGGGGTCGGTTTGAAGAGGCGGAGCCTATCTTGATTGAGAGCATGCAGTGGATGCTCGGGAACGAGGACGCGCTCTCGGAGTTGCACGACGTTGGCTCGCCAACTTCAGGCGCCGACGTGCATCAGGCCCAAGAAGATTTCTACGCGGCCTGGGGCAAGTAACGATACCGCGTCACTTGGCGCCCGAAGCGGGTGTGCCCATCACCTCGACACCGACCACCGCATCGGGGTTGGCCAGGAAGAGCGCGCCGACGACGATCGATGAAGACTCCGGAACGCGAAAGACCGGACTGAGCGGGGTTCCGGATGGCGAGCTCTTCAGATTGCGACCTCCGGAGTCGCCGCTTGCCCCACCGAGGTTCAATCGCGTTCGTCCGTCGAAGGGCGGGCCTTGGGCCCGAGACTGATAGGTCTCGCCCGCGAACGTTAGGTCGCCGTTGAAGAGGGGGCCGCGCAGTGCACCGGTGACTCCCGGCCCGAGGTCGCGGATGAACAGACAGCAGGCGGTCACCGTGGATCCGTCGGTGAGCCGCAGCCGCGCGGACTCGGTCGTCATGGGACCGTTTTGCGCTTGGCCTTGTGGGCTCAACTCGACGAGATAGCCGAGCGGTTCTAATCCGCCGACCCAACCCGAGAGCTTCATGATCTTTCGCTGTCCCTCTGGTTTGAAAACGGCTTGAGCGGGATCGTAAATCGCAATCACGTTGTCGTTGTAAGCGGCATCGCGCGTTTCGACATCCAAGTCTTCCGGTGACCAGTCGATGTCGACCATCAACAATCCGCCACTCGAGCTGGGCGCCTCTCGGTCGGTGAACTCAACCTCTACCGGCCCCGAGAGATAAGAACCCGCCGAGGTGTAGAGTTTCGTTTCCGCCTGCGCAGGCCCATGAGCCGTGACATTCGCGACCCAAAAACTGCCCGCTCTGGATTTCGCGATTTCTTCCGCAGCGCTCGTGTCCTCGATTCGATGGAGCGCAAGCGCATGAACCGCGTAGTCGGTGTCCGTCTTCGCAATGTCCATCAACGTCGCTTGGTCCGTCAGTGGGCGCACAGCGGCGAGACGAACAGCGCCATCGGTATCTGCGAGCGCGATTTCCCGCAGCGCCTCTTGATCGGTCAGCATTGATACGGCGGCGAGGCGAACGCTGGCGTCCTCGTCTGTGGAGGCGGCCTTAGCCAATTGACTTTGGTCGTCTACGCTCGGCATCGCGAGCGCGCGGACGGAAGGAAACTTGGCGGTCATAGCAACTCGCGCGAGCGCCGCTTTGTCCTTGAGTCGAGTCGCCGCGCTTCGAGCGAGCTGGGGCAGCGAGTTCGTGATCGCCACCTTCTCGAGCGCCTCCTCACCCTTGAGTTTCAAAAGTGCCATGTATCGCACGGCATAGTCGGGATCCTCGTCCACGATCTTCGCGAGTGCCGCTTGATCGGTCAGTTTCCCCGTCGCGTACTTGCGAACGCCCGCATCCGTCCCGGAGAGAGCGACCTCCAGCAGCATGGCTTGGTCAGTCAGCTGCTCTGCGGCCAAGAGTTGCGCGTACTTGACCTGCGCTTCGAGTGCCACCGACTGGATGAGCGCCATATCCGTCAACATCCCGATGGCAATCTGAAAGGGTCCCGCACTATCGCTCTTTATTGCCACACTCGCGATGAGCTTTTCGTTCGTGAGTTTCTTGATCGCGGCTTGTCGAATCACCTTGTTCTTCGATTCGAGAGCAACGCGAGCCAGCGCGGGTTCATCCTTGAGAGTTTGCACCGCTTCCATGGCCGACTCGCCGGTAAGGGCGAGCTCGATCAGTGATTCGGCATCCCCGATGCGGTGCGTTGCAGCTTCGCGCACGTCGGCATGCGGAGCTTTTTTCGCGAGTTCGAGTACCGAGCTATGTTCGCCGAGCCGCGCGCAAGCCGCCATGCGAACCCTCCTGTCCTCGTCCTCCATGGCGAAGCGAACGAGCTCGGCTTCCTCGGTGAGCCTAGAGACAGTAAACAGACGTAGATAGGCGCCACCTTCCCGTCCAAGGCGCTTCAAGGCTTCCTGGTCGGTCAACTTGACCAGGGCGACGTTTCGAACGCCCGTGGTCGATTCATTCAACGACACATCGACCAACGCCGTCTGATCGGTGAGCTGCATCACCGCTTCCTGGCGAACCTTCGGGCTCGCATCTTCAAGCGCGATCTTTTTCAACACGCTCTGATCCGTCACGCGCGCGACAGCAGCCTTGCGAACTTCAGGATGAGCATCCGTCGTCGCGACCGAAGCCAAGACGCTCGCATCGACAATCTCGGCCAGAGCAATTTGCCGATCGCTCCAGAGCTCGCTATCGAGAGTGGGGCTCGCACAGGCAGCGAAGCTCAAAGTACCGGCGAGTAGCAGCGAATTAACCGAGGAGATCTTGCGAGACATCATTCGTTTTCTTGTGTGGGAATCGATCTGGCGTGGGAGGCGACCAGGTTCAGCGCGCGCCAGCATACGGAGTCGCGCTCCCTCCCGCACTTTCCGGACAAGTTCGTATCGCACAACCATGGACGGACAGACAGCTGAGCGCAGTTCAGTTGGCCTAGGCAGAACCGACCACCGCGCAGAACCGTCGAGCAATTGTTGCGCGGTACTTACTTGCCGGGAATATGCGATAGAGAGTGCGACTCCGTATCGTGGCCGGATGCGAATCGAAGCTGCGCTCTCCCTGCTCTTACTCGGCTCCTGCCTCTCGACGCGCCCCGCGCCGCCCAAGACTGCGGCCGACGCCGTACTCGCCAAGCTAGACGACTTCGACATCGTCCTCGTCGGTGAGAGCCCGCACCGCGGGAGGCGAATCCATCACTTCTACCGGGAGCTCTTGCGCCACCCCGACTTCGCCTCGCGCGTCGATGACATCCTGGTCGAGTTCGGCAGCGCTCGATTCCAAGGCGTGATGGACCGTTTCCTACTGGAGCTGGAAGACGTTCCTCTCGCGGAACTGCAGCATGCCTGGCGAGACACAACCCAGCTCTTGGTCTGGGACTCTCCCGTGTATGAGAATTTCTTTCGGCAAGTGCACGAGCTCAATGTCGGCCTTCCGGAGAACGAACGAGTTCGAGTGCTCCTGGGAGATCCTCCCATCGAGTGGGAGCACGTGACGACACCGGACGACCTGAATGCGTCCTACGATCGCGAGGGCTCGTACGTCGAGATTCTTGAGCGCGAGGTTCTCGAGCGCGACCGCAAAGCGCTTGTTTTCATAGGTGCATCGCATCTGTTGATGCGGGACGCGGCGACGGACTTCGTGGCCGCGTCTACGCCGCGGAGTTGGTTGGGACATCAGCTCGCCGATCAGTACCCGGGGCAGAGCGCGACCGTCTATCCCTTCTTCGGTCGTGAGCACCTGGCCGAGTTGATGGACGTGAGCGCGTTGTTGGCGCCGAGCTACATCGACTTGACTACCGAACCGTTGGGCGTCCAGAGCTTCGGTCCGCTCGCGCCCGAATTCTCGGTGAAACGCGAAGTCGATGGCGAGACTCGTTGGGTGCCGCTCGATTCGGACGACTGGCCCGCCATGAAGGTGATGGTTGACGCGCTGCTCTACCTGGGCGAAGAGGCTGACGACGAGGAGGTGGCAGCGATCTCCGAGACCTATCGCGACGAGATCTACGTGGCCGAACTCAGGCGTCGAGCGGCGATCGTGGATGCGATGTTCGGTATGGCCTTCATGGTTCCGGAGGTCGAAGCGGCTGTCGCACGCTGACCCTGCTCACACAGGTGGCGTAGCAGTACGTGGCGCTCCGCTACGTGGAATGGCTTCGATGTCGGCTGGACTCTTCTTTGTCCGGTGAATCCACGCGAAGGCCAGGCCAATTAGGATGAACTGGATTAGGAAGTAGAGGCCTTCGAACAGGAACCACTCGTAAGTGGTTGGTGCGTGATTCTTGGCTGCGGCTGCGATCACTTGAACCGCGGCAATGATGATCCCGAAGACAGCAGCTACGCGCAGGCCCTCGGTTAATGCACGGCCGCCGCGTTGGAACCACGGGTAAGCGTAGGCAATGACCAACGCCTGAATCAGGATCGTCAGAAAGCCCAATTCCACGCGGGGCTCGGTGTCGCCGAAGTAGCCAATTCGATTATAGAAACTGGCGAACGCGACCAGGTGCCAGGTATAGGCGAAACCAAAGGTGACGACTAAGTAGGTGAAGGCGGTTTGCGCGAAGGAGGAGCGACGGGTCATAGAGAGCTTAAGTAGGTTTCGAAGCAAGCTAGAGTTGCGCCCCATCCCTCGTTGTGACGCACGCATGTCTCGTCATCGGGGAAACTGTCGTGGCGAAGAGTGACGAGGGTTCCGTCACCGTCATCGGTGAAGTTAACGGTGACGAAGGTTTCTTGACCGGCGTTTGGGTCGGGCGGCTCCCAGGTCCAGGTGTAGGCGAGATGCTTGCCGGGTTCGATTTTTAAGAAGCGCCCCACTACGTGGCTGATCTCGTCTTCGTCGGGGTGCGAAAATCCGACGCGATAGAATCCGCCCTCGCGAAGGTCGACCTCAATCGAGGGATTGCTCCATTCGGGCCCGGGGTGGAGCCAGTGCTTCATTTGCTCGGGCGTTGTCCAAGCTTGATACACACGCGCCTTCGACACGCGAAAGCGGTGCTCGATCATGACTGCGTTGGAACGTCTCATGCGGAATCGTTTTCAGTTTGCTCGCGCAGGTATTGCTCCAAAGCGGCGAAGGATGCGACCCAGAACTTTTTGTGTCGCGCGAGCCAATCCTCAGCTGCGTTCATCGGATCCACTTGGAGGCGAAACCGGTGCACACGGCCATCGACTCGGCGCGAGACAAGGCCCGCGCTTTCAAGTACGCGGATATGCCGAGAAGCGGTCGGCTGAGCAATCCTGAAGGGGTGGCCAAGTTCGCCCGCCGTGCACTCGCCTTTACGGGCTAGCAGTTCCAGCATGCCGCGCCGGGTGGTATCCCCAAGCGCATGGAAGGTTGCGCTTAAGGGCTCGATGGATTCGGTCACCATTTGGTCCCCTATCAGCCGGGCGTGGGCATCGCTTGAGAGTCATAGAAGAGTCGCGACGAGCGCACCTTGTCACCCTCCAATTCGATCCACTCGCACATGTCAATTTCGCCAGTGACCGGCGCGGTCATCTTCCAGGTGAACGAATGCACCACATTGGTGCCGTCCACCGCAAAGCGGGAATCGACGGGCTCGCCTTCAAGGGGAAGCGCCTTCATCCCTTCGACGTACTCATCCGGACTGTCGAAGGTTGCGAGCGAACCTTGAAAGGTGAAGTCGTCTGTCAGAATCGAACGCAGTCGCTTCCAGTCCTTGGCCCCGAAGGCTTCGTAGAAGGAGGAGACGGTCTTCATTGAGTTGGTCATGATTCGTTGGTTCAGCGGGGCGTTTCAGGAGAGCGCTGTCCCATCGGCAACGCATAGCCAGATAGCTATACGATGAGATAAAACCCTCGTCAAGCCCTTTCAGGTCGGAAGCCGGTCGCTGCCAGCCCCCTCACCACCCGATCCTTCTCGTCGCACCGCTTCTACCCATCCACGCCCATCATCGCGAAGTACTGCACCAGGTTGTTCTTGAGCGCCATCAGCTCGTTGTTGATCTTGCGCTGTTCCGGTCCGTCATAGCGCAGTTCCTCGACCAGGATTCGGCTGATCGAGCGGTTGACTCGCCGCATAGGCGACATCATCTGGCTGTACTCGCGCGGCAGCGGGACCACTTTGTCGCACACCGCCATCGCCGCTTCGAATCCCCCATCTTTGGCGGCAGCGATGATTTGACGCGCCTCCTTGGCGGTTCGATTCGCAATGAGAGGCAGGATCTGCTCCTGCGCTTCCTTGTCGAGCTTGATGATCTCGTTCGTCTTGGTGGCGTTAATCTCGCCATCGCCGCGCGCCTTCTTCACGGCATCGGAGGCGAGCGCATCGCGCTTGATCGCACTCTTGATCACGGACTTAGAGAGCCCCGTCTTCTCGGCGGTGATGGCGGCAAAAGAGTCTTCGTCCTGCTCTTCCTTTTCCTTCAGCTTCGCCTTCTCCTCGGTGGAGAGATCCTCGGCGGACAGGTCAATCTTGTTCGCGGCGGGATGAAGCGACTCGTAAATTTCGCGACCTCGATTGAGGTACTTTTCTAGATCGAGATTGGCGAGCGGCGTGCGCACCAAGTTTTCGTCGATCGAAATCAGCTCTTGAACGAGAGCGTCGCGCTCGACGACTTGTACGGGAATGTCTTCCCAGCCCAGTTCGCGCACGGCTTGAAAACGACGCGCGCCGGCGAGTAGTTCGTCGTCCTGATTGATCGTGACGGGATGAATTAATCCGACGCTCTCGAGACTCTTTTTGAGCGCGCTGACATCCGTGTCGAGACGGAGGTACTTACTGTTCAGCTTGACGGCGGATATTTTTCGGAGGGTGACGTTCAATGGAATTCTTCGTTGGGGTGGAGGCGTGCGGATCGGCCGCATTATGGAGCGGCGCCCGGTGTTTCCAAGAAGAAGTCAGCAATACGGAGTCGCACACAATGCCGCCGAATTCTCGCGGGGCAGCTGCGGCGATGACTGGTGCGACTTTCTATTGCCACACACGGATCTGCGTATCTCGCCTACTCCTTTGTTTCCCGCGAGCAGAGATGGATACAGACTCGGCGCACGTCATCCCTGGCTTCGCCAATTGGGGGTTCAACAAGAATTGCGAGGTTTTCTCCAGTAGCGCTGCAGAGAAGTGCGAAGAATCGCAGTGAGCCGGTCGGGAAGCCGCGCTCAAAGGGAACCGAGAGGTAGGACTCATGGGGAATCGAAGCGAGAAGCGCTCGGTTGGCGTTGCCAATACGAGGAGCGCAGTTCATGCCGCTCGAGCCGGAACAGGGCTCGTTGAAGTCATGATTGCCGCGATCGTCGTCGGCGTAGCTCTACTCAGCGCGGTCGTGGCCATGATCGATTCGATGAGCCTGACACAGGTCAACCGCGATGCAGCGGTGGCGCGTCAAGCGGCGCGACTCGAGCTCGAGAGCCTGCAAGGCGTACCCTTCGATGAGATCTTCGCTGCGTTCAACGATGCCGTTGGTGACGACGGCGGGCTGACGATCCCCGCGAGCGGTTCGGGCTTCGCCGTGGCGGGCCTGAGGCCCCAGAACGGCGACGCCGATGGTCTGTGCGGCAGAATCTCGTTCCCCGTCGCTGTCGGTGGACCGAACGATGTGTTGCGCGAAGACCTGGACGACGCGCGTTTCGGAATGCCGCGCGACCTCGATCTCGACGGGGCCGTTGACGATGCGAATCACGCGGACGACTACGTTCTCTTGCCGGTCCGCGTCCAAGTGGAATGGCGAAGCGCAACGGGGAACAAGAGCGTCACTCTCGAAACGGTCTTGTCGGCACGATGAAGAGCTCGATCCGAGGTTCAGCAATCAAGCGCGCTGGTCTGTCGCTGGTCGAACTCATGATTGGCGTGGTGATCCTGTCGCTCCTGCTTGGAACGATGGCGGTCGTCGTGTCGAGTGGCCAGGGCGCCTACGCCCAAGACCTCGTGAACTCCCACGTGGACGCACTCGCCCGCCGCACGGTAGATCATCTGGTCGGCGAACTGATTGTCGCGGATCGCTCGAGCGTTGTTCTGACACCAGGCGCGCCGTTCGGAGCCTCCGCGGTCAGCTATCAGCGCGGGCAGGGCTGGGGTGGCGGTCTAGTCATCTCGCCGACCAGCAGTTTGCAGCTGGTCTTGATGCCGAACGAGATCGATGACGGCATCGACAACGATGGGAACGGGCTCATCGACGAGTGCCGCATCATTTTCACGCCCGATGTCGTCGGTGCGCCGGGCCTCTCGGTGTCGCGCGTCAACTACGTGCGTGAGCTATTGGAAGGCGAGCTACCCAACGGCCTGGACGACAACGGCAACGGCGTGGCGGATGAAGGTGGGCTCTTTATGACCTTCGACGCGGCAACGGGAATTTTCACGGCTCAGTTGACACTGGAACGAGTGGGCAGCGACGGGCGACTGGTCACGCGCACCTTGGATTCGGCTGTGCGCGTGCGCAACGATTGAGCGAGACGGAGAGCTCGGGAAATAGGAGAGAATGCAATGAAGATAACTAGCAGATCCATTAAGTCGGACGAACGGGGCGGCGCACTCGTGGTGGCCATCGTGGCCGTCGTGCTCTTGCTCGGATTATCGGCTGGCATGTTCATGGTGAGTGGCGCCAGCAAGCGAGAGGTCATGCAGGCGGCGGACTCGAGCCGTGCCTTCTATGCAGCCGAAGCCGGCGCTTCTCACGGAATCGAAGTCACACGGGCGGGATTGGTTCCGGATCTCGGAACGCTGGACATCGGTACGATGGATGCGCCCACGAGCTTCGGAGGCGGCGACTACTGGGGCAGCGCCACGGACAATGGCGACGGAACGGTCACGGTGCTCGCTTATGCAACGGTGACGGGCAACTCTCAAGGTGTCGAGGTGATCCTCGCAGAGGGGGATCAAGGCATTTACTCGAGCGCTCTCTTTGCGGGCAACACCGACGGCGACGCGAACTACGATCTGGAGTTCGGTGGTGTCGGCGGTCAGGGCGACATGATCACGGGCAATATCTACAGCGGCGGCAACATCGTCGTCTCCGACGATGCAACCATCGCGGGTGACATGACAGCCAGCGGAACCATCGGCGGAGGCACCGGGGATACCGGCGAGAATCTTCCGGTTCCGGACATCCAGAAGGAGAGCTACGAGACCAACAACGACCACGATGTGGCCGCTATGTTCCTCGCGGACGGCTACAGCGCGAGCAATGCGCTCGGCGGTACGGCCATGCAACTCCCCGAGGATAGCCCGGCACACATCTTTCGCCTCAACCCGGACGATCGCGTCTCCGACACGAGCGCGACGGCGAAGAACGACTACTTCCTCGAGGATCCGTACGAAACCGTCAACTCGAGCTCGACCCTCAATGAGTCGAACTCGACTCCGATAACGCTCTCGGGGCAAGACGGCAACCCGGGACCGAACGGAAGCGACGCGGTCTACTACATCGACGGAAACTTGTGGGTGCACAACAAGAAGCTCTACTCGTTCAAGTTCGCGAATTCGGCCGGCGATCCGATCCGCGTGACCTTCGTCGTGAAAGGCAACATCTACTTCTCGGACAACATCATCTACGAGGATCCGGCCGACGATGGCGTGGCCTTCATCGCTATGAAGGATGCGAACGAGACCGACAGCGGCAACATCTACTTCGGCGACCCGGTGTTCGGCACGCTCGAGCAAATGGACGCGTACATGTACGCCGAGAACAACTTCTACGACAACAACCTCGACGCAGCCGGTTCCAAGACCGTAGCCGTCAATGGCAACATGACTGCGGGCAATCAGGTCCTGATCAACCGCGACTACCATGATCAGCACTCGAAGCTCACGGTGAACTTCGACGACCGCATCTCGACCGGTGCGATCACACTGCCTGGCCTGCCCGGCAGCGAGTTGAATCCCGGCGGCTACGGCGTTGCATCCTGGCGAGAGGTTCCGCACCCCTAGGGCGACGCGATGCAAATTTTCAGCTCGATTGGAATCGTGCTCCTTTTGACGGCGGTCGCAAGCGCGCAGGAGGAGGGCGGCGAATCTACGGAGGACGTGACCGAGGTCGTCGCGGAGGACACGACGGATGAGGTCGTCGAAACGGAGCAGGGCTCGGACGATGCGGAGGTCATCGTCGAGGAGGTCAGCAGCGAAGAAGTCGTCTCGGAGGAGCCGGTGGTTGGCGCGACCGAAGTCGAGGCGAGCGAAGCGGAAGACGAGGCTTTGACGAATGACATCGACGAGGTCGTCGTGAATGTCGCGGAAGAGAGCGGGCGGGAAGGACTGGACAACGTTCCTGAGGACGCTGCCGACGGAGAGCTTCAGGCATTCGTGACAAACCAGGCGTCTGCAGGTGTCAGCGATGTCGAGGCGATGCTCGCGCGCTTTCGCCAATACGTTAAGCCCGAGGTCGAGGCCGGTATGAAGCTGGCGGCGGTTCGCTCACTGGCAAGTGTTCGTGACGAGCGCTCACTTCCCCTGATCCTCGAGTTCGCCGCGTCGATGGACCCGATGGTGCTCTCCAGCACTTCTGTACGTGAGACTTTTGGGCGCGCGATCGTCCAGCAACTGCAAGAGTGCGGCAACCTGACTCCGCTCGACGGCGTTGCCAGTGAAGTCACGCCGGAGACACAATCGATCCTCGCCATGGCCGTGGCTCGCAGCGGTGTGTCTGGCTCTGTCGGTTTCCTCGTCACTCTGCTCGGCGACACGGATCAGATGGACGCGCTTTTCTTGCGCGAAATCGAAGTCTCCGCAAAGTTGAACCAGGCGAGCGACGCGGAGGCGCATGAGGAGAGTCTGCGCGCGGTGCGCGGATACCTCGAGCGCGGATCGAGCGACCTGTGCCGCGCCGCGATCGCAGCATTGGGCAGCCTCCACGACCGCTCATCGATACCAGCGCTCATCCAACGCCTCGCCGACGAGGACAGTTTCGTCTCGCGCAGTGCTCGTTCGTCGTTGACCATGATGGCGAGGACAGACCTGGGCCAAGACCCCGCCATCTGGCAAGCCTGGTACGAAGAACAAACCACTTGGTGGAGCGAGACTGCACCTTCGGTCATCCTGATCCTTCAAAGTGAGGATCCCGCCGAAGCACACAAGTCGCTCGCGGCGTTGCTCGAACACCCACTCTGGCGCCACGACCTCGCCGAAGTGATCGGCCCGCTCGCACTACGCGCCGATCGACCGATCGCACCGGCCGCTTGCGTGGCGCTCGGCCGCCTCGGTTCGCGCCGCGCGATACCATTCCTTCTCGACGCGATCCTCTCGGATAAGCCGGAGATTCGCGACCACGCAAACGCTGCTCTCCGCAGCATTACCGGACTCGACCTGGACGCCGACTACATCGAGTGGTCGCGAGCGCTGGGTGTCTGAGTCTTCGGGTCAGCAAGCAAATCGGAGCTCGTCAATGGGCGCGAGACTCTGCGTTTCTCACCGCGACAAACAGGACGAGCGCCGCCAATCCGGCGCCGAGGAGAAGAGGTCCGAACGCTTTGGGCATCCAAAGTTCGTTCTCCCAGATTCCGACAGTCCAACTTTTACTGAGGAACAGGTTTAGAACGACGGGAGCCACGACAAGTGGACTCAGCAAGAGGAATTTAGTGCGAACCTCGACAGATGAGATCGCGCGACTGACGAAGCTGAGTACGACGAACAGGATCCAGAAACAAGCGGCAACCTCCATCGCCGCAATTGTAGCCGTCAAAAATCTCGGGGGATGACTCGGTGCACCGGGAGCACGTGGAGGGTCTTCGATCAGCAGAAACTCCGGAGGCTCTCCGACGAAGCCGTACTGGGCGACCTCGGCGAGAGCGGGGAGCGGGGCAATCTCCATGTTGCTCGGCGGCCAAGGCTCGATCGGACTTAAAGTAAGCAAGAGCGGAAACACGCCGATTAAAGCGACGGCGAGGAACGCAATCCAAGCGCCGTTTCGATTCGCCAGGGTCCCCGGAACTAATCGGCGCTCTTCCGGCCAGACGCTCAGGAGCAAGATTCCAGAACCGAAGAATAAACCCGCGAGCGAAAACTGAATATTCCACAACGTGTGTACCCAGTCCCCGTGAGTAAAGCCGAACATCGCTAGCGCAAGAACGGCCAAGATCCCCAGCGCTCGCACTCCGGAGCGAAGGAACGCATGCCGAGTTCGCCTCAAGAAGACTGCCGCGAGAGCGCATCCGCCGACGACTCCCGACAGGGCCACGAGCGAGAACGCCATCGCGACGAGCAGCACCGAAAAAAAGATGTCGCTGGCGAAGAGGGCCGTCAATGCGAGGAGGGCGCCGCCGGTAATGAGTGCGAGAGGTCTATTTGCGAATAGCTTCAATCTCGATCAGTGTACACGATCCTGTTGCCCCGCTGTTGCACCCGCCAGCTGAACACGCGTGTTGGAACTGGGACACCGTTTCGGGTCTGCGCAGAGACACTCGAAGTTGGCGGAAATGGGCTTCCGCTCTGTCAAAACCCCTCTTTCCGTTCAAGGACCTCTATCGAGTTTAGCCCGGAGCGGCATACCGGAATTGTCGGGACGACCTCGCGCGATCGGTTGCCAATTTAGCGTAAAGCGACCGCGGTGACGGCGACTCGAAATTGAAAACGGCAGCCGAGTGTGCGACACCGTATTGCCACCTTCCCACGTGAGTCACTCCATGAAGATTCTTGTTCTCGGCGGTACGAAGTTTCTCGGTCGGCATCTCGTCGATGTCGCGATAGCGCGCAATCACGAAGTCACGCTCTTTCACCGCGGCGAGACCGGCGCCGAACTCTTTCCCGAGCTCGAGCACGTTCTCGGTGATCGCGACGGCGGACTCGACGCGCTAAGCGGTCGCGAGTTCGACGCGGTGATCGACACGTCGGGTTATCTGCCGCGCGTCGTTCGCGATTCGGCGCGTATGCTCGCGAGCACAGCTTCGCACTACACCTTCATCTCGTCGATCTCGGTCTACGCGGATCACTCGCGCGCGGGCACGACAGAGGAAGCGGCGGTCGGCATCCTCGAAGACGTGACCAATGAAGAGATCATGGAGAACTACGGGCCGTTAAAAGGCCTGTGCGAGAAGGTCGTCGAACGAGAGTTTCCCGATCGCACGCTCGTCATCCGGCCGGGGTTGATCGTCGGGCCCTTTGATCCGAGCGATCGGTTTACTTACTGGGTCGAGCGAATGGCGCGCGGCGGTGAGGTGCTCGCCCCTGGCGATGCGAAACACCCTGTTCAGTTTATTGACGTTCGCGACTTGGCCGCGTGGACGATTGCAGTCGTGGAGAAACAGACGGTCGGCGTGATTCATGCGACGGGGCCACAAACTGCGCTCACCTTGGGCGAAGTGCTCGATGTGTGCCGCGAAGTTTCGGAGAGTGACGCGTCACTCGTCTGGGCGAAGCCGGAGTTTCTAAAAGCGCAAGGTGTTGGCGAGTGGATCGACATGCCGCTCTGGATTGCCGACCCGGCGTTCGCCGGCCACTCCTGTGTGGATATCTCGCGCGCGTTGACGGCGGGACTTGAGTTCCGCGGGCTCGCAGACACGGTGCGCGACACGCTCGCATGGTTGCGGACACGGCCAGCCGACCATGAGTGGAAGTCGGGCTTGCGCGCGGAGCGCGAGGCGGAGGTTCTCGGCGCGCTGTAATACAGAGCACGACTCCGTATTGTATCGGGATGCACTGGCGCAAAGTTTCGCTGAAGGTCGGCCTGTCCTTGGCGATCTTATTGGCGCTCGAAGGCGCGGCGTCGGTGACAGAGAAGCCGACTAAGTATCGCTACTCAACCACCACTGGATTCGAGCTGGCGCCCGGGTACCAAAGACACGGCGAGAGCGTGAATTCGGCTGGGTTGCGCGGTGCACAGATTGGAAAGAAGCGCGACGACACGTTGCGCATTCTCTGCATCGGCGGTTCGACGACTTGGGGTCACAAGCTCGACGATGATGAGACATGGCCGAGCTTATTGCAGGCGCTGTTGAACAAGCGCGGTGATGGTCGGTTTGAAGTACTGAACGGTGGCGTTTCCGGTTGGGGACTCGAGCAGAACTTGCGAGCGCTTCAGGACGGTCGAATGCGGGACTTAGAGCCGGATCTCGTGCTTCTGTACTCCGGCTGGAATGACGCGTTGATGGAGGGCAATGAGCAGGTTTTACGATTCAATCAGGAGCTCCCGACTTCGCCGAGGTCCCACGCGTTCATGCAGTTCGCGCTTGGGCGCCGGGCCCTGAAGTGGAGTCGAGAGCTCGCGCCAGCGGTTGACAGCTCTGACGTGAGCGATGATTTGACACGCTTTGCCGAGCGCAATTCACGAGGCTTTCGGGAGCTGATGCCCAAGCTCGTCGAGATTTGCAGCGCGAACGATGCGCAATTAGCGATCATTCAATTTCCGGGGCTCGTGCAACGGGAACTACCGGCGAATGGAGAGGCGCTCGAGGTTTACGAGCACGCTCTTCGTTATCGCTACGACGCCGAAGACCAGACGAATGAGATCTTCGCGACCGAGACGACCAAGTACGACGCCGCCCTGCGTCCCGGCCTGATTGCGGCCGAGCAGCTCGGGATTCCGATCCTCGAGCTCGCGAATGAGATGGTGGCGCGATTGCCCAAAGCGGCCGCTCAAGCGGACCTGAGTTGGTCAAAGTACTGGCGCGATCCCCTGCACCTGCTCCCGCCGGGAAACGAGGTCATCGCCATCGCACTCGCCTCACTCCTCGCCGAAAGCGAACTCCTCGATTAGTGGCGATACCGAGGGCGATACCGTGTCGCATCAATCGCCGCCGATCTCATTCCGACTCTGCGCAAGCAAAGCGCACGCGCTGCACTCTCGTCCCAGGAGCTCAATAGAAAACGAGGGCGATTGGTGCGACACGGTATCGTGACTTCGTAACCTGCTTCGATGACTGAAGGCAGAGCGCGACGGGGATTCGGAGTGCTCGCGGGAGTCGCTCTGTTCGCGTTTGGTTGTCAGAGCGCGCCGAAACAAGGACTCTCGGTCGAGAATGTCGAGGCTGTCCGCGTCACCGAGGTCGGCGAGACCCAACTTGTCGAGAGCGCACTCAAGTCTGCCGTCGTCTGGCAAACGATCGGCTCGTCCCGGGAAGGACGCGACATCCAAGCTGCGACGTTCGGCAACGGCCCCGACACCATCCTGCTGCTCGCGACTATCCACGGAAACGAAGCCGCTGGCACGCCCTTGCTCAAGAAGCTAGCCGCCGAGCTCTTGCACGACCCTGACTGGCTCGACGGTCATCGCGTCGTAATCGTCCCCATCGCCAACCCGGATGGGCTTGCGCGCTCGACTCGCGGAAACGCTAAAGGCATCGACCTGAATCGCAATTTCCCAGCCGACAACTGGAAGCCCAGCCGGGGCTATGGCGCCGAACCACTCTCCGAACCCGAGTC
The DNA here is from genome assembly GCA_029259635.1 of Planctomycetota bacterium. Lineage (GTDB taxonomy): Bacteria > Planctomycetota > UBA1135 > UBA1135 > OFTM34. Next base: position 39,035 of record JAJDEU010000062.1, on the reverse strand, counting down.
GCGCGCGCTCTTCGATCTCATCGAGAGCTCCCACCCCGAGCGAATTGTCACTCTACACCAGCCCGCCAGCCAGCTCGACTACGACGGTCCGGCCGAAGACTTGGCGAGGGCCATGGCCGCGGCAGGTCCGCTGCGGGTGAAGCGCATGGGCGCGCGTCCAGGCTCGTTGGGCTCTTTCGCCGGGCTGACGCTTGGACTGCCCATCGTGACCGTCGAGCTGCCGCGCCCCGCCGACTCCTTGAACGAGAACGACCTGTGGGCCAAGTACGGACCGCTGCTGCGAGCTGCTATCGACTTTTGATTCCCCGCCACTACGCCAACGCGTCGGTCGCTACGTGATACTGCGGGTCTTCGATCATGTTGACCTCGACCATAGTTCCCGCCTTGTTCATCAGCTTGCGGCATTCGGGACTCAGGTGACGAAGGTGCAGAGTCTTGCCGAGGCTTAGGTAACGCTCTGCAAGAGTATCGATCGCCTCGATGGCGGAATGATCGGACACGCGCGCGTGCAGGAACTCCACGATCACTTCGTCGGGATCGTTTCGCGGCTCGAAGATCTCGAGGAAGCTACTGCAGGAGCCGAAGAACAGCGGGCCACGCAGCGAATAGACCTTCGTACCGTTCTCATCTACGTGAGAGATCGCATGGATCACCTTCGCGTGCTTCCAGGCAAAGACGAGCGCCGAAACGATCACGCCGACGAAGACGGCGACGGCCAAATCGGTGGCCACCGTGACCGCCGAGACCAACACGACCACGAAGGCATCGGAGAGCGGCACCTTGTGCATCACGTTGAGAGTGGACCACTCGAATGTGCCCAGCACGACCATGAACATCACGCCGACCAAGGCGGCGACCGGAATCATCTCGATCAACGGCGAGGCGAACAGCACGACGGCCAACAAAACGACCGCGGCAGTGATACCCGACGTCCGACCGCGACCGCCCGAGTTGATGTTGATCATGCTCTGACCGATCATCGCGCAGCCCCCCATGCCCCCGAAGAATCCGCAGGTTAGGTTGGCTGCGCCCTGGGCCACGCACTCCTTATTTCCGCGACCGCGAGTCTCGGTTAACTCGTCGACAAGCGTCAGGGTCAGTAGCGATTCGATCAAGCCCACCGCAGCCAGAACAGCGGCGTACGGAAAGACGATGCGCAGAGTCTCGAAGTTATGCGGCACGGACGGAATTGAGAAGCTCGGCAGCCCGCCTGCCAATGAGGCTTCCACGTCGCCCGTCATCGTGCGCAGGTAATCGAGAATCGTCGGCGATTCGAGTCCAAAACCGAGCGTCACTAGGGTGATGCCGACGATCGCAGCCAGTGAAGCCGGGACCGCGCGCGTCAGCTTCGGCAGGAAGTGAATGATCGCCATCGTCGCGACCACCAGAGCGAGCATCGTCGCGAGCGGCGTGCCCTCGATCCACTGCAACTCGCCCTCGGCATTGGGCGTTTTGAACTGCCCAAGCTGAGCCAAGAAGATCACGATCGCGAGCCCGTTGACGAAACCCAGCATGACCGGGTGCGGCACCATGCGGATGAACTTCCCGAGCCGGAACACTCCGGCCGTGATTTGCAGGACCCCCATCAGAACGATGGCCGCGAACATGTACTCGATGCCGTGTTCGGCGACCAGCGCCACCAATACGACCGCCAGAGCGCCGGTAGCACCGGAAATCATGCCCGGCCGGCCGCCGAACAGCGATGTGATCAGGCCGACAATGAAGGCGGCGTGCAGACCCACGATCGGGTCGACACCGGCGACAAAGGCAAAGGCAACAGCTTCGGGAACAAGGGCCAGGGCGACGGTCAGGCCGGAGAGCAGGTCGGTCTGGAGGCGATAAGGTGCGGGGCGATTGAGGTCAAACAAGCGTAGTTCTGAGTCTAGATAGGGAGTTTCGAACACCGCACCGTATGCCCGCATATCGAGGGGTCCACCTCTAACTTGGATCTCTTCGAGACGGAGTCCGTCGCCACCCGAAGTTCTTCTCCTCGAAAGTGCCGCACTCGTATGGAGGAAACACAGCCTCTATCCGTTCGGAGATCGCGCCTGCCACAGTACTTCTTCGCAAATCGACGCCGGTTGGTCTCCGATTCCGTAATTCAGGCGAGCTCGAAGAGCAGAAACTCTGACGGGGCGAGGCCGACGATGGCCACGGATGCCTCATCGCTGATACTCGCGCTGTCACCCGCCGCGAGGTCGGTTCCGTTGGCTTGAATGGAACCGCGCACGACTTGGATCCAGAGGTGTCGCTCCGGTTTGAGCTCGTGCTGGACGCTCGCTCCAGCCTCGAGAATCGCTGAGTAGATCTCGACGTCCTGATGGATCCGCAAGGAATCCTCCTCGCCGCTATTGGAAACCACTCGGCGCAAAAAATTCGTTCGGTCATCGAAGCTCGCCTGCGCGTAACGCGGAGTGAGTCCGCGTTCGGATGGATGAATCCAGATTTGGAGCAGGTGGAGTTCTTCCGCCCGGGACGGATTCGCTTCGCTATGAGTGACGCCTGTCCCGGCGGACATGATCTGAAACTCGCCCGCATTGACCGTGCTCGAGTTCCCCATGGAGTCCTGGTGCTCGATCGCACCCTCGATCACGTAGGTGAGGATTTCCATGTCGCGGTGATCGTGCATCGGAAACGAGCCGTTCGGCGCGATGCGATCCTCATTGAGCACGCGCATGGACCGGAAGCCCATGCGCTCTGGATCGTGGTACCCGGCGAAGGAAAAGGAGTAGCGTGCGAGGAGCCAGCCGTAGTCGGCAGTTCCGCGCTCGTCGGCTCGTCTGGTAGTCATCATTAGAACCCTCCTGCGCGATCATGGGGTGCGTTGAAGTCGAGCTCCGGTCCGAGCGGAACAACACCGGTCGGATTAATCGCGCGATGAGTCATGTAGTAGTGACGCTTGATGTGGTCGAAGTCGACGGTCTCCGCAACGCCCGGGACTTGAAAGAGGTCCCGCACGTAGCCCCAAAGATTCGGAAAGTCGATCAGCCGACTTAGGTTGCACTTGAAGTGCCCGTGATAAACCGGATCGAAACGAACGAGAGTGGTAAAGAGTCGCCAGTCCGCTTCCGTGTGCTCGTCCCCGAAGAGATAGCGCTCGCTCGCCAAGCGTTCGTCCAACCATGCGAGAGTTTCGAAGAGCGGAATGACCGCGGCCTCGTAGGCATCTTGAGATGTCGCGAATCCCGCACGGTAGACGCCGTTGTTGACTGTGTCGTAGATACGAACATTGAGCGCCTCGATATCCCCGCGCAAAGGTTCGGGAAACAGATCGGGGCTCTCCCCACTCCAGGCTCCGAACTCAGAGTTGAGCATGCGCAGAATCTCCTCCGACTCGTTGTTGACGATCACCTTGAGCTGCTTGTCCCACAGGACTGGCACAGTGACGCGACCGTCGAAAACCGGGTCGGTCACCGCGTAGGCTTCTGAGAGGAATCGAAAGCCGTTGATCGGATCCGGTTCGTCCGTAAACGCCCAACCCTTCTCATCGCGCAGCGGATCTACGATGGTCATGCCGATGACGCTCTCAAGATTCTTGAGCGTGCGAGCAATGATTGTCCGATGCGCCCATGGACAGGCGCTGGAGACATATAGGTGGTAGCGACCCGCCTCCGCGGGATGCGCCGAACTTCCGTCCGCCGTGATCCAATTCCGGAAGTGGCTCACCTGCCTTTTGAATTCGCCGCGAGCCGACGTCTCCCTCGGAAGCTGTCCCTGAGGCGAGCTCATGCCTGCACCTTCGCATTCAATAGCGGGCGGTAAGCGGCGCGCAGATTCCAAGCGACGATCACTTGCAGGGCGACAACCAAGAGCGCCATTCCCATGCCGTCCGGAGCGAGCGTGTGGTAGGCGACAATGTGAATCGTGATGGGCGCCAGTACGACGAGGGCGAGAGCGGCGAACAGGTTGGTTAGGAGCGCGAGGCCGATGATGATCTGCGTACCCGCGAGCAGCGGGAAGAAGTATCCGGAGGCCGCGAGTCCGCCCATGAAGTCGCCCGCGGCGCCGTCCGCGGGCGGGATCGGAATGAAGTGAAGGAAGCCGTTGAGGCCGAAGACGGTGAAGATGAGGCCGAGGAGGAGACGAGCGCCTACCGGCGCGAAGGTGATTAGCTTGTTCATGTCGTTTCTTGGGTTAGTGGTACGGAGGAGAGATTACGGCCGTTCCATAGACGCGACTAGATAGCTATTTCGGGTATAACTGTTCCATGAATGGAACAATTGATTGGGAGCCCGGCGACGCCTTGCTCTTCGCGCGAGTGGTCGAGGACGGCAGCTTCACGGCCGCGGCTGTAGCTCTCGATCTGCCGAAGTCGACCGTGAGCCGTCGGATCTCACGCTTGGAGACGCAGCTCGGTCTGCAGCTCATGCGGCGCACGACGCGGAGTCTCAGCCTCACCGATGCCGGGCAAGCCTTTTACAAGCAAGCCGCGCAAGCCGTCGAAGCGCTCATCGAAGCGGAACACGCAGCGGCATCTGTTCTCAGCGAACCGCATGGGCGACTGCGCGTCACCGCTCCCGCCGAACTGGGAACGAAAGCCTTCGGTTTCATGCTCGACTTCAGTCGGGCCTGTCCCGACGTGCAGCTCGATCTAAATCTCTCGAACAGCTTTGTGGACCTTATCGAGCAGGGCTATGACGCGGCACTACGCGGCGGGCAGCCGCCCAAAGGAGTCCTCACCGGCCGTTTGCTCAGTTCCGATGACGCCTTCATCGTAGCGAGCCCGGAATACTTGAAAGAAAACGGTACGCCGAAGCGAGCGAGCGACGTCGCGAAACTCGAGAGCATTCTCTTTCCCAATTGGATTCGCGACTCCGCCTGGGAGCTCTCGAGCCAGCGCGGCGCGACGAATGTGCCCGTGCAAGGGAGGCTCACCGTCAACAACCTCGAGGCGGTGCGTGTCGCGGCACTGAAGGGCTACGGACTGGGTCTCCTGCCCGAAGGACATTGCGAGGATTGCCTGCGCGACGGTTCGCTCAAGCGCGTTCTACCCGGCCTGAGAAGGCCACTCGGAGGAGTCTGGATCGTCTACCCGCGCACACGATTCCTGAGCGCCAAAGTACGAGCCTTCGCAGACTTCATGGAAGCGGCGTTCGAGTGATAAGAAGCGCTGTGGAGTCGTCGGTGAGCACCCTTTTTGTCATGCCGCCGCGCAAACGACTCTGTCTGAATTTTGCTTTCACGAAAGCGACTCGGTGTTCTCTTAGTGCACAGCGCCGGCCTCGATTGACAAATAGAACCCCCTTGAGGACTCGTTCATGTGCACTCTCTCCCTGATTAGCCTCGCCGTCTTGATGCCCCAGAGCTTCATTGAGCTCGACGAGCCTGCGTTTGAGGCCCCGCTTTCGAGCTCGAACCTCGTCGCCGCCAACGACTTGATTCCCGATGCCTGGGGTCCGTTGATTCGTTTGCGCGCGACAGACGGATGGTTTTCGGTTCCGGTCCATGCGACGTTGATGCCCGATGGGCGCGTTCACTTCATCGGATATGAGCGCCCCATCGAGGACCCGAGCGTGGCATCCGACCAGCGCAAAGCAACGTTCATCATCGACCCGATTCCGCTTGGCTCGCCGGCGCCGAACGATCACGTCGTTACATCGCTGACCCCGCCGCTGGACGCGAATGCTCTGTTCCTGCCGCCGTATTTTATAGATGACACACTGTTCTGTGCCGGCAATACGCTGACGGCCGACGGGCAAGTGTTCACGGCCGGCGGGACTCGTGGCGTGATCGACATCACGACGGGCGATACTTTTGCGCTCGGAATGCCGTACGCAACTCGCTTTGACGGCACGAACTGGACGCGTGTTCCGAACGACATGGTCGGCATCGGTGCCGCGGGCTTGAACGGTCGCTGGTACACAACGCCGACGCGGTTGCCGGATGGTCGAATTCTCGTGACCTCGGGCTATGACGTCGTCATTCCGACGCCCTCCTTAAACTTGAGCGCCGAGATCTATGATCCGCAAACCGATTCCTTCGCGCTGTTCTCGAGCCTGACCGACGCGCCCCTCGAGATCTTCAATGGTGACTACACACACGCCTTTGTGCTGCCCGAACCGATCGGAACCTTTGACCTCGTCATGTTTGGGCATGTGGGCACGCCCGTTCTCGCATCCACAGAGGGGGCGTCAACCTGGGCTCCGCTCGCGATTCCTCGACCTGGAACTCTCCCGGGGCAAACTCCAAACAATGGAACCTCGAGCGCTCTCTTGCCGATTCGCGTTGAGGACGGCGAATGGGGTTATTCGAACGGAGCCGTCATGATGACGTCCGGACAACCGGGTACGTCACACATGCAGAACGTGGATGTGTTTGACACCCAGACGCTGTCGTGGATGAAGCGCGTCGACTTGGGCGTAAAGCGCCACCACCCATCCACCGTGCTCCTGCCAGATGGTCGCGTACTGATTGTGGCTGGGCACAACTCGACCGACATACCCGACCTCCGCCGTAACGCCTACTTTGATCCGCGCAACCCGCGCCGACCGAAGCTCGGCAGTTCGTACAGCGACGAGGTTCGAGGCTATCACAACGTTGCCGTGCTTCTCCCGGATGGCCGTGTGCTGGTCGGCGGTGGTCGAGACCTCGTCACTGCAACCGGACCTGCCGAGAAGTCCAACATGCGCTACTACTCGCCGAGCTACATGTTCGATCCGAATCGCCCAAGGATTAAGAGCGCGCCCGAAGTGCTGCGCGTTGGCAAGATCTTTAACTTGCACACAAATAAAAGCGTGAGCGAGTTCGTGTTGGTCGCACTTGGGTCTATGACGCACTCCGTCGACATGAATCAACGCCACGTGCAGCTAGATAAACAGCTGAGCTTCAAATTACCGAACGGATATGCGCACGTGGTCGCGGCTCCGGCTAACCCCCGAATCGCACCACCCGGGTTCTACATGCTCTTCGCGCTCGACAATCGCCGCGTCCCGTCAAAAGCTGTCATCGTGCAGCTAAAGTGACCGGAGACTGAGATCGACGTAGCCGGTTCAACTCGCGGCTCGGCGATCGAGCATGATCCAGCCGGCTCTTGTGAGTTCGGGACCGAGATCTTTCGAGCGCTCGCCCCTCACTTTAAGCACAAACACTTCGCGGTCGTCTGAGCTTGTGTATTGAGCTAAGCCGACCAGGTCGAGTTTGAGAAAGCGGACGACCTTTTGAACGGTTCTTGATGCCGGCGCTTTCCCGCATTGAACGGTGATCCGCGTTGTATCGGCGAGTTCCGGGGCACCGACGATTGCACGGAAAATGTCAGACTCCGTAACAACGCCGACCAATTGCTCTTGCTCCACGACAGGCACGCCGCCGATCTTCTTCTCAAGGAAGACGGCGGCGAGGTCTTCGATGTGATCGTCGGGATGCGCACAGGTGACTGACTTTGAGGCGATCTGATCTACCGATCGCGCGGCGGCGGCCAGGCCATCTGCCGTATTTAGCTCTCCTACGGAACCCGGCGTGGCTTTTAAGAGATCGCGCTCGGTAATGAAGCCGACTAGCTTGCCAGCCCCATCGAGTACCGGCGCTCGGCGTATGCGACGATCCTGGAGCGCACGCAAGGCATCCTGAATCGGCGTTTCGGGCAATACGGAGAAGACCTCCGTACACATGATATGGCGGACAAGCATGGGACCGTTCTTCCTTTCGACGAGAGTCCGGTTGGGCCTAAAGCTCGATTTTCGAACCCGGTTTCCCGTTTGACCTACGATCCTCGACAAAGCGGTCCTAGCGATCCCAACCCTGAGAGATGCACGGGGTTCCGGAGGACTCTCCACCGCGAGGTTTGTCTGGCACCGGCAGATTTGTATGGTCGTACTTTCGCCCCACCCGCTCCTTCGCACCGCTATGAATAACCTCGAATCCCTGCGTTCTATAACCACCGTCGTCGCCGATACCGGGGACATTGATGCGATTGAGCGAGCTCAGCCTCAGGATGCGACGACCAATCCTTCACTGATTCTGAAGAGCGCTCAGGACGAGCGCTACGCGCCGATCTTCGACGAAGCGCTCGGTGCGGCGGGCGGCAAGGTCGAGCGCTTTCAAGATTTGCTCGCCGTCGGTTTCGGGCGACGCATCCTCGACGTTATTCCCGGACGCGTCTCGACAGAGGTTGCCGCGCGACTCTCCTATGACACGGACGCATCCGTTGCGAAAGGCCGCGAGTTGATTCGCTTGTACGAAGAGTCCGGCGTGTCGCGCGATCGAATTCTGATCAAGCTCGCCAGTACTTGGGAGGGCATTCAAGCGGCGCGGGTTCTTGAATCCGAGGGCATTCACTGCAACCTGACGCTCCTGTTCAGTTTCGCGCAGGGAGTGGCTTGCGGTGAAGCGGGCGTCACTCTGATCTCGCCTTTCGTCGGTCGCATCTACGACTGGTACAAGAAAGATCGGGGCGTCGATGACATCGCAATTGCCGATGACCCGGGCGTCGCTTCGGTGAGTGAGATCTATAACTACTTCAAGAAGTTCGATATCGCGACGGAAGTGATGGGCGCAAGTTTTCGCAAGGCCGATCAGGTCGCGGCGCTCGCGGGTTGCGACCTGTTGACGATCGCTCCCAATCTCATTGACGAGTTGGCGAGTCGCGACGGTGAACTGCCGCGCGCTCTTTCCCCTGAAGCTGCGCGCTCACAAACGATTGAGCGGATGGATATCGACGAGGCCAGCTTTCGCTGGCACCACAACAATGACCCGATGGCTGTCGAGAAACTCGCGCAAGGAATTCGCGCGTTTCACGCAGATGCGGAAAAGCTAGCTGCCTTCGCGACCGCGCGCGTCGGCGTCTGAGTCGACACGAGAAGCCGACGCAAAACGAGTTGACGCACTGGTCTAGGTAAAGCACCCCGTCTCTACGCGTGTCGGTGGGGAAGTTTCGTCTCCGTATCTGCCGGAAATGAGGCGCCGGTGTTAGGGTCCAAAGCACTTCACCCCTCTGCGGATTAACCTCCGCGACATCCACGCAAGTGGATGACCCGTTCCCCCCTCCGGAACCACCCACCTCATGAAATCGAAGCACCTGCTCACTGCTGGCGTTCTCTTCGTTTGCTCCTCCCTCCTCGCCGCTCAAGGTAGGACACCTAGCGCGACGCTCTTCGAAGGGCAGCTTCTACCGGATCTCGAAATCGAAGAGGTTTCACTGAACGCGCTCGACCTCGCGGCCGTCGCGCAGGAAGACGTGCAGCGCGAGCAAGATGGATTGCCTCCGCGCTATGCCATTCCGGAGCTCGTCTCCATGTCTCCCTTTAACTCCGGGGCACTTGAGCTCGTGAACGACGAGACTTTGGTTTGGCGACTGCGCATCGCCGCACCTCTCGCCACTTCCATCAACCTCGGCTTTGGTCAGTACCACATGCCCGAGGGCGGCCAGCTCATGTTGTACTCGAGCGATCGCTCGCTCGTCCTTCGACCGTTCACGGCGGCGGACAACAAGTCGCATGGCGAGCTGTGGACACCTCTGATTCCGAGCGATGAGATCGTTGTCGAGCTCACCCTCCCGGTTGAATTGTTCGACGACAATCGACTGCAGCTCGAACTGACGCAAATCGGTTACGGCTATCGCGGCTTCGGCTCGAAGGGCGACGGCTCCCAAGAATCGGGAAGCTGCAACATCGACGTTGTCTGCTCCGACGGTGACGACTGGCGCGAAGAGATTCCTTCCGTCGCGGTGTTCTCGACCGGGGGCTCGACCTTCTGCACCGGCTTCATGGTCAACAACACGGCCAATGATCGCACGCCCTTCTTCATGACTGCGAACCACTGCGGTATCGGTTCGGGCAACGCCGCGTCGCTCGTCGTCTTTTGGAATTACGAAACTTCCACCTGCGGCGGATCGCCGAACGGACAACTCAATCAGTTCCAGACCGGTTCGACTCACCTAGCCAGTCGCAGCGCATCGGACTTCACGCTCCTTCAATTGGACGACGACCCGGACACGGCCTGGGGCGTGACCTTTGCGGGTTGGGATCGCACCGGCGCGGACGCACCTGGCGCAATCGCGATTCACCATCCGAATACGGACGAGAAGGCGATCAGCTTCGAGAACGCACCCACGACGACCACGACTTACCTGCAGAACTCCGTGCCCGGAAACGGCACGCACGTGCGGGTCATTGATTGGGACCTTGGCACAACGGAGCCGGGTTCTTCGGGCTCTCCTCTGTTCGATCCTTCCCATCGCGTCATCGGCCAACTACACGGTGGCTTCGCCGCTTGCGGAAACAACTCGAGCGACTGGTACGGCAAGTTCTCCGTGTCATGGGATGCCGGAACCACGCCCTCGACGCGTCTCTCCGATTGGCTCGACCCGATCGGCTCTGGCGCGATGACGGTGGACACGCTCGGCACGGGTCTCTCCGTCACGAGCCTGACAAATGTCGATCATGACGGCCCCGTCGGCGGCCCCTTCAGCTCCCCGTCAACCTTCTACACCTTGACGAACTCGACGGCGACGCCGATCTCTTACTCGGTCTCGCTGACGAACGTAAACGCGTGGGCTCTCGATGGCGGAACGATACCCGTCAGTGGCGTGCTCGCAGCGGGAGGCGGAAGCGTGCAGGTCGAAGTGACCTTGGGCTCTATGGCTGCCGCTCTCGGCAGTGGCAACTACGCCGAGACGATTAACTTCGACGACATCACGAACGGGGTCACGCTGACGGTTGACCACACGCTCGAGATCGGGCGCACGACAATCTACAGCTTTGACCTGTCGACGGATCCGGGCTGGTCAACCGACGGTGCGTGGGAGTACGGAGCTCCTCTCGGTGGCGGAGGTCTCTCCAACGGCTTCCCCGATCCGACGGCGGGCGCAACGGGCGCGAACGTCTACGGCTACAACTTGGCCGGTGACTACACAGACAATCTTGCGCCGCAACACTTGGTCACGACGGCCATCAATTGCGTGGGAGCTTCGGGCGTCAAGGTTCGATTCAAACGTTGGCTCAATACTGGCGACCGTAAGGCCGACAAGGCGCGATTCATGGTCAGTAATGACGGGGTGAATTTTGTGCAGCGCTGGTCGAATCCATCGGTCATTACGGATTCAGCATGGGTGCAGAATGCGTCGGACATTTCCGCCATCGCGGATGGAGAGCCCACGGTCTACTTGCGTTGGACTCAAGGATCCACCGACGCATCCGGTACCTACTCCGGCTGGAACATCGACGACATCGAGATTACCGCTGTCTCGCCCGCGCACTTCCAGAACTACGGTGTCGGACTTGCTGGCACGGGCGGATTCGTCCCCAGCTTTACGGGCTCGGGTAGCACCTCCCCCGCGGACGTGTTCAACCTGAACCTGGCCAATGGACTGGGCGGCGCGAAATCCATCATCTTCCTCGGGCTCGATCAAGCGAGCATTGCCGGATACGGCGGGACCTTCCTGACCGACAACATCGCATTGACCCTCAACCGGAAGCTCTCCGGTCCGGCCGGAACTCCGGGCGTCGGAACCTTTAGCGTCGCTGGAACCGTCACCGACCCGACTTTGATCGGCCAGTCGTTCTATCTGCAGACGGTTGTTCTCGATTCAGGAGCGCCGTTTGGTCTCTCGATGTCAGAAGGCCTGCACATGTTTGTGGGCTATTGAACGATGCTGGGGGTACCCCTGGCGTAAAGCCTTCGGTACCCCCAGCGCGGAGTTCCCGGCTACGCCATGAGCTTGATCATCGCTCCCGCAACGCCGGCGGCAGACGCTGGGTTTTGTCCAGTAACCAGGCGTTCATCGACGACCACGTGCTCTTGAAAAGGGTCCGCTTGAGTGTGGATCGCGCCTTGTGCGATTAGCGCCGCGTCCAACATGAACGGAACGTCTTTCTCGGAGTGGCCCTGCTCTTCCGCTTCCGTGAACGCGGCGATGTTGCGTCCCTCGAGGAAGTTTGAGCCATCGGACATCGTCGTATTCATCAATGCTACCGGTCCGTGGCAAACGGCGCCGACGACTCGACCGCTCTCGTAGGTCTGAACGATCGCCCGTTTGACGGAATGCTCGTGCAGCATGTCGACCATCGGCCCCAGGCCGCCGGGGAAGAAGATGGCGTCGAAGCTTGAGAGATCGACCTCGGTAAGAGGAACGCTCCGGTTCAAGCGCTGAAAGCCGGCTCCGTTACGAAAGATCGAGCTCGCGAAATCGCTCGCATCGAATCCGTCCGCGGGAGGCTCGCCTCCTTTGAGGCTAGCGAACTCGACGTCGAATCCGTCGGCGGCAAAGGCCAGATACGGATGCGCGACTTCAGAAAACTCGTAGCCGGTGGCTCGATGGTTGGGGCCGATGCGGTCGGAGCTCGTGATGATGAAGAGAACGCGTTTTGGATTGGGGCTCATCGGATCGAATGGGTTTGCGCGCTTGAACGCGGTGACGTAATTGGCGGGAGGAAAAGAGTCCCGAGCGCGGTGTCACGCCACCGGCTCGGAACGTTCGTTGCACATCAAACTGTGAAGGGTGCGAGGCGGGCGGCTCTCGTTAGCGCATCCTTGAGCCGATCGGGAATCGACATCAGCGGGAAGTGGCCTGATTCGAGAGTGATGACCTCCTCCACGTCCCAGTTCTCGATCATCTGATCCTGAAGAGTAGGCGACAGCACCTTGTCGATGGACGCACGCACATAGGTCTTCGGTACGGAACCGAAGGCCGCGTTGGTTAAGGTTGCGGCGAACATGAACGGCTCAGTGGCCTGCTTCACGGCGAAGTGCGGAGTAAACCGATCCAGGCGATCGGGCTCGCAAACATCGTTCAAGAGGATAGACCTAACGTCTTCGGGATTGACCGTGACGTAGCTCTGGTCTTCAGAGAAGACGAGCTTTGGAAGCAGCTCCCCTTCTGAATCGCTCTGCATAAGGGCGAGAGGTGTATCCCCGTTCTTTGGAAGCATTGCGGCAACAAAGACGAGGCGCTCGATCTTGTTTGGAATCCTCTCCGCGACTTGGGAGATGATCGCGCCTCCGAGAGAGTGCCCAACAAGGACGATTGGCCCCTCGATCGATTCGGTCGCCGCGATGACACGCTCTACATAGGCGTCCATTGTGACTTCCGGCATCGGGGTCAGGTCCTGCCCGTGGCCGGGCAAATCGATGGCGCTAGCTTCGTGTCCTAGTTGACGCAGTCCCTTAAGAGTTTCTTCGAACTCCCACGCACCGCCCCAAGCTCCGTGAATAAGTAGTAGGTGGCTCATTTTCTTGCTCTGTTTCTGATTTGAATATTCTGTTGTCGGATTGATCAGCTGAATTACTTTGCGGTCGCAACAGGAGCACCCGTCGCGATTACGGCGCCGAGCTCTTCATTGCTCATAGCCTTGCCGTCGAGATTCCAAGAGCCGTCCACTGTGTGCACGACGTTGAAGTAGATGTTGTCCTTCGGCTGCTTACCGCCGGAGAGCTCGTGCAGGATGTCCGTTGCTTCCTGGCCGAAGCCTCTCTGGGATTCGCGGGAAGCGAAAGCGAAGGACGGAACCTTCCACTCGACCCACGCCCCGTTGAACGGAACGCCGCCGGAGTAACTCCGACCCTGCTCCACGATTTGAACATTCGCGGTGACGTTCGGAGTCATGACGGTGTTCCCGGTGAGCTCGTGCCACTTGAGCATCGAGTCCGTGAGTCGTTTCACCGCTACGTCGATCTTCGCTTCGGGAAGGATCTTGTCTGTGAGTGTTAGTGTGAGAGGCATGGCTTTCGTTCCTTTTCTCTATCTCTTGTGATGTTTCCGACGGCCGCGTGGTGGCTGGTGCTTCCTTGCGCATCCATTTTGAAGTGATCGTTTCACCATACGTACTCGTCGGCGCTCCGCAAGGCCTTTCTGTAGTGATCGCTTCATTACGCCACCCTTAGCCTGTGTTCTAGGGGCCAAGACGCTGGCAAGCGGAGGCTCCTACGATTCCCAACCAAACCCGAGAGCACGACTTAGGCCGATCTGATCCGGTCCTCATCAATTCCGTAGTGATCACTTCAAAAAAGCGTCAAATCCAATCACACTCGCTCGGCAATGCAGTAGTCTCCCCATAACGCCCCTCCAGCCATGTCACGCCCCAGATCCATCTCTAAAGAAGACTCCCTTGAGCGCGCTCTACTTCTCTTTTGGGAGCGCGGGTACGACCGCACCTCGATTGCCGATCTGAGCGAGGCTATCGGGGTTGGCCCATCGAGCATCTACAACTCGTTCGGCAGCAAGGAGCAGCTCTTCAGGGAAGCCATCGATCGATACGTCGCAACCTATGCGAGCCCGGCGATGAAGCTCATTGCGACGGACACTGGGGAAAGCGCCGTTGAGTTCGTACGCGAATTGATGCGCCTTCTCGTCAAGCTCTATACGGACAAGAAAAAGCCGGCGGGGTGCGCGATCTTTCAGAGCGGTGGCGCTGGAATGCCCGAAGAATCCCACGCATGCGCGACGACCAATGAGATCAAAGGCGGACTTCGGACCGCAATCCGCAAGCGGCTTGACGCCTGCGCGAAGGCGGGCGACGAGCTCTCAGCGCCCCCCAAGACTCTCGCGCTGTTCATTGTCAGCAGCTTGCGCGGGATCTCTCAGCTCGCTTGTGACGGCGCGAGTCGATCGGATCTGATGAAAGTTGCCGATCACGCGGCCGAGAGCTGCGCCAAGTAGCCCACTAGGCGGGAGGAGCGAGAGAATTCCGGGATAGATGATGTGATTGGGGGCCCGAAGGCGCAGGTACCCATGAGGCCGTACGAATCAGAGTCTCGCAGTTCGCTCTCCCCCCCTGATAACGGCACGAAGATGATCCTCGCTCCCTTTCTGCTCCTGCTTCCCACGGCTTTACCCGCGCCTTTTTCCCAAGAGGCCGCGGCCAGTGACGATCCTTTTCCCGCGTCGAACGCTCTCGCGGAGGAGGTCTCTCCCGAAGCGCTCGAGCGACTGAGCGCACTGGTTCAGAGCTTCGTCGACGACGAGGAAATCGTTGGCGGCGAGCTGCTCGTCATCAAGAACGATCGCACGATTCTGCACGAGGCCTATGGCTGGCGGGATCGCGAGTCGGAGACTCCCATGGAGACGGACAGTGTCTTCTGTGTGCGATCGATGACCAAGCCTTTGATCGGCGCTTCTATTTTGATGCTCGCCGACGAGAAGAAGCTCAAGTTGAGCGATCGCGCATCGATGTATCTTCCCGCGCTCGACGTGGACACCTTTCGCGAGATCACCATCGAGCAGCTGCTCCACCACACGAGCGGAATACCCATGTCGCAGATCATTGCGCGGAGCCTTCGCGAAATCGACGGCATTCAGGCCGTGGCCGAGCTCAGCGCTGAGGCGGAACTCGAGTTCGCACCGGGAACCGACTTCAACTACAGCGATCAAGGCACGGACACACTGACGGCATTGGTCGAGGTCGTATCGGGCTTGAGCGCGGCGGACTTCGTAACCACGCGCCTGCTCGACCCGATCGGAATGCGTGACAGCACCTCTGTCATGACGGAAGGGCACGCGTTTCGCGAGCGCGGCTGCTCGAAGTACGTCGGCGCACGAGGCTTGTGGACGCGGTTTTGGAACCCGGAAGAACCGCCGCTGTTCCCGTTCTTCCTCGGATCGCAGGGCCTGTATTCGACGACTCGCGACTACGCGCGTTTCATGCAGTTCTGGCGGAAGCGCGGTCGTGTCAGTCGCGAAAGGCTGCTCAAGCCGAACCTCGTTCGCAAAGCGCTCTCTCCGGGCCCCTTCGCGTTCCAAGCCGGTACGGGGTTTCCCGAGTTGCGAGTCGACTACGGCTATCTGATGCAGCTCTGGACTGCGAAAGCCGATGACGGCGAGCGCGAGGTCGTCGTTTACGGCCATACCGGTTCGGACGGAACGCATGCGTGGGTCTTGCCCGAGCAGAACGCGATGGTGCTCTACTTCACGCAATCGCGAAACAACATGACCGGGCTGCTCGTCGAAGAGGCGATCGGCCAACTCTTCCTAGGCGCGCCCTTCAACCCCAATGAAGTTGCACCGCCCTTCGATGACTATTTGGGTTACTACTGGGAAGGGGAAGGCGATCTGTATCGCGCAATCGTTCGCGATGGAGACGACCTCGCTCTAGAAATTATGGGCAAGGCGGCTGTTCCGCTCATGTACGCCGGTGGTGATCGCTGGAAGCTGCGTCCCAAGCCGAGCGAGGTGATCGTCTTTGATCGATCCGAATCGGGCGAGGTCACCGGCTACCACATCGGCGACCACCAGGAGTTTCGCTTTGAGCCGTCCGACGAATTGCCGAGTGGTGCAGAGGTTGCGGACCTCGTCGCGAAGACACACCGACTCGATTTAATGGAGGAGCTCGGGCCGATTCGTATCAATAGCTCGATGAAGTTTGACAAGCTGGGGATTCAGGGCGAATCCAGCATGATCTTGAACTGGCCCAATCAGTATCGCTTCGACGCCCTAGTCGGCGATGATGAGTCGGAACAAGTCTCGTATGACGGCGAGCAAGTCTGGTACGCCTCCAAAAGGACTCCCGCTGCCCAGTTGACGGGTCAACGTGCCGAGTCGCTGCGCATCGACAATCTGCTTGCTCGCTTCGGCGATTGGACTCAGTGGCACGCAGAAGTCCATGTGATTCAACGCTTGCGGCGGAATGGAGAAGACGTCTTCGTCGTTCGCTGCGGCGAAGCGGCTACACCGGCTACGACGATGTACGTTCAGGGCGCCACCGGCCGAATCTTGGCCGTCGATGGATTCATTGTCGCCGATGGCATGGGGCGACTTGGGCAGCACATTGAGTACGGAGATTTTCGCGAGGTCTCGGGAATGTTGATCCCCTTCAGCAGCGAGACCAGGCTCGCAAATCCGATGATTGGCACGATTACCGTCACTGTTGAGGGAATCGAGCTCGGCGTGGAAGTAGAGCAGGGGGCCTTTCGGCTCTAGAAATCGAGAGCGACATGGGGCCGCGCTGCTGAGTAAAATCTCACCATGAGTGCACAACCTGAAATGATCGCAAAGGCCCGGTTCGACAAGCGGCTGCCGACCTACTTTCTACTGCAGGCCTTGGTACCGTTCCTGTTCAGCGTGATCTTCATTCCGCTGATTCCGTTCTGGATACTCTTCGCTCGTCCGATTCACCGGAAGCAGTACGAGAGCTTGGCCTGCGAGTTGACCGCGCGCAATTTGAACATTCGTCGCGGCTTCCTCTTCAAAGTTCAAAAAAGCATTCCTCTCGACAAGATCACGGACTTGGCGGTGAACGAGGGGCCGATCTTGCGCTACCTCGGCCTGTGCAGCCTTCAGATTGAGACCGCGGGTGGTGGCGGGCAGGGCACGAATATGGGGCAGGCCATGTTGCCCGGCGTGATTGATGCCGACGAATTTCGCGATCAAGTGTTGGAGCAGCGTGACCGTGTCGTGCTCGACGGCAGTGGCGGCGGCGCGGCGGCACCCTCCACCTCGGACGTGACGGTTCTAGCGGAGATCAGCGAGACTCTAAAGCGGATCGAGTCCAAGCTCTCCGACCGCAAGAGCTAGCAGCCCGTGGCGCAAAGAGCCCGTCGTTGGACGTTACATCTTCCAACCGGGCAGTCGGAAGTCGTCCGGATTTGCTTCGAAGAGTTTGCGCTGAACCTCACCCTCGAAGTAATAGGTCACTTTTCCGTGAGTGAAACGCGGAGAGGATTCTTCCGGCCGGAATCGATTCTTGCTGACCGGGTCGGTTAGGTAACCGCAGTAGAGTGTCGGGTCCGAGACGAACTGCTCGCGCGTCCAGAGATTGCCGAAGAAGAAGGCTTCGTAGTTGAGCCGTACACAGTGATCCGCATCGATGACCGCGGGGAGCCGGCTGTCGAGGTAGTCGCGAAAGCTCAGTCCCATGCGCTCGACAAAAACAGGGACGTCTTGCACGAAGACGTCGGGGCAGGGCACTCAGCAAAAGCCTATCGGGAGCCCATTTACATGAGCGGGAGGAATACGCCGATTCAACTTGTTCTCGAGCTTGATCGCGCAGGAGTCACTCATGGAGAGTTGACCATCGCTATAGCGCACAAGTGGGTGTTTGGGATTTTCACTCACGACGTAGAAGACGCCGTCGCCGGTCAGCTTGGGAGTCATGACGGCATTCATCTCGCCCGAGCCACTTTGCTCGGTGACGGAGAGTGAGAGCGCGCTCTCTTCACGTGTCGTTGCACACGACGGCGAGAGAAGCGCCATCAAGAGGCTGCCGAGAATTACGCGCGATCGATTAGCTATGGGCATGCGGCGGGGTACGGGAGTTGTCGGTCGTGCGTTAGAACAATTCGATCTGCGTTCGGCGAGCTACAGAGCGGTAACTCGCCGTTTCTTCATCCTCGCTTCTTCATCCTCAAGATTGAGATGTCAAATGTGAGCTTAGGCGAATATTTGGAACGCGACCAGGCTCCCTAAGCAACTCTCGTAGCGAAGCCCGAGCACAGAACTGCTCTCGAAGATAGACACGCTCGCTCTAAGTCGGTGCAATGAGCGCTCGCCATGAGTAGCCTTCGATTCGTCTGTTTGAGCGACACGCACAATGCACATGACGGGCTGACGGTTCCGGATGGCGACGTCCTCTTGCACGCGGGAGACTTCACGGGGCGTGGACATTGGACCGAAGTCGAGAGCTTCGGGAAGTTCATCGCCAAACTGCCCCATCCTGAGAAAGTCGTTGTCGCCGGGAACCATGACTTTCTGTTTGAGCGCGACCTCGATCAAGCGCGCGAATTGCTTGGAGATGCGACCTATCTGCAAGACTCCGGTGTGACGATCGGCGGGCTCAAGCTCTGGGGTTCACCCTGGCAACCGGAGTATCACAACTGGGCATTCAACCTGCCTCGCGGTGCAGAGATCGCGAAGAAGTGGAGCTTGGTCCCGGACGACACGGACGTCCTGATCACCCACGGTCCTCCCGAGGGAATCATGGACGAGCTCTACAGCTTCGGAACGATCGGTTGCGAAGAGCTCGCACGCGCGCGCGAGCGTATCCGTCCTCTGATGCATGTCTTCGGACATGTTCATGAAGGCTACGGCGCGCAATTCGACGACGGCATTCTCTCGGTTAACGCTGCGAACTGCAATTTGTGGTATCGGCCGGTAAACCCGCCGATCGTGGTCGATTGGGACGGGAAAGAATTTCGCATCGTGGATCAGTGAGCGCGAAGAGCCCTTCGATCGCCGCCCTCTCCGACTGAAACTCTCGCCCGCCTGAGTACTTTTTCGCGGTATCTCTGCCGGTTCCTATTTCTCGGAAATTGGGCTCAACAAGAAGCCTTCGCGACCGAGAACCATTGCTGACGAAGGCAAGTTCCCCAAGCCTCCCGCGCAACTCCGTTTGCCCCCTCCGTCTAGCCCCCCCCATGTTCCGTTCGTTCTTACTCGCAGTACTGCTGTGTGGTTCGTCGATCTCCGCTCAATCAGGTGGCCATCGACACCACATCCACATCGTTCCGGAGATTAATCCCGACGGTGCCCGGCAAGCGCTGGTCTTATTGATCGCGTCCGTACTGCTCATCGCTCCGCCGAGATCGAGAGCCCGGAAGGTTGTCGAGACTCGTGACAAGCGAAAGACGACTCGTGATTCGCTGAATCACCCGGAGGCGAAGCCGTGATTGCTCCCGTCTTCCCGTCGCCTAGCTCGACTCGTTTCCCCCCCGCGAGTCTCTGGCTAGCACTAGCGACGGCCATTCTCGCCATCGAAGGGATCGCGCTAACGTCCACCTTCGATACGGGATTGATCAAGGAGAGCTCCTACCTTTGGGCGCGACTCCTCGTTCACAGCACGGTTGTATTTCCCGCGGCCATCGCCGTGTTTGCCGCATGGGCGGTGACTTCGGGAAGTTCTCTTTTGCATGAGCTGCGAAGCCTGATCCCTCGATCCGGTTCTCGCAGCTCATGCATTCTCGTTCACCTTGTTTCCGGATCTGTTTTCGCTGCGATTACCGGCTACCTCTTTCGTGTCAGCCCACCGGATTCGCTCGCGACGTGGGTACTGATCGCGATTTGGCTGAGTTCGGGAGTCATCTCCGCGCTCTCGATCCTCTCGACGGTCATTCCCGTCAAGGCGCTGTTCGCCACCGCCAGTCGAAACTCGCGCACACTCGCCACCGGCGTGGTCGTCGGGCTTGCCGCGTACTCCGCCGGCAGCAGCGGCGATGCACCCCTGTGGAAGCTCCTGAGCGAGTTCACACTCAACGCCGTCGCCGTGCTTCTCGGGACCGTCTCGACGGAGATCACCATCGCCCTCGAGCAAATGGCGATCGGTACGGATGGCTTCGCCGTGCAGATCGGAGCTGGCTGCTCCGGCTACGAGGGCATGGGACTCATGTGGGTCTTCATCTGCGTTCACCTCTGGTTGCGGCGAGATGAGCTTCGTTTCCCGATCGCTTTCTTGTTATTGCCCATCGGTACGCTCTTGTCGTTCGCCGCGAATGTGTTGCGTATCGCAACCTTGATCTTGATTGGCGACAACATCTCACCCGAGCTCGCTCGCGGTGCCTTTCACTCCCATGCGGGTTGGGTTCTCTTTTGCGGAATCGCGATCGGTTTGGCTGCTGTCGCAAATCGTCTCCCAACGCTTCAGCGTGAATCCGAGCGCACGACGGTGAAATCCTTCGCGCGCACGGATCAACTTCTGCCCTTCGTCGTTTTTCTCGGCTCCGGTTTGCTTCTCGCTACCGCAGTGGAGGACGCCGTCGGTGTCGAGTGGATCCGGTTCCTTCCCGTACTCATCGCGCTCTGGGCCTATCGACATCACTATCGTGCTCGCACCCTTCGGCCGAAGGCGTTCACTCTCGTCGCGGGCTTCGCCGCTTTCGGAGTCTGGGCTCTGATGGCCAAGCTCACGTCCGAGCCGCTGGTACCCACAGCTCACCTTGCGCAGGTTCAAGGACCGCTGAGTCTCGACTCGGCCTCCTGGTTGGTCATTCGGTTCGTCGGCTCTTGCTTCGTCGTTCCCCTTGTTGAGGAGCTCGCCTTCCGCGGCTGCTTAGTCGCGCGACTGGGCGGTCCACGCGGCCGACTTGCGGTCTTCTCCTGTTTGAGCTCCTCGATCCTGTTCGGCCTCGCGCACGATCAGTGGATCGCAGGCGCTCTCGCCGGCGTGATCTACTTTGTCGTCCGCTCGCGCGAAGGCCTCGGACAGGCCGTCATCGCACACGCGATCACCAACGCTTTACTCTTCGGGCTTCTTCTCTGAACCGGAGAGGCTCGAAGTAGTCAGCGCGTCGAGCCCCCTGTATTGTCTGCGCAATGATGCGCACAACTACAGCGGTGGCTTTTTTCGTCCTCACAACGACGGCCAGCGCGCAGGTCGAGGACACGACGGACTCCGCGCATGGCATTCGCGCGCGCCAGGGACGCGCCGACCGCGATCCCTTTGAAGAACTAGATCCGGCGGACCGGAGTCTCTTGGTCGGCAACTCCTTGGGAATCCGTGACGCCCTAGAGCAACTCGGCGCGACCTTCGAACTCGCCCTCATCACCGACACGTCGTGGCCGTTTTCTGGCGGGCTCAATGATCGCGTCACCAGCCGTACACTTCTCGATTTGGGCATCGAGTTGGATCTTGAGCGCGCGCTAAATTGGTCCGGGACTCACGCCTTCATCGAGTTCTACTCGCTCTTCGGGCGACCCGCTTCGGCCGACGTCGGAGACATTCAAACCTTCTCCAACATCGACCAGGCCGACTTGACCCAGCTCGCCGTTCTCTGGATCTAGCACACGACTCCGGATGGTGACCTGCGCGTCAAGCTCGGCAAAGCCGACGCAAACGCTGAATTCGCCGGCGTCGATTCGGGCGCGCTCTTCCTGAATTCTTCCGCGGGCTACAGCCCCACGATCTCCGTTTTTCCGAGCTACCCGAACCCGGCCATGAGCCTCAACGCGTTCGTGCGCCCCGCTAAAGACTGGGAACTGAGCGTCGGAATCTACAACGCGCAAGACGGCGGAACCGTTAGCGGTCGGCGTGGCTTGAGCGCCGATTTCGACGAGGCGTTCTTCATCGGCCAAGTCGATCGCACATGGGAGGCGGAGGACCTCGGTCACGGTCGGCTCGCTTTCGGAGCCTGGCACCATACCGGCAACTTCGCTCGCTTCGACGGCGGCATGGAAGGTCACGCAGCGGGCGCCTACCTGGTGTTCGAGCAGTCCGTCGCGGGCCTACTTGACGGGTTCGTGCAGCTCGGAACCTCCGACAACGATGTGAGCGTCGTGCGCCGGCACTTCGCTGCCGGGGTTCTGTCCGCGGAACCGCTCCTTGGCGAGACGTGGCGACCCGGTCTCTACGCGACTCTCGCCGAGCTCTCCGACGATCCGGGTGCCGGTTTGGGCGCCGACGAGCTCGCTCTCGAAATCGTCAACGAGATCGCGCTGACACCCAACATCCGCGTCAAGCCCGACCTGCAGTTCATCGTCGACCCGGGCGGAAACCGCGGTATCGACAACGCTTGGGTTGCGACTCTTCGTGTCGAAGTGACGCTGTAGGGTTTTTTCGAGAAGAGGCGGCGTGAGGCCGAGCTAATCGTCGCTTGTGGAAGAGCTGGTGGAAGAATACGTCACCGTCGTGCCTGAATAGAGCGGGTAGTAGCCGTAGCTTCCGTAGGTGCTGTAGGAACTGTAGTCCGTGTAAGCGGAAAACCAGTGATCCACCCGTCGTGTGGTGTGACCCGAGATCTTGCGCTTGTGCAGTGGCGTGCCGCCCTTGTCGACGTACATCTCCATGACGATCGGTGTCGCACCCTTGAGGTGTGCGTAGCGGACTTCATGAACACGATCGAACTCTTCCACCTTGACCGAGACTCGACCGCTATCGAGATCGAAGAAGCGCCGTGACTTGAGGCGTCTTCCGGAGTGTTCAAGGGTCTCGCGAAAGTAGCCAGCCGGAATGAGAAGCGGCTGGTCGGACGCGTCGAAGTGCTCGTGATGCGTTAACGACTCACCGCGTTCGCCGGTCTCGCGGCGCGTTCGGCGAGCCGCGAAGCCGAGCGGTCCGATCACGGCATTCCCGGATCCGTCCTCAAAGCGCTGAGCGGTTGAGCGACCGCTCGAATCGTACTCGAAGAGCTCGATATGAAAGCGAGGGTCGAGTTCGCCGTCCACACCGCGGTGCTCAATACGAACGACTCGCCTCAGGTGGTCGAGGTACTCGTGGAGCTCTCCGCCCTCGTAACTGCTGACCCGAACTTTGCCCTGAACGACTCCCTCCTCGGTCCAGGTCTTGGCTGGACTCGAGCAACCGAGTAGCCCGAGCAAAAGAATGCCGGGGATCAGCGCTCTAGAGCTCAGCTGCGGCACTCTTAATGACATCGCCTTCAACAGTCACTTTCACGTGTTCAGGAATGACGAGTAGCAGCGACACCAACCATGACCACCCAGTTCCCTTCGCTGAAAATTTCAAGTTCACGATGCCGTTGCCGCCCGCGCGCTCGATTTCCTCGTTGAGCAGCTTGGAGAGATCGACATCGGACGTGAGCGAGACCGAGTCGTAGAACATGGCCCAGTGTCCCCACTCTCGCTTGAAGTGCGCCACCTTTTCGACGGTCGTCGGGGTGTAGTGTGCTCCGTTCACATCGATGATGGATTGCGAGAGGCTCACCGGATAGCGCAGATCGGCACCATTCAAATCTGTGCCGGAGAGCGACAGGCAGCTGGAACTGAAGAGCGCGAGACAGACCGCGAGAATCAATTTCGAGCTCTTCATTGGTCATCCCCCGAATCCGCTGATTCGTCCGGCGTGCTCAACGCGCCGACCTCAAGGACTCTCCCGCGAACATCGACGCTGGACATCTCCGCGAAGACGATCAAGAAGTTCCCGCCGCCGCCCCAGACTTGCACGTTGTCGACGATGATCATGCGCTGAGAGTGGCCGCCGATGGACTCGAATGCCCTAAGCTGCGCATCGTCTTCGTGCATGCGCGTGCTGGTCGTTGTCCCGGGATGACTGGCTCCTCCGGAGGCACTCGTAGCCGACGCTATGAATGGATCAAGCTCATTCACCGTCCAACTGACACCCGGATAGGGCATCGGATTGAGCATGACCGGCTCTTCGATATCCGAGAGATCAAAAGTGACGGAATTGCATCCCGCGCTGAGAAGCAGAAGGCCTGCAATCCACATAGCGCGTGCGTGAAAAACCGTTCTAGGCTGCTTGGATGAATGAGTCGTTTGCATAGCGGCAGGGGTCTTTGGTGGACAATTCGCGGTTCAGACGATTCACGGTTCTACGTGGCTTTCGATAATAGGATTTCAGTCCCTACTCCGCCGCGATCTTTTTCAGGAGTTCAAGCCCAACCGCGACTTTCGGATCATCCGGTCCCATCAAGGCGAGCGTGCGCTCGTAGAAGTCGATCGCGAGTGGCTCAGCCTCCTCGTCGTGGCCAGCGCGGTGAAGAACCTTCGCAAGCATGTACTCGGTCGTAAGCGTGTTCACGTGCGCTTCACCGAAGAGCTGAACGCGGAGCTCGAAAGCCTCTCTAAAGATCGCCACGGCCTCCTCGGCGTTATCCGTTGCGTAAATCGCGTAGCCCTGCTGGTGGAGCCAAAAGCTCAAAACTTCGTCGTCGAAGCCGAGCTTTTTCCGAAGGTCGACAGCACCCGCATAGTCCAAGGCGGCGCCCTCGTAATCCTTCATGTCCATTCGAAGCTCGCCGAGCTTGGCGAGACAGTCCGCCATGTTGATAGGGTCCTCGCCCACTGCGGCTCGATAGATCACGAGAGCGCTCTCCAACAGCTCAAGCGCGCCGTCCGAATCGCCTGTCGAGATCGCGTTCATCGCCAGGTTATAGGTCGTCTTCGCGACGTCCGGATGGTTCGGCCCGAGAACGCGCTTGCGGGCCTCGAGCACGCGAAACACGATCGCCTTCGACTCTTGGTAGCGCTCGGTTCGAAAGAGAACACCGCCGAGGTTTTCCAGCGTGATCAAGGTCGTCGGATGATCCGGCCCCATCACCTCAGTCTGCAGCTCAAGCGTTTCGCGGTAGAGCTCCTCCGCCTCGCCGTAGCGTCCGAGGTTGAGATACAGAACAGCGAGATTATTCATCGAATCGAGTGTCGTCGCATCTCGCGGACCCGCCACGCGCTTCAGGGCCTCGGTCGTCGGAAGGCTTATCTCCAGGGCCTCCTCAAGTCGGTCTTGGTAGGAGTAGCACGAGGCCAAATTGTGCCGAACACGAAGCGTTTCCTCATGATCCTCGCCTAGGGCTGCCTCGACGATTTTCGCAGCTTCTACGAGCAGCTCCTCCGCCTTCGCATACCTCCCCTGCTTCAAATAGAGCACTGCCAAGCTCGACATGGTTCGTCCAGTGTCGGGATGATCATGGCCGTGCACCGACTCCTGAGCTTTTAGCACTTCGCGCTGAAGCTTGCCGCTCTCGCGCAGCCGCCCTTGATCCGAGTAGAGCACGGCCAAGTTGTTCTTAAAGTCGATCATGAGCGGATCCTTGCGGCCGAATCTCCGCTTGCGAAGGTCGATCGCTTCGTTCAACGATTCTTCCGCCGCGTCGAATTCCCCAATGCTACAGAGCAGCTCGCCATAGTTACCGAGAGTCGCTCCGATGTCGTCGTCGCCCATCCGTGAGGATGGGGGCGAGAGCCTGAGCGAGCGTTCGTACAGGTCGCGCGCCTTCTGAAACTCGCTCAGATCGGTATAGGCGAGCGCGAGGTTGTTCATCGTCGTCGTCGCCGACTTGTGCAACTCTCCAAACTTCTCGATGCTGAACGCCAAGGATTCTTCGAAGATCTCCGCGCTCTTGCGAGCCTCTCCAACTCCTAAATACGCGTCTCCGACGGCGCTATTAATACGCAGGTAGAAGTCAACGTGCTCCTCCTTCAGCGGCGTAATCAAATCCAGCGCACGCTGTGCAAGCACGAGCGATTGCTTGTACTCGCCGAGGCTCTCGAAGCTCCGTGCAAGCGTCAGTCGGAGTTCCGCTTCGATCACGGGCTCTTCTTGGAACCGCATTTCAAGGGCAATCGCGGCGCGGCCCAATACGTCGCGAACCCTCACGTCGCGGTCGAAACCGAGCACTGAGGCTGGCGAAAAGAGAGCCTCATTCATGAACGAGTTGACTTCCTGATTCACCTTGGCTTGGCGGCGCGCAACCGTCGCACTCTCCTCCGCGGCAATCCGACTCTGTTCGGCCAGCTCCGCATTCGCGTCCGCCTTCTCGCGCTCCGCTTCCGCGACGATTCTCTGCTCTTCCGCCAATTCGCGTTGCTCGTCGGCCAGCGCCCGTTGCTCCTTCGCAACTCGCAGAGAGGCGTCCGCGACGATTCGCCGCTCCTCCGCCAAGAACGCGTTCTCGTCCGCGCGCCCCTTCAACACGACGCTCGCCACCATTCCGCCGATAAGTGCGAGCAATCCCGCGGCCAATGAGAGCGCGAGCGGTTTGTTCCGACGCACCCACTTGCGCGCTTCCGCTACTGCGCCCGTCTCATAAGCACGCACAACGCGGTTTTCCAAGAACGCGCGCAGGTCCTCGGCAAACTCCGACATATCGGCATAGCGCTCACCCGGTACTCGGGCCATCGCCTTTTCGCAGACCGCGACAAGCTCGAGCGGGGTCTCGGGCGAGAGCTCTTCAATCGGACGCGGCGGTCCCAGCAAGAGCTCGGTCAAGATCTCGAGTGCGTTACGCCCTTCATCGAGCGGCACGTACGGCGCCGTTCCGGTAAGCAACCGATAGAGCATCGCGCCAAGCGAGTACACATCCGTTCGCTTGTCCAACGAATCGAGTTCACCGCGTGCCTGTTCCGGCGCCATGTACGCCGGCGTACCAATCACATCGCCGTCCATGGTGTAGAGCGCCGCGTTGCTCTCGCCCGTCGCGTCCGCGCGCGGATCGATGGCGACTAACTTCTCATCTGCACCTGCACTCTCCCCTTCCGCTCGCGCGATGCGACAGTCATGCCGGTCTTCGTGTCCGCGAACGCGCGCGAGGCCCCAGTCCATGACATAGACCTCGCCAAATCGCCCGACCATCACGTTCGCAGGCTTCAGGTCGCGATGAATCACGCCCTTGTCATGGGCGTAGGCCATCGCCTCGCACGCTTTCAAGAGCACGCCTAACGCGCGCGTCGTCGACCAGCCCTCTTCGCCTTTCGCGACAATCGCAAAGATCGCTTCGAGATCTCTGCCGCGCACGAGCGGCATCGTGAAGTACAGATTGCCGTTTTGGTCGAGACCCAATTCGTGAACGGGAACGATGCCCGGATGGTCGAGCTGTCCCGTGACCTGGGCTTCCTCGAGGAAGCGCGCCAAAACACGCGCATCGAGATTCTCCGGTTTGGATGATGGGCCTTCACCTTCGCTGCTCAACGCGACCTTCATCGCCAGGTGCCGACGCAGGTCCTCATCCCAGACCTCCAAGATCGCACCCATTCCTCCGCGCGCGATCTCTCCGTCGAGCCGGTATCGCGTCGCCAGGCTCCCGCGTGACTCCAGTCTCGAGAGAACTCCCGAAGAGGGCAGCGCATCCCCGCTCTCCCCAAGCGCGACTTCCGGCAACTTCGTCGAAGGCTCTAGCGATATCCCGGGATCAATCTCCGAACCAAACTGCTCCCTCAGCCTCTCCACCAGCGAGACTCTGTCCGATGGTTCCGGTCCTCGTTGTTGCTCCATTCCGACCATTCTACGAGGTCGAGTAGCCAATCATCGACCCGCATCGGGCTTTCTCCAGACGCCAAGCAGAGGCGTGGAGGACATGTGCGCTAGTCGCGAAAGGCTCGTCGGCGAAGGTGCGAAAGCGCTTTCTTCGTACTCTTGGCGGACTCATCCAGTTCCTCGATCTCAGTTCGAAGAGCTGTCAGCATTTCCGCCGGCAAGTCGCTGAGCGCGTAAGCTGCTGCGCTCCGCACGCGCGGATCCGGGTCATCGCGTAGCACCTTCAAGAGCGCATCCGCCGATCGCTCACAAGGCACCGCCGAGAGAGCTCCGATCGATCGGCGCCGAGTTGTCGATGAGGAGGACTCCAGCGCCGAGTTGATGACGATGTGCAGCGCCTCTTCCTCGAATTCCGGCGGCAAGGAAGACGTGCCAGATGAAATCAAGAGTCCTTCCGCCAGAGCCAACCGACGATCCGGGTCAGCTTCGCTTCGGAGCTTGTCCCCGAGTTCTTGTAGGGAACTGTCGTCCTGCGAGAGAGCGATGAAGCGCGAGAGATCGCGCACTCGCTCAAGTGTCCCCACCGTGTCGATCTCTTCGAGCAACAAAGCCGAGACCCCCTCTGGGTCCAGCTGGTTTAGGTAGTGAGTCATCGCCCGCACTTGCTCGGGTGAGCCGGTCTCTAACTCGGCCATCGCAACTTGGATCAACTGAGTTCGGCTTTGTTCGTCGAGGAGCTCGGCTGTTTGGCTCGACTGCATGGCGACCAGGACTGCCAAAACTTGTTCCGCCCCGTCCGCCTTTTCCGCGAGAAAGAGAGAGTCTGCCAGGTATTGTGCGACTCCCGGCCTGTGATTGGTTTCGAGGCACCAGGCCGCGTCGATGCGGAGCTGGTTGGTCTCCGACCAAATCAGGTCATCTGCGAGCTGGTATGCGTCAGCCCACTCGCCGCCTCCCGCCAATACTCGCGCTGCAACAACGGCCATCGTTTGTTGAGCGCGATCCGCCTGTGCAACTCTTAAGCGATGCAGGGTCGCGGAACCGAACAACGAGGTCCGATGCGTAATCTTGTTCCGTTTAAGAAGGCGCAGGAGCTCTGCCGAGGCTATGAA
This sequence comes from Planctomycetota bacterium, assembly GCA_029259635.1. Classification (GTDB taxonomy): domain Bacteria; phylum Planctomycetota; class UBA1135; order UBA1135; genus OFTM34. The sequence continues at coordinate 10,405 of JAJDEU010000062.1, read as the reverse complement.
TTCGTGAAGCTCAAGAGTGGATCCCTCGAGAAGAGTCGAAAGCTCGTTGCTGTGCTTTTCATTGAGCGAAGACGACAATGCCCGCGCAGCGCGAACCCAATTTGCGCGGTCGAAATCCTCTTGTCTCAAGAGCGCAGCGAGCTCTGAAACCGACTCAAGCGTGAGTTCTGCGTTCTCCGCCCGAACTGTTCGGGGCGCAAGTCTTTTCGGAGCTTGAGTCCGGCTCTCGACGCAGTCCTCTTCGACTTCGAGCGCTGCAACGGTCTCTGGCGGGGCAGAACCGAATGCACGGAGGCGATTCGGCTCAGGAACGAGCGCGACACCGGGTTCAGTGTCGCCCCTATAGATGAGCGTCGCGAGGGCCACTAGCGCGACGACGAGCAAGAGCAGTTGTCGCCAGTGACCCACGGACGGAGACTTACTGAACGACGATGTCGCTAACTACAGTCTCGCCAACGCTGACGGAAACGGAGTCGTTCCGTCCAGTGGCGAGGGCTTTTACAGCGATCAAGTCGTAGAGGCCAGGCTCGACGCCGATTAGGCCAAAGGATCCATCCGATTCGGAGATCGTCGTGGCGATGCTCAGGCTGGGATCGAGCTCACCTCTTTCCATCAGATGGATCGTTACGCGATCAGCCGGGCGCATGCCACCCGATCCGTCGCTCTCTTCCGCCATTCCATGCATCTCTCCCGTCATCGCCTTGTTCACAGCGCGAAGCACCGGGTGAAGCTTGAAGAATTTCGCATTCGCCGGATCGTTCGGGGGAATCGCTTTGAAGGTCTTGCTCAGATCGAAGTCGAGGATCACATCTGTGCGCTCTTTCGCGACAATCTCGATCGGCGGATCGATGAAGACTTTGAATCCACTCTTGGCTTGGCTGCTCAGCTTTAAAGTGCCATCGGCAGTCGTGTAAGTATTCCCGTTGAGTAGTTCGATCTCGCCGCTCTCAACTACCAATCGCATTTGGCTGATCTGGCCAGCGGGTAGAGTGTCCTTGAGCATGAACTCCGTCACTCCGTTGCGCAGGGCTACGAGATCGAATTCGAAAGGCTCCTGCAGATTCATTTTGATCTTCTGAGAATCGCCGGAATCTGAATCGGCGACGAAGACGTCGATTCGATCGATAATCACGATCGCAGATTTCACGAGCGCAATGTCGAAAGGAGCGTCCGTGACTTCGATGTTGATCGAGCCGGTGGCTCCACCTGTCCCACCGGTCCCGCCCGTTCCTCCACCGCTTCCGCCCGAACCTGAGAGAGTCGTACTTCCAGCGGTTCCTCCACCTCCTCCGCAGGAAAAGAGAAGGAGGGAGGAAAAGAGAGCAGCAAACAAGTGAGTCTTCATAGGAGAGGGTGTCCGATCGAGGAGTGAATGGAACAAGGTGCCGACTGCGGACCGAACCTCACGCTACCACTCGTCTCACAATGGCGCCCCCGAGAATTCGCTTCATATCGAAGTCCTCGGAGCCACGGTGGCGGATTAAGATTTCTTCATGACCCTCTGTGCGCAAGCTGCTCGACAATTGAGCACCTCACACGCAGTTCTGCTGACGCGGACGCCCGACGAAAAACCGTACCTAGGTTTCGTTCGACGCCGCTTTTGGCGCGAGAAGCCTCGCGGGGCTTCCGACGACAACCGAGCCGCTGGGCACATCTCGGATGACGACTCCGCCCATTCCAACCAAACTCTTGGAGTGGACCGTGACGTTCTGACGAATCGAGCTGTTGGCGCCGATGTAACAGCTCTCCTCGATTTGCACATCACCGGCGATGCACACGCCCGCGTTGACGATCGAAAAGCAACCGATCTTTGAACCGTGAGAAACGACGGTATTCGGTAACACGAGCACGTTGTCCCCGATCTCTACGTGGCGCGTAATCGTCACGTTTTGGTGGATGATCACGCCGCGCCCGATCTTCGCGTACTCGGAAATGGAAGCGGTCGGGTGGATGAGAGTCTCGAAGCGATCGGCAGCGATGCCCAGGGCTTCGATGATCTCCTTGCGCCGAGAGTAGTTCTGCTCGCTGCCCATCGCGGTCGCGAAGAAGCACTCGTCCTGAAGGTCGCTCGCCATTTGAAAGGGACCGAGCACGGGCGCGCCGAGAATTCGCTGTCCGTGCAGGTCTTCGTTGTCGTCGAGAAAGCCGACACAGTCATACCGCCGAAAGGGCGAGCTCAAGTTGATGTCGTACAGAGTATCCAGGACATCCACGCAGCCACCGCTGGCACCAAGTAGAACAATCTTCTTTGTCATGAGAGCTTCTTGCTCCAACCCATTTCAATGCACACTGACAGTTACAGTTGTGGTTTGAACCACCAATAGTCTCCGGTGTACCCGACTTTTCCGAACAGCTCCTCCCACTGGTCCTCGTGCATGTAGGTCGTGGCGACGACTGCCCAGCGATCCAAGACCTCGCGCTCTTCCTCGTTCGAGAACGCGCCGAGGCTGACGAATTTGTGGTTGCGGCTGACACGTTCGATCTCCTGCAACGCTCGCTTAACACCCTCGAGCGGGAGAATATTGTGCAGGCTATTGATCGAAATCACGAGGTCGAAGGAGTCCGTCGCGAAGGGCAGCTCGCTGGCATTGCCGAGATGCAAGTGCGGCCTGATGACCGGATCCGCTTCTCCGATCGCGTAGCGAGAGATGTCCAAACCGGCGACTTCGATACCCGGGATGAGCTCCTTGAAGTCCTGCAGCAAAAAGCCCTTCGCACAGCCGACGTCGAGGACCGAGCTCGAGCTCGTCAAGTCGTACTGCTCGCGAAGCCGCTCGACGACCGGCTTCCAACGACCGTCGTACCGATAGCCTCCGTAGCCTTGTTGTCTCGTCCCGTCGAAGTACTCCCGATCGAGCTTCCAGGAGAGAATTCGATCCTCGGTGCTGACCTCCGCACGTTCACCTATCGGACGCTTCGTTTTCGGCAATCGATCCAGGAGGTTGACCTTACCCACGGGTCTGCCTGTGCACGCGAAGATCGGCCGAATCTAGAGCCTTGCGAAGGTGATAAAAATCGCCCTCGAAAGTGAGCATGATCGCGACTCCATCGTGGATCGGATAGACCATGTCGCAATCGGGTTCCGTGCACTCCAGGCGCGAATTCTCGCGTTGAACGAGCTTGCCCGTTTTCGTCGCAGCGCAGCGAGGGCATCGCAGAGCGTCGAATCGGGATTCCGGAGAGTCGGCATTCATCGGCATGGAGCGAGCAGTATACGCATCGCCGAGCCTCGGCCAACCGAGTTTGATCGGGCTACCGCCAGCAGCTCACGCAGCGGATCGCCAATCGCGACTAGGTAGCGCTCTGCAGCTTGCCCCGAACGAGCCGACGCACCATGTCCTGTATGGGGCGCGGGTTGTAGCCGAAGTTCTGCTTCGCGTGCTCGCTCGAGATCACGAAGGACGAGCTTCTGCCCGACTGCTCGCTGAGGGTCGAGATCGAGCCCGCTTGAGCGAGCATGAACTCGAGCAGCTCGCGCAAAGGCATCGATTCGGACGCACCCAACGTCACCACCTCATGTCCCATCCATTCGCGGCCGACGAGCGACGCAATAAACTCGGCCAGGTCTTCGCGATCCACCGCGTTATTGAACGGAGCTTCCGGATTGAAATACTCGATCGACTCGCCCTTGAGAGCTCGAGCCAAAACCTTGGAGAGCCACGGCCCTCCCTCCATCTTCGGAAGAATCCCCGGAAGGCGCAGGCAGAGGCTGCGCATTCCCGAGCTCGTCTCGCGAACGAGCTCTTCTCCGATGAACTTCGTGAGCCCGTAAGAACCCGCGTTGGAACGCGGAGTATTCTCGTCGACGACCTCACCGTTAATCTCGCCGTAGATCGAGATGCTCGACAGGTAGATGAACTTGGCGACTCCGGCTCGATCCGCCGCGTCCAAGATGTTGGTCGTGCCGGTAACGTTCTGCTCGATGTAGGCGGAGAGCGGAGTCCCCGCGTCGCCGATCAGTCCTGCCGCGTGAATCGCAATGTCCATCCCCTTCTCGATCACGATGTGCTCGCGGATGTCGCGTTGAACCCAACTGAGGTTCTGCGAATTCGAAAGATCCGGAATGGTCGGGTTCTCCTGGCGCGAAATCGCGACGACTTCGTGTCCCTGATCGAGCAGAACCCTGAGAACCTGCCTGCCTAAAAAACCCGTTGCGCCGGTGAGTAGAAATCTCATGAGTGTTTCTGCGGGGCCTCGCTCCGCTGACTTGGTTGCTCGCGGAACTCTCGTTGCAGCGACTATAGATCAGCTGTCCAGAAGCCTTCCCCGCCAGCTTGGAACAAACCGCGATTAGTCGCTTTGCTGGGAATGGACGAGCTCTTCGAGATCCGGCTACCCCGGTCTTCGCAGTTCGGCTAGTCGCCCGAGTCCGGCTCGAGATCGAGACAGACCGAATTGATGCAATAACGTAAACCGGTCGGCGGCGGACCGTCGTTGAAGACGTGGCCAAGGTGTGCATCACAGCGGCGACAGCGAATCTCGGTTCGAGTCATCCCGTGGGTGGTATCGCTGAGCTCGATCAGATTGGCGCCCTCCAGCGGCTCGAAGAAGCTCGGCCACCCGCAGCCCGATTCGAACTTGGCGTTCGATCGAAACAGCGGCAACTCGCAACAGATGCAGCGGTAGGTGCCGATCGTCGTTTCGCTGGTGTACTTGCCGGTGAAGGGGCGCTCTGTGCCACCCTCCCGCGCTACTTGGTAGGAATCGGCGCTCAACTGAGCCCGCCACTCCTCCTCGGTTTTCTCGATTCGGTCGGTCATGGGCCGAATTCTAACGCGAAATCGGCGCCGGTCGTGGAGAGCTGGCCGATTCGTTCGGCCGACGCGATCGATGGCTCGCGCGCACGTCGGTTCAAGCTAGAATGGCCGTTCGATTGGGAGGCCAAAACCTCCCGCCGAAATCGACCTCGGCCGAACAACCTCATGAGCGACGACAAACGGGCAGCCATCCCCCACGGCCTTCAAGAAGCCGGCGGTCTCACCGATGGAATCGCGCGCCAACTCTCCCGAGAGAGCGGTGTTCCGGAAGCCGACATCTACGGCGTCGGGAGCTTCTTTCACCTCCTCGCTCGTCCCTCGGCCAAGATTCGGGTGTGTACCGGACTGTCCTGCGTAATGAGCGGTGCGAACGAAGTCTTGGAAGCCGCGAAAAAAGCCGGCCTGCCCTGCGAGGCGACCTCCTGCCTCGCGGGCTGTGACTTACCGCCCGCGGTCTTGCGCGATCGGCGCGTCCTGCCGTCCGTCTCGATTGCGGATGTCGAACGCACCGGCGGCGATTGGGAACAGCTCGACTCGAGCGCGATCGCGCCGGGCGAAGAGTGGCGCGGATTCGTCGGACCGGAGCGCACGAACCCGGATGAGCTCGCGCTCGATTTGCTCGGTCCCGACGACAAGAGTGGAAAGAGCTTTCAACGCGCAGTCGAGCTCGGCGCGAACGGCGTCATCGAAGCGATCGAGAGCTCGGGTCTGCAAGGACGCGGCGGCGCCGGTTTTCCCGCGCACATCAAATGGCGCGGCGTGCAAGGTCAATCGGAGACGAAGCGCTACGTCGTGCTGAATGCCGACGAAGGCGAGCCGGGTACTTTCAAAGATCGCGAGGTCATGCTGCGACGTCCGTACTTGATGCTCGAAGGCTTGGCGATTGCGGCGCACGCGATCGGCGCCAGCGAGGTCTATCTGTACCTGCGCGGCGAGTTTGAAGTGCCGTGGGGTATCGTCGAGCGCGCTATCGCCGATGTGACCGAGCGCGGAATTTATGGCGACCTTCAGTTTCACATGCACGCGGGACAAGGCGCGTACATCTGCGGTGAGGAGACGGCGCTCTTGGAAGCGCTCGAAGGCAAGCGCGGCATGCCGCGCCTCAAGCCGCCCTTCCCCGTCGAGGTTGGCCTCTGGGGCAAGCCGACTCTGATCCACAACGTCGAGACGATTGCCTGCGTTCCTTCGATTGTCGCGCGCGGCGGCGATTGGTTTCGCGAGCTCGGTCGGGCGGAGGCGGGAACGAAGCTCTACTGCATCAGCGGCCATGTGAAACAGCCCGGTACCTACGAACTGCCACTCGGAATCACGCTCGACGAACTTCTTGAAGTTGCCGGCGGCGTGATTGGCAAACTGAAGGCCTTCAGTCCGGGCGGTGCGAGCTCTGGATTCCTGCCCGCGTCCAAGCGCGACCTGCCGCTCGACTTCAAGAGCCTTGGGAGCGTCGGTTCCATGCTCGGATCATCGGGTGTCGTCGTCTTGAATGACACTGTCGATATGAAGTGGGCCGCGCTCGAGCAACTGCGTTTCTTTGAAGCGGAGAGCTGCGGACAGTGCGCGCCTTGTCGCATCGGTACGCGCTACCTTCGCGAGGCTACCGAGGACAATCTCGATCACGGCGCGGCCGGTGGGACGACGGCGCGCGGATTAGCCCATGTCGCCGACGTCGCTTGGCAGATGAACGAAGGCTCGATTTGCGGACTCGGCCAAGCCGCTCCCCTGCCGTTGACCAGCGCGCTCCAGTACTTTCCCGAGGACTTTCAGTCGTGATTCAGGAGACCCAAATCAGGATCAACGGAGAGAAGCACAGCTTCCGCCCCGGTGAAACCATTCTCGATGTAGCGGGACGAGCGGGCGTTGAGATTCCGACGCTCTGTCACGACCCGCGGCTCAAGCCAGCCGGCGCGTGTCGCACGTGCCTCGTCGAAGTCGAGGGTCAACGCAAGTTGTTGCCGGCTTGCGCGACTCCCGCGACGACCGACATGGCGGTGGTCAGCGAGAGCGAGCGCGTCGATCGACACCGCAAGACTCTGCTGGCCTTGTACGCAACGGATCACCCGAGCAATCGCGAAGCCTCCGAGCGCGGCGCGCCGGACGAGTTGCTCGACATGATCGAAAACTACCGCGCACCGACGGACTGGGGCGCGATGGCAAGCGTGCGCGCCAACCGGCACGACGACCGCAATCCGTACATTCACTTCGAGCCGGATACCTGCATTCTGTGTGCGCGCTGCACGCGCTATTGCGATGAGGTCGAGGCGGTCTCGGCGATCACTCTGGCGGGGCGCGGTTCGGAGACGACCATCTCGACCGTCGACGGGCTGTCGTTGCTCGACACCTCCTGCGAAATGTGCGGAGGATGCATCGACGTGTGTCCGACTGGGGCGATGGGTGAGAAGATGCCTTTGACACGCGGCGACAAGCCCGAGCGCGAACTCGAGAAAGTGCGCTCGACCTGCAACTTCTGCGGGGTCGGCTGTCAGGTCGACCTGAACGTCGATCGCGAAGCGGACGATGGCGCCGGGCGAATCGTGAAAGTGACGAGCCCGCCCACGGGAACGACAACGAACGACGGAAACCTGTGCGTCAAAGGGCGCTTTGCCTACGACTTCGTGCATCACCCCGATCGATTGAAGGTTCCGCTGGTGCGAGGAGCGGACGGGGAGTTTTACGAAACGAGCTGGGAGGATGCGCTACAGAAAGCCGCTGCGGGCTTGCAGGGTGTCAGCGAACGACACGGCAAGAACGGGCTTGGCTTCGTCAGCTCATCGCGCTGTACCGTCGAGGAGAACTATCTGGTTCAGAAGTTGTCGCGAGCGGTGTTCGGAACGAACAACGTTCATCAATGCGCGGCGACATGACACGCTCCCACGGTGGCCGGTCTGGTCGCCACATTCGGAGCAGGTGCGATGACGAACTCGATTGGCGAGATTCGCGATGCCGACGTGTTGTTCGTCATCGGGAGCAACACCAGCGAAGCGCACCCGATCATTGCGATGGAGATGAAACGCGCGGTTAAGCGCGGTGCAACACTGATCGTCGCCGATCCGCGAGCGGTTTGGATGACGACCATCGCGGAGAAGCACCTGCAGCTGAAACCCGGCACGGACGTGTGGCTGCTCAATGCGATGGCCCACGTGATCATCGAGGAAGGGCTCACGGATGACGCGTTCATCGCGGAGAACACCGAGGGCTTTGATGCGGTGCGCGAGCGAGTGAAGAGCTACACGCCGGAGGAGGCCGAGAAAGTCACGGGGATTGCAGCCGATGACATTCGCTTCGCCGCGCGGAAATACGCAACGACCGAGAAGGCCGGTATCTACTACACGCTCGGCATTACGGAGCACACGCACGGAACCGATAACGTCTACGCGCTCGCCAATTTAGTGCTCATGACCGGGCACCTCGGCAAGCCGTCGTCGGGCATGAACCCGCTTCGCGGACAGAACAATGTGCAGGGCGCCAACGACGCGGGCGCGACGCCGGTGTTCTATCCCGGCTACCAACACGTCACCGATCCGGAAGCACAGGCGAAGTACGAAGCTGCGTGGGGAGTCGAGCTCTCGCCGGAGCCCGGGCTCGACCTCAACGTGATGATGAAGGAAGTGGGCAAGAGCATCTTCGGGTTGTTCGTGATGGGTGAAGACATTCTGCTCTCGGAGCCGAATGTGAAGAAGCTCGAAGAGGGCATGAACCGGTGCGAGTTCCTCGTACTCCAAGACGCGTTCATGAATGAGACCGCGCGCTTTGCCGATGTGATCTTCCCGGCGTCCGTATTCGCGGAGAAGGAGGGCGTCTTCACGAACTCCGAGCGGCGCGTCCAGCGGATTCGCAAGGCGGTCGAGCCGCCCGGACAAGCGCGCGCGGACTGGGAGATCTTGACCTCGCTCGCCAACGCCTGCGGCGCGGACTGGAGCTACTCCGGAGCGGACGAGATCTACGACGAAATCGCCAAGCATGCGCCGAGTTTCGCTGGCATCAGCCACGCGCGCATCGACTCCGAAGTTCACCGCGGCAAGACCGGCATACAGTGGCCCTGCCCGACGCCAGAGCATCCGGGAACGGTCTACCTGCACGAGAACGGTGTCATGCGCGGTAAGGGCTTGTTCTCGGCGGTGGACTACCGACCGTCGAACGAGCTACCCGACGAGGAGTACGGTCTGTTTCTCTCGACGGGTCGGACGCTCTATCACTACAACTGCGCCACGCAGACGCGGCGCGAGTCGGGACTCGACGAGAAACAGCCGGAGAACTTCATCGAGATTCATCCACGCGACGCTAAAAAGCGCGGAATCTCGACGGATGATCGCGTCGAGGTGAGTACGCGCCGCGGAGCAGTCGAGGTACGAGCGATAGTCTCGCGACAGGTGCGCCCCGGCTGTACGTGGATGCCACTGCACTTCGCCGAGTCGCGCGCGAATCTCTTGACCAATGACGCCGGCGACGCGGTTACGAATACGGCCGAGTACAAGGTTTGCGCGGCTGAAGTGAAGCGGATCGCGGCGAAGGATAGCGAGACTCCTCGTTTCCCGGGCACGTACTACTCCGTTACCGGTCCGAACTAGCGAATCGAATCCCGAGCGACCGAGGAGCAATTCCATCGCTCTCCGCCCCGGTTCACGGGTGGAACAGGACCATCAGAAGCTCGCCAAGCAGGCCGTGTTGAAAGTCGCGACCGCTCCGGTCCCGTTCGCGACTACGCCTCCGCGACCGTTGGCGTCGGCGACGCTCGCTGCGCTCTTGCTTCTCGCGAGCTTCTGCTAACCCTCCCACCGCGACGATGTCGAGAATTTCCTGAATCTCGCCTTCATCGAACCAGAAGCCATGACTAAAGCACTCGTCGATGTAGACCGCTGAGTAGTGAGCGAATCGTTTGCGAGCCATGACTCGGCGACATGTCGGGCAGCGCAAATTGACCTGCGGATCGCTCTCGCGCTGATGAAGCTCTTTGTGCGAAAAGACCGGAAAGACCGATTTGGGCAGATGACCGGGGAGCGCTTTAGGACGGGGCTCCGCATCGGCTTCACGCTTCGCCAGCAGGGTCTCGAAGTTCTCCCGATCCAGCCAGAGTCCCGCGCAGGCCGTGCATTGATAGAAGCTGCTCTTCTCTGAAGTGGAGAGCACGAGCGGCTCTTTGCAGCGCGGACAGTTTCGATCCGTCACCGCGCGAACGATCGACTCCGGGTCGATGTCGACTCCGCAGTTGTTGCAGAACTTCGCATTCTCGGCCAACCCGCACATGCACTCCGGGCAGACATCGGGACGAGCGCGGTCACTTCGATCAACGGTTGACTCGCAGTAAGAACAGACCTCCTGCCCGTCGCCCAATGAGCCACCGCAGTTCGAACAGTGAAGCATCTGAACTTGACGCGGCTTCACCTTGGGAACTTTGCAAAGCTGCCCACACACGCAGCGCACACGTGAGCCGGGCTTGAAATCACCGACCTCGTATTGGCGGCGGCACTCTTCGCAGGCGATCAACATGGAGCTCTCCTCTCGAACAGCAGGCTAGCCCGGGTTATTCATGAGCCGCGAGGCAAAACGCCTCGATTCGGTTCCTGCTGGTGCTTTGCGCGCGCCGGCCCCACAGTCGACCTGAACAGGTCGTCGAGGACGCCGGCACGCGCAAAGTTCCGGCAGGGGCCGAA
>JAJDEU010000061.1 GCA_029259635.1 Planctomycetota bacterium | reverse complement strand
CGGGTACACAAAAAAACTTTCGGGCCCCTCCCCCCCCGCGGTTGTGCCCATAAATTTTAGATCTTACCGGGTTGCGTTATTACACTTTCACCGGGCGACGGGGGCGAGGGACGAGTTCACCTCCGCAGTTGGGGCAGCGGGCGGAGAGTTCTTCGCTGCAGCTGGCGCAAAAAGTGCACTCGTACGTGCAGATGACAGCTTCCCCATCGGAGGTTAAGGGGGCTTGGCAGCGCTCGCAGGCCGCTTTCATGTCGAGAGTCATAGATGCCTTCTTTCGGAGGATTTCGGCCCGGGCGATGGCTCGCCCTCGGGAGATCTAAGTGTAGAATCCCGGGCCAATCAACTGCCGCATGGGCTCGGTTGCCCGGTTGCGGCTCTTCTTTTCCGTACAGATTTGCTCCAGATTAGGACCTTAACATGACCTACGTCGTCGCCGATCCCTGCGTGATGTGCAAGTTCACGGACTGCGTGGACGTTTGCCCTGTGGACTGCTTCTACGAGGGTGTGAATACACTTGTCATCAACCCCGACGAATGCATCGATTGCGGTGCCTGCGTTCCCGAGTGCCCGGTGGAAGCGATCTTCCCCGAGGACGAGCTGCCGGCCGAGTGGGAGCCCTACACCGATCTCAATGCGCGTCTGGCAGAAGTCTTCCCCGTGATCTCGGCGAAGCAAGACCCGATGGACTCGGCTGAGGAGTACCGCGACACGAAGGACAAGCTCAGTCTTGTCTCGGAAGATCCCGCGCCGCGTTAGGGACTTCATCTGAATCGTCGGAGCTCACGCTCCAAAGCGAAGCGACCTCAAGCTCCGGCCGGACTTGTGGTCGTTTTCGTCGTTAATGCGGAGGGTCGGTCCAGCCGGCGAGCAGGAACTAGAAAAAGAGCATTGCCAGCGCCGCCCGTGTGCGCTCTTCTCCCATGATGCCGCCGGAGAGTTCGAACAAACCCAAAGGCTCCATCGGCTCCTTGTTGCGCCATAGCGCGACCTACAGCCTCGTTCCGATCTTCGGGAACCTGATCAGCATCGTGATGATCGCGTTCTTCACGAACTGGCTGCACAAGGAGGAGATGGGGCTGAATGACAGCATCGATCTCTTCCTCGCTTTCTCACTCGAGTTTCTCGGTGTTAGCGCGCTCCAGGGCATGGTGCGCTACTACTTCGAGCACAAGGAGGAGCGGGACAAGAACGCAGTCGTCAGCTCGAGCATCATGTTCGGAGCCGGACTGGCTTGGTTGGTCTGCGGTACCTGCTGGATCTTCAGCGACTACCTGCGCCCCATACTGCTCGCGTCACCCACTGAGAATGTCTCGAAGGCGTACCTGAACGAGGTCTTTGCGCTCGCGATGATTCTGGTGCCGTTCCAGATGACGACGCAGGCCTGCTTCCGCTACTTGATGATTCAACACCGGTCCGGGCTCTTCGCCGGAATTTCCGCCGGCAAGATGCTGGCCGAGCTAGGGCTGAAGATCTGGTTCGTCGCACCCGCGGCAGTACTCCCCTTCGGAATGGGCATGGGCGTCAAGGGCATCCTGCTCAGCGTCTTCGTCGGCGAAGCTTGCGTCGGCACTTGCCTCGCCATCTGGATCCTCAAAGGGATTGGTTGGCGATTCGACTGGCGTCTGCTCAAGCCGGTCCTCTCCTATTCGACACCGCTCGTCCTCGCGAGCCTCTTTCACCTCGCGCTGCAACGCCTCGACATTCGCATGATCGAGCTGCTCGTCCCGGTGGGGCTAGGCGCGGTCGGAATCTACGGCATCGGCTACCGAGTTGGCCGGCTCGCAAACCAACTCATGCTCGGCCCCTTTCTCCAGGTGTTCTTGCCTTGGGTCTATGAAGTTGAGGACGATCGACAGCGCACGGACCTAATCGCGCGCGTGACGACCTACCTCCTGGTCGTGATCGGCGCAGCGGACATCGCGCTCTCATGCTTTGGACGTGAGGCGATTCTCTTGCTCGACCGCTCCGACGAGCAGACCTACCGGTTCGCCTACCAGGTCGTCCCGCTCGTCGCCGGTTCGTACGTCTTCTGGGCGATCTACAAAGCGATCGCAGAGACGTCCTTCCACGTTGCGAAACGAACAAGCGCGCTCTCTTGGCTCTCGCTCATCGCGTTGATGATCAACATCGGCTTGAACCTCTGGCTGATCCCCATCTTCGGGATCATGGGAGCGGCAATCGCAACTCTGGTTGCCTACGCCTCGCTTGCCATCCTCGGCGAAGTCGGACGCTATCGAATCTTCAAGCACAAAATGGAGTACCGGCGCATCGGCGCTTGCCTCGCGGCCGTGTTCACAGCTTCCGCGGCCGCGCTCTATATCGATCACAGCGTGGCCGTTGCCGGCGAGTTCTCGCTCTACGCGCTCGGCCTCAAGATTCCGCTCGCGCTTTTTGCCACACTTTTCATGTGGCAGTTCGTGCTCTTGAAATCCGAGCGCGTCGAGTTCTTTGCCTGGGCACGAAAGCGGCTTCGGCGCGAGAGTTAGCTCGTTACTTCTTCGGCTTGAAGCGATGCTGCTGGGCGTGTTGGAACATCATGAGGAGTGCCTCGAGCTTTGCGCGGTAGTCGGGAAGTACTTCGTTGGTCGAGTAGACAACGAGATAAGCGCGCTTCTCATGGAGGAAGTAGCAGTTGAGGCTTAGCGAGGAGACTTCGGCTGTGAACGACTCCGAAATCGTCCAGTTGACGGTCGGTCCATCGACGAGGTCAAAGCGGCCTTCCTTTTCGATCTGAAGCGGCTCTCCGCGATTCGCCTCTACCTCGGCAATCAGGGCGGCCCGATACTCTTCGGGGGTCCAATTCTTCGCGTTGGAGTATTCGTACATCTTGGCGCGAATTCCCAGGTCGTTTCGATATTGCCAAGCCGTGTAGAGCTCCTCGCCTTGACCTAGAGTGACCTGCCAGGAGGGAGGGAAGCCGACACTCAGTTTTTGTCGGACCGGCACGCGCCGCCATTCGGGTGTGATCTCGTTCTGTTCTTCGTAGTCCTCGTACGCCGGGGCATCCGAGTTCAAGCCGAAGTACCGATACCAAGTGTCCTTCAAATCGACGGGGAGCAACTTCGGAAGAAGGGAGAACGCGCCTTCTTCGTCGATATCGAGGACGAGGTACATCATCGGGCCATCGCCAGTGATCTCGTCTCCACGACCGCGCCGAAACAGGAACGCGTTGCGGATGTAGTGGAGTTCGTGCTCTTTATAGCGCTGGACAAAACGACCCACATGCCCGGGAAAGTAGTCACCCATGAAGATGTAACTGACCTTGCCTGCGATCAACGGAACGACATCGGTTTCCCAGTTCGTTCCGACGTTGTAGGGCTCATATGGATCGGTTCCCGGCTCGATCTTTTCGTTACCGAAGAGGAAGAGGTGCATCATGATGAAGACGTTGTCGTAGTCTTCGGCGTCTTCCATCTCGCGCGCGATGAAGGCCAAGTCTTCCGCTCCGAAGACGGTCTTCGAGTCCAAGGTGACGAACTTGTTGCGACCGATGACGTAGGAAGCGTTGTGAACTCCCCCGAAATCTTCGAACGCTTTAAAGTCTTTGACCTCGTGATTGCCGGCGACCCAGACTTTCTCTCCGGGGACGGGTTCAAAGACTCGGTCTAAGAGGTCCCACTCGGCTTTCATGGAGTATCGCGTGCTGTCTCCCAAGAAGAACGTTGCGTCGGGAGCGAGCTTCGTCAGTTCGGTGGCAAAGGTCCTTAGATACCTCTCGCTAAAGATCAGCTCTTCGCGGCTTTGGAGCTTGTTTCGGGAGTACAGGCTGTAGAGGTGCCCACAGATCACGATTCGGTGCGCGACTTTTTTCGAGTCATTGAGGCCCTCCTTAGCGGCAGCGCCATCATCCGTGGCGGGATCGCTTCGGAAGGACTGTGATGAGAGCGGCGTAGCCAGGATGAAGAGGAGTAGCCCACAGCAAGCTGCCCCAATTCGGCGTGCGCGGAGTTCTCCTCTAGTGTCGTGACTTGTGGGGGTCATCATCGCGTTGGAACACCTGCGTGCTGTCGTCGTCGGTTCGATTCGCTGCTTGGAGAGAGCTGCGGACGACATCGTAACCCCAAAAAGCTTTTTGAATGGATTCCTACGCCTGATTGCGGCGATCGAGAAACTCTCGCATGCCGTACGCAAGCCGAGCGCGAATTCTCGGGAGAGCGAAGGCGATCGTCGTGCATGGCCGTGGCACAGCGCCCCAATCGGTTTTGTGTCGTCCGATACCCGCCATGAAGTCGTAGGAACTCACACCGCGACGAATCAACTCTTCAATCATCATTCCGCGAAGGGCGGTGCCTACACGGAAGTCGGAATGATCCGGGTCGAAGCCCTCTTGGATCTGGTAGTAAGTGTCGTTGACCGTAGCACCGAACTGGCAGGCGATCGTCTGCCCATCGAGCTCGAGCTTCGCGAAGGCCAATTGGCCGCGCTCCAGCAAGTGAGGCGCGAGTGAGTTGTAGAAGTCGCGACGGTTCTGCTCGGCGAAGCTTCCGCTCTTGCCCGCGTTCTCCCAACGCTTTTGATGGAGCTCAAAGAGGACTTCGAGGTCGGCTCGTATGGACTGGGGGTCTGTGCACCAGTTAAGAACGGCGCCCGCCTCACTCGCTCGCCGGATAGACGAGCGAATCTTGCTGCGTACGCGCGATTTGAGCGCCTTCAAGAAGTCGTCGAAGTGATCGGGAAGCGGTGTGGCGCAGGCGGCAAAGCCTCGTTCCCTTCGGGGGAGTTTGCGCTCATCGAGCAGGCTGCGAAGTGCGCCCAACGTGGGTGAACTCTCGGGGACGCCCGTAAGGACGACACAGTCGATCGATCGCTTGTCACTGAGTAGGTCGAGTAGGCGCGCGATGGACTCGCGCTCGAAACCCGGGCGCAGGATCAAGTCCAAATACTCGGAGTCGAAGGTGCCGTCTTGCGTAATTATGGCTCGCGAGAGTGAGAGCAGTCCGCGCCTCGGTTCCTTGCGAAAGGGCAGGATCGCGACGGGCCGCTCGGTCTCGTCATAGAGCGTCCATCCAAAGATGTCGCGCTCGTCACCGAAGGCCTCGGTGTGTGCGACGACCCAATCGAAGTCGTTTCCGAGCGGGTCGACATCAGCAATTGGAACGAGTTCGCGCCAGGCGTCGCCTTGGGCGCGCAGTCCTTCCATCCCTTTCCATGAGCGCGCCTCCAGAGCTCTCTCACCCGAGTGGGGAGGGCTAGGTTCGGAAGAGGCATTCATGACGGTGTGGCGTCAGCGCAAAATCGAGGAGCCGGAAACAGAGCGAAAAACCACTCGACCTCGCGAATGCTCAACGGGATGCGCTGCTCGCTACTCATCCCCCAGGTAGCCCAGGGCTTGCATCTCCGCTTCCATCTCCGGTGAGAGAAGCGCGGGTTCGATATCGCGGAAGCCGTTGTCGTTGAGGAACGAGGAGTGATCGCGCAGACGTCCGACCATCTCTTTAATTCGGGCTTGTTGCTTGGGCGCGTCAATCAAATTGCGAAGCTCGCCGGGGTCGTTCTCAAGGTTGTAGAGCTCATGCGGTCCATACCTCGGATTCCCCGGCGGCCGATAGAGGTTGCGCTCGGTGAGGATGAACTTCCACTCGCCATCGCGGACGGCATTGATCACAAAGCTGCGATCGTCGCTGCTGTCCTGCCCGAACTCGTTTTCGAGATACAGCTGATTCTCTGGCATCCAGCTCTCGTCGGTGATCGCCTTCGCGAAAGATGAGCCATCTCCGAACTTCGGAACGTCTCCGTCAACCAAATCGAGAACGGTTGCTGCCAGATCGACAATCTGAACCGGCGCTTCGACGACGCGCCCGGGCACTACGCTGGGACCATTGGCGATCAGTGGCACGTGAATGACCGGCTGATAGAGCGAGAACCCGTGTCCGAGGACCTCGTGCTCGAAGAACTCTTCGCCGTGATCGGACGTGATCACGATGTTGGTCTTGCCGCGAATGCCGAGCTCGTCCAACTTTTCGGCGAGGGTGCGGATTCCGTCGTCGGTGTAGCGGATCTCGCCGTCATAGCGATCCATGCCGACCAACCTCTTGCGCTCGTTGAAGAGCGGAAAGCCCTCGTAGTCGCGCGAAAATTCGCGCTCGTACTCTACCGGAGGCGTGTAGGGGATGTGCGGATCGATGTAGTGGACGTAGAGGAAGAAGGGTTGGTTTTGGTTCGACTCCAGCCAGGCGAGGACGTGCTGGTTGACCGATTGAATGTCGTTCTCGTACTTCCAGTTGAACTGGTGCCGCGAGAGCATCATCACAATTCCACCGAACATCGACTCGCGAATGGCGGCCAAGGTGATGGTGTCTTCGACGGGGGAGTCGAAGAACTCTTCGAAGCCGCGATCGAAGGCGAAGATCTTCTTTACGTTGGGATTGCTGACGAAGCCCGCGGTCGCGTAGCCGCGCTCGCTAAAGGCTTCGGCTAGTGTCCGTTCGCCTTCGGGAACCTGAAGCGAGCTGCCGTGATAGAGGGCTCCGTGTCTCGAGGGGTAGAGCCCAGTGAGGATCGTGCCCGTTGACGGTTTGGTCCAAGCCGCGGGCGCCGAGGCGTCGGCGAATCGCGTTCCCTCATCGGCGAGCGAGTCGATGAAGGGCGAGGTGGGGCGCTCGTATCCATAACAACCCAAGTGATCGGCTCGAAGGGTGTCGATGGTGATCAAGATCACGTTGGGCCCGGGCGACGGTTCCGTCTGTACGAGCTCTTTGTACTCGACCTTCGATGAAACCGAGGAAAGCTCGAGGGAAGACAAAGTCACTGCGATGCAGCCGACGAGGACTACGCCAAGTGACAGCGAAGTGCCGCGGAAAACACCGGAGAGCTTGCCGAAAGCGAGCTCGATCGAGGCAAGCGGTTTGACGAGTAAGCGTCCGAGCAGAGCGCTGAGCGCGAAGGCGATCAGTACCGAGCCGCCGGCCATCGCCAGCCGCGTCGGTGATTGGTAGCCGCGACTCGCGCCGAGAACGATGGACTGCGCCGTGTTGATCGCGAAGCCGAGCATGATGGCTGAACCCAGCGTGTGAGCGACGGGGTCCGACTTCGCGGCCCATGGAAGTTTGGATGTGAGGAACACCCAGAGCGCGATCGCGATTCCGGCTCCTACGAGGCCGACGAGGTTCATCAGGATGAGCTCGCTCGGTCTTAGGAAAGGCAGCGCGGCGTCGGTGATCCAAGTGCAAGCGGTCCAGAGGGCAAACGCGGCTGTGGCGATCAGAATGTTCGAAAAGAGTCGTCTTGCCGCGTCCTCTTCGGTGCGGCGGCGGGTCATTATCCAAGCAGCCGCAGAGAGACCGAGCGCCAACAGCCCGAAGCCAAGCGCTTCGAGAGTCGAGCGTTGAACGATCGCGGAGAGACGCTCGGACATCGGCGACTCAGCGCCGGCTTGAAACTCGCGTACCCAGGTCTTTGAGGAGAGCTCCCAGGCAGCGACTGACGCTCCAATGAGGAAGCTCAGGATCACGGTACTCCAGACCGTCCGATAGAGAATACGTAGCGGTGAGTTCAACGGACTGCGGAGCTCTTAGGTTCGGAGTAGAGGAAGTGTGCGAAGGATGTCCATCAAACGGGCAGTGATCCCGAGCGCAGAACGGAAACCGGAAAGTTTCGAGCGAGCTCAGCCGAGACCACGGTGTGTTGCCAGCCCGGCGCGTGTAGGGAGTAATATCGGCCTTTTGTCGTGAACTCAAGAGTGGCGAGACCCTTCCGCGAAACGCTCTTTTTCACATGGGCGTAGCCGACGAGTTCGGTCTGGCCTTGGCTGGCCATGAATGTCAGGACGAACCGCATTCCGATCTTGTAGAGCCCTTTACCGCGGTGATCTGGGCTCGTGTAGGCCTTGTAGATAAAAGCCTGGTGGGGGCCGAGCTTTCGCTTGATTTCGCCGGGCACATTGAGATTTCGGGGATTCATCCACATCGTGAAGACGGGAGTCTCGCCGCTAAAGCCAACCACAACGCGGTGACCGAGCCTCAAACGCTCGACGCCAAGTGCTCGATCCAACTCGTTCAGTTCGGTGTGGTACGGCTCACAGCGTTCGATGTCCTCCTCCGTACCCCAGGCGAATTGGTATTCAGCCGGGCACTCAAACTCACGATGCTCCGCCGTGACCAAACGCGCGAAGATATCGTACGTGTCGAGGGCGAAGCTCCGCCGAATACGCCCCAGGGCCCGTCGTACTCGGAGCGGGACTGAGAGCCGTTCCGGTTGCCCGGATTCGCCATCTTCTGAATCGGAAAAAGTCACAGGCGAAGAATACCCGGCTCCGCAGGTTCCCTCACTCTCCGATATAGATCTGTGCCGTTCCGCCGACGGTGGCGATCCCATTCGGCGAGATGTAGTCGTAGGTGACGTAGGTCAGGTCGATGAAGATATCGAGCAGGAGCAGGCTGGGGTCGTTCGGGACCTTCAAGCCCACCGGGCCTGTGGTCTTCCCGGACGCATCCAGGTTGCCGACGAATTTCCGCAGGACGCCGCCCTTCCCGATCATGTTCCAAGCCAGCAGATCGAAGTTGTTCGGCAGGATGCGGGTGTCGAACGGATCGCCAAAGAGGTGCATCTCAAAGCCCGGCACTTTGCCGAGGGTCGAGGCGAAGATGATGTAGGGCCGGAGCGCTTCGGCGGGTGCGTCAATGTTGACGGGGATGCGCACGCCCAGTGCGATTTGCCCCGAGACGGTCAGGTCGGCAGGGGCTGCGAGGCCGGGGGGCGACACGGGAGCCGTGGCGGGAAGCTCTCCAACGCCGACCTCGAACAACGCGTTCTCGTCGAGCACAAACAGGCTGGTCCCCATGGGACCCGCTGTCCCGGCGCGACCGGGAGCGAGCGCCAGAGCGACTTGATTCGCGTAGTTACCAGCAACGACTGATCGTGTTCCGGTCGCGCGATCGACGCGGATAACGCGCCCGGTGTTTCTCGTC
Source organism: Planctomycetota bacterium (assembly GCA_029259635.1). Taxonomy (GTDB): domain Bacteria; phylum Planctomycetota; class UBA1135; order UBA1135; genus OFTM34. The sequence goes on along the minus strand of JAJDEU010000061.1, from coordinate 4,014 downwards.
GAGACGTAGAAGTTGCCCACATCATCAAAAGCGATGTCGCCATCGAGCTCGTTGATATCGAAGAGGTAGAAGCTGTCTCCGCTGTAGTGGCCAGCCGTTGCCGGCGACACGGAGGTGTTCACTCTCAGGATGCCGCCACCTCCATCGATGTCGGAGCCCCGCTCGGTAATGAACACATCTCCGGTTAGCGGATCGATGGCCATTCCTTGGCCTCGGTTGGTGTGAACGAGCAGGGTGAGGACGCCGCCGCTCAGACGATAGAGCCGCCCACCGTTCTCGCCGGGCGGACGATCGAGAATGAGCAGGTCGCCCGCGCCATCCACCGCAATCGCTCGCACGTCTCCCAAGACTCCGCCAGCGTTGTTGAACTCTGTCGACACCGCGCATGAACCAAACGGATTGATGCGGAAGATCTTCCCACCGCGATTGGCGACCATGATCTCGCCCCCCGCAGTCATGTCGAGATCGACGAGGTCACCGGTAAGCCCGTTGAAGGGACTGCAAACCTGCTGCGTGATTCCCGTGTTGAGGTCAGTACGGAACAACCGCGTATCCGCCGTCACCGTAAGAAGCTCGTTGGTACCTGTTCGCCCGATAGCTGCACGCACGGCACCCGTCGTTCCCGGAAAGAATCCCGCGAGCCGGCCGACTGGCGGAGCGGCCCGGTCGAGGATGCGCGGCGCCGGCGCTGGAACGTTCTCGATCTCATACAGGAAGTTGTACTCCGCTACGTAAAGGCTCCAACCGGTATCGCCGTTCGAAGGAGTCCTTGAGCGAGCAATCGCCAGACCTGAAGGGTGATTGAGGTAGCTGGATCCGATGCGGAACTTTTTATTGGTCTCGCGGTTGTAGCGATACAGCGACCAGTCGTCTTCCGAGATGGTGTAGATGTTCCCTTCGACATCCTGCACGAGATCGCCGTCACCCCAGACAGAGTCGTTGGTGTAATTGAGTTTGGACAGATTCGGAAAGTCGGTGATCACGCCCGAACTCGGGTCCACGAGTCCGACTGTTCCCTCGAAGCCCGTTCCGTTCCACTCGCTGGCAATGACCTTTGCCGTAAAGGGATCGGCGATCACGCCGCGCGATTCGATGGTGTTGCTGAGCGATGTCATCACACCGCCCGGGTCGACCCATTCGACTTGCCCGGAACCAAAGCTCTCGCGGTCGGCGATGAAGAAGCTGCCGTCGCGATCGATCGCCAGGTCCTTTCCAACCTTGATGTTGTTCCCCGGGTCGCTGAAGGCAACCGTGACGTTGAGGGGATTCTCTTCGATGCGGTAGACAAAGCCGTTGGCCCCCAGCGCGAAGATCACACCGTCTTGGTCAACCTGGATGCCCTCGATTCGTGAAGTAATTCCGTCGGACTGGTTGGCGATCGTCGAAATAGCCAGCGACGGCAAGCTCACGCGCATGACCTTAAAACTGGAACCAAAGACATCGCCACCCACAAGCAGGTCGCCGTTGAGGTCTACGGCCATATCGTGAACGGTCTGACCGGTGAAGAAGGTCAGTTGGTTGCCGCGATCGGGAACGGTTCCGAGGTCGGCGGCAACCGTCGAGGCGGGAGCACCGACGTTTCCGATCTCGCGAATGGCCGTCGGAAAACTACCTTCTGCGAAGTAGGCGCTCCAACCCGACGCGCTCGGCACGCCGCCACTCGACGCGGCGATGGAGATCCCGCGCAGTTGCGCGAAGCCTGACGCTTGTAGCGAAGTGATGCCGGTACCACGGTCGCGGCGATAGACGTTTCCGCCGGTGACAATCCAGGCGCTGCCATCGATTTCAACGGCGATGTCGCCGTCTAGGTTGTTCTCGGCAAAGCCAAAGCCCGTCGTTCCGTCCATCAAGGACGTGGGGTGCGAAGCATCGCTCGTCTCAATTCGCCTCAGTCTGCCGATATCGGCTTCATCGGAGAGCAAGAGTCCTGTCCCGATCGGATCCGCAGCGAGAGCGATCGGGGAGTGTTTGATCAGAAAGTAAGCCCAGCGACTTCCGGTGGAGTCGACCCAGTTGATTCCGCGAACACCGCTCGAGGGAGTATCACTCGTAATGACGTAGTTGCCGTTCGTGTCGACAATGAAGTCCGTCGTGCCGTTGATCAAATACAGATCGTTGTAGATGAGGTTCGCCGGTGTGACTCCGCCGGTGAGCTCGTAGATATCTCCACCGGAATCGAGCACGGCGATCTCGCCGGCCGAGTTTTCGAGCACGCCTCTCAAGCTCTTCGAAAAAGGGCCGGTTGCCGCGTTCGCAAGTTGTGTCAGAGCGCCGGCCGTTGTGATCCGTCCCACCGCACCTTCGACCGTGCAGTACAGAAGGTCGGAGGAGGAGTGAATGGCGAGATCGGTGACCGTACCGGGAACGGTGGTCAGGGTTCCGATTTGGGCGCTTTGGAATCCGGTTGGCAGGAGCGCGGCAGCGAGCAAGACGAGAGCTGGGCGAAGTCGATGCGAACTCATGGTGATTGGGATTCTCTGGGGCTGACCCGGCCGGGATCGGCCAGCTCCAGGCTGTTTTGGAGGTCGTGGGAATATGCCTTCTATGGGCAAAAACGAGAGCTTCCCCGCCAATTATGCGCTGCTCCTGGTAATCCGGCAATCCGAGCAGAACGAGCGGGGGACGGGATGCACTCTCTCGGGCTTTAGACAGCCCTCAGGTGGAATTGGTTTCCTTAAAAAAGGAGCTCGGGGAGAGAGGTCGATTGCTGGTGGCGATACCCTAGGCCTATGACTCAGGTCACGCCGCAAGCCTTCGAGATCTCCCCGGAACAGGTCCCTAGCCTGAAGCAGGAGCCCGAGCGTGGCGAGCTTTCCGGCTATCTCGAGCAGGCTGGATTGGTCTACTTTCCGACTTCGCCCGTCGAGCTTCCGTCGCCGGAGGATGTGCTCTTTCTGCGCGACGTGACGCCGGAGTATCACAAGCGCAAGAACATCAGCTATTACCCCACGGCGAAACGCGTCAACGGCATGGGCGGAACGCAGGAGCTGCGCGACCGCGCGGCGCGCATTCTCTCCGGTCACCATGAGCGCGTTGAGGCATTCCTCACTCAGGTGCTCCCGACCTTCGCAAACAATTGGACGTCGGGAACCTGCAGCCTGCGCGCGTTCGAAGAGAAAGATCGTGCGATTGACGAGCGCAAGAAGAGCGACCTCGTTCACATCGACGCCGGAGCATACGGCGCGACTCGCGGCGATTCGATTCTGCGTTTCCTCACCAACATCGATCCTGAGGGGGAACGCGTCTGGCGTGTAAAGGGAACGGTCAATGAACTGGTCGATCGGTATGGCGAGGAGCTCGGCATGCGCGATCAGCAGCTTCTGCGCGAGGGACCTCTCGATAAGTTGCGCCACGGGTTGGTGAGCGGATTGAGCACGATCTATCCGCTTGCGCGTTCCCTGGACAGCTCGCCTTACGATCGCGCCATGCGGCGGATCCACAATCACATGAAGGCGGACCGTGAATTCCAGAGCAGTCCGGACGGCGCGGCGGAGCTGCGCTTTCGATCGGGTTCGGCGTGGATCGTCTTCGCGGATCGAACGGGGCACTCGTGCACGTCGGGTCGATTGTGTCTGATCGACACGTTCATCATTCGCCGAGCGAGCTTCAAGCATGGCGAACTGTCGCCCTACGAAATCTTGCGGCGGTTTAGCGCCGGTTCGAACTCCTGACCGCGGAGTTTTGACCCGGCGGCGATCGAGCGCGGTGGCCAAGGCGAACTCGCGCAGGCTTGATCAGATGAAGCATCTGCGCGAGGGCGAGTCGCTTCATTCGAAGATTGACACAGAATAGACGGCCGATGACGAGGTAGTTGCTAGCCCGGATTATTCATGACCTCGCGGACCCAACACCACGAACGGCCGGCTTCGCCGACCTTTCGGCCCCTGCCGGAACTTTGCGCGTGCCGGCGTCCTCGACGACCTGTTCAGGTCGACTGTGGGGCCGGCGCGCGCAAAGCACCAGCAGGAACCGAATCGAGGCGTTTTGCCTCGCGGCTCATGAATAACCCGGGCT
>JAJDEU010000007.1 GCA_029259635.1 Planctomycetota bacterium | reverse complement strand
GCGATCGTCGAAGATCGAGCGACCTTCGATGGTGACGATGGTGTAGTAGAGCCCGTAACCGTCGATTTCGTTTCCGAGGTCGACGACGCGTGAACCGATGACCGTGCCGAGCACGCCGTTATCGGTTTGGGTGGTCATCTGGGTCAGAGATAGCTCTCGGACTTGGGCTTGCCCGATGCTGCCGGCGACGGCGAGGGCGAGGCCGGCCAGAAGGCCAGCGGGGAGAAATTTGTGATTTTTCATAGTCATTCGGGTGAACCGCGAAAGTGAGGTGCGGGAAGAATTCGGAGGGTGTAGGGCAAGAGACCTAGGAATTCTCGAGAGGGTGAGGCTCAAAGGGGTGCAGTCTTAGGTTCGGAGTCATCTCGCCCCCGGGAGCCTAAGACGGTCGAAGGCGCATCAAGGTTCCGAGTTGTTGACACGCCTATTCCCGATCACTCACGCAGGAGGCCCCCCTGAGGAACCGTCAGCATCGCTTCATTAAATCAACCCCATTATCCGGGAGGGCGCCGGCTTTCTACCGGATTACTTTCGTGCGGGATCCCTAGCGCTCCGCGAAACCTATCTGACGCGGCGGTAGATCGCCCACAGCGTTGGCTCCACCGGGTCTACCGCCTCCGTCGGTTGGAGATTGCGCCCGGCCCAGAACGAGCAAGGGCTGGCGCCCGGATGGGAGCCAGCCCTTATGTCGTTGTCGGGAGAGATCTCTCCGCGAGACTCAGTCCAGATATCCGTGGGTCATCACATTGACCACGGGTCGTCTTCGCTAAGGCGCGGTGAGGATCGTCACCTTGTTGGTGCTCTCGTAGGGAGTCGAGTGACCCGTCGCTGCGGGAACGACGAGACCTTCGAAGTAGAGGTTGATCCCGAACGGCAGCCCTGTGACGGGACCCGTTTCGAATCGACGCCAGAGCTTCGGACCGATGTTCCAGCGCTTCACTTTGAAGATGTTGGCCAGGTCTCCGCCTCCAATCTCGAGCTCGAGGATGCCCGGGAAGACCGTCGGTCCATCCACGGCGGAGACTTCCAGAATGACGATGTCCGTGTCCTGAGCGGAGCAAGCCACGTTGAGTCCGGTGGCAAGCGAAACGGTGGTGTTCTCCGCCGCGAGTGCCGCATCGACGACCGGGACGATTTCGACCTGCGCGGCGGCTGGACCACCGGGAGTATCGAAGGTGATGTCCACCAGTCCAACGGCCACGATCGAAGCGGAGCCGGTGAGCGGCATCTCGATGGTGATCTGGTTGTCGTTGTCGATCGTCCAGCTACCTGTAAAAGGCGTGGCTCCGTTTCCGACGACTACCGAGTTGACCACGAGGTTGCTCGCCGCAGCGAAGCCCGAACCCGTCAGAACCACGGTCGGTGTGCCCGTCGGAGTCAGCGGCGGGACACTTGCGGGGGAGACGTTCGTGATCATCGGAATCGGAGGCGGAACCGAGAACGGATCGAACGGCCATGCGGGTGATGTCGATTCGTTGCCCGCACTGTTGCGCTTGACCATGATGTCTCCAGGGCCGGCAGTCGCGGGGATGTTGACGACGATCTCTGTTTCGCTATTAGTGGAGGACACGCCGGTTACTTTGATCGGATTCCCGCCGGTGCCGCCGGTCGATCCCGGATTCAGGCGCGTGAACCAGACCTGGTTGTTGTTGAGCGTGAAGTTCGTGCCGACGATCCTCACTTGGCCACCGAGATTGACGACGGATGAGATCGTCGGTTTCGTTGCGAAGCTGGCTTTGTCGCCATAGATCGACTGGATGCCGGCGACGTCGTCGGCATGGATCGAGCGCTCGGAAACACTTCCGCCACCGATCGAGCCAAACATAGTCGCGGCACTGGTGGCCGAGTGGCCCAATCCCAGCGCATGGCCGTACTCATGACAGTTGACTCCCTGCAGGTCATCGTTGCTAAAGCCGATGAAGGTGCCGGGGCCGTCAGCGAACGTTTTGTCTCCGTCGTAGAAGCGGATCCACCAGCCGCTTGATCCGCCCTGCATGAACGCGATTGTCGAGCCTCCGTTTTGGTTGAGCGAGGAAATGATGTTATTGCCGATGACGCCGACACCATTCGCTTCACCATTGAAGATCGGGTCAAAAGCGGAGTTTCCCGAACCTAAGATGCCCTGGTGCGGGTCACCGGAGCCATCGCCATGCGGTCCACTTGACCACTCGATAGCACCTTTCCAGAGTGCGGAAACGGCGCCGGAGTAGCCCGGAAAGTTGACGTGCTCGACGTTGTTGTTGTTGGCCTGCGCGTCGAGGAAGTTATTGAAGATGCGGAAGTCTGCTTGAAGCGGCGCGAGGCTGTGACCCAGCACCGCGAAGCCGGTCGACTCCGCAGGCGTCATCATCAAGAAGGTCGCGCCGAGGGCGATCGACGGTAGGAATAGATTGCGAATTTTCATGGTTCTGTCTGCTTCCTACTTGTTCGACTGGTCGTCGCCAGCTTGGTCCTTGGTGGTCGGATCGAGCTTGTCGATTCCTCGGAGCCGCTCCTCTTCGATAATCGCGCGAGTCGCGGTGCGCAGAGTGTCGAACTTGATGTTCTTGTCGATGGCGTAGCCTTGTCCGCGTCCGAGGATGACCGTTCCGGTCGGGCTTTTGGCGGTGCGGAACAAGCTTCCGTGGGAGGCGTAGAGAATGTTGGCGCCGACGCCGGAGCCGATGTTCTCGGACCACATGTAGTAGGCGAGGACTTCCTTGCCGCGAGCGATTTCGCTGGCTTGGGGGGCTTCGGAGTCCCAGGAGCCGATCCCGTGTTCTTTGTCGATCCAACCGCCGCGCGAGGCGATGTCGACGGTGATCTTGCGATCGTCGAAGATCGAGCGACCTTCGATGGTGACGATGGTGTAGTAGAGCCCGTAACCGTCG
>JAJDEU010000060.1 GCA_029259635.1 Planctomycetota bacterium | reverse complement strand
CTTTGGGGCCCGCCTCCCTGGGCTGACTCCCTGGGGCCACGGCCCCAAAAGTTTAGAGATGAACCGGGTTCGGTATTCCACCTTCCCGGCTAGCATCGCGAGATGAGCATTCTGTCTCTCGCGCTGTGCGTCGCTCTGCAGGCGGCGCAGGATCCGACCTCCGATCGTTGGAGCTCCATCCTGGAGTACAGCGGTGACAACCGCGAACAGCTGGAAGAGGCCATCGGTCGAATCGAGGGCGCACAACTTGAGGGGCTTGAGTTCTTACTGAACAACATGAGCGCCGATGACCTGACGTCCCTCTCTGCGGACTTTCTCGTTGAACACGTGAGCTACGCCTACCGGGCTTGGCGTGAAGCGCCGTGGTCGAGCGACATCCCGGCGGACTACTTCTTCGAGAACGTGTTGCCCTACGCGAGTATCAACGAGCGCCGCGATGCTTGGCGCGCTGACTTCTACAAGCGCTTCAAGCCACTGGTCCAGAACGCGTCCTCGCCTTCGGAGGCCGCCGCGATCTTGAACCAGAAGATGTTCGATATGGTCAACGTGCGCTATTCGACCGAGCGACCGAAGGCCGACCAGAGTCCCTACGAATCGATGGAGGCCGGCCTGGCTTCCTGCACAGGACTCTCGGTGCTCTTGATCGATGCCTGCCGAGCGGTCGGCGTGCCCGCGCGTTTCGTCGGTGTTCCGTCCTGGTCGGACGACAGCGGCAACCACTCTTGGGTGGAGATCTGGGATGACGGCTGGCACTTCACCGGTGCTGCCGAACCGACGGGCTCCGAGCTGGACAAAGCCTGGTTTAGCGGGCGCGCCTCGAACGCGCGAGCGAACTCGGAAAAGTACGGCATCTTCGCGGTGAGCTTCGTGAAGACGAGCCAGCGCTTGCCGATGGTTTGGAAGCCCGATGCGGACGACGTTTACGCGGTCGACGTGACGCACAGGTACACGGTGGCGCCAGAGATCATTCCGGACGGTTTTGTGCGCGTGCGCTTTCAAGCGCTAACACTGGGTACAGGAGGGCGGCTAGCGCTACCCGTGAGCGTCAGGCCTGCAGGCCCGAGAAGCGTTCTCGATTCCTATAAGACCGAAGCTTTGTTCGAGGGCGTCACGAAGGACGAGAGATTCGACGCGAACGACTATCTGGCCGCTTACTTGCCGAAGGACGAATCGTTCATTGTCACTGCGATTGTTGACGGTACTCACGTCATCGCGCGCGTCTCCACTCGCGAGCCCGAGCAACTCGTTCGGTTCGAGATCCCGAAACTCGTCGACGCGGCGGAGGCCAAGCTCATCGCAGAGGAAAGCTGGGCGGCGCACGAAGCTCAACTTCGAGAGCAGCAGATGACAGAGATGGCAGCGCAGGTGTTGACCGATGGAGAGCACGCGATGCCCTTCTGGTACTCGGTCAACGGCAAGAAGCCCAGAGGCGGACGAAGCCTGTGGATCTCCATGCACGGCGGCGGAGGAGCGCCTGCCGACGTGAACGATCAGCAGTGGGAGAACCAGAAGAAGCTCTACGACATTCCCGAAGGGGTCTACGTCGTACCGCGCGCTCCAACCAATACTTGGAATATGTGGCACGCGCCGCACATCGACTCGCTCTTTGACCTGTTGATCCAGAACATGATCGTGTTCGAAGATGTGAATCCCAATCGCGTCTACCTCATCGGCTACTCCGCGGGCGGCGACGGCGTCTACCAGCTCGCTCCTCGCATGGCGGACCGCTTTGCCGCTGCAGGGATGATGGCCGGTCATCCGAACGATGCTCGCCCGGACAGTTTAAGGAATCTCGCGTTCACCCTTCACGTCGGCGGTGACGACGTTGCCTACGATCGAAACCGCGTCGCGGCCGATTGGAAGAGCGAGCTGGCTGAACTGGGGAAGGCGGACACGGGCGGCTACGACCACTGGGCAGAAATTCACGTGGGCAAGGGCCACTGGATGGAGGGGGAGGATGCTGCCGCTCTGCCCTGGATGGCGAAGCGCATTCGAAACACACGTCCAAAGCGAGTGGTCTGGCTGCAGAGTTCGCGAACTCACAAGCGATTCTATTGGCTGGCCGTAGCCAAGCCGGCGGCGCAGAGTCGAGTAGTGGTCGAGCGCGACGGACAGGACATTCGAATCGTCGAAGCCACCGGAGTCGATCGACTCAGTATTCGCCTCGACGACTCCATGCTCGACCTGGATCAGCCGGTCCGCGTCATCCAGGGCGGGAAGGTGCTCTTCAAGGACATCCTGCCGCGCCGTCGCAGCGTGATCGAGAAAACCCTCGAAGAGCGCGGTGACCCAGACGGGATTTATTGCGCCGAGCTGACCATCGAGCTCGACGGCTGACCGCTTAGCGCAGAGACGCTCGCTGTCTTGGCGACAACCACTTCTTCGCGTCGCCGCCGACGCGCAAGGCGGCGTTGATGCGCGTCTTTTGAAGGGGTGAGAGCGCGAGCTTGGCGAGCGGCGACTTGCGCAGGTAGTAGAGCTGGTCCGACGCCTTCGCGTCGGAGGCATCCGCTTGGACGAGCTTGGCCTTCGAAGCGCCAAGAGTTGCCGCCGCGATCTCGCGGTGCTCTTCCGTGCGTACAAAGGCTTCGCTCAAGCAGTTCATCTTGCGCGCCTGGCCGAGCAGCTCCGTGTAGGAGATCAGCTTCGGGTCGAATCGAAGCTCGACGACCTCGCGGCCATCCATCCAGCCCGCGCGCGTTCCCGTCACGCCTTCCAGTCCGCCGAGTCGCGACTCGCCTTCCCAGAAACACGACATGGCAAAAGTCGTCGTCTGGATTCCCGCGGTTCGCGTCTCGATTTCAGCGAGCTCCAAGTAACCCGGCACCGGACGCTTCGCCGCTTTGAGCGCCGCGATCATTCGAAGCGCCACCGCGTTGGTCTGCCAGACGCGATCCTTGCGCGGCAAGACGTCTTTGCCCGCGGCGTCCACGAACCGCATCACGGGATTATTCCAAGCGGGCTCCTCGTAGCGCTTCAGGATCTCGGCGTCTTTGCCGGCCTTGTTGTTGTGAATCGCGACGGGGACGAACTCCGTCTCTATGGCCTCGACGAGCAGCGGGTGCGACAACGGTTCACGACCGAAGTTGACACAGGTGCTTCAGCCCGGGATCTCTTGGAATAAGAGCAAGACCGGTTTCTTCGAGCTGGCCGACTCCACGAGCGCAGTGTCCAGATCGCGACCCCACTGGACGAGTCCGAGCTCGACCGGGGCGTCGGCGGAGGGCCTCAGACTCATGCAGGAGAGCGAGAGCGCGAGGAGCGAACTCCCGCGCCAGAGTTGGTGCTTGTTCATAGGACCGAGCTTAGCGCACGAGCTCGGAAGTGGAGCACTCGATCTCCGGCGGCGAGAGTGTGTCACGCGCTCTGTTAGGTTCGAATTAGGTCACGAAGGCGACCACGCTCATGCGCTTTGGCTAGAATCGCTCCGAGACCTAACCATTCCATCCGCGCGATGCCGCGGTTTCTCGGCTTCGGGCAAGGAATCCGGGGCCACGTGAAAAGGAGCGATTATGACCGTCGAAAATTCCGGAGCACTCTCGGTAATGCTCACGAGCCGCGACACCAAGGCGGCCGCCAAGTTCTACGTCGATCAGCTGGGCTTCGAGATGAAGGAGAGTTGGCCCAGCCCGGAAGAGCCCATGTGGTGCAGCCTCGTGCTCGGCGGACAAGCGATCATGCTCGGTTCGGCGCCGGACCTCGATAATCTCGAAGGCATGTGCAACGGCGACCCGGCGCTCTACGCCTACTGGAAGAAGAACGCCGAGGCCTTCCAAGCTCACCCGGCTGGCGTCGGCATGCAGATCTACGTGATGGTCGAAGACGTGGACGCCTTCCACGCGGAGATCAAGACGCGCGGGGTGGAGCCCGCCACCGATCCCGTCACGCAGTTCTATGGAATTCGCGACTTCGGCGTCGCCGATACCGACGGCTACAACTTGGTGTTCTTCAGCCCGGTCGTCATGACGTCTTGCCAGTCCTGCGGCATGCCGCTGACCGAAGCCGCACCCGGACAGATGTACTGCGACTACTGCACGAACGACAAGGGTGAGCTGAAGCCCTTCGAAGAGGTCCTCGAAGGAACCATTCAGGGCTACTTCATGGGCATGCAGAAGATGGAGCGCGCGGAGGCGGAAGTCGCCGCGAAAGAGATGCTCGGCAAGATGCCCGCCTGGGTGAATTGTTCGGCGCCCACGAGCTGACTCGGCCCTTCGAGTTTCGCTCCTAAAAGAAGAGCGGGGCGAGTGGAAGTTGACCTTCCGCTCGTCGCGCTCTCCGTTGAATCGGGTCGCTAGAAAGACGAGTCGATCGTTCGCGGAGACTCGGGCGTTTCGGAGTGCCCGTAGGCCGTACCGCGTCCGTCCCAAGCATCCGCACTCCAGAAGTAGAAGGGGTTGAGGAACATGATGTCGAGGAAGCCGAGCACGCCGCCGGCGATCGGATAGACGGGCAGGACGTTTTGAAAGACGGCGCCGTGGAGCCAGGCGTTTTCGCTGTAGCGCTGGTTGACCCAGTCGTCCCAGCTGCGGCCGAGCTGATTGGGTCCGGCGAGGCAACCGGGGAGGACGAGGAGCGAGAGCGCGAGAACCGGGGCGAGGAAGCGTTTCTTCAGCATGGATTCGGGGGTGGGGGTGGGGAGCGAGGATGGAGTCGCTCGACTTCGATTCGGCGAGTCACGCCGGGCGGGCGGCTGCCCTTGGAGGATAGCCAGATGTCGAGCCACGCAAAAAGGTCCAGGCACAGGAGCGGGCCAGATTTACCGGTTGTGCACCTATCGCGAGCGCTGGTGGCTTTCGCGCGCGGCTCTCTCTCGCTATCGTGTTCCGCCCGCTCGCGGATCGAGTCTCTTGAGAGACCCCGCAGATGAGCTTTCAAACACTAATTGGAGGATAGGACCGTGTCCACCGAGACGCAGACACTCGAGTTTCAGGCAGAGACCAAGCAATTGCTCGACCTGATGATTCACTCGCTCTACACGCAAAAAGAGATCTTCTTGCGTGAGCTCATTTCCAACGCAAGCGATGCGCTGGACCGTCGACGCGTAAAAGCCCTCGAGGATTCGAACCTTGAGTTCGAGAGTGAGCCGCGCATTCGCATCGAAGTCGATCGCGAGAGCCGCACTCTGACTCTCATCGATAATGGCATCGGAATGACGCGCGATGAGGTGATCGCGAACATCGGCACCATCGCGAATTCGGGCACGCGCAAGTTCATGGAGGAGCTGCGCGAGAACAAGGCCGAGGGAGCGGAGCTGCCGAGCATGATCGGCCAGTTCGGCGTCGGCTTCTACTCGAGCTTTATGGTCGCGGATCGCGTTGTCTTGGAGACGCGCAAGGCGGGCGAGGAGAAGGGCACGCGCTGGGCTTCCGAAGGCGACGGAACCTTCACCGCGGAAGAGTCCGAATTGGATTCGGTCGGGACACGCATCTCGATGCACCTCAAGGCACAGACCGAAGAGGACGGCGACGAGTTTCAGGACTTCACCGCCGAGTGGGTTCTGCGCGAGATCGTTCGCAAGTACTCCGACTTCGTCGAGTATCCGATCGAGATGGATGTCGAGCGCGAAGAGGGCGAGGACGACGAGAAGAAGATGGTGACGCAGACGGTCACGCTCAACTCGCAGAAGCCGCTCTGGACTCGCGCGAAGGACGAGATCACGGACGTTGAGTACGCCGAGTTCTACAAGCACATCTCCCACGACTGGACCGAGCCCTTTGAAAAAGTGCACCTGGCGGTCGAGGGAACGAGTGTCTACCGAGCGCTGGTCTTCGTGCCGAAGCAACGCCCGTTCGAGCTGCTCGATCCCAACCGATCCAAGTCGAACGTCGATCTGTACGTGAAGCGCGTTCACATCGAATCGGAGTGCGAGGGCTTGATGCCGCTCTGGCTTCGATTCGTGGTCGGCGTTGTCGACTCGGAGGACCTGCCGCTCAACGTCTCACGCGAGACTCTGCAGCAGAACCGCGTCCTGGCGCAGATCAAGAAGCGCCTGACTCGCAAGGTTGTCGAGGTGCTGAAGGGGCGGCTCGAGGAAGACCGCGCAGGCTACCTCGAGTTCTGGAACTCCTTCGGTCAGGTGATCAAGGAAGGCATCTACTTCGACGACGGCTTCCAGAAGGAGGTCACCGAGATCACGCTCTTCAACACGACGAATGAAGAGGGGCCGCGCACGCTGGACGAGTACATCGCGGCGATGCCGGAGGGGCAGAAGGCGATCTACTACTTGGCCGGCGAGGACAAGGAGACCCTGGCGCAGTCCGTGCACCTGGAGATCGCGAAGAAGCTCGGCTACGAGGTGCTCTTGCTCTCGGACGCCGTTGACGAGTTCGCTTTCCAAAAGCTGAACGAGTACGAGGGCAAGGAGATCATCGCGCTGGACAAGGGTGATCTGGATCTAGAAGACGATAGTGACAAGGAAGAGCGCGAGGCGAAGGCTAAGGAGCTCGAGCCGCTTCTCGCGGCAGTGAAGGAAGAGCTCGAAGACGCGGTCAGCGAGGTTCGCTTTTCCACTCGTTTGACAGATAGCCCGGTCGCACTCGTGACCGGATCGGGAGCGATGACGGCCAACCTCGAGCGCATCATGCGCGAGGCGCGCCAGCCCGTCACCGAAACGGCACGCGTCCTCGAACTCAACCCGACTCACCCGCTCATCGAACGCCTGATGACGATTCACAGCGAGGAGGGCGACAGCTCACGCTTCGCCGACTACTGCGATCTCATCCACGGCCAAGCTCTCGTCCGCGAGGGTTCTGCCGTCCCGCACCCCGAGCACTTCGCCAAGCTCATCGCGCAGCTGATGATGTAGCGTCTCCGCGAAGGTGGATTACCGAACCCGGTTCATCTCTAAACTTTTAGGCCCCGCTCCCATGGCTGAATGCCATGGGGGCGGGGCCTAAAAGTTTAGAGATGAACCGGGTTCGGTAATCCACCTTCGCGGCGCGAATAGAGCGGCTTGGGTTGGAGGGCAGCTCGCCCTCAACGGAACTTTTGTCGGCGGCTACTTCATTCTTCCGGTCGCCACGATCGAGCGCGGGTCATCACCGGCCGGGAAGATACCTGGAAAGATCGGAGCGAGTTCACCGGTGAGCCCATCGACGATAAAGGCCGAAACGTCATCGGAGCTCGCGTTCGCCGTATAGGCGAACATTCCCGAGGGATCGATGGAGATCGAAAAGGTTCCGCTTCCGGAAGCGACTGGCGAGCCCGCAAGAAGAGCGTGCACTCCGGTCATGGCATCGATGCTGTACTCAGTGATATCCCCGCTACCACTGCTGGCGATGTAGGAGAACTTTCGGGAAGTACCGACCGTCACCGAGTTCGGACCGTTTCCGCTCGCCAGGTCGGCGCCAACCGAAGTGAGCGCTCCGGTGATCGCGTCGATCGCGAAGACGGAGATGGAATCGCCGATGTTATTTCCGACGGTTAAGAATCTGCCTGTCGGATCGACCGCAGCAGAGCGCGGACCCTTTCCGGTTGCAAAGGGAGAGCCCGTGATCGGAGTGAGCGCGCCGGTCGTCGGATGGACGTTGAAGGCCGACACGTTATCGGAGAGCAAGTTGGGTACGTAGGCGAAGCGACCTGTGGGATCGAAGACCACCTGGTGAGGTTCGGTTCCCGCTCCAAAGGGGCTCCCGGAAATTTTCGTCAGAGCGCCACTGGCCGGGTCGATGGTGAAACCCGAGACATCTCCCGAGATGAAGTTGGCGGAGTACGCGAATCTTCCCGAAGGATCGACCGAGGTGGAGAGTGGGCCGTTGCCAGCGGGGAATGGAGATCCGGCGACAGCCGTCAAGTCTCCCGTCAGCGAGTCCCTGGTATAGCCCGAGACATCGTCGGAGTTTTCATTGGCGACGTAGATGAAGTCGCCGGAAGGGCTCGCGTTAATGAAGAAGGGGCTGGCGCCGGCAGGGAAGGGAGAGGAGGCCAGCTCGGTGAGGGAGCCGGAGAGCTCATCGATCTGAAAGCCCGACACCGTCCCATCCTCTCGATTCGCCGTATACGCGAAGGTAGGAATGTAGGTGGCGACTGCAGTACCGGACAGGATTGCGATGGCCTGGGGGTTGCTCCTCGCTCGGATGACGCCGGTGGGAGTGAGCGCCCCCGTCAGCGAGTCCACGGCAAACTCGGAGACCTCTTCCGTCTCGAGATTGGTGACGTAGGCGTGCTCGCCGGAGTCGGCAATGGCGATAAAGGAGGGTCCGTCACCAGCCGCGAAGGGCGAGCCCGCGGTTTCAGTGAGGACTCCCGTCGTCGGATCGATAGCGTAGACCGAGACGTCGTCGGAGTCGCGATTGGCGACGTACGCGAAAGCCCCAGTCGGATCGACGGCGACGGCAAACGGAACCGTTCCCGCCGCAAAGGGCGAACCCGCGACTTCGGTCAGCGTGCCGGTTGCCATGTCCATCGCATAGGCGGAGACGCTGGCGTTACTGAAGTTCGCGACGAAGACAAATTTGCCCGCGGGATCCGTCGTGACAGACACGGGGCCAAAGCCTGTTCCGAAGGGCGAGCCCGGAACGCTGGCGAGCACGCCCGAGGTCGGATCGATCGAGAAGACCGAAACCGTCGTGGAGTTGAAGTTCGCCACGAGGACGAACTTCCCGGACGGGTGAACCGCGATCGAGTTGGGTGCGAATCCGGTGATGAAGGGCGAGCCCGGAATGGGGGTGAGGCTTCCCGATGTCGGATCGACGGTGAAAGCGGAAACCCGGCCGATGTCGTCCGCTGTGTACACAAACTCTCCGCCTGGACTGACGTCCACTCCCAAGGAGACGCCGGCTGTGGAGAAGGGCGACCCCGGAACCGGTGTGAGGCCTCCGGTCGTTCCGTCGATGGCGAAGACGGAGAGCGTGAGTGTGGAGTCACTCCCGACGAATAAAAATCTGTTGAGAGGGTCGAGCGCTAACGAATAAGCGGTGCCAACTGTTTCGACATAGCCGTGGTGCCGGAGTTCGCCAGAGGCATCGTCTACAATGAAAATCGAAACCGTTTTATCGCTGTTACCCACATAGACGAACCGTGAGACGAGCCCACCGCCCGCTCCGGGTGCGACGACGATCACGGTGTTACCGTTGCTGCTACTGCAGGACGAGCCCATCAGTAGAAGACATCCGGATACGAGCACAGCACACAGCTTGAAGAATCGATTCATGGAGAAGCCGGGAATGGGGGTAGGGATCGACCTAAGATCTAGGATCGAAACGGGGCTAGGTCGTCGCCGGCTTCAGCCCAAGGATGGGGGAAAGCTCGTCACTCGCCGAACAGAGATTCTATGCGAGTTGCTGAAATCTCGCAGTGCGCAAAGGTGTAATACCGAACCCGGTTCATCTCTAAACTTTTAGGTCCCCGCACCAACATTTTATCCCTTTACCGGGGGTCGGTATAACACCTCCGCGCACTGCGAGATTTCAGCAACTCGCATAGAATCTCTGTTCGGCGAGTGACGAGCTTTCCCCCATCCTTGGGCTGAAGCCGGCGACGAC
>JAJDEU010000059.1 GCA_029259635.1 Planctomycetota bacterium | reverse complement strand
TAGTCGGTGACCCGGCCTTGGCGCTTGGCGGTGGAAGGCCGCGCACCCACGGCCCAGCACCCACCTTCGGTCACGCGGTTCCCGGCGGATCCTATTCGGCCCACGCACCACAGCAAACAGCCCAAGCACCCATGGCCAGCGGCATTCCAAGCGCTCTTTTCGAGCAGCGGGATGCGCATTCGCAGGCCGGCCTAGAGTCGTCGCAGGTCGCACAAACCGCCGCTGGAACTAAACGCGCACCCACGTTTACGTCAAAGCCAGCGGGTCAGACCGAAGCGACTCGAACGCATGTCGTCGAGCGTCCGTCAAGCCTGCCCCAGGCCGCGCCCTCCGGGGGCCATCGAAGCCAGGGAAACTACGCGAGCCATTACCAAGGGTCGACGCTTACCGAAAGCGAGATCGTGGACATGATGGGTCACGCCGGCAGTGGTTGTCCGCTGGGGCCATGCAGTAGTTGCCCGCACATGGATGCCAAGAGCGGAGCCTGTCTTGCTTAGGCCCAGTATGGATTGAGCACGGTATGGATTGGGCCGAGGGCCCGATCGCAAATCAACGGCAGCCCTTTAGCTGTCGTGTTTCGAAACAATACGAACTTCAAAAACCCCAACGAAACGAGTGAAGATGGACAGCCTAATTGCACTGGGTCTAATCGAGACCCGGGGAATGGTAGGGGCTATCGAAGCCGCCGATGCAATGTGCAAGGCGGCCAAGGTCACCCTGCTCGGCAAAGAGATTTCCGGCGGCGGCCTTGTGACCGTCATGGTTCGCGGCGAAGTCGGTGCCGTTAAAGCAGCGACAGAAGCGGGGCGATCGGCTGCCAAGCGCGTAGGCGAATTGGTCAGCGTGCACGTCATTCCGCGTCCTGCCGAGGACTTGGAAGGTTTCATCCCGCCGATCCCCGAGGACTGATTCAGCCTCCGTTCGCGCCCTAACTCGCGAGCCCCAAGCACATGCCCACCCAAAAGGGATCCCAAACTTCCATCGAGCTGCGCGGCGCTCTGGTTATTGACCAGATGCAGCCGCAGTTCGCCGCGACCATCGCCGCTAACTCCGACGGGTTTTTCCCCGTCGCGGGTCAGACTGCGTATTGGCTCGAGGTGCGTCCGGGCATCGTGATTCATCGGCTGATGGACGTGGCGCTCAAGTCCTGTGACGTAACGCCGGGCGCGATGATTACCGAGCGCTCTTACGGAACGCTGGAAGTGCACGGCTCCGACCAAGGGCAAGTGCGCGAAGCGGGAAGTGAGATGCTGCGCGCGGCGGGCGCGGCGGAAGCGGATGGGCTTAAGCCGCACGTCCTGACGCACGAGATCATTCGGCAGATCGATGCGCACCAGGCGATGATGGTGAACCGAACCCGCTCGGGCATGCTCGTGCTGGGCGAAGACACGCTCTACACCTTGGAGGTGAATCCGGCGGTCTGGGTGCTTTTCGCGGCCAACGAAGCGGAGAAGGCGGCGCCGGTGCGATTGGTGGGTTTGGAGAACAACGGAGCGGTGGGTCGTTTGCAGCTCGCCGGAACCGATGCTGCGATTGAAGCTGCGGTCGCAGCCGTCGACCGGGCCCTCGACAGCGTCGGTGGACGAAGCAACCGGGGGAATGACTGATGTTTCTCGGACGCGTAATCGGCGAAGTTTGGGCGACGCAAAAGGTCGCCGATCTGGAGGGCAAGCGCTTGCTCGTTGTCGAAGCACTCGATGACGAGCGCGACCCGACCTCACCCAAAGTGACACCGGTCGTCGCGGCCGATCCGATTGGCGCGGGGATTGGCGAGCGCGTCGTGGTGGCTTTCGGAAAGGCGGCGCGCGTGGCTTTTGGGGGCGACGGCGACTACGCCTTCGAAGCGGCGGTTGTCGGAATCGTCGACGACCTGGAGGTGCCCGGCGCGCCGAAGAGCTGGACCTCGGTGGATGCGCCGGCGGGCTCGCGGAGGAGAGGCCGATCATGATTATTGGAACCGTGATCGGGCAGGTTTGGTCCACGCAGAAGGACGCCTCTCTCGAAGGACTGCGCTTTCTCGTGGTGCGTCCCTTTACGACGGATGGCCGCGAGTCGGCCGAAACGATCATCGCCGTGGACCCGCTTGGCGCGGGCGTCGGCGAACGGGTCTTGATTGTCGCCGGACGTGCGGCGCGCCACGTGATTGGGCGCGGGCACGAGATCGGATTTCAAACCGCAGTCGCGGCGATCATCGATGGTATGGAGCTCGAGGACGGGCGAATGGTCGGACCCAGCTCGGAGTTCGACTCATGAAAGACAGGAAGTGATGAGCATGACGGTCAACGATTTCAATCCAGCGCTCGCAGAGAACCAGACGGTGGGGCCGTGCATTGGGTTACTCGAGCTCTCCTCCGTTGCGCGGGGAGTCGAAGCCGCAGACGCTCTCCTCAAGGAAGCGGATGTGGAGATGCTCTTCTCGTCGCCGGTGCAGCCGGGAAAATACGTGATGCTGTTCACGGGCAGCGTCGAGGACGTTCGGCTCGCACTTAGCCGCGGCCTTGAGGTCGCGGGCAACACGCTTGTGGACCAGCTCTTGATTCCGCAGATTCACCCGCAGGTCGAGTCGGGGCTTCGCCGGCGAGGCGGGCACGTCAACGGCCAGCTCGATGCGATCGGTGTCATTGAAACCAAGACCGTGGCGGCTTCGATACAAGCTGCCGACGTCGCATTGAAGACCGCGACCGTGGATCTGATCGACTTGCGGATTGCCAACGGACTGGGCGGCAAGAGCTTCTTCACGTTGACCGGCGAGGTCTCCGATGTGCGCTCTTCCGTGATGGCTGGAGCGCGCTGCGCGGATGAGCGCGGTCAGCTCGCCGAGCAAGTCGTCATTCCGCGCCCGCACGCCAACCTGGCTGTCCACCTCTAGCCGAGGGATCGAGCCGATTTCACGAGGGGCAGAGGAGCCATCCGAGAACGAACATGTCGCGACAATACTTAACAGCAGAAGATGTGGAGAACGCCGGCTCGATGGAGATCGTCGTCGACGAGAAGACCATCGTGACTCCGCAAGCTTTGGAAGTTGCGGAAGCGGCGGGCATTTCGATTCGAACGGCCGCTGGTTCCTACAGCGAGCCGACTCCCGATCGCGGACCGGATGCGAGCTTTGCCATGCGGGGGTTGCCGCAATTGCCGGAACCTTCCGCCGGCACCCCAGGCGAGGGCGGGATCGTCACGGCCTTCGGGAAGAATCGGCAGGGCGTGCTGGCGGAGATCACCGGCGTTCTGGCGGAGCTCGGAGTCGGCGTCTTGGACGTCTCGCAAAAGGTCGTGGGCGGGCACTTTCACATGGTGCTCTCCATCGAACTCACGAACTCGCACGACTTTCGGGACCTGCAAGAGCGGCTCGCGTGCCTCGGTGGATCCGACGACTACTTGGTTCAATTGATGCACGATCGGGTCTTCCGATTCATGCACCGGATTTAGAGAGCGGACGCTCCCATGCCTTTTAGCGACCGCGAAATCCTGGAGACCGTTCGGATGGTCGAGCTCGAGACGCTCGACATTCGGACAACCACACTGGGGATCAATCTGCTCGACTGCGCGGATCCCAGCCTCGAGAACACCTGCGAGAAGGTCTACACCAAGATCCTTCATCACGCGAAGAACCTCGTCGAAGTGGCGGACTCGATCGGAGCCGACTATGGCGTGCCGATCGTGAATAAGCGGATTGCCGTGACGCCGATCTCTTTGATCGCGGCGGCCAGCAACTCGCCGGACCTCGTTCCGATCGCGCGCGCGATGGATGCTGCGGCGTCGGAAGTCGGCGTCGACTACATCGGCGGGTTCACCTCCTACGTTCACAAAGGCTTCAGCAAAGCGGACTGGGCACTGTTCGATTCGATTCCCGAAGCGCTGTCGCAAACCGAGCGCGTGTGTGCGTCGCTCTCACTCGCGAGCACGCGCGCGGGAATCAATATGGACGCGGTCGTTCGCTTTTCGGAAGTCGTTCAGGCGACAGCCGAGCTGACGCGCGAGACGGGCGGGCTGGGCTGCGCCAAGCTCGTTTGTTTCTGCAACGTGGTGGAAGACAATCCTTTTGTCGCGGGCGCTCACATCGGAATCGGTGAGCCCGAGACCGTCTTGAACGTCGGAGTTTCGGGTCCGGGCGTTGTTCGCGCTGCCCTGGCCAAGCTCGGAGCCGAGCCCGACTTGGTCGCCGTTGCCGAGACGATCAAACGCACGGCGTTCAAGATCACGCGCGTGGGCGAGCTTGTCGGTCGTGAAGCCGCCAAGCGACTTGGGACGACCTTCGGCATCGTCGACGTCAGCCTGGCTCCGACTCCGGCGATCGGCGACTCAGTGGCCGACATCCTTGAGCTTATCGGCGTCGACGTGACCGGTGCGCCGGGAACGACGGCAGCCCTGGCGCTTCTCACCGATGCCGTTAAGAAAGGCGGGGCGATGGCCTCGTCGCGAGTCGGTGGACTGTCGGGCGCGTTTATTCCCGTCTCGGAAGATGAGGGCATGATCGAGGCGGTGCGCAAGGGCGCGCTCTCTCTAGCCAAGCTTGAGGCCATGACGACTGTGTGTTCCGTCGGGCTCGACATGGTCGCTGTACCGGGCGACACACCGATTTCGGTGATCACGGGGATTGTGGCGGATCAGATGGCAATCGGGATGGTCAACAACAAGACGACCGCCGTGCGGATCATTCCTGTGCCCGGCAAGGGACCCGGTGAGACCGTGGAGTGGGGCGGCTTGCTCGGCACGGCGATCGTTCAAGATCCAGGTCAGTTTGCAGCGGAGATTTTCCATCGGCGCGGCGGACGGATTCCTGCTCCCTTGCAGAGCTACCGCAACTAAGTCCCAAAATCGGCACGGCCTAGGAAGTTTTTTCTGGGCTCGCCAAACTGAAACCAGCCCCGCTCAAGAGTGGAGGCGCCGGGGTCGAAGTCATAGCGAAGGCACTCGCAGGGGTACCGACGCAACATGACTCTCCCCATGATGATCGCTTCGATTCTAGCGACGAACTCCGTTCTCGATCGCTCCACTCGGGGAGTCGATGAATAACAAGGTCTTACTTGTCGACGACTCTACGGATGTCATCGAAGGATTAGCACGCCTAATGGGTAGTGACTTCGACGTCACGACGGCGGGATCCAGCGCGGAGGCTCTGGACGTGTGCCGCGAGCGCGGGCCCTTCGCAGTTGTTGTGAGCGATCAGCAAATGCCGGGCGGTAACGGCATCGAGCTTCTGTCGCGCATCCGCGAAGAGTGGCCCACGACCGTCCGAATCTTGATGACGGGCCATGCCGATCTCGAGACATCGCTCCATGCAACCAACGAGGGCGAAGTCTTTCGTTTCCTTCAGAAGCCGCTCCCGCATCGAATTCTCTGGAACGCCCTCGACGAAGGCTTGTCGAGGCACGAACGAGCGGAGGTGGAGGGTGCGCTGTCCGCCGAACTCCTATCGACTCGCGAGACCGTTGGCCGACTGGCCTCGTTGCTCGAGGGCGGTAATCAAGAGCGCAGTACCCTCGTTCACGATATCTCCAGCCTGGCACATGAACTGTCGGCCGCAGGTTCGTTGCGTCAGATCGCAGAGATCGCTTGCAAGTCGGCAGGCCAAGTCTTTCCCGGACGCGGGTTGCGATTGGAATTGACTTCGCTGGGAACGGCGAGCGCAGCCGTCAATGCCGGGCCGGCTCTTGAGGGTCCTGTGCACAAAGAAGTCGTCTGCACTTCTGATGGCGAGCTTGGACACTTTTTGATCGCAACACTCGATCAGCATGGAGAGCCACTGACCGAGGGCGGCTATGAGCTGCTCCATGCGATCGCTTCCTTCACGGCTGTCGCGGCGCACAATCAGCTCCGCCGAAAAGAGCGCGACTCCGCGCAACACTCCGTGGTCTTCGCGATGGCCCGCCTCGCCGAAACTCGCGACAACGAGACCGGCAAACACATCGAGCGGGTGAGCAGCTACTGCGCGCTGATCGCGGACGCTCTCGTGGGGCGCCCCGGATTCGAAGAGATCGACGAGCAGTACATTCAAGACTTGATCCGCTCCGCGCCGCTTCACGATATCGGTAAGGTCGGCATTCCGGATGCGATCCTCCTGAAGCCCGGAAAATTGGATCCGGATGAGTGGGCCGTGATGCAAAAGCACGCTTCTCTCGGGGCGGATATTCTGGGCCAGGTCATCAACGAAGCCAGCTCTCCCGGCTACCTTCACATGGCCTTCGATATCGCCGGTTGCCACCATGAGAAGTGGGACGGAACCGGATACCCGAACAACTTGGTCGGCACAGAGATTCCGATCTCCGCCCGAGTGCTCTCGGTAGCGGACTGCTTTGACGCGCTCACGACGGTTCGACCCTACAAGCAAGCGTGGTCGATGGAGCGCGCCATCGATTACGTTCGCGAAGTTTCGGGGACGCAGTTCGATCCGGATGTCGTGGAGGCTTTTCTGTCGAGAGAGGCTGAGGCGGGTGAGATTCGAATGCGTCTCGCCGACGAACTCGACGAGCTGGAGTAGAACCTCCTCGTCGAGCGCTTGTCAGAGGCGCGAAGCTGTGAAACTCTGACGCGCTTCCATGGACTCCTGGAAACGCATTTATTGGGCGGTCTGGCTCTCCAACCTGGTCACTTCGATCGGGATGATGAGCTTCCTGCCGTTCTTTCCCTCGCACCTCGAGAGCCTCGGACTCACGGATCCGGGCGAGATCTCGATCTGGACGGGCGTGATCTTTGGCTCCGCGCCTCTGATGGCCGCTTTCATGGGGC
The DNA here is from genome assembly GCA_029259635.1 of Planctomycetota bacterium. Taxonomy (GTDB): domain Bacteria; phylum Planctomycetota; class UBA1135; order UBA1135; genus OFTM34. The sequence goes on along the minus strand of JAJDEU010000059.1, from coordinate 39,157 downwards.
CGGTGTGGGGCGCGGTCGGCGATCGATACGGAAGGCGGCTGATGATTCTGCGCGCGCTCTTTGCGATCGCACTCTTCGTCGGCGCGATGGCCTTCGCGCGTTCGCCCCTCGAACTCTTGCTCTTGCGAACCCTGCAGGGAGTCTTCTCGGGATTCGTCGCTCCGAGCATCACTCTGGTCGGAGTCGTTGCGCCTCCGAATCGCCAGGGACGCGTTACCGGCTCGCTTCAGTCGGCTCTGGCGGTAGGTACCATCATCGGCCCGATTCTCGGTGCTTTTCTGGAGACGGAGCTCGGGGTGGGCAGCCTCTTCTTGTGTGTCGCCGCGGCAGTCCTCATGAGCGCGATCATCGTGCTCGTGTTTGTACCCGCCGACGCTGAGCGAGTCTCGCGGACGACGGAGAGTGGTGAGCAACCGCGCGGAAGGCGAGAGGTGGGAGCCGCCGCTTTGCGGCAGTTTATTCGCGACTTGGGCGGACACTTAGAGAGCCCAGCTCTTCGCAGCATGTTGATGCTTGTGTTCGGCGTTCAGTTCGCGATCGGCGCTACGGCTCCGCAGATGGAGCTGTATGTACGAGAGCTTTGGGATGGAGATCCGGGGCTGGTTCCCAAACTCACCGGCGCTCTGTTCTCGATCGTCGCGGTCGCGGATTTGATCAGCATGCCGATCTGGGGACATCGCGGAGATCAACGCGGGCACGGTCGCATGATCCTGCGCTCCTCACAGCTCACCGGTGTCGCGCTCTGCCTGCACGCCATCGTGCCGATCTACAGTCTGCTTGCGGCGAGTCGGCTCTTCCTCGGCTTCGCCTCCGCCGGAGTGAAACCCTGCTCGTTCGGCTTGCTGGCGGAAGAGACGGCCGTCGAGCGCCGAGGGAGTGCCGTGGGATTGGTGCTCTCCTCACGTCAGTTCGCGATGTCCACGGCGGCCATGATCGGTGGGCTCGTCTCGGCCATGGTGGGTTTGCGCATGTTGTTTGTGATTGGCGGGCTGGGTCTCTTGATCACTTCGCTGCTCTTCACCAAGAGGCTGGGGCAACCTCGAGGCGGAGCGGATTGTCGGCTCGATGAGGAAGAGTGCCCTCAATGACAGCGGCTGGAGAGGAACTCGGGGTATAACGAGGAGGCTGGTGCCTCTCGTTCCGTGCGGTCGGGTCGCGTCCATTGAGTTGCAATTGAAGCGCTAAGCTGCGCTGGATAAACTTCGAATCGTGAAGCTACACATGAAGCGGTGCTCGGAAATCTCGGTGGCTTGCACTAGGTCGATAGGAGACCTGCACCGTCCGCTTCATTCCTCCTGTCGCGGGATGGCGACACTTGCTCTAGCGCTCTTTTTTGCGGTGGGTTGCGAGACCAAGGACGTTTGGGTGGAGGAACTTCCGGAAGCAGGGGACAACTCGAGCGAGGTTCGTGCGAGCGACACCTGGATCGATCTACTGAAGCTCGCGACGGAGCCTCTCGACGGCTCGCCGAGTCCGTCCATTTCCGCTCTCGAGTTCCGCGAGTGGTTTGAGCCGGGTACGCCGAAGGAGGAGATGGAGCGCGGGCGCGAGGGCATCTTGGCCGTACTCTCCGACCAGAGGCACGCCTGGCAACTTCCCGTGAAGGGGACGGCAGGCTTCGAGGTCCACCTGGAGCGCGGCGGTCGGCTTCGTGTCTCGTTCGGTATCCAACTGGCCGAGAACGGTTCGTTGCCCGAGGAGGTCACGGTCGGTTTCGCTGTCGATCTCATTACCGAAGACGAGTCGGTCGGCGTCGCGCGGGGAGAGATTTCAAAGGGGGAGCAAGCTCGCTGGATCGATGTAGCTACCGACATCACGGGTCCGGGACGTCTGCGCTTTACCGTGACGGTTCGAGGGGAACTCGAGGCGGAGCTGACGGCGGCCTTCGGAACGCCCTCTTTAGAAGTGGAGCAGAGAAGAGCTCCCGACGTGATTCTCGTCTCGGTGGATACCTTGCGCGCCGACAGGCTTGGCTGCTATGGGTACGAACGCGACACCTCGCCCAACATCGACCGACTCGCGGCGAAAGGTGTCGTCTTCGAGAACTGCATGAGCCAGTCGCCCTGGACGCTTCCCTCCTACGGCTCACTGTTCACATCGCTCTATCCCGGCGAGCACCGAGCGGGTGTGACCGACCGAGCGGAGGTCTGGACGACGGGAGGTGACGCGTCGAAGCTTTCCAAGACGGGCCACCGACTGATCGACGAAGTACCGACCCTGGCGACCGCGTTGTCCGGCTCCGGCTATCGGACGGCGGGCTTCTACTTCAATCCCTACTTGACGCCGCAGACGGGCATGTCGCGTGGCTTCGACGAGTACATGTTTTTGCGTTACAGCGCTAACGCTGGTGTTGATCGCGCTCTGGAATGGCTTGAGCAGAATGAGGGGCTGCCGCGATTTGTGTTCCTTCAGTTATTCGATCCTCACTGGCCTTACTCGGCGCCCGCTCCCTACGACCAGAAGTTCTCGGCGACTGCGGTGGAGAGTATTGAGGGCTATCCCTGGGCCTTGAGCGACATTCGCGATCAACCTCAGAGCGACGAGCGAAAAGCTCTCCTCTCCGATCATTACGACGGCGAGATTGCCTACACGGATGCTGAGCTCGGGCGACTCTTCGAATATTTTGAACGCGCAGATGCGACGGACCAACCGCTGATCCTTTTTCAGTCCGATCACGGTGAAGAGTTTTGGGATCACGGCAGGTTTGAACACGGTCACTCGATGCACACCGAGCTCCTTCGTGTTCCGCTATTGATCAGCATGCCGAGCACGCTCGCGCCGAGTCGCGTGCGTGAGACCGTCCGCACAATCGATGTGTTTCCGACGGTGATGGACCTACTCGGGCTCGGCGCTCCCGAGGGGCTTGCGGGCTCGAGCTTGGTCTCGAAAGCGCGAGGAGAGCAGGAAGGCGTTCATCTTGTGGGCTTCGCGGAGTCGATTCTCTGGGGCCGTCCCTACGCGCCTTATGACGAGGCCAAAGTCTTGGTTGTCGATGGCTGGAAGCTCGTGAAGGGGGACGGGAAGGCGCCCACCCAGCTCTTCCGCCTCTTGAGCGACCCGGGCGAACAAAAAAACCTGGCCGGAGAAAACCCGCACATGGTCGAGCTCTTGATGTCGAAGCTCGAAGCGAAGGTGACTGGGGCTCGGGAAGCTGGGGACGGCGAGCTGCTCGAGTTCGATCAGCGGGAACAAGACCAGCTGCATGGGCTCGGTTACACCGGCGAAGGGGACGATGAGTCCGACTGAGCGACGGACCTGAGTCGCGCACGTGGCTGGCGATTCGCGTCGGAGCTTGCGATCGCGATCAGGTCGGTTCGGGGGAACGATCGGTCGGAGTGACCGCTCGATTTTCGAGGCTCGCTTCGACGGCTTGACGAATGGCGACGGGAGTGAGGGCGCTTGGACGGAGCGCGGTGGAGTGTTCGGCAAAAGAGTCGAGCTCCGCGGTCCCGAACCAAAGCTCGGGTGAGGCGCCGGTGATTTTCTGTGCTCGCCAAGCGAGCGGGGAGGCCGGCGTTGGGTCGAGTTGATTGAGCTTGTCGGCGAGCTGGTTCAAGTTCGGCCGTGCCATGCGCTGTTTGCAGATGGGTTCGAACCAAGACCTCGTGGAGAGGATCAAGCGAGCGCTCACTCCGCCTTGGTCGGTCGGTGCCATGACGAGAACTCGATCGCACTCGGTGGCTTCGAAGAGCGCATGCCTGCCGGGTCCATCGGAACTCCACGGACTCATCGCGGTAAACACGCAGAGGTCGCGCACGGGCTGTTCCTGTCGAAGGGCGCTCTCGAGCTGAGCTCGATCCGAACGGTAGCGCTCCACGACGGGCAACCAGAGCTCCTCCATCGGCAGTGCTTCTGCGGCGAGGAGGTCCGGGAGCTCGGCGAGTAGCTGGTTGGCGAGTTTCGTATAGCGCTCGGCATCGGGTTTGGCCGCGAGTGCGCGCGCGGCTCGAGAGTAGGCCGGGTCGACGAAGCGCGTGATCAAGGCATCGAGCGCGAGCGCTCGCTCGTTCGGTGCCGTGAAATAATCTCCCGCAGCTGCTGCCTCTAACAGCGCCTCGCGAAATGGGAGCGCTTGTGTCGGAAAGCGAGTGGCGAACAGCGCGAGGACGCCGTCGGTGTCGTAGTGATTGTTGATGATCGCGCCAGCGCCTTGAGCGCGCCGTTGGCGCTCCGCGTCCCCGAGCTCGGCGAAGTAGAGCGCGCTTCCCGTGGAGAGCTCGTGCACCAAGTCCGGCGGCGTCGTGTTCCCGGGCCAGTGACTCAGGTTGAGGCCGTCCGCGCCCCAGGCACCATCCACCGTTAGGTTTCCGCTCATGGGCTGAGCGGGATCGATTCGAACGGGTAATTCCATGGGGCTCAGCGGGTGAGCGGAACTCTAGCGCGGCTGATCCTGAAGCAACTCATCGATACTTCGGCGCGCCTCACTGCGAATGGCGCGCAGCTCGCTGCTTCGTTCTACGGGCAGTTTCGAGTCGGCGAGCAGACGACCGGCTTCGAGGCGAGCTTTTCCGTAGAGCTCGAGGGCTCGATCCGGTTCGATCTTCAGCGTCCGATGAAGGTGCCTCGCGGTGCTCAGTAAATAGAGCGGCGAGCGCGGTTCGATCTCGAGCGCGCGTTGGAAGGCCGCAAGGGCAGTGAGGTGCGAGCGGCGTGCGAGGGGGAACTCGGGGCCGTGTTCGGCGTAGAGTCGCTCACCCTCGGAGATCAGAAAGAGCCCGAGCTTTTGCCAGGCCTCCGCCGACTGGGTGAACTCCGCCGAGAGCTCGTAGAAGATCGTTGCGTCAATAGTGCGGCGTTGGCGAACGCACCAACCCGCAAGCGAGTCGAGCATCGCGATATTGAATTGCTTGTCGATGTCGAGCGAGCTGAACAGTGCGGCCGGGTTGCGCTCCCACGAAGAACGCAAGGCGGAGATGGCGCCACTGAAGTTGCGTTGGACGTAGCGCAGTCGACCGAGGTAGTACCAAGCGCTCTCGACTGCTTCCGATTTGGATGCGAGTGCAGCGACGAAGGCACGCTCTGCGCGCTCGAGTTGATTACTTCTAAAGGCGGTGTAGCCGAGCCACCAATAAGCTCCGCCGCTCTCCGGCTGGTGACGCGCTCGCTCTTCGAACTTGGCGAGGCCGAGCTCGACGGACTGGATGAACAAGTCGGGAGCGATGACCGTGGAGAGCTCGCGATAGTCGAGATGATCGGGCTTGCTGGAGACTGCGTTGGCCAGCGCTTCGACTGCTCGTTCATCGCCCAGAGTGAAGTAGAGTCGGCCGAGCTGAACCCAGGTTTCCGCCAATAAGACTTTACCGATTGCGTCAACGGGAACTCCGATGAGGACGGTGGTGCGACGGTATGCACCGGTCGATTTCTCGGCCAAGCTCGATGCGCGTTCCGCACCGTCCGGCTCCGCTATCGCGATGGTGAACTGCTCGTGTGCGATGCGCCCCTGGAGGTGGGCGATTCGAGCATCAGCGGGGTAGTACCCGGAGGCCAAGTCTGCGGCGGGAGCGGCGAGGTCCAGGCGCTGATTCATCCACGCCATCTTCGCGAGCGGGCGCAGAGCATCTCGATAGCGATCGTGATGTTCTTCGGTGGCGAGCTGGAGGTGGTGAATCGCGTCGAGGATGTTGCGTCGCAAGCTCGTTCCGGCGCCACCTGACTTGAGCTTGGCCTCGGCGGCCAGGAACCAGGACATGCCGTAGAGATAGTGAATCGGCGCGCCGCTTATGCCTTCCGCAGCGAGTTCATCAATGGCATCGAGGGAGTCATTGACGCGGCCTTGAGCGAGCCAGCTTCGGACGACCCAGATTCGCGGCTCGCTGTCAGAAACAGCGAGCTCGCGGGCTTCTTCAAAGACGAGCTGGGCTTCCGCGGCTTTGCCCTGATCGAGGAGGGCTCGGCCTCGGGTGAGCCAGTCGATCTCGCTCTCCTGTGGAGCGGCGAAGAGCAGACAGCCGAGCAGAGCGCCGAGAGAAAACACGTTCACCGAGCGGTCTCTCGATCGCTGGTCATCTCGGTGCAGGAGCGTCCCCAAGAGCGGAACTCGACGAGCTGCGGGTGTTCCGGATCACCGTCGCACATCGGAATCAGAGTCCGCGTGACGATGGGGCGGGGGTCGCCGAGGTCGATGCACTTTTCAAAATAGGGGCGTGCCTTTTCGGGTTGCTTGAGGTCGACCAAATAGAGATAGCCGAGGTTCTGATAGGCGTCGCCCCAGGCGTTCTCCAGCGCATCGCGATCGTCTTCGGAGAGCGTCGGATCTTGGATCTGCTCGGCGCCCATGGCGATGCAGCGCTCGAGCATCTCGACCGCTCGGTCGAGATCGCGGTAGAGATACCAGACTCGAATCAGCGCGGAGTCATTGACCAGTCGAACGTCATTGGGAGCCAAGCGTTCGACATCGAGGTAAGCTTCGTAGCTTCGCTCGATCGTTGCGCGAGCTCGGTTGAGGAAGAGTTCGGCTCGATCGGCCAAGGCTTGAGAGAAATTTTCGGTGGCCGTTTCGTCGAGACCGGCGCGTCCGAGTAGCTGCTCGATTTCGGCAGGGTCGGTGGGAGGGGAGAAGGAGCGCCGACAGAGGTCTTTACCGATCTGCTCCAACTCGACCGCGTCGTCCCGGTGAAAGAAAGCGGCATTATTCGCCCACTGGACTTCTTCGGGTTGAAGGACTCGCAAGGTCTCGTAGATCGCCGCGGCGCCGGCCCAGTTTCCGCGCTCGTTATTGCGCGAGCCGATGAAGTTGAGGCCGTCGATACCGGAGTAGAGTCGCCCCTCGAACAGCCATTCGATGCCCCTCGGCATCAGCTCGTTCATGGAGAGGAAGGCCTCTTCCGCTGCTTCGAGGTCGTCCGCGTTGTAGTAGGCCCAACCCACGCCATTGCGGCAGTTGACCTCGTAGCCCAGGCAGCTGCTCGTCAGTTCCGGGTCGAGGTCGCGCGCCCGAGCGAAGGCGCGCTCCGCCGCCTCGAAGTCATCCGTCGAGGGGGGCTGCTCGGTCAGCTTCTCCAGGCCGACCTCGAAGCGCTGGACGCCGAGCCACCAATAGCCTCCCGCGATGTCGGGGTGCTTGTTGACGAAGGCGTTGATGTCGAGCAGAGCAGCGCTCAGTCCTCCGTTGCCCTTCGAGACTTCGACCAAGCGAGCGAGCAGGTCACCGTCGTCGGGCACTCGGTCCAACCCCTTCTTGAGCGAAGACTTCGCTTCCTCGATACGATCGGCCCACAAGTACAGGTTGGCGAGTGTGTTCCACGCCCAGGGCTCGTTCGGCTGAAGGCCGAGCAGCTTGTCGAGGGCTTGCTCGGTGACACCGAAGAGGGTTGTCGCGCGGTCTTCGTTATTCTCCGTTAGCGCGAACGTGTACGCGCGGTAGGCGACCTCTGCCAAGGTCCGCGCGGGTAGCGGTGAGATCTCGGGCGCGACCTCGGCTTGTTCAAGAGCTTGCATGCCTTGTTGCGCATGGCGCAGCGCTTCCTCGAAACGACGCAGGAAAAAGGCCGAGCGGCTGGCACCAAAGCGCGCGGCCGGATCGTTGACCAGACGCGCGAGCGCTTGCTCGTAGGCGTCTAAGGATTCGGTAAAGGCTCCTTCGATGTAGACCGCGTTGCTGCCCCGTTCGATCAACTGCTCGCCGAGTATCGCATTGCCCCGAGCGCGAAGGAGCATGGCGTCAATGCTCCGGTGATTGACGGCTAGAGCTTTGTCCACCAAGAGCAAGCCGTCTTGGGGATTCGCGGCTTCGGCATCCAAGAGCTCGGCCGCCTCCGTGAGATAACGGTCCAGGAGAATTTTCTCGATGAGCTTATGGGCATCTTCGAACTCTCCAGCGGCGAGTGCTGTCGATGCTCGACTCGAACGCGCGGCTTCGCTGTCCACATCTTCGGAGACGGAGAGCGGGGTCGAGGGTGCCGCCGAGGGCTGAGGACCCGGGTCGGGTTCCGCGGGTTGGCCAGCGCAGGCGGCGAGGAGAGTCGAGGCGGCGAGGAGGGCGGGTCGAGACAGATTCAAGCGCATGGATAGAGGGCGGACTTCGGGCCGAAGGGAGGCGCGGACAAATGAACCCCGGCAATAAGGGAGCCACGGATTCCGCACGCATTGGCGGGAGGCGATTCTAGCTCCACTCGGCTCGGTAGCCCATGGCAGGAGCGGGCTCAATCTTCCTCTTCAATGAGTAGAAGGGTGCCGCTCCGAGGTAACCGGGCTGGAGGAGTGGCTCCGGCACCGCTCGACGTCACGGTCACGTAGGGCAGTCTGACCTCCGCGGGAAGACAGAGCAGGCTTGGGCGTCCGACGGACGGGTTCTAAGCTCTCGGCCTCTCGCTGGCTTCGAACCCACTTCGATGCGCCAGGAAAAGAGCCTCTTCTCTCGCCGCGCGACCCGATTCGCCCCAGCTCCCGAGCCCGTTCTCGAATCCTTCACTCTTCTCCAACACATTTTTTTAGACCGACCGGCTCGGTGGTTTATCGTCACTCCGTCGATCCCCCCTCCGATCGCGCCTGAAATCACCCTCGACAGAGCGCCAAAGACAGAGCGCCAAAATCCTAGAGAGCTAGAATCTTCCGTTCGGACGGAGGACTTCCGGAACTCCTCATCGCCCATGCCCGATTCACGCAACTCGTTTCTTCCTTGGAGGTTGGCCCTCGCGCTTGCCCTAGCTCTCGGGCTGGTGGGCGGCTGCGACGATCCGACGTGTGTGTTTGCCGGGACCTGCTTCGCGGATCCGCTCTTGGCTGAGGGGGCGCTCGGTGCCAGCGCGACGGAGCCCGAGGAAGGCGAGCTCGTTCTCTCAAGTGCTCCCACGATCACGTCGAGCGCTCCGAGTGGAACCGATCGACACTCCACAACCCCGGTCGTGCTCTTCTTCAGCGAGAGCATGGCGCCCGCCTCCGTGACCGGTGCCTTCGAGCTCGTGAACGCCTTGACGGAGTTCCCGGTGCCCACGACTTCGCTTCTGCTTGCCGCGGGGCGAGTCCTCGTACTACTGCCGGTGGCTCCACTTCCGGAGGGGGACTATGTCGCGCGGCTCGTGAGTGGAGCGATGCCGGTGGACTTGGGCGGCGCCGGGGTGGACTTCGATAATAGCGTCAGCTTCTCCGAATTCTCGGTGCCGGCCACCGATCCGATCAAGCCCGCCATCGTCGCGGTGTATCCCCCCGACCTCTCGGTAAACGCGAGCTCGACCACCGAAATCCTGTGCTTGTTCGATCGCGAGATGACAGCGCCGCTCAACCTCGACGCTGGATGGGACGTCATGGTTCGGCCCGCCGGTTCGATGGTCGATGCTGCGCCGACCTTCGATCCCGATCCGGCGCCGATCATGCAGCCGGGCTTTCTGGGGATCCTGATTCCCGAACCCCGCGTGTTTACGTGGCAGAGTCTCGACGGGACCGACCCGGCCAGATTGCAGACCAGTGGTGGGCTGGTGAGCGTCTCGATCTCGCCCCTTGCAGCGAGATTCACCGATGTGAGCGACGCCGCGCAATTCGCCGATCAGGCCGATTTCAGTTTCACGCTCTCCGCGGGACCTCGGCCAATGGCCGGATTGATCAACCCGGGCAAGCAGCCGCAGGACGCCATCGGGATCGCCAACCTCGATGGCATTACCGCCGCGAGTAATCTTGAACTGCAGGTCGACTTTGAAGCCGACGACATGGCCATGAGTGGCGACGTGTTGACGATCTTCATGTTCGGCACCGATCCCGCCGACGCGACCAATACTTTGGCCTTCTCGCGCTCGGTCACGCTGACCTCGGCCATGGGGATCATGTCGACCAGTGTTCTGCTCGCGGATCTGGACCTGACGACAGCGACGATGCCGCTGACGCCGCGATTCTCCGATGGACTGATTCGATTCGCCATGCGGCTCGAGCGCGGTGCCGACCAGGGCTACCTGCGCTTGTTGGACGTCGACATGGTCGCCGCCGGCAACCAGGATCCGGTTCTGGATACGGTGCGACCGGAACTCCTGCTGCTCGACGGACAGGTAGCGGAGACGGATAGCTTTATCAGTGATCAAACCGACCTGGTTGTTGTCGGACACGCGGACGTGGGTGCCGGCGACTTTGTCCGGGGGGCGGAAGTGACCACGGCGGGAATGGGGGACAACATCGCGACGGTCGGCGTGGTTCCGGAGGTGCTCGGGAGCTCGGGCGGGCTGGTCGACGTCGGGATGGGCCCCGTGCTCAGCTCCTATTTCATTGCGGCGCCGGTGAGTATCGGGCGCCTTGCGCCGAACGCCGGTGCATTCAACGCAACGGTGACGGTCTACGACCAAGCTCTGAATGCGGCCGCGACTAGCCTGACCGTGCCCTTCGTTCAGCGAGGAGCCGTGGGCGCCAATCCGATCAATCCGGCAGACACGAACCCGCTCACGGTTGAGGTCTACAACACCGAGACCATGCTCCCGATTCAGAGCGCTCTGGTCTATTCGCATGCGGAGGTCGATGACGGCTTCGGCAATCTGACCTATCCGATGCTGAGCGCCGGAGGGCTTGCCACGGATGTGAACGGCATTGTGAATATGCTCCCACATCACAACGCGACTCAGGTCTCGACCTTGGTGACCGTCGTCGCAGCGGGTTTTGACGCGTTTACTTTTCACGGAGTTCCGACCGACAGGCTGTCCGTGCCCCTGAGCCCCGTGCAGCAGATTCCGGCGACGGAGAGCAACTCGGTCCTCGTCGATCCATCCGTGGACCTCTCGACCTTCGCGCGGCGAGTGAGCGACACCCGGCGCCTGGACCTCGTGTTTCCGTCCGAGGCGACATCGGCTCTGCCGGGCGGAACGCAGTTCAGCTTCAACTCCACGCTGCTGCGCCCCTTTCGTTATGGAGCGCAGACTTTTACCGCTGGAATAATCGACGCGGATCCCCTGAACGCGGGCAAAGACCGACTGGTGAAGGCCTTTCAGTTTCGCATTCCGGTAGATGGACTCGAGGCTGTCGCGGGCATCTCGATGGGTGCCTTCACCGTGACTCAGCTCTTGGACGACGTCAGTGCGCCGGCGAGCAATGTGGCCAAAGCCGTCGCCGATGTGGGCGTGAATGCGACGGCGATCGTGGGCATGGATCCGCAGAGCTTGCTGGACGACAGCGACTATGGTCGACAGCCCCTCGTCGCGATCGAAGCGACGATGGCGGGAATCGATCGGCCGCTCACGGTGGGAATGGGGACGGCCTACGACGTGATGGGGGATCCGCAGTCATGGGATCTTCGTTCCGCCTACGCGGGCGCCGCCGATCCGACGACCGGATCGCTCTCGAGTGTCTTGGATGCCGACCTGCATCTGCGGGTCGAGTTGCGCGAAGAGGACGGGACGACGATGTTGCCCCTGGCGGCTAGCGGAATGCGACCGGCTCTGACGCAGCTCGCCACCTTGGATCCGCTCGTGATGCCGAACATCCCGGAGGTCACCTCGATCGCCACCGACGGAACGGGGGTCCTGGTCTCTCCGGGATTCGACTTGGTCTTCCGCGACGAGATCGACAACAGCTCGGGACTGACGCTTGACGGTCGTGGCCTGTATCGCGTTGTTCTCACGGAGCTGCTCATGGGAACTCCGGGACGAAGGTGGGAGCTCTACAAGCTCGACGAAGTCGGCGCGACCTCGGCCAGTGTTCACTTCCCCGACCTAGGGGCTGATCCGGTTCCGCTTCAGACCGGCACCGCGACTTCGGCCGTTCAGATCTCGAGCTTTGCTTGGGAGGCCTTCCCGACTTTTGCGCCCACCGAGATTCTGATGTGGTCGGACATCGGCCGCGAAGTGGAGTCCTACGCCCACACGGCGGTCGTTCCCTTCCTGTTACAGTAAGGAGCGGCTCTCGCTCTAGGCGTTCGGACGGATTCCCGCTCCGTAGGGCTTGAAGACCAGGATGAGCTTCGGGAGCAGGGTCAAGGCGGAGACGAGTGCCATCATCATCGCGAGGGCGGTGAGCAGACCGAACAGAATGCTCGGGATGAAGTTCGAGATGGCGAGAATCGAGAAGCCGGTCGTGATCGTAATCGAGGTGTAGAACATCGCGCTGCCGATGCTGCGGTGACAGCGGTAGACAGTCTGCACGTAGTCGCTGTCTTTCTCGAACTCGACGCGAAAGCGGTGGAGGTAGTGGATGGTGTCGTCGACCGCAATTCCGATGCTGATGGCCACGATGGTGATGGTCATGACATCGAGCGGTATTCCGCCGAGCCCCATGACGCCGATGACGACCAGCGAGGCGAGCAGGCTGGGTAGAATGGCGATCAGCGCGATCTTGAGCGATCGGAAGAGGATCAAGAACATCAAGGAGAGCGCGAGAACGGTGTATCCAATCGTCTGGATCTGAGACTGAAAGAGGCTCTGCAACATGTTGTTGTAGAGCACCATGAGACCAGAGAGTTGGTACTGATCCTCGCGGAGACCGAGCTCGTTCTCCAGGTCCGAGCGAATCTTCTTCAAGAGAGCGTCGCGGCGCAGCGACTTCATCGAGTCGTTGATGCGAACATTGACTCGAGCCTGTTCGTTCTCAATCGACACGAAGGGATTGATGAGCGCCGTCTTGAAGTCGTCCGGCATCTTTTGGAACAAAATGGCGAGGAGGAAATCATCGAGCACCTTTCCATCGTTGATGTCCTGGCCAATCTTCGTGAGCGTGGCGAGCGAGCTCACCTTTCCGGTCCCGTCGAGTTCATCGAGATAGTCGTGAACTCGGCCGATGCGCTCCAGTTTCGTAGTCGTGAACCAGTACTTCTCGTGATCGCCTTCATCCTCCGCTAGGTCGAAGTCGTCGAACTCATCAAACTCGTCGAAGCTTTCGGCTTCTTCGGGCTCGTCCTCGGGTTCTAGAGCGGCGCTCTCATCGACCGTGTCGAAGTCCAGAATGACGTCGAGCGGAGTGGTGCCACCCAATTCGCGATCGATAAAGGCCATGCCTTGATAGATCTCGGTGCTCTCCTTGAAGTAATTGATGAAGCTGTTTTCAACTTCGAGTCTCCACGCACCGACCAGGGTGAGGACTCCAACGATCGCGCTGACCACGAGCACGAGAACGCCGTGGCGCTCCGACAGACGCGCGAAGAAGGTGGTCAGGCCCAGCCCGAACTCCTTCTCCTGAACGGCGGGCGGCTTCTTCATCAACAAGAGCGCCGCGGGGAAGAGAACGAAAGTCACGACTAAGGAGACCGCGATGCCCATCGTCATCATCCAGCCGAAGTTCACGACCGGCAGGATGTCGCAGAGGATCAGAGAGGAAAAACCGGCGACCGTTGTGAGCGAGGCGTAGAAGCAGGGTACGAAGGTATGCCCGACCGTATCCCGAATCAGTGTGCGGTTGTCTTCGTCGGGGCGCTCTCGAAGCAGCTCTCGATAACGCACGATCAAGTGGATCGTAAGCGACATCGTGAAGATGAGCTGTAGCGAGACGAAGTTGGAGGAGACGACGGTGACTTCCCAGCCGATCAAACCGAGCAGGCCCATCATCACCAGGCCGGAAGAAGAGCAGCAGGCAATCGGTAGTGCGATCCAGCGCACGCGGCGGAAGATGACGCCGAGCGTTGCGATCAAGAGCAGAACCATGCCGACGCCGAAGATCATCAGGTCGGCCCGAATGAAGGCGACAATGTCGTCGACGATCATCGGTAGGCCGCCGAGGAACAGCGAGGCGTGCGACCGGTAGTTGTCCAGGATGGCGCGAATCGCGTCGATGTCCTCGTGGCGCTCGTCGCGAAGCCGGCTCTTCGAGCGGGTGTAGCGCTCTTGAAGGTCGGAGAGTTGCTGGCTCTGGTCCGGGCTGAGCGCAGACTCGAGACGCAGGTCAATCAGGGCCTGACGTTCGTCAGCCAGCGCGGAGTGGGGGCCGTCGGCGGCGAAGGTGACCTGGACCGCCGTCGACTTTAGGTCGTTGCTGACGATCAGGTTCTTGTAGACCGGACTGGTGCGAAATTCATCGCGCGCAAGCTCGATGTCGACGTCAGGGTCTTCGAGAGTCTTTAGGTTGGATTGAACCTCCGCGAGCGGAACCGGTGGGTTGCGGAGCAGCGGAACATCGAGAATAGTCGTGACCGAGGCAACGCGCTCGAGCTCCTCTAGGTCGGTGCGGAGCTGCTTGAGCACGGTGCGCGATTTCTCACCGAGGAGATCGCCCGCGGGCGTAAAGGTGATGATGACGAACTCGTCACCGCCATAGCGCTCGCCCATCGTGCGCGAGTAGCGCAGGTCTTCATCGCCCTCCAGAACCAGCGAGTCGCTCGACGCATCGAGCTGAAAGTCCTTCACCCAGTAGCCGCAAAAGGCGAACAGAGCGACGAGCGTGACAACGGTCGTCTTCGGGAAACCGAGAACGACCGAGTTGTAGGTGTTGAGGACCTTCAATGAGGGCCCGATCTAATTCTTCGCGTCCGAGTCGCGCTTCTTCGTCTCTTCGACCTTTTCTCGCATGGTCTTCAAGAGGTCGTCGAACGCATTCTCTTTCAGGTAGTCGTTGTACTGCGATCCATAGGATTTTCGAATGCTGACTCCCTCGATCTCGAAGTCGTAGACCTTCCACTCCTCGCCTCGCCGCGTCATGTGATAGCCGACCTTGATTCGGTCGCCTTTCGAGACGATGTAGCTCATGACGAAGTACTTGGGAGAGCTCTTCGAACTCTGGAGCACCGGCGCTTCAAACTCGACATCTTCGTCGGTGAAGAGCTCCAGCTTCTCGAAGTAGGAGAGCTTGAGCGTCTCGGCGAACAGGTCGGTGAAGGTGTCGCGCTGGCTCTCGCTCGCGCGGCTCCAGTGAGTCTTGCCGAGGGAGAGCATGCCGAGCAGGCGAAAGTCGATCAGAGGTTCGACGATCTCCATGGAACTCTCGCGCTTGGCGACGCGCGTGAGCGTGTCGTCGCGGAGTACGGTGATTACTTTCTCGACCGCAGTCCGAACCACGGACGCGACTTCTTGGCTGTCATCGATGGCGCGAGTTTCGCCGCTCACGGGAAAGAGCGTCAGCGCAGCGAGCATCAGGGTCTTCATGGTTATTCCTCGATCTTCTTCAATCGGTTTTGCTGATAGGCGTCGCGGAAGAGAGTGTAGGGGTCAAGAGCGTCGGCTTTGAGGCTCTCGTACTCTCCAATATGTAGGGACGTTCGGTTGAGGCTGTCACCCACCCAAATCGCGGTTCCTTCGTAGCCTTCGGTGAAATAAAAGACCGGGTTCATGAAGCCATCCGGGATCAGCCCGAACCCGTCACGCAAATTGCTCGGTCCGAGGAAGGGCAGCACGAGCGGAAACCCGGTGCCCACTCCGTAGGTCGCAAGAGTCTGCCCGAAGTCCTCAGGACTCGGAGCTCGCCAACCGAACCAAGCATCCGCTGGATCGAATAGACCGCCGATCCCGAGCGTCGAATTGACGAGTAGGCGCCCGAACTCTGTCCCCGCTTTTCCGAACTCGAGTTGAAGCAACGAGTTGATCAGTCGCGGCGGTGTGAGCAGGTTCTTGAATGCGCGATCGACCGCGACGCGCGCGGGCTGGGGAACGATAAAGCGCCAGCCCTTGGCGACCGGATTCCAAACCCACAAGTACACCTTGTCATTGAAAGTGAACATGACTCGGTTGAACCCGGAGAGTGGGTCATAGACCTCTTCGGCTTCTTCATCGCCGAAGTCGTCAAACTCGTCGAAGTCCCCGAACTCGTCCATCGCCGAGTCGTCGTCGCGTTGCGCGTTACCCACTGAGGAGCAGGCTCCCCATGCGGGCGTCAAGACGAGAATCAACAGCAGGAACGTGAGTGAGCTGTGCGGGATACGTCTCATGGTTGGATTCTCTTGAGCGAAGGGAGCGCCGAGCGAGTGAGTCGAGTCCGGGCCGCGCGACAATTGTTCCCTGCCCAGTCGCCGGTTGCAAGGCGTGACGAAGGCTCGCTCGCCAGCTAAGGCAAGCGGGTTCGGTTTGGGCGCGATTCTGGGGATGAACTCGCCAGCTCAGCGGTCCGTCCTCGATCGAGCCCGCCTCTCATGGCCCTCAAATATGTGAGAGTAAGTATGAGGGTTATCCCTCCATGTTTTTCAGCCTTGAGCGCTTCGAATGTGCACAGCCGGGATGCTGAGCGAGTGGGGAATAGCTAGAAGCCGGATTGGACTGGCATCCCATCGCCCCGATTCTCCGTTAATACTTTTTGGATCGTGAATCTCCAGCTGTGCAAAGGTGATTCCCGCCGAGGCCTTCACGGATTGACATCGGCTTCCACATCTCTCGTCTGATTTCGTAGATGGCTCGCTCGAGGCCTGCTGTTGCGGGCACGATGCCACAGGCTTTTCTCGATGGCATTCGAATCTCCTGCATCCAGGCTTCATCGCCGCGCGATTAGTTTCCGAAGTCCTTGCGCGCTGCCGCCCTTCTATGAGTAAGAACTCAGCTCAGCTAGCCTGACGGAATCGAAATGCACGAATCGGAACCTGAGACCTACGACGTCGTCATCATTGGTGGCGCAATTTCCGGGGCCTCCACCGCGGTGCTGCTCAAGCGCTGGCGGCCCGAGACCCGCATCCTGATCGTCGAACGTGCAGCGGAGTTCGATCGCAAGGTCGGGGAAGCGACCGTCGAGATTTCCGGACTGTTTCTCAGTCGCGTGCTGGGGCTCTACGACCACCTCCTGCGCAATCACCTGCCCAAGCACGGCCTGCGCTATTGGTTCTCCGAGCGACCGGACCAGAGCTTCGAGGAGATGGCGGAGGTGGGGACGGACTCGCTGCCCTCGATGCCGAGCTTTCAACTGGACCGCGCCGTACTCGACGAGCATGTGCTCGAGCTCGCGGTGGAGCTGGGAGCGGAGCTCCTGCGTCCGGCCAAGGTGGTCGATGTCGAGCTCGCGCGGCCCCTGAACGAGGTCGTGGTCGAGGTCGCTGGGGAAGAGCGCCGCTTCCGCGCGAAGTGGGTTGTCGATGGATCGGGACGCCGTGCCTATCTGTCGCGCAAGCTCGGACTGTTCGAGGCCAATGAAGAGCATCCGACGTCCGCGATGTGGGGGCGTTGGACGGGCGTGAAGGACATGGACGGCAAGGGCGTGCTCGGCGCGGATGTGCGCTCACCGGAAATGCCCTTCACCCGGAGCGCGCGCCGGCTGTGCACCAATCACTTTTGCACCTACGGCTCGTGGACCTGGGCAATTCCTCTGTCCGGGGGGCAGACGAGCATCGGATTGGTGTGGGACCGCCGCCTGTTCGACACGCCCGAGGGCGGTACGCCGCGCGAGCGCTATGAACGACACGTGCGCGCAGCTGCGGGCCTCGGCGATCTCGTCGAGAACGCGATTCTCGATCCGGAAGACTTTAAGAGCTACGACCGGCTGCCGTACCGTTCGACGCGCTACATGGGTCCGGGTTGGGCGCTGGTTGGCGATGCGGCGGCCTTCATCGATCCCTACTACAGCCCCGGCCTCGACCACGTCTCGTACTCCGCTTACGCGAGCGCGCGAATCATCGAAGAAGACCTCTCGGGAAAGCTCGGAGCAGCGGGCCTCGCTCTAGCCATTCGCAAACACAACGACGAGTTCGCGCGCTCCTATGACCGCTGGTTTCGCGGACTGTACTTGAACAAGTACGAGATCATGGGCGACGCCGAGCTGTGTGGCGCGGCGTATTTGATGGACACCGCCATGTACTTCATCGGAAAGGTCGGCCGAACCGCGCGCGATGTCGAGGAGTATCGACATCCACTCCTGGGGCTCGACAGTCGCGGCCAGCGATTCGCTTACAAGGCGCTTCGCTTCTACAGCGGACGGCTCGTCAAACTTGCGCGCGCTCGCCGCAAAGCCGGAACCTACGGCCGTCGAAATGGCGACCTGCGTTGTATCGCCAAAGACTTCGGCGTTGGCGAGACGCCCTTCTCTTCGCCTTTCCGAACGGGAATCAAGCTCTGGTTGGGAGTGGAGTGGGATGTACTCCGAGAGCGGTGGAGCCCAGCACGGAGCCGTGCGTCCGCCGGGGATTGACGTTGCGTGCGTGGGCGCTCGCTGGCTCGTTCACTCGCCCTGCCAGCGCCCAATGACGATCGCCGCGTTCGCTCCTCCGAAAGCCAGGTTGGTGGAGAGCGCAAAGTTGGACCGTTCCAACACGCGCGCTTCGGAGAGCACCAGGTCGAGAGGCATTTTTGGATCGATGGGGCCGTGGCCTGGGGTTGCGTGAACCCGTCCGGCGTCGAGACACAGGACACTGACGACGGCTTCCAATCCACCGCAGCCTCCGAGCAGGTGGCCGATCGCTCCTTTCGTCGATGTCGCGGGAATCGAGCCCGCTCGGTCGCCAAAGACCTGGCGCAAGGCCTGCCACTCCGCGGCGTCGTTGTGCTCGGTACCCGTTCCGTGGAGGTTGATGAAGTCGATCTCGCGGGACGAAATTCCGGCGTTGTTGAGTGCGGAGCGAATGGCTTGAGCCGCACCCGTGCCCTCGGGATTCGGCGCCGTCATGTGGTAGGCGTCGCAACTGGAACCGGCGCCGGAAAGCTCGGCGATGGGAGCCGCGCCTCGCGCGAGAGCGTGCTCGAGAGTTTCGAGCACGAGCACTCCCGAACCCTCTCCGAGCGAGAGCCCCCCGCGTCCTTCGCGAAAGGGCTGACTCGGTTCTTCATCGACGGCGCGGAGTGAGTTGAAGCCCGCGTAGGTCATGCGGCAGAGAGCGTCGACTCCGCCCGCTAAGGCCACCTCCACTTCGCCGGCGCGCAACGCTTGGAGCGCCGCTTCGATCGCCATGGTCGAAGCGGCGCAGGCTGAGGAGATCACTTCGACGGGCCCTCCGACTCCCAGAGTGCGCGCCAGGTGGTCGGCGGAGCAGTTGTTTTGTTGGGAGGCGAGTACACGCCTCGATTCGTTCCACTCGCCTCGACGCATCCGCTCGAAAAAATCCTCACCCTCGAGCATTCCGCCCGCGCTCGTTCCGAAGAAGATGCCCGCGTCCTCGACCGAGACGAGATCCGCGTGGGCTAGAGCTTCCCGTGTCGCCAGGAGCGCGAGCGCATCGGACCTCGAGCTCGTCTTCCGCCGGGCCTTGGGAGGAGCGCAAGTGGCGAGTCCGTTGGAGGGGTACTGTCCGGCAATTCTCGTTCGATGTTCGCTCGAGTCGAACAGGTCGAAGCTCCCGATGGTGGGGCGTCCGGCCATGAGCCCTCTCCAGAGCTCAAACCGTCCCGCGCCGAAGGGACTTGTCGCACCGAGCCCCGTGATAACGACACGGCGACTTGGATGGAGGGTCGATCGCGCGGACGACGGCTTGGCCTTCTCGCGCGGGCTGGGGAGTTGGTCTGGACGAACCACATGGCGCTATTCGCCAGCAGAGGAGTGGCGGATGCGAGAAACCGTGTCGATCGTGACTCCCGTCCGGAGCACCCTCTAGGCTCAGAAGAGCTAGACTGCGGGCTCCTGTAGCTTCACTCACGATGAATCCACTTCCCGCTCCCACCTCATGAAGATCCTCGCCTTCGGTGCCTCGACCAGTTCGCAGTCCATCAATCGCCGGCTCGCGAACTACGCGGCTAGCCTCGTTCCCAATGGCGTCGTGACGGAGCTGGATCTCCGCAGCTTCGACCTGCCGATCTACAGCTCGGACGAGGAGGAGGCGAACGGCACACCGAAGGCTGCGCAGGAGTTCCTCGACTTGATCGCCGCTCACGACGCGGTCGTGGTCGCACTGGCCGAGCACAACGGTTCCTACTCGGCGGCCTTCAAGAATCTCTACGACTGGGCTTCGCGGATCGAGGGCAAGCCGTGGGCGAACAAACCCATGCTGCTGCTCTCGACTTCGCCCGGTGGGCGCGGCGGAGCGACGGTGATCGAAGCGGGCAAGGCCACCTTTCCGCGCATGGGCGCCGACCTCCGAGCGAGCTTCAGCCTGCCCTCCTTCCACGATAATTTCGCGGAAGGGGAGGGAATTCGGGACCCGGAGCTCGCGGCGCAGCTGCGGGCTGCGGTCGAAGAGTTGGCGCGATAGACCCAGTCTCGTAAAGCCTCTGAGTCCACGTGGAAGTGGCGAGCGCCCGGGAGTGAATCCGACTCCAGGAGCACTCGTCGGCGCCCGGGTCGAGGAGTGGACGCGAAAGAAGAGCGCTTTTCGCGTAACGCCAGGCGGAGGTCGGCGATTCTGAAGGAATGAGGGCGAGTTTTGTCCCGATGACAGCGCCGAAAGCGGCTGTTCTGAAGGTCCGACGAAATTCGAATGCCGTCGCGCTCTCCGCCGACCGATCACCTCGACCCCAGCCAGAGAACACCCATGTTGATTGTCCTCCTATCGTTGCTTGCGTCCAGCCTCCCCACAATCGCCGCGGTTGAACCGCGCGAACAGCTCGCCCCTTCGAGCCTGCGGGTGGTCGACGTGAATGGCGATGGTCGCGGCGACTTGATCGAGAATTTTCGAGATGGCTCGATCGAAATATCGCTCGGTATCGGAGAGCGACAGTTTGAAGCCGTGCTTCAGGAATTGCCGCAAGTTCACATCGAAGATCTTGTTTGGGGAGATTGGAATCGCGATGGATTTATCGATCTCTACTTGGTGAGTTCGCTCGCAAATCTTGCACTTCAAGGCAGTGGAGATGGGTTGTTCGCGGTCGCGACAGATGAGTTTGGACTTGCCGATTCCGGGGTTGGTCGAACGGCGGAGCTTCGCGATATCGATGGAGATAAGCTTCCCGATCTATTGCTTCACAATGAATCCAGCGACGTGCTCTTTTGGGGTGTCGAGCTCGGGTTTGAGCGCGCTGGACGTACTCCACCGATGGAGCCTGTGCTCGGCGGTTTAATGACATCCGAGCCCACTCCCTTGTTCGGCGAAGAGGTTGAGTTGATCGCCGAATCGCTTGAATCGGCCGATCGAGTTTCCGAGAGCTCGTACTCCGGCGCGGCCTTTAACGAGGTCGGAGCGTACGGTGATGGCGAGCAACCCGTTCAGGCCGCTACCGGGCCGATCCCCATCCACGGTCCGGCAGCTCCTGTTGAAACTCTTCGGTTTCCGAAGCACCACATCGGTGTCACCGCCGAGCAGCAACGAATCTTGAATCACATGTCGATCGCCTACTTGCCGGATGGAGTCGGTGGGTTGATGGAGACGATTCGAATCAGCGGAGTCAACGTGCAGATCGTGAACGGTCTGAATGCGACGAACGGCAATCCCATGAACCCGGGTGCTTTGGCTGGCGCGATCAACGGTCTCGGAAATTTGATCGTCGGCTACAACGAGCTCGGCAATCCGCACGGAGACCTTCGAATCGGTTCGCACAATCTCGTGGTTGGGCACGGGCATTCCTACCGAAGCTTTGGAGGACTTGTGGTCGCACAAGACAACTACCTCGAGACCGCCTATACGAGCGTGACCGGCGGGCGGTTTAACTACGGCGGGAGTGTGGGCTCTTCGGTGAGCGGCGGTCGAGGGAATACAGCGAGCGGCGACTACGCTTCCGTGAGCGGCGGGCGCTACAACGTCTCGAGCGGCTACGGCGCTGCTATTTCCGGAGGGAGCTACGGCTTAGCCAGCGGAATCGATTCGGCGATCAGTGGAGGGGCTTTGAACACGACGACAACGTCCAACTCGTCGATCAGCGGCGGCGTGCAAAACGTGACCTACGGAACGGGATCCTCCGTTAGTGGCGGCTGGTTGAATGCCGCGAGTGGCACGTACTCTTCGGTCAGTGGCGGTTCCTTTAGCAATGCGGGTGGACTAAGTTCGTCCATCAGCGGAGGACGCTCAGGCTTCGCGTCGGGCACCAACTCCTCCATCTCCGGCGGCTACGTGAATTTCGCGACGAACACCTACTCCACGGTGAATGGCGGGCAGAACAATTCAGCCGTGAGCGTTGGATCGACGGTAAGCGGCGGGCACATCAACACTGCGTACGGGACCCAGGCGACGGTCAGCGGGGGTAGGAACAGGACGACTTCGGGCAGCTTTGATTGGGTGGCGGGGAGCTTGTTCCAGAACGACTAGGCCGTTGATGGAAGGGGGCCCCGAGCGCTCGGGATCCGAGCCGGAGATTCAGAGCTCTCTAAGCCGACCCGGTTCGGCTTCAGAATCTGAGGACCGAGGCTGCAGCCCTGTGGAAGGAGCGCCGTGACCAGTGGCCCGGGCTTCTCGGTCGGAAGGGGATCCTCGGAAGCTGCGTAGGTTTGATCAACTCAGCCTTCTCCCTCGGAGTGAAGCCTCTATACTGCGACTTCCCGATCCGCCACTCCCCGGCAGGACGAGCCGCTTTTCGGTAGTTTGCTTTTTCCAGCGACGAAGGAACTGGGAGATCTACATGCAGTGCACCCCGATTATTGTGAGCGCCCTCTCCGGGCTGACTCTGGTTTCCGTACTCGGGTTCTCCGGCTGCGCGATTGCGCCCGGTGAGAGCCAGAATGAGACCAATCGCTATCCGAGCTTCGGTCTGGAGGAGTCCCGCCCGGTCGACATTGCGGTTCTGCCCGTGAAAGACCACACCGGCGGCTTGGTGCCCGCGCGGACTCTTCGCAACCAACTGTATTTGGGCCTCGTCGAGAAGCTCTACAGCCCGATTAGCCTCAATTACGTGGATGTGAATTGGGTCGAAGCGAAGTTCGACTCGAGCAGCCTGCAGGCCGATGGCGTTCTGCAAGTCGTGGTGGATGAGTGGGACACGAGCTTGCTCTCCACGAACGGCGCTCTGAATATCGTGATGCAGGTGGAGATTCTGGACGGTGGTCAGCCGGGCGGAACTCCGCTGTGGGGGGCTCGCGTGAAGCGTCGCCTGGAGCTCGTCCAGGGTTCTATCGTGCCGTCGAGAGAAGAGCTCTTCGAGAAGGCCGCCGTGATGGCCGCTCAGGAGATTTTGCAGCTGATTCCGAGTCGGCCGGCCGATCCTCGATAGGCGGGCCGATCCGCCTGCGGTATCAAGACGGGCCGAGAGTGCATGGGGGGAGCGGGCTCCGGTTTGGGACCAGGGGTGCTCCATATCGCTGGGGACCTAGGACCACGGACTGCCCGGGCGACCCCGGGCTGGCGGTTCGGCGTGCCGGTAGCTAGACTCTCGCGCTGAAATTGAGTCGGGGCTCCCCAGGTGGGGGGCATCCCCAGAGGATTCTGTCCGATCGGGCGGAATCCATGGCCCAGCCAAGCGGTTGGATCGCCGCGACCCGAGTGTTGCGGAGAGTCCGATGCGCGGAAGAGTCATGACGCAATCACCCCTCGCCCGGAGCATCCTGCCCTGGGGAGCGGGCTTGAAACTTCCCACCCAACAGGAACGAAACGATGGCGATTTTTACGGCCCGCAAGGCTGAAATTATTAAGGAGTTCGCGTCCAAGGACGGGGACAACGGATCGACGGAAGTTCAGGTCGCTCTGCTGACAGAGCACATCAAGAACCTGACAGAGCATCTCAAGGTGCACCGCAAGGATTTCACGTCACGCCGCGGTCTCCTGAAGATGGTTGGACAGCGCAGTAAGCTTCTGCGCTACCTCCGGAAGCGGGACCAGGCGCGCTACCAAGCTCTCATTAAGAGTCTTGGCTTGCGTCGCTAAGAACGCTCGAGTTTGCGAGAGACCCTCGTCGGCGGATGAATTCGGCCGACGCGAGGGATGTCGAAAGTACAGCGCAGTACGCGCACCCGTGTCACGCCGCTCGATTTGCGAGCCGTGGCCACCCCCGATTCCTGCGGAGTGACCTCAATGAGTCGCTTGTCGCCTTTCGGAGTCGGGTTTCTGTCGGAATTGTTAGACGACGTTGAAGTCGAAAAGAGTTGTAAACATGAGTTTGGAATCAATAAAAGTCACCTGCGAGATTAACGGCGAAACCCTGACGCTTGAGACCGGCATGGTTGCCCGTCAAGCGCACGGCGCCGTGATCGCCACCCTGGGGGAGACGCAAGTCTTCTCCGCAGCCGTGACCGGATCCGGTCGCGACGATCTGGATTTCTTCCCCCTCACGGTGGACTACCGCGAGAACACGGAGGCCGCCGGCAAGATCCCCGGAGGATTCTTCAAGCGCGAAGGTCGCCCGACGACCAAGGAAATCCTCACGATGCGGATGATCGATCGATCGATCCGCCCGCTGTTCCCCGATGGGTTCAAGCAAGAAGTCCAGGTCATGGCCCGCGTCCACGGCTATGACGGAATGCACAACGCCGACATCCTGGCGATGATCGCTTCCTTCGCGGCGCTGCACATCAGCGAGATTCCGTTTGAAGGCGCCTTGGGCGCCATCCGGATCGGACACCTCGACGACAAGCTGGTCGTCTACCCCACGGACGATCGCCGTCGCACGGAATCCCAGCTCGACCTGATCGTTGCCGGTCACCAGAACGGCATCGTAATGGTGGAAGCGGGCGCGAAAGAGATGCTGGAGACCGAGATGCTCGATGCTCTCGAGCTGGCTCACGAGACGATTAAGACCATCTGTGTCGCCATCGACGAGCTGCGCGAAAAAGCCGGCAAGCCGAAGACCGTCTTCGTCGCCCCGGAGCCCGACGCGGTTCTGGCCGAGCAGGTCGGCAAATACTCCGACCGCGTCAAGGACGCGCTCTTCACCCAGGGCAAGCACGAGCGCGACGACGCCGTTCGCGCCGTCCGCAAGGACTGCCTCGCGGAGCTGACCGCGGGTATCGAAGATCGCTTCGACCTCAAGGATCGCACGAAGGCCGTCAAGAACGCCTTCCACGACCTCGAGGTTGCACTGACCCGTACCTGCATCCTCGACGGCAAGCGCGTCGACGGTCGCGCTTCGGATGAGATTCGCGAGATTACGATTCTCCCGAACTTCGTCAAGCGTCACCACGGCTCGGTGCTGTTCACGCGCGGCGAGACGCAAGCGATCGTCAGCACGACGCTCGGCACGCCGGACGACGAAGCCATCATCGACGGCATCGACGAGGAGTACCGCAAGTCCTTCTACCTGCACTACAACTTCCCGCCCTACAGCGTCGGGGAGACCCGCCGCTTGATGGGTCCGGGGCGTCGTGAGATCGGGCACGGCATGCTGGCCGAGCGCGCTCTCGATTCGATTCTGCCTTCGAAGGACGTCTTCCCGTACACGATGCGCGTCGTCTCGGAGATCACCGAGTCGAACGGTTCCTCTTCGATGGCCTCCGTCTGCGGTGGCTGCCTCTCGCTGATGCTCGCGGGTGTTCCGCTCACACAGCCGGTCGCCGGAATCGCCATGGGCCTCGTCCAAGAGGGCGATCGCACCGCGATCCTCTCGGACATCCTCGGTTCGGAAGACCACACCGGTGACATGGACTTCAAGGTCGCGGGCTCGGGCCTCGGCATCACCGCGCTTCAGATGGACATCAAAGTGAAGTCCATCGACCGCGCGCTCCTCGAAAAAGCTCTTGAGCAGGCCCGTGAAGGACGTCGCTACATTCTTCGCAAGATGCTCGAGGTGGTCTCGAGCCCGTCCGCCGAAGTTGCCGACCATGCGCCGCGCATGGAAAACGTGATGATCCCTTCGGATCGCATCGGCTTCCTGATCGGCCCGGGTGGCAAGAACATCAAAGGCTTGCAGGAGCAGTTCAAGGTTCGCGTCTCCGTCGAGGACACCGGCAAGGTCTCGGTCTTCGGAACGAACAAAGAGCTGGTCAAGAAGTGCGTCGAGACGATCTCGGGCACCTGCGTTATGCCGGAGATCGGCTCGCGCTACACGGGCACGGTCAAAGGCATCAAGGACTTCGGTGCGTTCATCGAGATCCTTCCCGGTGTTGAAGGTATGTGTCACATCTCCGAACTCGACGAAGGTTTCGTCGAGAGCGTGAAGGATGTCGTCGATATGGGCGACGAAGTGGAAGTGGTCGTGATCAATGTCGACGACCGCGGCAGGATCAAGCTGTCCCGACGCCAGACCATGGAAGTTCAGGAAGCGTAAGTCTGAACCCGTCGCCCACGCTTATTCGCGTGGGCTTCCGGCAATCACGGGGGCAGGGCGCCAAGCGCTCTGCCCCCGTTTTTCGTGCAGGAGCGCCGATTGATGGGAGTCAGCCCGGCTAGAGAGTTGGTGAGGCCGGTTGGGAATCGAGAGCGGCGCCCCCGGGTATGAGCCTCACATTTGCAGTGCATTAACTTCTTCTCACAATGGGCTTGGTGAGAATTCGGGCTTCGTGCCATACTTCAAAGGTCGATCGATGGCCATTTCAACTCTCAGTCTCGCCTCCTTGCTTCTCGTGCTGCCGCTTAGCGGTACCGCTGCGTCGAGCGAATTCGAGGCACCCCGACCGATCGCTTGCTGCGAGCTCGCGCTGACGATCAATAACGCGTCGGACTGGATTGCCGATAGTGACGACCACATCTGCGGGCTGAGCTCACTGCGAGCTTTGAGCAATCCGGCGAAGGTGAGCTATTCGAAGCTCTGGGACGCGACTCCCGAGATCAAGCGAATGATCCGCGAGGGCATCGACCCGGAGTCAGCGGAGGGGATTCAGCTCCAGCAAGAAGCGACGGACCGAATTCTCGAGGCCTGCAAGTCGGTTAGCGATGACCAGGACCACTGCAGTGTCTGGAAGGCGATCTCCCACGAGGACGGACGCAAGATTCCCGACATCACGAAAAAGGTCAAAGCGACGTTTTCCGAGTAGGGTCGAGGTCCGCTCCCGAGGGGAACGAAGGATGCGGGCGATCGGGTTTCCGTGAGAGGATCGACAGCCCTCGCTCCTATAGGGCAGGCTTTGGAGGGTTCGCTGGCTCAAGCCATGGTCGGTGATGGACGAACTGACCATTAGCGCTCTACCCTCGGTGCCCTCTCTCGATGAGGACGGCCTCGGTCGGTCCACCTCCAGACAGCTCTTCATGTTCCCCTCGGCCTCCACACTCTCGACGACTGGCTCGACGACGCCTCGAGGTCGAGCGCTCCCCGTCTTCGCGGCGGTCGTGTCCCTCGTCTGGGTCACGAGCTGTGTGTCGAGGCCGCGCTCGACGGAAGATATTCAGGGCGCTCACGGGCTCGAAGAGCTGGCGACCATCGTCGCGAGTGGCGAGCCCCGAGCTGTCGAAGGCTCCCGCGACGTGTTCTCGATTGAGCCCGCCTCCGAGTCCGCAGAGGAGTTGGACGACGGCGAGTCGGCGGCTGCCGATACGCTTGCCGGAGAAGCCAGGATCGCGGAAGAGTTCGAGCGCCGAAAGCTGGAGCGCGCGACCGAAGACCGCGTGCTCACGACTCCCAAGCGTCCCCCGAATCCTTACCGGACGTTCGGTGAGCGCATCGTGGTTCACGCCGATGGCCGAATCACGAAGCCCTATCCGCTGCCGCCGGGCAAGGGTCAGCGGATGCTCGACCTGATGAAGCTGATGGCCGGCCGGGGAATGTTCTCCGTTGAGGTGCTGGACGCGGCAACTGCGGCGGCCTCGGACGAAGAGGTCATTCAAGCTGTGCTGCTCAATAATTGGGATGCCGAGCTATATCAGGATTTGCGCACCTACCCGCCGAAAGACAACGAGGTTGCGATGGCGGACTGGCTGGTCTGCACGGCGACTTATGAGCTCTTGGAGGAGGTGGAGTACTTCATCGACTTGTTCGGCGCTGGCGTTCCGCAAATCGAAATCGAGGCGCAGGTTGTCGAGTTGACGGAGACGGATGTACTCGACTGGGGAGTTCCCGCTGCTGACGCGGTTTTCCCGGGCAACGCCTTTATCGAGTCCCTCGGCTTTGCGCTGCCCAACGTGGAGTCCGCCAATGAGGCGATCCTCAGCTTGGGTGCTATCCAAGACGGAACGACCGTGAGCGCGATCATCCAGGCCGTCAAGACTTGGGAGAACGTCTCGATCATCTCGCAGCCGAAGATCGCCGTGCGCGAAGGTGGCAAGGCGGAGATCCTCAATACGGAAGAGCTGCCGTTCTTCAACGTGAAGAGCATCAGCGATTCGGGCACCTTCAACGCGACGCTCGACTTCAAAGAGGTCGGGGTTAAGTTGTATGTGGTCCCCCGCATCCTCGGTTCCGAAACGCTGGCCCTGAACATCGACCTCGAAGCTTCACAGGAAGCGGGCTCGCTAACGACCGTTGTGGCGGGAACCGGCGCTGGCGCCGCGGACCTCATTACGCCGATCATCGCGAAGCGATCGGTGAAGACGATCGTCTACTTGAAGAAGGACGAAGCTCTCATCCTCGGTGGTCTGACCACGACTCGAACCCGCGAAGTCGAGCGCAAGGTGCCGTTCCTGGGCGAGATTCCGCTCCTCGGCTGGCTCTTCAAGTCGCGCTTTACTCAGGTCACAAAATCACACGTCTTGTTCTTCATTCGCCCGAGGATCCTCGAGGGCACGGACTTTCAGCGCGAGTTCTAAGCGCGTCTAGAGTCCGGGCGGTTGCCCGAGCCGCCCACCTTCCGAGGGATGCCGCGGGAGCGACTTCAGGCTTCCGTCTCTATGGTTTCGAGGTCGTTTTTTGTCCCGACTCCGTACAATCCTGGAAGCCAGAGCGGATCCTGTCGTCTGGCCCTCCGCGATGAAGAGACCACTTTCGAACCCCCGTTGTGCGCGGCGCGAGCGGCGCGGCGCGGCCCTGATGATGGCCATGCTGGTGTTGATGATTCTGATTCTGATCGCGTCTCAGATTCGAATCAGCACGATTACCGATGCGCGCATCGCGCGGAACCAAGGCACGCTGTCCAACATGGACCTGGTGATCGAGTCGGCCTTCTTGAAGGTCTACGAGGATTTGAAAGCCGATGCCGCTGAGGATTCGGGCGGCGGGGAGGGCGGAGGCTCCGCGCCAGGCGGGCTGGGAGGTGGCGGCGCGCCCGACGCAGGCGGCGGAGGCGCGACGGATTCCTCGAAGGATGGTTGGGCGCGACCCGGAAGAACAGAGATCAACGAGCTCCAATTGCGCTTCTATTTTCAAGACGAAGACAGCAAGTACAACATCCTCAGCATGCTCACGGAGGATGAAGAAGAAGCCGAGAAGGCGCGGGATCGCGTCGCTCGGATTCTAGATCTCTGCCGCGAAGGGACGGACGCCGATATCGATGGGGGAGACGCCGAGTCCATGGCGGATGCCATGCTTGCGCATATGCAGCAGCGGTCCAATTCGATGCTGCCTCGCCCGACTCTTCTCAGTGACGACGAGGACAATGAGGACCTTGGACTGCCCATGAGCTTGCGTGAGTTCGTCGTGCTTCCCGAGTTCCATCCCTCGCACTTCCGCGACTATCGCGATGAAGAGGGGAACGTCGTTCATTCGATCGGCTCCTTTCTGACACTCTGGACGAGCTTGACGACCGTTGATGAAGCTTCGGGTGGCAGCGGGCCCGCCAATCCTTCGGGAGGAACACCTTCCGGCGCGGGAGCGGCACCATCGGGTTCAGGAGGGCTTGGCAGCGGAGCCGGTGCCGATGAGGCCTCG
This sequence comes from Planctomycetota bacterium, assembly GCA_029259635.1. Classification (GTDB taxonomy): domain Bacteria; phylum Planctomycetota; class UBA1135; order UBA1135; genus OFTM34. The sequence goes on along the minus strand of JAJDEU010000059.1, from coordinate 9,899 downwards.
CAGGCGGGAAGTAGCCCGTTATCCGATGACGGCGACTCGATTCCCGGCGGAGCGGACAACACACCGGGAGATTCTGCAGGCGCAACGCCCTCGGCCGCGGATACGGATGCGGCTCCGAAGATCAATATCAATCGAGCGCCGGTCGCTGTGCTGAAGTCGCTGATGGACGACCGCGATGTCTCCTCGAACTTCTGGGACGCGCTGATCGAATACCGGAACGAGGAAGATGAGACCGAGACGGATGATTCCGAGGATCCGCCGGTCGACGAGTTCGGAAACGAGATTGTCGTCCGTCAGATCTTCAATGCTGTGAACGATCTGGCTCAGCTGGACGGTTGGGAGAATCTGGAGCCCATCGTTCAAGCGGAGCTCCGCGCCTTGTTGACCGTCAAGAGTGACGTGTTCTCCGTCTTCATCACGGCGCGTCGTCGCACGGCGGAATCGGACGACACCGAGTTCTTTATCGACGAGCAAGCGGTGGAGGAAGACGAGCAGCTCGGCCTCGATTTGTTGAGAACCGTGCGCTGTGTGCTCTGGCGGCGAACCTCGGGAGAAGAGGCCGAGATCATTCCGCTGGTGCGCTGGGAAGTCCTCGATTACGTGCCCTTCGAGGTCTTGGACTACCCTGGCGAAGAGCGCTAGCCCGGGGAGAGGGCGCGCCGGGGGCTCGCGCGTCTGTCCGGAACTCGCGCTTCTGTCCTTCTGACGGCGGTTGAGGCGGAGCGGCCTCAGGAACCGCAGCGGAAGGCGGCGGAAAATGCTGCTTCGCCTTGTCGCGGGCGAGGCGGAGGGCCAAAATCTTCGCCTCGATTGGGGACCTGTTCTAGTGGTTCAGGTCCCCGATCCATTTTCGGAGGCCATGCGGTCGCTGAAGCTCCTCACCACCCGTTCAACTCAGGAATATTTAAATGCCGTCCGTCAGCGTCTTCGGTGCTCAGTGGGGTGACGAAGGGAAGGGGAAGATGATCGATCTTCTCTCCCGGGATGCCGATGTTGTCGTCCGCTATCAAGGTGGCGCGAACGCCGGCCACACGGTTGTGGTCCAGGGCGAGAAGTACGTACTCCACCACATTCCTTCGGGGATCTTGCACGACGGCAAAGTCAACGTGATCGGAAACGGCGTGGCCGTTGAGCCGAACAAATTGCTCGAAGAGATCGAAGGCCTTCGAGAGCGCGGGACGACGATCGATCCCTCGCGGCTTCAGATTTCCGCTCGAGCACACGTCATCTTCGAACATCACAAGCTGCTCGATGTGCTCGCCGAAACCTGGAAGGGCGAAGGGCGCATCGGCACGACCGGGCGCGGAATCGGGCCTTGCTATGCGGATAAAGCGGCGCGCACAGGCTTGCGCGTCTGCGATTTGGTCAACGAGGAAGACTGCCGAAAGAGACTGACGGCGGTCTTGGCGGAGAAGAACGCGCTGCTCGAAAAAGTGCATGGAGCTGAGACGCTGTCCCTAGAGGACGAGCTCGAAAAAGCGCTCGCCTTTGGACGCCAGCTCGCGCCCTTCGTGTGCGACACGGCAGCTACGGTTCGACGGGCTTATCGCGACGGCAAACGCGTTCTGTTCGAGGCCGCGCAAGGCGTGATGCTCGACCTGGATCACGGGACCTATCCTTTCGTGACCTCCTCCAGCACCGGCCCGGATGGAATCGCGGCCGGCGCGGGATTTCCCGTCAGGCATATCGAGCGTGCCATCGGAATCGCGAAGGCGTACTGCACACGTGTTGGGGAAGGACCCTTTCCCAGCGAAGATCACGGCGCGGAAGGCGAGCGAATTCGCGAAGCGGGCCACGAGTATGGAGCGACGACAGGCCGTCCGCGGCGCTGTGGTTGGTTCGATGGAGTCGCGATGCGCTACGCGCTCGAACTCTCGGGCGCCGATGGTTGGATCGTCACCAACGTGGACGTCTTGACGGGCTTCGATGAATTGAAGGTCGCCGTCGCCTACGAAATGGATGGAAAGCGTTTTTCCGATCTGCCCGCAGAGCTCGCCGACCTTGACGGTGTCTCGCCGGTGTACGAGTCGCATCCGTGTTGGTCCGAGGACATCACGGGGATTCGCGTCTTTGAAGAGCTTCCCGAGTCGACGAGGAGCTACGTGCGCTGGCTCGAAGAGGTCGTCCGCGTTCCGATCGAGATGTTGTCCGTAGGACCCGAGCGCGATCAGGTCATTCCTGTTCCCGCCCTGTGATCCCAAGCTAAACCGACATGGCAGGCCTTAAGATCGAGCGACCTGACTTCGACGGAGCATTCCCGGAGCACCTGGCCATCATCATGGATGGCAACGGTCGCTGGGCACAGAGACGGACCCTGCGCCGCGTCATGGGGCACAAGGAGGGCATTAACTCCGTCCGCGAGATCACGACCGAGTGCGCGCGCATGGGGGTGAAGAGCCTGACGCTCTACGCCTTCTCCGTGGAGAACTGGAAGCGCCCGTCGAAGGAGGTTCGCTTTCTCATGCGGCTGCTCTCCGAGTTCATGGTGGAGGAGCGCCCGACTTTGATGGACAACGATGTGCAGCTGCACTGCATCGGTCGCCTGGATGACCTGGAGCCGGCGGCTCTGAAGGAGCTGCGCAAGACGGAAGAGCTGACGCGAGAGAACACCGGCATGCGCTTGCGTCTGGCGCTCTCCTACGGCGGCAGAACGGAGATCGCGGACGGCATTCGCGGAATCTGCGCGGACGTGCAGGCCGGCAAGCTCGATCCCAAAGAAATCAAGGAGGAGACGCTGCGCGCTTACCTCTACGACCCGGAGACGCCGGACCCCGACCTCTTGATTCGAACGGCCGGCGAGATGCGTATCAGTAACTTCTTGCTGTGGCAGATCTCCTACTCCGAACTCTTCGTTACCGAGGTCTGTTGGCCGGAGTTCCGAAAGGCCGAGCTTCACGAAGCGCTTCGAAGCTATGCCGGGCGCATCAGGAAATTCGGCGGGCTGGTCGCCGACGTGGCACCGGAAACCGATGACGATGACCACGCGGAACGGTCGGCGTGAGAGTGTGAGTTCCACCACTCGCAAGCGATGACCGAGCCCGATTCCAACGAGCCGTCGCGCTCCGCTCGCATCTGGAAGCGAACCGTCGTCGGGCTGTCGATCGGCGGCTTCATCATCTACATGCTCGTCCTCGCCGCGCAGAGCGAAGCGGGCATGCCGATCGCGATTGTGGCCTCGCTCCTGACGATAGGCGCCGCTTGGGAAGTCGCGTACATGGGCTCGTTGCGCGAGCGCCGCCTGGGCTTCGCGCTGATCGGGCCTCTCGCCGCCGCTGTATTCTTCTCCGTTGCCCACGTCAGCTACGGTCGGGACGCCGGCTATAGCACCAGCTTGATCAACGAGCTCCTGATTGTGACGGGCCTCGCGGCATTCGGTTTGGCCGGTGCTCGCCTCCTAAAAAAGCGCCGTTCAGATAACGCGTTCACTTTTCTCGGCTTCGCAGCCACGCTGATCCTCCTCGCTTACCTGATCGTCGATATCACGGTCTGGGATCCTTCCGTTGCGCATTCCATGTTGCTCACCGGCTGCGCGGCAGTATCCGTGTACGCGGCCTACTCCGTGACGCGTTTCAAAAAGAGCGACCTGCGCTGGGCGCTCGGCCTCGCGCTCTGGATCGCTCTTCCACTGACCTGGGTTTGGCACGTCTGGTCGCAGTTCGGACCCGCGCCGATGGTCGGACTCGTCGTACTCTCGAAGGTCGGCGACATCGCGGCTTACTACGGGGGCAACGCCTTCGGAAAACATCACCCGCTCCCGAATCTCAGCCCGGGGAAAACCGTCGAGGGCTTCGCGTGCTCCGTGGCTGCGGGTATTCTCACCGGAGGAATTCTTTCAGCGGTCGACGCCTTTCCCTGTGGGCTGCTGGCGGGAGTCACGGCCGGGCTCGTCGTGAACATCGCCTCACAAGCCGGCGACTTGCTGGAGAGTTGGGTCAAGCGCAGCGTAGGCGTCAAGGACTCCAGTGCGGTGTTTGGCCCGTCGGGTGGATTCCTGGACATCGTCGATAGCTTGCTGCTATCCGCGCCCGCAGCTCTGCTTACGTGGCCCTGGCTCCTCTTGGGCGATCTCTAGCCGCTCCCGGTTTGACGTTCGGGTGACCAGCCGCGATCCTGCAGCCTTCCCCCCGAGGATTATCCATTGATCGAAGTCACCATTCCGCTCCGCACCCAGGACGAGGCCATTCTCGTCCTCGGTCCCTATGACCGCTACGCCAAGCTCCTGCGCCAGTCCCTCGACATCGAGCTCTACACGCGCGGCGGGAATCTGTTGATCAAGGGGATCGACGGGGATGTTGAAGAAGCGCGTCGCCGGATCGAGCATCTGCTCGGCAAGGTCCGGAAAGGGCGAACGCTCAGTCTGGACAAGGTCGAGAGCATCTTGCTCGAGGCGAGCTCGAACCAGAACGGTACCGGCACGGAGGGCACCAACTCCAGTACGAGTTCGGACCGCGACGGATCTCCGCGGTCGGGGACGGCGGCGCTGCCGCGTGAAAATTCGCACGCGGCAGGGATTAAGAATATGCGCACCCGTGGAGTCGAGCCGCGCTCGCAGAATCAGCGGCGCTACTTGGAGGCCATCGAGAAGAATAACTTGGTCTTTGGCGTGGGAGCGGCGGGCACCGGAAAGACCTTTTTGGCGGTGGCCGCAGCTCTGCGGGCGATGCGCAGCGGACTCTGTCGCCGGCTCATCATCACCCGTCCCGTTGTGGAGGCCGGAGAGCACCTGGGCTTCTTACCGGGCGACTTCCAGGCGAAGCTCGATCCCTACATGCGTCCGGTCTACGACGCGCTCTCCAACCTGATGCGTTTCGAAGACCTCGCCCAGCTGGAAGACGCGGGAATCATCGAGATCGCGCCGCTCGCTTTCATGCGCGGCCGCACGCTCTCGAACGCCTTTGTCATTCTCGACGAGGCGCAGAACACGAGTCCGGCGCAGATGAAGATGTTTTTGACGCGGCTCGGCGAAGGCTCGCGCATGGTGGTCACCGGCGATCCGTCGCAGAGCGATCTCGGCGAGGGCGAACGGAACGGGCTGATGGATGCCGTTCGGAGGCTGCGCGGATTCGAAGGCATCTCCGTTGTCGAGTTCGATATTCGGGACATTGTTCGCCATCCGCTGGTCGCGCAAATCGTTCGCGCCTACGAGGGACCGGCGCCGGCCGCTCGCACTCGTGATGAGTCGAATTCGACGGACTGACCCCGGCCAGTTTGATGGGCATCTTCAATAATCTCCCGGGTCTGAAACGAAAGCGTCGCAGCTTGCGTCGCTTCTCGCTCGAACGTGCGAAGACGGGCTGGAGCAGACAACAAGAGAGCCAAGCTCTGTCGAGCGCTGGAGAGAAGATCACCTTGGCGGTGATTGCGGGGGCGATCACTCTTGGGCTTGTCGGTTTTGGAGCGGACCTCTCCGGGCGCGGTTGGGTCGGGCTTGGTGCGCTCCTCTTCACCGCACAGATTTGTTTCACGCGCTATCTCTTGGACTTTCGGCGCCACGCACTTGAGAGCGTCGGTCAGGTCGTAGGGCTCGCCGCCTGCTTATTGGCGCCACTGGTTCTCGCTCAGGGTATGCGCGAAGTCTTCGAGGTGTTTGACCTCACCTTTCTGCCGCTCTCCTTCTTGAGCCTCGTGATCGCACTCGCTTGGTCGCGCGGACTCGCGCTCGATGCCACAGCGTATGCCGGCGGGATCTTGGCCATCTTTCTGTTCCTGCGGCCGGAACGACAGGACGTGTTCGAGGGCTTGGTGATCACGCTCGCAGGAGCCGGTACCGCCTGCTTGGCTGCGGATGAGATTCGTCGACGCGTCGCCGTTGTGCGCGTCGGGTTGCTCGTCGGCCTGGTGCAGGTGCTCGTCGCCGGCTCGCTCGTGCTCCTCCGGCATGACGAGGTCGTTGGCTCCGAGCTCAGCTGGCAAATGTTCTTTCTCCTCGTGAGCGGACTGGTCGTCGGTTTAGCGGTCTCCGGCTCCCTGCCGGCGATCGAGCGCTTGTTTGGCGTCACCACCGACGTCAGCTTGCTCGAGCTCGGTAACACGCACGAACAACCGCTGCTCAGAAAGCTCTTGCTCGAAGCGCCGGGCACCTTTCACCACTCCTACATCGTCGGCTTGCTCTCCGAAGCCGCGGCCGAAGCCTGCGGAGCCAACGCACTTCTCACCCGAGTCGGTGCGCTCTATCACGACATCGGCAAGCTCAACAAGCCCGGTTATTTCGCGGAGAACTCCCCAGAAGCGCGCGGCCGTCACCGCGGGCTCACGCCGGAGATGAGCACTCTGATTATCTCCAGCCATACCCGCGATGGTGTCGAGCTCGGCGCTTACTACGGCCTCCCGCGACGTGTGCTCGACTTCATGCCCGAACACCACGGCACATCCTGCATCGAGTACTTCTTCCATTCGGCGCAGGCACTGCGCGGTGAAGAGCAGGTCAACGAAGAGCACTTCCGCTACTCCGGACCGCGGCCGCAATCGATCGAGACGGCGATTGTGATGATTGCGGATGCGATCGAGGCCATCAGTCGGCAGATGCCGGATCCGAGCCGGTCGCGACTGCAGACGATGGTTCACGAGGTCGTGCTCAAGCGCTTGATGGATCGCCAGTTCGACGAGTGCGGAGCAACGCTGCGCGACTTGGAGTTGATCGAGAGCGCCTGCGTTCAGGTGCTGATGGGGATCTACCACACGCGGCCGACCTTTCCGAAGGGGCGTCCGCATCCGCTCGATCTCTCGCAACCTCAGGAAGACCGAGCGGTGGCCAAGGACACGCCCGAGTCGCTTCCGCCGATCGCTCGAGAATCGTGAGCGTCGCGATCACCTGGGAGGTGAGCGAGCGTCCCGTCTCGGAAGAGCGCTTGAGCGAGGCGGTGGAAGCGGCCTTGAGGCACGGGGGCGAAGAGGGGCGCGAGGTCTCGCTCGCGCTGGTGGACGATCCCACGCTGGCTGAGCTGCACGGGCGGTTTCTAGACGATCCCAGCCCGACCGACGTGATGAGCTTCGCGCTCGGGGATGATGAGGATGAGGGCGCCTGGGGCGAGGTCGTGGTGAGTGTCGACCGCGCGCGGGCCGTGGCTGCCGAGCGTGGGGTCGCCTGGGAGAGGGAAGTCGTCCTATACGCGGTGCACGGCACGCTCCACCTGTGTGGATGGGACGATCACGGGTCGGAAGATCGGCGAGCCATGCGCTCCGCCGAGGCAGCCGTCCTCGGCCTGCTCGGCTACGACTCCGAGTGAACGAGCGCTGATGCCCTCGCTGTGCCCTTGGTGAGGCGAGAGAGCGGAGCATCGAAAAATTCACCTGCGGCGGGACGCGATGCCGGATTCCGGACTCTTTTTTTTGATTTCTTTTGCCGCTTCCTAGCGCGCCTTACAGCTGAGCCACAATTCACGGAGTTTGGCCTTCAATAGACGAATGGCGTCCGAACTCGTCCCGCCGAGTGGCTCGTACATCTACGTACAGAGGTGAAAAAGAGCCGCCCGGATTCGCGATCTCCTTGAACGACTTTCGACGGGAGGTACATCGGGGTCAGGAGTGAAGGGCGGCTCATGTCGTCCGGCTGGAGCTTTTTGGTTTCAGCATGTAGTGAGAACAGCCACCGGTATCAAGAAAAGCGCTGCCGCATCCAAGCCGACCCCGTCGGTGAAGGTGCGCGTGTCGGGCGCTTCACCCAAACGCGACTTGGCGGGTCCCACGCGCTTGAAGCTCATGCTGGCGAGTGCGGCGATAAAGCCCACTCTCGCCGAGCCGAGCGAATTGGCGGCGCAGCCGGTGCACTCCCCGGACCCGGTCTCTGAGCACATGTGGGAGGTCTACCGAGCCCTGCCGACGGTGGAGCATCGCAACCAACTGGTCGAGTACTACAAACCCTTGGCGGACAAAACGGTTCGTCGGTTCGCCGTGCGCCTGCCGCGGCGCGTGGATCGGGGAGACTTGGATACAGCGGCGAACCTCGGCTTGATGTCGGCGATCGGCGGTTTTGATCCAGAGCGCGGGGTTCGATTCGAGTCCTACTGCGAGCGTCGAATTCGCGGTGCCTTGCTCGACGAGCTGCGCTCGCAAGATTGGCTCCCGCGGCCCTGGAGACAGAGGGTCGAGCGACGTAAGCGCGTTCTCGAAGCTCTTCGCGCTCGAAGTAATCGCAAGCCGCGCGACGAAGAGGTGGCGCGTGCGATGGGAATGACGCTCGAGGTCTACAGCCAGGTGTTCGGCGTGGGGTTGCCCGGAGCTCCGTCGGGCGCGAGCTTGACCGCCGATCCGAACGGCGAGTTTTTTGACGGGTTGGACGTCGTACCGGATATGCGGCACGCGGCACCGGGCGAGAAACTGACGCGTGAAGAGCTCTTCCTGCTCGTGGCCGAGCGACTGTCGGCCAAGGAAGCTCGCATCATCTTCCTCAAGTACTGGAGGGAGCTGCCGATGCGCGAGATCGGCGAGATGACCGGGCTGTCCGAGTCGCGCGTCTGCAAAATTCACGCGAAGCTGATCGGACGTCTGCGCGATCGCTTTTTGAGTGAGAGCTGAAGCGCACCGTTGAGCGTGCCCAGGGCTCTCGTCAGCAAGAGTCTTCCGGAATAAAAAGGAGGGTGCGGAGGCGAACCTCCACACCCTCACAAATCCGCCTGGGCTCCAGTCCGGTGCGGAGCCCGTATCGCGGTGCCGTCAGCTAACTGACAACACTCCCCATAGCGATGTGGTCTAACCCCGTAGGCAGACGTAGCGGAAAGCACGCTCGCTGGTCTTGTCCCCACCGTTCCAGCGAACCTGCGTCATCTCCTCCAACCACAACGTGTCCAAGTCCCCACAAGTCACGTTGTGTCTCTATCCCGCGAAGCGATGAATACCCGTCGGTCCTTTTTTCGCTTCGCTTCGCGATTCCCCGCAGGACCAGAGCGGTCGGCAGGGAACTCGTGAAGGGGCGAACGCCGGATTCGATGGGACGGCCTGCACCGGATACGCAGAACATATTGGTTGTCTGCCGCATCTTGACGGTGTCGTAGTAGGTCATCCCGATGAACATAATTGGCGTTCGCTTGGGAAACCGGCCTGCCGCGGAAGAGGGTGGTCCCGCCCCGAGCTCGCGAAAGCTCGGGGCGGTGCCGGGAAGGGAAGTCGAGCTTCCACCCCGAACACATCTCAGTTACGACCGGAACGGATTCCGATTTGCCCCTTGGATGACGTCCGAAGTGGAACGACGACTTTCGGTAGCCCGGCGATCCCGAAGGACCCGTGGCTTTGCGTCCCAGCCTTTCAGCTGGTTTGCCCTTGTCGTGCCATCGTTGGGAGCGCGGAACCATACCCCCGGGAGTTCAGGAGGCAAATGAGACTGAGCTCATGTTGGCGCGCGGCGCTGCAAAGTGGCGCGAGTTCACAAGTTGCGAAATTGCAATGCGTGCGTAAGCTCGTATTGGCTCTCAATATGTCGAAAACGATTCCCGATCACTTTCGCGATCCCGAGAATTCGGGCGCGCTCGATTCGCCCACAGGGACCGGCGAATCGAGGAATGACGCCTGCGGCGATCTCTTGCAATTGGACGTTGAAGTCGTCGATGGCATCGTCGAGCGAATACTTTTCAAGGCACGTGCCTGCAGCGCCGTCATCGGTGTGGCCTCGTTGATGACGTCACTCGCACGCGGGCGGTCCATCGACGAGGTGCGCGCGCTGGACGTGGCCGCCGAAGTCGAGCGCGCCGGTGGAGTTCCGCCCTCCAAGCGTCATGCGATCGGGATGGTCGAGCGTGCGCTCGCTCAGTCGCTGTCCGGGAAGGTGTAATACCGAACCCGGTTCATCTCTAAACTTTTGGGTCCCGCACCCCTGGCCATCTGCCCTGGGGGCGGGGCGCGAATGTTTTGGGATGAAACGGGGTGGGGTTTTGACCGTAGGGGTCAGCGCCGGTGCGGGCGCAGGC
>JAJDEU010000058.1 GCA_029259635.1 Planctomycetota bacterium | reverse complement strand
TCCCGGCCCCCCCCCCATGCCCCAAGCCCATGGGAGCGGGCCCTAAAAGTTTAGAGATGAACCGGGTTCGGTATTACACCTTCCCGCTTCGCGGGAGCTACTCGCCGAGACGGCGCGCGATTTCCTGGATGAGGAGTCGGGCGAGGCGCTCGTGCTGTTCGGATTCAAAGGTGCCGACTTTGACTTTGACTCTTGAGGTACCGCCGGGGACGCGCTCGACGGTGACGACCGTGTCGCCAGCGATGGCGACTCCGTCGACGGGGCCCAGCTGCGGAGAGCCCTCGACCTGATAGTCCTGCGCTTTCATCCCATGCAACACGGCTTTCCAGGTGAGGTCGGGGCGTGCATCGAACTCGCGTGACGAGACGTTATTCGTGTGGCTGATGTAGCCGTAGGTGGCGGCGGCGCCGACGCCGGCGGCGACGACGATGCAGCTGCTCGACGCGGTGGCCAAGAGGATGACGAAACAGAGTGAGGATGCCTTCATGGGTCGGAAGTTGTTCGGTTCAGAGGTGCGCGGGAGCTGGCCCAAATCGTTCACCAGCCTAGCAACCCGGGGCTGCGGTCCCAACGTGCTCCGCGTGGCTTGCCTTGCGCCGGGCGCCCTAAAGTCCGCCCTCGATGGGGGAAGGAGCGGCGAGCGGGTGGGCGATTCGGGGAGATGAGAATCGAGTCACGTCCGCGGCACGCGCGGCAGAGCTCTCTTGGGCCAGCGGAGAATGCTCGAATCGGTCGCGGGCGTTATCCTGGCCGCCATGAAAGAGAGCAATATTCTCCCGCGGCTCGACCGCGAGGCAACCTGGAATTTTGTCGACGGAGTTTGGGAGAGTGAAATCGTTCCCAACCTGATCGAGTACATCGCGATCCCGAATAAGTCGCCGCTGTTCGACCCGGACTGGGCCGAGCACGGACACATGGCGCGGGCGGTTGCTCTGATCGAAACCTGGTGCCGCGCTCAGCCGATCGACGGCCTGGTCGTCGAGGTCGTTGAGCTCGAGGGTCGAACGCCTCTGATCTACATGGAGGTTCCCGGTGAGGGCGACGACACGGTGCTCTTGTACGGTCACCTCGACAAACAACCGGAGATGACCGGTTGGCGGGATGACCTCGGACCGTGGAAGCCGGTGCGCAAAGGCGAGCGACTGTACGGGCGCGGGGGAGCGGACGACGGCTATTCGGCTTTCGCCTCACTGACGGCGATCCGTGCGCTCCATGAAGCGGGTATGCAGCACGCGCGTTGCGTCGTCCTGATCGAAGCCTGCGAAGAGAGCGGCAGTTTCGATCTGCCCTTCTACATCGACCACTTGGCGAATCGAATCGGCGAGCCGAGTTTGATCGTCTGTTTGGACTCGGGCTGCGGCGACTACGAGCGCCTGTGGAGTACGACCTCGCTGCGCGGAATGGTGGTCGGCAATTTGCGGATCGACATTCTCGAAGAGGGCGTGCACTCCGGCGACGCGAGTGGAATCGTTCCGTCGAGCTTTCGAATTCTGCGGTCCCTGCTCACGCGACTGGAGGATGTCGCCACGGGGCAGATTCTTCCGGACGAGCTCAACGTGGAAATTCCGGAGCAGCGCAAGCAGCAGGCGGCGGCCGCAGCCGAGGTGCTCGGTGAAGCGATTCACCAAAAGTTCCCGTTCGTTGAAGGCGCGGGCGCGATGGATGGCGAGCTTGCCGATTTGGTGCTCGCGCGCACGTGGAAGGCGGCGCTCTCGGTAACCGGCGTCGAAGGCATTCCATCGATTGATAGCGCGGGCAACGTGCTGCGCCCGTTCACGAGAATGAAGCTCTCGCTCCGCATTCCGCCGACGGCCGAGGCGAACGCGGCCTCGCGGTTCGTGAAGGAGCTGCTCGAGAAAGACCCGCCCTACGGCGCGCGCGTCCACTTCGACGGTGAGGACGGCGGTCAGGGTTGGAATGCGCCCGCGCTCGCCGACTGGCTCGGTGACTCCGTCGCCGCAGCCTCGAGCGTCTTCTTCGGTAACCCCGCCGCCTACATGGGCGAGGGCGGATCGATTCCCTTCATGGGCATGCTCGGCGAGAAGTTTCCGAAGGCGCAGTTCCTCATCACCGGCGTTCTCGGTCCGGCATCGAACGCGCACGGTCCGAATGAGTTCTTGGATATCCCGACGGGCAAAAAACTCACTTGCTGTGTCGCGCAGGTCCTCAGTGACCATCTGCATCGTCAGGGCTAGGCCTTAATTATGATCGCAACCGCCGCTCTCGTCGCGTTCCTCGTCTGTGCACAATCGGAAACCACGGCGACGGGTGGCGGAGTTGGCATTGAACTCGTGCGCTCCATTCCGATCGGAGAGAAGGTCTGCGGTGTGAGATTCTCGCGTGACGGGCAGCAGGCTTTCGTGCGGTTGCACGGCACGGAATGGAAAGAGCCGCTCGAGCTGGGAGGCGAACCGATCATCGACTGCGCGACCCTCAAGGTGGTCGGGACGAACGGGTCCGAGTCTATGCCCTGTATTCACGTTCGTGGTTGGGTTCCTTACTCGGATCAATTCCGTATCAAAGCGAATCCTGAAAGCGGTACCGTGAGTATCACGGATCATTTAAATGGAGAGCCTACCGAGGTCGTCGACGTGGGCGCCCAGCCGGGCAATATCAGCATGAGTCCCGACGGGACGGCCCTTATTGTGTTTTGCAGCGAGCCCGATTCGCTCGTTTGGATCAACACGGCATCACTGGAGGTGACGACAAGGCTGACCGAGGGGCTCGGTCCCGATCCGGTTTGGCTCACCGATCTTCCCGGAGGTGAGTTAGCTCTGATCAACAATCAGGGCGGCAGCACGGTCTCCGTTCTCGACTACGACTCGCGCAGGATTGTGGACGTGATCCCAGTCGAGAACGGACCGACTTCCATCTCCGTCCACCCGGACGGCCTCTTTGCCTATGTCGCCTGCGTGGATGCCGAAACGATCTGCGTGCTCGGCCTTCCGATTGAGGAGAGCGCCCCGCCCGCTGAATTCAAGCCGAACCAAGTTCTCGTGCTCGGAACGATTCACGGCGGGCACGAGACCAGCGAGCGCTATGACCTCAAGCTGCTCGACGCTTTCATTCGCGAAGTCAAGCCCGACTACATCCTCGCCGAGATTCCGCCCAACCGCGCTCGCGCGGCGATGGAGGGGTTTTTGCGCGACGGAAGAGTGACCGAGCCGCGCGTGATGCGCTTTCCCGAATACTTGGAGGTCGTCTATCCGCTGACGCGGGAGCTCGACTTCGAGATCATTCCGACCGCCGGGTGGACCGCCCCGATGGCGCGCTTTCGCAGCAACCGATTGCGCGAAATCTCGGAAGACCTAGCACGAGCGGAAGAGTGGGCTGAGTATCAGGCTGCGAGTCTTGCCTCGGAAGAGTGTCAGGAAGCGGCGGGTTCCAGCGACGATCCGTACTTCGTCAACAGCGACGCCTACGATGAGTGCGTGGAGTTGGAGCTCGCGGTCTACGATCGCCTGTTCAATGACGAGCTCGGTCCGGGCGGTTGGACAGCGATCAATCGGTCGCACTACGGCCATATTGCCGACGCACTCGACAAGCATAAGGGCGCGGGCAAACGCTTCCTCGTGACTTACGGCGCCGGCCACAAAGGCTGGTTCCTCCGCGAGCTGCGAAAGCGAACGGACATCGAGCTCGTTGAGGTTCGGCCGTTTTTAGAGCGGGCGGAAAAAGAGCTGGGGCGTCGCTAAGACGGGGACGCTAGCGCTCCCGGCTCACTTTTGTCGCTCGTCGAGCTCGACATCGGGAACCCGTTCGGAAGTTTTTTCTCGATCGTCGTCCGGGAAGGGCAGTCCGCTCAATTGTGAGCTTGGCGCCGGCCGATAGCGGTGTGTTCCCCACACCCACTACCGAATCCATGTCCCTCAATTTCGACGCCCTTCTAGCGGGGCCCGTTGGCTTGACTATTCAAGCCCATACTCAATCGAACGATCTCGATCTGCCGGTCCTCTCCGGCAGCGTGACCGAAATTCTCGCGCTCTGTAACGGAGCCGAGTGCGATGCTCGCGAACTAGGCAAAAAGCTCGAACGCGACCAATCGCTTGCGGGGCACGTCTTGCACGTCTCGAATTCGGCGGCCTATGCGCCTAACGAGCCGATCGTCTCGCTCTCGCAAGCCACCGCGCGTCTCGGCTTCTCGACGATCTGCGAGATCGCGATCGCCGTCTCGGTGAAGGGCAAAGTCTTTGACGTGCCGGGGTTTGATTCGACTTTGTCGGCGCTCTGGACTCACGCTGCCGTGAGTGGGTTCTACGCCAAAGAAGTTGCGCGCACGCTCCGCAAGAACGTCGAGGGTGCTTTTCTCTGTGGCTTGTTGCACGGCGTCGGGAAACCTGTCGCCTTGCAGCTCCTCGTTGACGCGTGGTCCGAAGCCGATGTCGACGAGCATCTCGATGACGAGATAGCCGAAGCCATGATGAATCAATTCGGGGGGACCTTCGGCGGCGTCCTGCTCGGTAAGTGGGACTTCGCTCCTTGGATTCAGGCCGCCGTGGAGTTCTGCCACGACGCAGATTCTGCCGGTCCATTTCGCGAGCAGGCCATGATGACCGGGCTTGCGAGCCACCTGGCGAGCTGGGCTCTCGGAAACTCCGACGAGACCGCTGAGAGCCTTTCCGAAATGAAAATCGTCGCTGACCTCGAGATCTACGAGAAAGATTTCGAGAGCTTGTTGGCAATCAAAGATTCCGTCCTCGAGACAGCAAGGGCATTCCAATGAGCTCCGAAGAATTTGAATTGATCGTGATCGGTGGCGGACCCGCGGGGCACAAAGCTGCGATCCAGGGTGCGAAAGCTGGCAAGCGCGTGTTACTGGTCGACCTGCAGCAGGCGGTCGGTGGTGAGTGCGTTCATCGGGGAACGATTCCGAGTAAGACGCTGCGCGAGACAGCGCTCGGTTTGTGGGGGACTTCACGTCTCGCGCCGAAGCTGTTCGAATCGGGAATCACCGGTGGGGTCAAGGTCGAGAGCTTGATGCGCAACCTGGACGCCGTCCGCGATGCACATGCCGATTTCATGAGCGAGCAACTCTCTCGAAACGGCATTGAGCGATGGCGCGGTCGGGCGCGGTTCAGTGGCGAGCATGAGGTTACGGTTCGTGGACCGGATCGCGGCGAGCGTACCGCAACCGGTGAGCGCATCCTGATCGCCACAGGCTCACGGCCCCGTCTTCCGGACAATATTCCCGTCGACCACGAACACATCTTGGACAGCGACTCGATCCTGTCCTTGATCTACCTGCCCAGTTCACTGACCGTCGTCGGCAGCGGTGTCATTGCCTGCGAATTCGCGACGATCTTCGCTGCACTCGGTGTGGATGTCACGATCGTCGATAAGTACGAGCGGCCGCTCGCGTTCATGGATCCCGAGCTCATCGATTGCTTTCTGAAGAGCTTCGAAAGCATGGGCGGAACCTTCCTTCCCAATCGCACGATCGAGAAGGTCGAATGGGATGGCCTCACAGCGGTCGTAACTTCGCTCGATACGGGAGAAGTGATTCGGTCCGAAAAGATGTTCGTCGCCCAAGGCCGCATCGCATGCGTCGGTGATCTCAATCTAGAGGTTGCCGGTGTGGAGGTGAGCAACCGCGGAACAGTCGTCGTCGACGAATTTTGTCAGTCGAGCGCACCCCACATCTACGCGGCGGGCGATGCGATCGGTCCGCCGGCGCTCGCGGCAGCTTCGATGGAGCAAGGCCGTCGGGCTGCACTGCACGCCTTTGGATTGCCGGTTCCGGAAGAGGCGGGCACCCTGCCGGTCGGGATCTACACGATTCCCGAGATGGCTTCGGTGGGTATCACGGAAGAGCAAGCGATTGCGGAGCACGGATCCGCGGTTGTCGGACGCTCGAAATTCGAAGAGCTCGCGCGCGGTCAGATTTGCGGCGACACCGAAGGTATGCTGAAGCTGGTCGCAGATCCTTCGGGAACTCAGCTCCTCGGCGCTCACATTGTCGGGCAGGGCGCCACAGAGCTGATTCACATCGCTCAGATGGCGATCCAGGCGAAGACCTCCATCGACGTTTTTGTCGATAGCATCTTCAACTTCCCGACGATGGCCGAAGGCTTTCGGGTCGCGGCGATCAAGATCGTGCAGGCACGACCGGCCGAGCTGCGCAAGGTTGGCTAGTCGCCGATGAGCAAGTCGTGAGCGCGAGCGCTCACGTCTACGACGCGGGCGAAGCCGTCTTGATCCATCAAGACGGCTTGGCTCGCTAGGTTGACGGTCGGGCAGATGTGGCGCGGGAAGAGCATCAACGCCGTTCCGCGGGCAGGCGCCGATCCGGACACGAGCTCGAACGGTAGATGTTCTTCGCTGGGCGTAAGGGCGCGCAACTCAGGGTGACCCAGCGCGTGTGCAACGGGATCTCCGGCCTCCGCAGCGATCGACTTGGAGCCCGCATCGCAGGTCACTGTCGTTTCATTGGGCACTGATATCACTCGTGAATGAACCAGTGCGGCCGGTTGCAGCCCGCAGTCCGGTTCGAGCTCTTGCGAGCGCAAGTCAAAGTAGACAACCGTTCCCGGCGAGACTCGGTGCAGGGTTGAGCCCAGATCACCAAAGTGGGGGTAGGCCAGAGCGTGGCGATAGGAAGGCGTTCCGCTCGTGATGATCTCGTCGACTGAGGTCCCCGTCGATTCGAGACGCCGGACCAACTCAACGAGCTGGTCGTAACACTCAAAGGCGGACCGGCGGCGCAGTTCAATGTCGTCTTGGTGGAGATGCCCGTCGTAGAAGTGAACTCCGCGAAAGCGGGATCCCGCTAGAGTCGCGACCGCCTTGATCTCGTCGAAGTTGTGCGCGGGGATTCCGGTACGGTGCATGCCGGGATTGACGTCGACGAAGATCGAGAGAGGGCTCGGGATAGCGTCGATGTTCGTCGCGTCTTCCGCCAAAACGGAGAGACGAAACTCGCTGTACTCCTCCGCCAGTGATTCCATCACGGTCAGGGCGGGAGCGGGCAACGGGTAAGCCACCAGTAGATCGCCGTTCGAAACCGATTCGGCGCGCATAACTTGCAGGAGCTCGCGCGCCTCGCGGGTCGTTGCGCATTTGAAATTTCGGATTCCCGCGCGACAGAGCTCTCGGAAGACTTCCGGAATCTTGGCCGTCTTCACGTGCGGCCTCCAACGGTCCGCTCCACCGGTCTGCTCGATGACCGTGCGCACGTTGTGTCGAACTCGATCGAGGTAGATCACGAGCGCGGGGCTGAGGACCCGCTCCCACAACTCCTCCGGTAGCTCGTATCCTGATTGCTCTCCCGTCATAACTTTGAATCCCAATTCAGCGTTGTTCGAACGAGCTATCTTATGCGAGCAACGACGCGGGGAAATGGAGATCCTCGCAGGAATCAAAGGGCCTGCACTCCTGACTCAGGGTGAACTCCTCGATCGCCGCCTTAGAGAATGTTAAGCAGGCCGGCGCCGTTCTCGTCATTCAGAGTCGGTGTCGTTGCGCGGTAGTTGATGTCGCTGGCAAAGTTGGCATTCCAGGGGAGCTCACTGTCGTCAGCGACCAAGCCGAGCGACACGGCGGCAAATCCACGAGCGGTATCGGTGTACAGCTCGCTGCTGGTCAACATTTGCAAGAGTGGATCGATGGAGCGTGAGTCACCGATGAATCCGAGTGCGGATGCGGTTGCAGCTTGAGTCGCCAAGCCGTTCGCTTCACCCATCATGCGGACGAGGTCGGGCACTAGGCGCTTGTCGCCCATGAGTCCGAGCGAGACGGCCGATTGGCGCAAGAGAGTCGGGCGGTATCGCGAACTCGAAACGATGGTCTGGACATGAGCGATGGATTCGCGGCGCCCGATCAAACCCATGGCGAGCACCAAGTAGCCGCGGGCTTCATCGACCGAGAGCTCGTCGAGCTTGGCGCGCAGAAGAGGCTGCGCATCTTCCAGTCCGACCATGCCGACGGCGACGGCGAGCGCCCCGATTTCGGGGGGTGATTGAGCTTTACCCAACCTCTCGAGAAGCGCTTCGCAAAGTTGTGCGGAGGGAGCGCGCCGATTGTCGCTGTCCGAGTGCCCAAGCACCCCAATCGCCAGCGCGAACCAAGGGCGTTCGAGCGTGCTTCCCGACATTCCACGAATGAGGGCTTTTTCAATGTCGACGCGACCGCTATTCGAATCCGCACCAATTCCAGGGCGCGAGGCAACCTGCGCCATAGAGATCGCGGCGAGCCGGCGGGCCAGAGGGTCGGCGACGTGCTTTTCGATGTTGAGCAGAGCTTTCCGAATCTCCTTGTCCACGGAATCGCCGTCCGAATCGCCGAGCAACCCCAGCGCGATGACGCAGCCCTGCACCACTTCTCGTGCTTCCGATCTCTTTCCCCGTATCCTCTGAATGAAACTTGTCGCCAGTTCGGACTTCATTGGCGCATAGATCGAAACCGGAAGGTCGGAGAGAAGTCCGACGAGCGTTGCGGGAGCATGCGCACGGACGAGGAAGCTGGCCTCCTCCGAATCGAAAAACGCACGCAGGTGGTCGATCTCGGCGACCCGACAGCTCTCCGGTTTCCAAGTCTTGCGCGCAGAAATGGTTTGGAGGGGGAACGGGTTTCGGATCGGAGTGCGCCCCAAGGCAATCATGCAGGCAACGCGGAGGTCTTTTGTTCCTGAATGGTCGGTGCGAAGTGTCTCGAACAACGCCGCGACGATTTGAGAGTGAATTCCTCGATCATCACTTCGCTTTCCGATGATCGAGAGTCCGTAAGCCGCAAAGGATCGCGTTCGAAAGTGAACTCGATTGCGTTTCACGAGCTCGCGTCCCTTTTCCGTGTCGAGCAATAAATCTATGAGGACGGGAACCCCGGAGTCGTGACTCAGAATTCCGATGGAGAGCGCCGCGGTCTCCGCTATCTCCTGATTGGAGTCAGAAAGGAAGGGCAGGAAGGCGCGCTGGAGCTCGCTGGCGAACTGCGGAGTCTCGGGGCGGCCGGCTTTTGCGAGCGCGATCAAACAACCGGTAATGATCTCGTTGTGCGATTCGGTTTCGAGTGCATGGAGTAGAGCGGGAACAACATGCTCGCGGATTTGTTCCGTCGTGGGACGCAGGCTGTCTTTCGAGAGTGCGGCCGGCCAACCGCCCAAAAAGAAAGACGCGGATCCAGGCTTGATGTCGTTGCTGTAGATCCGCGATTTCAGGTTGAGGTAACGATCCTTGTTGAGCTCCCACCAGTGGCTCCAGTCGGTTTCGGTCGAGATCTGAATGGAGCCGGGTTGTGTGGGACCCACGGGAGTGCCGGTCGAGCCAGTGGAGCCGGAGCCTCTGCCAGAACCGGAGGAGCCGGAGGAGCCCGATCCGCCGCTGCCCGTGGGGGAGGTCGGTCCGCTCGGCGGAACCGTATCCCCAGCGTTCGCTCCTCCGCCACCACCGCCACCCGCAGGCGCCGTACTACTCGGTCCGCGATAAGTGCCGCCGTGGGCTCTCGAGGTGTTTCCCAGTCCAACGCTCAGGGCTGCGAGGATGGAGGAAGCGGCGAGAGCACGTAGAAGCGGACTTGAGGTTCTCATGAGCGTCCAGATGGCGGCTTGATGGAGGAGCAGATGCCGAGACCGGTCGGTGGCGACCAGGCGAAATCGGGGCTAGCTAAGAGCAAGGATTGGGCCACGATCGAAGCGATCTCGTGTGCACTGAGGCGAGCTTGAACGAGTCCTTGAGCTTCGACCGTTACGTGGGCGAAACACGCTCTCGACGGGGGCCGAGCCTGCAGCTCTACCAATTGATCGGTTGGCTCGCGCCGGCTCCCGGTCCATAGATGAGCGCGTTCGAGAGCAAGCGCGCGGAGCTTTTGAAGTAGCCGCGGAAGCCCGGCATCGTCGCGAACAGAATGACCTGCCCGTTGCCGCTGCTCTCGATCGTCGCGTAGGCCGAGTTGGCGAGGCGCTGGCGGGCTTCCGGCCAGAGTAGGCCGGCGAGTCGCAAGGTCTTCGCGGGTGCAAATCGAATGGCGGTCTGCACGGGCGACTTGGCGAGCAGGACGCTGGAGCCCGCCGCGTAGACCGGTACCTCTTCGGTGTCGAAGCCTGCAGTGAGCCAGGTGAGCGAGTTGACCTCGCCCCGCAAGAAAGCACCGGCGGGGGAGAAGCGCCGCATCCAGCGGTCATGCTCTTCGGTGAGCTTGTCCTCGGATTGAGCCTTGCTCGCATCGGAGTCGGCATCCTTCTCGGTCGTGTTGTCCTCGGCGACGGACGCGCCGTCCCACAAGAGCTCACTGTCGATGGTGACGTCGCGTGCCGCGCGCTCGCGAGTGATCTCGATTTCGTAGTCGTCGAGAGTCTCAATCGCATTGCGGCGCAGCCGAACTTCCGATATTCCGAGGCTTTCATTGGCGAGTGCCGCGGCCGAACTTCCGCACGCGATCAGAGTTCCACCGGCGTTGACCCACGTCTTCAGTGCCTCCGCATTGTCGGCGAGAATCGAACGCAACGACCCGCCTGCAGGCGGCAACACGAGCACATTGAATCGACGCAAGTCATAGGCGCCGAAGGAGGTCGCGTCGAGCAAGGAGTAGGGCACGCGCAGCTCGTGGTCGAGCAGGAACCACAGGTGCCCGAAGGTGTCGCGACTGACCGGCGAGTTGGCGAGGACGGCGATACGCGGGCGCGCGAGCAGCGTGAAGTGACCGCCGCCGAGGTCGGGTCCGTCGTTGGGCGAGCGAGCGTGCGCCGTCTCGAAGACTTCGACGCTCGCGCGGTTGGCAGCATTCGCAATGCGCTCTTCGAGCTGGTTCTCGTCGTTCTCGTGACGGCGGATCAAGAGACTGCCGCGCGTGAAATTCCGGCCGGCGGTGGTGAACTCCTTGTCGGAGATGTGCAGCTTGAGTCCGAGTTCGAGAGCTTGCGCGGCGAAGACGACGGCGGAGTCGTTGGCACCGTCAACGACCCAAGCGGTCGGTGCACCCTCGGAGCCGGCGTCTCGAATGACTCTGCCGATCCGAGGTGAGTTCTCAATAAGCTGGTGCTTCTCGTCCGAGATAGTTCCCGCGGAGACGAGCATTTCTTCACACCAGAGAGCATCGATGTCGAGTGCATGTGAAAGGTCCCAAGCCGTGATGTCGTAGATCTTGCTTTGACCTTTACGCTCTAGCTCTTCGCGCTCCGTTTTGAGATCCGTCTCACTCATACGAGGGTCAAAGGACAGATAGGAAAGGACGAGGGGAGAGAGCGGTTGCTGAGCGGAAACCACAAGGCTGCCAACGGGTATCTCCACCTCTTCGAAGCGACGTCCGAGGGTGTCGATCGCTTTCAAGCCAGTGGCGCTCTCGCCCTCGACACGCTCGACCTCAATGCCTTGCCCTTGGAGGATCGCGAGCAAGAGCGCTTCGCGGTCGCGGTTTTTGCCGGTACGGCACACGAAGTAGCGCTCGTCAACTTCGAGGTTCGCGCGCTTGCTCGCCACGAAGTCCGTCATGATCTCTTCGCGGTACTTGCGCAGAGAGTTCAAGTTCGAGAGCGAGCTCGTTGCTTGACGGTGAACGCCCTCGCGATAGCTGACGACTTCGCCCGACTCGCGCTTCACAGGCTGGCCGTCGGTGCGCGCCATCTCGTAGAGAATGCCGATCGCTCCGGAGAGCGAGCCCCAGGCGTCGGAGTAGAACGGTCCCCAAGCGTCGGCCCACTCGCGGGTGTAGAAGCTCCAGCCCTGTGCGTCGAACTGGCTGCCTAGCTCGCTCGCGAACTTGCTCTGCCACTTGTTCAGCTCGGGCGGGAGGTACGGATTGTGAGCGGGCGCTTGCGGGTAGAACAGAAAAGTATCGAGCGGCCACATCTCGTGCGCGTCGACAAAGAGTTGGGGATTGAACTCGCGCACGGCATGCCAGCGGCCGCGCGTCTCCGGCGCCATTCCGGCGATCCAGTCGCGGTTCATGTCGAACAGATAATGATTGCCGCGACCTTCCGGCCAACGTCCGCGTTGCATGGAGGTGTAGTCCATGTTGGGGACGTAGCCCTGTGTCTGCACGAGTTGGGAGATGAAGCGCTCGCGACCGTCCGGATTCATGACGGGATCGATCACGATGACCACGTCGCTCAGGAGCTCTTCAACCTCGACACTGGTTCCCGCGATGAGGTGGTAGGCCAGAGCCATCGACGCATCAGCGCCGGAGATCTCGTCGCCGTGGATGCTGTAGCCCAGCCACGCGCTCGCGGGAGTCTTCGTGATGAGGCTGCTCGCTTCTGATTCCGAGACTTCGCGCGGATCGGCGAGTCGCGCAAGGTCCGCCAAGATCTCGTCGAGCCTGGCGTGGTTGGCCTCCGAAGTGATGACGGCGCGAACGAGCGGGCGTCCCTCGAAGCTGTGCGCGTAGGAGGCGACCTCTACGCGCGGAGATTCGTTCGCCCAGGTGCGGAATAGCTCGATGATCTCACTCGGATGCGCGGGGCGCGAACCGACTCGCTGACCCAGGACCTGATCGGGGAGCGTGATCTCCGGCAGGTAGGACGTGCCCGGGAAGAACTCCTTCGTGTAGGTCTCTTTCGGATCGCCGAATCGAATCGGATTCAGTTTGTCCCACTTGGCTCGTGGGAGGCCTTCGGCAGGAGCTTCCTGCTGGTTGGGCGCGGAGGTGGCCGCGCTCGACTCGTGGGGGGCGGCGCAGCCGAAGAGCAGCGCGATGAAGACCTGGGATTTGACGGTGAGGCGCATAAGGGAGGCTCGGAGTGAGAGGGGGGAGCAGCAGCCGGGAAGGCAGTCTACCGAGTCGGCTCGAACGCGAGTTGTTCCGCATCGATTTGGGGGCGAGAGGCGCTCTCGGTTGCAAACCTCGCACTCTCCGATGGCCGAAAGCGTCGCTCGAGCGCTGACCAGATTCTTCCGCGCGAAGCGGATCTCTGCTTTGCTAGATTGAGCCCGTGGATTTTTTCTGGCGCTTCGACTCTTGGTTTCGCGGTCTGCCCTCCTCGGGATTGGATCGCGGGAAAGTGGTGACCCTCGTCGTTCGACCGCCGAACGCAGGGCCGGAGAATCGCCTGACTCCGCAGACGATCACCCTCACGACGGAAGACGGAATCGCCGGCGACAAGTGGGCCGTGTCCGAGGAACGCCTCATCGAAGCCCAGGTTAGCTTGATCAACGTTCACGTCTTGCGTTCGTTGGCGAAGAGCGACGAGCGCATGCCTCTGTCCGGTGACAACCTGATCGTCGATCTCAATCTGTCTGAGGAAAACCTTCCGCCCGGGACGATCTTGAGAATCGGAAGCGCGGCGCTCGAAGTCTCGACGATTCCGCACAAGCCCTGTGCGCTCTTCAAAGATCGCTTCGGAAAGACGGCGGTTAAAAAAGTCGCCCGGGCCAACCGAACCGGCCGCCGCGGCCGCGGTGTCATGACTCGCGTCCTCCAGCCCGGCGAGATTCAAGTCGGCGACGAAATCAAGGTCGAACGAGCGAAGGTGTAATACCGAACCCGGTTCATCTCTAAACTTTTAGGGCCCGCTCCCATGGCTGAATGCCATGGGAGCGGGCCCTAAAAGTTTAGAGATGAACCGGGTTCGGTATTACACCGGTTCGGTATTACACCTTCGCGGATCAGTCGTTGACGACGAAGCAGGCGACGCGGTGGCCTTCGCCTTTGTCGACGAGCGGCGGCATGGCGTCGTTGCAGCGCGCTTCGACTTTGGGGCAGCGCGTGACGAAAGGGCAGCCGGGAGGCGGATTGAAAGGGCTTGGCACGTCGCCTTCGAGCACGGTCAGTTCGCGCCTGTCGTCGGGGTCGTTGATCGGATTCGCACCGAGCAAGGCCTTGGTATAGGGATGCAGCGCATTCTCGTGGATGTCCACGCAGCTCATCTCCTCGACGACATGACCGAGGTACATGACGAGCACGCGATCGCAAAAGTGCTCGACGACCTTGAGGTCATGCGAGATGAACATCAGCGTCAGGCCGAACTCGTCCTTCAAATCCATCATCAGGTTGAGCACCTGAGCCTGGATCGAGACGTCGAGCGCGCTGACCGGCTCGTCGGCGACGATAAAGTCGGGTTGAAGAGCGAGTGCGCGCGCGATCCCGATGCGCTGGCGCTGGCCGCCGGAAAACTCGTGCGGGAAGCGATTCTTTTGATCCGCGCGCAGGCCGACCTTCAACATGATCGACTCGATAAAGTCCTCCATGTCGGCTTCCGCGACAATCTTGTGGTGCGTGATCGCTTCTTTGAGCAGAGCGCGGACCGTCAAGCGCGGGTTGAGTGACGAGTACGGATCCTGAAACACGATCTGCATGCGCCGGCGAAAGGGGAGCATGTCTCTGTGGTTCAGGTTGGTGATGTCGACACCGTCGTAATTGATCGAGCCACCGGTCGACTCGATCAGACGAATCAGAGTCTTTCCGAGCGTCGACTTTCCGCAGCCCGACTCACCGACAACGCCCAATACGTCACCCTTCTCGATGGTGAAACTGACGCCGTTCACCGCGTTCACCTTGGCGATGACGCGATTCAGAATGCCGCCACGAACCGGGAAGTGCTTGACCAGGTCTTCGACCTCTACGAGTGCCATCAGGCTTGTCCCTTCGAACCGGCAGCAGCGGTCGTTTGATTGATCGGTATGTGGCAACGAACGGGACGGCCACTGAAGGCGTGATCCTTGAGGTCCGGCTCGTTGTGGATGCACTGGTCTTCAGCAATCGAGCAGCGAGCCGCGAACCGACAGCCCGGAGGCAAATTGTTCAGGGCCGGTACGACGCCTTCGATCGTCGGCAAGCGCTTGCCATGCTCGCGACGACCCGACTTGGGAATCGACTCAAGGAGCGCGCGCGTGTACGGGTGTTGCGGTGTGTGGAAGATCTCGCGCACGGTGCCCTTCTCGATCACGCGCCCAGCGTACATGACGCAGACGTGATCGCAGACCTGCGCGACGACGCCGAGGTCGTGCGTGATCAGGATGATGGCGGTGTTGAGCCTCGTCTTTAGGTCCTCCATCAGCTTGAGGATCTGCGCTTGAATCGTCACGTCGAGCGCCGTCGTCGGCTCGTCTGCGATCAAGATCTCGGGCTCGCAACAGAGCGCCATGGCGATCATCACGCGCTGGCGCATTCCGCCGGACAGCTGGTGCGGATACTCGTCGAGGCGCTCCTCTGGGTTCGGCATCTCCACCAGGCGCAGCATCTCGACCGAGCGCTGGCGCCGGCCCGACTTCGAGAGGTCGGTGTGGTAGGAGAGCGCTTCGTCCAGCTGCCAACCGACCGTGAAGACCGGATTCAGCGAGGTCATCGGCTCCTGGAAGATCATCGCAATGCGCGCACCGCGAACACTGCGCATGTCCTTCTCGCTGCAGTGCGCCAGGTTGAGCTCGTCGAACATGATCTTGCTCTCAGGGGAGAGGATGCTCGTCGCGGTGGGGAGCAAGCGCATGATCGACTTGCTCGTGACCGACTTGCCGCATCCGGACTCACCGACGATGCCGAGCGTCTCGCCCGGGTGAACGTCGATCGACACGTCCTCAATCGCCGTCAGAATGCCGTCGTCGGTCCGGAAGCTGGTGGTCAGGTTCTGGACCTGGAGGATGGGCGCGTTCCGTTGGGCACTCATGAGACGTGCTTGGGGTCGAAGGCGTCTTGGAGCGCGTCGCTCAAGATGTTGAAGGAGATCACGAGGATGAACATGAAGACGGTTGCTGCGCCGAGTTGCGGGAAGAAGCCGTTGACGACTTCCGGTGCGGAGTCGCGAATCATGATTCCCCAACTCGGCTGGTTCTTCACGCCGAGTCCGAGGAAGCTGAGAATCACTTCGGACTTGATCGCTCCGATGAACAGGAGCGAGAAGTTGATGAACATCAGGTGCATGGTGTTCGGAACGACGTGCTTGAGCAGGATGTAGAACTTGCCGAAGCCGACCGCGGTCGCCGCTTGCACGTACTCAAGCTCTTTGATTTTCAGGACCTCACCGCGAACGATACGGCAGGGGCCGATCCAGAAGGTGAGGCAGAACGCCACGTAGACTGGGAAGAGGGAGCTTTCGAACTCCGTCCCTATGAAGCGATACGAGATCACGATCAAGAAGATCAGCGACGGGATCGAGGAGAAGGTGGAGTAGAGCCAGACGACTAGGTGATCGATCCATCCACCGTAAAAGGCCCCCGCCGCGCCGAGCAGGCTCCCGAAGATGACCGAGAGAAGTGCGGTCACGACTCCGATTTGAAGAGCAATCTTTATGGAGAAGATCGCGCGAATAGCAATCGATCTGCCTTGCCTGTCCGTGCCCATCGAGCGGCGCAGGTCGTAGAGCTTCGCGGACCAGCCGGTGAGTGGGGCGTACAGGTCGTCGACAATCTGTTCGAGCTGCGCCAGTGAGGAGACGAATTCCTCGCTTGCGACCAATTCGGCAACCGAGGCATCGGCGGCGTTTCCGGCGATCCTCTGAATTTCTTCTCTATCCTCGACACCGCTCTCCTTGAGCTCCGCCTTTTTTGCGTCGAAGGCTTCAAACTCCACCTCATCTTTTTGCTCGGCGAGTGTGTCGTAGCTAACCCAGGCACGCTCGATCTCGGCACTCAGTTCTTCTCGAGGCTTGGTGGATATTGTTCGCTCGGCGAGCGCGAGCTCGGCGATCGCGGGTTCCACGTCCTCAGGTTTCTTGTTGAGAGCCGTATCGAGTCGAGCGAGTTGAAAGTCAACATCCCGGAGGCGTTTCTCAAGAGACTGCTCACCGAACATCGGAGTCGAGTCGGGCCCCACGCGCTGCAGGGTGTCGTCGACCGAGATCACGTCAAAGAAGAGGACTGCGCTCCCAATCATTGCGTAGATCCCGATGACGACTAGCGAGAATGTCGCTATCCGACTTCGGAAGAACTTCTTGGCGCCGCGAGAGCGCAGGAATTTGGGTTTCATTGGAGACGCACTCGCGGATCGACCAGGGCGTAGAGGACATCCGTGAGAATGTTCGAGAGGATGAAGACCACCGCGAAGATCGCCGTGAAGGTCTGGATCACCGGGAAGTCTTTGTCGGCAATCGCCCCTAGCAGGCGGTTACCCATGCCCGGGATGTTGAAGTAGTACTCGAGGAGTACCGAGCCGACGATCAGGAAGGGGAGCGTGGTCATGATCCGAGTGATGATCGGGATCATGGCGTTCTTCAGCATGTGAACGAACATCACCTTGCGTCGTCCCGCGCCCTTCGCCTTGGCGGTGACCATGTAGTCCTTGGTGCTCTCTTCCACCATGACCGCGCGATAGAAGCGCGTGTCATAGCCCATGGCGACAATCACGCTGATGATGACCGGAAGGGCGCAGTAGGTCAGCCAGCCGGAGATGAAGCCGTTCTTCTCCATGTCGAAGCCCTCGATCGCGAAGACCTCGGTTCCAACCCACTCCTTGAGTTGGAAGGCGCCGTAGTACTGGCCGACGATGATGTAGACCAAAAAGCTGACGCTCATCCCGACGACGGCAGCCACCATCAGGATGCGGTCTGCGAAGCGTCCGCGATTGAAAGCCGAGATCAGCGCGACGCAAATGGAGATTGTCGCCGTGATCATGAGCCCCGGGACCGTGATCATAAGTGTCGGGATATAGGCGGTGCTGAGCATTTCACCGACCGTTCGCCCGGGCCGTCCCCAGCTCTCCTGCTCGAAATTCAGAGTGAGTACGTCCCAGAGGAAGTGGAAGTACTGGACTAGAAATGGCTTATCGAGTCCAAGTTGCTGCCGGATTCGTTCCAGATCCCCAGGCTCGGCGTTCTTACCTAGAAAGGTGTAAGCCGGATCTGCGGCGCCAACGCGAAGCAGAGCCATGAGGAGCAGGATAATCCCCAGATAGACGGGGATGTTGTACAAGAGCCGTCGAACGATGTAGTTCCACATGAAGCAAACCCTCGGTGGCTAGCGCCGAGGTCCGAGAAGGGATGGGTGTCGGTAAAGAGGGACTACTCGCGAAGGCTCTCTTCGACGTCCAGATACTTGACCCAGTTGTAGAACTGCTCGGTGGGCTTGAAGTTGCGAAGCCAGGGTTGAATGAGATATGAGCGGGTCCGCGCCATCGAACCGGCAAAGGCGGCGTGATCGAGAACCATGTCGCGCATGCGCAGGTAGATCTCCGTTCGCTCGTCAGAGGGCTGCATGCTGCGTGTCTGCTCGTAGAGACGATCGAACTCTTCGTTCTCGTAGTTGGCGTGGTTACTGCCCGGTGATTGGTTCGGGCCGTAGAAGAGTGCGAGATTGTTCTCCGCGTCGGGATAGTCGCTGCTCCAGGCGAAGCTGAAGAACTGCGCTTTCTTGTTATCGCAGGCTTCGATCAATGAGCTGAAGTCCATCATGCGGACGTTGAGCTCGATGCCGATCTCGCCGAGCTGGCGCATCGTCAGGTCGGCCTGTTCGGGTGAGTTCGCGGAGTTGGCGACGTAGTAGTTAATGGCGGGTAGGCCCGCACCGTTCGGGTAGCCAGCCTTGGCCAGATACTCCTTCGCCAGCGCGATGTTCTTGCCCCGGTACTCGGGACCGGCGCGGTGTTCTTCGTTGTTCGGGTGACCATCGAGTCCAGGCGGAATCATTCCGTCGTAGACGATGTTCTTGTCGTTGTAAAAACTCGAGTTGAACTCGTCGAAGTCGGTGGCGAGGATGATGGCCTTGCGCAGAGCGATCTTCTCCGGCGTGTAGCCGCCGAGCAATTCGTCCTGCATGTTGAACTGACGGAAGATGAAATCGAGCAGCGGAACGTCCGCGCTGACAATGCCGCGGCGCTTATACGAGCTATTCAGCTTCTTCGTGCGGCGATTGAAGGCGGTCTCGTAGTTCTCCGCGGGGACCTGGGTGTAGCCCAAGGTGCCCTCTTCGAAGCGTAGCCACATGGGCTGGTCCTTCTTGTAGAAGGTGTACTCGACGCGATCGATGATCGGCAGGCGCTTGCCCTTCGATAAGTCCGCGACGATTTCCTCGTCACCGTCCTGAAGATCGGTCGGGAAGTACTCTTCGCGATAGGTGGGATTGCGAACGAAGCTCATGCCGAGGTCGGTCCACTCGTCGAGCATATAGGGACCCGTGCCGACCGGATTGCGCGAGAAGCGGGTGCCGTAGTGCTCGACAGCTTCGCGGGGAACGACAGAGGTTTGGAACATCGCGAGGAGCCAGATGAAGCGATAGACGGGCTCGGTGAGAACGACCTGAAAGTGGTGGTCGTCGATGACCTTCATCCCGGCGACGGGCGCATCGTAGTTGAAGCCCGTGCCCGCTTTCTCCGCCGCGTTCTGCTCTTCGCGGAAAGCGTCGAAACCGACAATCGTGTCCTTGTAGAGCCACCAGCTCTTTGCCTTCGTACGGTCGTCGGCTTGGCGCTTCCAAGAATAGAAGACGTCCTCGGAGACGAGCTCGCGTCCCTTGCCGCCCGGGAAACACTCATTGTCCTGGAAGACGACTCCCGGCTTGAGTTCGAAACTCCAGGTCAAGCCGTCTTCCGAGGGCGTCGGCATTTTGGTTAAAAGCGCCGGCTCCAGAACGAACGGATCGCGCTTCAGGTAGGAGTACTGCAGGAGCGTGTCGTAGACCATCGAACACGCGCGATTGTCATAGGTCGTCGAGCCGCGTCCCGGGTCAATCGTCTTCGGCGCATCCGACCGCAGCGGCAGCTGCACGACCTTCAGGTCTTTGCCATTCGGGCCCGGGTCGGTGGGGAGCGCGGCGGCGGACTGCGGCGCCAGGCTGAGGGTGGTGGCGAGCGCTAGGGCTCGGACGACGACGGACCTGCTAATTTTCCACATAGAATTCGATGACCGATCGTGCTCGGTCTCGGCTAGAGGGTGGCAAGGGGTGTACGGATGGAGAGGCGCTCCGCTCGTCTCGCCTTGGTGGGGCGCGGTGGTCGGGAGGAGGGCCGTGCGGGCGAGGCCGCGGGTACCGATGCTGCGAGGTCGAAGGACCGCTGGGCACAGGAAGGAGGAGTGTAACCGGGGGGGCTCGAAAGCGGCAGTGTCTCCCGCAGGCGAAGTCTCCGGCCGGCGAAAAAAAGCGAGATCCTAGTGCTCTCTGCCGGGGACGGAGGCACGTAGATCGTCCTCGTGGGGAAGCGCCGGGCGCGCGTGAATCGGGCGGCAGCAACACGGAGCGCGGAGCGCGCCTTGTGCCGGGCAGCAGCGGCTAGGGAAGCGCTCGACGAACCGTACACTCTCCGACCCATGAAACTCGCGAGCGTAGATAAACCGACCTATCACGACCCGGTGAGCACATCTACGTACTCAGCGGCAATGCGCGGTCTCGTCGTGTTAATAGGTGGCGCAGCTCTGTGGATGAGCGGCTGTGACTCGGGCGCTCCGGAATCGGGGGCGCGTCCGAACGTCCTGCTCTACATCTCGGACACCCTGCGCGCGGATGGTCTCGGTTGCTATGGCAATCCGGACGTCGAGACGCCAGCGCTCGATCGATTCGCGAAAGAGGGTGTGCTGTTCGAGCGCGCGCTCGCGCCGAGCTCCTGGACGCGCGCTTCGATCGGTTCGATTCTGACGGGGACCGCTCCCGCGGTGCACGGCGCCGAGGCGCGTTACGACTTGCTCGCGGACTCGGCCGTTTTAATTTCGGAGTTGTTCGGCGCCGCGGGCTATCGCGTCGGAAGCATCACGACCAACCGCAACGTGGGCTCGTTCTTCGGTTTCGACCAGGGCTTTGCTCCGGGCGACTTCATCGAGCTGTACGAAAACTCGGCGGACGAACGCGTCAGCGTCGAAGAGCTCACCACGCTCGCCGACGATGTGACGACGCGCGCCATCGAATGGTTGAGCGCGTCGGACGAACCGTTCTGCTTGGTGGTTCACGCGATTGACCCGCACTCGCCTTACATGCCGCCGGAACGTTGGGATCGATTCGGAGAGGGGATCGCGAGTTCGGTGGATGGCAGTCAGAAGTCGCTGCATCAGTTGAAGACGGCGCGCAGTGCAGCCGACGAGGCCCGCGTGGTCTCGCTCTATTACGGGGAGATCGCCTTCAACGATCACGCTTTCGGCGAGCTGATCGATTGGCTGCGAGAGCGCGGGATCTACGATCAAACTGTGGTGGCGTTCACTTCGGATCACGGCGAAGAATTTTGGGAGCACGGCGAACGCGGGCACGGGAAGACGTTGAACGACAAAGCTCTGCACGTGCCGCTGATCTTGCGCTATCCGATGGAGCTGGAGCGCGGGAGTCGGGAAAGAGAGCTGGTCAGTACGGTGGATCTCCTG
This sequence comes from Planctomycetota bacterium, assembly GCA_029259635.1. Classification (GTDB taxonomy): domain Bacteria; phylum Planctomycetota; class UBA1135; order UBA1135; genus OFTM34. The sequence continues at coordinate 70,631 of JAJDEU010000058.1, read as the reverse complement.
CCGACCCTGCTTGATCTTGCGGAGCTTGAAAGCCCCGCCTTTGTAGAGGGGCGTTCGCTGGCCAGGTCGACTTCGGAGCCGGAGCTCACCGTCTATTCGAGTTGTAAGTTGGGTGGTCTCGAGCTGCAGAGTGTCGAATTGCAGAGCGCGAAGCGCGGCGATTGGAAGCTCGTGTTCGACGTGAAGTCGGGGAAGAAGAAGCTCTTTCGGCTCAGTGGAGAGGGCGCGAGTGAACGCGATGTTCTGAGTCAGAATCGCGAACTCGGTCGCGAGTTGTATAAGACCTTAGCGGCGGAACTGAAGCGCCAATCGGGACGGCGCGTGGAGCTGTACGGAAGCCTGGAGCCGCTTCGCGTCGATTCGCTCACGGAAGAAGTGCGCAGTGACTTAGAGCATCTCGGCTACATCGGTGAGGGTTCCGAAGACGAGGAGAATCCGTCGCCGAAAGATCCTAAGTGATGAGCGACGAATTACCGCGCCCGCCACGCTGGCACATCCCGCTGCTCATTCTGCTCGGGCTGCCGATCTTCTTCTACGGGCTGGGTAGCTACAGCGTCGTCAACGGCGACGAGGGCTACTACCACTCCGTCGCCGTCCAGATGGTCGAGAGCGGCGACTGGTTCACGCTCGACTACTTTGGCCAGCACCGCGTCTACGACACCTTCATGAACGCGCCGCTTCAATATTGGGCGCGCGCGGTTTTGATCACTCTGTTCGGCGACAATCTGTGGACGATGCGGCTGCTCTCGGCGAGCTTCGGACTCCTGACGGTGCTCGCGGTCTACCGACTCGGCGCTGAGCTCAAGCCTTCGCCGAACGGTCGCACGGCACTATTCGCGGGACTGATTCAGCTGACCAGCTTTCAGTTCGTCTATCTGCACAGCGCGCGCACTGGCGAGCTCGACTCGATCGTCGCCTTTCTCCTCACCGCGACCGCACTGTGCTTCTTGCGCGCCGTCAAGAACGACAAGTCCTTTGTCCCGCACCACCTCTGCCTCGCCGCCCTCCTCACGGTCAAGCTGCCCGTCGTGGCGATTCCCGTTCTGGCTGAGCTGCTGCTCTTCGCGACGTCGCCACCTCTTCGGTCCCAGTTCAAACGCTATGTCCTCACCGGTCTTGCGGTCGTCCCGCTCGGCCTGATCTGGCACATGTTTCAGGCGAGTCTCTTGTGGGAGGACTTTCTCGGCGTTGCCGACAAGATGAGCGCCGAAGCTTCCGGAGCGAAAGGCGGCGGCGACTTCACGGGAAGGCCGCTTGAAAACCTGCGCTGGTACAGCGACAAGCTGCTCTTCGGTGCGTTTCCCTGGTCGCTCGCGATGCTGCCCGCAATCGGTGCGACGATTGCCGCGGCCTTCTCGAGAGCGCGAAGCGCAGACGGACTCGGCTTGCGCCTCTTGCTCGCGTTCGCTGTGATCGTCTGGGTCTTCTTCGCCTTCGTCTCCAAGCGCTTCTCCTGGTACATCCTGCCCGCCCTGCCATTCCTCGCCGTCGCGTGCGGTTGGTGGGTCAGCTCGTTAGCACAAAGTGCCAAGCATGTCGGCGCCGTGCTCATCGCCGGGATCCTCGCATTGATGGTCTGGTTGCGGGTTCCCATCTCGAGCCTTCGTCCACTAGTGGATCGAACACCGAGCATTCCGATGGAGTCGAGCTGGGTGGAGCTGGAGAGAATCGGTACGACCCCCGGAATCCTGGTGACCTTCGTACTCATCGCGGCGGGGGCACTTCTCTTCATTCGCGCTCGTCCGAAAGCCGGGAGCGCGATTCTCGCGATCGGCTTGTTCGTGCTAATGCTCGGCGTCGCCGGCGTTCGGGTGGCCTACCCGCTGGCGACCTTGGAGAATGTCTCCCAGCTTGATGATCTCTATCAGCGGATGGAATCGAGTCGTAAGTCGGGAGAACCAATTCGATATCCTGTCGCATTGCCGGAGTCGATGGGCTTCTTGCGAATCCAGCACTACTTCGGACGCCACTATCGTGTCGAGCGACGCGTCGGTCCGAGGGGTGCTCAAATTTTGATTGTCGGAGAAAAGGTCCGAGCGGATCTGGAGAAAGAATGATCATTCGAATTTTGACACGGTCGGTGCGCGGCCCCGCGAAGCCGCGGCAGATCTTCGCGGCAACGGTACTCGGATCCATGGTGGCTTTTGTGCCGAGCTACACCGACCAGGCCTTCTTCGCGATTGGCTTGGTCGCGCTCTTGTTCGGCTCCGGAGCGAACATCCCGCTTGCGAGCGCCGTGTGGTTCCCCGCACGCTTGTTGGCTCTGGCCGTCATGCCGTTCTCGTTTAGTACCGGCAAGTTTCTCATCGATGGACCTGCACACGATTTGATCGCGTGGTTCGTCAACGCACCGGTCTTTGCCTTGTTCGGATTCCAGTACTTCGCGCTGACCGGCGGCATTCCGGTCGCGATCGCGTTCGGAGGAATCATGGGTGCTCTCACCCTCTGGCTCGTGCGCGTCACACGCAAGAAATTGAATCAATACGCGGAGGGTGAGAGCGGCTGGAAAAAGGTCCTGGCAAGCCCGTACGCGCGCGGTCTTAACTGGATCTTCGGCGGGGATTGGAAGAAGCCCGAGCCCGTCTCGATTACGCGCGCGATGTTTCGCCCGCTCCTCGGAGTCGCCTTCCTCGCGGTTGTCTATCTGGTGATTCAGTTTGCGCCCGGACCGTGGCTAAAGCCGGTTCTAGCGGATCAATTGGCCGAGTGGAACGGCGCGACGGTGGACCTGGAGGATGTCGAGGTGAATCTTGCGCGGGGGCGATTGACCCTGGTCGGTTTGGAGATGGCGGACGACAAGGACTTGGATCGGAACTTGTTCTCGGCCGGTCGCCTTGAGGCCGATTTTTCGACGGGCGATTTTCTGCGAGGGCGATGGTCGATCGATCGAGCCGTCGCTCACGACTCGCACCAGGGAACCTTGCGGGAGACTCGCGGTGTGCGAGTCGAGGAGCCCGAGCAAGAGGAATCCGACTCGACGGGTGGCGTGCCGACCGTTGGCGACGGCAAGACTTTGGACGACTATCTGGAGGAGGCGCGCGTCTGGGAGGAGCGTCTCGAGCAGGTGAAGGAGTGGTTGGAGAAGATCGCGGGCTCGGACGAGGAAGGAGAACCGGAATCCACGCGCGAGCGAATGGAACGCGAGATTGCGGAGCTCGGGTGGGGACTCGTGGCCTCTCATGAATTACGCGAGGACGCGCCAGCGCTCTTTATCGCTGAATTCGCCATTGAGGGAATGGAGAGCGAAAACGTCGAAGGCGATCCCATCGATGTCGAGATCCGCAATTTTTCGACCGATCCGAGCTTGGTCGCGGTGAGCCCGTCGGTGTCGGTTCGGTCTCGAAGTGGACGGATTCAGTTTGACGTCGGTTTGGGCTCGAGCTCATCCAGTGGACAGGCAGACGGCACGACGAGCGGCTTAAACTTCGTCTGGAACGAGATTGCGACGGAGAAGCTGCTCGACGAACTCAAGGCTTCCGAGCGACCGATCGTTGAGAACGGTGCGATCGACCTGAAGCTGCTCGGGGAGTGGGGCGGGGGTAAAGTCGGTGAGCTGGCGATGCCTTTGCTCGTCACCATTCGCGAAGCGAACTGGCGACTAGGAGGAGACGATGCGTTCCACCTTCAGGCAGTCTCCTTCCCGTTAGAGCTGAGCGGGAGCCTGGCCAGTCCAAGCATCGATTTCGACGCAGAGCACTTTCGTCAGACGGTGATTGAAGCGGGTCGGGCCGAACTTAGTGGCCGGCTGCAATCGGCCGCGAAGTCCGAGTTTGACGAGCTCTTAAATAAGGGCGAGGATGCGCTCGGTGTGGAGCTTGGCACCGAGGTTAAAGACTCCGCGAAAGGTATTCTGGACTCCATTTTGGGTGATAACTAAGTGATGACTGATCGATACATCGTGAGCAACGTCGGCTTTGGGTTCGCAATCCACGACACTCGGCAAGAGAAGACTTATTACAAGGACATCGATCCCTCCGAACAGTCGGGCCCGAAGGGGGCCGTCGTTCAGATCTGCAATACGGCGGAGATCGCTTATGCCGAGGCTAAAGCGATGAACGCGAAGGCAGAGCTTCCGAAGTAGTTCGGAGGCTTGACGAGTTGGGCCCGGATGGTCGCGCTCAAGTTCGGGCCGTACGGATTCAGGCGTTAAGCGCGCAGATACAAAAACAGCCCCCCGAGGCCTTGAGGCGCTCGGGGGGCTGTTGTTTTTTGACGGTGCTTTCGCAGCTACCGATCTAGAACATGGGGACGTCGTTGAAGGGTCCACCCGTCGACTGGTTGTCGAGATCGGAGAACGGAGCCGTCGGGGTTCGGAGCGTCCTGAGGAACGCCAGAAGAGCGGCCTTCTGTCCATTCCTGAGCGCGTTGAAGTTGTCCGCAGCGAACTGACCTTCACCGCCATGAGCCTGAATCGCTTCGGATAGCGTCAACGCACGACCGTCATGGAGGTAAGGCGCCGTATCGGCAATTCCCCAGAGACGAGGTGTGATGAACAGTGAAGCATCCGGGGCGCCCGTTGATTCTGCGAGGCCCGGTCCCATGTCGTGGTGCTTGAGATCGGAGAACATCCGAACAACTACGCCTTTACCCGGAACTCGTCGGAACTTCGTCGGTGCCTCGTTCAGGTTGATGGTGTAGTACACATTGGCCGAGGGATCCGTTTCGACCTCAGGGTATGCCAACTTGAGCTGACGCGATCGAGTGATCATGAGCGGAACGTGGCAAGAGGCACACCCTTCAGACGTGAAGAGAGCGCGACCTTGAATTTCCGCGGGATCCGAATTGGTCTTAACCCTGGGGCGATCGGAGGTGACGGCGAACAGGTGCATTGCCGAGAGCTCTCCGGGCATGATCTCGTTGAAGACTCCGTCCCCGTCAGGATCATTGTCGACTCCCGGATCGGAGGCGCCATCGCCATCCATGTCGTCCACGATTTCTTCGGGCTGCATTCCCTGATGGAACCGCAGCGCGCCGATATCGAACTTCCGGATAGAAGAGTTGTCGCCTTTGCGGCCGAACGGACGAACGACTAAATCGGTGGCAACGCCTTGGACACCGGAGGTATCAAAGTCATTCGCGCCCGAGTCGAAGAGGATAGTGCCGAAGCTGACGCCGTGGCTTGAGAGCGGAACGACGGTGTCGGGAGATGCCAGTGCCAGCGCTTTTTGAAGCTGGAGGTCTTCGGTCATTTCCTTTCCGACCAACTCAACTCCACCTGCCCCGAAAAGGAACGGGGGGTTAATCAATCTGCCGTTATAGGAGGCGAAGCCATTGTCATCCGAATCGTCGATGTCGATATCGGTCGGGCCGGGCATCGCCGTCGCGGCTATTCCCCCGACTCCACCCACACCGAGTTTTGCGGGAATCGACGCATTGCTGACAACCGTGTGGCACTCCAAGCAAGCCTGGCTATCCAGACCATTGACCCTCAGGAAGGTCCCGTTGTCTTGCATGTTCGGCCGGTTGCCGGGACTCGTCTTATCCGGATTGAACGGGTCGATGGGACCGTCGCCGTAACCGTCGTGCACATTGAAGGGAGCCGAGAAGATCATCAGCCCCGTCTTCCGAATCTGCTTGAGCGTGTAGAAGCCAGTTTGGATCTGGTTCTGAGTGATTCGGTTGTTGCCCAGAACGGTGGATTCCCCTGCGGGAGCCTGGCCAAATGCGGGGCCTACGAGAGCCAGTAGGGCTAGTGACGTTTTCTTCATGATAAAAGGCTGAGTTTTGGTTGTTGATGCCATCGTGTTCCGCAGCACTATCCCCCAAGCGGGCGCTGCCACCTAACGAATCCAACACCGATTCTCCCCCGGTGCTGTGATTTCCGATAGGGGTAAAAACTTTGGAAATCGGCTGCTGGCACTGGGTTGCGAATCCTTGTTCGTGGGTAGTTGAGAGGGCTTGGCAAACTTCAGAAATTCGAATTAACCGAATATCCAGAAAGTGCGCGGCTCTCGTGCAAGTAAATCTACCTCACTGATTGGCATCGGGGAGATCTCCGCTGCGGGTTGGCACCGAGGTCTAAGTTGAACCCGCCGAACGAACGTAAGTTGCGCACCACTACTCCGTTAGTCAGCTATGCGCTTGGTCGCGACTGGTCTGTCCGCGCGAAAATGGAGATGCTCTACGCGCGCAGCGAGCGCGATTCATGACGCCCCGTTCAACCCCACCTCGGCCAAGCTCACGTGAACGGGAGAGTTCCCAATCTGCAGCCGTGCTCTCTCTCCAAAACTTGGAGGTGCTCTTCGGCACGGTTCGCGCTCTCGATCGACTCTCTGTGGAGGTGCCACACGGCTCGGTGGGCTTACTCGGACCGAATGGAGCGGGCAAGACCACCCTCATTAAGGTCCTGCTCGGACTTCTGGCCCCGACCAGTGGCAGCGCTCAGCTCGCGGGGCTCGATCCTCGGCGCAACGCGGACAAACTTCAGCTGCGACGAATCGTCGGCTATATGCCGGAGAGCGATTGCTTGATTCCTGGACGAACCGGAATCGAGCTCGTGGCGACGCTCGGAAGAATTACCGGGCTCTCGAATGCCGACGCGATGACACGCGCACACGAGATGCTCGACTATGTCGGCTTGGAGGATCAGCGCTATCGATCGCTCGATCAGTATTCCACCGGAATGAAACAGCGCTTGAAGCTCGCGCAAGCATTGGTGCATGACCCGCTGTTCTTACTGCTCGACGAACCGACGAATGGTCTCGATCCGAAGGGGAGGCGGCACATGCTCGAACTGATCGAAGATTTGGGAGCTACGCACGGCAAAAACATTCTGCTCTGTTCGCACCTGTTGCCCGACGTAGAAAAGACCTGCGATCACGTCGTCGTCATTCAACACGGACGCGTGATCGAGTCGGGATCCATCGAGGAGCTCACTCGCGCCGAAGATGGTGAGCTGAACGTCGAAATCAGCGGCGATACGGCAGCCTTTGAGGCCGAACTCAAGGCCGCCTCTCTCGTGTTTGATTCGCGCGGCGGCGGCCACTACGGAATGAGTCTCGCGGGTGGCCAGGCGGATGCGGATTCGGTCTTTGCGCTTGCGCATCGATCGCATTGCGATGTGCTGTCGGTGGAGCCGGTACGCTCGAGCCTCGAGCAAGTCTTCCTCAGCGTCTTGCATGAAGCCGAAGGGGAAAAGGACTGATGGCGACGACACATACCGAGGTCTATCGGGGCTTCAAGGGACAACTTTCGGCTCACCCGTTTCGGTGGCTTCCGCTTTTCCTCTCCGAGTTCGCGGTTGCGACTCGCAAGAAATTGCCCCTGCTCTTGCTGTACGGTCCGGTTGCGATCGCGACCATCGTTGCGATGGTGATGGTCTACCTGACTTACATCGTCGAAGGGGTAGGGGACTCCACTGAGTCGATTAGGTCAGGGACGGATGTGGCTTCTGCTTTCGCGCTCGCCGCCGTTCAATCGATGTTGGAAGTGCGGGTGTTCATTACTCAGTTCTACGACCGCATGTCGATTTTCTGTCTGCTCGCCGCGACTTGGTTTGGCTCGGGCTTGATCTGTGAGGACCGACGCGTAAACGCACACCTCTTGTACTTCTCGCGTCCGCTCAATCGGCTTCACTACTTCCTCGGTAAGTTCGTCACCGTCGGCACTTTCGCCGCCTTTGCGATGCTCGTCCCGGGGCTGATTATCTGCCTGATGGCTGTCGTCAACTCCGAGGACTACGCCTTCCTCAAGGAGCAGGGCGACGTCATTGTTTACTCCACGCTCTACGCGCTCTTGTGGATCGTCTCCACTTCGAGCTTCGTACTCGCGATATCGAGTCTCGCTCCGAAGAAGTTGTTCGCGCTGGTCGGAGTATTCGGGTTCTACATGATGTCCGAGATGTTCGTCGAGGTCGCCCGCGAGATGGGCAAGGCCGAGTTCTTCCAGTATTTCAGTCCCGGCGGGAACTTGTTCGCGATTGCGGATTGGATGCTGGCGCGACCCGGAGCCGAGTTTACGGACCAAGTCATGTATTCCTTCGTCGGCCTCGGCGCCATGGTTGGGGGAGCGCTCTTCGTCCTTGCTCGACGATTGAAGCGGATGGAGCTCTCCGTTTGAGTGCGAAGATATCTGTGAACGATCTGGGACGCTGGTACGGCCAGGTCGTCGGGTTGAATGATTTGTCGCTCGAGATCGGCGAGGGCATTACTGGACTCATTGGTCCGAACGGCGCAGGTAAGTCGACTTTCCTGAAGCTGATTGCCGGCGAGATACGTCCGTCTCGCGGCAGCCTGCGCGTTCTTGGCGAGGTGCCCTTCGCGAATCGCGCGCTGTTCGCGCGCCTCGGATTTTGTCCCCAGCAAGACGCGCTGTACGAGCGCATGACGGGGATGCAGTTCGTGAGCTTTCTGGTTCGGCTCTCGGGCTACAGTCAAGCTGACGCGATGAAGCTCGCCGGGCGGGCGTTGGAGCGAGTCGATTTGATGGAGGCTGCACACCGTCCAACGCGGACCTACTCGAAGGGCATGCGACAACGCGTTAAGCTCGCGCAAGCGATTGCGCACAAGCCCGAGCTTTTGGTCGTTGACGAGCCCTTGACCGGGCTGGATCCGATCGCGCGAGAGTCGCTCACCAGCCTGTTCAAGGAATTGGCGAGCGAAGGCACGTCGATTCTGCTCTCCAGCCATGTCCTGCACGAAGTGGAGAGCATGACCAATGAGATCGTCCTTCTGCACCGCGGGCGATTGCTCGCACAAGGCGAGGTGCGCGAGGTGCGCGACCTGCTCTCTCGTCACCCCCGGCGCATCGAATTTTCGGCTCGCTCACCGCGCAAACTTGCTGGCGCATTAATGGAGCTCGAGCTGGTCTCGTCGATACAGGTTTCGGCGGAAGACTCGCGCCTGCTCGTCGAGACGTCCGATGCCGGTGGTTTCTTTCGCGCCCTCACACCGGTTGTCGCGAGCGGAGACTTTGGCGTGACCAGCATGGAGTGCGCCGATGAAGATCTCGAATCCGTCTTCGATTACTTGGTGACTTGATCATGCAAGGCTTCATCTTCGCAACGAAAACGATCTTCACTTCGCAGCTCTACATGTCGCTGCGTTCGGTGCGGTTCCTATTGAGCGCCTTGCTCGCCCTCGGACCGATCGTCTTGTCCGCGCTCGTCGCGTTTTTCCTCGGCGACCGAGAAGGTGTCCCGGTGCCCCAAATGACCTGGATGCTCATCGCGCAGGGAGTGACGCCGTTACTCGCTCTCATGTTCGGCTCCGCCGTAATCTCCGAGGAGGTCAGCGACCGAACCATCACCTACCTTTTCACCCGCCCAATTCCGCGCTCCGCGGTATTCATCGGCCGTTGGCTCGCCAACTTCGCGATCGTCTCCGCTTTGCTCACGATCAGCACGTTTGGCTCGATGTTCGTCCTGCGGGCCTATCTCGACGGTGCGTCGTACGCCGAGTCCGCCTGGGCCATGACCGAAACCGTCATCCTCGGCGCAGCCACCTACTCGGCTCTCTTCGCGGGTCTCGGCGCTCTCGTCAAGCACCCCGTCATCGTAGGTCTGGCCTACACCTTTTGCTTCGAATTCCTTTTGGTCAACGCGCCGATCCCGGGGAACAGCCAGCACATGTCCCTGCAGTTTCACTTGCGCAGCTTTATCGCGAACAGCGGAGCCGACGCATGGCAGGGCTTGGACCTCTTCGCCTCGAATACTCTCATCGCTCGCGGCGATGCGTTCGCCGTGCACGCCGTCGTCTTGCTCATTTCACTCGTCGGCGGTTCGCTTCTGATCAGTCGTCGACAGTTCGAATTGACGGCCTAGAGGGCCTACTCCTCCACGGCTTCCTCAAAGGCCGCGTCGAATTGCGGCGCGAGTGTCTCCCAGTGGAACCGGTCGGTGTGTCGAATCAGGTCTTCGCGAGCGCGTAGATGATTTCCGCTTCGAACACTGTCTACCGCGCGGGCAAGGCACTCGGTCGGCAAATCATCTGCGGCGTACAGGAACATCCCGCCGCCCCGATGTTCGCTCGGCAGCAACTCGGGATAGGCGAGGCTTCGCGGCAAGACGGGAAAAGCGCCTGAGCGAATGGCTTCGAGCGTGCCCAACCCGAAGAACTCGTGTTGCGCGGTTGAGATCACAATGTGGCTGTTCCTGATGGCGCTTAGATAGTCGGTTCGCTCTAAGTATCCGCCGAGTTCGATGCGACTGCGAAAGCGCGCTTCGATCTCGTCTAGCTCTGCGGGTCGATTCCGAAAACGTTGGCCCGCGAGCTGCAGACGAAAGGGAACGCCTTGCCCTTCGAGCTCGATCAAAGCGGCGAGGAAGGCAGCGGGATTCTTGTCGTACTCCCACCGATGTGGCCACAGGATGACGGGTTCCTCGGTCGGTGGGGCGGGCTCGCCTCGCTCGAGGTCCGTTCCGAGCGGGAGAACCGACGAGCGTTCTTTCGTAAACCGCACGGCACTTGTGAGGTCGATATCGGGAGCCTTGGCCAAGAGCTCGTCCACGGCTTGGATAAAGACGTTGCGATGGTAGCTCGAATTGAAGAGCGCTTTTCGCGCCGTTCCGATCGCGTGAATGTGAGTGAGCGCGTGGTGGACGTCGCGCTCTTCGCCCGGTTGCAGCGGGTAGGTGAGCTGGTTCTCGTGAAAGTAAACCACGGCGGGAATCCCGCGCAGCTTCGGCGGGAGAAGCGCGATCGTCTCGGCCAGATTGAGATAGTCGGACGCGAAGATCAGATCCCATGGGCCGTCGTTCTCCAGGAGCCCCGCGAAGTGAAAAGATGCCGTGCGCATACGCCACTTCCAGGTTCGCGCGGGCAGCATCTCCAGTTGAAGGTCATGCCTCGAGTGTGCCGCCAAGCCCTCTAGGAAGGACCGATGCGACGGCGCGGCGTAGGGTTCGGCAGCGAGAATGCGCATGGCGAAAATTCTAGCCGCAATTCATTCGTTCGATGGGGCGTTGATGGGATTGATTGCGGCTCGTTAGACTCTGCGCCATGAGCCTCCCCGAGAACGAAACTGAATTGATGTTGCTCCACAATCCGCGTTGCTCGAAGAGTCGAGCGGCGAAGGCTTGGTTGGAGGAGAAGGGAGCGGCGTTTACCGAGCGCTTATATCTGGAGGATCCGCTCACGCGGGACGAACTCGGCGATTTGGGCACGCGGCTCGGTAAACCGGTCGGCGAGTGGATGCGAAAGAACGAGAGTGCTTTCGCGGAAGCGGGGCTCTCGAACAGCTCCACGGATGCGGAACTCTGTGAAGCGATGGAGAGTCAGCCGATCTTGATGGAGCGACCGATCTTGATTAGCGGTGGGCGTGCCGCAGTCGGTCGCCCGCTCGAGAACTTCGAAGGTCTCGTCGGCGAGTAGCGCAGTGAAGCTCACCATCGAGCTGGTCCGGCGCGTTCGGCCGGCCGTGGAGGCTTTTGTCCGCCGAACACCGATGGTGGAGAGCGCGTGGCTCTCGCAGGAAACGGGGAAGCGCGTCTTTCTGAAGTGCGAGAACCTGCAGCTGACCGGCTCCTTCAAGGTCCGCGGAGCGCTGGCCGCGATCGCCGAGCTCGATGACGAATCGCGAGCAGCGGGTGTGCTCACCTGTTCGACGGGTAACCACGGTCAGGGTTTGGCCTTTGCGGCAGCGCAGGCGGGCGTGAGCTGTAAAGTCGTCGTTCCGCGTGATGCCGCGAAGAACAAGGTGGCCAAGATTCTTGGGTCTGGAGCCGAAGTGGTCGAAGCGCCGGGTGAGGGCTACGACGAAGCGCTCGCTTGGATGTTCGACAACGCCGAAGAACTGGGTGGGACGTACGTCTCCGCGTTCGAAGATCCGGCGATCATTGCGGGGAACGGTGGGACCACGGCGCTGGAGATTTTCGAGGACTTACCCGCGGCCGACACGGTCGTCGTGCCTGCGGGCGGCGGTGGATTGATCTGCGGAGTCGGGTTGGTGGCGCGTGACTTTGCGCCAACTGCGCGCGTGATCGGTGTGAATCCGAAGCGCTCGCCGGCGCTGTGGATGTCGCGGCGAGATGGACGCGCGTTCACGACACTCGAACCGGCGCAGACGCTCGCTGACGGTGTCGAGGGCGGAGTGGGAGCTGAGAACTTCGAGCTGGCGAAGACACTTGTCGACGATGTGGTCTGCGTCTCCGAAGTGTCGATCGAGAGCGCGATGCGCGAGATCTTGCTCCGCGAAAAACTCCTCATCGAGGGAGCCGCGGCGCTTGGAGTCGCGGCGCTTCTCGAGCACGACCTGCCCGGTGACTGCGTCGTTATCATCTTGAGCGGCGGTAATTTGGATCCGGCCGTTCTCCGTCGAATCTTCGAATAACAGGCGAGTTTAGCCTTTCCAGGGCACTTCATAGGCGACGCCGAGATTCAGAATGCGCTGGATGAGCGCCGGATACTCGAGCCCGGCCTTGAGCGCAGACTCCGCGAAGTCCTCGCCGATGGAGAGATCGGGATTCGGATTGGCCTCGAGGACGTACACGTTCTCTTCGGCGTCCATGCGCAGGTCGATTCGCGCGAACCCGGACATGTCGAGAGCGCGATAGATGCGCTTGGCCATGCGTTGAATGGCTCGTTCGCTGGTTTCGGATAGACCCTCCGCGGGATGCGTGCGACAGCCGACCTTGTCTTGATAAGCCAAATTCCACTTCACGCGCGAAGTGGCGATGGCCTCGGAACTGTCGGGCAAGTTTTCGAAAGTCATCTCCCACACGGGCAAGGTCTGCAAGCGCTCGTTCCCGATGACGCCGACGGTTAATTCGCGCCCTTGGATGTACTGTTCGGCGATCGCGTGCGTTCCGATCTTGTCGTGAATAAAGGCGACGCGTTTGATCAAGCTCGCTTCGTCGTGCACGACCGAGGCTTGGCTGATTCCGAGTGAGGCATGTTCGACGACCGACTTGATGAACAGCGGAAACTTGAGTCGCGCGGGCATGCGCACGGCCTTGCCCTGTTTGAAGACCGCGAACTTCGGCACGTTGATGCGGTGCCAACCCATGATCTTTTTCGAGAGAGCCTTGTCGCCGGCCAGAAGGAGTCCGCGCGGATTGCAGCCGGTGTAGGGCGTCCGCAGAAGCTCGAGGTAGCTGACAACGTGTGCGTCGTAGGCGCCGACGTCGTGAAACATGATCGTGAAGTTGAAGGCGATGTCGGGCTCGAACTCTTCGATGGCCGCACGAATCGGCGCGATCTCGTCGGAGATGGGCAGCACCAAAACTTCGTGGCCGAGCTCTCGCAGAGTCTCGAGCACATCGCGCTCCATGCGCCAGGGCTTGTCGCGCGTCTCCTCGACGGTACCGGGAGATTCGGGCGGAACGAACTCTTTATGAGCGAGTGCCAGGACGCGCAGTTTCTTCATCGCCGGTATTCGGGGTGGCCCCCGTGAACGAAGTGAATGGTCGTTGCCGTGAGCAGAATGCAGACGTCTAGGAAGGTCTCGCCGTCGGGCTTCTTGCGCTTCAAGCCCAGGAGCTGAGTGCGGTGAATCATCTCGTTGAGGACTTGATCGATCACGTAGGGATGTTGTGTCGTAACGTTCGAGACGCGGCGACGCAAACGAACGCGGTGCCGGCGCAGAAAAGTCGCTGCGGACTCGCCGCGGGGTTGGCGGCGAAAGACGCTGCGCAACTGGTCGTCGAAGGGGTGCGGTGCGTCCTCGCGATAGCGCTCCTTCTTCTCGTCGTAGTACTCGCGCAGGGTTTGTTTTTGGCGATGGATTGCTTCCGGTTTTGCGGATGAGCGAACGGCGGGAGCGGTCTTCGCGAGCTCGCCCATCAGCTCGTCCACAAACTCGAGCTTCTTCAGCGCGGGCCAGCCAGCGTAATAGCTCTTCCACTTAGTCTTCGGACGCAACCAAACGGCAAAGGTCTCTGCGAAGTCCTCGGCCGGGTGACTCTGGGAGTACCAGTAGTCGAGGTTGATGACGAAGTTCTTATTGTCGGGCGCGGCGACGTAGGAGTCGCGGTAGGGCGTGGAGGCCGGGCCGAAGATCTCGCGCCAGCGTTTTTTTCGTCGCAGGCGATAGGCGTTGTCGAGCGCGTGCGCCGTCTCGTGGCGCAAGAGCTTCATGCACCAGTCGCGCGTGCCGCCTTCGACCTCGAGCATCTCGCGGCGTTCGAGTCGTGCGAGGCGGGGGTGCGCGAGATAGAAGGGCACGGCGAAGCCGGTGTTGCCGTCGGGCGAGAACCAGTCGGTGGAGAGCCAGACGTGCGGCCGGAACCGCAGGCCGCGCGCTTTGAGGCTCGCGTAGAGCTCTTCGATCCGATCCTCGAGCGCGGTGCCTTCGATGGTGAGTTCGAGATCGCAGAGGCGGACATCGAGCAGATCATCGAGGCTGAGTCGTGTCCAGGCCGGGGCTCGGCGGCGCGTGCGTTTCGAGAGCTTGGGCGTCATCGGTGCCGATGGGAGAGCGCCGAGACGAACGGAAAGGAGAGCCGCATGGCGAGCATTCTGCCATGGACGACTCTCCGGTCGAGGGGGGATTCAGGAGGTGGGGAAGATCTCTGTCACTCGTCTTCTCCGAGGTACCCGATGCTTTCGAGATCTTCGCCGTACCCCAGTGCCCTGAGGTTAGCGTCACCCGTCACGCCCAGCGCGATCGCCCGCGTTATTAGTCCAACGAATTCCGTTCGGTAGCCGCCCGGATCCGGACCCAATCCACCGACCGCTCGGCGTAGGACCTGTTCGAGTTTCGACGAGCTGACATTCTCGGAACCGCGCAGCAACATGCCGAACTCGGCGACCGAAGCCGCGAAGCGCGTATCGGCGCTCGCTTCTTCCAACGAGATCCCACTGTCGCGCACGACCCGTTCGATCAAGCGACTCTTCGATCCCTTCGGCTCCTTGTAACGCAACTTGACGGTCATCATCTCGCCCTGACCCGCGGCGACCGAAGGGTCTTCCGTCCGCTTGTACTTCAGCGGATCGACATCGCGCTCATCGGACTGCATTCCGGGGGGAACAATCTCATACAGCGCCGTGACCGTGTGCCCCGACCCGATCTCGCCCGCGTCGACGCGATCGTCGTTGAAGTCCTCGTTCGCGAGCAGGCGATTCTCGTAACCGATCAATCGATAGGCCGCGACCTCGAGCGGATTGAACTCCACCTGAATCTTCACGTCCTTCGCGATCGTCACCAGAGTCCCGCCCATCTCCTCGACGAGCACCTTGCGCGCTTCGCGCACTGTATCGATGTAGGAGTAGTTGCCGTTCCCGTGATCGGCCATCTGTTCCATCGTCGAGTCCTTCAGGTTGCCGGTGCCGAAGCCGAGAACCGAGAGCTCGATCCCGTCGCGCGCTTGTTCCTGAACCATACGAACGAGCTCGCCTTCGCTACTCGTCCCGACGTTGAAGTCTCCGTCGGTGCAGAGGATCACGCGGTTGACGCCTTCCGGCTCGAGATTCCGACGAGCCATCTCGTAAGCGAGCTGAATGCCTTCGCCGCCGTTGGTCGAGCCGCCGGCACTCAGTCGCTCCATCGCTTCCAGGATGACGCCTTTCGCATTGCCCGAAGTGGGGGGCAGGATCACTCCGGCAGCGCCGGCATAGACCGCGATCGCGACGTGGTCGCTGGACTCGAGTTGATCGACGAGCAGTCGCAGGCTCTTCTTCACCAGCGGCAGCTTGTCCGCAGAGTTCATCGAACCCGACACGTCGAGCAGGAAGACGAGGTTCGTCGGACGGCGTCCTTCGAAGGCGATGTCCTTTCCGCGCAGACCGATGCGAACCAGGCGATGCTGGGGACGCCACGGTGCGCTCGTGACTTCGACGTTGACCGAGAACGGATCGCTGCCGGTCGGTGTCGGGTAGTCGTAGTTGAAGTAGTTGACGAGCTCTTCGATCCGGACCGCGTCGGCGGGCGGGAGCTGACCGTTCGTCAAGAATCGACGAACGTTCGCGTAGGAGGCCGTGTCGACATCGATCGAGAAGGTGGAGAGCGGCTCGTTGGCGACGCTGCGGAACTTGTTCTCTCGGATGTAGGCGTAGGACTCGGTGTTGGCCGAGGTGGAATCGGGATTACCCCAAAAACTTTCCCGTTCCTTGTCGCTGAGTGGCCGGCCGAACCCATCCGCCCCGTCAAAACTATGCCATGCGCTCCAATTTGCAGAGGCTTGATCATCTACGCCTGGGGACGCTCCAGCGTCACCTTCGTACCCCAGGAGAGGGAGCTGTTTGCGTGTCTCGTCGCCTAGGTAGCCGATAGCAGCCACCGGATCTCCCGACGACGCTCCGCCTTCCTTGACGTATGAGAACTTGTAACGCAGTTCGTTGTCCTCGACCTCGCTCATGAGGTGAGCTCCCACGGTGAACACCAGTGCAATTGATGCCGCGTAGGCTGCAACTAGAGCGACTCTGCGCATCGGGGACTTTGGCGCTTTTCTCGGAACAGCACTGTCTCTACCTGATCGATCGCCCAGAATCGCAGCGCGCTGCACCTCCGACAACTCGAGTTTCGGTTCCGAGTCCAGCGCTTCACCGAGCGCCGCGGCCATCGCGCGCGTCTCTTCCAACTCCGCTCGCATCTCCGGCGAACCCTCCAGCTTCTTCGCGAGATTCTCCATCTCCGCTTCGCCGAGCTCACCGAGCGCATAAGCCGTCAGGTCCACATTCTCGCCGCTCGCATACTTGTCTTCATTCGTGCTCATGATTGCACCTCGTTCGTCCGCATCGTTCCGCCCTGCATCGATCCCATTCGCTCACGCAGGGTTTTGAGCCCCACGTGAATTAAGAACCCGATGTTGCCCACCGACAACTCCGTGACTTCCGCGATCTCGCGATAGTTGAAGCCGTTCTGAAACTTGAGTCTCAAGACTTCGCGTTGATTCGTCGGAAGCCCTTCGAGCTCACGAATAATCCGCGCCGCCGTGTCTTCCGCTTCTACGGTTCGCGCCGGGTCTTGCCGGCTGCTGGGCTGCTCGCGATGCGAGTCGGTCATCGGTGTCATGCGGCCTTCCTTCTTGCCTAGGTCGAGCGCACGATTGCGAACGACGGTGAACAACCAACGATCCAAATGAGGCTCGACTTTGTCGCGCGGCTCCGTGCACAAGCGCATGAACGCTTCTTGCACGACATCGCGAGCGCGATCGAGGTCGCCGAGCAGGCGACTGGCGTAACGAACGAGCGGGCGCTCGTATTGGTTCAGGACCTCTCGGATCCAATCGGTTTCCGTCACGCTCACTGGATGATCTTGGTTTCGGGCCGCCGAGGTCCTTCGAGGATTCAAAGGCATCGCTGCTCGCGGCTACGGCAAGAGAACGACCCAGGCCGGAAAGCCTTGGGAGCCCTCGTCCACTTCGCTCCTAAGTCGCCCTCTAAGAGGGGCTTGCCACCGGCCGAATTCAAGGCTGCCGAGCGGCGGACTTCCGGTCGGCCGTCCATCGGGGAGCTGGCGACTCTCTCGTTCACCGTCCGGACATCGCTTGACGGTCCCCTCACCCGCTCGTCAGGATGTCCGCCCCGAGGGGCCCTTAGCTCAGTTGGTTAGAGCAGTCGACTCATAATCGATTTGTCCGGTGTTCGAATCACCGAGGGCCCACCACGCCACAGCCTTATGCGAATCGTGAAGGAGATCCTGGACTCAACCGGCAAGCGGAAGGTGGAAATCATCCAGCGTGACGACGGATCCTTCGGATTCACCGCATGGGCGTTTAGCGATGATCCGCTTGAAAAGTGCTGGATCCCCAGCGGTCGCTACTCGGAGTGCTATGCCCCAGATGCAGACCGGGCAGAGTCCGAGGCTCGCGGAAGAGTTGACTGGCTAGCTCAAGCCGGACCGAACACTCCATGAAGTCCTCGCTTCAACTGACGCCGGCCGTTCGGCCAGGTGAGTCTCTCGGGAGTGGCACGAAGACGGAGCGACGGTTCTTCGACTTCGTCGTGGACGGAGTTTCGCTCCTTTCGAAGTGTCTCGCAGAGGGCCTCGACGAAGTGGGATGCCTGGGCTGGGGAGGACGAGCCCTTCATTCCGATGCACAAGCCCGCTTGCTGGTTGAATCGCCTGGAGATTTCGCGGACGGCCGAGTGTCCCTGTTCGTTTGCCCTGAGTGCGGAGACCTGGGATGCGGTGCCGTCTCTGCTCGTGTACGAAGAGAGGGTCGGTCCGTTGTCTGGGAGGAGATTGGCTGGCAGACAAACTACGAAGATGGGTGGCGATCGATCGACAATCTCGGCCCCTATTCATTCGATTTCGAGCAGTACAGATCGGTCATCGAAAACACGGGCCTACTTGAGTCTCCTCCGGAATGAAGATTATGTGGTGTTGGCGATGCCGCATGGAGATTCCCATGCTGGACGAGAGAGAGTTCGCTGAACTCCAGTGCCTTCTGTCCGATGGAATGAGGGCGACCAAAGAATTCAGGCAAGAGCACGGCCTACCATTGAAGGGCTTGGACACGACCATACGATTCAAGCCCGCTCTCGACGCTTACGAACGCCTGACGGGCTTTAAAGAGACGAACCCGAATGCCTTGTGGCATCACAGGATCGCGTTGTATGGGCCCGCATGTTCAAAGTGTGGGCGACCGGGACGTACTCCTCAGTCAAGCCAATGCTTCGATTGTGATCAGTAGCTTTGGCAGTACCTACGGTGAGCTGGAAACAGAGAAGAAAGAGAGCAACCCTAATCTCTATTTCAAGCCTTCCGCGAAAGGGGTGTCTGCAATAGCCCCCCCTCCCCCCATGAATTGACGCGAGTCTGGCACGGTGGAAGAAGGAGTGAGCCCCAGGTACTTGTTTCTTCTCGTACACCTGGCTTAGCCCCCAACGAGAGTTCACGGTCGTTACCTTCCGCGAGGCAACCGCGTTTTGGTGACGCTGTAGCGGTTGACCGAACAGCGAGTCCTGTCGGACCAAGGTTTCCACTTTCGTTATGACGAGTTCGCTTTCATCTGTAAGGCAGATTCTTCGATTAGTTAAATCCTAAGTCGCCAGACGAAAGGCTGCGGGTCGGACGATCAGGTAGAGGCCATCCATTTCTTTGTTCTTTTCAAGCTGAAAAAAACAGAGTCTGACTGATCGAGTGGAGACTGGAACAAGCTTCAAACGGAGAAAAGGGTAGGGGTTTTCTCATTCTCCCAAGCAAAGGGACCCACTCATCCTTCGCTGGGGGCCCCACGCACACACTCACGCCAGCCGTGTACGTCCCGTCCAGACCGGCGGACCAAAAGAGGCCAGTTAGCGGCTATCTACCTCGCCCAAACGTCCAACAGGCCGGCCAACGATTTCAAGCGGTGTGCAAATACCCCCTCCCCATGTACAACCATGTGGAACACAACCAACATCAACCCTTAGCCAAGTCCATCCTCAACGTACACGAGGGCTCCTGGAAGCCGGCCACCCGGTCGTTAGCTCAGAACGGGAGACTCATAATCGATTGGTCCGGTGTTCGAGTCACCGAGGGCCCACCACTCCTGCCGGCGGGCTGACAGAGGCCGCGCTCTTCTTGGGACGTAGATCCCGCCGGATCGTCGGCGAGTGGGCGCAAGGCCCCGGTCAGGAGCGGCTGGAGGTGGAGGCGCAACGGTCGCGCGCCGTCCAAGGGAGGATTCGGGAGCGGAGCGGCGCGGAAGGGGTAGGATAAGGCTGGTTTCGGAGCCGTCCCATGTACGTACGTGTCACTGTCGAGCATTGCTCAAAGTGTGATGACCTCACACCGCATTCGCGTCGAGCGATCGCATTGCCGCTTGTGATTGGCGTTGCCTCGTTGCTCGTGTCGGTCTTGGCCTTTGCGCTCGCAAGAACAGGGAATCTCGTGAGCGCATTTTTCGTGCTCGTCGCGGCATTGGCGTTCTTTCAAGAGCGGCGAACACGCTGGCGGATTCGATGCGAACGGTGTCGAGCCAAGCGAGCATTCGAACTTCGGCGAAGACGCCCCTCGCTTCCCGGAGGCAGCGAAATTTCCTTTTTCTAGTCGCTCAAATGACGGCCAGTCGGCCGCGGATCGTTCGTTCCGGCTAGCGCGAGCTATCGAAGTCTTTGGGGAGAACGGGTGGCTCGAGACGCTCGCTCCACCAAGCTCGAATTTCGCTGAGCGCGATCGTGGGGGCGGCCGCGTCGCCTTCGGCTAGTTCCCAGCCCGCGGGGCGAACGCGTCCTGGATCGGGCTCGTAGCCGACAACGGCGAAATGCGTGGGCTCGTTGTCGCCGGATGGGCCAATCACCCAGTAGATACCGGGCGAGTCGGGCGGAGTGCTTCGCCACTCGCCGCGCTTCGACGGAGTGGGGGTAGGCGTGAAGTGAAAGTAGGTTTTGCGTGCGGCTTCACTCATGGCATTGGGCGCTGGGACCCGAGTCGAATCTTACCAGCGATCGTTGCCGCTTGTGGCGCTGATCGATAATCCGGGCAGAGTCGCTCGGTTTCTCGGGCGCTCACTGGACTCGGGTGTTCGCGATCGGAACAATCAAGATTCACGTGTGTCCCCCTTCAGCGTGTCCCCCCTTCAACTATGAGCGAAGAGACGAAGAGTCGGCCCATAGCCGATGTGGACTACGAGAGCACGCCGCTGAGCCGTTCCGAGTACATCTCGGCCATGGTTCATCTCTATCGCGGTGAGCTTTATCGATCAAACTCTTGGCGACTCAGGCTCGACAACACGACGAACTGGGCGGTGATCACGACTGCCGGCTTGTTGACCTTCTCTTTCGGCGACGCCAAGCACTCGCACTGGACATTGCTGTTTGGCTTAGCGTTGATCACGGTCTTCCTCGGCTTTGAAGCGCGCCGCTTTCGCTTCGCTCACATGTGGCGTTCGCGCGTCCGCATGATCGAAGAGAATTTTTACGGTCCGATCCTGCGCCGCGACTTGACGAGTCCGGAACAGCGATGGGGGTCGCTCGTCGCCGACGATTTGTTCCGCCCGCGCTTTAAGATCGGTCGCTTGGCCTCCCTGCGCACTCGAATCGTCCGAAACTACTGGACGATCTATTCAGTCATACTCTTGGCGTGGGTGGTGAAGATCTTGACGCACCCGACCGTGATCAATCATCAGGACACGGGGATGACCATCGCCGAACTGAAGGACCGTTTGACGATCAGTCCTTTTCCTTGGTGGACGGCGCTGATCTATGTCGGCGGCTTTATCTTCGCGGCTCTGGCACTGATCTTCTTTGGGCCGCGAACGCCGCGGAATGAGCTTCAGTACTGGACCGAGGACTACGAAAGCCCGGACGAGGCCTCGCTCGTCGATATCTAATTCGAGCCGGAATGGCCCGAAAACGACGGGTTGCGCAATTCTTGCAACCAATTCACGGCTTGAGAGAGGCCGAGCGCGCCTGTAGTCGTCAGACTATTCGCCCGATTGAGCAGGGCGAGTCCTTGCTCGGCACTTTACCTTTCTTCTCTTGGACGGACTTTCCTCGCGCCCGCGCGCGACACCCCCATAAATATGATGGCTGGCATTAACGCAAAACTGCTCTTCCTCGCGCCCCTCTTGGTCGCATTCGTTCCCCCGATCGCGCTCGAAGAAGAGATTCGTTTCTCGCCCGAAGCCGGCGCGGCATTCACGGTGAGTTACACGAATGAGGTGACGATGACGCTCGAAGATCAATCGATGATGATGGTCTTCAATGGCGAAGAGCACGAACAGGAAACTCCGGATGTCGATGTCGAGCTCTCTCAGAGTTTCGAAGCGGTGTTCAGCGACGAAGTCCTGAGCTTCGAGGACGGGCGAGTCACGAAGTTGCGACGGACGTTCAATGAGGTCGGGCAGACGCGTGCTCAGTCAGCGGAAGGACCGGACGGTTCGAATTCCAGCGATGATTCCGGCAGCACGGAGCTCGAGGGCACATCCGTCGTCTTTACCTGGGATGCCGAGGAAGAGTCGTACACCGTCGCATTCTGGGAGGACGAAGATGGTGATGAAGATCTTCTCGAAGAGCTCGAGTACGACATCTACTTCGAGGGTTTACTTCCGGAAAGTGCCGTTTCAGTTGGCGACACGTGGGAAGCCGAAATACGAGCGCTCGACTTGATCAATGATCCGAGCGGAGACCTGCAGCTTGATTGGGAGAATGAGGCGGATGAGGATGACGACGATGATGACGTCTCTCAACAATACGAGGACAACCTCGAAGGTACGATCGAGTGCAAGTTGAATGAGGTGATCGCGGAAGACGGAGTGCGAATTGCGCTCATCGGAATCACCGTCGAGGCCGGCACGAGCAGTGAAAAGAGCCAAGACGTCGACAACGAAGGCGTCAGTGGCACGATCGGCGAGGATATTGAGATCACGTTTGAGTTCGAAGGCGTTCTGCGCTGGGACTTGGGCGCGGGTCACGCGACGGAGCTCGAGCTCGGTGGCGATATCACTTACACCGTGACGTCCTCCCAGGACCTCTCCCGCGACGACGAGACCTTCCAGATGGATGTTGTTCAATCCTTCGCGGGAACGAACACCATCTCGTGCGAGATTTCGCAAGGCGGCTCGGAAGAGTAGTTCAGCGCGACGTCACACCAGAAGGTGGCCATACGGCGCCGCATGGCCACCTTCAGTATCTGACGATGCGAATTGCGCTAGCTACTTGCGACTCACTGCTCCCCTCTGAAGTCGATGACGAGGTGCTCGCGAGAGCATTCGAGTCACGCGGCGTCGAGGTCACGCATCCCAACTGGGATGAGCCGAGCTTCGATTGGGGAGCCTGTGACGCGTGCCTCATCCGCACGACCTGGGACTACATGGATCGTCGCGAAGAGTTCGTGACCTGGGCGGGGCGCGTCTCTTCGGAGCTTGAGCTCTTCAATCCCGCGTCGGTCGTGCGTTGGAATACCGACAAATCGTATCTGCGCGAACTCGAAGAGGATGGCATCGCGGGCTTGCCAACGGTTTGGCTTGCGCGCGGCGAGACGCCTGACCTTGCGCGCCTCCTTCGCGAGCGCGAATGGCCTCGTGCCTTTCTCAAGCCGACCGTGGGCGCAAGTGCGAGTGGCACCTTGCGGTTTGACGCGAGCGACGAAGGCCTCGCCGCGGCAATGGCTCACCTCGACCAATTGCTTCCCACGCAAGAGTTCATGTTGCAGCCCTACATGTCCTCGGTGGAGTCGGCGGGAGAGCTCTCCGCAATCTTCGTCGATGGCGTGCTCACGCACGGTGTGCGCAAAGTGCCCGTGCCGGGGGACTATCGGGTTCAGGATGACTACGGCGCCTCCGACGAGCCTTATTCGTTCTCGAGAGCCGAGAGGGAGCTCGCCTGCCGAGTGGTCGCTCTCGCCGCCGAACGCTTAGGCGAGCGCGATTTGCTCTACGGACGCGTCGATTTCTTGCGTGATGATGTCGGCAGGCTGCTTCTCAATGAGCTCGAGCTGGTCGAGCCGTCGATGTTCTTCCGCCACGCGCCTCAAGCCGCGGTCGCTCTCGCCGACGGACTGCTCGCGCGCCTATAGATCGGAAAACACCCAGCGCCGAACGTCGATTCTGCGCTATAAGCTCTCTAAAGCTTGCTGAGAACCCTATCGGTCAATCCTGAGCGACTACTCATGAAAATCCTCGTTGTCGATGACGATCCAAAGCTGCGCAGCATCTTGAAGCGTGGACTCGAGGAGAGTGGTCTCGAGTGCTCCACGGTTGCGGATGCCGACGAGGCGATGCGAACCGTTGGTGGTGCGGGATCGAGTAACTTCGATTTGATTCTGCTCGATGTGATGTTGCCCGATCGAACCGGCTGGGAACTTCTGGGCGAGCTGCGCCGAATGAAAATCATGACGCCCGTCATCTTTTTGACGGCGCGGCATGAAGTCAATGAACGCGTGAAAGGGCTCCGGCTGGGGGCGGACGACTACATCATCAAGCCGTTCGAGTTTGCGGAATTACTGGCGCGAATTGACGCGGTCATGCGTCGCGGCGATCCGCTTGTCGTCCAGGTGAGCGACCTTCGACTCGATCTCTCCAAGAGCACTGGGGATCGAGCAGGGCGTCGCATCGAGCTTAGCCCGAGGGAGTTTGGAGTTTTGTGGGCGCTGGCGGTGTCCATGCCCGAACCACTCTCTCGGACCCGCTTGTTGGAAGAGGTCTGGGAGATCGACTTCGACCCGGGAACGAATGTCGTGGAGGTCGTTATCGCTCGGCTTCGGCGCAAACTCGAGATGCGCGGGCCGCGCATGATTGAGACGCGCACCGGTGAAGGCTACTGCTTGATTGATCCTGGGGAGACCGACGGATGACTTCCAAGCGGTGGTCGATTCCCTCGTGGTTGACGCGGTGGTTTGCGCTGACGGTCGGGGTTGCCGTACTTGCTCTCTCCGGGATGAGCCTGTGGTTTGTTCGACAGGCTTCGGAACGCGAGCTCGATGCCCTCGTGTTGGAAGAATTGCACGAGATGCGAGCGGGCTTCGGTTCCAGCAATTCAATTGCGGAGTTTGAGGACTTGGTCGATGGGTTTGCGAGTGAGCACCGGCTCAATCCACTCGCTTGGCGTGTATGGCACGAGGAGTCGCGTGAACTGTGGGGTGAGTTTGGTCCGCCCGAATTGCTGAATAGCGCGCCGGCCGATTATGGCGAGTTGCACCTCACCACTCCGCTCACCTCCGACCTGCGTTGGCGGGCGGCCCCCTTTCCGTCTGGACTCGTAGTCGGCCTCGTTGTCGACGGGGCCTGGCAAATGGAGCTCTTGGAGAGGCTCACGCTGGCCGTTCTCGGTATTGGCGGAATCGCGGCGTTACTCGCTGTTGCCAGCGGTGCTTTTCTCGGACGCCGTTTAGCTCGACATCTGGACGAGGTCGCTGCCCAGGTTCGCGCTATTCAAATTCCGTCGGCGAACCAAGAATTCACGGTTACCGGGGCTCCTGAAGAGATTCGTGAAGTGGCCGGCGCCTTGTGTGAGATGTTCCGAAACATCCGTAGCGAGCAGGATCGAGTTCGGCTCATGACGGCGGGGCTGGCTCACGAGTTGCGTTCGCCGATTCAAAACTTGATGAGCGAGGTTGAGGTCGCCTTGATGCGTTCGCGCGAAAAGGAGGAGTATCGTGAGGTGCTCCGAAACCAGTTCGAAGAGCTCGGTGATCTGGGGCGAGTCGTCGACAACCTCGTGATGTTGTGTGCTCCCCGCGAAGAGGGGGGGCCGACCTTGGAGCGCTTCGATTTGAAGCCGGAGGCGAACTTGCGGCTCAAGCCGAATCGAAGAGCGGCTGATCATGCCGGCGTCATGATCGATCTGCGAACCGAAGGCGAATTGACTGTGGAAGGCGATCGAGAAGCGTTGCTTCTGGCGTTGAACAATCTTGTTGGCAACGCCGTGAAGTGGTCTCCCCGTGATTCGACCGTGCGTGTCCAACTTTGCGGCAATACGGACTCGATAGAGATTTCAGTGGAGGACTCCGGGCCGGGTGTGCCGGAAGGGGAGCGCGAGAAGATCTTCGAGCCGTTCTATCGAGGGCCTCAGGCGGATCAGCTAGACGGGGGCGGCGGTAACGAGGGCAGTGTCGCACGAAGAATCGGTTACGGATTGGGTTTGGCACTCGTCAGGAACGTCGTCCTGGCTCACCAGGGCGAAATCGAAGTCTCTGACTCGCAGTACGGCGGAGCGCGATTCGTTCTGCGGATACCGCGCTGATCGCGAAGCGGCAAGCTTGGGGCCGAGTCGGGCGGGCTCTCGATTAACGGGTCGTAATGAGCCGATGGAGATGGCCTCGTCGATAATTGATGCGCCCTCTCGATCTCTGCATGACCGCTCTACCGCCTTACTTAATGAAAATCCGACTTCTGACACTTGCTGCACTTCTCGCCTCCCTCTCCGCGTGCAACACCGTCGAATTCTACGAGAAGGGCGCCTTTCAAGATCCCGTGATGGATCTGAGCGGCTCCGGGACCGAGTCCCACTTTCACCAGAAGGTCTTCTATTCGATGGAAGGTAGCGCCGGAGGAATTGGCTCGAGCGCTGGTGGAGGATGCGGGTGCTACTAAAATGTGCTCACCGGACGCTTCCGTTTCTGGTTCTGATTCTCGGCGCACTGGCGCCGGATGCTAGTGCTCAGGACGGGGGCGAGGAAAGCGCGGTTCCCGCCACCTCCAGCGGAAAACTCAAGCCCGGCCAAGGCAGCGTGAGTTATCGGCTCGGCTTCTTCGACGTGGCGGACTCCGGCAGTGGCAATCCCTTCGTCGACGAGAGCCTGACCGTCATCGAGCCGGTAATCATTTTTGATCGGCAGGTCACGGAAGACACCGGCTACTCGATCACCTTTTCGTACGACAATGTTTCGTCGGCATCGATTGATCGACTGAGCGGTTTCTCCGCCCAATCTGGCGCGAGCGGCGATAATTACTTCGGACTCGATTTGGGAGTCCGCTACTCGGCTTCCCCGCGCTCCGATCTATCGGGCAACCTGAGTTTCAGTACCGAGTACGACTACACTTCCATCGGTTTGGGCGGTGCGCTTGCCGTCGAAGCGCCGGATGGCGATTCGAGAGTCACAACCAGCGTGAACGCGTACTTCGATCAGCTCAAGTTGATCCGCGGAACCTCGGCCTCGATGGGGCAAGATCAAGGCTCCGACAACCGCACGTCCTTCTCGGGAACGGTCAAGTGGTACCAGATCCTTTCGCCGCGAACCCACGGCGAGTTTGGAGTCACCGTTGCCCACCAAACGGGATTCCTAGAGACACCCTATAACTTCGTTGTCGATGAGAGTGTCGCCGTCAATCCGACGATCCCGTTCGAGAACGGAGCGCAGGGGTTGGATGGCATCGAGATTCTTCCCGACTCCCGCTCTCGGTTTGCGCTCTTCGGCCGAGTTCGAGGCCGTCTTGGGCCAGGGCACTCGATCGAGCTTGGCGGTCGGATCTACCAGGACGATTGGGGCATTACGAGCTTCGCGATCGAACCGGCCTACGAAGCATCGATGGGCGCGAAGTGGCGCTTCCGACCGCGGTACCGTTTCTACACTCAAACTGCGGCAGATGCCTTCTACGAGAACTATCGAGGTGAGCCGGGTGACCGAACTCAAGATTCTGACTTGGGCGATTTCAGTTCCAATCTATTCGGCGTGAAGTTCATCAAGCGAAACAATGCGACTCGGTCGATGGATGTCGGCCTCGACTACATCTTGAGGAGCGATGGCCTAGATCAACTCGTCTTCAGCATTGGCTGGGAGCGGGGCTTGTAATTGGTGAGTCTCTGTTTCGAAGGTGATTTTTATGCGAAGTCTAGCCCTGCTCTTGGTGGTGATGCTCTGTGGTTGTGTCGCAACGCCTGCGCTTGATTCGGCGAATGGCGACACTTGCGAGGATGGGGTCTGCCCGTTACCCCCAGAATTAATGAACGCGCAAGCACTGGAGTCGCGATGGATTCTGAAGGACATAGAGGGCACCGAGCTCGACATAGATGGCGCCTTGGCGTCCGGACGTCGGGTCGCTTTCGTGTTCTGGCAGACCTGGTGCGCGTCCTGCCGGGCCGAGTTTCCCGCGCTGAACGCTGCGGCCGAGAATTATCAGGGCAAGATCGACTACGTAGGAGTCATCTCGGGTCCAGACGATATGGTCGATGACGCGGAGGTAGATGCCATTGTGAAGCAGTTCAAGCTGACCTATTCGCAGGTGCGCGATCGCGACCTGGCTCTAACTCGTCGCTATGAGGTGACGGGAACGCCTACGATCGTCATCGTCGGCAGAGATAGGGAGACGCTCTATCTCGGGCATCATGCTCCCGATGACTGGGGAGAATACTCGCAGTGATGGGCGTGAATCCCGTCTGGCGAGGCTTACTCTGTCGAGTGCTTCTCGTCCTAGTTCTCGTTCCGGTCTTACTCGCTCAACTAGGGAACGCGAGGCAAGCACAGGAGCCGGCGAACGCCGAGAGCGCGGGCTATGAATGGATCCTTGCCGAGCGCGAGCTCGGTGTGATGGGCACGGAACTGTTGCTCAAGGTTCTCGGAACGGATCGGGACAAGCTAGGGCAGGTCATTGACGAGGCTGTTGCCGAGCTTCAGCGCGTGGAAGACATGATGACGGACTGGCGGGCTTCTCCGCTGACGGATCTGAATGACGCTGCAGGGACGGGTCCGTATAAGGTTCCGCGTGAGCTGGCGACACTGATTCAGCGCGGGCTCGAAATCGGAGAGCTCACTGGAGGCGCCTTTGACATCACTTACGCGGGGGCGGGAAAGCTCTGGGACTTCAAGGCGGACCCTCCTGTGATTCCCAGCGCGAGTCGAATTGCGGAAGCCATTCAGCTTGTGGATTATCGCAAAGTGACGGTGAACTTGGAGGACTCGACCGTAGACCTGCCCGCTGGTATGCGCATCGGTCTCGGCGGAATTGCCAAGGGCTACGGAGTTGACTGCGCAATGGCTGTGATTCAGGGCCGTGAAATGAAGCACGCGCTCGTCAATGCCGGCGGCGACCTGAAGGCGTTGGGCCGCGAGTTCGGCAAGCTCTGGGAGATCGCGATTCGTCATCCGCGCGAACCGAGCAAGCTGCTTGCTGTCATCCCGCTCTCGAATACCTGCGTGATGACCTCCGGCGATTATGAGCGCTTCTTCGAGCGAGATGGCGAGCGCTTTCACCACATCTTGGACCCGCGCACCGGCTATCCATCAACAGGCTGCATGAGTGCAACGGTCACCGGACCTGACGCAGCCTTTTGCGACGCGATTGCAACTGCAATGTGCGTTTTAGGACCCTCGCAGGGGCTCGCCTTGATCGAAAAGATTCCGCGCGTTGAAGCTCTGCTTGTCGATATGAATGGCGATACGCACGTCTCATCCGGATTATCGAAGTAGGGCAGCTAGCGCCAACTATTGGTCGCCCGATGATGCGGGCGGTTTCCTTCGACGACGCCTCGGTCGCTTCTTCTTCTTCTTCTTCTTCTTGGGTGCGGACGTAGCTTCCGCGCTACTCGCTTGAGGGCGATCGGCTTCTTGACGGCTCGCCTTCTTCTTGCGCCGACCCCGTCTTCGGCCGGGCTTGCGAACTTGGTCACCGTCCGCTGTTTGTTCGCCGCCCTGCTCTGAATTTGCGCTCACTCTGCGATTTGATCCGCGCGATTTGCGGGTCGCCTTCTTACTGGGCTTGCGCGCTGTCTTTTTGGAGCGTCTCCGCACGGGCGCTTCTGGTTCGGCGACACCGTCGAACGTGATGGGCCCCACTCCCGCTCGAGGTTCGAGCTCCGCATGGCGCCACTTCGTCGCGTTCACGCAATTGTCGCAGGCGCCGCAGTTTCCGTGCGGATCGCGCAGATCGAAATAGCGCGCTAACAAAACGCGGCGGCAAACCTTGCGGCTCTTCGCGAAACGCATCATGCGATAGAGCGCTTTCAGATCCATCTCGAGCTTCTTGCCGCTCTTCAGGTACTCGGGCAAGTCGTCGGGATCCAATGGGTGGCTTATCCGCAGGCTGTGATCGGACAGGCTGCCCTCGATGGCGCCCAACATTCCGAGCCAGCGCATGCACAGCGACAAACGCTGATCGGCTTTCGTCTCCAAGCCCACTTCTTGCCGCAGGTCGTCGAAGTCCTTGGCCTGAACGCGGTCGCCCCAATTGCGAATCGTCTCGTAGACCTTCATGAGATAGGCCAGGTCGGGATTCTGCCACTCGATGAAGCTCTGCTGGATCGCGAGGTCTTCCTCGAGATACAAGAGCTCGCACCACGCGTTTTCACCGTCCCGTCCCGCTCGCCCGATCTCTTGTGCCCAGTTCTCCAGGGTGCCGGGAATCTGCGCGTGGATGACGAAGCGAATATCCGCCTTGTCGACGCCCATTCCGAACGCATTCGTTGCGAGCACGACACCATCTTCAGCGGCCATGAAAGCATCCTGCATGCCGCGTCGTTCGGCTGTCTGCAGCTTGCCGTGGTAGACGAGCGACGGCACGCCGAGCTCACGCAGTGAATCGCGCAGCGCTTCTAAATCCTTGATCACCGCGGAGTAGACGATTCCGGGGCCGCCGATTTCGGCAATGCGCGAAGCGATTGTCGGCACCTTCTCATCCACTGTCCGGACGCGTGTACAAGCCATGAACAAGTTCTTGCGCTCGATGCCCGCACGCAGGATGAGGGGCTTGTTCAGATTCAAAGAGCTGGAGACATCCTTAATGACCTTCTTCGTCGCCGTTGCCGTCATCGCAATCACAGGCGGATTGCCCAGTCGCTTGCGGTACTCACCTAACTTCGAATAGTCGGGGCGAAAGTCGTGACCCCACTGGCTGATGCAGTGCGCTTCGTCGATCGCGATTCTCGCGATGGAGAGCTGGCTCTCGATGGCTTGAAACTTTGCGGTTCGAAACCTTTCGGGCGTGACGTAGAGGAGGTCGAGCTCTCCGGCAATCGCCGCTCGCACGGTTTCGTCTTGCTGCTTGATCGTCAGGCTGGAGTTGAGCGCTCGCGCGGCGATGCCCTTGGCTTGTAGAGCATCGACTTGGTCCTTCATCAATGCGATCAGGGGACTGACCACGAGGACGAGTCCCTCAAGGGCCAACGCGGGCAACTGATAGGTCAGCGATTTGCCGGAGCCGGTCGGGCTCATCAGGAGCACGTCGCGGCCGGCCATGACAGCGCTCACGGCTTCTTGTTGGCGACCCCGAAAATCAGCGTGCCCGAATCGTTCTCTGAGGAGCTCCCTCAGTCGGGCATCCACTTTGTCTCCCCGGCGGCGACCAGTTCTCCTCTGTTTGCGTCGGACGGCCACTCTGACACAAGGCTAACAGGATCGTTTGGTCACCTCCAACTCGCTAAGCAGCCTAATTTAAGAGGGGTAATCGGGAGCGCTCGGAGCGGCGGCGCGCGCTCGAAGAGTGACTCGCTCTTCACCCGCGTCTATTCTTCCCATGCATATGCGCACGCTCAGCTATTACCTGCTCGTGGCTCTGTTCGTCGCACAGTCAGCTGTGCTCTCCGCTCAGGCTTACACCGACGAAAAGCTCGTCGAGGTTTGGGAGCAGTTGACGCCAAGCGAGCGCAGTGAAGTCGCGGAGTGGTATCGGTCTGAGACCGAGGCCCTCAATACAAGCCAGAACGCGCTGATTCTCTACGTGGCGAATCAGATCGAAATCGATCACGGCTACTGGCCGACGGCCGGACCGAAGCCCTTTTTCAATCCCGGTGGCAAACGTCAACGACTCGCGCCAGAGTCGCCCGAGGCTCAGGCTCTCAAGACCGCGCTCAGTCTTGAGGTCGATCCGCGGTTGTGGAGCTATGACTTTGGAACTCGCCGACTGATTCGACATGGCGAGCTACGCGATCCCGAGCGTGTCTTTCGCGACGCGGTCAAGGGGCGCTCGCCGGGCTTGGATTTCACTCTTGCTGAGTTGAGTCGACGGCTGGATTCTGGCGCTTTCCTGAACGAGAACGCGGCACTCTCGCGAGCCTATTCAAACAGTGAGGGACAGGTCTTCTCCGAGGTCTCGCTCTTCGACTATTTGGCCGCCAATGAGGAGCACGTACTTACCGAGACGGACGCACGAGCGGTCTTGTTCTACGTCAACGATCAGCTGGACTCGGCCGAGTCGGTGGAGCTCTTGTCGCTCGACGAGGTGAATCAGCGAGTTCGCGAGATCTTCGAGCAAGTTCGGGTTTCGCGCGAGATCGTCGAGACCTACGCAGCGGTCTATCTATTGCCTAAGCCGGATCTCGCTGCGCACTTTGGCGATGTCCTCGAACTACACGCGCTCTGGCTCTCGGCCGACTCGAATCCCGACCTGCTGCGTGATCGGCTTCCGTCTCCGGATAAACTCGACGAGTTTCTCACCAGTTGGCGCGAGACTTTCCGTCTCAAGCGACTCCGAACACAGGCGATCTACCGACAGCGCAATCTGACGGGTACGGATTACGGTTTGCGCGCTCTGTTCGAAGGAGTGCTTGAGCAGTTCGGTGCCTTTGAGCCGCGGACCTTGGCTGTGGAGGTTCAGCCGGTTCCTGAGGTCGCCGAGGTTTCGGAACCGGCGATTGTGCTCGACGGTGAAGCACTGGAAGACTTGCTAGAGAAAGTCGGTGAGCTGAGAGGACGCGAACGCAAGACGTTGATGGCGGAGTGTCGAGAGGCCGCGCTCTCTTCGGGTGCTCCCCAAGTCGAGTTGGTCCGGCTTTGGAGCGGAAGAGCGCCGGTTCCGTTGGAAGAGCTCGATTCCCGCACGGTATTCGACGCGCACGATGCCAAAGTTTTCGGGGGTGGACCGAAGCGTCGTCAGATTGGTCCAGGGGATCGCCTGTGGGATGCGTTCGATAGAAAAATCGTGCGTGATCACGTGGCCGAGAAGCACTGGCGCGTGGACTATGAACCCGCGACTCGAAAGCTCGTGAAACTTTCCGCAGAGCGAGACAAGACGACGGAGCTTCGCCTGCTGCTCCGCGGGGAACTGCCGGACGAAGATCTCGCACGCGCGGTCCTCCTCTCTCAGTTAAAGACTTCGGGAGTTCTACTGGCGGAGACCGAGTTCTTCGCACACACCTATTCCGATCGAGATGGAAACGCCTACCAAGGGATGAGCTTGGCTGAGGTTTGGTCGAGTTCGGTGGAACTCGAGGTGCCCGACGTCGATGCTTTGGCGTATATCCAAAAGGTGTGGAACGACGCGACGGTTAGGCCTCCGCTCGACGGTGCGGATCATGCGAAGTGGTATCCCCGAATGGGGGAGTCGCTGGAGCGAGTACGGCATCGCCAGCAGCTCTCGCGTTCTCTGGTCGCTATCTGGTTCGACGGACGCCCGAAATTGAGGGACGGGTACGACGCGAGCATCGACATCATGCACGCCCTTGTGGCCAAGAGCGGTGAGAATGCCGCTCGGGTCGCCGAAGGGATGGATCTGAATGAAAGGCTCTACCTGGAACGCGGGTTAAAAGAGATCGTCGGCATGGGCGAAGATGCGTGGAACGCGGGAAATGAACGCCGAGATGCTCTCATCGAGGGGCGCGTCCGAATTCGTCAAGCGGTGCTGCGTGTCTTACTTTCAGAAGCGTGGATCGGCGAGTAGCACCGCGCTCTCGTGGCGCGGTCTGCCTGATCTGATATTTGCCTAGCGGCTCCACGGGAGTGCGCTGGTCGGGCTATGATGCGGCGCTCGCGGGTCGAGAGTTTCGAAGCCGCGCTGACCATGACGAACGAAGATGAAGTCGGAGTTGATTATTCTCTTCTGAGAGATGCGATTGCTCATGACCTGAACAACTTGTTGACGACCGTTCTCGGGTGTTCGGATGAGCTGAGCGCAGTCCTCTCGCGCAACGACCCCGCTCGAAGGGATGTAGACGAGATTCGTATCGCAGCGGAGGATGCTAGCTTGCTAGTCAAACTGCTCGATCCCAGGGCGAGCCAATCGAGTTTAACGCTGGAGCTCTTGGACTTAGACGCACTCTTGCGTCTCACCGTCCGACTGGTTCGGAAGCTCATTTCGCGAAAGGTGAGCGTTCAACTGGACAGTCGCGCGGTCGGCTTGACGGCCACAGGTGATTCCGTTCGCGTACTCCGAATTTTGCTCGGACTCGTGATCTCGATCGGAAACAGGCTGGAGGATGTTGGCGTCGTTCTGATCTCTGCAGCCAGTCGAGATTCGGAGACCATCCTAAGGGTGGACGGTTCACCCGCTTGCACCGGTGAAGCTCGAACGGCCCCTCTAGAATTAGTGCACCTGGCGCATTCTATGAATGGTTCACTGCGCGGATTGAGCGGCGCGTGGGAGCTCATTCTTCCCACGAGCGCTTCCGAGGATTTCAATCCGAATGTTCGGAGCCTCGGTCTGGAGCGAGTGATTGTCGCCGAGCCCGACGACCTCCTCCGGTCGTTCCTCGTCTCGACGATGGGGGCGACGGATGCGAGCACGGCTTCCGACGCGGCGACTCTCTTTGAGCTTCTCGAGCACTCTGACAGAAAATTCGACCTTGCTCTCATCTCGATCAATCTGGCGAATCTCGACCCGCAAGAAGATTATCCGCGCATTAGAAAGCTGCGCCCTGACCTCATGCTGGCCTTTATCGGGAGCAATGGTTCAACTGCGAATCACCTGAATGCTCTTTTGAGAGGGGACGATCAAGCGCTCCTGCTCTATAAGCCCTTCGGTGTTTCTAGGCTAATTTCCGTGATCGCCGATATGATGAAGACGAAGTAATCGCCCATGAAAACACTCTCTCAAGGATCGACGATGGATACCGTATCCGTGATGTTGGTTGATGATCACGCCATGGTGCGATCAGCCTTGGCAAAGGGGATCTCGAATGAGCCGGGACTCCGTGTGATCGCCGAAGCTGCCGATGCAGAAGAAGCGCTGAATCTCGCGACTACAGAGTGCCCGGACATCGTGATCATGGACATCGATATGCCCGGGCCGATTTGCTTCGATGCGGCGCGGCAGATGCGGGAGACTTGCCCGGACCTCAAGGTGATCTTCTTATCCGCCTTCTATCACGACCACTATGTCGAAGAGGCGCTCGCCGTGAAGGCTCGCGGCTATCTAACCAAGCGTGAGCCGCAAGAAGCTCTCATGGGAGCGATCCATGAAGTTGCGAACGGCGGCGTCTGTTTCTCGGCTGAAGTTCGCGATCGACTCCTGGTGGATACCGATGGAGTGAAGCTTGTGGGCGAGCATACGAGGAGCTCGAATCTAACCCGACGCGAAGTCGAAGTGTTGCGTTACCTCGCGCGCGGAATGTCGAAGAAAGAGATCGCTGCGGTCATCCACCGAAGTGTGAAGACGGTTGAGAACCATTGTTCAAACATCATGAACAAGCTCGACATCCACGATCGAGTCGGACTCACGCTGTACGCCATCCGAGAGGGACTCGCCGAGGCCTAGCAGCCCGTGGCAAAAGTCACTTACTCCATGAACGGCGTCCTTCCGGCCAGTTCGGCCTCCGAGAGCCTCGCTGAATCCATTGCCTGCCGAAATCTGGCTGCGACTGCGTTCCCGGGCACCAACCCGACCGAAATGCCGCTGCTCATGGGGCAAAGCACTTTCACCACGGACTGCTAGCCTCTCGCGCGAGTTGCTCTCTAGAAAAGAGGCTGAATCGGCTGAGTCAGTACCGCTTCGTTCGGAAATTTGGGGTGAGGAAAGGTCGGCAACTTGGGACCGGGCTCCTCAATGCAGGGAAGACAGTTGGGATCGATTCCCGGCCGAATGGTTATCCGTCGTCCGGCTCCCGAGATGAGGAGATCGGGGATGGAGATGACTCCCCGTGCATCTGCCATGACACAGCCACATTCGACTTTCTTTCCGTCGATCTGCGCGCTCGTCCAGTTGTAGACCTGACCTGGGTACACCCGAAAAGCCTGAAGCCTGCGTGGGGAGATTTCGACGATCTGCGGGGAGCCGTCGACGGTTCGAACCGACATCGACCACTGCTTGGGTTTATCTACCGGGCTCTTATCCCAGGGGAACCAGCTTGAGGACCATTCGAATGCGTCCCCGAGGCCAATCCCCGCAACAAGTTGAGCGTTGTAGAAATAGATGCCCGGCGCTGGAACGGGGAAGATCCATCCGCCTCGGTCCGAATTGAGCTTGAAGCTGGGGATGGTTTCGGAGAGCACCGCCGTGAGACCGAAGAAGGGGCCTTGATTTGGGATGTCGGCGTAATTCGGAGAGAGCCCGAGGAACCAGTACGGGTTGAGGTGAGAAATGAAGTCATCGACTAGACCGCTCCACGCGAGGTTGGCGTTGTCGAGCCGCGAGTAGAGGGGGCGCCCCTGAAACTTCCAATTGACGATGGGGTCGCTACTCGAGTGACGAACGTTGATTGGTGCGATACTCCCGGCCGGGTTTAGTCGGATATTCCTGAAGTGATCCTGCCAGTCATAGACGTGAGCACCGTCGTATTCCTGTAGGTGAGTCGTCCAGCCCACCGGCCCATCAATCACGATCGGCTGTTCATGCTCCCTGGGATTGTTGAACTCGCACTCCCCGGGATACACATGCTGAAACGGGTCGCTTCCAGCTCCTGGCGGACCCCACTTGGCTGCTACATCGAAGGCGAGCTCGGCCTGCAAGCCTCGCGGGCAGTTAATGAAGTTCGGATCTGAAAAATCGCAGGGCGCGTCCGCATCGACGAGTCTGTAGAAGTTGGTTACCGGAGCGGTCGCATAGGCGGCTGCGAAAATTTCTGGGAAGCGAATGGCCATAGCAAGTGAGCCGCCGCCTCCCATCGAGTGACCAACGACGTAGGTCCGTTCCGTATCAATCCTGCCCGCCCAATAATCGGTGTCTCGACCGATGTCGTAGAGCATTCGCAGAACACGCGCTTCGGTGTAATTGCGAATCGCCGGCTTGCTGATGGCCATGTCGTCAATTGCAGCGCAGCGGTCCGGATAGGTACGGTAATCGAAACTCTTGTCCGCGAAGCCGAACCACCACGTTGAGCCCACGTCGATCGGACGAATCTCGATTGCCGGATAGTCGAAGTAGGACTCGACCTGATTGTTGGAAACAGCGCTGCTGAACTTCTTACCGCTGACGATGTCTCGCAAGTAGTGGTGAAGCTTGAGGATGACGGGAAGCGGC
Organism: Planctomycetota bacterium; assembly: GCA_029259635.1. Classification (GTDB taxonomy): domain Bacteria; phylum Planctomycetota; class UBA1135; order UBA1135; genus OFTM34. The sequence goes on along the minus strand of JAJDEU010000058.1, from coordinate 34,288 downwards.
CCGGCCGGCGCGGACGGCGGCTCGAGGACGACGTAAGAGAACGCGTACGAGATGGCGTTCGCAATGCTTGGATCCGAGAGGTCTTGACCGTAGTCCTGGTGTACGGCGTTCGGTGCTTGCAGCGTAGGATTCCAGGTTCGAAGGTCCATGTACTGGACGTAGACATGCTGGATAACGCCGCTTCCGGTCACGCTCTCCTTCAGTTTAATCGGTCTCGGTGCATCCACAGTCTCGAGCTGAGTGCGCGCGCGATTCAAACCGCTGAACAGAAGGCGGTTTTCGTCGCCGGAGGCCGTCACCGTCGTGACTGCGTAGTAGTACTGGAAGGCTCCCCCGATGATATCTTCCGGCCCGACTGTCCAAACCAGCATTCCTTGATCGAAGGCGGCCGGTACTCCTTGGTCTGCCGCGCCCGTTGGAATCGGCATCGTCGCGGAAAATCTCGGCTCCCATGTGTCGGCGGAGTCCGCACACCCAGTGCCGCACGGAACGTACTCCGACCAAAAGGTCGAGCTGCCCTCCGGAACTTCGTAGAGGAATTGCGCGCCGCCGAGCGTTCTGGCTGTGATTCGTTTCGTCGATCTATAGACGCGATACGATTCCCCCTTCAGCGCTAGATTTTCACGCCAGGTGATGAACACCTGCCCGCTAAAACATTCGGCGGTAACTTCCGTGGGCTGACCCGGGAGAAGCGGGAGGACTGGCGTGAGGTGTTCGACCGGCGCCTGTTGTGCGGACGCGACGGACGGGATCAGTAAGAGGATGAGCGCGAGGGGCGCGAGCCAGCTTTGGAGCCGAGTTCCCAGGCAATCGAGTGCATGACCCTTGCCAGGTTCGGCTCGAAAAAAAGAGATCAGGTTCGCGGACCTGATCGGAGCGAGGTCTGTCCGCTCGGGGCAGGAGCGTCCCTCGGGAAACGGAGGTGGCTGCATTGAGTGATACGGAGGTCTCAAAGAGGGAGTAGGTGGTGGCGCTACTCTGTGAACAGCGGCGGAAATAGGGGCGATCTGCGCACAACTACTAGGCGAGGCCTGCGCGGGGTTACCTATTACTCAAAGATACCATCATATCACGATGGCATCATGTCAGGCTCCGGTCAGTCGGCTCTCGCGCCCTTTACAGCCGCATTCAAGAGCCCTATTTGGCACCTCGGCCCGGCATTCTTTTCCCAGCCTCCGAGCCTCACCGTTCGCGATGGGGGCTGCCTTCAAGATCCCGGAATCCTAGCTCGACGGGGGCACGAGTCGTCGCTTTCCATCGCTGCTCCTTCGCACAGAAGAGCCCGCGGGCTGGAGCGGATCGGGTTGCTCGAAGTCTCGATCCCAGAGCTGACACGTGACCTGCTTGTGCTTTTGATCCAGACCCTCGCAGTAGTTTGTAAAGACGCACCGCCGAATCTCGGAACCGCGCCCGGCCTCCATCTTTCGAAACCAATCGGGATCGGCGAGCGATTGGCGAGCAGCGGCAACCACGTCGCAGTCTCCGCTGGCCAGTGCGCTTTCGGCGAGATCGAAGTTGTTGAAGCCGCCCGCGGCTACGACGGGCGTTGAGTGACCGGCCGCACGGACGCGTGCGCGAATGATGGAGGTCGCTTCGAGGTTTCGTCCGAAGGGGCTGCCCTCGTCGATTCGAATGCTGGGCATGCACTCGTGACCGCTCGGTCCCGTGTAGGGATAAGCCGCTTCCCCGACCTTGGGCTGCTTGGCGTCGTCGAACTTCCCGCCACGAGAGATCGAGAGGAAGTCCATTCCCCGCTCCGCGAAACGCTCGGCGAAGTAGGCGGCATCCTCGACACGGCTTCCGCCTTCGATGATCTCGTCGGACAAGAATCGCGAACCGACGGTGAGGTCTGGTCCAACAAGAGAGCGCACCCGATCAAAGACCTCGAGCGGCAGTCGGACGCGCTGCTCCAACCCGCCGCCGTAGCCGTCGTCGCGCTGATTCGTCCGCGAGAGGAAGGAGGCCATGGTGTAGGCGTGGGCGTAGTGGAGCTCGACGCCGTCAAAGCCAGCCTCGCGAGCTCGAACCGCCGCGTCTCCGAACAGCCCGGGAAGCACTTCGGGCAGCTCCGCGATGTGCGGCAGTTCGAGGTCGGTTACTCGCTCGCGATAGCCGTGGTTGAGGTCGCTTCGTTCACGCGACGATAGGACGCGCGAGAGCTCGTCCTCTGAAAGGCCGAGGAGGGCGGCCCGAAAATTGGCATCGTGCGAATCGGCGGTGAGACCGAGCTGGGACATGTCGCGAAGTCGTTCTCGATGGCGCTCGTCGAGAACGAGGAAGCGCTCGAAAAACTTCTCTCTCGTCGGGCGTCTGCGAATCGTTAAGAAGTCCAAGATCTGAATGAAGAGCCGCGTCTCGCCTTCAGATCGCTCGCGAACCGTCTCGACCAGTTCTTTCAGGCCCGGAATAAAGCGATCGTCTCCGATTCGAAGCAGAGGCCCGCTTGGAATATCGCGGATGCCGGTGGCTTCGACGACCAGAACTCCAGGCTTGCCATCCGCAAAACGTCCGTACCAATCGAGGACGTCGGGGGTGACGGCACCCTCTTCGTTGGACCGCCAGGGCACCATGGCCGGAACCCAGGTGCGACGGAGCGCTTCGATAGCGCCGATTCGAATCGGGCTGAAGAGCTTGGCCGTCTTGGCTTCGGCTTGGGATGGCCAGCGTGCATCGGGAATGAGGTGATTGGGCATGGAACTTCGTCGCGCATGCTAACGCGTGCAGCGAGAGGGCGCCGGATCCTTCTGGAACCGACGGCGCCGGACCGCCAAACTCTCCGCTATGAGTCGAACGGTGTTGGTGACAGGAGCGAGTCGTGGAATCGGAGCGGCGATCGCACGAGAGTGTGCACGGGCGGGTTGGAATGTCGTTCTGGCTGCTCGAACGAGATCCGGGATGGAGGCGATCGCGCGTGAGCTCGAGGACTCCTCTGAACGGCAAGCGCTTGCCGTGACGATGGATGTCGCGGATCCGGAGTCGATCCGGGCCGGGGTTCGTCAAGCCCTTGAGTTCTCTGCCGAGGCCGGGCCGATCGAGGCGCTCGTCAACAACGCCGGCATCGCGGTCAGCGCGCCGCTACTCGAGAGTCAGAACGATAACGGAGATCTGTTCGAGTCGCACATGCGCGTTAACTTTCACGGAGCGCGGCGAGTTGCGGAAGCGCTGCTCCCTGACATGCTCGAGCGGAAAGGCGGCAAGATCATCAATGTCGCGTCTTCTGCGGCGCTCGAAGGCTACGCCTACGTTTCCGCGTACTGTGCGTCAAAACATGCGCTCCTGGGATGGAGCCGCGCGGCGGCAGTCGAACTGAAATCGAAAGGCATCGGCGTTCACGCGATCTGTCCGCACTATGTCGACTCGCCCATGTTGGCGGATTCGGTTCAGCGGCTCGTCGAGAAGACAGGAAAGAGCGAGGCGGAGGCGCGCGAGTTCTTTGCTGCTCAAAACCCGGGCGGACGGCTCGTTTCTCCCGAAGAGGTCGCGGCCGCAGTGCTCGCTTGTCTGAGCGGTGAGCACGAAGAGCTCATCGTGGAGCTAGATGGTCATGAATAACCCGGGCTAGCTCGTGGGTTAAGGATTCGCCCGATTGAGTCTTTTGCCCAGTGCCGAAGCGCGACGTGAAGGCTAAGCTCGATGCGTAATGAAAGTACTTCATCCGAGTGGTTGGGATGCTCCCAAGGGCTATAGCAACGGCGTCTCCGTGGAGGGGCCGGGACGGACGCTCTACATCGCCGGCCAGGTCGCTTGGAATGAACGCCAAGAGATCGTCGGCGGGATCAGTTTTCCCAAGCAGTTTGAACAAGCGCTCGCGAACGTGGCGGCGGTTGTTGAGGCTGGCGGCGGTCGACCCGAGCACATCGTTCGATTGACGGTCTACGTCCTCGATACGCAGCCCTATAACGACTCGCTCAAGGAAATCGGCGCGGCCTATCGCCAGATTATAGGGCGTCACTACCCGGCTATGTCGCTCGTCCGCGTCGCGGGCTTGCTCGAAGAAGGCGCGCTCCTCGAGATCGAGGCGACCGCATTCGTGCCGGCAAAGTAGCCCGAACGGCAATTGCCGCGCAGGAGTCAATGAGACTCGATGTCCTCTCGAGCTCTCCTCCGCTATTCTGAGCGCCATGAACCCGAAGCACTTTAGCTATCAGGAAGTCGACGGTGTCGCCACGATCCGCTTGGATCGCCCCGACCGACTCAACGCTCTGACTTTCGATTCCTACGCCGAGCTGCGCGATTTTTTTCCAGCGCTCGGTGAACGCGACTCCGTTCGCTCGATCATTCTCACGGGAACGGGACGCGCTTTTTGTTCCGGGGGTGACGTCAAAGACATTATCGGCAAGCTCTTCGACGTGCCCGACAAAGAGCTCTTCGCGTTCACGCGCATGACCTGCGATTTGATCGAGAATATGCGCCTGGTAGAGAAGCCGATCGTGGCCGCGCTCAACGGTTTGGTTTGCGGTGCGGGTGCGGTGATGGCCGCGGCCTCGGATATTCGGATCGCGGCGGACACGGCAAAGATCGCGTTTCTGTTTACCAAGGTGGGGCTATCCGGCGCGGACATGGGCGCAGCTTGGCTGTTGCCTCGCATCGTCGGACTCGGTCATGCGAGCGAACTCTTGATGTGTGGTGAGTTCATCGACGCCAATCGCGCGGCGACGATCGGGCTCTACAACCGGGTCGTGGGCGCACCGGAACTGGAAGCGGAGGCCGCGGCGACCGCCAAACTACTCGCCGATGGACCGGGCTATGGCATCGCGATCACGAAACGAATGTTGAACGCGGAGGCCAGCATGACGCTCGCCGAAGCCATGCAGGCTGAAGGCTGGATTCAGGGCGAGTGCATGCGACACCCCGATTATCGCGAAGCCTTCGATGCGGGGATGGAGAAACGCGCGCCGGACTTTCGCCGAAGCGGAGCTACCAGGAGTTAAGCAATGTTGGATTGGTTAATTGATGAGGTGCGCGAGTTCGCATCCCAGGGGACGCCTACGCTTGCGGGTTTGGACGAGGGCGCGGCGGCGCACGCGGCGCTCGCGCTTTTGGCTGACGAAGGATTGCTCGCTTGGACGGTTCCCGAGCGCGATGGGGGAGCGGATACAGGCGAACTCTGTGAGGCCGATTTGGTCTCGGTTCGCGCGCTCTCCCGCGTGCGCGACGAGCTCGCCTATCACTCGGCGATGCTCGACGTCATGTTCGTTATGCAGGGACTCGGGTCCTTTCCCGTAGCGCTCGGAGGATCGGAAGCGCTGCGTGCGGAGCTGCTGCCCGCCGTTGCGAAAGGCGAGCTCATCGCGGCCTTCGCGTTGACGGAGACCGGAGCTGGATCCAACGTTGCCCAGGTCGCGACCAATGCGCGGCGCAGCGAGACGGGTTGGATCCTGAACGGCAGCAAGACCTTCATTTCGAACGCCGGCCTGGCGGACTTCTACACCGTGCTCGCGCGCACTTCCGGTGAGATCGGCGATGCCGACGGCTTGTCGATGTTTGTCGTGCCATCTGGAGTCGAAGGATTGAGAACGGAGAACTTCGAAGTGATGTCGCCGCACCCGATCGGCGATCTCTTCTTTGAAGACGTCGAGATCAGCGAGGGCAACCTGCTCGGCGAAGAAGGCGACGGACTCACGCTGGCATTCGGCACGCTGGGGCGTTTCCGGACATCGGTGGCCGCAGCGGCGAATGGGTTTGCGCGTCGCGCGCTCGACGAATCATGCGATCGGCTGCTCGAGCGCGAGCAGTTCGGGCGCCCGCTCGCGACCTTTCAGGCTCTTCGGTTCGATCTGGCGGAGATGGATACGCGGTTGCGCGCGGCGCAACTCTTGGTCGAGGAGGCGGCGACTTCCGTCGACTGTGGCGAGCTGAGCGAACGCTCCGTGGCTCGCGCGAAGCTCTATGCGACTGAGACCGCGGGCTACATCTGCGACCGCGCCGTTCAGCACTTCGGAGGACTCGGCGTAAAGCGGGGTTCGGTTGTCGAACATCTCTATCGCGATGTCCGGGCGCTCCGAATCTACGAAGGTACCAGCGAGATTCAAAAGTTGATCATCGCCAAGGACGTGCTCGGAGGCAGGCGCTAGTTCATGGCAAAGTTCGAACGACATCTCTTCATCTGCACGAACGAGCGCGCGGGTTCCGACGCACGCGGTTGCTGCGCCACGAAAGCTGGCGTTGCCGTGGCAAAGGCCTTTAAAAGGAAGCTCTATGCCCTCGGTTACAAGCGCATCGTCCGTGCTAATTCCTCCGGTTGTCTCGACCAATGCGCGCGGGGCGTAACAATGGTCGTCTACCCCGAAGCCGTTTGGTACGGCGGAGTGACGGAGGCGGATGTCGATGAGATCATCGAATCCCATATCGTCGGCGGTCAAGCGGTCGAACGGCTCGTCATCCCCGATGAACAACTGATGGGCCGAGCGGGGCCACCTACGCCCAGCGGATCCTAGCCGTTCGGGACGAGCGTTTTTTGCTACCAGCTCTCAGGTTACCTTCACTGCGAAGGTTGTGAAAAGACCGAGGTGGGGGCTAGCGGAGTTCCCTCTTCATTAACGAGAATCACGTTTACATGAGCACCCACCGAGAACTCGACGAAGAGCCGCGTACCTACCTGCGCCGAATCATCGAAGCGCAGGCCTATCGTCAACTCATGGCGATGAACATCCGCGGCTATTGCCTAAAATTCCTCACCGAGGTCGAGAGCAAGATACGCGTCGCCGAGGAGCTGCAGCTCAACCTCGCCATTCTTCGCGAAGTCCGAGGCCTCTATCGGGAGTACGGGTTCGAGGATGTTGAGTCGGCTGTTCGCGATCGCATGACGCGGATTCCTTATCCCGAGTCTCGACTCGAGTTCAATGTCTTCCGTCACGTCTGCGGCTTTGCGCTCAAGGTTGCAATGGAGAGCTACGTCGACTGCTCCAACCGCCAACTCGCCGCCATTGCTCGCTCTTACATCGACGGTCGCAGCAGTAACTTGGAGGATCCCGAGTTCATCGAGTTCTGCAAGGACGCGTCAAACCGTCCGCACGCACAGCAGATGTTCAACCGCTGGTTCGCGATTGCTGTCCGCTCCTTCGGCCGTCCGGGATCACTCGGAGACGGCCGAGCCGTCGAGCTTGGTCTGCGCTCGAAGACTGCCGGAGAAATGCTCGAGCTCTTCATGGCCGAGATGAAAGACTACACCGCGCGCGTTCAGTTGAACCTGCCCGAGGCCGAGGAGTACGGTCTCGAGGTGTGATCGAGAGCGCGGACGAAAAGCCGACTCCTCTCTTCCAGTAAAGCCAAAGCCGGCGCTCCGGATTCATCCGTCGATAGGCGTCGGAAACTGTTCCGAGTCCGTATACTCGGCGCCATGAGCGCACAGCATGAGCCGGACGCCTGGCGGGACAAATTCCCGATCCTGGCCGACACCACCTACCTCGTGAATCACAGTCTCGGCGCGATGCCGGTGACGGTCTACGAAAAGCTGCACGATTACGCCGAGCAGTGGGCGACGCGCGGTGTCCGCGCGTGGAGCGAGGGGTGGTGGAGCTCGCCGGTAGATGTGGGCAACGTGGTCGGGCGTATCATGAATGCGCCGAAGGACTCGGTGGTGATGCACCAGAACGTGTCCGTGATGGAGAGCATCATCGCGTCGGGTCTGGATTTTTCCGGTAGGCGAAACAAAGTCGTCTATACCGACCAGAACTTTCCGACAGTGATGTACGTGTGGGAGGGTTGTCGAAAGCGCGGCGCTCGCATCGATTGCGTCGCCAGTGAAGGCGGGCGAGGAGTTCCCACCGAGAAGCTGTTGGAGGCGATCGACGAAGAGACGCTTGTCGTTCCGATCAGCCACGTGTGTTTCCGAAATTCGTTCAAGCAAGACGCCGCTGCAATTTGCGCGCGTGCCCGCGAAGTCGGTGCACTGGTCATTCTCGACACCTATCAATCATTGGGGACCGTACCCGTCGACGTGCAAGCGCTAGGCGTCGACATGGTCTGCGGTGGATCGGTCAAGTGGCTATGTGGAGGGCCGGGGGCAGGCTATCTCTACGTTCGGCCGGATTTATTGAGCACCTTTGAGCCGGGGATCACCGGATGGGCAGCTCATGCGGATCCTTTCGCGTTCGAGTTGGGCGAGCAGCGCTTGGCCAAAGGGCCCGAGCGGATGTTGCACGGCTCTCCCGCGGTTCCGTCTTTGCTCGCGGCAACCTGCGGGTATGAGATCATTTTAGAGGTCGGCGTGGACGTGATTCGCGACTACTCGATTCAGCTGACTGAGGGACTGCGCAAGGGCATGCTTGGCCGAGGCTTCGAGGTTCCGAGTGACCCGGATCCCGACCATCGCGGGGGAACGCTCACCATCGCTTTGACGGAAGAGGAAGACGGCAATGCCTTTGTCGCGGCTTTGGCTGAGCGCTCGATCATGGTCGATCACAGGCCGGACGCGGGAATTCGCGTGAGTCCGCACTTCTACACGCGTGCCGAAGAGCTCGATGAGTTTGCGGACGCGATGGTGGAGTTGCGCGAGAAGAAGAGCTGGCTCGATTTCGTCGGAAGCTCTCGGTACTAGACCGTGAGCGAAGGACGACCGGGCATTCTGCTTGTACACGATGCGCGTGGCGTGGATGCGTGGCTTGAGGGCGTGAAGCGATGTTTTGAGGAGCTCGAGTTCGAGGTCGCGCTGCCCAGCGTTCTCGACGAAGAGAATCCCGGCGCGTTCTTCCCCGACCGGCAAGTGCAGGCGCGGCTCGAGCTGGAACTGAAGAAGCTCGGTGCGCGCGAAAAGGTGAACGAGGAGAAGCTCGCTGCGATCGGCTTTGGAGCGGGCGGCACACATGCCTTTTTGCTCGGCTGCGCGAGTACGGCGCTCGAGGCCGTCGCGATCTTTGACAGTCCAGTCGTCTTCCCGGAGCTCTCACGAGAACATCCCATCCAGCCGCTCGAGATGGTCCTCAACTTGTCGGCTCCCCTGCTCGCGACCTATGTGGGCGAGCCCGTGGGCGCGAATTCGAAGGATGTGGATCGGCTCGGCGAGGTCGGGTCGCAGTTCGCCAAGGACTTCGATATCTTGAGTTCTCCAGATGGACCGTCGGCCTCCTACCGGTTACTCGGGAAAGCTGAATCCAGCGATTCGGCAGAGGCCGCATTCACGAAAACGACATGGAATCGACTGATCGGTTTCTTGGCGGAGCGGCTCGAACTTTCTGATTTCGCAGCCAAGGTCGACGAAAATTGAATTCAGACAGACCCATCGAACTTAACGAAGCGGGGAAAACCACCTTGTCAGCTGATAGCGCCTACACCTTCGGATTCGCGCCGGGCCAGACGCTCGCAGACCGCTATAAAATCATTCGTTCCACCCGTCGAGGCGGAATGAGCGTTGCCTTTGAAGTGAGTGACGCTGAGTCGGAGGAGACGCTCGAAGCTCAGCACTTTCCCGCGGGCTTGTTCGAGAGCGACGATCAAGCGCAGCATTTCGCGGATTCATTGTGCGCTTGGACGCAGTTCAGCACGCCCGCCGTTGCGACTGTGCGCGAGGTGCTCTCGCTCGGTGATGCCGGACTGGTCTTGTTGACGGAGATGCCGCGCGGCCGACCACTACGAGAACGATTGAACGAGCAGCCCGTGATGGCGCCGAACCTCGCGGTCGGCATCGCTCAAGAACTCCTCAAGGGGATGGTCGTACTCCACGAATATGGCCTGGTTCACGGCGACGTAAAACCCAACACCATTTTCGTCGAAGACGAGGACGAGAAGCTCAATCCTCAGATGGTGGACGGCGGAATAACGTCGGCGCTTTGGATGGCTAAAGATTTGGGCGACAAGACCGCGCTGATCGGCACGCCGTATTACGCGCCGGCCGAGCAGTTTGGAGGGGAGAGCCCCGACGTGAAGTCCGATCTCTACAATGTGGCGACCGTCTTGTTCGAGCTGATCGCGGGGCGCTTGCCTTGGGTTGGACGCAACTTCTTGGAAGTGTTTCAGGCGAAGATCTCGACTCACGTAACCTCATTGCGCGGATTAGCAAAGGATATCGAGCTCTCCGATGAACTCGAACGCGCAGTAACGTCGGGAATTCAAGCGGACCCGAACCTGCGCTTTCAATCCGCTGAAGATTTTCTTGTTGCACTAGAGGGAGTCGCGTGAAGGATTTTGAGTTGGAATTGCCGGAGCGCTTTAACCTGTGCGATTACTTTCTCGACCACAATCTGAGAGAGGGGCGCGGCGATAAAAAGGCGCTGTTTTGCGGAACCGAGTCGCGCACCTACGCGGAGGTCTCTGAGGGTGCAAAACGACTCGCCGCTGCGCTCCGCCGCCTCGGTCATCGACCTGAAGAGCGCGTGCTCATCGTGTTGCCGGATTGCTTCGAATTCGCGGAGAGCTTCTTTGGAGTTCTGCGTGCCGGTGGCGTCTTCGCCATGGTCAATCCGCTCCTGAAGCGCGAAGACTTCGACTACTACTTGGCCTACAGCAAGGCGCGCATTGTCATTACGCATGAGGATGTACTGCCGGAAATGGAAGCGGCGGCAGAGCAGGCATCTCTGTGCGAGTCCGTCCTCGTGGTGGGGGGGCAGAAAGGTAGCTGTCTGAGCTATGCCGACGCGTTGGCGGCCGAAGACCCGAATTCCACTTCTGCTGAGCTCGCGCCAACCGGGCCCAATGATTTGGCGGGTTGGCTGTTCACTTCGGGCTCGACCGGCCATCCCAAGGCCTGCGTGCACATGCACCGTGACTTCGCCTACAGCACCGAGACGTACGCGAAGCAAGTGGCGGGCTATCGCGAAGACGATATTTGCTTAGGCGTTCCCAAGCTGTTCTTCGGGTACGCCACGGGAACGAACCTGATGTTTCCGTTTGCGGTTGGCGCATCCGCCGTGCTCTTTCAAGCGCGCTCCACCGCCGATGAATTGTTCGACCAAATCGAGAAGCACAAGCCGACCTTCCTCACGAACGTTCCGACTCTCATTAACAACATGCTGCGCTCGCCGCGCATCGACGATGTGGACCTCAGCTCGCTGAGGTTGTCGCTATCCGCAGGAGAAGCGCTGCCGCCGCCCCTGCTCGAAGAGTGGTTGAAGCGCACGGATGTCGAGATCCTCGACGGCATCGGATCCGCGGAGATGTTTCACATCTACATCTCGAACTATCCCGGCGATGTTCGCCCGGCGAGCTTGGGGCGCATCGTTCCCGGGTACGAGGCGCAGATTATCGGTGAAGATGGTGCCGTGCTCGATGTCGGTGAAGTTGGACACCTGCGAGTTCGCGGTGGCTCGACGGCGCTCTGCTACTGGGCGGATAAAGAAAAGTCGAATGAGACCTTTCAAGCAGATTGGTGCACATCAGCGGACTGCTTCCGAGTCGACAACGAGGGGTACTTCTACTACGAAGGACGCTCTGACGATTTACTCAAGGTCAGCGGGATTTTCGTGTCGCCACTCGAGATAGAGAATGAGCTCTTGCGGCACGACTCCGTCGACGAAGTTTGCGTTGTCGGTCGAAAAGACACAGACGGATTGGTGAAGCCCTTCGCGTTCGTCGTGCTTGGCGAAAGCGTCGAAGGCTCCAACGAATTGGCGACCGAGCTGAAGAGTTTCCTCAAAGACTCGCTGGCGCCTTTCAAGTATCCGCGCTGGTTCGCCTGGAGAAACGAACTCCCCAAAAACGATCGCGGCAAAGTAGCTCGAAAAATCTTACGGGTGGAAGCAGACGTCCCTTCGATCGACGTCTCGGTCCCGAGCTAACAGCTTAAATGAAAGGAAGAGCACTTCTTATCGAGGTGCTCTTCCAGGTTTTTTTAGGTCGGCTGATTACGGGCAGATCTGAACGCGCACCCCTTGGGAGAGGAGGATGCCCCCGGGTAGGAACGGATCGTCCGCGATGACCTGGAAGAAGGCTTCGAATCCGGTCGTGCTGGGATCGTTCGGAATCGTGATCACCCAGGACTTGCCGTTCAGGACGGGTCTGCGCGGGATGATTTCGTGGTTTAGATCGACGAGGAGAACTCCAAAGGGAAGCTGGAACGCGCCCGGCGTGTAGCTGGTGTAGATGAAGGTGCGCTTTTGGCTCGGGTCCAGGCCGACCGGCGTAAGCTTGACGACTCCGCCAGGTCCGGTGTTGCCCGTCGCGTTTAAGGTTAGCGTGTTTTGTGCTCCGAACTCGGTTCCGTAGTCGGACAAACCACACGTCGGTCCCCAGATCGCGTTTGCCGCAGCGTCTTGCAGGAAAGTCGCTGTAATGGAGGGCAAGCCCCCGGTGAAGGAGAGGCCCACCGGACTCGATTGATAGATGTGGGTATAGATCACGCAGGCTGCTAGATAGCTGCCTGCCAGAGTGGGAGTGAATCCATCGGCCTCGTGCAGGAGGATCGACGAGTTTCTCTGACGCGCAAATTGCCAGGCTTGGCCGATGGGAGCCAGGTCGGCGCCGATAGTGGTTGCAACTTCCATGCATGAGTCCGAGACCGTGTCTTGCATGGTGTCGAAGTCCGCAAAAAACGGGCTGCACTCTTGGGGGTGGCAGAACTGCCCGCCGACATCGCTGGCCCAAGTCTCGAACATCAAGACCGTTGTCGCGGGGTCGTTCGCTTGGATCACCGCGCTCAGGGTGTTGGCTCCGGGCAGCATGAAGTTGTTCTTCGCGAACGGAATCGTCGGCGTTGCGGCCTCTTCTTGGAGGATGACGAAGTCCCAAGAGCGCGAGTTGATCAGGTTGAGTGAGGTCGGATTCGAGCTGTGCGGATCGCCCGTGGTTTGCGGTTCTCCCAGGGTTGTTCCGGTCGGGGCATTCATCTCCGAATCGATCGAGCGGCCGGCTGCCAGAGCGAGGCCCTCCAGGAGCCCGGGCGTGTCATTCAGCCGCGTGAAGTCATCCCCTAGAAAGAGGACGGAGACGGCTTGCGCGGGGGGACCGCCCGTGCCGGGTGCGGCGACGTTGCTCTGGGAGCTAGAGCTACGGCTGCAGGCGGGCAGGAGGATTCCGATGAGCAGGGAAACCGCTCCGATCGAGGTCAATCGTGAGGAGCGGAATGAAGATTTTGAAGTGCGAGTTTTCACGGGATTGGTCGGGTAAAGGCCGAGCGGTAAGTTGGATAGGTTCAAAGCGCTGGAACTCCAACCGTAAGAGAGGAGGAACTCCACCCTGGTTCGGCCTTTCTTCTACTTTTTGGGGCTAAGTTTCGATTGCGGGCTGAAACCGGGCGAATTCTGGAGCGGCTCCCTTCTCGCCCGAGTGGGGCAGAGGAAGCGGTGGTGTCCGGGAGAGACCGCCGAGAGGGCGATTCTTGCGCCCAAATGGGGAGGCCTTGGGGCGCGCTATCGTTGTCCTGCAGAGGGCCCGCGCTATCGTGGTCCGACATGGTTGATCTCGGAAAACAAACCTGGCCGGAAGCCCGCGAGCAATTCGACGATCAACTGGTCGCCATCCTGCCGGTCGGGGCAACCGAGCCGCATGGTCCTCACCTTCCCCTCGATACCGACGTCACGATCGCGCTGGCTCAGTCGCGTCGCGCGGCGGACCTTCTGACCGAGGCTGGGGTGCGTTCGGTGGTACTACCCCCCCTCGCTTACGGGGTTACTCACTACACCGAGGGATTCGAGGGCCGGATTACCCTCCGTCCTGGCACCCTCTGGGCCATTCTAGAAGACGTCGTCGAGTCCCTTCAGGAGCAGGGTGTCCGCCGGATCATTTTCTCCAATGCCCATCTGGAGCCCGCTCACGTCAAGATTCTAAAAGGCGTCGCCGGTGACTATCCCGAAGTCACGGCACGGACCGCGCAAGTGCTCTACCCCGACAACACTCGCCGAAAGTGGGCGGAGACTCTCGGCGACGAATTCAAGAGCGGCGATTGCCACGCGGGACGGTATGAGTCGAGCATTGTCTTAGCGGCTGATCCGGGCGCGGTACGCGAGGAGGAGCGGGAGCGGCTGGCTCCTCTCAAGATCGACCTGATCGATCAAATGAACCGAGGGGTCACCACCTTTCAGGCTATGGGCGCAGAGCAGGCTTACTGCGGCGATCCAGCTTCTGCATCAGCAAAGGAGGGCTCTGACTTGACCGATCGGCTCGCAACGATGATCGTCTCGTACGCAAAAGAGGCATGGCCCGATCTGTTCTCATGAAACCCTTCCAAACACAAATAGACGTCCGCTTCGGACACGTCGATCCCGCCGGGATTGCTTACTTTCCACGCATCTTCGACTACATTCACGAGGCCTTCGAGGAGCTCTGGGACGTCCATGTCGGCAAGCGCTACTATCACTTGCTCGCCGAAGAAGGAATCGGTTTTCCGTTGGTTCACTCCGACGTCGACTTCAAGAACCCGATGCACTTCGGAGACCGGGTCATCGCGCGGATTACTTGCTTCAAGCTCGGGACCAGCTCCCTCGGACTGCGGTACGTTTTCTCTATCGGAGACAGCGTGTGCTTGGATGCCCGCATGACGACCGTTTGCGTCGAATTGGACACTTTGAAGAGCTTTCCGATCCCCACGGCCTACCGCGCCAAATTCGAAACACTTCTCGAGTAATCCGTGAAAGTCACCGAAGCACACGGCCAAGGTCGGCCGGTCTACAGTTTTGAGTTCTTCCCCCCAAAGAGCGACGCCGCGGCCGAGCTGATGATGGAGGCGGTCGACGACCTCAAGGGCATGTTAGCGCCCGACTTCGTCACCGTGACCTATGGAGCTGGCGGATCGACGCGGGCGCGGACGATGGAATGCGTCACGCGCATTCAGTCCGAGCATGGCATTCCGTCGATGGCGCACCTGACGTGTGTGGGCGCGACCACGGAGGAGATTCGTTCGGTGGTGGATTCTCTAGTCGAGCGCGGGATCGACAACGTGTTGGCGTTGCGAGGCGATCCACCGAAAGGTCAAGAAGAGTTCGAGGTTACCGAAGGCGGTTTCGCGCATGCCGACCAGCTGATCGGCTTTCTCGCGGAGAACTACGATCTCTGTATCGGGGCGGCGTGCTATCCCGAAGCACACCCTGAATCGGAGTCGATCGAGAGTTGCCTTAAGTGGACGAAGGCCAAAGTTGATGCGGGCGCGAGCTTCCTGACGACGCAGCTCTTTTTCGACAACCAAGACTACTTCGACTACGTCGATCAAGCGCGCGCTATCGGTATCGACGTTCCGATCGTTCCGGGCATCATGCCGATCACGAACGTCTCTCAGGTCGAGCGCTTCACCGAGATGTGTGGCGCGAAAATTCCCGAAGAGTTGCTGGTGCGCCTAAGGAAAGTCCGCGACGAGCCTGCGCTCGTGATGGCAACGGGAATCGAGCACGCGATTGAACAGTGCCGCGAGCTCTTGAAGCGCGGAGCGCCAGGCCTGCACTTCTATACGCTCAACAAGAGCCACGCGACGCGCTCGATCTTGGCGGCTGTGAAGGCCGTTCATCAGCCGTAGGTCGGAGCAGGCGTCGATCCCGACCGAACCCACTATCGGGCAGAGCTGAGCGAGTCGATTGCAGCCATTGAGGGGGCTCGCGCCTCACCACCGAGGACTGCCAGACGTCCTCGCCCTTAGAACGGCATGCCGACGGAGAAGTGCACGACGAAGTGGTCTTCGCCGGTGCGCGGGTTCGGATTCCAGCCGCCGTCAATGCGCAGGGGACCGATCGGCAGCATGTAGCGGATTCCGATGCCGATCGCGGAACGGAAGTCATCGAATCGTAGGTAGTCCTCGTAGTTCGGTGTGACGTTGCCCGTGTCGACGAAGAGTGCGCCCGAGAGATTGCCTTCTAGTTGATGGCGAAGCTCGATGGAGAGTACCGAAAACGCCTCGCCGCCGAGGGCTTCTCTGCTCGCGTCGAGCGGGCCGAGCTCGTCCTCTCGAAAAGATCGAACCGTTCCCTCGCCGCCGTTAAAGAAGCGCTCCTGAAGCGGGATTTCCTTGGTGTCGTGGGTGGGGACGATTCCGCCGGTGCGAATGGCGAGTCCTAAAACGTTGCGCGTGTTGAGCGGAATGAAGTGCGTGAGGTTGAGGCGCGCTCGCAAGAAGTCGAGCTGACTACCGAGAACTTGATCGCCCCACTGGAGTGCGAGGCGGGCGGTCTTGCCGCGCGTCGGCACCAAGGGATTGTCGCGCGTGTCATAGCGCAGGCTCAGCTCGAGCGCAGAGATCGAAAGATTGTCGAGTGCGGCGAGCGCTGCAGGATCGGTGATGTCGACATCGTCGGCGACAGATCGACGAAACTGGTAGGCGAGCCCGGTCTCGTAGCCCGCTTGCCAGCGCCGGGCAACGGTCGCGTCGATCCCCGCCGAGGATTTCGTAAAGGAGGACTCCTCGCGGCGCAGCACGGTTGCCGAGAGGTCGGCGAATACATCCGCACCGAACAGATAGGGATCGTTGATACCGACTTCGAACTCGTTGTGCTTGAAGGACGCGATCCCCTCCGCACGAAAACCGCGTCCCGTACCGAACAGGTTCTTGTTCCGGTAGCCGGCTTTTATTCGAGCCAGTTCGTAGGAGCCCCAACCCGGCTCGAAGAAAACTTCTTGAGCGGTGGTCTCTTCGAGTTCAACCACGAGCGTCTTCTCCTCCGCAAACTCGTCGCCCTCAAGTTCGAGCTTGATCGCGGAGAACAGGCCCGTCATGAAGAGCTGACGGAAGCTCTTGCGTTTTCGCTCGGGCGTGAAGGCCTCGCCGATCACAACGTCCAAGCGCTCTCGAATCAGAGCTTCATTCGTACGCGGATTGCCCTTGATGCGAACGTCCTTCACAACGACATGCGTGCCGGCGCGGATCTGGACCTTGATCGTCACCGAACCCGTCTCCTCGTCGGCCCGCCGAATCACTCGCACTTTGGCGTCGGGATAGCCGGCCTCTCCCAACACTTCGACGAGCGTCGATTGGATGCGCCGGTCGATAGGCGGGGAGTAGGGGGCTCCGATCGTCAGGGGTAGAGCCGCCAGGAGTTCCTCGGGCGGCAGTGGGAGCTCCCCTGCAAACTCGACGGTCTCAACGTTGAAGCGGACTCCCTCGTCTACGCGGTAGAGGAGATCCGCGGTCTTTCGATCGGCTCGAAAGCTGACGACCGGCGCTTCGACTCGCACCAGTAGGTACCCGGCGGCCAGATACAGAGCCGTAATCTCACCGACGGCCGCATCGGCGTCGGCTTGTTTGAACCAAGTCTTGGACGAGAACAAGCTCTTGTCCGGCTTGGCAAACAACTTCCGAAGCTCGCCGTCTCCGAACGCGGAGACCCCCTCGAAATTCACCGAACCGAGTTCACAGCGGAGGCCTTCTGTGATCAGGATCGTGGCGATCAGCTCCCGCTTGCGCCGCTCGCTAGTCTCGTAGGTCGTCGTGGCGCTTGGCCAGCCCTTCGATCGGTAGTAACTCTCGATCGCAAAGGCCGCATCATCGAGGATGGCATTCGCGAAGCCCGACTTCTCGAAGTCGGCCATGTAGTCCACGATGACGTCGTCCAACTCGTTGTCGCTCAAGGATGAGTTGCCCTTGAAATCGAGCTCCCACTCAATGGGCTCGTCGAACTCGTCGCTGCCACTGTGCTCTGTCGTCCGGCAGCCCGGCATCAGCGCGAAGATCGCGAGAAAACAAATCGCTAGCCGAACGGCCACCCACCTTTTTGCTACGTGCTTCATTCGAATCGAAACACAAAGCGGAGCCCAAAGTTGACGTGCGAGTAGATGTCCTTTTCGGTGGCGAGGTACATGGAGTCGGATTCACCAAAGACCTCGTCGGACAACCGATAAGTCATCTCGATGGTCTCACCGCCATCCTCCGTCGTGTCGCGCCCCAGGAAGAGCTCGAATCGATCGAAGAAGGACTCGTCCGATTCGGTCGACTCATCGGTGAACAACCGCGTGAGTAAGTCCTGTGCGATGTAGGCGCCGACGGCTTGAGCGCCGGAGAGTCCGGTCCGCGACGTGAGACCTTCGCCGGGATCCTGTCCGGCCCACACCAAAGCGGCCAGGTCTTCGGGGCTCAGTGGGGGCGAGGAGGAAAAGCTCACTTCCGGTTCGTCGTAGGGGCCCGTGATCGTGACGGAGACGTCATAACCGCGCAGGCGATTCTCGAGGAGTAGCTCGAGTTGCGGAATCATGGACGAGCTGCGGTTGAGGGTGATCGTGCCCTGCCGAAGGAAGAGGTCGTTGGCGGGAAGAGCGACTCGACCTCCGTCGATGTAGAGCTCCCCCAAGAGCTGCGGCGACTCGCCCGTTCCGCTGAGCTGAAGGTCGGGCCGCACGCGCGCCTTCACGACATTGTTGTCGATGCGAAAGGGCTCGGCGGAAGTGATCGCGACATCGAAGGTGGTGTCTGCGAGCGGCGCGTCGCGAAAAGAGAAAAGCGAGATGGCGCGATCGCTCTGGAGACTTCCGCCGCCGCGCCCGAGTGCGAGAAAGTCAAAGCGTTTGACAAAACGGCCATCGGTCAACCGAAGCTCACCGCTCACATGCGGAGCCGCCGGAGTGCCGGAAACTCGGAGGTTGGCGTTCGAGCGAAATTTCACACCGGAAGAGCGATAGAGGAGCAGGTTGTCGCCACTCAGGGTCAAGTCGAGCGCGGGGTCCTGTTCATCGAGCGAGACAAAGCCCGCCAGCTCGAATGGCTCTCCTCCGAATTGCCCGCTGAGTTGCTCGACGTCGAAGCGCGTCCCGTCGAGCTTCAGGACGCCCGCCACCTTCTCGATCGTCGGCAGCTCGGGGCTCAACTTCAGAGTCCCTCCGCTCAACTCCAACTGTCCCTTGGGATTGGGCTCCGCCAAAGTTCCGGTCAACTCGAGGGTCGCCGCGAGCTGGCCGCCGAGCCTCCGAAAAAACTCGCCGCCGAGCGCGCGGTGCAAGCGATCGATCCAAGTCGAGTCGTTGACGATGATGCCACCGCTAAACCGGATCGGCGTGCTCCTCGAAAAGGGCGCTTCGCCGCGAACGAGTGAACGGAGATCGAGCGCCGCACTCAGCTCTCCGTCGCCGCCGATCGACAACGCGTCCGGGATCTGCACACGGATGCGACTCAGTTCGGTCTTCTCACCGAGCCGAACGCGTCCGCCAATGAGGGCATTTCGAATTAGGCTCGTCCCGTTTTCATCGAGGTCGATACGGTCTGCGTTGATGTCGATGGTGCCGCTCGGCGTCTTCCAGTCGCCAGACAGATTCAGTGCGAGCTCGATTCTTCCCGAGGGCCATGGTGTGTTTTGCGGAACGAGCGGAGCGAAGGCTTCCAAGTTGGGCAGGCTGAGCTCTCCTTGAATGAGCAGCGCGCCCTCGCCGAGTATTTGATTCTCGAGAGGCGCAAACGGAACTTCACCGTGGAGCGTGAGGTGACTTGTTCCGCCGCTCTTTGCTTCAAAAGATTCCAGAGCTAACCGGCCGTTCGCGTGCGTGGCATTCCAGTTCAGGTTCCAGGGATGATCAAACTCAGTCCCGGTTAGTTCACCGAGCGGAAGCGTGAATTTTTCCACCTCCATGGTGCTCGTGAAACCGAACTCTTGATCGACGATGCTCACGTCGAGCGCACCGTTTAGCCGCGCTACGCTGAAACCGTCCGGCAAGAACGGTTCGAGGAAGGCGGTTGGAGTGAACTCGTCGAATCGGGCTCCAAAGTAGAGCGCGTCCGTGGGTTCACCTGTCAGCGCATCCCGCGACTCCGGCCGGCAGTACAGCGATAGCGAGCCTGCGTCTCCCGAGAGCTCGAGCGCGCGAAAGTTCGGCCACGGCTGATCGAATTCAAATCGGGTGGGTCGCACTAGGGCTAGCTCGAACTCGCTTCGTTCCAGTGAGAGCTCCGTGAGTTCGAGCGCGGTCGTACCAAACTGCTCGTCGAGCTCGAGCTCGCCCACAAGTTGTGCCACTCCGGCATGGCTGGCTGCTCGTAGCTCGAGTATTTGAACGCGCTCCGCCTGCAGCGTTCCGCGTCCTTCGAGTCTGTCGATGATATGGTCTTCGACGCGCAAGTTCTCCGCGATGAGTGACCATTCGCCCTTCAGCTCGCCGACAGCTCCGCTCGCTTGGCCGCGTACGCGCGCACTTCCCGCAGCATTGAGTCCGGGTAGCAGCTGCTCCAACTGACTGACGTCCAGGTCAAAGCGCAGGTCTTTGATGTGTGGGCGATCGCCCTTCATCACGAGCGCGCCTTCGAGATAGAGCTCATTCCCGCCGCTCCTCGAAACAACCTCCGGGAAGAGAATGCGGTCGCGATCGGCTTCCAATCGAACCTGCAGTTCGCCGAGATCGATTCCCGCAATGCGCGTCTGCTCGCCGCGTAGATCAGCGATCGCCGAGAGGTCGGGCCAGGTCCCCTGAACCTGAACTTGCCCGGCCAAGTTGCCCGCCCACTCTCGATCGTCAATGAGCTCGCCCAACGACTCTAGGTCGTGAAAGTCGGCGTACATGTCGAGCACGAGCTTGGGCAGGCTCGTGGGCTGAGTTCTCACCGAACCGCTCCGAACCGTCAGCGTGCCGCCCTGAGTGGTGAGTTGCCCTCGCGTGATCTGGCCGATGCCGCTATCGAGAGACGCCGTCAGTCCGAGGTGGTGCTCTCGAACCAAAGCGTTCGCTTCGGTCCGACCGATTAAGCCCGGGATGTTGCGAGCGTCGAGTGTCAGGTCAAACCGACCGCGTTGCAGTTGTTCGCTGAGGCTGCCGAGTTGAAGCGGTAGCTCGACATCGCTCGCGATGAGACGATTGTTCTCGGAGCTAAACTCGATCTCATCCGCGCGAAGAAAGCCGTCCTCGAGAGTGATCTCTCCGTTGAGATCAAACGCTTCGGTCCCTTCTATGGCGAGGGCTCGGAGGTGCGTGTGTAGGCGACCCGTGGAGCGGTCGGCCTGGCTGAGATCGAGCCGGAGCGTGCCCGCGAGTTCCTCCAGGAATCCGACCAGACCGGGATCGTCGACGAAGAGCGCGTCGAGCTTGGCTAGGTCGAGTCTCTTGAGCTCTATCGCGAGTTGAACGATCTCGGCGCTCTCGGTTCGAGAGTTCGGCTCGCTAGGGAGGGCCGAGAGCTGTCCGCTCAGCTTCGCCGATGCGCCGAAGAGGAGCAGGCTGGCGTCCCACGCTAATTGAGCGGTCTCCACCGAGTCCGGTTCGAAGCCCCATTGGACCTGCGACTCTCGCGCTTGAAGGGCCTCGCCCCAATCGAGGCTGTGAATTCGAAGACGATCCGTTGAGAGCGAGAGTTCGGCCTGCAGAGGCGCCGGCGGAAACTCGACCTCGGAATCCCTGTACGCGAGAGCGCCGGCGCGAACGACGATCGACTCGCCGTCTTTCTCGAGGCCGAGATTCAAATCGTCGCAGCGGATCAGAGCTTCATTCTCGAGGGTTACGGTGAGCTTCGCGTCGGATATATCGAGCTCGGGCAATTCGAGCGCTGCTCCTCGCCGCTCTACCGGCTCGGTGTCAGCTTCGGATTCCTCCAGCGCCTCACGTCGAAAATCGAGCTCCACCTCGAGTTGATCCGCCAGCGTCTTGTGCAGCGCGCCCGGTTCGCCTCGCAAGAGAGCCAACCAATCGAAATCGACCCGAAGGCGCTTGGCGTCGAGGCTGCGCAGCGCGCCTTTTTCTCCGAGCGCGCGCAGCCGAACTCCGGTGAGCTCGATTCGATCGGTTCCGTTCCCCGAAACGCGCTCGACTTCCACCTCGACGCCGTACCGTCGAGCAAGCGATGGACCGACGAGCTTGACGAGAGATCCGACCCAGAGCGATCGTGTCAGTACGATCACGAGCATCGCCGCTACTAGGATCAGCGCAGTTTTGAGCTTTCGACTGCGCTTCAACATCTCAGGTTCTACTTCTAGGAATCGCGCTCTCTGGATGCTCAGGGCGAAAGATCACTTCGTCGAATGCCGATGAGCGAGCTCGTCACGCGCTCACCGGCCCTAAATTCAGCTCAGAATTCAGCTGGGGAGTTACTGAAGAACCGGGAGCGAACTGAACTCCCGAATCGCGAGCTTCTGCGCGAGCTTGCCGGCTACTTCCATGAACGATTTGGAGACCGGGTGGTCGGGGTCCGCAACGACGATCGGATCACCGCCGTCGCCGCCCACGCGAACTCCGGGATGCAGCGGAAGTTCGCCGAGCACCGGGAAGCCGTAGCGCGAGGCAAGTCGCTCAGCACCACCGGCGCCGAACAGATGGACAATCGTCTCGAAGTGGCCGCCGGGACCCGTCGTAACCACGACCTCGCCCGTGCCCGTGTCGAGCGTAATCGGCGTGCCTTCCGGGCAACCGTCAACGGTTCCGCGAACCGCGTAGCCGGTCATATTCTCGATGATGCCGAGAATGTCGACGTTCACCTGCTTGAACATTTGCACAGCCTTGCCGACGTCGTACGCGGAGACGGCCTGAGGTGTGGTTACCAGAACGCCGCCGGACAGCGGAACGATTTGAGCGAGCGAGAGCTGGGCGTCGCCGGTACCGGGCGGCATGTCGACCAGTAGGTAGTCGAGCTCGCCCCATTCGACATCGCCGAGGAACTGCTCGATCAACTTGTGAATCATCGGTCCGCGCCAAATCACGGGCTTGTCGTCATCGACCAAGTAGCCGATCGACATGGTCTTCACGCCGTGGCGCTCTTTCGGAATCAGGCGACGACCGACGGACTCGGGCGAGCCGGTCAGTCCCATCATCATCGGGATGTCGGGACCGTAGATGTCGCAGTCGAGGATGCCGACCTTCGCGCCGGTCTTGTGCAGGGCCGCGGCCAAGTTCACGGTAACCGTGCTCTTGCCGACTCCGCCTTTGCCACTCGAGACCGCGATGAAGTGCTTCACACCCGTCGCGAGTTCTCGGGGCGGCCCGGTGCTGCCCTTGACTTCGGCGGTCATCTCAACGGTTAGCTCCTCGACCCCGGGCAATGCCCGCAGCAGCTCTTCCGCCTGGGCTTTCAACTGGTCCTTCACCGGACAAGCTGGCGTGGTCAGGTTGATGGTGACGTCCAGTTTCCCTCCATCGATCTTCGGCTCTCTGACGAAGCCCAGGGTGACGATGTCCTGGTTGAGGTCGGGATCCATGACGTTGCGCAGGGCATCGAGCACCTGCTCTTTCGTGACTTGACTCAAAACGGATTACCTAGGTGTGAAGGCCAGCTGTGGAGATTCGCCCCATGGGGTGGAGCCTAAAATTTTCGTGAGTGTCGGGCATGGCCGCGCTTTCGGTTCGAGCGCGCCCGCGACAGCCAGGGAGTTTACGAAACGAGAGATCGAGGTTTCCGACTGACCGCCGAAAAGTCGTCCTCGACGAAAGATCGGAACCCGCGGGCAGAGATCGTCCCAATCGCTCTGAGTCGGAGAGGGGCTCCGGCCGATATACTGGCTCCATGCTGGCCGTTTTTATTGCTCTGTTCGCTCTGCACTTTCTGCCTCAGGAAAGCCCGCCACAGGAAGGCCTACCTCAGGCAGCTCCACCTCAGGAAGGCACGACGACACCGGATTGGGTGAGCGCGGTCGAGATCAAGCGCTCGAGCGAGGCCTTTGAAGGCAAGGGGCAGGTAAGCTGGGTCAGGTATCAGGCGCGATTCGAGGGCACGCTCCACGTCTGGGCGCTGGCGGACTTCGATGTGGTTCTCTCCGTCGAGAACAAGGACGGAGTGACGCTAGTCGCGGATGACAACTCGGGGGGCGGGACAACGCCCTATGTGGAGTTGGCGGTGGAGCAGTGGGATCTGCTGAGGATCGGAGTGATCGCATCCGAGCCGGGAACCACGGGGTGGGTTGAGCTCCATGTGGTACGTGCTCCGGAGACCTGGGCGATGGTCAAGGCTGCAAAGCAATCGGCGAGTCTGTTGAGCCGAGCGGCCGCCTTCATCTCGAACGAAAAACCGTCGCGGGCTCGCAAACTGGTCGCGGAGGCATTCGAGGTTCACAGGAACGAAGAGGCTCAACCGCTCAATTCGATCTCGGCGAAATTAATGGACGAGCTCATTTCGGCCGCGTCCAGCTGCGGGGCTGAGAGCGTTGTCCGCCAAGCTTACGAATACAAGCTGGCCTTTTTAGAGCAGACGAGGCCCTCGGCCCACCTAGAGACGACGCGCGCGCGGGCGAAGTTGGCACTCGTGCGCAAGCGAGATCTTGACTACGCAGGAGCCCGTCAACTCGAGCGAATCGTTCTTGCGGATCGGGAAGGCTCTCTTCCGTCGTCGCACCTCTTGGTTCTGAGAGCACGGCAGCATTTGGCGGACACACTCTTGGCGTTGGGCGAGTTCGATGAGGCCCGACAATTGTTCGACTGGGTTCTCGACATTCGTTCACAGAGCTTGAAGCCGGATAACCCGGAGATCCTCATGCTCCGGGGGCGGCTCGCCGCCGTGATGAAAGCACAGGGCGATGTCGCCGGTGCGAGCGTAATCGAAGAGTCCGTGCTCGAAACGGCGCAACGTTTTTTGCCGAGCGATCACATTGAGCTGGTCCACGCTCGGATCAATCTTGCGAACAGTTTGATCCAGCTGGGTGAACTCTATCGAGCACAGAAGCACCTCGAGCTCGCGTTCGCGGAGCAACAGAAGCTTTTGGTGGCGAGTGATCCGGAGTTACTGAGCTGCATGCAAGTGCTTGCCAGCGTGCTGAGGGAGACGGGCGACGCGGAGCGAGCTGTTTCGTTGGGCCGGCAGGTCTGGAAGGAGCGGATGGTTGGATTGGAAGAGGCTCACCCCGAACGATTGCACGCGATGTCGGAGCTGGCGACCTCTCTCTATTTCGCGCGGGAGCTCGAGGAGTCCTTGGCGCTGAGGTCGAGTGTTTTGGCGAGCTACGAATCGTTGCACGCGCCTTATCACGAGGTTGTCTTGCGAGCGCGTCTGGAGGCTTCGATCTCGATGAGCGCGCTGGGTAACCACGTCGAGGCGTATAGGACTCAGGCCGAGCTGCTCGATCTCTATGAGCACACGGTTGCCGTCGAGGACTCGAATCGACTACGAGCGCGGCACAGCTTGGCTCTAACGATGGGGCGCCTCGGCGACTGGAGCGGAGCCCGCGCGTTCTTACTTCGGGTGCTTGAAGTTCGCGAGCTTCGATTGCCCGCCGATAACCCGGTACTCTCGCGCACCCGAGTTGATCTTGCGCGCGCATCCGAAGAGCTCGGCATTTGGAGCGCCGCACTCGAGTTGCGGGAGACCGTGGATGAATCGAACCGGAGGCATCTAGCAAGCGACGACGCCGAGGTTCTCCTTAATCGGCAGGCGAGCGCCCTTGACCTCCTCAGGTTGAACCGAATCGACGACGCGCTGGTCATGCAGACCTCCGTGCTCGATGCCTGGTCAGCGAAAGGTGCGACCGGGGCAGTCGAGACTGGCGAGGCTCGCGAGCAGTTGGCCGAGATGTTTCTTGAAGTGGGTGATTTCGAGAGCGCGAAAGGAGAGCTCGAACTCTTGCTCAAGTTGCGTCGTGAAACATTGGGAACCCAGCATCACTTGACGCTCCGCACGGAAGCGCGACTTGCCGAGATACTTGCCAGCGAGGGCGCGCTCGCGGAAGCGAGCAAGAGCTTTATGAAACTCCTCGAGCTTCGAAAGCGAGTTCTTCCCGAGTTTCACGAGAGCATTCTGCGCAACACGGTCAACCTCGTGATGGCTGAATCGGTGGGTAAGGAGTCGAAGGAACTCGCAGGCAACTATTGGCGCCTGCGCAAACTGATCGATATTCGAACGCAACTCGCACTGACGCGGTCGTGGGGTGAGGGCCAAGCCACCATGGCGGATGACGCTTACGCGATCTCCATGGCCGATTTTCTGCACGAACAGCTTGAGCCCGCGAACTACACCAAGCTATTCGAATCGTTCGCTAATCGAGCGCTCGTACGGTCGGTTCCGACGGGGCTGTTACCGAATCAGCTTCCGGACGGAGAGCTTGCCGTGTTGCTGTCAACCGCTGCTGAGTTGAACTCGAAAATAGATGCGCACCTTAACCACGTTGATCTCGATGGTCGCGGTCTCAACTCAACGGATAAGGCCTTACTCGCCCTCTCCAAGAAAAGTACCAAGGCAGAAGCGGAGATTCAGAAGCTCTTCGCCGAACAAGGATTGCAGCCGGAGCCCGTTCGAGCATGGTCGATTCTCAAGTTGCTGGGAAAGAAGAACGCTGCTGTAGTGTTCTATCGCGCGTCGAAAATTTCTATCGACCGAACTGCCGAAAAGCTCGTTCATGAAGGCGATCACCTGAAGGCGATCGTTCTGGAGTTTGGGAAGAGCGTCAGCCGGGTCGACTTTGGACCGCTGAGTGAGATTGAGGCTTTGGTTGAAGATTGGCGTTCGGCGCTCGGCGCGCCGTTCGGTGGTTCACCGAGTGAAGAGTTCGGCCACCCGAACGAGGAATCGGCCTCGACCGAGACGACAACCGAAGAGCGAGAGTTGGCCGCGGGGCGTGCTCTTCGCATCCACTTGCTCAGCCCGCTGCTTGACGTGCTCGATGCCGATATCGAAGCGCTGTACATCCTTCCAGATGACGTAATCCGGTTGGTTCCGTTGGATTCGCTTCCGAGTTATGGCGAACGCTTTGGCGATCAACTGCGCGTGCAGGTCTTGCCCGAGTTTCGAGCTTTAGAGGAACCGCCGGTGGGGCCAGTTCCGAAACCCGCCATGTTGATTGTTGGCGACGTCGACTATGACGGAGAGGCGGTTGAAGAAGAGCCCGTCCATTGGGTTGCACCGGCGGCGGTGAGCTCCCAATCCGTCGAGGGCGGCGTGACCAAGTTCGTGACTAGTTCCGAGACGGAACTCCAGTCCATAGCGGCCGCCTACCAGCAGATCTTCGGAAGTGCGGCAGTCATTCTGTCCGGGGATCGAGCGACGAAGGCAACCGTGATGAGGGCTGCTCGCGAAGCAGAGTACCTTCACCTCGCGACTCAGGGCTGGTTTCCCGACCGTGGGTTGGTTGCCGAGCGGGGCTCATTCGCGTGGAGTAGCCCGCCCTTCATCTCGGCTCCGCGCGAAAGGGCTTCGACCGATTTCGACTTGCGATGTGGGCTGGCCTTGGTGGGTGCGAATCGCGGGCGGGACTCCTCGGGCCGCGTCCCCGGAATTCTTACGGTGCGCGAGCTAAGCGCTCTGGATCTTTCGGGCTGCGAGCTAGCCGTTATTTCCGGGTACGACCCGGAGCTCTCGCTTCGCGAATCGATCCACTCGCTCGAGCTCATGCGCTCGGTGCTTCAGACCTCAGGCGCGGGGTCCACTCTGATCTCCATCTGGGAGGCGGACCCGTCCGCCACGCGGGAGTTGATGGAGTTCTTCTACGAGTACCACTGGCGCGACGGCCTTACGAAAGGCGAAGCGCTCTGGAAGGCGAAGTTGGCTCTGCGCTTGAGCGGACGCCCTGTTCGCGATTGGGCGGGTTGGGTACTGTCCGGCACGCCCTGGCGCTAGAGGTGTGATTCAAAAGTTCGCGGCAATTCTTCTGCGTCCTTGCGCCCGCATCCGCGTTGCCGCTCCTCCGAGTATCCATGAATACGCGTCGTTACGGCGCCTTGATGCGACCGCAAGGCCGCGGAACAATTGGTGCGAACTTTTGAATCACACCACTAGAGCCATTCGGCGCGACCCATGACTTCCGCCCACTCTCAAACTCGACCGCCCGCCGTCTGCCTGGTCTCGGGCGGAATGGACTCTGCGGTGACCCTCGCCGAAGCGGTGCACGCCGGTTTTTGCGCCCACGCGCTCTCTTTCGATTACGGGCAGCGCCATGCTCATGAGCTCGACTGTGCTCGACGGGTCGCGAACGCTGGAGGTGCGGCCGAGCATCGTATTGTCACGCTCGACCTCAGCGTGTTCGGCGGTTCGGCGTTGACCACCGACGAGGAAGTCCCCAAGGACCGCGACGAGCAGGAGATCGGAACCGGCGTGCCGGCGACCTACGTGCCCGCGCGGAACACGGTCTTTCTCTCGGTCGCTCTCGCTTGGGCGGAAGTGCTGGGCGCGAAGGATCTCTTCATCGGCGTCAACGCGGTGGACTACTCCGGCTATCCCGACTGCCGTCCCGAGTTTCTGGCGGCGTTCGAGGAGCTCGCCGGTAAGGCCACGGCTGCCGGAACGGAACGCGGCGAGCGGTTTCGCGTGCATGCGCCGCTCATGGAGTTCTCGAAACAACAAGTTGTTGAGCGGGCGATCGAGCTCGATGTGGACCTCGCGCTCACGCATACGTGCTACGACCCGGTCGAGCGCGATGGTGCCGTGCTCGCCTGTGGTCACTGCGACGCTTGCCTCTTGCGGCTGAAGGGCTTCGAGCAGGCGGGGCGCGTCGATCCGATCGAGTACGCCAGGTAGAGAGTCGGAGGCAATCGATTGCACGGGAGGCTTAGCGGCTTGGGCTCGCTTTCAGTAGGCTCTCGGGATGAGCGATGAGAGCGTGGAGCAACGTCCGCTAGCAGAGCCGGAGCCAACGGGCGAACCGCGCACCGACGGTTTTCGACGTCTCTTGGCCGTGATCGATCGATTGCGCGCGCCGGATGGCTGTCCTTGGGACTTGGAGCAGAGTGTGGCGAGTCTGGCGCCGAGCTTGATCGAAGAGGCTTTCGAGGTTGTCGAGGCGATCGAGCACGGCGACGAGGCGGGCGTTCGCGAGGAGCTCGGCGACGTGCTGATGGTGGTCGCTTTGATCTCCAAGATCTCCGAACAGAATGGGGACTTTGATCTTGGCGACGCAGCGCGATCGGTGAGCGAAAAACTCGTGCGTCGACATCCGCATGTGTTTGGCTCGGCGGAAGTGAGCTCGACGGGGGAGGTGCTCGAGAACTGGGAGGCCATCAAGGAACAGGAGCGCGCGGAGAAGCAGACCGACGCGAGCGCGTTGGCGGGCGTGCCCAAAGCGCTGCCGGCTTTGCAGCGCGCGAACCGAGTCGGGGGGAAAGCGATCACCGCGGGTTTTCGATGGTCGAGCGTCGAGGGCGCGCTGGCCAAGCTCGAAGAGGAGGTGCGCGAGGTGCGGGAGGCCATCGCCATCGGAGATCCGGACGCGATCGAGCGCGAGCTGGGCGATGTTCTTCTGGCTGGCGCTCTGCTCGGCAACTACACCCAGGTCGACGCCGAGCGTGCCACTCGTTCGGCGGTTCGGCGTTTTGAAGATCGGTTTCGTCGGGTCGAGGACGAGTTCGGTTCGGTTCGAGGAATAGATCTCGATCAGTTGATGGCGGCTTGGGAGCGAGCGAAGTCCGCGCAATCGAAATCCTGAAGACGCGGCAATCACCCAGAGAATCACGGCCCGCTCTCACGCCGGTCAGCATCTCGCGTAGAGTGCGATTCGATTGAGACCAGAGCGCGAAAAAAAATGACAAGCAAGCAACTCTCCGTCACCGACGTGTACAAAATTTTTGGCAGCTCCGGATCGGAGACGCCGGTGCTGCGAGGGGTCACCTTCGATGTGGAGGTCGGTGAATTCGTGTGCGTGATGGGGCCGAGTGGCTCGGGCAAGACGACCTTGCTTCACCTCATTAGCGGATTGGACACGCCGTCCTCTGGCCAGATTTCACTCGGCGGTCGCTCGCTCGCCACGATGAACTCGAACGAGCGCACTCTCTTGCGACGGGCCGAAGTCGGTTACGTCTTTCAGTTCTTCAATCTGCTGCCCAATCTGAATGCGATCGAGAACGTCGGACTGCCGCTCGCGATTGCTGGGCAGCGTCCGAAGAATCATCGCAAAGAGCTCGAAGCCCACTTTGAACGTTTCGGTCTGGAGCGTTGCCTGGAGTCGATGCCGCACCAGCTCAGCGGTGGTGAGATGCAGCGCGTTTCAATTGCAAGGGCGCTCGCAGGCGGACAGCCTCTGCTCTTGTGTGATGAGCCGACGGGCAACCTCAGTCAGATCCACGGCGTCGCGGTGATGGAGTCTCTGAGGAAGGTCTGCGACGAGGATGATCGCACCGTCTTCTTGGTTACGCACAATCCGCGCGATGCGACCTACGCCGACCGCGTTCTGTTCTTGGTGGACGGTGAGATCGACCCGGCGCACGCGCTGCACGGGCCGAACATCTCAGCGGACGCCATTCACGAAGTCCTGGCCGAACTGCACATTTAGTCATGGGCTTCGCATCCGGCCTGGCGGCCAAGAACCTGATTCAGCGTCCCGGACGCACGATCTTCTCGATTCTCGGGATCACGGTGGGTATCGCGACGGTGGTGCTCGTCTTCGCGATGGATCACAACACGATGGTCGGTCGCCAGCGGAAGGCGAAGGACGTCGAGTGGCAGGCCGACGTTGAAGTGCGGCCGAAGTCGGGCATGAAGAGCGCGCGGCGAGAGCTGACGAAGCTCAAAGGGATCGAGCGAGTCTCCGCGCACTTTCAACAGGACGTCTTGTTTCACGGGTCCGGGCCGGGCTCGGACAGGAGTGAGGGGCGCCTGCCGGAACGCGAGACGATTCGATTGTTCGCGATGGAGGCCGAGATTGCGGCGGCGCTCGGCGTCTATCAGCTGCGCGAGGGACGCGACATCGCTCCGGATTCGTCCCAGCGAGAGTGCCTGCTCGGCGCCAAACTCGCGGAGGACTCCGGCGTCGGCGTCGGCGATCAGATCTTCCTCTCGCGTCCGCGCAGAGCGGCTAAGGAAATCTGTGTCGAGGGGGAGTTCAAGAAGCTCGGCATCCCGAGTCCCGAGCCCATCGATTACCCGCTGACAGTTGTGGGGCTCCTGGAGGCGGAGAAGATCGGACGTCGATCCGGCGGCAAGATGGTCGTGGTCGATTACGACCGTGGGCGCGAGTTGTTCGAAGGCGTCAAGATCGTCGAGTCCTATTGGGTTAAGAAGAATCCCGACTCCAGCATTGAGAACCTGCAAGCGAATCTCGGCGAGCAGTTCTCGTTCGACTTCTCGACGGGGGTCGTCGTCGGTCAATCTGCGGATGAGCGCGCGTTTCGCAATGGCGTGCGCTTGGCCGGACTGTTCGCGATGGTGCTCGGCCTGTACGTCATCTTCCACACCTTGTCGATGTCGCTGGTCGAACGCGTTCGCGAAGTCGGCATGCTCAATGCGCTCGGCGCGACGCGCAAACAGATCGCGCTGATCTTCTTCATCGAAGCGCTCTTCATCTCGCTGGCAGGTGGATTCTTCGGCGTTCTCTTCGGTCTGCTCGGCGCGGATCGCCTTCTGAACTGGGGCATCACGACGATTGGTGTCGGTTACAGCATCCCGAGATTTACGGTTCCCTGGGCGACGGTCCTTCCGCTCGCCGGAATCGGTGTCGCGATCGCCTTGATCGGTTCGGTGTATCCGATGGTCCGTGCGCGCTCCACCAACACGGTCGCGGCCTTGCGCGGCGAAGATCTCGGCCCGCAGGGCGGCGTGACTCGCGGCTTTCAGCTGTTCACAGCGATCCTGCTGCTCCTCGTGCTCCCGGGCATGTTCTTCTCCATCGCTCCGGTGATCGGTGAGATGAGCGAGGGCTTCCTCGGCGCCTTGCTTGCCGGCGTCGGCGTGCTCGTCGTCTTGATCGGATTGCCGCTCATCGTGCCGTCGATTCTGACCGCGATTTGTTCCAAGTTGACCCAGCCCTTCGACGAGTGGTGGCCACTGGCGGGGCAGCTCTCCGCGCGCTCCATTCGTCACAGTCCCACGCGAATCTCCGCGTCGATCGCCGCTATCGCGCTGGTTACCGCCGCGTTCGTCTCGTTGAATGGCATGACGAATAGCCTGCGGGCCGAGGTTGAAGAGTGGGCAAATCGCGCGGTGATTGGAAAGCTGTGGGTACGCGGTCTTCCCGACGTGACTTACGATGAGTTGAGGGAGGCGCTTGGTCCGGAGAGCGGCGTTGTCGCGATCGAAGCGGGCGACGCGCGAGTCTACAACCCGTTCTTGATTCTCGGCATGCAGCCGGAGGAGCTCGCTAAGTTCGGGCCCTGCGCGAAGGACGCCGAGCTCTTGAAGGCCTTGAGCACCGGCCAGGGCATCATCCTGTCCGAGCGTGTTGCGGAGCACTACGCGAAAAAAGTGGGAGACGCTGTGCACCTGAATACCGGTGGTCACGGCATCCAGAGCTTTGCCGTGATCGCGATCAGCGATGAGTACGGCTAT
The DNA here is from genome assembly GCA_029259635.1 of Planctomycetota bacterium. Classification (GTDB taxonomy): domain Bacteria; phylum Planctomycetota; class UBA1135; order UBA1135; genus OFTM34. The sequence goes on along the minus strand of JAJDEU010000058.1, from coordinate 2,367 downwards.
TTCTATAGCCCGGACGAGCGGCTGTACGGAATCGTCGCGTCGTCCTACATGCAGCGCTACTTCTGTCTGGATACGGACACGACCAGCTTCGCCTCGCTCAAGCTCGAGGAGGGGAATGATGGCAGCGTGGCGATCGCGGCGCTGAAGGTCGCCTATGGGGACTCGAAGAAGCTCAACATTCGGACGGGCCAGGGAATCCTCGATTGGCACGTCGATGACATCACCAAGGATTTTCGCCTGTTTGACATCATCCTCGGGCTGACGGCCCTGCTCGCGGCGCTCGGGGTCTTGAACGGTCAGCTGCTCTCCGCGCTCGAACGCTGGAAGGAAATCGGCGTCCTGCGCGCCCTGGGAGTCACCCGTGGCCAGGTCGCGGGCATGGTGATGCTCGAGTCGGCCGTCATCGGATTGACCGGGGCCGTGCTCGGCCTGGCGGTGGGGATGGCTCTCACGCCCGTGATCGTCGAAGCCCTGCAGGCGATTTCGAGCCTGCCGCTACCCCATCGGTCCGCCGGTGCCTGGCTGGGCTGGTCCCTGATCGGCGCCGTTTCGCTCACGCTGATTTCCGGGCTCTATCCCGTTTGGCGCATGAATCGGTTCGATGCGGTCCGCGCCGTTCGGACAGGTTGAGCGATAGGCGCATTCCGAGGCTTGCCGAGCCGCTTGGCATCGCTATACTCCTGCCCGCAAAGCGTGGGGATGTAGCTCAATTGGTTAGAGTGCCGGCCTGTCACGCCGGAGGTTGCGGGTTCAAGTCCCGTCATCCTCGCCATCCTCGCTTTGCGGCGAGCATCCGCCGGAACCCGCCCAAAGGCGGAGAGTTCGCGGATTGCTGACGCCGGGACCTTCCCGAAACGGAGACTCGTTTTCGGGCCTCGGCTTCCCAGCCCCGGAGACCGGTTCGAAAGTCGGAGCGGTCGGGGAATCGAGGAAAAGCGCGGGAAAGCGGTGGCCGTGGGAGATCTCTCGGCGATCTTCGCAGCGATGGCTGACCGAGCTTGCCGTCCCGATCAGGGGCATTACTCTTGGGTCCGGCTGGCTGCGACCGGCCCCGTGACTCCATGACCTCTTCCCGCCAGCACCCCCGCGATCTGCCTCCGCCCGTCATGGTCGAGGACGAGCGGGAGTTCGAGTCGATGCTGGAAGACCTCGAGACCCAGAGCATCATCGCTTTCGACACCGAGGCCGACTCCTTCTTCAACTATCGCGAGAAGGTCTGCTTGATCCAGGTCACGGTGGAGGACCGCGACTACATCGTCGATCCGCTCGCCGATTTTGACCTCTCGCCACTCGGCGAGGTCTTTGAGGATCCGAAGCGGCGCATCGTCTTTCACGATGGCGAGTACGACATCCTGATCCTCAAGCGCGACTACGGCTTTGAGTTCAGTGGGCTCTTCGATACGCGCGTTGCCGCGGCGGCCATCGGAGAATCCAGTCCGGGATTGGCTTCTGTTCTGAAGAAGTACTTCGAGGTGGAGCTCGACAAGACCTTGCAACGCTCGAACTGGAGCCAGCGCCCGCTCGATCCCAAGCAGATCTCCTACGCACGGCTCGACACGCGTTATTTGATTCCGCTGATGGCGACCTTCGAAGAGGAGCTGGAGCGACAGAAACGCGTCGACATTGTTCAGGGTGAGTTTTTGCGGCTTGAGGCGATCGAGCCGGTCGACCGAAGTTTTAAGCCCGACGAGTTCGTGCGCTTGAAGGGAGTGCGTGATCTTTCGCCGATCGAGCGTCAAGCGCTGCGCGAGTTGTTTATCTTGCGCGATTGCCTCGCCGAGGAGCTCAACCGCCCGCCGTTCAAGGTGATGAGCAATCAGGTGCTGATCAATATCGCTAAGGCCCTGCCGACGAACTCGCGCAGCCTGATTAACGTGCCGATGTTTTCGTCGCGCATGGTGCGCAAGATGGGCGACCGCATCCTCGACGCCATCGATGAAGCGGTGCATCGCGGGCCGCTCGAGAAGTTACCGCAGCTTCCGCCCAAAGACGGCTCGCTCTCTCTAGATGACTTTCAGTACGAACTGCACGAGCGCTTGCGCAATTGGCGCAAAGAGCGCGCCGAGTCGGAAAACCTCGACTCTTCGCTCGTCATGAACCGGCACGTGCTTATGCGTGTTGCCGTCGCGCGCCCTCAGTCCTTGGACGAGTTCCGCTCAGTCGAAGGTTTTTTGGAGTGGCAGGCACAGCTCTTTGGCGAAGAGCTTGTCGACCTCGCCAAAAAATTCGAGCGCGACGCAGCAGCCGGCAACTTAACCACCGCAAAGAACAAGCGCAGCCGAAGGTGAGTCCCGGGGGGAGGTGGTTTATAGGAACACGGGGAGGTCAAAAAAATTTTTTGTGGGGGGCGGGGGGGGGGGGGGGCCC
>JAJDEU010000057.1 GCA_029259635.1 Planctomycetota bacterium | reverse complement strand
TGATGCCGCGATGGTGACATACCGAACCCGGTACAGATATAAACTTTAGGCCCCCCGTGCCAGGGGCACTGGGGCCCTAAATTTTAGATCTTAACCGGGTTCGGTATTACACCTTCGCGGGCTCGCGCCACCAGTCGCCTTGTGCAACTTCGGCGATACCTTCGGCGTAAGTGCGTGGGCTCCAGCCGAGCTCGTAGACAGCGTTGGTGATGTCGTGGTCGTGGTGAAGGGAGAAGTAGGCCGAAGCGCGACGGTCTTCGGAGTTGTCGGTGACCAGGCCCTTGAGGAAGATCAGGCGGTTGGCCCACTTGCGCGGGATGTTGCGCCGCTTCAGCTTGCCGCCGGCCGCTTGAATCGTGAGATCGACGAACTCATTGAAGGGGATGCCTTCAGGACCGGCGAGCTCGTAGACGCAGTCGACTCCGCGCGTGAAGTTGAAGAACTTGAGGATCGCTTCGACGACGTCTTCGACGTGGACCGGGTTGATCTTGGACTTGCCGCTGTGGGGAACCCAATAGGTGCCGCTCTGTTTTGCGCACCTGCGCAGAAGGCTCGCGGTGTGACGGTCGTCCCCTTTTCCGTAGACGAGGGTCGGGCGAAAGGAAGCCCAGTCCATCGCCGAGCCGCGAAAGACTTTTTCCTGAACGCGTTTCGAGTCGCGGTAATAGCTGTAGACCGGCTGACCGATGACCGCTGAGGAGATGATGAACAATTTGGCGTTCGGCGAGTTGCGCTTCGCCTCGGCGACGAGGTACTCCGAGCCGCGCACGTTGACCTGCTGCATGACCTCGTCGGAGAAGTGATCGTGTGCGCTCGCCAAGTGGATGAGGACGTCGACATCCTTCATGAAGCCGTTCAGTGACGCTTCGTCGGTGAGGTCGCCGATATGCACCTCGACGTCGCCTTCATCGGGCAGGTCGAGGGCCCCCTCTCGGCCGGGGCGACAGAGAGCTCGCGCGCTGTGACCGGCGTTGATCATGCCGCGCACCATGTAGCGGCCGATGAAGCCCGTGGCTCCGGTGATAGCAATCCTCATGTCGTAAATCGGGGAGGTGGGGTCGTGATGGTCGGCAGTCCTGCCGGCCGCCGAGAAGTGCAAAGCGCTGAGCCCATTGAGCTGGGCGGCTTCGCGAGAGGTGAGCGCCCGTTGGTGACCCAACAATATACCGCGCTTATCGAGCACCCAGTAGCGCGACACTGGCTTCAGCCGTGCAGAATGAGCCCATGAGTGAATGGAGCGAGATTTCATCCGAGCGCGAAGTCGTCGGAATCCTCTCCGCCCTGCCGGGGGAACTTGGAGCTCTCCGTGACTACCAAGTCGGGGCGCGTACCGTCTCGGGGCTCACGGTTTTGGAGCTGAACATTGGTGAGCAGCCTGTACTTGCCTGTGTGGGCGGAGTGGGCAAAGTCCTTGCCGCTCGAGCGGCCACGATTCTGATCGGCGAAGGGGTCGGGCGAGCGCTGCTGGTCGTCGGCGTCTGCGGGGGCCTCAAGCGTGGAATGCCCGCGGGAACCCTGGTCCACTGCGAACGGGCGATTCAGACGGACTCGGCGGTTCGAGAGACTCGTGAGGTGATCGCGGAACCCGAGCTCCTCGAGCTTTGGAGCGGGCTCACGGGGGCTCGACGGGGGACCTTTCTCACGGCAGATCGTCCCGCGATAAGCCCCTGGCGGCGTCTACGGCTGGCCCGCGCTTTCCTCGGGAACCCCGTCGCCGACATGGAAACCGCAGCAGCTGCCCTCGTCGCTCAGACCTCTGGGGTGCCCTGGGCGGCTCTCCGAGCGGTGACCGATGGACAATGGCTGGGCGGAGCCACAGCTTTTAAGCAGCACTATCCCACTCAGGCGGGTCGAGCTGCCGATACGGTTCCAGAGCTTTTGGCTGCTTCCGGTGGTCCTCCCTAGGGTTTCCGCCGCGCAAGCTGCCCAAGAACGCCCGAGTCTCCGTCGCCCTAGAAAAACTCATCTCTCGTCCTCACCAATTGGTCGCCTCGGCTCCAGGCCAGATTACTATTACAGGTACTCTCCGAGCACTCTCTATGGCCGGGCGACTCCCTCGACCCACTTCCAACCTTCCGGCCCACGACCCTTACGCTAACCCCGCCGACCACCTCAGTCGGCTGAGCTAGCTCCCATCCCACCCCCATGATTTCCGAAGGCACATGAGCTCCGCAGGGACCTTTGCACGACGACATTTTGGACCCCTCTTCCAGGGGCTCCAGATGGTGCTGGACGTGGTGGTCGTCCTGCTCGCCTGCGTGGCGGCGTTCGAGCTGATGTCGCGTTTCGAGTCGACGACCAAAGCGCCGAATATGGCGGTCTATCACGAGCTGTGGGGCCTGACCTGCGTGGTCTGCATCATCGTGTTCCACAGCTTCGGAATGTATCGGTCGGTCAAGAGCCTGCTCAACGTCGAAGAGTTTGAGGCGATTGCGAAGAGCTCGCTCGTGGGCTTCGTCATCGTCGTGACCCTGATCGCCATGCTGCGTCCCACGGACCAGGAGTCGACTCACGGCGTCTACGGAATTCTTCAGCCGCTCTACGACACCTTTCACCTCAACCTCGGCCCGACCTCTTTCTCTCGGGTCAACCTTGTCGTGATCTTCGTGTTCATCGGCCTCGGAACGAGCGTGAGTCGCTTCATCTCTTTCCGAGCGATCCAGTATTTGCATCGGCGCGGAATCGGAAATCAAAACGTTTTGATTCTCGGGACGGGCGAGACGGGCCAATGGCTGCAGCGCAAGTTTGTGCTCGTGCCGACACTAGGCCTGCGCTTCGTCGGATTCATGACCGAGAAAGAGTCCGAAGTCGGGCAAAGCATCGAGGGCTCGCCGGTACTCGGAACCTTCGACGGCCTGGTGGACTTGGTTCGCACACACAAGGTGCACGAAGTCTTCGTGGCCCTTCCCGAGTCGTCCGAGAACCGCGTAATGGAGATTATTGCGGAGCTCGAAGCCAGCGGAATCTCCTTCCGCGTTGTGCCCCGCTTCTATCACCTGATGTCACAGCGAGTGAAGATCGAGAACCTCGACTCGATCCCTTTGATCTCGCGCCCGGATCGACAGCTGGCGATCTTTACCGCCGTGGCCAAACGTCTCCTCGACGTCGCTCTGTCGGCGGTCTTCTTGGTCGCGCTGCTTCCGGCCTTTGTCTTGGCGACCGTCCTGATTCGCCGCCAGTCCGAGGGCCCGGTCTTCTTCATGCAGACGCGCATTGGCAAAGACGGGCGCCCCTTTCGGATGTTTAAATTCCGGACGATGTACACGGCACAGAGCGCTGACGCACCGACGCCCAACTCTTCGGAAGATCCGAGGATTACGCCCATTGGCCGATTCCTTCGCCGGTACAGCCTCGATGAACTCCCGCAGTTTTTGAATGTGCTGCGCGGCGAGATGAGCATCGTGGGCCCGCGCCCGGAAATGCCTTTCATCGTTGAGAAGTACAACGCCCTCGATCGCGAGCGCCTACGCGCGAAGCCCGGAATCACCGGTCTCTGGCAGATCTCATCGGGTCGCCGCTTCGCGATCCACCAGAACCTCGACTACGATATTTATTACATCGAGAATCGCTCGGTGCTCTTGGATCTGGTCATCATCATGTTGACCGTCGCTGCTGTCGTACGCGGAACGGGCGCTCACTGATTCGCCGATGGTTTGGCCTCGCTTGCCCCGGCAGATGACGCGCATAAGCCGTGAAACGATGGTCCCTCGTCCCAAGTCGAGCCCAACCCGAGTGCACCGACTCTAAGGATCCGAACAGACCAGCCTTCGCGAATGCGTGTACTTCAGGTAATGGAATCGACCATTGGCGGAACTCGGCGACATATCGTCGACCTGACGCTCGGTCTGGTTCGCGAAGGAGTCGAGACGACTCTGGTGGCTTCGGCGGAACGCGAGCCCGCTTTTCGGAACGACCTTCGAGAATTGGAGCGCGAGGGTGCTCGAGTGATCGAGCTTCCCATGATTCGGGCCGTTCGTCCCATGACGGACTTTCGCCACTATCGTGCGCTGAAACGGATTCTCCGGGAAACCGGGCCCGATGTCATCCACACCCACAGCAGCAAAGCCGGCGTCCTGGGGCGCAAGGCCTCGCTCTCAACGGGCATCGGCAAACGCGTGCACACTCCGCACACCTTCGCGTTCTTATTCTCCGCGATGTTCTCTGCGCGAAAGCGCTGGATGTATCGCCACATCGAGACACGGCTCGGCGCACAGACCGACTGCCTCGTTGCTGTTAGTGAGAGTGAGGCCCAAACCATTCACAGTGCGCAAGTGGTGGATCCCGCGCGGGTGAGAGTGGTGCCCAATGGCATCGATCCGGCCGCTTGGGTGAAGGGGCCTGGTCTCTCGAGAGAAGCACTCGGCGTGCCGGAGAATGCGCCGCTCGCCGTCGTCGCGGGTTTGCTCAACCCGGCCAAGGGACAGGACCTCGCCATTCGGGCGTTGGTCGAGACCGGGCTTTCGGAGCTGCAGCTCCTCTTGGCAGGACACGGGGACTGGCGACCCGAGCTCGAGCGCCTGGCGCTGGAGCTCGGCGTCGGTGACCGAGTTCACTTCCTGGGTTGGCGCGATGACATCCCGGCGATCTTTCGGTCCGTCGATCTCGTGCTGCTTCCCTCTCGCTGGGAGGGCATGCCCTACGTCGTTCTGGAGGCGGGGGCCAGCGCGGTTCCGGTCGTTGGAACGCGAGTGGATGGAGCGAGCGAGTTAATTCGGGAAGGAGAGACGGGATTCTTGGCGGACCTGGAGTCTCCAGAGGATCTCGCTCGCGCGATTCGGGCGTTCCTCGACTGCTCTGATCAAGAGCGTCGAGCCATGGGGGTCGCCGCACAGGAGAGAGTTCTCGCCGAGTTCGGGGTCGAAGCGATGGTCCAAAAAATGTGCGCGGTTTACGGAGAGCTTCTATGAAGATCGTGCACGTCATCACGACGCTCGATGTGGGGGGAGCGGAGATGCATCTCTTGAGCCAAGTGCGCGGGCAGTGTTCGCGCGGCCATGAAGTGTCGCTCTACTACCTGAAGGGCCAAGGCACTCTCGCGGATGACTTTCGCGCTGCAGGCGCCTCGTCTGCCGGACGTGTGGGGTTCCCGTTCCTCTCGCTGGCTCGCGCCATTCGCCGAGCGGATATCGTTCACTCGCATCTCCTCAAGGCGGACATGTTGGTCGCGGTCGTCGCTACGCTCGTCGGATGTCGTCGACGCTTGATCTCGGGCAAGCACAACGACGAGCAAGTTTTGAAGCGTCCGCTCGTCTCTCTCATTCACGGCGTCCTCGGCAATCTGCCGCGGGTGACTATCGTGCTCTCGGATCACGTCGGACGATTCGTGGAGAAGTATGGACGCGTTCGACCGACATCGCTTCGTCGCGTCTACTACGGGATCGATCCGGCGCCCTTTATCCGCGCCTCCGAGGTCGACAAAACGGAGCGCGACCGAGCGCGCGGGGAGTTTGGATTCGATGCCGCCGATCGAGTGTTTATCTGTGTCGCACGGTTCGCTCCACAGAAAGCCCACGATGTTCTGCTCAAGGCTTTTGCGCTCGCACACCAGGCAGACCCATCGGTTCGACTCTTGCTCGTCGGAGACGATCCCTTTGGGGACGGTCGAGAACGGGCCGAGACTCTGGCGCGCTCGCTCGAGCTCGGAGACGCCGTTCACTTCGCTGGCATTCGGCGGGACGTTCCCGCTTTGATCGCGCTGTCCGACGTCTTTGTGATGAGCTCTCTCTGGGAAGGCCTAGGACTGGTCTTCCTCGAGGCCATGGCCGCCGGGCTTCCGGTCTTGGCGTCGGGGGTCTCCGCCGTGCCGGAGGTCGTCATCGATGGCGAAACCGGCCTACTGGTCCCTCCCGGTGATCCCGAGGCGCTGGCCGAGGGGTTCAAGCGCTTGGCCGCTCACGGAGAGCTCTGCCTTGCGCTGGGGGGCCGGGGCCGCGCCCGAGTGGTGGATTCCTTCGGCCTCGATCGGATGGTCGAGGAGACCCTCGCCATTTACGCCGAAGTCGCCGGCTAGGCGCCTCAGCCCGGGATCTAGAATGGATTCAAGACGTCTCAACAATTCGTTCGAGTGGGCCGTACCCTTGCGTTCCACCGCATCCGCTCCCGACCGCCGCCCCCGGCCAAACTCGACGGTCTCCCGGCTCAGTCCGAGCCATAAACACGCTTTCCTGAAGCCTACTCGTCCTTCCGACTCCGGCTTCAGCGGGGTAGCCTTACCGATATGAATCGCTCTCCAGTCTCTCAGCTCCGATCTCTTCGGACGCCGTTCTTCGCCGTCCTCCTTCTGCTCTTGTTCAGCAGCCTGGCCTCCGCACAACGTGTGCGCGGTTTTCCGACACATAAAGGGGGCATGCGAGATGCCTTGCACCCGGTGCTCCCGCCGATTCCGGTCTCTCCGGCTTGGGATGACCCGGCAGCCGTTTTGCGCGGCGAGGCGATGATCGAGAAGCTGATTGGCGCAGCGGGGGGCTGGGAGGAGTACCTCAAGCTCAACGGCTTCCGGTACGACATGCTCGCGACCAGCAAGACGAATACCTACAAGGGCAAGCGGCCCTGGAAAGTGCATCACTACGAGCCGCGCCTGTGTCACTTCAACGTTGAGAAGGCCGGCTACGTCTACAGTGAGTGGGCCAAACCCTCGCTGGGCGGTCCCGACTTCATGCGGGAAATCGTCTTCGACAAGCTCTCCTGGCGTGAGATGCGGGGAGGCTTCTTGCGGACGGAGAAGTCGGCGCGAACCGCGCGCTCGCGGGTTCAGCTTGAGCGGCTGACCGGCACGATGCCGTTCTCCCTTCGGTCCATGAAAGGGCGTCTGGCGTTCATGCGAATCGAGGAGTCCGATATCGGCGAGCTGGAGATGTACGCCTTTCGACTTCCCCAGGACATGCTGATCAACTACTACCCCTGGATGGTCGAGGAGTTCGGCTCGGTTCCCGAGTTTCACGTGATCGTCGATCCGACGGAGCCTCGGGTGATTCAGATGCGCTTCGCCTATCCCGATCCCACCGTTGCGAGAGCCCCGCACATCCGCTGGTGGACTATGGATTTCGAAGGCAAGATGCCGGTGGGCGACAAATGTGTCCTGCCCCACAAGCGTCACTTGTGGCTGGACGGTTGGAACGAGCTGGACGAGCTCTGGATTGAGGATGTCGTTGTCGAGCGCATCCCTCCGGTCGCCTTGCGCAGGCCTTGGCAATCGGGAGAGGTCTATCAGATGCCGTACCGATCGGACTTCTGGGATCCTCCGGCAGGAGTGGAGGGGCTGACTGGGCACGATACGGGCATCGACGTCCTGCCCGCTGGCCAGTATCCGCCCGGGCACCCGAACTACCGTGGCCCGGGGCTGGTGACCGACGAGCTTCCGTTCAAGGAGGATACTCCGCCGGAACAGGCGTCCGGGGACGGCACAGCCGGGGACGACTCGCCGTAGAGCCGGACTGCTAGCCCGCTCTACAGATCACAGAATGGAAGCGACGATAGGTCGTGAGCGGGGGCAGTGTCCCTTCTGGGCTATTTGATGAACTCCATGGAAATTAGGCGGGAAGAGCGCTCGTGAGCGAGGTGCCCCAAGAGGGAGGCTCTGTGCGCGTGGAGGGTGGTGACCGCCACGCCCATCGCGGGGGCGATCGTCGCGACCAGCCTACGCCGCGTTTTTCCAGGTACTCCTTCGGTGGAGGAAGGCGTCGGGATGTTCGCCGGTCCGAGGAGAAGGAGGGCACCTTCGTGGATCGCTACAGCCTCCGCCTGTGGGCTCTCGCGGTCTGGGTCTGCCTGATGAATGTGGCGGACAGCTACTTCACCTTGGTGCACCTACAGGCGGGCGGCGTCGAGCTGAATCCGATCGCCGATTGGCTCCTCGAACAGGGGCGGGCTCCCTTTGTGCTCTACAAATCCGCTCTGATCGCAATCGCAGTTCTCGTGTTGTGTATTCACAAGAACTTTTATCTGGCTCGCATTGGGCTTTGGGTGGCTTCGGGAACGTATACCGTTTTGGTCCTGTACCACCTCAGCCTGTTTGAGTGAGATTACGGCATGCGCATCGCACGCGTGCTAACTCGACTGAACCTCGGCGGACCCTCTCGCCAGGTCTTGGCGAGTGATCCCATCCTTGGTCACCGCGGCCATCGGGTTCGGATCTTCGTCGGCAGTCCCGAACCGGGCGAAGGGGATCTCTTCGAGGTCGCCCGCGAGAGGGGCCTGGATGTCGTTCGTATTCCGGGGCTCTCCCGCGGACTCAATCCGCTCGGCGACCGGCGCGCACAGCGCGTCTTGCGACGGGAGTTCCACGAGTTTCATCCCGATGTGGTTCACACGCATGCGACCAAAGCGGGGCTTGTCGGCCGTCGAGCGAGCCGGGGCTTACGCGGAATTGCGCGCGTCCATACCTTTCACGGACATGTCTTCGAGGGCTACTTTCCGGAGCCCGTCTCAAGACTTCTGATTAAGCGAGAACGGAAGCTCAGCAGGGAGACCGATCGAATCGTCGCGGTCTCTCATGCCACGGCGGATGACTTGGTTCGGTTGGGGGTTGCTCCCGAGAAGCAGCTCGTGGTTATCCCACCGGGTAGTGATCTCTCGGAGCTGCTTAGCCTCGAACGCCCTCGGTCGGCTTCGACCGAGCCGGGAGAGCTTCGGAAACGAATCGGCGCGAAGGCCGACGATTTCTTGCTGGGTGCGGTGGGGCGATTGGCTCCGGTGAAACAGCCGCAAGTCGCGGTGGATGTGTTCGAGTTGGTGGCCGGGCGTCACCCGAACCTGCACTTGGTGTTTATCGGTGACGGCAGCGAGAGAGGCGCGCTTGAGCGTCGTATCGGGCGGTTGCCGGGAGGCCTCGCCAGTCGCGTACATATGCTCGGCGCGATCGATGAGATGCCGCCGGTTTTTCGAGAACTCGATGCCTGCCTCTTGACCTCTCACTCCGAGGGACTGCCGGTCGCTCTCATCGAAGCAGCGGCGGCGGGTTTGCCCGCGCTCTCCACGCCGGTCGGTGGAGTGTCCGAGATCATTGCCCACGAGCGAACCGGGTTCATCGGAACCGCGCCCACCGAGCTCGGCTTCGGTTTGGATCAGCTGCTCTCGAATCTGGACGAGACACGAGCGATGGGCCAACGCGCACGCGTTCGAGTCTCCAAGCGTTACTCCGCGGAAGGGCTCGCCGATCGCCTCGAAGCGCTCTATCAGCTCGTCATTGAGGAGGTCACGTGCGCCTCTTAATGGTGAGCGGGGACCGTCAAGTCGCCGTCGGCGAACGTGGACCTTTCTTCACGATGCAGGCGGAGTTCTCGCGATACTTCGATCGCATCGATGTGTTGACGCCGCGACCCGATCGGCCGATTACGGTGGAGAGCATCCACGAGAACGTCTTCTTTCATCCGGCAAAGTGTGGACGCCGAAAGATGGCCGCATCGATTCGCCGGCGCGGTGAGGAGTTGATTGGCGAACACGGGCACGCGCTCATCGTCAGCCACGACTACGGTTGGTTCTACAACGGACTCGGTTCCGCAGCCCTCTCCCGCGCGACCGGAGTGCCTTATCTCTCTGAGATTCATCACGTCCCCGGAGTGCCGGTCGCGGCGGATCTGCGCGAGATGCTCGATCGGCGAATTGCACGCGCTTATGTGCGCTGGGCGCAGCGGCGCGCACTCGGCTTTCGGGTGGTCAATGGAACGGAGATGCCCGCTCTGCTCCGCAAGTGGGGAGTTCCTTCGGAGCAGATTCACGTCCTGCACTCGCTCTATATCGACCTTGAGAATTTCGCACCGAGTGAGGACCCGGGCTCTGCGATCGTCCAGGACGTGGTCTTCGTCGGACGCATGGTCGGTAACAAGGGGCTGTTTCGCATCATTGACGCGCTCGCGCTCTTGGCCAGAAGCGGTCGAGAAGTCACCGCCTTGTTCTTGGGCAGGGGACCGCTGAGGAGAGCGACGGAAGCGCGGGCGAAGAAGCGCGGGATCCACCACCAGGTGCGCTTTGTCGACTGGGTCGAGACGCAATCCGACCTCGCGGACATTTATCGGGCGAGCCGGGTTTGCGTGTGTGCCTCGACCTGCGAAGGTGGGCCGCGCGTGACGATTGAAGCGATGGCTTGCGGTGTTCCTTCGGTGTCGACGCCGGTGGGGATCATGGCGGAGGTCCTGCGCGAAGGTGAGAACGGGACGATGGCGGAGTTCGATGCGGAGAGTTTGGCGCGGGCACTTGAGCGCGCTCTTGATGACGAGGACGAGCGAAAGCGAATGGGTGCGTGCGCGCGAGAGACCGCTATGCAGTTTGAGTACGAGCGCGTGATCGGCGAGTATGCGCGCGGATTGGGGCGCTTGGTGGGAGAGGATCTCGTGCGAGCTTGAAGCTGCTCTTTCTCACACAGGTCATCGATTCGGAGGACGCCGTCCTCGGATTTGTGACGCGTTGGATCGCTGGACTGGCTCAGCACGTTGAGAGCGTTCGCGTGGTGGCATTGGAGGTCGGCAATCTGGATGGATTGCCGAGTAACGTCGACGTGCGCGAAGTGGGACGCAAGGGTGTCGTACGCCGGTTCCTGCGCTACCGAAAGATTCTCTCCGAAGCTCTCGAGCGAGATGGCTTCGACACGGTGCTCGCTCACATGGTTCCGCGCTACGCGCTGGTTGCGGAGAAGCCGGCGCGCAAGGCGGGCGCAGGTCTATTCTTGTGGTACACGCACAAGGGAGTGGATGCGCGACTGCGGCGGGCGGCCAAGGTCGTTGACCGGATGTTCACGGCGAGCGAAGAGTCGCTGCGAATCGACTCGCCGCTCAAGCTCGTGACCGGACACGGGATCGATTTGGTTCACTTCGACGATCGCGGAGAGCTCCCGGCTGAGCCGCCGAGGCTGCTGGTGGTGGGCCGGCTGACTCGCGCGAAGGATCCGCTCACGATCTTGAGAGCGGTCTCCAAGCTCGTTCAGTCGGGGCGCGATGTCCGACTGGAGTTTGCGGGTGGCGCGCTCGCTCAGGGAGACGAGCAGCTGATCGCGGAGGTTCGCCGGGAGATTGAGTCCAGCGCGCTGGCGGGTCGAGTGGAGCTGCTAGGCGAGGTGCCCTATCCCGAGATCGCCGCGCTCTATCGCAGATCGAAGCTCTTGGTTAGCGCGAGTCTGACCGGTAGCGTGGACAAGGTGGTTCTTGAAGCGATGGCAACGCGTCGGCCCGTGGTGACCTGCAACGACAGCTTCCCCGCGCTGTTCTCCGAGCTGGAGAACGGGGGCGATTCGCTCTTGTTTCGAGCTGGGGATTCGGACGGGCTCGCCGAAAAAATCGATGCCATCTTGCAGCTAGCTCCTGATGCGAGCGCGAAGCTCGGGGCGGAGCTGCGTGGAATTGTCGAGCGCGACCATGAAGTGGATCGCCTGATGAAGCGCCTCGTGCAAGAGATGCATAGTGGCGGAGGGGAGCGCTGATGGAGCTCTCCATCGTTATTCCGTCCTGGAACACGGTCGACCTGCTGCGCGCTTGTCTGAACTCCATCGAGGCTGCCCCGAAGCCCGAGACGGAAGTGATCGTGGTGGACAATGCCAGCGCGGACGGGTCCGCCGACATGGTCGCGGCTGAGTTTCCGAGCGTCGTCCTGAAATGGAACGACGCCAACGAGGGCTTCGCCATTGGCTGCAATCAAGGCATCGAGCTCGCGCGCGGGGACTTTGTCTTGCTCCTCAACGCGGATACTGAGATTCAAGGCGAGGGACTCATGGAGATGGTGGACTATCTCAAGTCTCACTCGGACTACGGCGGCGTTGCGCCACAATTGGTTCACCCGGATGGTTCGGTACAGACGGCCTGCATGCGCTTTCCATCGATCTGGACGCCGCTCTTCTTCGGCACGCCTATCGAGCGGTGGTTTCCAAAGAGCCCCGAGCTGGTGCGCTATTTCATGATGGAGTGGGACCATTCCGATGAGCGCGACATCGACCAACCACCGGCAGCGTGCTTGCTCGTGAGGCGTGAAGTTATCGAGCAAGTCGGCGTGTTTGACGAGACCCTGTGGCTCTTCTTCAACGACGTGGACCTCTCACTGCGCATGGCGCGTGCGGGCTGGAAGACGCGCTATCTCGCCGACTCCAAAGTCCTGCATCACGAAGGCGCCAGCACATCCAAGTTCGGTTCCTTCGTTCCGGAGTGGCACCGCAACCGCCTGACCTACTTTCGAAAACACTTTGGCTGGCTGGCCGGGCCTTGGGTCAAGCTGTGCGTCGCCTTCTCCATGCTCGACTTCACAGTCGTCCAAGGAGCGCGACGACTTCAGAAGAAGACCTACGAGGATCCCAGGCCGCTCTTGCGCTCGTTCATGGAGTTTCTCAAGCGATGAGTACAGAGCTGACCACGGAGATCAACACGACGCCTAGTGATTCGCCGGGCTTCAGCGGCGCCGTGCTCGCTGGGCTACTGAGCGGAATGAGCGTGGGCCTAACCATCGGTGTCATCGACGGCATCGCGGCCAACCTGCGCATCGTCGAGTCCATCGACACCGTCGGGCGGCTGGGCGGAATCGCCGCGTCGGTCCTCGTCTACAGCGCCTTCTTCGCGGTGTTGCTCACCCTCATCTCGCTGGCTCTTTTTCTTTCGGGACGCGGGCGGCTTGTCGGCGCGAACGCGGCGGGCCGCATGGGCGCTCTCGTTCTCACCGGTCTCTCGATCGGTCTCTTCTTCGAGATTTACTGGAACACGCGCGAGTACCTGTTTCCCGGCTACTCGGCTACCTCGCCCGAACGCCTCGGCGTCGCCGCCCTTCTTCTCGGCTTGGCCTTCGCGCTTGTCTTCGGCTTCCGGCGGCTGCTCGGGACGCGGGCGAAGTCACTCGCTCGGCTCATGCTTCCGCTCTGGTGTGTTGCCGCGGCCGGCGGTGGAGTCTTCCTGTGGCAAGACCGAGCGCTGCTCGCCAACTCGCAGGAAGGTGAACTCGACGCGGCGAATGAAGACTTGCCCAACGTGTTGTTCGTCATCGTGGACGCGTTGCGTTCCGATGTCATCGGCGCTTACGGAAGTGAGAACGTGGCGACGCCCGTGATGGACCGGCTCGCCAAGGAGGGTGTTCTGTTCGAGAACGCGCGCGTGCAGGCGCCCTTTACTTGGTCGAGCTTCGGATCGTTCTTGACGGGAAAGTACCCGCGGCGCCACGGCATGCTGAAGCTGCAGGCGGGGATGCGGTGGGCGATTGGAATCAACAAGACCATGCCGCTTCACTTCAAAGAGGCCAAACGGAAGAGCGGCAAGCAGCTGGAGTCCGACGACATGGTCACCGCAGCCTTCATGACGGGCGCGGTCACGAATGGCAGCGGCTTACTGCTCGGCATCGACTTGTATTGCGAAGCGTTGAAAGGTCACGAATTGGTTCACCGCAGCAGTCGCTGGAGCCTGCTCAGTACCGACCTCTTGTTCTTCAACTTTTGGAACAAGCTGACTCAGCGACTGGACTACAACAAGGCCGGCTCCACGGCGGAGAAGTGGCTCGCCGAGAATGCTGCCGGCAAGCGCTTCTTCGCTTTCCTGCACCTCTACTCGACGCACACGCCCTACGACCCGGCGGAGGAGTTTCGCTCGCGCTACGTGGACCCGAACTATGACGGTCCCATTCAGGCCTTCTACGCGGAGCATCGCTACGCGATCGAGGCGGGACAGTATCAGCCGACGGAAGCCGATGTCCGTCAGATTCGCGACCTGTACTACGCCGGAGTGACCCAGGCCGATCACGCCATCGGGTCCGTGCTAGAAGAGCTCAAGTCGGCTGGGGTTCTGGAGAACACGATTGTCGTCGTGACGTCCGACCATGGCGAAGAGCTTGGGGAGCACGGCGTCTGGGAGCATAACTGGATGTACCAGACCAATCTGGCGATCCCTCTGATCATGCGTTGGCCCGCGAAGCTGCCGGCCAATCGCCGGGTCGAAGCCTTGGTGGATAGCGTGGATCTGATGCCGACCCTGTGCGACCTGATGGGATTGGAGCTGCCTACGCTGCCGACGACTGGCGACGAAATCGAATATCACCGCGTGGATGGCAAGAGCTTGTTGCCGCTCGTCCGCGGGGAGTCCGAGCTGCACCGAGAATTTAGTTTTGCGGAGAGTGGCTCGGCGCTCTCGATTCAAGACTTGCGCTGGAAGCTCGTCATCTCGAGGGAGTGCTTGGACTATGAGCCGGACGACGGCGGGTGGGACAACGCACTGCGGACTCCGCAGCTCTTCGATCTGAAGTCGGACCCCGGCGAGTTTGAAAACCTGTTTCGGCCGGACCACCCGGAAGTCGCGCGATTGATTCGTGAGCTGCGCAGTTGGAATGAGGCCCTGCCGATCGCGAAGGAGTCGGTCATGGCCTCGCACCGCGACCGAGAGGCCGAAGAGCTACTCGACAGCTTGGGCTACGCGGGCGGGATCGGCGAAGAGGGAGAGAGTGGCGGCGCTGAGCAGGATGAGTAGTACGCCCCCACAGAGCCTGATCTTGGTCGCCAATGCGCGCATGCCTTCGGAGCGTGCACAGTCCCTTCAGGTTGCTCAAGTTTCGGCGGCCTTTGCCCGACGCGGCGTTTCCACGAAGCTGCTCTACGCTCGCCGTTTCCCGACCCCCGCGCTGCCGGAAGGGCAGGATCTGTTCGGCTACTACAATGTGCCCGAGGGCGCTCGACCGGATGCCATCGCGCTCCCGAATATCGACTTCATCGATCGAGTTCCGACGAGAGCTCAGTTCGTACCCGCGCGCATTCAGGAGTTGTCGTTCGCAAATAACGCCGCTCGTTGGATCTCGAAACACGCGCCGAATGCTTGGGTGATCTCCCGCGAGTTGGAGACGGCGCGCAAGCTGGTTCGTTCGCCGACGACGGGGGTCTTCCTCGAGCTTCACCGCGTACCGTCTGGACGCACGCGGAGACGGTGGTTAATCGAGGCCGCTCGTGGAGCAAAGGGAGTCATCGCGATCTCCGGTGGCGTTCGAGAGGATTTAGTCGAGCTGGGCGTGGATCCCGCGTCGATTCTCGTCGAGCACGATGCCGTGGAGGCCGGGCGCTTTGCCGATCTTCCCAGCCGAGCGGAGGCTCGCGAAGCACTCGGTCTCTCGCCGAACAAGCCGCTCGTGGTCTATACCGGTGGACTCATGACCTGGAAAGGTGTGGATCACCTGATTGAGGCCGCACGGAGTTTGCCGGAACTTGAGTTTGTAATTGCTGGCGGGATGAAGTCGGATGTGGAGCGAATTCGATCTCTCGCTGCGGGACTCGGTAACGTACGCCTCGAGGGGTTTCAGCCCCCGCAGCGAATCGCGCTCTACCTCGCGGCGGGAGACCTCGGCGTGGTTCCGAATCGCTCGAAACCGCTGATCAGCTCACGTTACACCTCACCGCTCAAAGTTTTCGAATCCATGGCTGCTGGACTACCGCTGGTCGCGAGCGATCTACCCTCACTGAGGGAAATTCTGGTGGACGAGCGGCACGCGAGATTCGTGGAGCCGGATTGTGGCTCGGCATTGGCGGCGGGAATTCAATCCTTGATGAGTGACGGCGAGCTGCGCGAGAAAATGGCGGCCGCGGGGCGTTCGCGATCGAGTGAAATCACATGGGATGCGCGTGCTGAGCGGATTCTGACTTGGATGGCGGCGCGCGCTTGAAGGTTTTGTTTCTCACCGACTCACTGTCGGATCTCGATGGCGTGGGGCGCTATGCGATGTGCCTGATCGCTGCGCTCGAAAGAGAGTTTCCGGGCCTAGAGGTCGAGGTGCTCCTGGCCCGCAAGCATCGTCCGACTTCCAGCCAAGTTCCCAAGCACTGGAAGCTCTCTGTCGAGTTGCCGCCCGACTATTTCTTCCACATGTCACCGTCGCGGTTCTGGCCGAACTTGTTGATCGCTACCTGGCGAATCTGGCGAAAGGCGCGCAGCGCCGACCTCGTGCACGCCATCAAGGATTACCCGCACAGTCTGGCGGGACTGTTGGGCTCGAAGCTCGCCGGCGTTCCGTGTGTGGCGACAGCGCATGGCACCTACACCGTTCAGCCCTTGCTGGTTCGTCGTCACGCAAAGCTCGCGGCGTGGACCTACCGCCGCTTCGCCGCCATGATCTCGGTGAGTAACTACACACGCCGTCGACTGTTGGAGCTCATGTCCGGACGGGGATTGAACGAAGAGCGCGTCCATGTCATTCCCAATTGCGTGGATGTCGAGAACTACGAAGAGCAGCGCTCGATCGCGGGGAAGCCGTGGTCGGACCAACGCTTTACCCTGTCGATCGGCGAGCTCAAACAACGCAAGGGTCTGCACCTCGCGCTCGCGGCCTGGTGTCGCTGCGCGCTGCGCCATCCCGACCTGCACCACTTCATCGTGGGCAACCGCAGTGGAGACGACTACGAAGAGTCGCTGCTCTCGCTCGTCCGGGAGAGCGGCTTAGAGGATCGCGTGCACTTTTTGGGCAATATCGATGAGCAAGAGAAGATCGAGCTGCTGCAACGCGCCGAGGTCTTTCTGCATACACCGGTGACGGCGAGCGATGGGGGCTTTGAGGGCTTTGGAATTGTCTACCTCGAGGCAGCGGCGAGTGGCACTCCGTCGATTGGAACTCTCGACTGCGGCGCGGAAGACGCGATCGTCGATGGGCTGACGGGATTCTTGGTTCCGCAAGAGGTGGACGCCATCGAAGAGGCGCTGGACAAGCTGCTCTCGGATGAGGAGCTGCGCGCGAGCCAGGGCCAAGCTGGAAAGGGCTATGCTGCATCACAGACCTGGGGCGGCAACGCTGAGCGGGTGGCCGCCATTTATCGGGGGACCCTTTGATTCGGCGGTTCCTCGCGAATCGTTTCGTGCGCAACTCCGCCGCCCTCCAAATTGGCGCGCTGTTCAATAGCCTAGGCGGGCTGGTGAGCATTTTGCTGCTCGCCTTCTTGCTCGGCTCAAAACTGCAGGGCGAGTACTACACCGCGGTGGCGATGTATGCCGGGCTCGCCTTGATCGTAAGCGTCGGCATTCTGCAGGGGACGGTCACGCAAGTCGCCGCGGCGGTTGCTAGAGGACTCGACGAGAAGGTGACCGCGTGGCTGGCCTTTTCCATGAAGGCTTCGCTCCTCTTGGGGCTCCTCTTACCGGTCATTGCATGGTTTGTCTTGCCGCCGCTAGGGCGTCTCATCGTCGAGCTCAGCGGCGGATCCTTTCAGACCGGCTCCGATGGGCTCTCTCCGGTTGATCTCGCCTGGTATCTCTCCTTCTCTCCGCTCCTCGAAGTTCCCAAGCAGACGGTGACGGCGGCTCTGCAGGGCACCCGTCGAATGAAGTCCTTGGCGCAGCTGGAGAACGGGCAAGAGGTCGTTCGCGTCTACGCGGTTTCGCTGGGCGCGTTGATCACCTTCTCTCCGCTCGGCCCAATCGTGGGCTTGATGGTGGGCTCGACGATCGGCTCGATCATCAGTCTCGCGATCTACACCTCCGCTCGAGCTGACGACGGCTACAACCTCCCGACGCTGCGACAGATTTTCGCCGCGCGCGGTCGAGCGCCGCTACTCAAGGGCTTGCCCTTATGTCTGCGAATCGGCGTCCTCAGAAACATCGATAGCTTCTGCTTCAACGTCTTCCCCCAACTCGTCGTGCGCGCCTTCGCCAGTCCGCAGTGGGTCACTTATTTTGCGGCTTCCCACCGAATCATGAACGCGCCGCTGACCCTGATGCAGGGCGTGAGCCGCACCGCTTTGCCCGCGTTGAGCGAGCTGCGCGGACTGAATGACATGGGGATGTTTCGACGTCAGTGGCTGCGGGTCACGTTGATCAGTGGAGGGATAATCAGCTCGGGAATCCTGATCGCGCTGCCCCTGATTCCCTATTTTGCGCGCATGGGGTTTCCCGCCGACTATCACGAACCCATATCGCAATTGACGAAGATTCTCGCGGTGGGCTTTATCCCTTTCTCCTTCTGTGTCGCAATCGACAGCTTCTTTATTGTCACCAATCGCATCAAGGTCCTGATGACGATCGGATTGTTGGGCCTACCGATCATCGTGGGCGCGTCGATCGTGCTCAGCCTGATCGACCCGACCACAGGTGCCGCCTGGGGCTACACCCTCGCTCGGCTGCTACCGCTGGCGTGCTTCGTCTATATTGCGATGTACTTCCGCAAGCATCGCGGTGAACGACTCCAAAGCGTGACCAACGACAAGAGTACGGGTGAAGAAGTGCCGGAGCAGGTCCAGTGAGAGTTCTCTTCCTCAATGATCTCGATGATCCGCGAATCGGCTCGTCGATTCGCCAGATGTACCAAGAGGCGGAGCGGCTGCGCGAGCTCGGACACGAGACGATGGTGGTGTCCAGTACGCAGGACCATGGCACGGTGGGGCGCACAGAGATTCTGGGCACGCCCGTCGAGCGGCTCTATTCGGACTACCCCGCGCGCTTTCGCGCGTGGGTGGCGCTCTCGAATCGCCAAGTGCGCGAGCCTTTCGCCAAATTGCTGCGCGAGTGGAGGCCGGACATCGTCCACAGTCATTTGCTTCACACGCACCTCTCCTACGGGCTCTTAACGGATGCACGCAACGCGGGTGCCGGGGTCGTGTTTACCGCGCACGACGTGATGACCTTCTGCTATCAAAAGCTGACCTGCTTTCACGGCGGTGAAGCGCACGGCGGAGAGCTGCGTGACTACACGGCCCGCGCGTCGAAGTGTATTCCGTGCCAGCGCTTTCGATTTCGCCCGGGACGGAACCGCGCGATCCGCAAGATCCTCGCGCGCGATGTGGATCGTTTTACGGTCGTTTCGGATGAGCTCGGGCGCGCGATCTCCGCGAACGGTATTCGCGTGGACCGCACCGTTCACAATGCGATTCGCGAACAAGCGAAGCTTCCGACGAAGGAAGAGCTCGATCAGTTTCGAACACGGTTCGGGCTCGACGGCTGCAAGGTGCTCGCTATCGGCGGTCGACTGCACGAGCAGAAAGGTGTCGTTCAGCTCTTTCGCATGCTGGCGACTCTGCGCGCGGATTTCCCCGCTCTGCGCTTGCTCGTCATGGGGCACCGAAAGGTCTACGACTCCGAGTTTGCTCGAGCGGCGCGCGAGCTCTCGGTGGAAGATTTGGTCGTCCCGACCGATTGGCTCAATGGGGAGGAGCTCCAGTGTGCCTACGGGGTCACCGACGTCTTCGTCACGCCCTCGATCTGCTTCGACACCTTCGGGATGGTCAATCTGGAGGCGATGGAGCACCGGAAGCCGGTGGTGGCCACACTCTTCGGCGGCAGCCAGGAGGTGGTCGAGGACGGGCAAACCGGCCTAATCGAGAATCCGTTGAAGCCAAAAGCCTTCGCGGCCAAGATCGGGGAGCTCCTGGGGGATCCCGAGCGGGCGAGGGCGATGGGCGAGGCGGGCTATCTGAGGCTGAGGGCGCACTTTACGATCGAGCGCCTGACCGACGAGTATCTCGAGGAATACGACCGGGCGCTGCCTTCCCGCCCAGGCTGATTACAGATCGGGCTGGCTGGGGTTCGATAGCCCTAGTTCCGCTCCTCTGTGGGCGGAAGTCCAGTTGGGGCAGGAGGTTGCCCAAACCTCCCGTGCGGGGTAGGTTTGGGGAGAGATGCTGAGTCGGCTTCCCTCAAAGCACGTTCAAGCAAACGGCACCTCCGCCGACTCCCTTCCGCATCTGATCACTCCGCACGAGGCTGGCGCCATTCACCAAAGCGCCCATCGACACCATGCAAAAGACACTACTGGCCTACGTCAAACCTCACGTCCAGGAAGACCCGGTCGCGCAGCTGCTCGGGCTGACCTACCTCGGCGCCTGCCTGGAAAAAGAAGGTTTGCCGATCGAGCTCGTCGACGAGCGCATCGTCAACGACCAATACATGCGCGAGGCGATTGATCGCAACGACATTATTGGCTTCAGCTCGCTGACCCCGAACATTCGTCGCGCCATCGCTTGGGCGAAGTATGCGAAGGAGCGCGGTAAGACGACCATCATGGGTGGTCCGCACGCGACGGTCGATCACGGCATCTTCCTCGACAGTGGTCACTTCGACTGGGTGCTCAAGGGCGAGTGCGAGTACACCTTCGCTCAGTTCCTCAAAGCGATCGACGGTGGTGACGAGAAAGAGATCAGCGAGGTGCCCGGATTGTGCGGTGCTCGCGAGGGCGAGGTCTGGTTGAACAATCCGACGCCGCCGCTCTTGAAGGTGCTCGACGACATTCCTCTGCCGGCGCGTCACATGCTGCCGATGGACCGCTACTTCGCGCTCAACCCCGAGCGCTTGGTCTACATCTTCACGACCCGCGGCTGTCCCTTCAAATGCATCTTCTGCCAGAAGGACTACACCGGACGCGGCTTCCGCGTTCGTTCCGTGGAGTCGATCTGCGACGAGCTCGAGTTCCTGATCAAGACCTACGATCCGGGCGTCATCCTGTTCGTTGACGAGATTCTCACGCTGCGCCGCGCGCGCATCCGCGAGATGTGCGACGAGATTCTGCGGCGCGGCCTGAAGTTCGAGTGGATCGCCAACACGCGTGGCGACTGCGTCGACTATCCGCTGCTCAAGCACATGCACCGCGCTGGATGCCGCCGGATCTATTACGGCTGGGAGACGGGCAGCCAGCGCATGCTGGACACGCTCAAGAAGGACATGACCGCCGAGCAGGTGGTCGAGTCGGCACGCATGACGCGCCGCGCCGGAATCTGGGCCAAGGTTTATCTGATCGTCGGTTCGCCGGGCGAGTCCGTCGAGGAC
Source organism: Planctomycetota bacterium (assembly GCA_029259635.1). Classification (GTDB taxonomy): domain Bacteria; phylum Planctomycetota; class UBA1135; order UBA1135; genus OFTM34. The sequence goes on along the minus strand of JAJDEU010000057.1, from coordinate 116,861 downwards.
ATCAAGGAGACCGAGAAGGTCTTGCGGGTTGCAGGACCTGACCTGATTCGCATCTCGGTGTTCAACCCGCTGATCGGAACGGAGTCCTGGGATAACTACCAGGCCTCGATCGACATCAGCGACCTGTCGGAGAACTACGTCTCCTCGAACCGCTCGGCCTATAAGCACGAGAACTTCACTCAGATCGAGCTGGAGGAGCTGCGCAAGCAGATGGTTCGGAACTACGAGCGCTGGTACTACAGCTACCCGGCTCGCGGACGCCGCGTCTTCGAGCGCGCGCTCTACTACTTGGAGAATCCCGAGTACTTCAGGAAGCGCGTGGGGCGCGCCTTTGGCCTCGTCCAGCGAGACCGAAGCGTCTTGGTCCAAGCGGACTGAGTCACGAACTCAAAGAACGCGCCGATGGCGCGTTCTTTCATTTAAGAGGGCATGCGTTCGGATCAGAGGAACCGGACCGACTGAGTCATTGAGTCCGAGCGCGGATCGAGTCAAGCTCTCTCCAAGCTATGGCTGACCCCGCGACGACAACCAATGACGAGCTCGAGCTCGAGGCCTGTGGGCCCGAATCCCGGGCGGAGCAAGTGGGGCTGTTCAATCGCTGCTTCGACAAGCATGTCAGCGAGTCCGATCTAAGCTGGAGGTACGACCAGAGCCCGCACGGACGCACGGTGAGTGTCCTGCTTCGAGCGCCGGATAAGCAGGCGGTCTGCGGCTTTTCCTACTCCCCGCGAACCTTCATTCCGCGCGGGGTGGAAGCGAGCGCCGCGCCTTGTGGTCAACAGGGCGACGTGATGACCGACCCGGATTGGCAGAGGCGCGGGATCGCAAGCCGGGTCGCTCGGTGGTGTGAGGACGAGACTCGCCGAAGTGGTTGGCCCATGAACTGGGGCTATCCAAACCGGCGATCGGCCTCGGTCTTCCTGAAGCTCGGGTGGAAGAACGTCGGTAAAATCAGGCCGATGACCTTTTTCTTCCGCACGGACGAAGCGGCCCGACGAGAGCGATTCAAAGAGGGGCGTCTTTCGGCGTTGCTCCTGCCTTGGCAAGCGCGTAAATCCGCGATCTCGCGAGCGGGTTTGATTCGACTCGCCGGGCGCGGCTACGAGGTTCGACCGTTAGCGAGCTTTCCGGCGGAAGTCGGAGAGCTCTCGCGCCAGGTGGAGGGACGGTTTGACCTGATGGTGAGGCGCGATGCCGAGTACCTGAACTGGCGCTACATCGATGCTCCTTCCGGTCGGCAAAAAGCGTTCGGAATCTACTCTGGCGATAAGCTTGCGGGCTATGTGGTGGTTCAGCCGCCTTTCGAAACCGGAGGAATTGGCTGGGTCGTCGATCTGCTCGCTCCCGAGGAGTGGGCTGTTGCGGCCGCACTCGCTGCGGGCCTGTACGAGCTCGAAGCCGCGGGAGCGCTCGCCGCTCGAGCGACGGCCGTGGATGGTTCGTGGTGGCGGAACTGCCTCTCCCAGTCCGGCTTTCTCCCGCCCAAGAAGGACAACCACCTGTTCGTCTATACCTATCCACTTGTGGAATCGCATCCCGTGCTCGACGCTGCGGCGGATGCGAGTCGCTGGTATCTATGCGATGGAGATCGCGACGATGATCCGATCGGTTGAAGGGAGCGAGTGGACCCCGTGAAGCACCAAGCCAAACAGCTCCTGCGTGAGGTCTATGCGCGCGTCTTGTTTCACACCGGCTTGCACGCCCTCGTGAACTGGTGGATGCCGAAGCGCCTGACGATCTTGCTCGGCCACTGTCTCGATGCGCCCGAGATCAATGGTGGCTTGCCGGACGACATGAAGATTTCGGCTCAAAAATTGGGAGCGATCTTGGACTGGCTCGACGGCCGCTACGAGATGCCGACGGTGAGTGGCGCGCTCGCTGCACTTGAAGCGGGTTCGAACGGGCAGAGCCTGGTCGCCCTCACGATGGACGACGGTTATCGGGACAACGCCACGCACCTTCTGCCTTTTCTCAGGGAGCGAAGTGTCTTGGCGACGATCTACCTCGAGAGCCGACCGCTCGATGAGCGCCGCGCGAACTGGTCGCATCTCTTTTTCTGGATCGTGAAGCGGGAGGGTATCGAGCAGCTCACTCGGCGCTACTTGCAATCGGCCGAGGATCCGGCGGCACTCGAGGGCCTGAGGCGTTGCCTCGAGGAAGGCGAAAATCGGCTCGAGTATCGCGTCAAGCGCGTGCTCAAGTACGACGCCGAGTCGAACGATCGCGATCACGTGCTCGCTCGCCTGTTCGACGAGAGCGGGGGTGATATGGAAGCGCTCACGGCCGAGCTCTACATGAGCTGGGACGACGTACGCGAGCTGCGTGACGCGGGCTGGGAACTCGGCGGGCATACGATCAACCATCCGGTCCTTGCGCGGCTCTCGTCAGAAGAGGCGGCTAGGGAGGTGGAGGTTGGTGCGCGCTCTCTGGAGCGCGAGCTCGGCAGCTCGGCGACGAGCTTCGCCTATCCCTTTGGGCGGCCGTGGGACTACAGCGATGAGAGCGTGGAGGCTGTTCGCGGAACTCAGTTTCAAAACGCGGTGACGACTAGCTCGGGGACCAACACACCGCAGTCGGACCCCTTCCGGCTCAAGCGCATCGCGATTGGAGAGGAGACCGAGCTCCACCTGGTCGCGGCGGAGGTCTGCGGAGGGTTCGAGCTCTTGCGAAGGTTCGGGCTCGACCTCTCGCCGGCCTGAGCCTCGCTCATTCCGCGAACCTAACGGTTTGAGCCGCGGGCTCGCTTGGGCAGACTGATGATCCCCGTCGCCCACCAACCCTTTCTGGGAGCCCGCATGGTTCGAGCCTTCTACCTGCTGTTTGCCTCTCTCTTCGCGCTCACGCTGATCGTCGGCGCGCTGTGGAAGCCCGCTCTCTTCGCGTTGCTCTTGATCGTGCCGCTATTCCTGATCGGACACTGGGACGTGAACCAGGAACGGCACGCGGTGCTCCGCAACTTTCCTTTGCTCGGGCATTTTCGCTATTTGCTAGAGCTCATCCGGCCGGAGATCAACCAGTACTTCATCGAGTCGAATACCGACGGACGACCGTTCGACCGGGAGAGCCGCTCGCTGATCTATGCACGCTCGAAGAAGCAGCTACAGACCATGCCGTTCGGGACGCAGAAGAACGTTTCGGAACCGGGCTACGAGTGGATTGATCACTCGATGAACGCTCGCTCGCCGGAGGGGCCGCCGCCGCGGATAACGATCGGGGCCGAGCGCTGCCGCCAGCCCTATGACGCCGCGCTGCTCAACATCTCAGCGATGAGCTTCGGCTCGCTCTCGAGTGCAGCCATTCGCGCGCTCAACGGCGGCGCGAAGCTCGGCGGCTTCTATCACAATACCGGGGAGGGCTCGGCCAGCCCGCATCACCTCGAGCCCGGCGGAGATCTGGTCTGGCAAGTTGGGACCGGCTATTTCAGCTGTCGCGAAAAAGACGGGAGCTTCAGTCGCGCCGCCTTTGCCGACCGCGCAGCGCACCCGTCGATCAAGATGGTCGAGATCAAGCTCTCGCAAGGCGCGAAGCCCGGGCACGGTGGGATCCTGCCAGCGGGAAAGATCAATGCGGAGATTGCGGCGATCCGCGGTGTTGAGATGGGGGCTGACGTGATCTCGCCGCCCGCGCACAGTGCTTTCGTGGGCGCCGACGGCTTGATTGAGTTCGTCTCTGAGCTACGCGAGCTCTCGGGAGGCAAGCCGATCGGTTTCAAGTTGTGCGTCGGATCTCGCGAGGAGTTCGTCGAGATTTGCCAAGCCATGCGCCGACTGGATCAAGGCCCCGACTTCATCACCATAGATGGCGGGGAAGGTGGAACGGGAGCCGCACCGCTTGAGTTCTCCGACTCGGTCGGGATGCCGCTCACGGATGGCCTGATCTTCGCGCACAACACGCTCACGGGGTATGACGTCCGCGAAGGACTCAAGCTGATCGCGTCCGGCAAGATCGTGACCGGTTATCAGATGGCCGCTCGTCTCGCCATTGGTGCGGATCTCTGCAATTCAGCGCGTGCCTTCATGATCGCGATAGGCTGTATTCAAGCGCGGCGGTGCAACGCGAACGTTTGTCCCGTCGGGGTGGCGACCCAGGACCCGGCGCTGATCCGCGGACTCGTGGTCGCGGACAAGGCCGTGCGCGTTGCAAACTTTCAGAGGGAGACGGTTCACGCGCTGCGTGAAATTTTGGGAGCCGCAGGCATCCAGCATCCCGATGACTTGCGGCCCTCGCACCTCAATCGGAGAGTGTCGCGAACGGAGGTTAAAAACTTCGAAGAGATCTTTTCCTTCGCGCGGCGCGGGGAGTACGTCAGCTAATCGGCAGGCGCTCGATTGGGCTCGTTCGCTTTAACGCGAAACGCGCGCGTTCCTGTGGGAGCGCGCGCGATATGGATGAGCCCGGGGACTGCTAGATCGAGTAGATGAACTCGGAAGCCGGATTCTCGCCGCTGCCGAGCACGGCGAAGAGAATGATTCCCCCAACGACGAGGACGAAGGGAAGGACGATCCAGATCCAGTTTTCTTTAAGGAAGCGAAGCATCGGAGAGGGTCGGGCTTGGAGTTAGTTGTTGGTGGCGAGTGGCCGTCGGAACCAGCTAGGCGTTGCTCGTTCGACGCTGCCAATTGAACGCTGCCAATTGAACGTTGCCAGTTAAACGTTGCCAGTTAAACGTTGTAGGTGAAGGGCTGGGCTGCTGTGTCGTCGACGCCGAAAAAGTAGACCAGGAAGATGATGACGGCGAAGGCGAGGAGGACTGGAAGAACAATCCAGAGCCAGTTTTCTTTGAGGAATGCGTTCATCTCATTGAATCGGGTAGCTGAACCCACACACGGATTCTTCGGGGCCTGCATAGAGGATGTACGTCACGATTCCGCTCATGACGAGGATGGGCAGGAGTATCCAGATCCAGGATTCGCGGAGGAACTTGGCCATGGAATCGGCGGAGGAAAGTGAGTACGAGGGAGCGGGTGCCAGCGCGAGAATACAGAGTTGAGAACAGCCTCGCGGCGGAGGCTCGAAAAACAGTGTCTCTAGAAGAAGGCTGTCTCTAGAAGAGGGTGTAGATGAAGGGTGCGACCAGCGGGCTGCTGGCGGCAACCACAAGCAGACTTCCGATGGATAAAAGTACCACTACCAGCGGCATCAGGTACCAGTGTCCGCGCAAGATGAAGGCCTTAATGAGCTCTAGGATCGTCGCAATGCGGTTTCCGAGCTTATAGGCCACGAACAGAAGGATGCCCCCTACGAGAATGGGGAGGGTCAACTTTCCGATCGTCGGGGAGGTGACATTGAGGGCGGCGATGCCCCTGCTGACCCCGATGAAGGTGGCGAAGACGACGGCGAGGAGCAGGCCGACCTTGATCGGCGGGAGGAAGAAGGCCTCGTCACTGTAGTTGCCGAAGTAGAGAGCGGTGAGGGCGACCCAGAGGAACAGGTAGAGCTTGGCCCAGAACGGCAGGCCGGACTCGGGGGCTTCCGCCGCGCTGTCGCTCGCTGCAATCGATCCCACTGGGGTTCCGCTTCCGCCGGGCAACGTTGAGGAGAGCTGGGCGTGCAGGAAGTTGGCGAAGGCGAGGTTGCCGCTCGCGTTGAAGTGCCACTCGTGGTCTTCACCGAAGTAGTCGAAATAGCACGGGTTGTTGGCGTGCGCTGCCTTCATCGCGTCACGTGCATCCACGGATCGAATGCCCAAGTCCCGGGCGGAATCGAGGAAGAACTCCAGCGCGCGATCGGGGGACCAGGCGCTCTTGCTCAAGCCGAGGAAGTCGGACCCGAACTTGCTTGCGAACTCGGAGTCGACCGAGGAGTTGGACGGAATCGGCGCGAGCACGAATTGGGCGCCGAGCTTTTCGCACTGATCGCGCATTGAGGTCAAGGCTCCGCGTGCGCGCGCTTCGGAGTCGCCAAGGATTTCGGAGGACGAGTTGAGCAGAATTCCGAACTCACGGGGAATGGTCCTCCCGCCAGAGGTCTTGAACATCGGTACGGATGCGGGCGAGATCAACCGGCCGAGGGCTGTGCTCCGTTTCCAACTTCCGCTCGTGTCGGTCAGCTTCCCACTTGCCAGCTTTCCCTCCGCATCGAACGTGGGTTTTTCGATGCCCGTGTAGCTCGACTGCGAACACCAGAACACGTCGTTGTCGTAGGGCAGGACCACGACCATATCAGGGTCGTACTCTTCGCCGTGCGCTAGAAGCCACGCCGCTTGCTGGTCGGTGGACCAACCGATCGTGCCGACGTTGAGCACCTCGACCTTGCGGCCTTCTGCTCGCCAGCGCTTCTCGAGCAGGTCGACGAATAGCTCGTCGCGCTCGACGGTGTAGCCGAGAGTGAACGAGTCCCCGAGCATGATGACTCGATAGGTCTCGTTAGCCTTTGCAGTACTCACCGAGTCGTCGCGCAACCCGAGCGAGTTGAATCCGAAGTGAATGGGTCCAAACTCTTTTCCGGTTCGAACCTGCCTGTAGTTGGCCTTGTTCCCCCAGCCGGTATGGGCGTCGAACTGGGTCAGGGTCGCGGGTGGACCGTAGCCGATGACTCGTAGACCACCTTCGAACACGAAGAGGCCGATGACGAGACTGACGAGAATCGAGAGCAGTACGTTGATCGCGCGCATAGCAGTTAACTGACCATCGAGGTGACGGAGTCGCCCTCGTGTCGAAGTGTGAATCGAGTCTCAGCAATCTTCTTCTTCGCGTCGGCACGGACGATGTAGTTGTTCATGAACAAAAGGTCCATGCCCGACAGGCTGAAGGTGTTGAAGGCGTGCGAAGGGTGCTCGACGATGGGCTCGCCCTTCAGGTTGAACGAAGTGTTCATGATCACGGGGACACCGGTCATCTCGCCAAACAGCTCGATCACACGGTGGTAACCGGGACAGGTTTCCTTGTAGACCGTCTGGAGGCGACCGGAGCCGTCCTCGTGCGTGATGGCGGGCAGCACAGAGCGCTTTTCCTCGCGCACAGGGCAGACATAGAGCATGAAGCGTCCGGGCCACCACTCCTCGGCTTTCGGGAACTCGAAGAACTCGGCAGCGCGCTCTTCCAGTACAGACGGGGCGAAGGGGCGGAAGGCCTCGCGGAACTTGATCTTCGCGTTGAGCTTCTCCTTCATCTCCGGCTTGCGCGGATCGGCGATGATAGAGCGAGCGCCCAAAGCGCGCGGACCCCACTCGAAGCGACCGCGGTACCAGCCGCAGACTTGGCTGTCGACCAGCGCCTTCGCGACGAAGGCGTAGAACTCCTCGTCGTCTTCGATCTTCTCATAGGCGATGTCGTTCTTGTCGAGGAACTCTTGGATCTCTTCGTCGGTGTACTCGCTGCCTAGGTAGGCGTGCTCGAGCGCAGGACCGCGCGGCTGGTCGAGCAAGTGGTTGTAGGCCCAGTAGGCCGCACCGACGGAACCGCCGTCGTCACCCGGAGCCGGGTGGATGTAGATGTTCTCGAAGGGGCCATCGCGCAGCAGCTTGAAGTTCGCGACCGAGTTGAGCGCGACACCTCCGGCGAGGCACAGGTGCTTCATCCCCGTCTCCTTGTGGAGCCAGGTGATCATCTTCATGAGGATCTCTTCGGTCACGCGCTGGATGCTCGCAGCCATGTCGCAGTAGAAGGGATCGAGCGATTTATCACTGTCCTTCGGATCGCGCGGCGGCTTGCCAAAGTGCTGGCCAAAGGCCTCCGTCAAAGTCGTGTCGCGCGAGTAGTGGTAGGAGAAGTAGCGCATGTCCTGCCACAGAGATCCGTCTTCACCGATCTTCAAGAGCTCATAGATCTTGTCGACGTACTGGGGTTTGCCGTAAGGGTGCATGCCCATCAGCTTGTATTCACCCTCATTGATCTCGAAGCCGCAGTAGGCGGTAAACGCCGAATAGAGCAGTCCCAGAGAGTGGGGGAAGCGCAGCTCTTTGATGATCTCGATCTTGTTTCCGCGACCGACTCCGTAGGTCGCTGTGCTCCATTCGCCAGCGCCGTCCACGGTGAGGATGGCGGACTCTTCGAAGGGCGAAGTGAAGAAGCTCGAGGCCGCGTGCGACATGTGGTGATCGCAGAAGATCAGCTTAGAGTTCGGCACGCCAAGCGTCTTTTTCATCATGGATTTGATCCACAGCTTGTCGGTCACCCAGCGTTGCATCGACTCGCGAAAGACGGCGGCTGACTTCGGAAAGGTCGCCATCGCGGAGATCAACATGCGCTCGAACTTCACAAAAGGCTTCTCGTAAAAGACGATGAAGTCCACGTCGTGGATGGTGATGCCGCCCATCTTCAGGACGAAGTCGATAGCCAGCTCAGGGAAGGCCGAGTCGTGCTTCACTCTGCTGAAGCGCTCTTCCTCAGCAGCGGCGATGAGGACGCCATCTTTCACGAGGCCCGCGCTGGAGTCGTGATAGAAAAACGAGAGTCCGAGAACGTTCATTTAGTCTTGTCTCCGGGCGGCGCTGAGAGTTTCGTTGCGGGCGACCCAGGAGTCCCAGTTGCCGGCGGATCGATGGGAAATATGAAGGGGGTCGGCTACGAGTCGGTAGACAATGGCGAAGGGGCCGAGTACCGCGAAGTAGAGGACCATGAGGAAGGCTCTGGAAATCATATTTCCGAACCGCTCCGTGAACTGAATCAGAGCTTTCATCACCGTGAATTGAGCGAGTAGTTGGCGGGAGGGAGAGGGTGGCAGACCAGCGTCGGGGAGCCGCCCGTGGGGCGCGACTCAGTGGAATTCCATGATGAGGCTGGAGTTAGATCGTCCTTTGGAGGTGGGCGATATGACGACCGAGTGCCAATTATTAAGCGACGGCGCAAACGATGGCTGTAGAGCCTTCGCACTGCTGAATAGGAGAGGTTCGACGGTGCCCAGCTTGGATGGCCGAAAAGTATAGCCCCGGAAGGGGGCTGGGACCTGGAATCCGTGGGGATCGAGGCCGGATATCCGAGTTGGATAGCCAGACCACCGGCGATCTGGGGCATCCCAGAGCGAGGTTGGCTCGATTATCGAGGGCGGATACCAGCGGGCAGCCGGCCGCGCGCTTGGAGAGGAACCCGTCCCCAACGCCGCGAGTCCGCCCGCTAGGAACGCTTGCCGCGGCCGCGGGCGACCGCTCTCGGAGCTTCGCTACTCCAGCTTGAGGGGCCCTTGAAAGAGCTCGCTGTAGTCGTCGTTGCGCTCGAAGAGACCGTTCTCGTCGATATCTCGCCACAGATCGACCTCCACCTCGGTTCCCGGAGGCAGGGCGTTGACGAGCAGCGCCAGGTCCGAGTCGGAGCGAATCGGGATGGGGCGCTGCCCTTTGGGAGTCATCGTCGTGAGGATATCGCCTTCCAAGATTCCCAGCTCGGTCGCGGGGCTGGACTCGCGCACCGCGGAGACGCGCAGGCACTGCATGATGCGATTGTAGCCGGTGTGAATTCGGTAGTTCTCGACCTCGAGCCCAACGCGCTTGAAGACTAGCCCGCGCATGAGGGTCCAGGACTGCATCTTCAGAACCCGCTTCTGATTCGCTCGCTCCACTTCGATTTCGATGTCCTGGTTGGACGCGAGCTCCAGCCGCGCGAATCGATACTCCTGTTCGGTCGTAATGGGTTTCGGACCGAACCGAATGATCTTGTCGCCCTCCTCGAGTCCGGCAAGCTTGGCGGGACTTCCGACCAGAACGTTTTTGACCTTGAAGCTCTTCAGGTCCACGTCGTATCCGAGCCACGCGCGAGCATTGGACGGGGAGAGCAACTTTTCCTGGAGTACCCGTCGGATGGCGTCGACGGGAATGGCAAAGCCCATGTTCTGAGCCTGCGTATTCATGACCGTATTGATGCCGATCAGTTCGCCATTGATATTGACGAGCGGGCCACCGGAGTTTCCCGGGTTAATCGCCGCGTCGGTTTGAATTAGCTCGGAAAAGGTCTCGGTTTGCGAGACGGTGACCTCGCGGTGCAAGCCCGAGATGATGCCGCGACTGACGGTATGCGTCTGACCGTAGGGATTGCCAAAGGCCAGGACGCGCTCGGCAATCATCAGATCGGCGCTGGTGCCGAGAACAATGGATTGGAATGGGGTGTCGCTCTCGATCTTCAAGAGCGCGAGGTCTTCGGAAGGTTCGGCCGAAATGAGCTGGGCCGGATAGACCCGCTCATCACCTCCACTGGGGTCGAAGGTGACTCGGATGCCGTCCTTGTTCGCGTTCCGAACGACGTGGTAGTTCGTCACGATGTAGCCATCCTGATGGATCACCACGCCGGAGCCGCTTCCCTGACGCTTTTGAACCGAGATGAATCCCCAAAAATCTTGAACCTGTTGCACGCCTTCGGTGGTGATGAAGACCACCGTGGGAGCGACTTTTTGGACGACGCGAACTTCCGGAGTGATGCGCGCCTCGTAGGCTTCGACTTCGGTGTTGGGGGTGTTGACGAGCTGTAGGCAGAAGAGTGCTGCAATGATCATGAGAGTTCTGAGGGCTCTGACGGAAAGACTGCGGGTGGCTACGTGAGCGATCCGGGGCGCCGGGCTCGAGTGGGAGACCCAACTCTATCCAGTTGAGGCGGCGACCCGAATGAGCACCTGCCTACTACGCGATGGACGGGGCGGTGTGAGAGCCAGATAGGGGCGCGAACCGGAGCGCGGGAGCTTGAAATTTCCCGTAATCTCGCCTCGGCGAGGTGCGCATCGACGCCCGTTCCCAGGCCGGCCCGAGTGGGCGCTCATGGTCGGACTCGGCGCTCCCCGTGGAGGCCGGTAGGTGGTGGACCCGAATGGACTTGAACCATCGACCTCCTCGATGTCAACGAGGCGCTCTAGCCAACTGAGCTACGGGTCCGGACCTGTCGATGCGGGGCCTCGCGAGAGGCCGTGCCGCAGCAGGGCCGAGGAGAATAGCGACAGGAGCCAGCGGGGTAAAGGCTGGCGCAGGGAGAGTTTCTGTCGCCGATCTCGAGTCCGGCTTGCTCGATGGGGGGGATTCGACGTTCAACGAGGAGCCTTCGATTGAGCTGAGTTGTAGAGGGGCTTTTGGGAGGCCGGTAGCGCGGAGCGCCGTTCGCCGCGCTAGAATCGCTGGCCCTATTTTGAGGTTGGACCGCCGCAATCGTTGCCGGGGACCGTGGAGAATAGGGGAACCCCAAGAGCCCATCGCTATGAAGGTCGGAGTCGTAACCGAGATCAAGCCCGGTGAGAACCGGGTCGCCTTGACCCCCGCAGGCGCGGACATCCTTGTCGACGCTGGGCATGAAGTGCTCTTCCAGGCGGGCTGTGGAATGGGCAGTGGCTTCACCGACGAGGACTATGGAGCGGCGGGAGCCAAACCCTCGTCCGATGCTGCCGGAGTCTTCGCGGCCTGCGAGATGGTCTTGAAGGTGAAGGAGCCGCTCGCTGCGGAGTGGCCGATGATGCGCAAGGGGCAGACGCTCTTCACGTACTACCACCTCGCCGCAGATCAGAAGTTGACCGAGGCCTGCATGGCCACCGGTAGCTTTTGCATGGCCTATGAGACGCTGGAGATCGGCCGGACCCTTCCGCTCCTGACTCCGATGAGTGAGGTTGCTGGCCGCATGGCCATTCAGGCCGGCGCCAAAATTCTGGAGCGTCACAACGGCGGCTCCGGAATCCTGCTGGGCGGTGTGCCGGGCGTGAAGCGCGCGCAGGTACTCGTCCTCGGCGGTGGGGTGGTCGGAACCAACTCCGCGCGCATGGCTTGCGGCCTCGGCGCGGACGTCACGATTATGGACCTGGACCTGGATCGGCTGCGCTATCTCGACGAGGTCATGCCTCGGAACTGCCGCACGGTCTACTCGACGCCGCTCTCGATTCGCGAGCACTTGGCCTTCGCGGACCTCGTCGTGGGCGCCGTTCTGATTCCCGGAGCCGCCGCTCCCAAGCTGGTCCGACGCGAAGACCTCTCGATCCTCAAGCCCGGCAGCGTGATCGTCGACGTGGCGGTCGACCAGGGCGGCTGTATCGAGACCTGCAAGCCCACCACCCACGACGATCCGATCTACACGGTCGATGGAATCGTGCACTACTGCGTCGCCAATATGCCCGGTGCTGTGCCGCGGACGAGCACTATGGCGCTCACCAACGCGACCCTCTCCTGGACGATGCAGCTGGCCAAGCTCGGGACCGTGGAGGCGATTCGCACGAGTGAGCCGCTCGCCACAGCGGCGAATGTGGTCGACGGAAAGATCACTTGTCGCGCCGTCGCCGATGCCTTTGGGCTCGAGTTCGTCTCGCCGCGCGAGGCCGTAGAGGCTCTCTAGTGCGGCGTGATTAAACCGCTCGCGATCGAGCTTTTCCAAGGGCTGATTCAAGCTGGCGATAGCGACCTCGGCGGTCGCTATTCCCTGCTGGCCGTTGTCCAGGGTCTGACCGAGTTCTTGCCGGTCAGCTCCAGTGGACATCTGGTTTTGACGCAAGCCGCACTCGGGGTGGAGACCGCGCCTTTGGCCGTCGACATCGCGCTGCATGTGGGGACGCTGCTCGCCGTCGTGTTGGTCTATCGCCTCGCCCTCGTCTCGCTGGTTCAAGATGTGTTTCGCGGGAAGGTCAAAGAGGCGCTACTGCTCGGGCTAGCGACCTTTCCCATCGGCGTCATCGGCGTGATGTTTGGAGATCAGATCGAGCACGCCTTTGGTTCGCCGAGGCTCGCCGCCGTGGCGCTGCTGGGCACCGCGGCCATTCTGACTTTCGGAGAGTGGGGCCGGCGACGGGGAGCTTCGCGTGCCTCTTCGACGGACGAAGAGGAAGCTCTCACCGTTCGCACCGCGCTCCTCATCGGCGCCGCGCAGTGTGTGGCCTTGTTGCCCGGAATCTCTCGATCCGGAACGACGATCGCCGCCGGGATGCTGCTCGGGCTGAGCCCGGCTTATGCCGCGCGCGTGTCTTTCCTCATCAGTATTCCGGCAATTGCTGGAGCGGCCATTCTCCGTCTGCCGAAGCTCGAAGGTGAGCTGGGCGACAGCTCCGGCGCTCTCGCATGGGCTATGCTTGTCGCGGGTGTCGTGGGTTGGATCGCGTTGCGCTTCCTGCTTCGGTTCCTCAATCGCGGTGCCTTCGTGTGGTTTGCAATCTATTGTGGGATGTTGGGTGGCGGATACTTGGCTTTCGTTTGATCGACAAGCGAGATGAGTCGCGAAAAATATGAGCACTGAAAAAAGAGCGCTGATAACTGGGATCACCGGACAGGACGGAAGCTATCTCGCCGAGTTCTTGCTCGAGCAAGGCTATCGCGTCTTCGGGATGGTCCGGCGTTCCAGCACCGAGCGCTTCGAGCGCATCGACCACATCAAGGATCGCGTCGAGCTCGTGCACGGCGACCTGCTGGACGGCTCGAGCCTCAGCCGCGTGATGCGCGAGGCAGAGCCGCACGAGATCTACAACCTGGCCGCTCAGTCCTTCGTTCCGACGTCCTGGCAAGAACCCGTCTTGACGGCCGAGTTCACGGGAACTGGCGTGACGCGCATGCTCGAATCCATGCGCTCGGTCTGTCCCGAGGCGCGCTTCTATCAGGCCTCCAGTTCGGAGATGTTCGGACAGGTTCGCGAGTCTCCGCAAAACGAGGACACGCCTTTCTATCCGCGCAGTCCCTACGGCGTCGCCAAGGCCTACGGACACTACATCACCGTCAACTACCGCGAGTCCTACGACCTGCACGCCTGCAGCGGAATACTGTTCAACCACGAGTCGCCGCGCCGTGGACTCGAGTTTGTCACGCGCAAAATTTCACACGCGGCCGCGTCGATCCGGCTGGGCCTTCAAAAGGAGTTAAAGGTCGGGAACCTGGACGCGCGCCGCGACTGGGGATTTGCCGGCGACTACGTGCGAGCGATGTGGCTGATGCTGCAACAGGACAGCGCCACCGACTACGTCATCGCAACCGGCGAGACGCACACGGTTGGCGAGTGCATTGAGGTGGCCTTCGATCAGGTCGGTATCGATTGGAAGACCTGCGTCGGAATCGACCCGCGCTTCATTCGCCCTGCGGAAGTCGATCTCTTGATCGGTGACGCGAGTCGAGCGGAGCAGGGCTTGGGCTGGAAGCCCGAAGTGCGGTTCGACGAGCTGATTCGCATGATGGTCGACGCCGACCTCGAGCTGCTGGGGAAGTAGACCGTGCGGGTTCTGATTACCGGGGTCTCCGGCTTCGTCGGCAAGCGCTTGGTCCGGCGGTTGGCGGAGCGCGGGGACGTGGAGCTCTTTGGCTTCTCGCGGAGTCTGCCCGCCGAGCTCCAATCGATGATCGAGTGGCGCTCGATCGATTTGACGAACCGGGCGGACGTGATCGCCTTCGTGCGTGAAGCTGTGCCCCGGCGGGTGTTTCACCTGGCCGCCATGGCGAATCCCGGGGATTGCCGAGCTGATGCGGAGCGAGCTTTTGCCGCTCAAGTCACCGGAACCGCCGCGCTCCTAGCGGCTCTCGATTCGAGCGCAAAGACCCTCCTTACGAGCAGCTCATCGGTCTACGGTTCGACGCAGTCCTCACCGATCCCCGAGACGGCTTCTCTCGACGCCGACTCGGTCTACGGCCGTTCGAAACGAGCGGTCGAGCGAGTCGCGTTGGCCTCTGCCCAGCGCGGAAGGCACGTTGTCATCGCACGACCGTTCAACCACTCCGGCGCGGGACAGGAGTCTCGCTACGTACTGCCAGCTTTTGCCAAGCGAGTTGTCGAATCGACAGAGACCGGTGAACCGATTGTGACCGGCAATCTGTTTCCGAAGCGCGACTTTTTGCACGTGGAGGACGTGCTCGACGCTTACGAGCTCTTGATCGAGCGCGGTGAGAGCGGCTCGGCGTACAACGTCGCTCGCGGAGAAGGGCTCTCGATTGGGGAGCTGCTCGCTATCCTGCAAAAGCTCGCCGGTACGAAACACAAGGTTCAGCAAGCGGCGGATCGTCTGCGAGAGAATGACCCCGAGGAGATCATTGGCGATTCGAGTCGACTTCGCGAGCTGGGTTGGGCTCCAGTCCGCTCGAACGAAGAGCTTCTCCGCGAAGTGTTGAAGGCAGCTTTGGAAAGCTCGCGGAGCGCGAACCTTCGCTCAGCGGGCAGCTAGTCGTCCGCCGGTACCGCGGCCGCCGCGATAGGAGCGCGGCCAGGAGCGCAGGTGTCGTCCGGGACAGGCGGTGGTCTTCAGCTCGCCATGCCCGACAACCCGATCGCTGGAGATTCCGTGCTTCGAGCGCAGCTGGGTCACGAGCTGTTCCAGCGCCGTCAAAGATGCTTGCGACGGAGACTCGCGATCAAAGTCCCCGAGCAAGCAGATCCCGATGTTGTGGACGTTGTTGTTGCCGCCGGCATGCGCGCCCTGCCAGCGCATGCTGCGCCCCTCGAAGACGCGTCCGCGTGGATCAATCAGGAAGTGGTAGGCGATGTCGCCGTAGTTCTTGTCCTGGACGTGGTAGCGCTGGATGCTGCGAATTGCATCGGCGCTCTCGCTACTCGAGGCCGTCCGGAGCAATCCCGCGTATTCGGCGGAGTGGTGGACGGTGAGTCGGTTCCAGGCGCCCCGGTTCGGGGTTAAACGTGAGGGGACGGCTGAGCTGGCTTTCCAGCTCGAGCGCGGAATGATGCCGAGGGCTTTCGGGGCTTGCTTCCTTTGAGCGGCGACCTGGCCTTGGCCCTCGCGAGCGCGTTGGCGGTCGACGGCAGTGCTCGCTGGGGAGCTCAGAACCCGGCTGAAGCCCGCGTGAGCGGAGTCGAGGCGAGCATTGAGGGTCGCGGGCGAGAGCTGCCGGCGATCTCGGGTCGCAAAGGTCAGGCGGCCCCGCGCCAGGGTGAGTTCGGCTTCCATTCGCAGCGCGTTCGACGCTCGCCGACCCGAGCCCGCCATCCAGACCTCAATCGCCTCCAGTTTTTCCCAGGAAAGTGGGCGAAAGCGCCACTCCGGAGCCGTCTGTTTCCGCGTGGTTCGGGGAGTCGAGCGAGCGATGGGCTCGTAGGATCGGGTCGGAGTGGTCGGGGTCGTGCAACCCAATAGGGAGCCGAAGAGCACCGCTAGAGCGGAGATCTTCAAGCCAATACCTCTGTTTCCGCGAGGTATGAACGATGAAAGCATGTCCATACGCCTCGCGCAGTTGGGGCGCGGGAGCCGTACCATGATCTTGTGGATACAGGAGCGAAGCCGCCCGATCAAATGGAAAGGCGAGTCATCACTATACGAAGCTGGATTAAGGGAACCGTTTTTGCCGTCACTCTGCTGCTCGGCGGGGCGATGGCTTCCGCTCAGGATGAGGATCCCGAGCTCGCTGCGCTTCTCAGCGAGGAGCGCCAGGAGGCGGATCGAATGCGGCGCTCTGGCCAGCTTCGAGCCGCAGCTCGAATTCTGTCGGAGCACCTCGCCGACGATCCGAGCGACTATCGCGCCCTCCTGCTCTCATCTCGTCTGGAGTTCGACGAAGACCGCCCCCTAAAGGCCGCCGATCAGGCGGAGCGTGCCTTCGCCCTAGCCGAGGAGGCTCGGGATGCGCGAGCGACCGCCAGCTCGGCTCGCGCCCTGATTGAGTACCACCTGGAACTCGGCAAGACGGACCTGGCCGCCCTGGTTCTGGAGCGCGCAGGAGCTGCGCTGGATCCCGAGGTCGATCCCCGTGCAGCCTGGTGGATTTCGCGGGTTCGACGCGCGCAAGGTCGAAGGGAGGAGGAGCGCAAACTCTTGGCACAGGGGGCTCGCGCGACGACGGATAACGATTGGGAGAAGTTACTCGCGAAAGCTCGCTGCGAACGGGCGGCGGGTTGGTACGAGCGCGCTTCGAAGACTTTGATTTCGGCGGACAAGGCCGTCCGCGCGGAGGTCGGTCGCGGCGAAGCGGACGTTCACGCCGAGCTGGGGAGTCTCTTTTTTGAGGTCTATCGCGAGGTGGAGAGCTCGACGGGCAACCGCCATTCCGTGGCCGATGAGTATCGGGAAGCGCTGCGGCTCAATCCCATTCACGAGCCAGCTCTACTCGGTCAGCTAGAGCTGTATCAATACAACTGGCGTCGCCGGCGGCGTTCGGCTTCCGACATCTTGGACGATCTGCTCACTCTGCACCCCAATTCGGTTGCGGTTCAACTCGCCGCCGCCGCTTCGGCGCTGGATGCCGGGCAATTGCCGCGAACGGAGTTCTTTATTACTGCCGCCGAAAAGCTCGCTCCCAATCGGCGCGAGGTTCGAACCGAGCGCGCCGCTCTGGCCTGGGTTCAACACGATCGGGATATGGCCGGCGAGATACTCGAGCAGCTAGAAGCGGAAGATCCCACGGACGGTCGGCCCAACCGCGAAATCGGAAGGCACTTGTGTGCACTGTATCGTTTCGCGGAAGCCGTTCCGTTTCTGAAAGCTTCGGTCGCGCTCGACGAGTACGACTCCGAAGCGTGGACCCAGCTGGGTCGCGCGCTCGCGAACACCGGCGAGGAAGAGCCCGCGCTCTTGGCTTTCTATAAGTCGAAAGAGCTCTCCGGTGGCCGACTCGACGGTTGGCGCAAGAATATGCGGCTGGTGTTGGAGCGCATTCGAGACGAGTGTGTCGTCGCCGACTATGACGTGTTGTCTTTCGTCTGGCGGCCCGACGCCGAAGCGGTTCTCGAAGTCTATCTGCCCAAATTCTACGCAGAGGCTCGCGAGGATTTGGCGCGGCGCTATGGCTTTACACCGAGCCCGACTCGCATCGAAATCTTCCGCCAACACCAAGACTTTTCGACCCGCTCGACGGGCTTCGAGGGCTTTCCCGCGACCGGCGTCTGCTTCGGGCCGGTGGTGACAGCGCTCTCGCCTCTGTCGGAAATGCGCGGCGCCTTCAACTGGGCGCGAACGGGCTTTCACGAGTTCAGTCACGTGATTCACCTGGGGCTCTCGCACAACCGCTGTCCGCGTTGGATTACCGAGGGGCTCGCCACCTGGGAGGAGCAGCAGCGCGATCCTTCTTGGAATCGAAATATGCGCCGGGACCTGCTCGACGCTCGAGCCAATGGCGCGATCATTCCGGTGCGTGAGCTGAACGGCGCTTTCCGCGGACCGCGCATTCTCTTCGGCTACTACCAGGGCGGGCTCCTGTGCGAGATGCTGATCAATCAGCACGGCTTTGGTCCGATGGTTCGGCTGCTGGAGGCTTTTGATCGTGGGCTCGATCTCGACGCGGCTTTTGGCGAGGTCTTCAGCTCAACTCCTGAAGAGGTCGACCGCGACTTCTTGGAATTCGTAGACGGGAAGCTGAGCGGCTTGCGCATGGAGCCTCGCTGGAATGTGGATCGCGTTCGGGGTTCGCGGCTGTCACTCGGTCAGCGCCGTCCGACGAATGAGGGCGAAGTCGAGGCTTGGCGCGACGGCTGGCTAGCTCTCGCTTGGGCCAGCTGGCAGGCGCACAACCGGATCGACGCGGAAGATGCTTTGCGCATGATCAAAGATCTCGACTCGGTGCCACGCGAGCTGTTTCTTAGGGGGGAGATTGCTCTCTCGCTCGGAAAAGTGGAAGCGGCGGAAGAGTTGATGCGACGGGGAATCGAGCTCGGGGGGGATGACTACCGGGTCCGAATGGCGCTGGGGGTTTTGGCGTTGCAGGCTCGGGATCAGGATGTGGCTTTGGTGGAGTTTCGTGCCGCGGAAGCCGTCTTTCCGGGCTTCGACGATCCGGATCTCTCGGCGGAGCGCAGCCTGTGGAATCTTCATACGGCTCGCGGCGAGAACGAGCTCGCGATGGAGGCTCGCGAACGGTGGCTCGAGTGGAATCCGGCTGATTTTGAACAGCGGCGGATTGTCGCGCGGTGGCATTTCAGAGAGGGCCGTTTCGAGGAGAGTGCGAAACGATTTAGCGAGTTGAACGACATCGATCCCTTTCGGCGGAGCTTGCACAAAGAGTGGGGGCGTGCGCTTGCTCATGCGAATCGACATCGAGAGGCATTGCGTGAATTTGACGTCGCGCTCTTGGTTCCCGCCGGATTGGATGCGGATTTGGGTGCTTTCCTGGAAAAGCCGCCGTCCGAGGAGGTGGTGTTGATGGCGATGGTTGAAATTGGCGCAGAGGAGAATCAGAAGCTCGACGACGTCGCGCGTGCGAGGCTGCTCGACGAGCTGCTCGGACTCGATCCAGCTGGGGTGGAAGAACGAGCGGAAGAGCGCGCCGAAATCGTTGAGTGGCGAGCCGAGTCTCAGCAGGCCTTAGACGAGGCGAGCTCTGCTCAGTAGCTGAGCTGCTGTCCGACGCGGGTGGCGCTCTTTTTGGAGAACGCTGTTCGACCGGTTGGTTTGCCAGCACCTCGTGTCGCGTTACGATGGCGGGCCATGTCCGAATCCGCAGTTAACGAGACGCCCAGGTCGGCCATCGACAGGGGACGATTCATCATCCTCGATGGAGTGGACGGCTGCGGCAAGAGCACCCAAGCGAAGCTCTTGACGGAGAGGCTGACGGCGGAGGCGCGAGAGCCGCTTCACCTGCGCGAGCCCGGGAGCACTCCGCTCGGCGAGGAGCTGCGCGAGATCTTTCTCTCCCGTCGCCACGAGCTCTCGCCCAAGGTTGAAGTGCTCTTGGTCGCCGCTGCGCGCCGGACGATGCTCGACGAGATCGTCGAACCCGCGCTCGCCGCGGGGCGCGACGTCGTGTGTGAGCGCTTTCATTCTTCGACCTTTGCCTATCAAGGGACTGCGGGTGGGTTGGACCTCGACTGCATTGAGCGGCTCTTGTCGGACTGGGCATCCAAGCCGGAACCGGACTTGATCGTGTTGCTCGATATCGACGTCGCGACCGCGAGTCGCCGCCGCGGTGCTGCGACGGATCGCATGGAAGATCGCGGCCTCGAGTTTCAAGAGCGTGTGGCGCGCGGTTACCGCGCCTATGCCGAACGCCCTGGTGTGATTCTGATCGACGGAGGTCGGGACGAAGCGACCGTGGCTGCGTCGATCTGGAAGGAGTTTTCCGCGTGCGTGTCTTAGATCAATTGTTCGGTCACGAGGAGACGCTTGAAGGGTTGTGGCGAACGTCGGCTCGCGGTCGCTTACCGCACGCGCTCCTGTTCGAGGGACCCAGCGGAATCGGCAAGTTCAATGCGGCTCTGCGTTTTGCAAGCGGGCTGTTGTGCGCGACCGGCCCGGGCGCTCCCTGTGGGACCTGTCCGCCGTGCAAGCGTATGCGTAGTGGTGGGCGACGCGGCAATCACCCGGATCTCTACCTGGTGGATCCCGTCGAAGAGGCTCGTGAAGGCTCGAGCGCCAAGAAGGTTTTGACAGTCTCGATCAAGATCGAGCGAATTGCGGTGCGCGGAGGCGATGAAGACTGCGCGGAAGGATTCTTGCGGCTCGTCTCCGTCGAGGATGGCTGGCGAATCGTCATCCTGCGCGATGCGCACCTGATGCAGGCGCCCGCTCAGAACGCCTTGCTCAAGACGCTCGAGGAGCCGGGCAAGAACACGCTGCTCATTCTGGAAACCTCCCAGGCCGCGGACCTCTTGCCGACGATTCGCAGCCGCTGTGTGCGCGTCAACTTTGAGCGCTTGCCGCTTGAGACGACGGAGAAGGTGTTGGTGCAGGAGGGCCTCGAGTTCTCGGTTGCCGGCACCCTTGCCGCTTGGTCGGGGGGAGCCCCGGGAGAGGCGCTGCGTCTCGACCGTGAGGGCTGCATCGGAATTCGGGAGCTCTTTTTAACAGTGCAAACCGGGGAGCGCGGAGCCTTTGGTGCGGTCGCCGAGCTGTGGAAGCTGCCCGGCGAATTTATCGGCTCCACGCCAAAAGCACGGGATCGACACCGCGCGCGGGTAGCGCTCGATGTCTTGGTCGATTTGCTTGGCGACGAGCTGAGATTGGCGGAGGGCGTCGCTCCGGAGTTGCTCGCGCAACGTGAGCTGGCGGTCTCCGGTGCTCTACGCGTGACTAATCCGGTGATGCTCTCCCGACTCATTCAATCCTGTCTCGAGCTGCGCGCTGCAATGGCCGGCAATGTGTCTCCCGACGCTACGATGGAGCGGTGCTTTCTTCTTCTCGAAGAGAGCCGAGTGACGACGGAAGCGGTCTTTAGGTAAGTCAGCACAGTTGAGGTCAGGCGCCGAATAGGCCAGACGAACACGACGAGTTTCGATCCCAAGAGTTTGCTATGGAAGACGCAGTTCGGAAAATGGCCGCAGACGGCCGCTACTCACCCGAGGCCTTTCGGTTTCTCTTCGAGTCGCTAGAGCACGCGCTCGTCATCTCCGGCAAGGTCAAAGCGGAGGGCACCGAGCGTCACATCACGGGACAAGAACTGCTCATCGGCATGCGCGAATACGCGCGGCACATCTTCGGTCCGCTCGCCGCACAGACTTGGAAGTCCTGGGGCATCGAGGGCAGCCTGGACTGGGGGCGCATTGTCTTCATGCTCGTCGACGCGGGCATGCTGAATCGCCAGGAGACCGATACGCTGGAGGACTTCGATCAGCCCTTCGACTACGAAAAGTTCTTCGTCGACGAGTATCGGCCGGATTTGAGCGGGTCGTTCGAAGACTCCGGCGAGAGGGCTGACGAGAGCGAGGAGTAGTTCGCCAATTAGAGAGGCCACAGCGGAACGCCCTCACTGGGGCGGCCGCGCTGTGGCCCTTCGAAGTCTAAGCTGAGACTAGTTGCCGTCGAGGCGCTTCAGCAGTTCGAGCACCGCGTCGAGAGTTCCCTTCGAGAGGTGCCCGTCGCTCGAACGAGCACGCTCCAGGAGCGCGCGCGTACTGGCGAGATCATCACCGGCGGGGAGCTTCGCAACCAGGTCGTCCTTGCCGGCTTCGTCCGCGTCGGGGTCCTCGAAGGTGGCGCGATATTCAGGAATATCGTCAACGGTCTGTCCGAGATCTTCCAGCACGAGTCGAATCGCTTTTTGAAGCTGCGGGTCTTCCTGGTAATCGCCGGAATAATCCGTTCCGGGGAACTCCGCACCGCGTTCGTCTTGAACGCGGCGGCGTAGCTCTCTCCGCAAGAGTTGGCGAACGTCGTCGCGCGGAAGGACGGTCTCAAGGCTCGCCATGAATTCGTCAAAGTCCGGATACATGTTCGGATCCTTGTTGTCGAAAATGGCGAGCTTGCGGAAGAGCTCTTGATGTTCTTCCCAGCGCTCATCGACATAGACGCGCGGGAGGCGCTCGCGATAGATGCGATAGCTCTCTTCGAGACGCCACCCCTCGACCCGTCCCATGGAGACCTCAATATCGGGTTCAATGCCACCCTCGGAGATAACGTTGTGATCCTTATCGATCTCGTGATGGATCGAACGACCCGACGGAAGGATGTACCTAGCGATCGTCAGCTTGACGCGCGATGCAAAGTCAAACTCTCCGTCACCATCCCAGTCCTTCGTGATCTCCTCCCAGTCGTCCCACTTGCCGTTCTGGTTGGAGTCTTCAAAGACATCGTCTCGCTGACCGGGGAGCGGAATCAGAGTCTGAACGGATCCCTTTCCGAAGGAGCGATTACCGACCAAGACGGCTCGGTTGTGATCTTGAAGTGCGCCGGCAACGATCTCCGCGGCAGAGGCCGTAAAGCGACTGGTTAAGATCACCAGCGGTATGTCTTCAGGTAGAACCGCGTTCGCGCGCGTCTCGAGTTCCTGGTAAGTCGCGCCGCGGCCTTCGGTGGAGACCACTTTCATTCCGCGCGGCAGGAAGAGGTCAGAGACGTTGCGTGCTTCACTGAGCAGACCGCCGGAGTTTCGGCGCAAATCGAGGACCAAGGCCTTCATGCCCTTGGCCGCAAGCTCGCGAAGGTTCTGACGCAGTTCGGTGCTCGTCACTCGGCTGAACTCGGTCAAGTCGATGAGCCCGATGTCGCCGGGCAACAAATCGGTGGAGAGCGGCGGGATCGAGATCTGCTCGCGCGTGACGGTTACGACCATGTCCTCTTCGGGACGTTCGATCAGGCCGGGGTCCATGCCGCGACGCCAGATGTAGAGCTTGACGGGAGTGCCGGGCTTGCCCTTGAGGCGCTTGATGACGTCATCGTTGTTCTCGCCCTGGGTCGGCCAGTTGTCGATGCGAACGATCTTGTCATCACTGGTCAAGCCAGCCTTGTACGCGGGACCCGAGTAGATGGGGCGCGTAATCGTGAAGAGCCCATCGTTTTGATCGGTCTCTACATAGGCACCGATTCCGCCGTATTCGGCCTCGAGCTCCTGATTGAATCGCTTGAAGTAATCGGGGGGGAGATAGGCGGAGTGTTGATCGAGATAGCGAAGCATTCCGTTGGCCGCGGCGCTGACGAGATCCTTCTCTTCGACGAGGTCGCCAATCAAATGGTCATTGGAGATCAACCGCATGACTTCGTCGACGGTTCGCAGCGACTCGGGAAGTTCGGCGCGCGAAAAGTTCTCTTGGAGGTTTTGGAATTTGCGATCGTGCAGAGCTTTCATCTCCTCCTGCTTGAGGTAGGACTCGGCCAGCGCGCCATCCGCTCCGGGGAGCAAGGCGACACGTTTGAGTTCAGCTCGCAGGCGCCCGCGAATCACTTCTCCGATTCGTCCGAGTGTCAGAGCGCCGAGACGGCGTAGGCGCGGGTTGCTGGAGTCGAGAAAAGCGAGCATCTCGGCGCGAGCCTGGCGCCGCTCGGTTCCTCCGCCGGTGCGATAAGCGGAGAATGCGCAGGCCAGTCGGAGTTCCGGTGACCAGTCCCCGTTGCGCGCTCCCGCCATGAGTGCATCGATGCGCTCCTTAGCGGCGTCGACACTGAGCCCGCGCTTGAAGGCTCGGTTGCCCAGGAGCTCAGCGGCCGCCGTCGCGACCGGGTCATCATCCGCTCGGAGTAGGGGAAGGAGCGATCCGAGTGCCGTCTCGATCTCCGCATCTTCGGACTGCAAGTAGCACGCGCTGACGAGCAGAATTGCCTGCGGACTCAGGCTTTCGGGATCTTCGAGCTTCGCGAGGAGGGCGGTGTCGAGACTGGCGAGGGCCGCGGCTTGATCGCTCTCGCTGTAGTCGCCCGAACGGGTCGCGATATCCCGCAGGTTCCCCGCTCGGGAGAAGATCTCGTCGATGGTCAGCCGAGGGGCGGCTTCCAGCTGGTCGACGAGGAGCGTTGTCGCGTCGTCCCCGGTGGCTTGTGCGGAGACCAGGCCGAGCGGAGCGAGAAGGGCAAAGACCAGAATTCGAGTCGAAGTCATAGTTCAGAGGGGCGGATGGCCGCCAGGGTGGAAAGATCTGCGCGCGTCAACGCCGAAGCTGATATCGACGTCTCTGCGACAAGGGTGGAGCAGAACCGTGGTCTACTCTAGTATCGAAGTTCGAGTTCGTAAGCGATTACGGCGAAGGACGCGCTACGAGAGGCTGCTTTCGAAGGCTTTACCTACTATGACGACCCGCCCAACCGAACCCGAGAAGCTGTCTGAATTGGGTCACGTGAAGATGACGCAAGATGGTCCCGAATCCCAGATGGTGGATGTCTCCCGGAAGGAATCGACGGATCGCGTCGCCGTTGCACGAGCCGTGGTCGAGTTCCCCGCGGGGCTGCTCGGTCGCTTGCGTGCCGGGCAGGGGCCCAAGGGGCCGATGGAGGAGACCGCGCGAACAGCGGGAATCCTGGCGGCCAAACGCACCGGAGAGTTGATACCCATGTGTCATCCCCTAGGTCTGGATCACGTGGCAATCGAGTTCCAGGATAGGGGGGAGAACGCCCTGGAGGTGCGTTGTCGCTCGGCTTGTCACGGACGGACCGGCGTGGAGATGGAAGCGATGGTTGGGGTCTCCGTGGCGGCTTTAACCATCTACGACATGGCCAAAGGGCTGGATAAGGGCATTCGGATTCAGCGCGTTGAGCTCCTGGAGAAGAGCGGCGGCAAGTCCGGGCACTGGCGAGCTTCCTCTAGCTGAGCTCCTCACTGGCCGCGGGAGAGACCCGGGGCGGGTCGAAGGGGATTGTTCGGCACCGTGCTGGGGAAATGGGGCTCGATCCGCACAAAGCTCCACTTGATGGCTGCTTTTGAGGAAAATCGATCACTTTTCGAGCGTTTGTGAGTCTTTTTTGTCGGGAGTGAAGTCCCGCGGGTCGCTATGCTTCCGACCCGCGTCGATGTTCGATTCTGTCCCGGCCCGACGCCATCCCGCTCAACCCCTCCGATCGGTACCTATGGAGATTCAGCTGATTCGCAAGCTCGTTCGTCTCATGACGGGCGGCGACCTTTCCGAGCTCGAAGTCGAAGACAAAGAGAGCGGCCTCCGGGTCCACCTCAAGCGAGGGGGGGACAGTGCCTCCACAGCGCCTCTCGTCAATGTCATGCAGGGCGGAGCGACGGGAGCTCCAGCCGCGCCGGCCGGAGTCCCCGCGCCCGCCTACAGTGCGGCGGCCGCGGATAGCCCGGATCTCAGCGCTGGGATTCCCTTCACCAGTCCGCTCGTCGGAACCTTCTACCGCTCGCCGTCGCCTGACACCGATAGCTTCGTGGAAGTCGGCTCGAAGGTCAGTCCGGACACCGTGATTTGCATCGTCGAGGCGATGAAAGTCATGAATGAGATCAAAGCGGAGACTCGCGGCGAGATCATCGAGGTCCTGGTCGAAAACGGCGAGCCGGTCGAATTCGGACAGCCGCTCTTCCTGCTGAAGTCCATCTGATGTTTCGACGGGTCCTGATCGCCAATCGAGGCGAAATCGCCCAGCGCATCATTCGCGCTTGTCGCGAACTGGGTATTCAAACGGTCGCGGTTTATTCCGAGGCCGATGCCGGCTCCCTCTATCTGGGGCAAGCGGACGAGACGATCTGTATCGGCCCGGCGCCCGGCGCCAAGTCCTACCTGGACATTCCGTCGATCATCTCAGCAGCGGAGATTGCGGACGTCGATGCGATTGCTCCCGGCTATGGATTCCTCGCCGAGAACGCGCACTTCGCAGAAGTCTGCCGCTCCTGCAATATCCACTTTATCGGCCCGGACCCCGAGACAATCGCGGCTGTGGGGAACAAGGCCAATGCCCGCGCCATGGCCCTTCGTGCGGGCGCGCCCGTCGTACCCGGATCCGATGGTCCGGTAGAGGACGAAGCGACAGCTCTGCGCGTGGCGCAAGAGATCGGCTACCCCGTCATGATCAAGGCCTCCTCTGGAGGAGGCGGTCGTGGTATGCGCATCGCTCGGAACGATCCGAGTCTGATTCACGGTTTCCACTCCGCGCGAGCCGAGGCGGAGCTGGCCTTCAATGACAAGACGGTCTACCTCGAGAAGTTCGTCGAGAACCCGCGCCACGTCGAGGTTCAAATCCTCGGGGACACCGCGGGCAACTTGATCTACCTCGGTGAGCGGGACTGCTCTGTGCAGCGTCGTCACCAGAAGCTGGTCGAGGAGTCGCCTTCGCTTTCCGTCGATCCCGAGATGCGCAAGCGCATGGGCGAAGCCGCGCTCAACATTGCGCGTGAGGCGAACTATCACAACGCGGGCACGGTCGAGTTCCTGCTCGCGCCCAATGACGAGTTCTACTTCATCGAGGTCAATGCTCGTATTCAGGTCGAGCACACGGTGACCGAAATGGTGACCGGTATCGATCTGATCCAGCAGCAGCTGCTCTTGGCCGCGGGAGAGAAACTCCAGTGGACCCAGGATGAAGTGACCACCAGTGGGCACTGCATCGAGTGCCGTATCAACGCGGAGGATCCCGACAAGAACTTTCAGCCCGCGCCGGGGTTGGTCGAGCTGTTCGTTCCGCCTGGAGGACCCGGGATTCGCGTCGATTCGCACGTCTACTCGGGCTACCGGATTCCGCCGAACTATGACTCGATGATCGCGAAAGTCTTGGCCTGGCGTCCAACCCGTGACGAAGCGATTCGTACGATGATCCGCGCTCTAGATGAGTTCACGATTCAGGGGCTGCCGACCACGATTCCGCTACAGAGACGGATTTTGAGCCATTCGGACTTCAAAGCTGGAACTCATGACACCGGATTCGTGGAGCGCTACTTCAGTGGACAGCCCGCGATTTCGATGAGTTCAGCGAAATGAAACCGATCACCCTCCCAAGCTCTACCGCCCTCCTGCTGGCACCGCTGCTCCTGTTCTCTGGGGCTTGCCGAACTCAGCTCTGGCCGGGGCCGATGGAGAATGTGTCGGATCCGCTGCCCGCCGGAGTCGACTCTGACACTCCCGCGGGCTTGGTCGAGGTGCTGGTCTATCGGCACGCTGACCCGGTCCAAGTGCGTTTGCCCGAGAGCCCCACGGCTTTCCCACTGACCTTCTTCCGGAAGAATCGGCGCATGAATTCCGGCGCCTGGGTTCACTGCGGAGCGGGCGGGCGCGCGGAGATCTTGTGGCCCACAGACGGCGCGAAGATTCTGCTGCACGACAATGGAGTCTGTCGGATCGGCGAGCCTTCGCGAGGGGAGCCCGCGGTTCGTTTTGAGGAGTTGACTCGAGCGGAAATCTCGCTGTCACCGGGAGCCATCACCGAGCTGCCCGGCGGAAGTCAGCTCACGGGTCCCCCGGATTCCCCTGCGGGTCCCTATCTCGTCCGCCGCATCTACAACGAGCTCATTCGGATTTTCAACCAGTCGGGTGCTCCGGCCTATCTGCGCTTTCGCGAAGAAGAGATCGTGCTCGGTCCCGGAGAGCGAATCGATATTCCACTGCTGGAAGCCGGTGGCGCTCCCATTGACCTAGGTGGTGCGCCGCGCAGCATCGAGGGTGGGCGAATCGAGGGAGTTGTCTACGGGAATCTCGGAGTCGAGTCCGAAGGCGGCGGCATGCGGATTCGATCCGTCGACGGCTCCGGCATCGTCCTGTCTCAGGGGCTTGCGATCTGGCTCCGAGGTGCAGATCAGGCTCTGCTTCGAGATCTGGGGGAGGTCGGTTCCATGGACACCGGCTCCCGAGCACCTCGCTAGATCGAATTTTTGGCTCGCAATCCGGTCTAAGCGAAGTGCTTTGGCGGTCCGGGCCTCTATCCGGGCTCACCATCGGATAAGATTCTCGGCCGAACTTTCCGTGGATAGGCCGTGGAAGCACGCGTGGGGCATCTTTCCCCGAACTCGCTTCGCTCCAGGCAGGGAGTATCGGAGCTCCCCTCCACCCTTTTCCATTCCGCTGTGCGGCCTTGCCGTCCTCTAGCCCCAAACTCTCCATGTCTCGAAAGCGCGTCCTGATCACCGGCGGAGCCGGATTCCTCGGAAGTCACCTGTGCGAACGATTCTTGGCAGAGGAGTACGAGGTGTTCTGCATGGACAACCTCATCACGGGCGATCTTCAAAACGTTGACCACCTGATGGGGGACCAGCACTTCCACTTCCTCAATCAGGACGTAACGGAATACATCCACGTTCCGGGCAAGCTTGACGCCGTTCTGCACTTCGCTTCGCCGGCGAGTCCGATCGACTACCTCTTGCTTCCGATCCAGACCCTCAAGGTTGGCAGCCTCGGAACGCACAAGGCGCTGGGCCTGGCCCATGCGAAGGGCGCTCGGTTCCTCCTGGCGTCGACGTCGGAGTGTTATGGCGACCCGCTCGTCCATCCGCAAACCGAGGACTACTGGGGAAACGTCAACCCCGTCGGTCCTCGCGGCGTCTACGACGAGGCCAAGCGCTTTGCCGAAGCCATGACGATGGGCTATCACCGATTTCACGGAGTTCAGTCGCGGATCATTCGAATCTTCAATACTTACGGACCGCGCATGCGGATGAACGATGGCCGTGCGTTGCCGGCCTTCATGAGTCAAGCGCTGCGAGGAGAGCCGATTACGGTCTTCGGCGATGGGTCACAGACGCGCTCCTTCTGCTACGTCGATGACTTGGTTGAGGGAATCTGGCGCCTCTTGAATTCCGATGAGACGCTGCCGACGAACATCGGAAACCCGAGCGAGATGACGATCCTCCAATTCGCGGAGAAGGTCGTGGAGCTAACCGGAACGAAGTCGACGATTAGCTTCAAGGAGCTGCCCGAAGACGACCCGAAGGTCAGGCAGCCGGACATTACGAAGGCCAAGCGAATCTTGGGTTGGGAGCCGAAGGTCGGGCTGGACGAAGGGCTCGAGCGGACCTTTGCCTACTTCCGGAACAAGATCGAAGAGGAACAAAAAGCGTCCGCGGGGGCTTAATCCCATGTGCGGAATTGTCGGCATTTGGATCGAGCAGGGCTCGGTGCTCGAGCCCGTACTGACGGGGCTTCGCACCATGGAATATCGTGGCTACGACTCTGCGGGAGTTGCGGTCGCGGACGGATCGGGCCTTCGCGTGTGGCGCAAACAGGGGCGGCTCAAGAACCTCGAAGCCGAGCTGAAGAGCGCCCGTGGAACCGACTCCGACTACATGCTCGGGATCGGGCACACCCGTTGGGCGACTCACGGGGAACCCTCCGACGCGAACGCACACCCGCACTCGTCGTCAAACGGGAAGATGGCGCTCGTCCATAACGGAATCATCGAGAACTATCTCGAGTTGCGTGAGGAGCTCGATGCCGCTGGGGTCGCGCTCACCTCCGAAACAGACACCGAGGTCTTGGCGAAGACGATTGGGCGCGAACTCGAAGCTGGCACGGACCCGCTGGAAGCGGTTCGGAAAGTTCTCTCTCGAGTTACCGGAAACTACGCGCTCGCGTTGATCACCGAAGAGCCGGCGCGCCGATTGATCTGCGCGCGACACGGTCCGCCGCTCTGCGTCGGTAGCTCGCCTGAGGGCGTCTTCCTGGGATCGGACGTCATTGCGCTCCTGCCGCACACGCGCGACGTGCAGTTCTTGGAAGACGGTGACATCGCGGAGCTTACCCCTGGTGGAATTCGCATCATCGGCATGGATGGAGAGCCAGTCGAGCGCCCGCTCGAGCACATCGAATGGGATGCGGAATCCGCGGAAAAACTCGGCTATCCGCACTTCATGCTGAAGGAGATACACGAGCAACCGGACGTGATCGCGGCGGCTTTCAAAGATCGCCTCGATTACCAGAATGGAGATGTGATTCTGGACGGGGAAAGCTTTAGTGATGAAGCACTCCGGGGTCTAAATCGCATTCAGATCGCCGCCTGTGGAACGGCTCTACACGCTGGCTTGATCGCGAGCTACATGATCGAGAGCTTGGCGCGAGTCCCCGTCGATGTCGACTACGCTTCCGAGTTTCGCTATCGAGATCCGGTTCTCGTCGACGGCAGTTACGTCATTGGGATCAGCCAATCCGGCGAGACCGCGGACACGCTCGAAGCGCTTCGGCTCGCTCGCGATCTCGGCGCTCATCCGATCTGCTTTGTCAACGCGGTTGGAAGCAGCATGGTTCGCGAGTGCAGCGGGATCATCCCGATCTGTGCCGGACCCGAGATCGGTGTCGCCAGCACGAAGGCGTTTGTCGCGATGGTTGTCGCGGCCTACTTATTCGCGGTTCGCTTGGGCCGCGCGCGTGGCACGATCGAGCGCGATCGCGGTCGGGAGCTCTTGCAGGACCTTCGCGAGCTTCGACCCAAACTCGAGAGCCTGCTCAATAAAGAGAGCGTCGAGCACGTTCGCGAGATCGCCACACGCTATGAGAGCTCGAAGGGATTCCTCTTCCTCGGACGAGGGATCAACTATCCCGTAGCGCTCGAGGGCGCACTCAAGCTCAAGGAGATCTCCTACGTTCACGCGGAGGGCTATCCCGCTGGAGAGATGAAGCACGGACCGATCGCCCTGATCGAGCCGGGGCTCACGACTCTCGCCATCTCGACTGACGGGATTCTCGCTGAGAAGGTCCGCTCCAATATTGAGCAAGTCAAAGCGCGGGGCGGGCAAGTGGTTTGCCTCGGCCACGATTTGGCGAGCCGCTCGATCTCCGACGAGGAGATCGATGTTCCCGAGACGAATGAGTGGCTGTCACCGATTCTCGAGGTGGTTCCCCTGCAGCTGCTCTCCTATTTCATCGCCGACCTAAAGGGCTGCGATATCGACAAGCCTCGCAATCTAGCGAAAAGTGTGACGGTGGAGTGATGGCGCGAATACTTGTTACCGGCGGCGCGGGCTTCATCGGCTCACACCTCGTCGAAAAATTACTGGCAAGGGGAGATAAAGTCGTCGTGATCGACAACTTCAATGACTTCTACGACCCGGCGATCAAACGCCAGAATGCCGCTGAACTCTCGGGCGCGGAAATCGTCGAGGCCGACATTCGCGACGAGGCCGCCGTGGCCAAGATCTTCGCTGGAAAGAAGATCGATGTCGTTGTGCACCTGGCGGCGATGGCCGGCGTGCGTCCGTCGCTACTCGATCCGCTGCACTATCAGGACGTCAATATTCGCGGGACGCTGATCCTGCTTGAGCAGATTCGAAAGAGCGAAGGCACTCGATTCGTGTTCGCATCGTCCTCAAGCGTCTACGGCGCCAACGAGAAGGTGCCCTTCTCCGAGGACGAAGATATCCACTGTCCGGTCTCGCCCTACGCCGCAACGAAACGCGCGGGGGAGCTGCACTGCTATACCCATCATCACCTCTACGGAATACCGACCACTTGCCTGCGGTTCTTCACCGTGTATGGACCACGGCAACGCCCGGAGATGGCGATACACAAATTCGTCCGACACACCCTGGATGGTCGGCCGATTCCGTTCTTTGGGGATGGCTCGACTCGTCGGGACTACACCTACGTTGACGACATCGTGGACGGCGTCGTTCGGTCGATCGACGCTTGTGCTGGCTACGAGATCTACAACCTCGGGGAATCGCAGACGACTTCGCTCTCTGAGCTCGTCGGATTGATTGGAGAAGTCTGTGGCCGCGAGCCGGTCTTGGATCGCCAACCGATGCAGCCCGGAGACGTGATTGTGACCTATGCCGACGTCTCGAAGGCGAAGGCAAAGTTGGGTTACCAACCTTCCACTCTGGTTCGCGATGGACTGGAGAAATTTGTGGCGTGGTATCGAGAGCGCAACCCATCGGAAGCGAAGCTGAGCTGAGGTTTCGAGGTTAAAGGCAGCGATAAGAAGCGAGCTCCGCGAGAGAAGACAAGCTCCCCACAACCCCGGGACGCAAGGCCTGTGCAGGCCACTCTCCATTCGAGGAAATTCATTGATTAGGCAGGCAGCAGTATGAAGGGCGTAATTCTCGCCGGCGGATTGGGAACGCGACTGTTCCCCTTAACCAAGATCACCAACAAGCACCTGCTTCCGGTCTACGACCGGCCGATGATCTATTACCCGATCGAAGCGCTCGTCAATGCGGGCGTCGATGACATTCTGATTGTCACCGGTGGGCGGAAGTCGGGCGACTTCCTGAGTTTGCTCGGCAATGGATCCGACTTCGGTCTCAAGCACCTGAACTACACCTATCAAAAGGGTGAAGGCGGTATCGCGGAAGCGCTCGACCTTGCGGAGTTTTGGGCGGCCGGCGAGAGCATCTGCGTGATCCTCGGTGACAACATCATCGAGAAGAACATCAGCAAGATGGTTAGGGATTTCAAAAAGCAGGAGTCGGGAGCCAAGATCCTGCTCAAGGAAGTGCCGGATCCCGAGCGCTTTGGCGTCGCCAACATCGAAGGGGACCGGGTGGCCTCGATCGAAGAGAAGCCCAAGCAGCCTCAATCGAACTTGGCCGTGATTGGCGTTTACATGTTTGACCATCGCGTCTTTGATGTGATCAAGACGCTCGAGCCATCCAATCGTGGCGAGCTCGAAATTACGGATGTCAATAATTGGTACATCAAGGACGGCTCGATGACGTACGAAGTCCTCGATGGTTGGTGGACGGACGCCGGAACCTTTGACTCGTTGCTTCACGCGAGCCATTTGGTTTCCGAGGGCGGTGCCAACCGAATGGACGACTAGTGAAAGGCTGCACTCCGGGAAGAGTTCTTGTGACGGGCGCGGCCGGGATGTTGGGCAGTCAACTGCTGCTCGATGTGCCGAACGGTTGTGAGGTCGTGGGCACCGATCTCGCTCCTGAGAATTCGGAGGGTGGACCGAGCTTTGCCGCTACGGGCGTCGACCTGTCCGACGCGGACGCCGTGAATCGATTGTTCGACGAGTTCGGACCTTTCGTCGGGGTTATTCACGGGGCGGCCTACACGGCGGTTGATGCAGCGGAGGAGAATGAAGCCCTCGCCATGAAGGTGAATGGCACCGCCTGTGGGGTTGTCGCTGCGGCTTGCGCGGACCGAAAGATTCCCTGCGTGATGGTCAGTACCGACTTCGTTTTCGACGGGACGAAGCGCTCGCCCTATACCGAGAGCGACGTGCCCTGTCCGATTTCGGTCTACGGCAAAACAAAACTCGCTGGCGAAGCCCTGGCTCGGGAGGCGCATCCCGATGGAGTCCGGATCGTTCGAACGGCTTGGCTCTATGGTCCTCGCGGAGCGAATTTCCCTCGGACGATTCTGAAGCTCGCTAGCGAGCGTGGAGAGCTCTCGGTGGTCGACGACCAGCATGGCTCTCCGACTTCTACCCTCGAGCTCTCACCGGCTCTTTGGGATGTATTGATGCTTGGCGAAGCCGGGATCTATCACGCGAGTTGCGACGGCAACGCGACCTGGTTTGGCTTCGCCCAGGCGGCCGTGTCCTTGGCGGGCTTGGAAGGCATCAAGCTAGAGCCCTGCGGCACAGAGGCCTTCCCGAGGCCCGCGCCGAGGCCTGCCAATAGCGTGCTCTCCTGCGATCGCCTCACGGAACTGCGCGGGCATCCCTTGGCCCCGTGGCGACGAGCTTTGGGCCAATACTTGGCCCAAGTCGGTCAAGCTCCGGCCTGATCCGGTCGATTCATCCCAGGCCACTGGCTTGCAACTACTTAGGGCGATTTTCTAGGGTGGCCTTCATCTTCCCTCGCGATGCCGGGGGCCGATCCGTTAACCCCGTCGGCTTTTCTCGCCGAAGAACCCTTCTTCGGCAACCGGTGGAAAGCTCGTCTCGTCCGTCGGCTAGTAAACCCCGCATGCGTCTCCACTCTCCCCATCTATTGTTACTGGTCCTCTTCGGCCTCATCGGGGGGGGGATGACCTCCTGCAATTCAGCGCCGGACAAGCGGCTCTTGCAGTACCTCAACACCGAGGGATTCGGCAACCGCTACACCGGTAACGCCGAAGAAGAAGACTACGTGGTGCTGGGAGATTCGGTCACTTATCAGGACCTGGTCAATCCGGACCTTATCGGAAGCGATCGAGTGGGACTGGACGGAACGATCACTCTGCCGGAGATCGGGGCGGTGCACGTCGCAGGGATGACGCGCTCGGAGATTGAGGCTCTCCTGGAGCAGAAGTTCGCGCCCTACTTCGAGGACAACGACATCACGGTCACGATCGTGACTTTAGACGGCAAGACCTACTGGGTGCTGGGCGAGGTGGCTTCCGAGGGCGAGCGTCCTTTCCGCGGCGATCTGACGATTTTCGAGGCCGTTATGCGGGCGCGACCCACGGCCAATGCGGCCAACCTCGGACGGGTGCGTCTGATTCGGGCGGACCCGCGCGAACCGCTGGTCATCACGGTCAATGTCAACGACATGATTCGGTCCGGAGACTCGACCTACAACATTCATGTTCGCGAGGGGGACATCCTCTACGTTCCTCCGACGTTCTTAACGCAGATCGGTCAGTTCATCGTTGCGTTGATTCAACCGGTCACCCAAGTGGTCAATTCCGTCGCGCGCAACATCTTGAACCTGCAGCGCGTCTCGCGCGGGCAGTTCCCGATCAACGGTCGCAGAGGCCGCGGCGGCAATAACAACAACTTCTTCTAGCAGCCCGTGGTAAAAGACATTCGCTCCAGGAACGGCGTCCTTCACGCTAAGTCGGCACCCGAAAAACTCGCCGAATCTAATGCCTGCTAAGTTCAGGAATGCTGCCGCGCTTCCGGGCACCAACCTGACCAGAATTTCGCGGCTCATGAACCCAAGTACTTTCACCACGGACTGCTAGCACACGCCAGAACGATGTACGCCGAAAACACAGGTCAGGTTGAGGAGTTCCTCACGATCCTCAAGAAGCGCAAATGGCAAATAGCTCTGCCTGCTGTCTTCGTGTTGGCCCTATCCATCGTGCTCGCCTTGATCATTCCCGGCAAGTACATGATCGAGTCCAAGTTTGAACTCCATCGGGTTCGAATTGCACTCGGCGATGAGAGTGATTTCGGTACGGATTCCAGTATCAACCGCGAAGGCGCCAATGCTGTGGATCACCTAAAGAGTTTTGAGCGCGTCCGTCGAGTCATCCGGGAGCTCGCATGGGATGAGTACGCGAACCTGCGTGATCCGGTTCTCAGGCGCGAGTACATCCGGAATCAAATCAAGGAAATTCACGCCTCGACACCGGCGGAGTCCAAGCAGCGCAAATCATCCTTCGTGTCACTCTCCTACAAGCACGTCGACCCCAAGAAGGGAGTGCGCTTTATTTCCGCACTCGTCAACAGCTGGGTGAATGAGCTGACGAGCCGAGATGAGCTCTTTTTGACGGCACAGAGAGATGACACGCAGAATGAGGTCGACCGAGCACAGAGGCAGTATCGCGACGCGCTCACTCGTCTAGACAGCATCGAAAAGAGAATGAAGCTCAGCGAGGCGACTCGCCCTGACCTTCGGGTTTTCGAGAGCGCGCCGGATCGGTATGAGGCGGCGATGGCCAAGGTCCTGATCGATATTCAGGAGGCCGAGGCCGAACGGGCCGAGGCCCTCGGAGAGCTTGAGGAGATCGAGAACGATCTCCTCACGATGGAAGACTACGTCCAGAGACGAGTGAGTGGGGGCGGGTCGAACAGAGATGCCAAGATTGCACAGATCCAGGCGGAGATCGCGGATCTCAAGGGACAGCAAATTGGACTCACTCCGTTGAACTCGAAGTACAAGCGGATCGAGAAGCTCATCGACAAGAAGGAGCTGGAGCTCTTTGAAACCGCGAACACTGCGGACAGCATCATCAAGCATGACGAGGCTGTGCCGAACGAGGAGAAGTTCGCGTTGGAGAAACAGAAGGACGCGCTAGAACTGAAGCTTGGGGGGCTCGATGCGAAGCTGACGAGCTGGAAGAACCGAGAGAACGAGCTGTTGACGATCATGGACGAGCGCGTGCGACTGCACACGGCTCGGGAAGAAGCCAAAAACGACAAAAACGTCTATGAGATTCAGTTCAATGAGGCCAAGCACAGCCTGAGAGAAAAGGAGCGGCTTCTCGCCGCACAGATTCGAGCGAACGTTCAACCGTATCACTGGACCAAGAGTCCGATCGCACCTCCGGATCCCACCGATCCGAACCCGCTTCTGATTATCGCCATCGGGCTCGTGGGCGGGCTAGCTCTCGGACTCGGCTCCTCGGTGGTCGTCGAGTTTTCGAAGAACTGTTATCGGAATGTGGGCGATGTGACGGCCGTGTTGACGCTTCCCGTGCTCGGCGTCGTCAATGAGATCGTGACCTCGGCCGAGCGCCGATCGATGAGATTCCGAGCCGTCGTCATGGTGCTCTCCAGCTTGCTGATGCTGACGGTCATCGGGTGGTTTACCTGGGCGTATACTCGAAACCAGGAGCTGCTCCCGACAACGGTCCTGATCCAGCTCGAAGAGTTCAGGAACCAATTCGAGTAGAGCGGGATGTTCGGTCCCATACGGCATACGAGACGGCTTTCTGCCGATCCACTCGGCACCCGGAGATCGCTTCGAGTTGGTGGGTCCGGTCGACTTCACGGTTCCCGATCTCAACGGCAATCGGCGGGCGTTAACGCGACGTTCGATCAGAGCGAACGACTAGGTCATCAAGAGGCGACGGAATCGTTCCGTCGAATCGCCTCATGATGCGCGACCTCTTTGTCGTGATGGTGATCACCGGGCTGCTCCCCGCATGCTTTCGCCGTCCGTATGTCGGTCTGCTCGTGTTTAGCTGGCTGGCCTACATGCGCGTCCAGGATCTCTCGTGGGGAACGGTGCGCAACATGCGCTGGTCGTTCTACGTCGCGATGCTGACGTTTGCCGGCTTTATGGCGAATCCCAAAGGGATGAAGCCCTTTCTGCCCGACCTGCGCTGCTTCTTGATGATCTTCTTGGTCGTCTTGGTGATCCTGGGAGTCTGGGACTCCGAGCCCGGATTACCCGGAGTGGACAAGGCTCAGAAAGGGCGAACGTTTGAGTTCGCCAAGATTATCGGAATCGCGCTCTTCACCACTGCGGTCCTCACCAGCAAAGAGCACCTGCGCGTACTCGTTTGGGTCATTGCCTTATCGTTCGCGTTCTACGGCGTGAAGTCGGGGATCTGGGGCATCATGACCTTCGGGCGCACTCCGATTAAGACGGGGCCGGGTGGGATGTTGGCGGACAATAACGACTACGCGCTCGCGCTCGTCATGTCGATTCCGATGTTATTCCACTTGGGACTCACCGAGAAAAACGAGACCCTGCGCAAGGTCTTCCACTATTCGATCCCGCTGACGATCATCACGATTGCGCTGACGCACTCCCGCGGTGGAATGCTCTCGCTCGTTGGGGCCTGCGGGGTCCTGATTTGGAGATCGAAGAACCGCGTCG
This sequence comes from Planctomycetota bacterium, assembly GCA_029259635.1. Classification (GTDB taxonomy): domain Bacteria; phylum Planctomycetota; class UBA1135; order UBA1135; genus OFTM34. The sequence continues at coordinate 79,567 of JAJDEU010000057.1, read as the reverse complement.
CGGGATTCACGGCAGCGGGGCTCTTTGGGTTGACGATCCTGCTCTTCGGGCCGACCAACCTGAAGAGCCGCTTGAGCACTCTCCAGAACGTGGAGGAGGATAGCTCCGCGAAGGCGCGTTTCCGTTCCTGGGCGGCAGCCTCCCGAATGGCCGTTGGGAATCCAGTTCTCGGGGTTGGGCTCAACAAGTTTCGGCAGAGCTATATGACGTACCAGCCGAATCCGACGGCTCAGGAACGTCGAGGTGAGAACATCTTTGTGGCTCACAACAGCTATCTGCAGATTTGGGCGGAGACCGGATCGATCAGCTTGTTGATCTATCTGTATCTCATCTACCGAAGTTTTCGAACATGTTGGAAGATGAGGAAGCTCGCGAAGAAGCGCTACTACTCCAGCTGGATCATAAATTATGCGACGATGTTCGAAGCATCGCTTGCGGCGTTCTGCATCGGAAGTACCTTCCTGAACCGAGCCCACTTCGACCTCGTCTACCACTTCTTCGCCATCGTTATTGTCTTCGAAAAGTTCGCGCTTGAGGAATTGAACGCCAACGCACCGGCGGAATTACGGGTTGATTCGGGAGACCGGACACCCGGTCAGCTGAGGCGCATTCGGACACCGGGCTTTGGCCTCCGGCCGCCCGTTCATGGTTTTAGAGACGCCCCTCTTCTGAGCGATAGGCACTAAAAGCATGTGTGGACTTGTTGGATTCGGGTTGCACGACCTCTCGGCGCGACCCGATCGGGACCTGCTCAAGCGGATGTCCGATGCCTTAATTCATCGCGGCCCCGATGACGGGGGCATCGAAATCTTCGGCTCGATCGGTATGGCTTTTCGCCGGCTCTCGATTATTGACCTGAGCGGAGGGCACCAACCTCTCAGCAATCGCGCTGGAGACATCGTGGTCACGGCGAATGGCGAGATCTACAACTTTAAAGAGAAGCGGCGTGAGCTCGAATCCAAGGGATACGAGTTCCTGACCAATTCCGACGTCGAGGTCATTGTTCACCTGTACGCGGAGTACGGCGATCGACTCGTCGATCACCTGATCGGCATGTTCGCCTTCTGCATTCTCGACCTGGGGGACACGGCAGCGGGCGGAGCACCTCGGATTCTGCTCGGGCGCGACCGCTTGGGAATCAAGCCGCTCTATTTCGCGGAAACCGAGAGCGGACTGAGTTGGGCGAGTGAACCCAAAGCGATTCTCGAGCGCGGTGAACTCGCTCGCGAGCTGCGCCCCGAAGCTCTCCTCGACTACATGGTCCAGGGCTACATCGGCGGCGAGCACTCCGCATGGTCGGGCATGAACCAGTTGCTCCCCGGACACATCCTCAAGTGGTCGCCAGGAGAACGCGCGCAGACCTCTCGCTACTGGGATCTCCCTAAGGATGAACTACGCGGACCTGCGACGGGTGACGAGGTCCTGGAGCTGCTCGATACTTGCGTGGAAGACCGCCTTGTGTCGGACGTTCCTCTCGGCGCTTTCTTGTCGGGCGGCATCGATAGCAGCGCGGTCGTCGCGAGCATGTCCTCCAAAGTGAGCGGATCGATTCTCGCCTGCTCCGTCGGTTTCAAAGAGCGCTCCCACGACGAGCTCGAGATCGCGAGGCGCACGGCAAAACAATTCGGCGCCGAGCTGCACGAGAGCATTCTCGATGCGGATCCCAAGCTCGCTGTGGATTGCCTGCCCTGGTTCTTCGACGAACCCCTCGCCGACTCATCCACCGTTCCGACCTACCTGGTCTCGAAGATGGCTCGCGAGCATGTGACCGTTGCTCTCTCCGGCGACGGCGGCGATGAGACTTTTGGCGGATATCGCCGCTATGTTCATGACACTGCGGAGAACCGCATTCGTTCCGCGCTCGGAAGTTTTGGTCAAGCGGCGTGCCGAATCGGCGGGAGGTTTTACCCCAAGCTCGACTGGGCTCCGCAGATCTTTAGAGCGCGCACCTTCCTCACCAATGTCGGCGATTCACCAGCGCACGCGTACTGGCGAAGCGTGACGCAACTGACCTCGGGCGAGGCGCGTTCCTATCTGGCGCCCGACCTCCGCAACCGCCTCGGTGAGTACGATCCGTTCGATGCGTTCCGCGCTCACTACGATCGCCCCGAGATCGATTGCCCGCTCTTCCGGGCGCAGTATGCGGACTTCCACACTTACTTGACGGATCAGATTCTGACCAAGGTGGACCGCGCCTCGATGGCCGTCTCACTCGAGGTGCGCGTTCCCATCTTGGATCACCGCATGGGTGAGCGTTTTGTGAATCTGCCCGCGAACCAGAAAGTGCGGAGCGGGCGCGGCAAGCACGTGCTTCGAGAAGCGCTGCGCGGCCGCTTGTCCAGTGAAGTTCTCGATGGTGCCAAGCGCGGATTCGGTACTCCGTTAGCCGGGTGGATTCGGGGACCGCTGCGTTCCAGCGTCGAGGATGCCGTCGAGACTCTGCCCGAAGACTGGCTCGACCGCGGTCGTCTACGGGTGGCCTTGTCCGAGCACCAGTCCGGGCGAACGGATCACTCGCGCCTGCTCTGGAGCATGCTCGTGCTGGAGCAGTGGCGCCGGCGACACAGCGTTCAGGGATTATCCGCATGAAGCTCGCCGTGCTGACCTCGCTCTATCCGAGTCAGGTCTCGCCCTTTGAGGGCATTTTTGCCGAGCGTCGCTGGCTGGGTATGCAATCGCGTGGACATGACGTCACGGTCGTTCATCCCGTGCCGCGAACACCGTGGCCATTCGTGTACGGCAAGTGGCAGTTGATTCACTCGGTACCGAAGCGCGAGGAGCGCAGCGGAATTTCCGTCCTCGCTCCGCGCTATCTGCATCTCCCGAAAGCTGCGCGAAGGAATGCGGCGGCCTTTGCGCGCGCGGGCCTGAAGACCATTCTCGAGATCGGTGAGCCGGACGCCGTAATTTGCGACTACGCCTGGCCAGCTGCTGCAGCGGCGATCCCGCTTGCGGAGAGAGGCATCGCCTGCGTCGTCTCGGGCAGAGGCTCGGATGTCTTGCAGGTTGCGGGGGAAGCTGGACTGGGCGAGGACCTGGCCAGTTACTTACGAGCCGCCGGGCACTGGTGCGCTGTGTCCGAGCACCTGCTCGCGGAAATGAATCGGCTCGGTGCTGGTGAAGGAACGCTGGTTCCCAACGGGGTCGACACCGAGCTCTTTCGGATTCGCGATCAAGCAGAAGCGCAGAGCGAGCTCGGTCTTCCCTCAGGGGGAAAGCTCATCGTTGTCGTCGGCCACCTGATTCCTCGCAAGGATCCGATGCTCTCATTGGCTGCGTTCGCAGAGGGCGCGCCGCCAGATGCGCGCTTGGTCTTCATCGGGAACGGAGAGTTGTTCGGAGAGCTTGAGTGTGCGATTGCTGCTCAAAAACTTGCGGGCCGGGTCTCTCTGGTCGGTGCCCAAACTCCGGAGCAGCTGGCCAAGTGGTACAACGCAGCCGACTGCATGTTGCTGACCAGTCGACGCGAGGGCCGTCCAAATGTGGTGCTCGAGGCACTCAGTAGCGGCTGCCCCGTCTGTGCTACCGATGCTGGCGGGACGAGCGAGTTGCTGGATTCGCTCGAGGGCATGTTGGTTCCCGCTGCGGAAGGACGCGACGCGCCGGTGGTTGGACAAGTGCTCGGAAGGCTCCTCGAGCGAGAACGTCGGAGTGAAGCGTCCCGTGCCGCCGTTGAAGCGCTCTCCTGGGAGAGTAGTCTGGATGCGCTCGAGGGCTGCATCGGGCGCGCCGTGGATGGCGCGCTCGCAGCGAAGGGCGCCTCGAGATGAAGATTCTCTATCACCACCGAACGATGGCCGAGGACGGTCAAGCCGTTCACATTCGTTCGCTTCAAAACGCATTTCGCGAAGAGGGCCATGAACTCGATGAGGTGTCGTTGGTTCAGCAGGGCGGGGAGAGCGGGAAAGACCAGGGCTCCGGGCGCAGTCGTTGGAGCTTTGTCAGCAAGCTGCCGCGCTTCGTACTCGAGCTGGCGGAGTACGCCTATAGTCCGATCGCCCGAAACCGAATCCTCAAAGCGGCTGTCGAGTTCAAACCCGACTTCGTCTATGAGCGCTATGCCTTTGGGAACTGTGCGGGAGTGATGGCCGCTCATCGCTTGCGGAAACCGCTGGTTCTCGAGGTCAACTCTCCGATGGTTCTCGAGCTCCAGAAGACGCGCGGACTGTCTTTCCCGCGGCTTGCCTCCAACGTCGAGAAGTATGTCTTTCGCGAGGCCGGGCGAGTATGTGTCGTGACGGAGGTGCTCAAGGGCATGCTGATCGAGATGGGAGTCGATGAGGACTCGCTGTTCGTCACTCCGAATGGCGTCCAGCTTGAACTCTACGACTTTGCGGATCCCGCGCAGGAACGCGAGCGCGCGCGCGCCGACCTTGGCATCGATTCAACGATGGGGCTCGTGCTCGGTTTCGTGGGCTACTACCGGGACTGGCATCGGCTCGACCTCGTGATCGAGTGTCTTACTGATGCAAGGCTCTCGGAAGCTCAACTGGTGCTCATCGGAATGGGACCGGCGGAAGAGGGCTTGCGCGAGCTGGCCAGTCGTCTCGGTGTTGCCGAGCGCGTTCACTTTCCGGGCCCTCGTCCGCATGACGCGATCCCCAGGCTACTCTGCGCCTTTGATGTCGGTCTGGTACCTGCGATCAATCCTTACGCCTCGCCGCTCAAGCTGCACGAGTACATGGCCGCCGGACTCGCGGTCATCGCGCCCGATCAACCGAATCTATGTGAGGTTCTCAGCGATCGTGAGAATGGTCTCTTGATTCAGCCCGGCGAGAAGGATGCGCTACTTGAGGCCCTGCTCGCACTCGCTTCCGACGATGAACTCCGGGACCGGTTGGGCGCGCGGGCGCTTGAGACGATTCGCGAACGAGATCTGACCTGGCGCGGGAACGCGCGCAGAGTGATTCAGTCGGTGGAGGGTTTGCTATGAGTGACGACCGACTGAGCGCGCTCTCCTTCGATGTCGAAGAGTTCTTTCAAGTGGCGAATCTGCGCGGCCACTTTAAGCGTGAGGACTGGGACGAGGTTCCCTCGCGGATTGACGTCGGGATGAATGCCATCCTGAGCTGCCTCAAGCGGAACGACTCGCACGCGACTTTTTTCTTTCTCGGCTGGGTGGCCGAGCGCCGGCCCGATCTCGTTCAGGCCTGCCTCGACGGGGGACACGAGGTCGCCAGTCATGGCTACGAGCACGAGTACCTATGGGATCTCGGGCAAGCGGGATTGGAGCGCGACCTTCAACTGACTGAAGATGCGCTCGTGGCCGCCGGCGCCCCCAAACCGATCGGCTTTCGGGCTTCGACCTTCACGTTGACCAAGGAGACCTGGTGGGCTTTCGATACGCTCATCGATCGCGGCTACAAATACGACTCGAGCGTCCACCCGGTCCGTCATCCGGTCTATGGCGTCCCCAACTTCGAGCCGGGGATTTCGACGGTGTCGACGGAGGCTGGCGAGCTCCTCGAGTTTCCCGTGTCCACGCTGCAGGTCGCCGGTAGGAATTGGCCGGTCGGCGGAGGCGGTTACTTTCGATTGCTCCCAGGCGCGCTCACCCGCCGCGCGGTGGACTCCATCCGGCGAAAGGGCAGACCCGCTTCGATCTATCTGCACCCCTGGGAATTCGATCCCGACCAGCCGCGCATTCCCGCGCCCTTTCTGAAACGGTTCCGGCACTATTTAAACCTCGACCGTACGCTTCCGAGGTTGGAGGCCCTGATACAGCATGCTCGCTTTGGTTCCATGCGCGAGGTCCTCGAGCAAAACGGGTATTCGCTCGACTAGGTCGCCCGGCTCTCTCTGTAGAAGTTCCATATTGCTCGAGAGGAACGTCCAAAAGGTTGGATGGGCCGGGCTAGGATTCAGGGATGGAGATTTCCACCGCTTCGTCTGTCTTCGAGCCTCGCGATCCCGCTTTCGAATCCCGCATCCGCGATAGCTTTCACCGACAGTTCGTGATGGCGACTATTGGCGGCGAGCTGCAGAGCGTTGAGCCGGGCGTCGTATGCATCGAGTTGCCTTTCCGGAAAGAGCTTTGCCAGCAACACGGTTTCCTTCACGCGGGCATTGTGACGACGATTGTCGATAGCGCTTGTGGTTACGCGGCTCTAAGTCTGAGCGAGCCCGGACGCGGTGTACTGACGGTCGAGTATAAAGTCAGTCTCATTGCTCCCGCCCGAGGGGAGCGATTTAGAGCCATCGGGAAAGTTCTCAAGCCAGGTGGAACCCTTTGTTTTACCGAGGGTGAGGTCTGGGCATTGGGTGGCGAGGAGGAGTCTCTTATCGCGCGCATGTCGGCGACGATGATGGGGATAGCCGAAGAGCGCAAACGCAAGGATTAGTCGGCAAGGGGGAGCGAGTGCGATCGGGGGAGTTCCGGTGCGGTTCGCTTCGGTACCCGTGGCCCCCGAGAGGCACACCGGCCGCCGCTCACTCTTTCCGAGAGATGCCGCTTGCCAGATGCGCGGCCCGGTGCTGGACTGATCCACGGTTTGAGCGGCCCATGATCATTCTTGATGGGTTGCGTGACGAGGGCGCAGCGCGCGGCTTTCGATTGCACTTTCAGTTCTGCGCGCGATCCGGATAACCAAAAATCATGACGATTCGACTGGGTGATGAAGCTCCCGACTTCACCGCCGAAACCACCGAAGGCACGATTCAGTTTCACGATTACATTGGCGCGGGCTGGTGCGTTCTGTTCTCACACCCGAAAGACTACACGCCGGTTTGCACCACCGAATTGGGGCGTGTAGCAGCGCTCAAGTCCGAGTTCGATAGGCGCGGTACGAAGGTTATTGGGCTCAGCGTGGATCCGCTCAAGGACCACGAGGGTTGGTCCAAAGATATCGAGGAGACTCAGGGCGTCGCACTCAACTTTCCGTTGATCGCCGACCATGATCGAAAGATCTCAGAGCTCTACGACATGATCCATCCGAATGCCGACGCGACCTTTACGGTGCGGTCGGTGTTTGTGATTGGGCCGGATAAGAAGGTCAAACTGACGCTGACCTATCCGGCGAGCACCGGGCGCAACTTCGACGAGATCTTGCGCGTCATCGACTCGCTACAGCTCACCGCGACTCATCAAGTCGCGACTCCAGTGGACTGGCGCACCGGTCAAGATGTGATCATCGTTCCGACCATCTCCAATGACGAGGCTCGAAAGAAGTTCCCCGCTGGATGGAACGAGCTGAAGCCGTATCTACGACTGGTCAAGCAGCCCAAGTAAGCTAGCGGTCGGACTCAAGCTGAGCCTCGCTGTGTCGTGCGTGAGGCTTTTATTGCTCTCCTATGATTCGAAAACTCCTCGCTGTGGCACTGCTGCTGCTCTGCCCCGGTGCGGCTGCGGTTCGCCATCAGGGCCCACCGATTTGGGTGGAGGTTTCGATCGAGGAGTCGCTGCTCGTTCTGGCCGTTTCGGGAGAGCCGGACGCGCTTCGCGTGCTGCTCGGAGATGAGCTTTTGTTTCAGGAGCCGGTGACGCTCTCTGACCGAGAGGACCTGCGTTCGGCATTCTCCGAGTTCGTGGCGGCAGGAGGTCTACTGGCCATTGATGGTGCGCCCGCACGCGGTCAGTTCGATGAGCTGCGACTCCCGAGCTTGGAGGAGAGCGGAGAGAGCTGGCAAGTTGTGCAAGCCAGGTTTCTCATCCCGATCCCACCGAGAGCCAGCGAACTTTCGGTGCGCTGGACGCGCTTCGAAGGCACTGACTGGAACGGGGAGAGCGTCGTGCCACTTACGCTCCTCGAGGGTCACCGTGTTGCAACGCAGGCGACTTTGAGTCCTTCTGAACCGGAGTTTCGTTGGGGGCTGCCTTCAGCTGCCGACGCAATAGCTTCGAGTACAGCGGACGGGCAACTCCTCCCAAGTCCAGCCGATCGCCTTCGTCTGCCACTGCTCTCTTTGATGCTCGCCATCGGAGCTCTGGCGCTTTTGGTTTCGACTCGGCGTCGCGACGATGTCCGGAGCTATGTCCGAGTCGCCGCCTTCGGGCTTTTCATCGCCGCGGCTCTGCTTCGCGGCCACTGGAGCGTGCCGCTGCCCTGGTCTGGCCAGCGGGCGAATGAACGGCCAAATTCCGAGCAAGCCTTGGCGATCTTTGAGGTGCTGCACGGCAGGATCTATCAAGCGTTTTCAGCATCCAACGAGGCAGCCATCTATGAACTCTTGGAGAGCAGCGTGCACCCCTCGATCCTGGATGAGGTCTACGGCGAGATCTACGAGAGCTTGGTAATGCGCGAACACGGCGGCGCGGTTTGCTCCATCGAGGGAATCGACGAGGGCTCGGGCAGAGTTGTCTTTCCAGCCGGGGAGAGCGCTCTTGGCGCGTTCCGCGTGGAGTGGGCTTGGACACTCAATGGACTTGTGTCGCACTGGGGGCACTTGCACCGACGACGCAATGAGTACGAGGCCGTTTACGAAGTCGTCTTAGACAACGGTGCCTGGAAGATCGGGAACGTGGAGGTGCTCCAGCACCGCCGAGTCGACCTCATGGACGCGAGCCTGAAGGTAGAGTCAACCGAAAGCGACTAGCGCGGAGCCGTCATTCACCCGGTGACGGCGACGATCCGACTAGGGGCGCGACGCTCGCTTCGCTTCACGGAACTCTTCATCTTCTCTGCGAAGTCGGGCGTCCATGAAGAACAGGCCGAAGGGAATCAACGAGGCGATTCCGATCCGTACCGCCCAGCCGAATTTGCGCGAGTGAATGGTCAAGCCCTGCAAGACGAGCAGCATGAGCCAGACGAATAGCAGGCCGTGCAGAGAGCCGGCAATTCGGACCGGGGTCGGTTGTCCTGCCCAATATTTCAGAGGCATACAGGCCAGCAGGATGAGGTACGAGATGCCCTCGAGGAAGGCTACGCTGCGCAGGTAGGCTGTGGGAGTGTCGAACCGAAGCATGGCGGGAGAATACCCACTCTGCTCAAAGCTGTACTTCCCGAAGGCCTAAAAAAATACGCCGCCGGTGGAAGCGCGGCCTTGTTCAGGAGCGCATGTTTCCGCGAAGACGGGAGTCGGTCGTCCGCGGTGGGCAGGATCCTAGAGCTGCCAGTTCAGCGGTCGTCCGGCCCAGTAGGGGACGATCTGTTCGCCTTCGGCGTAGTCGAGACGCTCCGGAACCTTCCACGGTTTTCTCGACAGCGAGAGCGTGCTGTCATTGAGCGGCCAGCCGTAGAATTCCGCGGCGAACCGAGATGCGAAGTCTTCGAGCCGCTCGAGTGCGCCCAGCTGCTCGAAAGCCTCCGCGTAGAGGGGAAGTGCCGCCGGCGCTGAAAAGCAACCGGCGCAACCACAGTCCCTCTCTTTCGATGATTTGGAGTGTGGAGCGGAATCTGTACCCAAGAAAAAGCGCGAGTTCCCGCTAATCGCGGCCTGCTGAATGGCCAGCTGGTGCGAGCTGCGTTTGAGGACCGGAAGGCAGTAGTGATGAGGCCTGAGCCCGCCCGCGAAGAGGTCATTGCGGTTCATCAGAATGTGCTGGGGCGTGATGGTCGCCGCAACGCCCGCTCGCGCGCTCTTTACGAACTCAACTGCGTCCGACGTTGTGACGTGCTCGAAGACAATCGGCAGCTCGAGAAAGCGTTCCGAGATGGGCTCTAGGGATCGCTCGATAAAGACCTTTTCACGGTCGAAGACGTCGACGTCGGGGTCGGTCGCTTCACCGTGAATGAGCAGCGGCAGGTGCGCGGCTTGCATGGCCTCGAAGACCGGGTAGAGGGCTTCTAGATCGGCGACTCCGAACTCTGAATTGGTGGTGGCGCCCTGCGGGTAGAGCTTGCACGCAACCATGTGGGGCGAATCAGCGGCGCGCTGGATCTCGTCGGAGCTCATCGCGTCCGTGAGGTAGAGCGCCATGCGCGGATCGAATGCGGTTCCGGGTCCCGCGGCGGCGAGGATGCGCGCCCGGTAGTCGAGAGCGTCCGCGACGGTCGTCACGGGCGAGGAGAGGTTGGGCATGACCACCGCTCTCGCAAAAACCTTTGCGGTGGCCGGGACCGTTATTCGGAGAGCGTCACCGTCGCGCAAATGGAGGTGGGCGTCATCGGGTACGGTGAGTTCAAGCGTTTCACTCATATCGAAAAGGGCGGTCCCTGCCGCGTCGGTTCAGAGAATAACCGACCGATCGCTCGATTCCCCGGTCCGTCCCGAGGTTCTCCATAGATCTGGGCTCGCCCGGACGGTGAATTTCACCCGCGGGGTTCTCGTCTTCGGCAGAACCTCGCTGGGAAGCGCGGCCCTATTCGGTCGTCCTAAGTTTTGGACCAGCGAAAAACGGAGCGCTGAAGTTCGGGGAATGCAAACACACGCTGGCCTCCGTCGGGCGGCTAGCATGGAACGATGCAGTCACGAGAAGACCAAGAGCGAAACCGACTGGAGGCCCGAGCTGAGGCTGCGGAGCTCGAGCTGGAGCGCGCACATCGCCTGCTCGACGAATATGGCTTACCCCGTGAGTTTCAAGAAGTGGGCGTCCCGCGCGCTGTGGAGTACAGCCTTCAGGCGCGCATTCAGTTGTTGCTCGACAGCGAATGAGGCGCGGCCGGGTCCTGTTCTAGAGGCCCAGCTCGAAGACGGACAAGACGGCGAGGTGATCAGAACTCGTGGGAGGGAGAGTCCGATGTTCGATGAGTCGCCAGCTTGCCGGAGCGAGGTTGTAGTCGATTTGCCGCGTCGGTTGAGTGGCCGGATAAGTCGGCTGATCGCGGACGATCTCGGCGAAATGCTCTGAGGTCCAGATCGCGTCCATGGATGGATCTGTCGGCTCGGCGTTGAAGTCTCCGCCGAGCAGCGCGGGCTCTCCGTTAATCTCAGTCAAAATCTCCCGAACCTGCTGAGCGTTATTCGCCAAGTCGAAAGAGTCGTTGCGAATGGAGCCGATCCGCAGCCACTCGCCATCGAGGAGGAGCTCGCCCCACAAGCTGCGTCGATTGCCGGTGGGATTGAAGATGGATGACGCTCCCTTCAGCTGTTGGACGGAGACGGCCTTCAGGGGAAGTTTCGAGAGGATTGCGTTTCCCGTTCGGATTCCCAGAAAGGGCAGGCCGAACCGGTAGTTATCGCCGTAGGCGTAGGCATGCATCTTTGCCTTCCGAGCGAGTGCGCGAACTTGGTTGAGCGGGCGCGGGCCTGAGTCCCAGACCACCTCGGAGAGAAAGACGACGTGCGCATCGGCTTCCCGCAGTTGTTGTGCGAACTCGTCGAGTGCTCGATCGACCTGCTCTGGAGCCTCGAATGAGATGGACCCGCGGTGAAAGCGAGCCTTGGCGATATTGAAGCTGACCACGCGGAGTTGCTTCGGGGTGGTTGGCAGCGACGGCAATAACTCTCCGTACTCGGGGGTCTTCCAGCTCTGGTTGCTGCCGTTCCAGATGAACAGACCCAACAGGATCAGCGCGAGGCTGAGCGGGCAAGTGGCCTTTCGACTCCGCAGCGCGCGGAAGACCTTGTTCACGAAAGTGTCATCCGCTCGCTTCAAGGCACGGGGACGAGATCGATCACGACCAATTCGGGTCGGCATAAGAAGCGCAGGCGCGGAGCCCTGCCGCGCTCCATGCCAATTCCCCGTGAGACAACCAAGGTCGTATCCTCGTCGATCTCGGTGACACCAGCGGCCCAAGCTCGCGACACGCGCGACAGTGTCATCAGCGGTCCGATAAAGGGCAGCCGAACTTGCCCGCCATGACAGTGCCCGGCGAGAATGAGATCCACGTCGGGCTTATTGAGGGCGAAGTCCGGTGCGTGTCCGAGGACGATCCTGAATTCGTGGCTGGGGGTTATCCTCAATCTCGTGTTGAAGGATTGGTCTTCGGTGAGCCCGCTAATACTCATCTCTCCAACGTACTCAGAGCCTCGGATGGAGAAGGTTCGAGCCTTGACCTTATCGAAGACCCGCTCCCATCCCTCATTGTCGGTGTTGCCTCCGACGGCATAGATCCCGAGCGGAGCACTGAGGCCGACCTCTTCAAAAATCGTAGCGAGAGCCGCGATTTCAACTTTGCCCGCTTCGGGATCCGCTTGTATGTAGTCGCCGGCAAAGAAGATCATGTCCGGCTTCTGTTCCATGACGCGCTCCATCACCTCGCGCTCGTACTCGCCGACCCGATCGGTCTGGATGTCGGCAATCAGGACGAGCCGCGTGGGCTTGGTGATCTTCGCGCTCTCGATCGTGATCCGATTGATCTCGAGCCAGTGCGGTTCGATCAAGAAAGCATCCACCGCAACCCCAACCAGGGCGAGCGCGATGGTGAGGCTCCCTAAAAGCCAACCGGGCTTTTTGCGTCCACTTCGACGAGCGATGACCAGCATCAAGATCGGGCCGTGCAGGAAAACCGCCCAGGCGAAGAAGCGCAGAAGGGCGAAGTGGCGCTCCCAGGGAAGTAGGGAGAAGGCCATGCTCAAGAAGAGCGCAACCAGTCCGACGGGGAAGAGCAGGCTCCACGCGAATCGAAGCGGCGTCCGGTCCTCGGATTGCTTGGAGCAGACGTAACCCGCGAATCCTAGGACGAGGTTGAAGAAGAGGGTGCTCATTGGGCCGGGAGTACGGTAGAGCTTGAAAGCGTGAGTGGATCCAATTCGACGTCGAGCATTTCGAATCCGCGCGTGGCCGGCTGGAACTGAGCCCGCACAGCTACGGGGCACGCGTGGTCATTAGAGGAAATCCCGCTCGTTTTTAGCTCCAAAGCTCGACGAGCACGAGGCTCGGCATCCCGGATTTGGCTCAACCGTCGCCGGAACGAAACACGGTCTTACCCGGTGTGTGGCTCTGAGGAGAGCCGCTCGAAGAGCCACTGCCTTTACCTCGACCAGCAAAACTGCCGCCCTCCGAGACCAGCTCGAGGTCGCCCGATTCGAGGAGAGCGACCAGGGGCGGGTGATCCGCGGCTTTGGGCGCAATTTGACCGGACTTACCCGGACCGAGGAAGAGTCGTTTGCCCCGTGGCAGGGGGACGCTCAGCGGCTTCTTCGTAGTGTTCTTGATCGTTTTCACGGCGTACTCATTCCCTTACGCGCTCGGCATGAGCGCCAGTTCCGAGACAACTATACTCGGTTCGTGGGGGAATCGGGAGTTCCGAGCGGGATCCGGTAGAGGGAGAGCTCCCCTCTTCGGCTCTGCCGGGATCACGCCGCCCGGACGGGTGGCCGGAATGGAATGAAGGTCGCCCGATCGGTATAAGAGCACTTCGCCCGTATTGGATTCCCAGACCCCGACATCAAGCGAGCTCGCATGCCTCAAAGAGTGATCTATTACGCCACGAATCGTGCACACAAGGGCGACCGCTGGCGACCGGATGGTTATGGCACGAAGTTCAGCGCGGATGGAATGGAGAACCTTCGCTTTGGGCGCGTGACCGTTCAGGCCAGCGCATCGAAGATCCGCTCGCACCTGGAGGACTCGGTCGGTTACGGCACGGGCGATGGCGAGACCCTCGCGACTTACTTTGGGAAGTTGTGCGCTTCGGGACGCTATCGCCGGATCCGAGCGTTTCGAGAGAACATCAACACCAAGAAGACGGAGAAAGACCAGAAGCCGAACGCTTATGGTTCCCGCGCGATGTTCGCGCAGATTCAGAAGCACATGCTCGCCAGTCGAGATGTCCTGATCTACATCCACGGCTACAACGTCTCCTGGAACGATGCGGTGGGGTCCGCACTGGCACTTCAAGAGCAATTGAATCATCGCGCTCGTGCGCATGCGGTTCAGCCATTGCGCGTCGTGCTCTTCAGTTGGCCGTCGGATGGCAGCGCCATGCCTTTCGCCGCCTATAAGTCCGATCGATCCGACGCGCGCGGCTCGGGCATGTCCGTCGGACGAGGTCTCTTGAAGCTGCGCGACTTCCTCATGGAGTTGAGAAGCATCTCCGGAGAGACTCCGGGCGGTGTTGAGTTGTGCGAGCGAGAATTGCACTTGTTGTGCCACTCGATGGGAAACTACGTGCTTCAGAACGCACTCGAGCGTCTTGCGGATTTCTCTGCCGGTTCTCGGATGCCGCGCTTGTTCGAGCAAGTCTTCTTATGCGCGTCGGATATTGACGACGACGTTCTCGAACCCAACGGTGCGATGGGGCGCTTGCATGAACTGGGACGGAGCATCTCGGTCTATTTCAATCGCGGGGACAACGCGCTGCTCGGGTCTGACATTACGAAGGGCAATCCCGATCGGCTGGGTTCCGGCGGTGCGGCGCGTCCCTCTCTCGTTCACTCCAAGATTCACCAAGTGGATTGCAGCGACGTGGTCGGTGGCTTTATGGAGCACAGCTACTATCTAAACGGCGACGTCAATGACGACATTCAAATGAGCATCGCGGGACTCGCTCAGAATGACATTCAACGCCTGCACCGCAAACGCGACCCGATCGCCAACAATACTTGGCTGATGAAGTAGAGCGCGAGGCGCAGCGCTTCTTCGTGCTCTACTCCAGTGGAGTGAGTTTCCAGAAGCCACCACCCGGACCGCTGAACTCGACGACGTCGAACTCTTCTCGGATCCGTTCTTCGGTGGCCTGCAAGGTCTGAACCGCGATCGAGTCGTCGGTGAGATAGACGGCGTAGCTCCGATCGAGAACCGTTACGACTGGCTTCGCGGCGTGAAGTTGTTGGAGCAACTCGACGACGAAGCTCGCGAAAGCCGAAGGCGGCTCATTTTTTTGAGCGGCCTTGGAGAGCGCGACACGCAGCCTGACCTCTTGGATTTCAGGCGCTCTTGCCGAGATGGTTTGGTTCGTGTGATCAAAGCTCAGCAAGACGTGCCGCAGCTCATTGTCGCCGAATGCGATTCGAGCGGTATCGATGCGCTCCTGCATGCTTTGGTTGACGACCGGGTCGTCGAACAGGTTGCGCTGGTGGCGTGCAAGGGCAGCTTGGCCGAGGATGAGCAAGGTGCCGAGCGCGATCGCGCTGATCGTAGCTCGACGGCTCGATGCGTGGTTCAGCTTGGCCAGTCCGAGGCTGGTGAAGATGATCAAGAAGACGCCGCCTCCAAGCGTGTAGCCACCGCGCTCGGGTACTCCCCACGCGAGGAAGAAGATGAGGTTGGGCAAGAACACCAAGGCGAGGGGGAGGATGAGCTTCTTTGCAAGCTCGTCGCGGGTGCGGAAGAAAAGGGCCGCGAGCAAAGGGAGCCAGAGCAGCGCCAGAGGCTGAATCCAGCCGAGCCAAATGCCTTCAAGAACGGGACCGTTGTGGGTCGTTATGGCGGCGGAGGATCGCGAAAGACTCGCGTCCAGGGAGATGTCCCGGAGAGTGGCGTTGAAGAGAAGCGCGAGCCCGAAGCTGAGGACGAGACTCGGCGCGATTCTTAGGAAGAGCGTGCTCTGCGCAAAGGGGGCGGAGAAGCGGCTGCGCGCTAGCTGCACGAGGAAGATCCAGCCGGGGAAAAAGAAGAGTCCGGTTTGGTGCGTGAGGAACAGGACGGGCATCGCGATGCACAACAAACCGGTGGCGAGAATCGGTCGCCGCCACGGAGCGATGAGCGTAAGCAGGGCGACGAAGCTCACTGCGGCAAAGTGGGGCGCGTGAACCTCGGGCACGGAAGCGTAGAACCAGACCGGGGGCGAGACGGCGAAGAGGAGCGTCGCCAAGAGCGCGGGTACTCGAGCGATTCCGAGAGCGCGGGCGCAGAGCAGAGAGCAGGAGAGTCCAAGCGCCGTGGAGAGTTGTGAGTAGAAGAGCAGCGTTCCCGCTGCGCTCGGCTCTACACCGAAGAGAGCAAGTCCGGCCTTGAGAGCTCGTGCGAGGGGGAGGTAGAGCGCGTGGTTGTAAGACGGGCGGAGGTTATCGGGGTCCGCGAAGAGACCGATGAGGTTGGGGCCGTCTCCGTAGCCACGCACGATCGGAGTGAGGACGTAATCGGTGAGTGCCAGAACTCCCAAGAGAATTGCGAGCACGAGGTCCGTCGGTCGTAGGCGGGCGCGAGATGGCCCGAGGCTATCGGGCGCTTGTGGATTCATCCTGCTCAAGACTGGGCACTTCCGCCGTTAACGAAGGAAGCGTTCGGGGATCGATAGTTCAGCGCTCTCGAACCGGGTGGTCATCGAGGCGACTTTCCAAGTTCCCGCGCTCTTGATCAACTGAAAGCTGTCCATTCCGCGAGAATTCGGTGGAATCACTTCGTCGCCGAAGCTGGGCTGAAAGACGACGTAGCTGTGCGCGATGTCGCCGTAGAAGTCCGTCCGATGGAATAGAATGAGCTCGTGGATTCCGTGCGTCTGAACACGAGCGCTGGCGACGAAGGTTTCAAAGTCGGAGTAAAACTTGTCGAGGTCGTCAATCTGCCGTGAAGCGTCGGCGCCAGCGGGTTGGACGAAGACAGCGTTCGGCATAAAGAAGCGCTCGAACCGCTCTCGGTCGAAGCTCTCGCCTGGGGCAAAGCTAAACGCCGCATAGAGCTCTTCAAGAGTTCGATCGATTGGCTCGGCCTCTTCAGATTCTTCGGCAGGCCGAGGAGCGTCGGTGTCGAAGGGCAGCGAGAGGCTGAGGAGAGCGGCGAGTGCGGCGAGGAGCTGGAGCTGGGGGCGCATCGGGTTCACGGAGAGGCTGGCTTGAATCGGAGGGGAGCGACGGGGAGCCCGCCGACGAATCGCGAGAAAGATCGCGAATTGCCAAGCTAGACTAGGGCTCGGCGGCACTCATTCTTTGAAACTATGCCGATTCATTCCGTTCATCAGAAGGAGCTCTTGGCTCAGATTGGGTGGGTTCGCTCCCTGGCCATTCAGCTCGTCCGCGATCCCGATATTGCGGATGACTTGACCCAGGACGCCATGCTTGTGGCCTTGACCTCTTCGGTGGAGAAGCCGGCGTCGGTCAGGGGCTGGTTCGCGTCGATTCTGCGCAACCTCAGCCGTACCCAGGGGCGCTCCGAGCGAAGGCGCTCCGAGCGTGAGGATCTGCTGCGCGTACCGGACAGGCTTCCCTCGACTCTTCAAGTGGTCGAGCGCGCGGGCGCCTACCAGGAGATTGTCGCGGAGCTGATGCAGCTCGCCGAGCCCTACCGCTCGACCCTGTTGTATCGATTCTTCGACGGTCTCTCCCTTCGCGAGATCGCCGAACGAATGTCCCTCACGGAATCGACGGTGAGCACGCGGACGCAAGAAGGCCTTCGCCGATTGCGACTGCGGTTGAAACCGAACGATGAATCGGAGGGCTTGGCGTGGTTATCCGGACTCGCGAGCTTGTGGCCGGACTCTTTGCGTGTCCCGAAAACCGCGCCTTCTTTACCCAGCTTCGCAGGAGTGATTGCTTTGAGTCTTCCGATTAAATGGGCCCTTGTGGCGATCGGTATCGTCGTTGTTGTTCTCGGTATCGGCAGCTTGGATGCGCCGGAGCTGATGGACGATGAGCCCTCGTCGGCTCAAGCAGGTATTGAGCTGGTGGGTCTTCAGGTGCCTGAAGAGAACCCGTCGCGACGAACGGAAGTGAAGCAAGAGGGGCCGGCGGTCACTCCACCCTCGGTCGATCCTCACGCCGGTATACACGAGCTCGTCGCGAGCTATCAACGAGAGTTGAAGGAAATACGGGGGCGAGTCATCGATGTTCAGGGTGCTCCCGTTCCCGGCGTCAAAGTCGACTACACGAGTAATGATTGGCAAGCGATGCGGCTCACGTCGGCATCTCCCGGTGTAGCGAAGCGACAGGTGACGACGGACTACGCGGGTGTCTTTTCATTGACCGATCGCGCGCCGCTTGACTTGCATGTTGAGACCGAACTCTTGACGACAGTCTATTCCGGTGTCGTGAACTGGGATGCACCCACACCGGATCCTCTGGTCATCGTTGCTCCACGAACGAAAGTCGCCGGACTCGTCGTGGACGAAACTGGCCAGAGCGTGCCTAACGCGATGCTCTCCATCGTCTTTGATCCCGTAGAGCGATTGCCCGATGGTCTCGTCCTCGAGGGCTCGCGGTTAGTGGAGAAGAAGACAAAGAGCGACGAGCAGGGGACTTTTGAGTTTGCGAGCGCTGCCGAGCTGGGTGGCGCCAAGCTCACCGCAAACGCGCTCGGGTTCGCTCAGGCTTCGATTCCCGTCTTATCCGGGGGTGGGCTCGACGTCCGAGTTGTGATGACTCGGCTAACAGCGAACGCGCACACGATCTTTGGTCAGGTGCAGCTCCCCGGCGGAGCACCGTCCGCGGATACGATGGTCTCAGCGGGAAGTGTCTCCACACGAACGGATGCGAGCGGACGCTTTGCTTTGGATTTTGGCATGGCGCTTGGTTGGATGGATCACAAGGCGCCACTCCGACTCGCAGCAGCGCGCGCGGGATTCTTGCCCGCTATTGAAGAGCTCATCTCGATTGACGAAGCCAAGAGCTTGGGATGGCCGGACGATCTTGTTCTCGTGCTCGGTGGGCCGCCACTCTCCATCCATGGGCGGGTTGTTGATCAAAACGGTAATCCGATTCTTGGAGTACTCGTCGGGTCCCGAGACATGACTCGGTTCGGTTTGGAGATGGAGCCGGGCGCGACATGGGGATTACCGCGTACGCTCGAAGAAGTGTCGGGCGGGACAGACTGGACGAAATCTGGTTTCAATGGAGAGTTCAAGTTCAAGGGCTTACTCGATCGTGAGTACCGCCTGCGGTTGATCGAGACGGAGTCCGCACTCACGATGGAATCCTCTCCCATAAGAGCCGGGGATCGCGATGTCACGTTGGTCTTGGATCGTCGAAAGCTCGGAACACTTGCGGGTCAAGTCACGGATCGATTCGGAACGGGCATGCCCCACATTCGAGTGGCGGTGACGAGGCAGGACACGGGGTCGCTCGAAATCGGACGCTCGACGACCACGGATTCCGAAGGGTGGTTTCGGCTGGAGGGGGTCACCGTCGAGCCCGAGCTCTTGCGAATTCAGGGGGTCGGGATTGTGTCGGAACTCTTTCGAGAGTTCCCGGAAGGGGCCGAGATCCTCCGGCTCGTTCTCCCGGTTTCGAGGCTCATTCCGTTTCAGGTGGAGTGGGGAGGCTGGGCGGATCGGGCTTGCGAGCTTCTCCTCGTCGATTCGGGCGGTGATCGCACCGAGATCATCGATCGAAACGGCGGAGGATTCGCGACGCTCCTGCGGCCCTCGGCGGGGGAGCGCTTGTCGCGTACCTATTCGATCTCCGACTCCGTGACCCACGCTGTTTTGATGCTCTCGGGTCAAGAGGTCGAGCGCTTCGAGGTCTATCCTGCGCCCGGAGAGACCACGGTTCTGCGCCTTCCGTGACTCTCGCCACTATCGGGGCCTTCCCTCCGCTCGCAAGCCGGATAGACTCCCGCGCTCGGATTCCTTTTCCCCGCGCCAGAGCACAGTTCCATGAGTCTTTCCGCCGGCATCGTCGGGCTCCCCAATGTGGGCAAGTCGACCGTCTTCAACGCGATCACCGCCGCTGGTGCGGAGAGCGCGAACTATCCGTTCTGCACGATCGAGCCGAATATCGGCGTGGTGGACGTGCCCGATGAGCGTCTGGAGAAGATCCACAAGTTCATCAAGACGGACCGAGTTTTGCCGGCCACCGTCAAGGTCGTGGACATCGCCGGTCTGGTGAAAGGAGCGTCCAAGGGCGAGGGACTGGGCAACAAGTTCTTGGGGAACATCAAAGAGACCGACGCGATTCTGCACGTGGTACGCTGTTTCGAAGACCCGGACATCGTTCACGTCGATGGACGAGTGGATCCGAAGGCCGACCTGGAAGTGATCGAGCTCGAGTTGGCCATGGTCGACCTGGATACTTTGGCCAAGGCGCACGAGCGAGTCTCGAAGAAGGCGCGCTCCGGCGACAAGCCCTCCATTGAAGAGCGCGATGCGTTCGCGCGGGCGATGGGTGAACTGGAAGCGGGTTCCGCTCTTCGGAAAGTGGAGTTCACCGTTCGCGAGCGAGAGGCGCTCCGTCCGCTCTTCTTGATCACCATGAAGCCGGTGCTCTTCATCGCCAACGTGGCCGACGATGATCTAGAGGGCTTGTCCGAGCATGTCGCTGCGGTGCGCGCTCACGCCGAGAAGACGGGTAGCCAAGTGATTGTCCTCTCCGGTTCCATCGAAGGTGAAATTGCAGGGATGGATGCGGACGACCAAGCGGTCTTTTTGGCCGAGTACGGTCTCGAAGAGCCGGGGCTCGATCGATTGGCGCGAGCGACCTACGAGATCCTCGGTCTGCGAACTTATTTTACCGCCGGCGAAAAAGAGATCCGGGCTTGGACCTTTCACGAGGGCTGGACCGCTCCGCAGGCGGCGGGCGTGATTCACACGGACTTCGAAAAGCTCTTCATTCGTGCCGAGGTCTATCAGGTCGATGACTTGATCGAGCATGAGTCGGAAGCGGCGATCAAAGCGGCGGGAAAACTTAAGGTCGAGGGCCGCGACTTTGTGATGAAGGACGGCTGCGTGTGTCACTTCCTGATTGGGAAGTAGCACGGGCTGCTAACTTCTCGCCCTACTTCGCGTTGATCGGCGCGTAGTTGAAGAGCTCCGTCGTCTTGAAGTTCTTTTCGCTGGCCGCGTTGAGCGCATCGCGAATCTTCTTCATGGCATTCCCGGTCAAGCGTCGCCCTTTGATCCCCCGGCTCACCATCTTGTGATTGAGCTGGTCCGATGAGGCCTTGACCAGATGGGCGGGAGTCAGTTTGAGCTCAAGCATCAGCTCGCCGAGTGGCTGCTGTCCGAGGTTGCGTTCGATATCCATTGCGTGCGCAGCCTACTCGATCGACTCCAGAGCGCTAGGGCACGGGCGTGAATCGAGCCAGGAGCTATTCCGTTCCCCACCCGTTCCGATGGGCCCCGCCTGCTGAGTAAAACTCATTCACCATGGGCTGGCCGGGTTTCCATTCGGCATACTCCGATTCACGCTCGCCAACCTCGACCTTCCCTCCTGTCTACTGCCTCGAAATCCTTCATGAGCACTCTGGTATTCGATATTGGCGGAACGACCATTCGTGCCGGAATCTGGAGTTCCGATCGTCAAGAGCTCGTTCGTCGAAGCGCGACGCCCGCACCGCCGCCCATTCCGAACGACCGAGCAGCGAGCGTAGAGGCACTCATGACCGTGCTCTCCGAACTGGCCCGCAAGGTGCGCGGCGAATTATCGGCACCGACGCAAATCGGGATCGCTTTTCCCGGCCCAGTGGATTCGAGAGGCCGAGTTTCGAACGCTCCGACCCTGTGGGGCGAAGGGGAATCCGGCTCGCTCGATCTCGCCGAGTTGGTTAGCTCCGCTTGCGAAATACTGCCTGTGACCGTGGTCAACGACCTGACCGCCGCGGGGGCGCGTTACGCCGAGCGAGGCTCGGACTTTTGCATCCTCACGGTAAGCACCGGAATCGGAAACAAAGTGTTCTTGGATGGTCGGCCAATTCTCGGAGCCGGCCACCGCGGCGGCGAACTCGGGCACTGGCGTGTGGATCCGAGCGAAGACGCGCCACTGTGCGACTGCGGAGGGCGTGGACATTTGGGATCCTTGGCGTCGGGGCGCGCCACTGCGGGGCACTTCCGTTCCCTCGCGCTTTCGGCTCCCGATCTCTTCACGAAGTCGGTACTCGCAACCTGCGATGCGGACTCCGACGCTCTGAACGATGACGTGGCGCGCGCCTTCCGCAAAAAGGATCCGTTCGCCGTGGAGATCGTGCTCCGTGGTGCTCGTCCACTGGGAAGCGCGATTGCCGCTCTGCATCTCGCCATCGGGTTGGAGCGATTCATCGTGATGGGCGGGTGGGCACAAGCGCTGGGTGCCGATTACTTGGTGGCGCTTCGAGAAGCGGCCGGCGCGAGCGAGTGGGGCGCCCGATCGTTGTGGGAGAATCGGATCGAGGCTGCTATTCCCGATGACGACTCGGGTTTGATCGGAATGGGACGCTATCTGGACTCCCGTTGAGTCGCCTCCGATGAAAGTGCGTGGTTCGCGGCCGGCGCCTGTCCACGCGGGGTCTCGTGCTCGGCGACCCGTTCTGCAATTAGCGCCGAGCAACCTTGGCTTCGCGTAGCGAAGCTCGCGAAAGGCTTGTAGGCTTCGTCGCGATGGCTAAGAAACGAAACCTCTATGTTTGGATTATGCGCACCGACGAGGGCGAGAAGCGCGAGGTTCAGGCGGAGCTGACCGGCAAGAAGTGGACTCTGATGTCCCGACTTGTGAGATCTCGACATGAGCAGGAAGAGGAGTGGGTCGTACACGCCAAACCGAGCCTCGAAGATCTTGAGGATCTTGAGACGATGTTGTTCAACAAGTATCAGCGCAAGCACGGCTCGTGGGAGCAGGTACTCAGCGTTCGAGAGTTGATCGCGCAGCGGGGCCAGTCCTAGAGGAACTGGAGGGATCACCTCGGCCTCAGTCCGACGGGTTCCCGGCAAGCCGCGTGAGGAGCAGCGACCGATTCGGCGGAAAGCCCTCTTCTTCGGGCAGCTCGAGTCGAGTGATCTTTCTAAGCGGGCCCGCGGTCGGCGTCGGCGCGGTGCTGGCCAACAGGCTCGCTTCGATATAGGTCGGATTCAGCTTCGAGAAGAAGGTGACCGGAACCTGACGGTCATGGCCGGGCGTGGTCCGCTTGTCCCGGCTAACCGGAGTTGCGTTGACAGCCGGAGTCACGAGTCCGCGGCGGTCGTAGATAAAGAGGCGCGAATAGAATCCCGCCGCGCCGATGGTTCCCATCACGATCGACTCGTCGGGTCGGGTGTGATAGCCGAGCGCTTTCCCCAGCAAGATCCAACGCTCGGCTCGCGTCTTCATGCCCTTCCAGAAAGTGAGCTCGGGCGTGTATCCGAGGCCCCAGCGGAAGTGGAAGTCTTTGCGAACAGATTCACTGAACAAGTGCACTCCGAAAGCGGGCGGGATGGAGCTTCCGATTAGGAGGGTTGCGATTAGCAGAGCAGGTGCAACTCCGAGGGTGACAAAGCGCTGCGTGAGTACTCCAACGAGGACGGCCAGGAAAGGAAGCGCGGGCAGGAAAAAGCGGCTCCACGCCATAAAGTCCCCGCCGACCAGCACGCCATAGAGATAGGTCGCAAGAACCATCAGGATGGATCCGGCGATGAGCGGATCGCGAGGGACTGAGCCTCTTCGGAAAATCATCGCGATCGGAAGAAGTAGGCCGGCGGGGAGGACGATCCAAAAGGAGCACAAGTAGAGCAGCCCGCGCTCGAGAGTCAGCGCTGAGAAGGCGACCTTTGCTCGGGCGGTGTTGGGCACCCAATCGCCGTGAACGAGCAGACGAACGGCGACGAGTACGGCCAGTGTGGAGATCGAGATCAAGCCGTAGCGAATGATCTGCCGGCGCTCTTTTGGTTCGCGACGCAGGAGGACCGCAATGAGGCCCAGGCAGAAGAGCCACCACGCGCCGTCGGCTCGAAGGGTTGCGACGGCGATGGCGAGTAAGCCGGCCTGGGTTCCGAACGCTCTGCCGTTTCCCCGGAGGAGCGTAACGCTCGTGGCGAAGATGAAGAACGCGAAGGCCATCGTTCCGAGGCCGCCGGTGGACCACGCTCCGACGTGGGGAAGGGTCGCGAAGAATAGCGCAGCGGCCGATGTGGCGAGGAGGCCGGCGCCGAGTTGCGCCGTTGAGAGGACGATCGATCGGAGCAGGAGAGCCCCACAGAGAATGGTGGTGGCCTTTGCGGCTAGAGCGACGTCGGCGATGCCGGCGAGCTGGACCAGCGCCATCCAGAGCACCCAACCGAGATCGGTGTAACCCTCGACGGGGGGCTCGACACCCAAGTTGTAGCGCAGCCCCAAACCCTCGGCGAGATTCCGCGCGTAGCGAAAGGTGATGAACGCGTCATCGCAGACGAAGTGGAAACGGTCTACGAAGAAGGCGAACGGAAGGAGCGCGAATAGCCAGACGTTTCGTACCCACCGAGGTCCCGCTATCCGACTGAGTGCGGGAGTTTCTAAGGGGCGGGAATCGGGCAAGATGAAGGTGGGGGTGAGAGCGCGTCGGCTGAGGACGACGGGTTGCAGGCTCGCATCTTAGCAGGCCTCCGCCGGTGTTCTGGAGCACATCCGCCGTGGAATGTTGGATCGGCGAGTGCTCGAGTGAGGCTTCACCCTCGCAGGCCGATGAGGCTCATGTGCAAGGAGATTGCTGGTGGCGACAGATCGTGCCCGATAACCTGGCGGGCGAATGTCTTTGCGTGAACCAAGCCCTAGGGCTCCTCTTCATAACCTCTTGAGTTTGGAGATGGGGCGACGTGGATTGTGGATCTGGGGTGGGGTGGCAAGCGCAGCGGTCTTGATCGCGCTGGCCTTCACTTCGGCTCTTGGAGATTCACTCGTCGACGTGGGGCTCGATGTTGATTCCAAGTGCAAGCTCGTGCCGCAGGTGCTCGAGCAACGCGGGACCGAGTTGGTTCCCGTTGTCACCGTCGAGCGAGTTCCCGCACGTTTCGTCGGCAAAGGCATTCTCCGCTATCATGCGAGGGTCCCGCGAAACGCTCTAGACCGACTGGTCTTCAAACTCGGCGGAGAGGACGTCGCTCTCTTCGACCGCGTGTTCGTCGCGACCTGGACGCCGCGGATATTTTACGGTCCACAAGGTCCGCCCGCCTACCGTTCCTGGCGCGGTGAACATGAGCAGTGGGAGCCCATCCCCAGCGGACGAACGAGATTCAAATTACCGCCGCTCAACGGGTTGGACGGCGGGGGCCTGAAGACCGTCCTCGCGCTCGGTTCCCTAGCCTTCCTGCTGCTGGGCAGCCTCGCGCTCGGCATCTGCATAGCGCGAAGGTTCATCCTCTTCGCGCTGGCCTGCCCGACTCAACCCGGCGTTCTCGCGCCATTCTCTCCGCGCGTCGTTCTCACGTTCTTTCTCTCCGCACTGCCGGTGTGGCTCTTCTATTTGGCGAGCTACTTCCCCGGGATCGGATCCCTCGACGTCAACGATCAGTGGAAGCAGGCCCATGGAATTGAGCCGCTCACCAACGCGCACCCGGCCTTTCACACCCTGTCGATTCGATTCCTGAGCGCGATCTGGGAATCGCCCGCCAGCATCGCTCTCGTTCAAATACTCTGCCTGGCGGCGGTCCTGAGCTACGCGTTCTCTCTGCTCTGGCGGGCCAGAGTCCCTCGCACTTATATCGTGATCGCCTTCGCGCTCACGATTCTGTCACCGCGAATCGGCCTCATGTCGATCTTGCTCTGGAAGGACATTCCGTACGCGGTCGTGTGCGTACTGCTCGCCGTGCTCATCGCGCATTATTTACTCGAGCCCAAGGTGCGTGAAAAGCGTCTGTTCTGGGGAAGCTTGATCTTGGCGCTCACTCTGATTCCGTCCTTTCGGCACAATGGCTTTCTCGTTGTCCTGGGCGTCTCTTGCTTATTGCCGATCGTGTTTTGGCAACAGCGCCGCGCCGCCTTGGTCTGCATCGTCGCCACCATCGCTTTGCTCGGAGGTATCCGTCTTGCCATTCAGCATGGCTTCAGCGTCGAGTACGGAGATAACTATTTCTCTCGCAACAATGCGATCCGGCTCTCAGCGCTACTCGTCCATCAAGAGGTTCCGCTCGCGCCTTCGGAGCTGGTCTATCTCGACGAGACACTCGGATTCGAGCGATTGAGCGAAGCTTACGAGTGGTGGGATAGTGACCGGCCCGCCGGTGGACAGACTCTGCGTTGGCGGCTCTTCACCGGAGAAAAGATCAAGGCGACGGAAGGCGAGTTCTTGGAGTTCAGCGCATCGCTCACGGTTCGCTATGCCTCCTACGTCCTTCACTACGCGGCCGTTGCTAACGAGCTTCCCTACATCGTGACCTCTTCCGAAGCCAACGACGCGCGCAGGACCTTCCGGAAGATCTCCCGTTTCCCCATCGTGGGCTTTCCGCACAGTCCCCTGGTCGAGTCCGGCATGCCCTTCCTGGAAGAGCTCTACCACACGACCGTCGAACGGCGCTTCGTCTGGGCTTTTTGGCGCACCGGTTGGCACCTCTATTTGTCGCTGATCGCCCTCGTCATCGTGGTCGTTCGAAGACGAGATCCGCGCTGGATACTCGTGTTCCTAGGCGTCTACCTGAACACGTTGAGCCTGACTCTGGCCCTCGCTTCGCCTCACGTCCGGTACCAGTTCCCGTTGGTTCTCGCGACCGGCTTTCTCGTTGGCTTGGCCTTGCTCCCGAAGCCTGCGCCGACTTCGGATCTCGCGCCCACGACGAGCGATTGAGAGAAGCCGCTCCCGGGCCGTTTCTTCGCCGCCGTGGGGACGCCGTTTTTGGCGGCGAAGAGCGGGGTGGCGCGAGCGATTCTGCACACTCGAGTGCGCCCATTTCCACTTGCAACTACCGCGCTCGAAGGTTCTCGTGAATTGCGCCCATGTTCACGAGTTCGTCATTAGTATTTCGATCCGAGTTTGGACGGGGAAGAATCCTCGAGGACGCAATTTGATCGCGCAACAGGGAGATGTAGGGATGGTCCGCGAGGCCTTTGGCTTGTTTATGATTCGACTGGCGGTGCTGCTCGCGATGGTCACGACGACGTCGGCGCAGGAGTTTCCCAAGCTCGATTCATCCTGGCGGGTCTATGTTCGCGGGCAGTCTGTGCCCGTTCGCGACGACGGCAGCTTTAGCATTCCGAGTGTCTCTGCACTCGATGAGTCGGGGCCTGGCGGGGCGGGTACGGCTCCCGATGCCGTGAGCGATGAGACGCTTCGGGTCATTGGAATCTCGACGAAGAACGGCGTGACGCAGTACGCCTACAGCGATCTCTTTCGGTTCCAATCCGGGCAGGAGTATTCGGTAGGGCCCATGACGCTCTCCGCTGCGCTGCCGCCTTTTCCGCACTCCATCTCGATTACAAGTGATGACGCGCTCTTGGTGTCGATCGGCCAGGTCACACAGATTCGCGTCATGGGCGCGCTTCTCGATGGGTCGACGATCGACGTCACAGGCAGCGTGATAGGTACGAGCTACACGACGAGCAACGCGAAGGTCCTCAGTGTCGATCGCGAGGGCGTGGGGACTGCGGTCGACTCGGGCGTGGCTTATATCACCGCGCGTCATGCGGGAGCGACGGCCACCGTCAAAGTGAGAGTCTCGCTCGGAGGGACCTCGACGCAACTGGTGGGGTTCGCCGAGCTTGCCGACGGAACTCCAGTGGATGGAGTGGACCTCGCGCTTCCTAGCCAGGGCCTCGTTACAACGACCGACTCCGATGGTCGATACGTCTTCCCCGTGGTAACGGCGACTCTCGGCCCGCTGCGAGTTGGAACGATCGCGTCTACGAGCCCGATACGTCTGGTCGGAACCTCCAAGCCGATCCCGCCGATTGCCGGTGGAATTACCGACGGCGGGATCTTGATCCTCACACCGATTTTCGACTCTCCAAAAATCGGAATGGTCGCTGATCACAATTCGCGCGCCGTAACAGTCTTCGAAACGGTGGGAAATACGACGCTCGGGAGAATCGAGCTTCCCACTCTTCCCACGGATCCGCCGCTCATGTTCTCCATCGTTGGTGACTGCACGATTACTCGCGATGGAACGTTGGGTTTCGTTACGGACTTCTTCAGTCGCGTCTGGGTCATTGATCTCACCGAAAGCCCGCCCGCATTGGCGGACGGCATCAATCCGATTCCGATTTCAAACTTCGGAGAGGATGCGGTGATTACGCCCAACAATCGCTTCCTCCTCGTTTGTGGCGGAGCCACCGTCCAACCGGTTTCCGTGATTGATATCGCCAGCCGTACGGAGGTTGCGACTTTCTCTAACGGGAGCGGGTGCAACTCGGTTACGGCGTGCCCCGATGGTTCGGTGCTGGTGACGTCCAGCCTTGGCTCCGACGTGCGGCGCCTGCTCCTCGACAAGAGTGGGAACGTGACCGGCACCCCGAAGACCCTCTCGACTGGATTCGAACTGAACAATGCCATCTGCGCGCCCGACGCGTCCACGGGGGTCTTGGTCTTGCGTGACGCCGCAGTTCTCGTCTCGTTTCGGATTCCGAGCTTGCAGGTTGCCGATATTCAGGCGATGGGTGGCAACTTCGGCGTCTCCGCCGAATTCTCGCCCTCCGGTGATCGAGTCTACGTGCGCAGCAATACGAGCGGCCCCGATGGTCTGCTCGAGGCATTTAGTTACGGCCTCGCGAACGGAACGATGGGTAACACACCTGTCTTCTCCATTGCTGTGCCCGACGCTCAAACCTTCTTCGGAACCGACAACATCGGCGTGCATCCGGACGGCACGCGTCTCTACGTCAGCGCCATGGAGTCGGTCGACATCTATTCGACGACGGACGGAAGCCTAATCGGCTCGATTCCGCTCGGTACCAATGTCGACGCAACTGGAATCGCAATTCGATGATGAAGAGCGCCAATTCAAACAGCCGGATCGCTTTCGCTCGAGGGGCCTCTCCCATTCTTCGAACGGGCGCGCTGCTGCTCATGATCTGTTGGTTCAGCGGATGCTCTGGCGGTGGTGGAGGAAATTCAGCCAGCTCTATCGGACCCGGCATTATCAGCTCAACGACCGGACCGACTCTGAATTCTCCGGTGAGCCCAACGACGACTACCAGCACTACGATCAGCGGAACCGCTCTTCGTGACGGAAGCACCATTCGGGTGGAAGGTGGAGTGAGTCCTGCCCAGATGATGGCTAGCGCGGACCGAAGCTTCGCTCTGACGGTTGCGCTCCGCTCGAATCAGATCAACCGTCTCTTCATTACAGAGTTGTTCGCGAGCGGGGCGGAGAGCCCGGTCATCGTACTGGACGTGGTTCAAGACCAAAGCCCACCGATTGTGACGATCGACTTCCCGCCTAATGGCGCAAGACTCACATCGGGAACGACCGACGTTGCGGGTCGAGTCTCGGACCTCTTGAGTGGGATGGAAGCCGTGACGGTGAACGTCAACGGAATCAGTGCTGTTGTGAATACAGGGCACGGAACCCACGGCTCTTTCTTTGTCCCAAGTGTTCCGCTTTCGGTCGGTGGCCTGACCCTGCTTCAAGTGAATGCGACGGACTCGGTGGGCAACAGTTCCAGTCGAGCGGTGACCGTTGAAGTACCCATGCTGGCGCCGGAAGAATCCTTCATCGCCACGAACGGCGGAAACAATCAAGTGGGACCGGTTCAGTCGATGCTCGCCGATCCGATATCGGTTCGATTGGTGCGTTCCGATGGAATGCCATTCGTCGGGAAGGTCGTGACCTTCGCGGTCGAGCGGAGTAGCGGACTACTCAGTAGCGGAGGTGTCGGAGGGTCGCGAGAGGTTCAGATTTTGACCGACGCTTCGGGAGTCGCGTCTGCTTTTTGGACTCTGGGAGTCGATGCGGGACCGGCTAACAATCGAGTCCGAGCTTTCTCGCGCGGCGTCGTGGGCGACGTCTACTTTTGCGCCGACGCGCTTCCCGGTGCCGTGCTCCAGCTTGCTGTTGGAGCTGGCGATCGCCAGGTCGTCTCAGCGGGCGGCCCCTTGGGCGAGAAGTTGCGAGCTTGGGTCCATGATGGTTCGAATGGCGTCGCGAATGTCCCTGTGACTTTCGAGGTTTCCAGGGGCGATGGGCGAGTAGACGGCGCTTTGGCGAAGACGGTTCTCTCCGGATCGAGCGGCCATGCCGAAGTCAGCATGATCACCGGCGATCTACCTGACGTGAATCTGGTTACGGCGAGCATTCCCGGGCTGGCAGAGTCGGTCACGTTTGTCTCGGAGGCTCTGATCAGGATGCCCAGTTCGCCGACAAGCTTCTCCGGAGTTGTCTTGGACCCCGCCAGCCACCCGATCGAAGGGGTGCTGTGCTCGTTGAGCGTGGGGGGCCTGAGCGTTGGGACAAGCATGACCGACGCGGGCGGGCAGTTTCTCTTCCCGGACACGGGGGGCTCCGGGATCGCGCAACTGACGGTTGACGGCTCCGTCGCGACCATGGTCGAGGGTGTCCCCATTGCGATCGGGAGTTTCCCCACGCGCAGTTATGATTTCTACCTGATAGCGGAGACGGCAAATCGCTTTGCGGAACGCATCTCGTTGCCGATTCTGAATCCGCTGAACGAGCGCATCTACGATGGAACCGCTGCCGTTCAGCTCACCGTTGCAGGGACGGAAGACTTTGAGATTACCGTTGCGGCAGGTTCCGTGACCTTTGCGGACGGCAGCTCTCCCAGTGTCTTGCAGCCGCTTACGCTCAGTTTGAATCAGGTGCAAGCGGATGACTTGCCAGCAACTCTTCCCGACGGCGGCGTTCCGAACTTCGCTTGGGTTCTGGGCCCCGAAGGAGTTCAGTTCGATCCGCCCGCTCAAATCCTCTCTCCGAATTTAGCGGGCTTGCCGCCAGGAGCCATCGCACAGTTCTTTGGCTTCAACTCGAGGCTCAATCGGTTCGACGCGTTCGGCACGGGACAGATTTCCTTGGACGGCTCGGTCATCGAGCCCGATGCCGGAGTCGGCATTCGGCAGTCGGGAATCGGAGTCAGCTTGCCTCCGTACCCTGCGATCGTTGACTGCAAGAACTGCAATGTCCGAGTGACCGGGCCGCTCTCTGCTGCCGTCGAAGAATCCGTGACCTACATCGCCACTGCGGCCGGAGCTGGCACCGTGACTTGGAACGTTCTCTTCGGCGTGGTGACGGACGTGAAAGAAGAGAGCCTCGGACCCGACGAAAATGGAATCGAGCGCTTTTCATTTTCCTTCGTGCCCCGTCAGGCGGCTTCTCCCGGATCACCGACTCAAGTGGGCTTCACGGTAGAGGCCACATTGACGTGCCCCGGAGGGCTCGTCGATAGCCACTCGATGGGAGTCACGGTAACTCCCTAGCGGATCACCAATCGTCGGATCAGCAGGCGGTGTTCGACTTTGATGCTGGTGCTCCAGTCGGCGCGTACTTGCGCCGCTCGTGAAGATGGCAGGCCACCTACCGCCTCCGATTGAAGCATTGTCCTCGTTTTTCGGGCGACGACAGCTTGTAGAATCTCAAGCAACTTTGGTGTCGGCTCGGTGGCGTGCACTCATCGCGGCTGTCTCGATCAAGTCTCGATTGAGAAACCACGGACGATGACCCTCGACGGACTCCGGTGAGTTCGAACTCCCAACAAGCGGCAGAAACTTTGACCGAACGCAATACCGGCAGCACGACGCGATCTCTGCTCTTGCTCGCCACGCTGTTCTTCATGTGGGGCTTCATCACTTCGATGAACGACGTGTTGATTCCCTACTTGAAGGGCGTCTTTGAACTGACGCACTTTCAATCAATGCAGGTTCAGCTCGCTTTCTTTGGCGCGTTCTTCATTGGCTCGCTGATCTACTTCGTGATTTCGGCCAACTACGGGGATCCCATTGCACGCATGGGGTATCAGAGGGGAGCCGTGTTTGGTTTGTTGATTGCCGGCGGCGGAGCGCTCTTGTTTTATCCCGCCAGTACCGGGGCCTCTTACACGCTCTTTCTTACCGGGCTCTTCACGATGGGGCTGGGCATTACGCTGCTCCAGATCTCGGCCAATCCCTACGTTATTGCGATCGGCGCCGAGTCGACGGCTTCCTCCAGACTCAACCTCTGTCAGGGAGTCAATTCCTTGGGCACGACGCTCGGTCCCCTGATCGGTGGCGCCCTCATCCTCCGTTTGCTGGGAGCTGAGGGAGCCGAACCGGAGAGCGGTGTAAATGCGGAGGCGGTGCGCGGACCGTATCTTGTCTTCGCGGGTCTCTTGATCGCGCTCGCCGTCTTCTTTTCACAGGCGAAGCTGCCGCGCATTCTTCCGCCGGGTACGGTGCAGCGGGGAGCCGCTGTTCTGCGTAAGCCGAGCGTCTTGCTCGGGATGTTCGCGATCTTCTGCTACGTCGGGGCCGAGGTGTGCATCGGCAGCATCATGATCGACTTCTTCGGACTGGAGGAGATCGCCGGCCTCGAGAAGGGCGTCGCGAGCGCCTACGTCGCGCTCTACTGGGGCGGCCTGATGATCGGGCGCTTCCTCGGTGCCATCCTCCTGAGCTCGCTCTCGATGAGGTCCACTTTGATCGCGATGCTCGCTGTCCCCGCGGCTGGATTCTTCCTCCTGGCCTACATGTTCTCCTTGAGCCAAGAGCTCAGTTACCTCGAGACGATCGAGCTCATCCAACCGTTTGCGCTTCTCTTGATTCTCAACGTGGGAGCTTTTGCTCTCGGCGCCGCACGACCCGCGCGCACGATTGGAGTTTTTGCGGTTTGCAGTGTCGCACTCTTGGTTGCCGCGATCCTGCAAGGTGGCGAGATCGCCTTTTGGAGCGTCATTGCCGTCGGCCTCTTTAACTCGATCATGTGGTCGAACATCTTCGCCCTCACCATTCAAGGTCTCGGAAAACTGCAGAGCCAGGCCTCCTCGCTCTTGGTCATGGCGATTGTCGGAGGTGCGCTACTGCCGCTCGCTCAGGGGTGGGTGGCCGACGACTTTGGAATGCGAGTCTCGTTCATCGTTCCCGTCATCGCCTATCTCTACATCACATTCTACGGCCTGTGGGGGCATAGCCTCGGTCGCGGCGAAACGCTCTCTACAGCGGAAGGAGCTCAAGCATGACTCGCGTTACGGTCGGGATCGACATCGGCGGCACAACCACCGACTTCGCGTTCGTCGATCGAGACGGAGCGTGCCTCGCCGGCGGCTCGATGCGGACCGATGCGCATGCGGACATAGAGCCGTACTTGGGGGAGCTCGTGGGCTCGATCGAGCGCTGCAAGAGCGACAGCTCTTTGTCGCTTGAGCTAATCGGTTGCGGAATCGGCGCACCGAACGCCAACTACTTCACAGGAACGGTGGATCACGCGCCCAACCTGTCATGGAAGGGCGTCGTTCCTCTGGCGGCGCTGCTCTCCGAACAACTGGCTGTACCCGCGGTTCTGACCAACGATGCGAACGCCGCTGCGCTGGGCGAGATGTTGTTCGGCAGCGCGAAAGGATTGACCGATTTCGTCTTGGTCACGTTGGGAACCGGCCTGGGCAGCGGCTTCGTCACCGGTGGGGAGTTGCTGTACGGGCATGACGGCTTCGCTGGCGAACTTGGACACACGATCGTCATACCCGAGGGGCGGGAGTGCGGCTGCGGGCGAAGGGGCTGTCTCGAGACCTACGTCTCGGTCAGTGGATTGATGCGAACCGTGCGCCAACTGCTTGAGGATGGACAGGCCTCCTCACTGGCGGATCAAGACCCGACGAGTCTCAAGGGCGAAGACGTCTTTACCGCCGCTCAATCGGGAGATGTTCTCGCCTTGAACGCTTTCGAGCGCACCGGGCGTCTGCTCGGCTTAGCCCTCGCCAATACGGTCGCGATCACAAGTCCGAGCGACATCATTTTGTTTGGAGGATTGGTGGGTTCAGGTGACCTCTTACTGAAGCCGACGCAGGCAGCGTTCGAAGAGAACCTGCTCAATATTTATCGGGGCAACGTCAATCTCAGCCTCTCGGGTCTTCGGGGATCCGAGGCTGCCGTTCAGGGTGCCGCCGCGCTCTCCTGGAAGGAACTGGAGCAACATCATGATGGCCACTGAGTTCTTGATTCTCGCTCTCTCACTCGCGCCACAAGCGGAGCAAGAGAGCGCACAACCTTCGCGCGACCTCGCGCAATTCGTCGATCCCTTCATCGGCACCGGCGGGCATGGACATACCTTTCCCGGCGCGACGCGGCCGTTCGGAATGGTGCAGCTCAGTCCGGATACCAGGCTGACCGGATGGGACGGATGCTCCGGCTATCATTTTTCCGACGACATCATCTACGGCTTTTCGCACACGCACCTCTCCGGAACGGGCGTCTCCGATTACGGCGATATTCTGTTCATGCCCGCGGTGGGGCCGGTTCAGTTGGACAACGGCTACCGTGGAGAGAGTGCCCCGCCGGAGCCTCTGGCTGGCTACTCGTCGCGGTTTCAGAAATCGACGGAGCGCGCTAGTCCCGGCTACTACGCCGTTCATCTCGAAGAACCGGATGTCGATGTCGAGCTGACGACGACCGCGCGGACCGGACTGCATCGCTACCGTTTTCCGAAGAGTGAAGCGAGCCACATCGTTGTCGATCTTGCGCATCGCGACACCGTGATCGACGCACAGCTTCGCGTCGTGAACGATCGTGAGATCGAGGGAATGCGCAGTTCGAACGCTTGGGCTACGGACCAGCGCGTCTTCTTTGTCGCGCGCTTCTCTCGAGCCTTTGCGGAGTTCGGTCTGGAGCAAGATAGCGAAATGGTCTCGGAGGCGAAGGCGGTTCACGGCGGTCAGCTCAAGGGCTTCTTTCGGTTTCCCACGAACGCGGGAGATGAAGTCCTTATTCAGGTGGGCATCTCGTCCGTCGATCTGGAAGGCGCGCGTCGAAACCTAGATGCCGAAGCGCTGCCCTGGGACTTCGATACTGCGCGTGCCCTAGCTCGAGCCGACTGGAATCAAACGTTGTCCAAGATTTTCGTCGAGGGTGGAACGCTCGAGCAGAAACGCATCTTCTACACCGCGCTCTATCACAGCTCGATCGCGCCCAATCTCTTCAGCGATGTCGACGGTCGTGTGCGGGGGATGGACGGCAAGACTCACAATCCGGGCCACGACGTCTACACGGTGTTCTCGCTGTGGGATACCTTCCGCGCCACGCACCCTCTGTTCACTCTGATCGAGCGCGGCCGCACGACGGAGTTCATGCAGACCTTCCTTCATCAGTTCCGCACGGGCGGAAAGCTTCCGATCTGGGAGCTCGCCGGAAACTACACCGGCTGCATGATTGGCTATCACGCGATCCCGGCGATCACCGATGCGGTGCTCAAGGGGATCGGTGGCTTTGACGCTTCGGCTCTCCTGGACGCGATGGTGGTCAGTGCGGATGCCGATGTCTTGGGATTGGACTCCTACAAGCAGCTGGGCTTCATCCCCGCGGATCACGAATCCGAGAGCGTCTCTAAGACTCTCGAGTACGGCTACGACGATTGGTGTATCGCACGGCTGGCTGAGGCGCTCGGGAGGCCTGAGCTGGCGAAGCGCTTCGATCGGCGCTCCCTGGCCTATCGGAACGTCTTTGATCCCGAATCGGGCTTCATGCGGCCCCGCCAAAATGGTGGATGGATCGAGCCCTTCGACCCGCGCGAGGTGAACTTCAACTTCACCGAGGCCAATGCCTGGCAGTACGCGATGTTCGTTCCGCACGACCTATCCGGCCTTATCGACGCTCACGGCGGGGATGGCAAGTTTGTTGCCAAGCTTGACGGGCTGTTCGGAGCGGACTCCTCCACCACCGGTCGAGATCAGGCGGACATCACCGGGTTGATTGGACAGTACGCCCACGGCAATGAGCCCAGTCATCACGTCGCTTATCTCTACAGCTACGCGGGCGAGCGCTGGAAGACGGAACAGCGCGTGCATCAGATCCTCAGCGAGCTCTATCAGGACCGGCCCGACGGATTGTCCGGCAATGAGGACTGCGGCCAAATGTCCTCTTGGTATGTCTTGAGCGCGCTCGGCTTCTATCCGGTCTGTCCGGGATCCGACGAATACGTGCTCGGCACCCCTCTCTTCGATCGCGCAACGCTGAACTTTGAAGACGGTAAGAGCTTCATCATCGAAGCGGACCGTACTGCGGACAACGAGTTCCACATTCATTCCGCCGTTCTCAACGGGGAAGAGTACGAAGCCGGCTACCTGTCGCACCGGACGCTGATTGCCGGCGGAGCTCTGAAGCTTCAGCTGGGAGCAAGCCCCAACACGTCGTGGGCGAGCGCGGCGGGCAGCCGGCCGAGCTCTGCGGTGAGTTCGGTGAACGCACTTGCGGTTCCGAACATTCAGTCATCCGGACGCGTCTTCCGAGACTCGGTAGACGTCACGATCGCACATGCCGATTCCGATGCGGCGCTCTACTACACGCTCGACGGCAGTGAGCCCAGTGAGAATTCCGCGCGCTACCTCGGTCCGCTGCAATTCGATGAGTCCACCGAACTGCGCGCGATGGCGATCAATGAGCACGGCTGGGTCAGTGCACCCATTCGGGCCAGCTTCAAGCGACTCGATCACGACTGGACGATAAAGCTCGATTCTCCTTACAGCCCGCAGTACACGGGTGGCGGTCCGAATGGCTTGATCGACGGCTTGCGCGGCGTCGCCGATTTCCGCGTGGGCTCCTGGGCGGGTTGGTTCGGCGAGGACATGCAGGCCACGATCGATCTCGGCAAGGAGACCGCCGTGCGGCGCGTCGAGGTGGGATTCCTGCAGGACATTCGATCTTGGATCTGGGCACCGACATCGGTCGAGGTGTGGACCTCGACCGATGGAGAACAATTCACGAAAGCGGCCGTCATTGAGAACACTCTCGCTCTCGACGAAACCAGCGCGACTCTACAGCCCTTCATCTTGGAACTCGAAGGGGCGCCCGTTCGCTACGTTCGTGTTCTCTCCAAAGTCCTGCCGGTGATTCCCGATTGGCATCTCGGTCGTGGAAACGACGCTTGGGTCTTTGCGGACGAGATCCTGATCGAGTAGTTCGAAGTCGGTGGATCAAGGACGGTTCCTCCGAACGGGAGCGGAGCGGAGTGGGGTTCGTGCTTGGCCTCGCGATGTGAAAGATTCGTTCTCTGCTCTAGACGAATGCGCTGCATGAGACCGTGAGGGTGGTCGGCAAGAGGACTGGCGGATGCTTTAGAGGGCGGGGGTTGCGAACTGCGTTCATCTTGAGTCCGCTGGAGGTCGGGGAGTGAAGCTGGCGGCGTTTGAACCTGGCGCCGCACTCGATCGATTTAGGTTCACGAGGAGTGGCGAGCCAATGAGTGGATTCTTTAAGACGATTGATGAAGTGCTTCGCGGGCGCCGGACTCGCAAAGAAGATCTCGCGGAAGGGAAAATCGATGTCCCTATCCGAACGCTTGTCCTCGCTGGCCTGCTCCTCGGCGGTGCGTACGGAATTTTCATGGGGCTGTTCGCGACGATGCGCGCGACCAACGCGAGCTATGAGCAGCTGCTCGCAACGATTCTAAAGGTTCCGCTTCTCTTCATCCTGACGCTCGTGGTGACGTATCCCTCGCTCTACGTCGTCTCCGCACTATTTGACTCTCGCCTGCGTCACGGTGCCACGCTGAGGTTGCTGCTCATGGGAGTGACCGCCAATCTCGCGCTGCTCGCAGGTCTCGGACCGGTCACGGGTTTCTTCACGTTCAGCACCGAGAGCTATCCGTTCATGATCATCTTGAACGTGGCCTTCTTTATCGTGAGTGGTTTGGTGGGCTTGGGCTTTCTCCGCACCGCGTTGAATGCGGTCTTCGAAGTGAAGGAGGAGCCGAGAGAGAATCCAACCGATCTGTCGGAGTCGTCGGCGAGGGAGAGTCTTCGGCCCCGTCCAAAGAAGCTCGCCAGCCTGCGCGTCTTTACCTTTTGGATTCTGATCTACGGCTGCGTGGGAGCGCAAATGGGCTGGGTGTTGCGGCCGTTCATCGGAACGCCGGGACTGCCTTTCGAGCTCTTTCGCTCTGAACGAGAGTCCAACTTCTTCGAAGCCTTCTTCAAGGCCATCGGCCAGCTGTT
Source organism: Planctomycetota bacterium (assembly GCA_029259635.1). Classification (GTDB taxonomy): domain Bacteria; phylum Planctomycetota; class UBA1135; order UBA1135; genus OFTM34. The sequence continues at coordinate 42,184 of JAJDEU010000057.1, read as the reverse complement.
CGTGTGATATCGGAATACGACGGACTGCTGCGGGCGGAAGGCCGCTATGCGGTAGGGCGCGGACGAGTGCCCGCCGCGCATCTCGCCGTGCTACTGGGCGTCGCTGGGTTTCTGTACGGCACCGGCATGGGCTTCTTTGGTGGCCGTCCACTTCAAGCGCTGTACTCGGGACTCAAGGTCCCGATGTTGCTCATGATCTCCACCTTGGTGTGCCTGCCTAGCTTCTTCGTTCTCAACACTTTGCTCGGCCTTCGCGACGACTTCGGCGCATCTCTTCGCGGAGTCCTCGCCGCCCAGGCGACTGTAGCCGCCTCGTTGATGGCACTGCTACCGATCATCGTCTTCATCTATATCTCGGGCAGCGACTACCAGTACGCCGTCTTTTTCAACGGCGTGCTCTTCGCGATCTCCACGCTTGCTGGACAGCGAACACTGAGCCGTCACTACGAGCCTCTTATCCGGCAAGACTCGCGCCACAACATCGGTCGTTGGTCCTGGGTGATCCTGTACGTCTTTGTGGTGATTCAACTCGCATGGGTTCTGCGCCCGTTCGTCGGGTTCCCCAACATGTCCGTCAGCTTCTTCCGGGCGGGAGCCTGGAGCAATGCCTACGTGGTCTTGTTCCGCGATGTGCTCGGGCTCGGTTTCTGAGTCCGGTTTGACTACGCGCCGCAAATAGTTCATCCCAAGTTGAGTCAGGCTCTCGTTCTAGATCCCGTTATGAAAATCAAAACAACTGTTCTCGTTATCGTCGCCTTGCAGTTCGCCGCCGGTTTTTCCAGTGCACAGCTGGCCATCGACGAAGCGGCCGTCGACGCGATCTTCTCCGCCTACGATCGAACGGACGGCCCTGGCTGCGCAGTCGGGATCCTGAGTGAGGGTGAGCTCGTGTACGCGCGTGGATATGGCATGGCTAATCTCGAGCACGACATTCCACTGACGAGCACGTCTGTTCTTCGGATCGGATCGACCTCAAAGCAATTCACCGCGGCCTGTGCGGTTCTGGCGGAGCAGCAAGGAGCGCTCTCGTTGGACGCGGATGTGCATGAGTATTTGCCCGAACTGCCAAACTACGGAAGCCCGATTACTGTTCGGCACCTCTTGAACCACACCAGTGGTATACGCGACTACCTGGGGTTGATGACCCTGGCAGGGCACGGGGACGATGACTTCTATACCGACGAGGACGCCTTCGCGATGATCGCCCGCCAGGAAGGGTTGAACTTTCCGCCGGGCTCGCGGCATTTGTACAGCAACTCGGGCTACTTCCTCATCTCCGTCATCATTCAGAGGACGACCGGAAAGACACTTGCCGAGTTTGGGGAAGAGTTCATCTTCAGGCCGCTGGGGATGACGAACACGCATTTCCATGACGACTCCCAGCGGGTGGTTAAGCAACGCGCCGATGGGCATACAGCGGGAGAGGATGGAAGCTGGAGGATCTCGAATACGACTCTTGAGATGTGCGGAGATGGCGGCGTCTTCACCAGTGTTGAGGACATGATGCTTTGGGACTCCAATTTTTATGAGCCTCGTGTGGGTGGACCAGAGCTAATCGCGGATCTCAAGACCCGCGGCCGGCTCAACGATGGAACGGAATTGAACTACGCGCTCGGTCTCACGATGAATGACTATCGCGGCCTTCGCAGGGTCTCGCACGGCGGGGCATTCGTCGGCTTTCGCGCCGACGCGATCCGTTTTCCCGATCAGCAGCTCTCTGTGATTGTTTTCGCGAACATCGACAGAATCCGGCCGACTCGCCTTGCGCTGCAAGTCGCCGATCTCGTCCTCAAGGACGCCTTTGATGCCGCGAGCCAGACGACACCCGCATCGAGTCCCAAACAAAGCGCACCTTCGCCTTCCTATGAATTTGTCGAACTGGCCGCCGAGCAACTCGAGGGCTTTGCGTCCCGGTACATCGACCAAGCAAGCGGTACGCTGGTCACCATCACGAGTGATGGCTCTACTCTCAATATGAGCATCGACGCGGAGTCCGTCTTGTTTCGACCGACTTCGGAGCTCGAGTTCGGATCGACGAGCACGACGGAAACGCTTCGCTTCGAACCAGCCCAGCTGGCTGGATTCTGGAATGCGGTCGCCGTAACGCCGACCAACACTCTAGTCCTCGGTCCCTATCTGCCCTGGGACGACAGCATGATGTCACTGGAGGACTACGTCGGCGATTACTACTCGGCCGAGCTCGACACGACCTGGACTTTTTCAATCGAAGGGGGCCAGCTCACCTTCTCCAGCCCCCTCGCTCGATCGGCGTCTTTGAGGCCGCTCGCGCTGGATCTCTTCGAGAGCCCGGCTGGAATAATATCCTTCACTCGGGATGACTTTCAGTCCGTTCATTCCTATCAGCTCAACGCAGGGCGCGTGCTGGGCCTGAAGTTCGAGCGGCGCGAGTAGATCCGCACTCGGAGGTCACTTCACTTCGGTGTCGACGATCCATGCTCCGTCGCGATAGACCAATTCGTCGTCGAGGCGAACGCTCTCGGTGACGGCAAAGACATCGACATGGTGTCTGGCCGAGCGCTTGCGAATATTCGGCTTGTTGTAGCTCACGTGCTTGGCGCCGATCGAGAGGTGAATGCCGCACATGCGCTCGAAGGTGCCGATGTCGCTGACCGTTCGAGTCGGAGTCATCGCGCGGTTCAACCCGAAGCCGAGCTCTCGTACCCAGACCTGACCTTCGTCGGCGCGGATGTTCTCAAGGACTTGGTCGAACTCGGGCGTGCTGTCGATAGCTTGCGTCAGTCGTCCGTTTTCGATCACGAGCGTGATTGGATGCTCGGGGACATTGACTCGATAGGAAGTGTCACCAAAGCAGGCAATCCGCAAACGCCCGTTGACCGCTTCGAGATCTTTGGATTCCGTAAAGACTTCGCCAATCGGATACTGCCCGCCGGTGTTCTTCATCTCGCGGTAGTCTCCGACGTTGAGCTTGGCAGTCTCGAAGGCGGCATCAAAGACGAGCACTTCTCCGCCACTGTCCACTTCGCCTATCTGCGCAGCGTCGATTCGAAGCTTGAGCGCGCCACCGACGCCGCGGAAGTACTTCGCGTCGTAGCGAAGCGCGTCGATATAGACGAGCGGTTCTTCTCCCAACATTCGGAAGAGGTGGGGGTGTTCTAAAACTTTGAGTCCACGGCGGAAGAGCTCGAGCCGGATTCGAAAGGCGGCCAGTCGAAAGCTCGTGGACTGAATTAGGACGACCAAGTCGTCGGCAACGAGAGGCTCGAACGCGCTGAGTACTGCCTCCGGTTGCTCTTGATCAAACTCGATGAAGTTCGCCGTCGGTAGCGAGCGGCGATAGGCCGTTGTCAGCGATCTCGCGAGTGGACACGCCGTATCGAAGACCACGACGGCAGAGTGTTCGTCGGAATGTTCGAACGCCAACGAGAGAATGTCACGGACGTGCGTCGTCGCTGTGTCAACGGCGTCATCGGGAATGATGAAGTGACTCTCGGTAGGGGGCATGACGGAGAGACACTAGTGTCCGAACAGCGCGATCGGAAGCTGCGACTTGCGCTAGTTGGAAGAGTCTTCGGGGTCAAACCCGTTCCAGCTACTGAAGATCGCGGCACGAGCACGACCCGGAGGGATCCAATCAGCGCTCGGCCAAGGCTTCGCCGGAAGGTTCGACTCGTTGATGACGATTTCGAGCCGAAGTTCGTTACCGAACTGCAGGGTGTACGCGCGGCCCGCTGCGTCGAGCTGTGCGCGAGCCGCGGAGTTGTTCCGCGGAACCTCATCTTCGGACCAATCGAGAGGGAGCTCGTGATGGATGATCTTTCCTTCGCCCCACTCGATCGTGTAGACGCTGTCGTTGGAGTCGTGGGTGCCATCCGGGCCGAAGTTGGCACGGCTCCATGACTGAGATACGGCTCGCGAAAACCGCACAACGCGATCCCTGGGATGCCAAACGCCCCGCTGGACCTCGATGGAGGAGATCGCGGCCTTCTCGGCGCCGAGGCGGTGCGCGGGCAGTCCGGCATCGTCGGTCTCGAACCAACCGGAGACTCGGAGGGTCGCGCCTTTCTCGACTACCTCCATGATGTCGCGCCAGGCTGCGTCTGAAATCCCGCGACAGGAGGGCAGGATGATGTTTTCCGGTTCTCCGAGATCCGCCGACGTGCGATGTTCGGGCACGACTTGAACCGGTAGTTGGTTGACGAGCGAGCGCAGGACTCGCTTCGTGCCTTGCTCCTGAAAACTGCGCGGGCCGTAGAGGTCGGATGAAGGCAAGACGAGCACGAGCTTGGGTTCGCGATACTCCGCGAGCGCGGCGCGATTGCGAGCGAAGAAGCCCGCCCAGCGGCGCAGGACGTCGAGCTCGGGCTTGTAGCTGCCGTCCACTCGGCGAATGCCGATCCCGACCTCGTTATCCGAAGCCATGTAGGGATTCACCTGGTAGCACCACTGCACTAGACCGAAAGCGCCCGACGCGAAGGCACTCGCGATTTTTCGCTCGAGGAGATTCGCCGCTTGCTGCGGTGTTCTTAGTACTTCGCCCGATAAATACTCACGCTGCATGATCCCGCTCTCGCTGACGAGCATGGGCTTACCGGGCGCTTTCGCCATGAAGCCGTCCCACAACAAGGAGTCGTTGAACCACCAGGTATGGATCGAGGTGAAGTCGACGGCGTCGTGGTGGAAGAGCGGACTGGGGCGCTCGAGTAGCCCACCTTCGTCTTGTCCGACGGTGATGGGAGCGGAGGAGCCGGAGTCCCGAATCGCCGTAGACATCGCGAGCGCCCAGTCGCGAAAGGCATCTTGCGCGAAGTGCACGTACTCCTTCGCGCGGTAGGGGCGGTGGCTCTCCATCACATGCCGCTCGGCAAAGTCGTCTTCGGTTGGAATGCCGATCGCTTCATCCGGGAGCAACCGCCAACGCGCGCGCACGACCTCTTGCCAAGTGCGCCCGTCGGGCGAGCCGGAGTAACGCTCCCTCAGCCACTTCGTGAAGGCCGCGTGTTCAAAGCGATCGCCATTGGGCCGGCACTGCCAGAGCTTGTCGGGATTGGCGAAAGAGGGCTCGTTGATCAAGTCCCACAAGATCTCTTTTGCGCCTGAAAAGCGCCGCGCAATGGCCGCGACGTAGGCACGCCCTCCTTCGATCGAGCGCGGATCGAAGTAGGGACTACTGCCTCCGAAGGCCTCAGGCATGAACGAGAAAAAAGTAAACAAGACAGGTAGGCCGTGACTCCTCGCGCTCAAGTAATAGGCCTCGAGGGCGCGGAGAAAACCTTCGTCCACCACGTTCGGATCGAGCGAAATCTTTTTGTACCCGGACCAGACACCGGTTCGCACAAGGTTGATGTCGATCGAAGCCAACTCGGCGAAGGTGTCACTCCACTCCGCCGCGTTGGGCTCGAACAGGAATTTGCGGTGGACGGACCCGGACATGACCGTGGTTCCGATGACGGGCTCGGGCTGGCCATTCCGAAGCAACGACCATGAGCCCATGGAGAGCTGGTCTCCCGAGGCGAACAACTCGCGATCCATGATCCAAAAGCCGGTCTCGAAGGCCGGGTAGTCTTGGGCGAAAGCGACTACCCGATAGAGGCCGGGAGCTTGACCGACATCCAGAGCGACGAGCTCGGAGGCGTGGCGTCCCACTTGCAATTCGTGCTCTGTTCGAAGTTGAGAGCCATCAGGGCGCGTGACGACCAGGAAGACCTTCAGCTCTTGAAGGTCTTCAGCGAGAGGTCGATGGATGCGCAGGTTGACCGAAGGGCGCTCGCCTTCGTGAAAGCAGCCGAAGGTCGGATTGACGCGGAGATCGACGGGTTTGCGGCTCGCCTCCTGGAGTAGATAAGTCAGCTCTTCGGCGGACGGCGGAGTGTCGAGTAGATGGAAGACCCACCGGCCTCCGGCGAAGCGCCCGCGCAGTCGATCGATGGCGAAGCTCGCCGTGGCGCTAGGGAAGTTCGGTTCGTCCGTGGGGTTGTAAAGGAAAGCGAGCGGCCGAAGGATGGCGTCTCGAGCTCCAGGCGCTCCGTCCTCATCCGCGAAGTCGCGGGTGTCGCTGAACCTTGGTTCGAGAATCGAGACCCACGAATCTTTCGCGAGGGTGGGCGCGGGAAGCCCGTGAACTCTTTTGTACTCGAGGCGCGCTCCGCTCATGTCCACGCGAACGCTTTGATTCAAGCGCAGCTCTTTCAGCATCGACACGGATCGCGGTTGAACGACTCTCGCTCCCGGTGCCCCGACAACCGCGTGTGTGAAAGGTTCACCACTCAAGTGAAGGAGCGATCCACCGCCTTCTAGAAAGTGGATGAGATCGGGCCAGGACTCCGCGGGGAAGTTGGCTCCATGCCGCCACGCGAGCACATTGACCTCTTGCAGAAGCTGAGCGAGGTCTTCGGTACTCTTCGCTACTCGCGCCTGAGGGATGTCGAGCAAGGGGCCGGACGCGCCGGAATTCGGAAAATCCGGTTCGTCAAAGACCGCGACAGACTGAAAAAGAACTCCGATCAGAAGGCTGCTGAGCATGCCCTCCACGATAAAGCACGGGTCTTTGGGCGACAAAAAATGGTGAGCGCAATTTCGCGCGTTCCGTGCGTTCGCGAACTCTTGCCGAGAAAGAAGGGCTTTGCGGGCTCAGAGAGCCGGATAGTGAGCCTGTGCTCCGATGTCATTCGTTCTCGAGATAATCCGGTGGATTGGATCGCGGCTAACTTCAATTTGCAGGGAACCCGGATGAATCAAAACTCGTCTGCTCGCGCTTTGCCCAATCGTGCCGTTAGTAGGCAAGTGTCCGGGTTGGCGGAACAACGAGTCAGTGTTAGCGTTCATAGAGCGTTACCTCGCTTCCTCCGGCGAGTATCAGCTATCGAGGATCACCGCCTCACCAGCGCGTGATCCAAACTTTCTCTTCACCTCACTCACGCTCTCACCTCACCCGCCCCGCGACTCGCCAGCCGAGTCGTAGCTTCTTGAGTCCCTCCCTCATGATCCCTGCACGATTCCTATTAGGACTTGCCGTCTCCACACTCTTCGCGCTCCCCGCGATTGCTCAAAAAACACCAACCGCGAGCGAGCGCGGACTGCCGTACTTCGACGCGCGCTTTGAAGGCGATCACCCGCGCAGTGAAGTGAGTCGCGTCATCCTCGAGTCGAGGTCCGCCACTCAGACGAGCGCACGAATCGAAGCGATGAATCATCTCCGGTCACGCATTCGCGGCGTGCGCATCGACGAACATGAGCTCTTCGGGACCCCGCACTACATCGGTTCCACGTCCGCACTGCTCACCGCCCCCAGGGGATTCACACCGCGCGGGGCCGTTCACGAGTTCGTCCAGAGGTACTCGGACCTCTTCGAGATCGCTCCCGTCGAGCTGGGCGAAGCTCGCATGGAGCGTGAGTTCGTTACCGCGCACAACGGTGTTACGCACTTCACCTTTCAGCAGCAAATCGATGGTCTCGACATTTGGGGAGCACAGCTCAAAGCCAACGTCACCGCCGAAGGGGAGTTGATCAATATCTCCAGCGCGATGCTTCGGCGGCCGGAGAGTGGCTTTGCAACCGAACCGGGAATCTTCAACGCTCATGACGCTCTCGTCGCTGCCGCCAGCAATGTAGGCATCGACTTGAAGGAAGAGCTTCTGCCGACGAGCTCTCCGTCGGGCTCCGCGCTTCGCCAGAACTGGAAGCCGAACTCTCAACTGCGCTCCGACTATCCGATCACCAGCGAGCGAATCTGGTTCGCCGTTACGAAGTCCGAGATTCATGCTGCGTGGAAGGTCGTCATCCCGGTGCCCGGCGTCGGTCATACCTACGAGATGATTATCGACGCCACGAACGGTGAGGTTCTGCGTCGCTGGAACATGCTGCACTTCCTCATGCAAGGCACCGAGGACATTGTCATGCGCGTCTGGACGGAAGACAGCCCGGCGCCTGGTTCGCCCGGCAATGCCACCCCGACGGGCTTTCAGTTTCCGCTCGTCCCGCGCTCGCTCGTCACCATCACGGGAGCTTCCGTCGCGGGCGCTTCGCCTGACGGTTGGATCGATGATGGTGGCAACGAAACCTTTGGCAACAACGTCGACGCACACACCGATCTCGACGGAAATAACGTTCCCGATCTTCCGCGGCCCACCGGCTCGCCTTTCCGGACCTTCGATTTCGCGATCAATCTCGGCGTCGACGCGCCCGCTGCCTACACGGACGGCTCCGTCGCGAACTTGTTCTACCTCTGCAATGTCTATCACGACCGGCTCTACGGCCTGGGCTGGGACGAGGCTGCCAGTAACCTCCAAGACGACAACTTCGGGCTGGGCGGCGTCGGAGGCGATCGTCTCTCTGCAGATGCGCAAGACGGATCGGACACGAACAACGCTCGCTTCATCGGCGGAGGCAGCGATGGCAGCTCAGCGAGGATCGAGCAGTACGTCTTCGACTCACCTTCTCCAGCCATCGACGGCGGCTTTGACTCCGACGTGGTGTATCACGAGATTTCGCACGGTCTCTCGATCCGGCTCTCCGGCGGAACTGTGTTCGGCGAACAAGCGGGCGGAATGGGAGAGGGCTGGGGCGACTACTTTGGAATCAGCATGAACGCAGAGGCGACGGACGATCCGGACGCCGTCTATGCAGCCGGTGGTTACGCAACGACCCAGCTCTTCGGATCGACGGATAATTTCTACTTCGGTATTCGTCGCTATCCCTACAGCACCGACCTGTCCAAGAGCCCGTTGACCTATGCGGATACCGATCCCGCGCAGCTCGTCGTGCCCGGTGGCATTCCGAACAACCCTGGGTTCATCGGGAACCCCGCCGACGAAGTGCACGCGGTAGGGGAGATCTGGTGTCAGGCCCTGCTCGAGTGCCGCTCGGCGATGTGGGCCAACCTGGGATTCGCTGCCAATGAGGAGCTCATGCAGCTGGTTGTTGATGGGCTCAAGTTGATGCCGAGTACGCCCAACATGTTGCAAGCGCGGGATGCGATCCTGCAAGCGGACCTCCTTCGCAACGGAGGCTCCAACTTGGGTGAGCTGTGGGCGGGTTTCGCCAAACGCGGCATGGGAACCAGCGCGACCTCTCCTAACGGTTCGACGACGAGCGGAATTGTCGAGGCTTTCGATGTCCCGCCGCTCGTGATCTTCACTTACCCGTCGGGTACGACCTCCCAGTTGAGCCCGTCGGCTTCCGAGATAATCCCGCTCACGATTTCCACGCTGGGAAGCACGAGCCTTGTGCCCAACTCCGGCGTACTCAACTACAGCGTGAACGGAGGCGCGGCGATCGCTGTGCCGCTTATCGATCTCGGTGGCGGGAATTTCAATGCGGTTCTACCCGGCTTCGGATGCTTCGATGAGGTCGAGTACTTCGTCGAAGTGACGACCAATGGCGGAGTCATTTCCAGCCCCGCTCTGGGAGCCGCCGCACCTTTCGAAGCGACCGTGTTTACGAGCGTAACCACGCTCTTCTCCGATGATTTCGAAAGCGATCTCGGTTGGACGGTCGGAGATCCCTCCGACACAGCGAGCACCGGAGTTTGGGAGCGCGGCGATCCCGTGGGAACCGCAGCGGCGCCCGAGGATGACAACTCCGCTGTCGGCGTTCAGTGCTTCGTCACCGAGCAAGGCTTGCCGGGCGGCGGTCTGGGAACGGCCGACGTCGACGGGGGAGCAACAACGCTCACTTCTCCGCTGATCGATTTATCGAGTGGCGATGCGACGATCAGCTACGCGCGTTGGTATAGCAACGATACCGGGGGAGCCCCAAACGCCGATGTCTTCCGAGTCGAAGTGTCGAACGGTGGCGCATGGATGAACGTCGAGACGGTTGGTCCGGCTGGAGTCGGAACATCCGGTGGCTGGATCACCCACGAGTTCCTCGTCAGTGACATTGTCCCGCCGACCTCCATGATTCAGGTGCGGTTCATCGCGGAGGATGCGGGAACGGGTTCGCTGGTCGAGGCCGGAGTGGATGACTTCTCAGTCTTCCGGCGCAACTGCGACGTGTTCTGCCAGACGGACCTTGGCTTCGGCGGCCCGGGTGACCTCGCTCTGTCGATCTGCGGAGCTCCGCTCTCGACCGGTAACACCGCGAGGTTCCTATTGGAGAATGCAACACCCGGAGCCTTGAGCTTCGTTCTCCTCAGTGACATGAATGCGCCGACTCCTGCCTTTGGAGGCATTCTCATTCCTGTGCCGCAGATTCTTGTGATCACAAGGAAGGCCAAGATGAATGGTCGAGTAAGCGCGCCGGTAACCGGTGGCAATGGTCCCGTGACGGCCTACATTCAGACTCTGTCCGTGGACGCGACTCAGATTGCTGGATTCGAGATCAGCAATGCGCTCGAACTGGTGATCTTGCCCTAGGGCTCCGTGGAGAGGAGCTCGGCCCGGCTAAGCACAGAAGACCCCCTCGAATCACGGGATTCGAGGGGGTCTTCTTCATTTTCGGCGTTGGGCGCATTGGACCGCCAATGAATGAAGACGGGTAGGGAGCCGAGCCCCGAGCGCGAACCGTGGCCATCGAAGTTCCGAGTGCACGGTTGCTCGCTCGTACGCCCATCGGCGAAAGGGTCTCGCGATATCGGCTAATGGTGTGAGCCGGTCAATACTGGATGCTGTCGATTCACAGCACCCGAGAAACTTTTCGGCGAACCCGCCATCTGCGCCATCATGAAGACCATCATCGAACCGTTCCGAATTAAGAGTGTGGAGCCCATCCGCATGACCTCCCGGGCGGAACGCGAGGAGTACCTGAAACGGGCTCACTGGAACCTGTTCTCACTCAGCGCAAGGGACGTGATTATCGATCTTCTAACCGACAGCGGCACGGGTGCGATGTCCAGCGAACAATGGGCCGCCATCATGCGCGGCGATGAGTCTTACGCGGGATCGCCGAGCTACTACCGCTTCGAAACTGCCGTGCGCGAAATCTATGGCATCGAGCATGTCATTCCGACCCATCAAGGCCGAGCGGCGGAACACCTGCTCTTTCAGATCTATGGCGGCGAAGGACGAGTGATTCCGAACAACACGCACTTTGATACCACGCGAGCCAACGCCGAAAAGAGCGGCGCGACGGCGCTCGATTTCCCCTGCGCGGAGTCTCTGGATACCGAGTCCGACTTTCCCTTCAAAGGCAACATGGACCTTGAGGCCTTACGCGCTTGCCTGGATTCGAACGGAGAAGCGGTTCCGCTGGTCATGGTGACGATGACGAATAACGCGGGGGGTGGGCAACCGGTGAGCCTCTCCAACCTCAAGGCCGTTCGAAAACTTTGTGACCAGTATGAGGTGCCGCTGTTTATCGACGCCTGTCGATTCGCCGAGAACGCGTACTTGATCAAGCTGAGTGAAGCCGGCCAGGAAGGGCGCGAGCTTAAGGACATCGCGCTCGAGATCTTCTCTATGGCGGATGGTTGCACCATGAGCGCGAAGAAAGACGGCATGGTGAATATCGGCGGGTTTATCGCCGTTCGGGATCCGGACCTGGCTCGCGAACTTCGAGAGCGTTTGGTCGTCACCGAGGGCTTCTCGACCTACGGAGGTATGGCTGGCCGAGACCTCGACGCAGTTGCGCAGGGCTTGCACGAAGTGCTCCGTGAGGACTATCAAGAATATCGGCACGCCAGCATCACCTACGTCGTCGATCGCCTCCACCAGCGCGGCATACCGGTGGTCATCCCCGCCGGCGGGCACGCGGTGTTCATTGATGCCAAGCGGTTCTACCCGAAAATCCCGTGGAGTAAATTCCCGGGACAAGCGCTTGCCATCGAGCTCTACCTGGAAGGCGGAATACGTTCGTGCGAGATCGGAAGCCTCATGTTGGGCGGTACCGATGAGGAATCCGGCGCTGCAATCCCCGCCGCCCGCGAGCTGGTGCGCCTAGCCATTCCTCGTCGAACCTACACGCAGAGTCACATGGACTACGTCGTTGAAGTTATCGAGTCGGTCTGGAAAGGACGCGACCTGATTGGCGGGGTCGAGATCGTTCAAGCGCCGCGCGTTTTACGCCACTTCACTGGACAGTTTCGTCGTCTCCCAAATAGCCGAGCGCCTCAAGCTGCTCACGCTCTGCCTCATTGATCGACGTGCGGTTTTGGTCGGTACCTCGGCCCGCGATGCGATTGCGCATCCTCTCCTCGCTCTCTTTTAGATAACCGTTCAGCTCCGCCCTGAGCTCTGAATACTCTTCAAGTTCGGACAGATCGCGCAACTGCTTGGGGTCGGACTCCATATCGAAGAGCTGCCAGCCGCGTACGCTGCGCACGAGTGCCGTCGATCCGGTTCGAATCCCTCGGACGGATTCTCCAGACTCCGAGACGAGGTACTTGCGCTGTTCGAGAAGGGGGTTCTCGTCGGAGGCTTCGTTTTGAACCCAAGGTAGAAAGGATCGAGCCTCGGAAGGGTGATCACCTGACATTGTCGGCTCCAAGCCCGCCATTTCGAGAATGGAGGGGGCGAGGTCGATCAAGCCGGTGAGCGTTTGAACCGTTCGCGCGTCGGAGTCCGGTGTCCGAACGAGAAGCGGGACTTGGAGGTTCTCGACGAAGTGCTGTCCGTGAAGCGATTGCCCATGTTCGTAAAACTCTTCGCCGTGATCCGAGGTCAACAGGACGACGGTGTTCTCCAGCCGACCGCTCTCCTCCAAGATGCGAAACAGCTCGCCCATGTCTTCATCCATGGTCGCGATGCCGGCGTCGTAGCAGTCTGAAATCCAGGCAGCGGCCTCGGCGGGCAAGACTCCCCCGCGTTGATTCAGCTCCTGAAGGTAGCGGGATGCGCAGCTCGAACCGTCGGGAGAACACCCTCGGAATTCACCGGTGTAATCTCTGACGAGTTGATCCATGTGGTTTGGATTCGCCTCGTAGGGCAGCTGGTGGAAGTCGGAGTGCGAATCGTAGCAGTGGAGGAAGAGCAAGAAGGGACGATCCCCAACGGCCGTAAGAAGCTCATCCACCTGCTCAATCTTGGACTCGGCGTTCTGCACGACTTGGCGGTAGATCTCAAAACCGCGGGCATAGCCAAAGCGTTGATCCATGAAGGTGCAACCGTCCACGATGGCCATCGTCGCGTAGCCCGCAGCACGCATCTCGCTCGCCAAAGTGGGGACGTTCGAACTTAGGCTGTGCTCTTGAGAAACGCCGTGAGCGCTGGGCTCGAGCCCGGTCAGCATGGTCGCGTGACTGGTGAGCGTGAACGGCTGTGGAGCGAAGGCCCGATCGAACTTCCACGATTCGGCGAAGAACTTGTCGATGTTGGGGCTGGTGGGCCGTGTGTATCCGTAGCTCTCGAGTCGGTCGGGACGCAGAGTATCGAGCGAGATCAGAATGAAGCTCGGCTTTTCGGGCCATGCGGCAGATGGCCGGTGACTGGTTAGGTAGAAGAGCGCGGAGCCGCTAAGGAGGCCAAATCCGACGAAGCCCAACAGCGCTAGGAGGGGGAGCCTGAACCCGGGGAATGTAATCAAGGCCGCGCCGAGCGCGCAGACGCCCAAACCAACTTGCGCGAAGACGGCTGATCGGGTCTGCCAACCCGGATCGAAGAGGGCAGAAGCGGGGAACTGGAAGGTGAGGAATTGGAAGCCGAGAAGGAAGACGAGGAGCACGAGCGCTGCGCTCATCCACCGTCTGCCCGGCCGCCAAAACCGAGAGGCGAAGTGGATGACGAGAAATCCGACGGGTAGGGTCACCAGGAAGCTCTCCAAGAACGCCTGGAGGGCCACCTGAGCGGCGAGACCGTCCACGCTGAGGAGGCCTCGGTCGAATCGCGCGAGGATCAGGACGGCGCGAGGCAGGCTTAGAAGCAAGCTCAGGGCGAAGGCTCTTATCAAGCCCTCTCGCCCTTGCGTGTGGGCGTCCGCCAAATCGTTCTTCTTCGGAGGCGCCGGTTCTTCCGTGTCGAGCGTCATAGAGAGAGCTTAGCGATCGTCTCGCCTTGGCAAGAGGTCCCTGTTGGCGGATGTGCGCGATTTAAGGATCCTTCAATTAAGTACCGCGGTCCAACTCGAGAATGGTGGCTCTCGGATATCCAACTTCCCTGGATCGCGGCTGGGAAGGATCCCACGGACGAGAGTCGAGCTCCGTATCGGTCGCCGCGGGGACTCAATAAAAACGGAGCGCGAACCAGCTGTCGGTAACAGCCAGTCCGCGCCCAGCTTGATGAACGGTTCCGACGGTGCGAGCCGCCGGATCGTCAATTACTCGCCGAGATAGATGTCGAGGCAGTTCGAGAAAGTGAAGCCCTGAACTCCCAGGGGATCAAATCCGAGTGTCTGCGCATATACGTGAAGGTAGACGAGGGAAGGGTCCGGATTGATGTTGAAGTTGTAAGTGAAGGATCCCTCACCTGCAGCGCCAATCGTTCCGCCCGTCGTGCGAACGAGGCTGTAGTGGAACTCGTTGAGATCAATATGGAACTCACTGCCGAATAGAATGGACTCCTCAAGGTCGAACCCGATAAAGGTCACGATTTGAGCTCCTCCGAGGAAGTTTTCGGCGGCAAGTGAGAGGGGCTGGCCGATGCGAATGGCACCGAGACCCTCGAGGGTCGGCTCCACTCCACCCGTACCCGCTACGGGCTCTCCAAACTCACTGGCCGTACCCGGAGCGTACTGAGCGTTGGGAGTGAAGATAGCCGTGCCACCTCCTCCACCGGGGATCGTCGCAAGAATCGCGGAGGCGCCGTTGTCCGGGTCGATGCTTCTGAGGAAGCTATCCGCCGTGGACACGTGAAGAATTTCCGAGTGATCAGGGCTCAAGATGATGCCGCCGCGAAGGGACTGACCTCCATAGTTTCCGAGGAACTGGACGGCATTCGGATCTCCGCCGACGAATCGGAAGATATTGCCGAAGGTCGTCAATACATAGACGTCGTAGTTGTTCCGGACGGCAATCGAGATCGGCTTTTCAGCGGTCGGCGTAACAAAGAAGCTTGAGACATTTCCTGCCTCATCGGCTAGCAAAATGGATCCGTTTGCAGCACCGCGATCGGCAATTAGCATGTCGCCATTTGCCAGGAAGGCCATGGCGCCCGGGCGTACGAGACCGTCGGTCGCGTCCGCAAACACAACACCGTTCTCATACTCCTTGTCGAACCTCATGATCGTGCTGCAGTCAAAGTTGGCGATGTACACGTCTCCTTCGCCAGGCCCGATGGTGATGGCGTTACCACCGAAAGGACCGCACAGACCATCCGTCGAAGACAACACGGGAGTAATCGACAGGTCGCTTTCGATCTCGAAGATCGAGTTCCCCGCGTAGTTGCCGAGAATCATGTCGCCGTGCAAGCTGAAGCCGAGCGCGCCAGGACCATCGAGTCCGTCCGCAGCATCTAGGCTTACGTTGACGTTGAAGTTGGCCGGGTTGACAAAATAGAGTCGATCACTGAGTTGATCGACGATCCAAATTTGACCTTCTTCGAAGTGCGCATTCGCGCTGGAGGCCGTGAAGCCAAGTAGTAAGCCGCAGGCTGCGACGCGGGATAAGGAACGGATCATGATGCGATTCTCCTGAATTGTGATGTCTGAGATCTTGGGGCTCACCGAAATCGGCGTAGGCCAATGATTGGCCCAGCCGAGGATTGAGACCGTGTGGGAAAGTGATCACTGGGTGTACGCCCTAGGGCTTATAAGCATTAAGGCGTAATTAACTTCCCAATATTACAGCGTTGTAATGTCAGCGGAGTTCCCATTTCGGGCAGCGCATCACCGCGCCACGCCTCAACCCAAACCGACGTGCCCTAAAGGGGCCCAAAAGAGGCATTTTTCTGATCGGTTCGTATTTCGTTGCCCCGAAACTTTCTTAGCCAATTCTGCACGGCTCTGGTTAAGGGACGCGAAAACGGAGCTCAATGAAGACACCCTCGGAATGTTGGGCCGCGACGAGATGACACGTCGTCGTCGGCGAAGACGCTTCCGAGCTGGGAGGGAGACCGCGCGATTCGATCCACCTCGCCGTAATCGTATTTCATACGTGGGGCCGTGAATCTCGAACTTGTCGGAGACCACGAGGTCCCACCGCTCGCGCAAACGGTCCGACACGCTCGCGGTTGTACCCCGTAGGTGAGTGGGACCGATCGAAGAGAGACTCCGATTCTCTCTTGTGAAAACCAGACGCCACGGTCGGAGCCTAGGAGGTGCAGTGAGCTTCGACGTTGTTCGGCATTTGCCGGGCGCATTCGTGGATCGGAGACTGCGCTCTTCGGAATGGAAACTGCGAGGATGGATCGGGTTCGCAATCCCGCCTTGCTTGATGTTCCCAAAGGCTTTTGAGAGAATCGTCGGCAGCCGAGGATGACGCGTGCAATTTGTACAGCGACTTTCGAGGCCACTCACGGACCAGAGCAGCTGAGCTTCGCGAAGCGGGCGGCGGATCTAGCGGCGACTATGAGCACGGAAGAAATCGCAATCATTGACTACGGAATGGGCAACCTCCGTTCGATTGCCAACATGCTCGATCACATCGGTGCGCCCGCCGTGATTACCGGTGACGTCGATCGAATCGCATCGGCAGAACGGTTGATTCTTCCGGGGGTTGGCGCTTTCGGGGCGGGAATGAGGAGTATCGAGGAGCGCGGCCTGCGCGAGATCTTGGATCAACGCGTCTTGAAGGATCGTGTTCCGGTTCTCGGAATCTGCTTGGGCATGCAGCTGATGGGGCGTTCGAGCGCCGAAGGTGGCGCAAAGGGTCTCGGCTGGCTGGACGCGGAGTCGCGCCGCTTTGCCTTCGATGAACGCCCGGATCTCAAGATTCCCCACATGGGATGGAATCTGGTTGACGTCGCGAAACCCTCGAGCCTCTTCGAG
Organism: Planctomycetota bacterium; assembly: GCA_029259635.1. Taxonomy (GTDB): domain Bacteria; phylum Planctomycetota; class UBA1135; order UBA1135; genus OFTM34. The sequence goes on along the minus strand of JAJDEU010000057.1, from coordinate 25,411 downwards.
GACGGCGCACTGGAACCGCGCTTCTACTTCGTGCACAGCTATCACTTCGTCTGCGCCGAGGAGAGCGATGTGCTGTGTACGACGCACCATGGCTACGACTTCACGTCGGCCGTCGAGCGGGACAACATTCAAGGCGTGCAGTTCCACCCCGAGAAGAGTCATCGTTTCGGAATGAGGCTCCTCGCGGGCTTCGCGGGTCTCCCGTGCTGAGAACGCGCGTGATGCCCTGCCTGCTGGTCCAGAATGATCGGTTGGTGAAGACGGTCAAATTCCGGAATCCGACCTACGTCGGCGATCCGGTCAACGCGATCAAGATCTACAACGAGAAGGAAGTGGACGAGCTCATTCTGCTGGACATTACCGCCACGCAGCAGTCGCGCGATCCGAACTTTGAGCTCGTCGAAACCGTGGCCAATGAGTGTTTCATGCCGCTGTGTTACGGCGGCGGAGTGCGCGAGGTCGAGCACGCGCGCCGGCTCTTTGGAATCGGGGTTGAAAAGGTCGCCATCAACAGCCACGCGGCGGAACATGAAGAGATCGTGGGAGCTTGCGCGGGGGAGTTCGGCAACCAGAGCATCGTGCTCTCGATTGACGTCAAGAAGTCCTGGCGGGGGAAGCGCCAGGTTCTGATCGGGGGGGGCCGCAAGAAGACGAGCCATGACCCGGTGGACTACGCTCGGCGAATGGAGAATGCGGGAGCGGGCGAGATCCTGCTCACCTCGATCGATCGCGACGGGACCTGGGAGGGTTACGACATCGACCTGATTCGAGAGGTCTCGGGCGCGGTCACCATTCCGGTCATTGCCTGTGGGGGCGCGGGAAGCGTTTCGGATTTCGGAGAAGCGGTAAGCCGAGGTGGGGCTTCTGCGGTCGCGGCGGGTAGCATGGTCGTCTATTCGGGAAAGGACCTGGGGGTCCTGATCAAGTTTCCCTCCCGCGAGGAATTGGAATGCGCACTGAAGTGATGGAGGAGATCAACGCGAGCGTTCACACCACCAAGGGCGCCGTGACCCAGATCTGCTCGCGCTGTATCTACGACAATACGATTCCCTACATCGACTTCGATGGCGAGGGCGTCTGCAACTACTGCCGCCAGGCGGACCAGTTAGCGGTCGAGTATCCGACCGGTGACGAAGGGCAGCGCGTGCTCGAGGGGTTCGTCGACACGATCAAGAAGGCCGGGCGTGGCAAGAAGTACGACGTCGTGATCGGCGTGAGCGGGGGCACCGACTCCTCCTACATGTGCCACATTGCGAAGGAGATGGGACTTCGCCCGCTCGCCGCGCACTACGACAACACCTGGAACTCCACCGTCGCGGTGGAGAATATTCAAAACGTGCTCGAGCCTCTGGGCATCGATCTCTTCACCCACGTTGTCGACAACCGCGAAGCGAATGATCTCCTGCGTTCATTCATGTTGGCTTCGACACCGGACATCGACAGCCCGTCCGATCTTGGGCTTGCGACCACGCACTATTTGGCCGCGCGCAAGTTCGGCATCAAGTACATCTTCGAGGGCCACTCGTTCCGCAATGAGGGCATTGCTCCGCAGGGCTGGACCTACATGGATGCACGCTACATCCAGACCGTCCACAAAGAGTTCGGCACCGGCAAGCTCGAGACCTTCCCCAATCTGTGGATGTCGCGTTGGCTGCGCTGGTCCATCCTCAACGGAATCAAAAAGATTCGCCCGCTGTGGTGGATGGACAACGACAAGGAAGACACCAAGAAATTCCTCGCCGAGAAGTACGGCTGGCAGTGGTACGGCGGACACCACATGGAGAACCGAATCTCCTACTTCACGAACAACTATTACTGGCCCGTCAAGTTCGACATCGATCTGCGCTATTGCGAGCTCTCCGCGCAGGTTCGCACCGGTCATATTACTCGCGATGAGGCACTCGTTGAGATCGCGAAGCCGCACACCTTCGACCCGGGCATTCTCGACGAGGTAAAGAAGCGGCTCGGCTTCAGCGACGCCGAGTTCGCCGCCGCGATGGCGCTCCCGCGCAAGTCCTATCGAGACTACCGCACCTACAAGCAGACCTTCGAGCGCATGAAGCCGATCTTCTGGGCCATGTACAAACTCGACCTCGTGCCGAAGAGCTTCTACATGAAGTACACGCGCAAGTACGATGACTGACGGCGCGATGAAGGTCCTTCACCTGCCGATCAATATCGCGTCGCAGGTGGGCATTACGGTTCGGGCACTGAGGGATAGGGGAGTTGATGCACGCGGCATCGTGTTCAACAACCACTCCTATCAAGACGGCGAAGGTCTCGAGACCTATCCGCTCGAGTCGCTCACCAATTACCCCGTGCGCGGTCGCTTGCAGCGAGTCTCGCTCTGGCGAGCTGTGCTCAAGGGAATCGCTTGGGCGGACGTCGTGCACTGGCACTTTCGCAACAATGCGATTCCCTTTGACCTCGATCTCCGCTATGCCGCGCGCCTAAAGAAGCCTCGCTTGGTCGAGTTCTGGGGCTCCGACATTCGGGTGCCGGAGATCGCATCGGCGGACAATCCCTACATCGAAGAGATGTACGCACTCGATCCGGAGGCGGCTCACAAGGAGTCAGCCAAGTCGCGCCGTACGCAAGAGCGCTTTGCTCGGCACGGCTTCGAGTGCCTGATTCCATCTCCAGAGATGGTGCCCTTCGTCTTTCGCGACCTGTTTCCAAAGGTCTACTCGTCCGTCGCACGGCTGGACGTCTCGGAGCTCGAGCCGGTCTATCCCGACCCCAAGAACGCGAGGCCAGTAATCGTTCATCACCCATCGAACAAGCTCAATAAGGGCACTCAAACGGTTCTTGACGCCGTCGAGGCGCTCAAGGGCGAACTCGACTTTGAGTTCCGTCTGCTTCATCAAATGGCGCGGGACGAGGTGCTCTCCACGGTCCAAAGCGCGGACATCGCCCTCGGGGAGTTCGTGTCGGGCGACTATGGACTCGCAGTTTTGGAAGCGATGGCCCTCGGGAAGCCCACGGTGTGCTATATCAAGCCCGCTGTAGTCGCACAGCTGCCTTCCGAATTGCCCGTGGTGAACGCCAATCAGGACAATCTCACGGAGGTCCTGCGTGAGCTGCTGACCGACGGCGAGAAGAGGCACTCGATCGGTCGCAGAAGTCGCGACTACGTGCTGAACTATCACGACGCATCCAAGTCCGCCGAAAACCTGGTGGGCATCTACGAAGAACTGCTCCAGAAAGACTCGACTCATGCATGACCTCGCCAAAGCCATCCGCGGCAAGCGTATCTTCATTACAGGAGGTGCCGGCTTCATCGGCTCAACTCTCGTGGGCGTGCTGGTTGAAGAGAACGAAGTCGTCGTCTTCGACAATTTCGCGCGCGACTCCCTGTCGAATAAGCCTTTCGCGGATCACCCGAACCTGATCAAGCGCAAGGGGGATGTGCTCGACTTGGAGGGCATCAAGGACGCCATGCAAGGCTCGCAGTATGTCATTCACTGCGCGGGTATTGCTGGGATCGACACGGTCGTCAAAAGCCCCGTCACGACGATGCGCGTCAACATGGTGGGCTCGGCGAACGTGCTCGAAGCGGCGAACGAGCTCAAAGATCTAGAGCGCCTGATCTGCTTCAGTACGAGCGAGGTCTTTGGCCAGATGGCGTTCCGCTCGGAAGAGACCGACTGCACGAGCCTCGGCGCGGTTGGCGAGGGTCGCTGGACCTACGCGGTCAGCAAGCTTGCGGAAGAGCACCTGAACTACGCGTACCACAAAGAGCACGGCATGCCGACGGTTACCGTGCGGCCGTTCAATATCTATGGCCCAGGGCAGGTCGGCGAGGGCGCGATGCGCGCCTTCGTCGAAAACGCCCTCGCCGAAGAGCCGCTCATGATCTGGGGCGACGGAACTCAAATCCGATCCTGGTGTTATGTGGACGACATGCTGCGAGCGGTACTGCTCTGCATGATCAAGCCGGAAGCCGTTGGCGAGTCGTTCAACATCGGCAATCAGCGCGACGTCGTGACGATCTACGGTTTGGCCAGCACGATTGTTCGCGTACTCGGTTCGAAGTCCGAGATCATTTTCCGCGAGAAAAACTCGGCCGATATCGAGCTGCGGATTCCTCACGTCGAAAAGGCCTCCCGCATCCTCGGATTCAATGCTGAGGTCTTCCTGGAAGAGGGCATTCGGCGCACGGCGGAGTTCTATAAAGCCAAGATGTAGCGCTCGTTGGAGCCCCGCTTTAATCGCGGGGTATGCGCGAAGCCCCAGTCCGCATGAAGATCGATCCACCCAAAGCCAACCAGAGCCACGGCAGTGGTCAGTTTCGTCCCGAGGATTTTTCGCACCTCGGGGAAGGGGTCGTGCTGGAGCCTGGAACCTTGGTGTTTCATCCCGAGAACATCGAGCTCGGTGACAACGTCTACGTCGGCCACAACACGATCCTCAAGGCCTGGCACAAGAACCGCATGACGATCGGTGCGCATACCTGGATCGGCCAGGGATGCTTCTTTCACTCCGCCGGGGGAATCGAAATCGGAAGGGCGGTGGGGATCGGGCCGATGGTCAAGATTCTTACATCGCAGCACACGGCGGAAGAGCTCGACACGCCCGTCCTGTTCAGCGATATCGATTTCGCGCCGGTCGTTCTCGGCGACGGCTGCGACATTGGCGTGGGCGCCGTCCTGTTGCCGGGCGTGACGATTGGAGAGGGTGCGATTGTCGGTGCGGGCGCTGTCGTAACGCACGATGTTCCGAGGCTCGAGGTTTGGGCGGGCAACCCCGCGCGGTTTCTGAAGAAGCGTTAGAGCACAAGAGCTCTCGTTGAGAGTTGTTCACGAGCCCGTATTCTGCCCGCCTCGTCGTCCGACGAAAAAACCGCCAGCTCCGCGGAATCGCGTTTGAACTGGCGGTTCTAGCGGCATGTCCCCGCTACAGGCAAGCTCCTAGAGGATGTTCAAAATCCCCGTTCCCGCGTCGGCACTATTCAGCGTTTCCGTCGATGCGCGATAATTGATATCCGTCGAAATTTTGGAGTTCCACGGAAGGCTCTCCTTATCGCCGACGATACCAAGCGCGACAGCTGCGAAACCGCGTGCACTGCCCGTCAAGCTGTCGTTTTCAAGCATCTCGATCAGCGGGGCGATCGAGCGTCGGTCACCGATGAAGCCCAGAGCTGAGGAGATGGATGCTTGAGCCGCTAGGCTCTTGGCACTACCGAGCATCTCGATCAAATCGATGACGGTCTTCTTGTCCCCAAGAAGCCCGAGCGCGATAGCCGCCTGCTTCAGCAATTCGGGTCGATACTTTGATTCGAGAACGACCTTCTTGATCGGCCCGATCGCACCTCTGTGGTTGATGAGCCCTAGAGCGAGCGCCGCGTATCCGCGGGGGACTTCTGCACTCAATCGGTCGAGCTTATCCAGCAAGATCGAGCTCGACTTTTCGTCGCCGAGAATTCCCAAGGCCACCGCGAAAGCCCCAACATCTTCCGGGCTCTTGGCCTGCTTGAGCTCACTTCTCAGGGCGATCGAGAGCTCGTCCGGAAGCCAGGCCTCGGTCGAGCTTGCCAAGGAACGCCCCATGACGCCGATTCCAATCGCCGACCAGCGAGCGCCGGCGTTTCGTGAAGCGAGGCCACGAGAGAGCTCCGCACTGATTTTCCTTCGGCCCTCTGTGGAATCGCCGTTGTCGCCAGGTCTCCCGCCGACCTGTCCGAGTGCAATCTTCGCGAAGTGGCGAACCTGCTGATTGGCGACGTGCCCCACGGACGCAAGCGCCTCCCGAATATCGACGTCAACGGCGTCGTTGTCACAGTCGCCTAGTTGTCCGAGCGCAAGAACCGCGCTCTGCTGAATGACGTTCTCGAAATTTTTTGCGGTGCGTTTCCCGATGCACTCCAAGAGGTCGCCCGAGAGCTGCTCCTTGAGCTCACCCTGTAGTTCCTTCGGCAAGCTGCCAACCAGCTTGACCAGAGCGGATGGACAGTGGGCTCTGACCAGATGCTGGTTGTTCTTGTCTCTGAAGTAATCACGCAGGTAGTCGATTTGAGCCAGTCGGCTAGCTTGAGCGGGAACCGGAGCATCGTCCACCGCACGCGGTGTTCCAATCGTGTCGATCTTCACAAGCCCGATCCCAATCACGCAGGCGACTTCGAGGTCCCGCGTGGATGATTGGGAAGATTCGAGCACCTCACTGAGCGCCGCGACAATCTCGCGACTCGTCGTCTCGTTCGCGGTCTTGAATCCGATCAGTCCGAGCCCGTAGGCGGCGAATGAGCGGCGCCTTGCATTGACTTGCAAGCGGCCAACAGCATCGCGCCCCGCTTGGTTGTCTCGGAGCAAATCCAAGAGAACCGGCGCGGATGAATCGTTCGCAAGGATTCCTAACGCCAGTGCCGCGGTCTCTGAAATTTCCTGATTGCTGTCCGGCAAGAAGCGTCTGAAGAGAGGCTCAAACTGTGATTGGCCTCCCTCGGGAAGTTGCTCTCCGATCTTGGCAAGCGCAATCATGCAGCCGGTGACGATGTCGTTATTCGTTTCCCGCTGTAGCGCGGCGATAAGCGCGGGGACCACTTGCTCGCGAATGACTTTGGCCGTGGGACGGTAGCTCTCTCCTGCTTGGTAGCGCCTTCCGTCTCCGATGAAAAATCCCGGTTCACCGGTCTTTACGCTGCCGCCGTGAACCGCGGCCTTCAGATTGATGTAGCCGTCTTTGTTAAACTCCCACCAAAAAGCCCAGTTCGTTAAATCGGGCTCTAGTCCGAACGGGATACCGGTGGTCGCTGCCGGCCTTGGTCCGCCAGCAGTTCCACCCGTTTGCGACGGTCCCGAAATGGGCCCTGTGCCTGCGGGTCCTCCGGTGTGCGGGCCGGGGGGACCGGTCGGGGAGGTGGGTCCCGTTGGCCCGCCTCCCGTTGGACCCGAACCTACCGGCGGGACCGTATCTCCAGGTCCTCGGTAGGTGCCGCCGTGCCCAATGGACACGCTCGATAAACCAAAACTTCCGACGGCGGTAAACGTCGCGACGAGTAGAAACTTCTTCATGGAAGTCCTCGGACCTAGGCCCTCTAGAGAATGCACGCCGCTATAAATATCGGGTAGAGGCTCGCGTTCGAGCTTCATCGTGCTCTCCGCAATCGCCATACCGCAGATTTTCGGGCAACGTGGAGCTCTCTTGGAATAGCCTGGAAGCCTGTAGAGCGTCTGCGCAGGGAGAGTTGGGGTGATTGCTACTTCGGCGAAACGCGAAGGGATCGCGTTCTTAGTCCAGAGCCGTCGAACACCATGAGCTAGAATCCCCACACGCTTGTCACCCATTCCGACCGCTGCTAGCTTCGCAACCCACTGGTCGGTATCGGAACCGCGCCATTCCTCGCTATGAAACCGCTAAGTAACCCTCAGCTCTCCAAGTTGCTCTTGGCCCTGTTCGCTCTCTCTGTCGCGTCCGGCTGTGCCGAAGAGGATCAGCCCGCCAACCTGGTGTTGATCTCGATCGATTCGCTGCGCGCGGATCACGTTCACACCTACGGATACGACCGCGAGACTTCGCCGAACTTGGACGCGTTTGGCGAAGGTGGAGTCGTCTTTGAGGAGGCTCTGTCTCCGACAGCGTGGACCCTGCAGGGGCACGCTTCCATGTTGAGTGGTCGCACTCCGCGGGTGTGCATGACCAGTGAAGAGAATCTGCGGGTGAGAGAGCAGGTCCCGCTACTGGCCGAATTGCTCAAGGCCAAGGGATATCGAACCGGTGCCGTTCATAGCGCGCACTTCCTAAAGGCGGAATTCGGTTTTGACCGCGGCTTCGATAGCTACCAGTTTTTCAAAAACAAGAAGTCCAAATGGGATCTGCAGGACGAGGCCAATCGCAAACTGATCGCGAGTGTGGGGCAAGAGCCGTTCTTTCTCTTCTTCCATTTCATGAGCGTGCATACGCCCTACGACCCTCCGAAGGAACACAGTATTTTCGAGCGTCCCTATTCGGGAGTCCTGAATCGCGAGAAGAACGGAGAGCAGGTAGGCAGCATCTTTGAGGGCGAGATGAGTATCGATGAGCATGACCGGGACTATCTCATCGACCTCTATGATCAAGCCATTCACCACACCGACCGCCGCGTCGGAGCTCTCCTGCAAGAGCTCTACGACCATATCGACCTTTCGCGCACCTACATCATGATCACTTCCGATCATGGTGAAGAGTTCATGGAGCACTCCAGCATCCTGCACACGCGGACTTTGTATGAAGAGGTCTTGCGAATCCCAATGATGCTTCGAGGTCCGACGGTTCCGAATGGTGCGCGGGTGACTACACGAGCTTCGCTGGTTGACGTCGTTCCGACCCTGCTTGAATTGCTGAGCTTGCCCGCTCCGCCCGGGCTCAACGGCCAGAGTCTTGTGCCGAGTTGGGGGCCGGATGCGACCGACCCTCCGCCACTGGAGCTCGCGACCTATTACCCCAAGATGCGTGCGTCGAAGTGGGGCCTTCGAACCTCGACTCACAAGCTGGTCTTGGACATGAACACCGGTGAGAAGTTCTTGTTCGATCTTGAGGCGGATCCGGAAGAGCTGATCAATCTCTATCCGTCCCCCGAGTCTGAAGAATTGGAAGCGCTGCTTCGCCAACACAGCGAGCCCAAGTACGGGACGGAGATGAATGTCAGTGCAGAGGACCTCGAAGAGCTTCGGCAGCTGGGCTACGTCGAGTAGCCGAGGGGAACCCTTCGTCGTGCTTCGCTGGGTCTGAGTGTTCCGGCTGGCTTCCTAGGACTGAGTTCTCTCGGTAGAAGTTGTGCCAGCCGCAAAGCACGCCTAGGCTGTCCCGCCCGCGGCTCTGCTGCGTGAGGAGAACAGCGCTTGAACCTGGCCGCGACCATCAAGGGAACTAGCTACCGCTTCCGTACGGTTACGGAGGTCCTGGCAAAGGCAAACCCTCCCAAATCGGGCGATCAGTTGGCCGGGATTGCGGCGGCGACTCCCATGGAGCGAGTGGCCGCGCGTGCGGTACTGGCGGGACTAACTCTGCGCGAGCTGCGCGAGTCACCCGTCGTTCCCTACGAGGAAGACGAGCTCACTCGGGGAGCGGAAGACGCTCTCGACGAAGAGTCCTTTCTCGCCATGGGGCACCTGTGTGTCGGTGAGTTTCGGGAGTGGCTTCTGGAAGTCGAGACTACGGGCTCCATGATTCGCTCGATCTCGGGCGGCTTGACGGCGGAGATCGCGGCAGCGGCCTGCAAGCTCATGTCGAACTTGGACTTGATGGTGGTGGGAGCTAAATGCGAAGTGGTGGTACGGGCGAATAGCACATTGGGCCGAGCGGGCACGCTCTCCTCCAGGCTGCAGCCCAATCATCCCAGCGATGATATTCGCGGCATCCTCTACAGCGCGCGGGAGGGGCTCTCCTATGGCTGCGGTGACGCGGTCATCGGTGTCAATCCGGCCACGGATAGCCCGGAATCGACGGCGGAGATCCTGACCGAACTGCAAGCCTTAACGGATCGCCACCGGATTCCGACGCAGAACTGCGTGCTCTCTCACGTGACCGTTCAGATGCAAGCGCTCGAGCTGGGCTGCCCGATGGATCTGATGTTTCAGAGCCTGTCCGGTACGGAAGCGGGCAACCGCGCGTTCGGTATCTCGATGAGCTTGATGGACGAAGCTTTTGAGGTCATGGGGGAGCGGCGCTCCTCCACGGGTCCGAACTACATGTACTTCGAGACCGGGCAGGGTTCCGCGCTCTCGAGCGATGCCCACCATGGCGCCGACCAGGTCACTCTTGAAGCGCGATGTTATACGTTGGCCCGTCGCTATCGTCCCTTTCTGGTGAATACGGTCGTCGGCTTCATCGGACCCGAGTACTTGGCCGGGGGACCACAGATCACGCGCGCGGGACTCGAAGACCATTTCATGGGTAAGCTGCTGGGCCTGCCGATGGGCTGCGACGCCTGCTTCACCTATCACGCCGACATGTCCCAGGATGAGCTCGAATCCCTCAAGGTCTTGCTCGGCGCAGCGGGGTGCACCTACCTTATGTCGATGCCGGTTGGCGACGACATCATGCTCAACTACCAGTCGACTTCATTTCACGATGTGCCGTCGGTTCGCGGACTCCTTCGCAAGCGACCGACTCCCGAGTTCGACGCTTGGCTGCACGAGCGCGAGATCATGGATGGGCTGCTGCCCGGCAAAAACTTCGGGAAGCCGGAGTTGTTGAAATGAGCACCACTCGAGAGTTGATTGCCGAGCTGCGGCGCCGACTCGGTGAGGACGAGCCCTTGCCGCCTCCTGCGCCAGCTTTGCCCATTCCGCCTCCGCCCAAGCGCGTCTTTCGCGCGGTCAAGGCTCAGTCGAACTACTTGCGCGAAGCGGCCGAGCACACAACCGCGCTCGTCGGCATCGGTCGAGTGGGGACGCGCTACGCGACCGAAGTCACTCTCCAGTTTCAATCCGAGCTGGCGGTTGCACAAAACGCAGTCGCGTCTCTGTTGCCCGAAGGTTGGCGTGAAGCCGAGGGTTTCTTGCCGCTGGATACACGCGTGCGCGATCACGAAGAGTATCTGTTGAGACCTGACCTTGGCAGGCGACTCGATGAGCGGAGCCTTCTTCTCCTCGAGGAACACGCGGAGAGGAACGTCGACGTTCAGCCGATTCTCGCCGATGGTCTGTCCGCGCAGGCCTGTGTTCAGTCGGGATCGAGCGTTCTGAACTCGCTAACCGCGGAGTGCGCTCGCCTTGGCTTGACGGTGGGGACTCCGATGTGCGCTCGCTTCGCACGCGTCTGGTTACAGGACGAGATCGGGCAGGCGGTGGGAGCCAAGGTTGCGATCATTATCCTCGGCGAGCGACCCGGTTTGGGAACTGGGGATGGACTGTCGGCTTACCTGGTCCACTCGCCGGCCATCGGCAACACCGATGGTGACCGCAACATGATCTCCAATATTCACTCGCGCGGACTTCTTCCGGATCGAGCCGGGGTGCGGTTGGCCGCATTGGCGAAGGCAATGCTGGAGCAAGGCTTGTCGGGCGTGAAGCTCAAGCTCCCGGTCGCCGCCACCGAGGTGGATTCGAGTGCGATCCATAGTCGCCCGGCTTTGGTGGAGCTCGTACCGTGATCCTCGAACCCATCCGCCCGAAGATTCTTTCCGTGCAACGCATTCCCCACGCTCACGAAGAGGTCTTGCGCGCCTACGGAGCGAATCCCGCCAAGCACACATCGCTCGGTCTTGTCACTTGCGATCAAGACGACAGCACCTACGTCGCTCTGGACGAGGCCACCAAGCACGCTCTCGTGGACGTGACCTACGCGCGGTCGCTCTACGCCGGCGCGGAGTACAGCTCCGGACGACTGTCGGGAGAGATTATTGGTGTGATCGCCGCCGCCGGTCCGACCGAAATCGAAGTGGGCTTGAGCGCTCTGATCGAGTGCTTGGAACACGATGCGTGCTTCTACCATGGCGATGATCGCGGAGAGATCGCGCTCTTTCCGCACGTCGTGACTTCCATCGGTCACTACCTCGCTGCGGAATCCGGACTCGAGTTCGGAAGCTCGATGGCCTATCTCGTGGCGCCTCCCATCGAAGGCACGATCGCCGTCGATCGCGCGCTCAAAGAAGCGCGCGTTCGAGTCGCCAAGCTCTTCACTCCGCCGACCGAGACCAACTACATGGCGGCGTGGCTGAGCGGGGAGTTGTCGGAGTGCAAAGCCGCGGCCTCCGCTTTCGCAGAGGCCGTTCTCGAAGTCGGACGGAACCCGCGCTCTCAGTAGAGCGGGACGCTATTTCCTCGATTCGGCTGGGGGTGACGAATGCCCCAGTTGCGGAGTCCCTAAGACTGCAAGCTCTTGGTAGCCATCTTCGCCGCTCTGCCCGCTGCGGCACGCGCAGCCGGGGTGACCGTGAAGAGCTCCAGCGTCTCGAGTTCCGACTCCGTGACCTTTTCCAGCGACTGGTCGGTGTATTCCATTGCGCCGGGGTCGTTGCGAAGGCGGCGTCGATGAGGAACGAAGCTCAAGTACAACGTCCCGCCTTTCCAACAGGTGTAGAGGAAGTGCGCGATGTACTTGGCGTAGAACGGAAGGCGGCTCTCGATGGGGAAGCCGGGTCGACGATCCTTGCGGAACTTCATTCGAACGACGCCCGATTCCAGTGGATTGATGCCTTCGTAGACAATGCTGCCGTAGAACAGCACCGAGCCGGCCAGGATCTTTCCCACGTTGACCCCCGTCGCCTGCGCTCGACGCATGAGCGTCTCGATGTGGTCCCGAGAGTAGTACTCCACCCAGGCTTCCCGGCAGGCTTCCTTCCACTCTTTCGTCGTCATGGAGTCGTGCTCCATGGTGACATGGTCGAGGTCATACTTGTTCAAATCGGGGTCGAGCGGAACGCCGGCCTTCACGAGCTGTTGGTGGTCCACCGAGCCCGGAAGAGGAGTGAGGATGTTGAACTCGAGCAAGTCGATCGGCAGCTCGCGTTTGATCAACCGCACGTCGCGCAAGATGGACTCTTTTGTGTCGCCGGGAAAACCGAGGATGTACCCGGCGGTCGTGACCACGCCAATCGCACGCCACTCCTGCAGCATGGTCCGGTAGTCGGTGATCCGGTTGTGCCCTTTTTGAGCGCCCTTCAAGCTGTCGGGATTGATGTTTTCCAATCCGATAAAGACGCGCCGAACTCCCGCTCGCTTGGCCTTCGCGATGAAGTTCGGGATCTTATGGCAAGCCGTGTCGACTTGAATGACCAATCGAATATGAAGCCGGTCGCGCTCCTTCAGTTCAGCGAGTCGGTCGAAAATCGCTTCCCAGTTGCTGTTGCGCGCGAAGTTGTCGTCCGTAATGAAGTAGCGCGAAATTCCGTTCGCGCTGTTCGCTCGAATGATGCGCTCGATATCGTCAGCCGAGCGATAGCGCGACTTCTTTCCCTGCACGTTGATGATCGTGCAGAAGCTGCAGGAGAAGGGACAACCGCGACCCGCGTCGAAGCTGGCCTGTCCACCTGCCGTTCGCCTTACCGTTCGAGCGGAAAGTATCGGCGTTGGCACCGACTCCATGCCGGGAAGCTCATCGATGAAGTTGTAGATCGGCTTAAGCTCTCCGCGCATCGCATCGGCGAGTACGAGCTCCAAGCGCCCCTCGGCCTCACCGGCAAAGAGGGACACGCCCATATCGATCGCGTCCTGAAGTTCGGGGGCGAGTTCGGGCAGCATGGCGATCGAGCCGCTGACGTGAAAACCGCCGATGCAGACCTGCATGCCCTCGCAAAGAAACTGGCGTGCAAGATCCACCGCTCGAGGAAACTGATTGGACTGCACGCCGACGAGTGCAACCAAACCGACATCGGCTTGGCGTCGGATACGGCGGGCGATTCGCTTGACGCGAATCCGGATGTTCGACTCGTCGCAGGTCGAGAGTTGAATGTCGACATCGTCGCCGAGCACGCGGCGTTCGGCACAGTCGGCGGCAATCCCGTGCAGCGTCCCCAGCGAATTGGAGGGCATCGAGGACCGGAGCCACTGGATGACATAGCCATCGTCGTCATAGTGGGACGGCTTGATCAGGGCCAGGTGGAAGGTCCGCATGTCGGTAGAGTAGCGAAAAGAGGCGTGTGAGTTGTAGCTTCGCGTCGTGAGCCGAGAATCGCGCTCGCTAGTCATCTGTTGGACTCTTGGCGGGATTGAGCAAACGCTCGGAGTAAGCTGGTGTATGAAGGGAATGACGGATGTGTTCGACCTGAATCAGTTCATTTGCCTCTCCGCCCTTTAGCGTCAGACGTTCATCGGTCAACCGCAGGTATCCCGTGCTGTCCCTCGTCGTTCGATGTCTCCGATCATCTTCGACGGTTCTCAATGAATGAATCGGGAAAAGGCTGCTCTTCGTTGAGGGTCAGGCGTCTGGGTCCCTTTACTTGGACCAGGTGTTCAGCACATCTTATAGTGCCGACATCGTGGCCCAAGCTTCCAGTGAACCAGAGGGTGCCCCCGGGCAGTCCAAGTCGGGCGACGGACTGCCCGTATGGCTTGCACTGGCAGTCGTTTTACACGGGCTCGTCTACACGTTCATCGTGCCGCCGTGGATGGGAGAGGACGAACCCTGGCACATGGAGTATGTGCGCGCTCTGACACTCTCCAGCGGTAGCCAGCTTGTCGTGCCACTGGAGGAGACCGGTGAAGAGCCCGAGGGAATCTACCTCAGCCAGTCTCAGAATGAAGTTCAGGTCACCACGGGGATCTCACCGTCCCAGGTCCTGAAGTCCCAGGCCGAGATTACGACCTCGATGCAAGCTCATCACTTTTGGGAGCGAGTCGATTTCGCCGGATGGGAGCACGGGTCCGATACTCTCGATCAAGCCGTGTTCAATCACGTCGAGACCTACCAACCTTCGCTGTACTACCGCTTGTGCGCGACGGCGCTGCAGCTGCTCAAAATTCGGGACGTCGAACTGCAGCTCTGGTTCTTGCGCGGGCTCTCCCTAATCAGCTATTTCGGCATCGTCCTGATTACCTACAAAATCGGACGCTTGCTCCACCCCGAACAAGGTCTCGCGGTGGCCGCCGCACTCATCGTCGCTTGGCTCCCCATGCACGTGCGACAGGCCGCGGTGATTAACAATGACGTCGGAGCGAGAATCTTCGCCGCAGGAGCACTCTGGTATACAAGCCTATTCGTTTTGGAGCGCGGCGGCGCACGATCGGTCCTCGCCATGTTCTTGTTCGCCGGCCTCGCGCTCGCCACCAAGGCCTCGGCGGTTGGAATCCTCGCCCCGATTGCGTTCGGAGTCGTGCACTACTACGCGAGGGGCAGAGGGCCGGCGCGTTACGCGCTGATCACTCTCGGTGCGACGGTAGGTTGTCTCCTGTTTGCGGTCATCTACTGGCTCATCGTTAGCCCAGGTGAATGGACCGGCCTGGAGTCGCTCGTGCCGATCGGGATGAGCGACCTTCCTTATCACTTCAGCAGGGTCTTCTCCCGGTACTTCTTCCTCGAGTTTCTCCGAACTTCGGTCGGTACGTTCAATTGGTACACGCGTAATCTTTCGATGGGCTTGTACCTGGGAGTTGCGCTCGTTTTAGCACTCGGACTTCTCGGAAGCCTTGTGGCGACTGTGAAATCGAAGAGCAGCTTGCAGCGGAAAGTTTTGCTGGTTTGTTGGTTGGCGGTCCTGTGCCAGCTGTTTGCGATGGGAGCGCGGGGCTTTGCCGCGGGAAGGTTCTTCTTCTCCGTCCTGCCGGCCTTCGGAGTTCTTGTCGCGGCGGGTTGGACCGTGCCTTTTCCACCGGCCTGGCGCGACCGAATGGTTTTGTTGGTGGCGACCGGAATGATCCTGCTCGATGGGTTCGTGCTCTGGAACGGCCTCTTTCCCCACCAGTACCTGGAATGGGGAAGCTAGTCCGATGGGTCGAATCGCAAGTGTTCTTTGGCCGATTGGCTTGATCCTCGCGGGGCTCTTGGTGCCGCTCTGGTACGGATTGCGCGAGCATCCGGATCTTGCGGTTCGTTCGACCCCCAGGCGGACGCACGGCGGGCTGATCGGAATTGAAGCAGCTCCCGGCCAGCGTTTTCTCAGCGAAGGCCCGGGGTTGAAGCGAATCGACGTGGCCCTCACGCCGATCATTCAGTTCCCCGGAGAGCTAGAACTCGTCTTGCGAGCCGACAGCCAACACGGCGAGGTCCTTCGTCGCGTAACGTTGCTCCTCGATCCCAAACGGCGACCGCAATTCAACGCGTTCGAGTTCGAGCCGATCGAGGATTCGACCGGTCGCTACTACCACTTTGAGGTCCGTCCAACGGGGGGCGATCTGTTCGCGACTCACGCGGTCTGGATCCGCTATCACGGCAATGCCGGCTACGATGCTCCGTGGGGCGACGAGTTCTTGGAAACGCAGACCGTGGAGAACTCTTTCCTCTCTCCGCTCGATGACCTGAGAGCGGTTGCCGTCGTTTGCGAAGACCTGTCGACGACGCGCGGCCCGGTGCGATTCGAACTCTGGGAGAGCGGAGAGTCCAAGACCTTGGTCTCCGTCGATTTGCCCTCGCCGACAGTGATCCGTACCGGGTACTTGTTCTTTAGTTTTCCTCCGATCCCGAACTGTGCGGGTAAGCGCTTTTCCTTTCGCGTGACTTCTGATGGAGCCGCCAAGTTTGTTGGTCGCAAGGGTTCGGTGAGCTTCAAGAGCTTCCACGGTGTACCCGGAGGCCGGCCCGGCTTGCAGGGGATGACTCAGAGTGGCGAGCCCCTGACGGACCGCGACCTGGTTTTTCGAACTTGGAGCTCCAAGACAAGATTGACCGAGTTGCGGGAGGCCTACGATCGCGCTGGGTGGAAACTCTGGGCCGCGATGATCTGCTGGGTTGCTTCCGTGCTCGCGATCTCGCGCGCCTTCTCCACGCTCGGAATCATGTGGAACCGAGTCCCGGTCAGTGACAGCCAGTAAGTGTTGATGTTGACAAGCAGTCCTAGGGGAAGCCGGCGGCTCTTGTGGAGCGTTCGAATCGCGCTGCCACTGTTCGTCTTGCTCGGAGCGATGAATAGCAGCGTGGAGAACACTTCGCGCGATGCGGCTGTCACCTGGCTGAGCGACACCAAACGGTCCGCGTTTGAGCCCGCAGCCTGCGTGGATGCGAACCAACGACTTTGGGCTCTCTGGGGATCGCATCCGGTCGCGGGTCACTCCGCTCCGAGGTTGGAGGGGACTGTCGTTGAGCATGGCGAGGTTCTCAAGCGCTTTGTGATTGCGCAACCCGGCAACCTTCCCGCCGCTCCTCAAATCGTCCCGTACCGCCAGGGAGCTTACTGTGTGTGGGAGACGGGTTCGGATGAGGATCGCGCGCTGGTGGGGCTCTTCCTGGAGTGGACCGGCAATGCGGTGGTTCAGGGTAAACTCGAAACGATCAAGACGAGCGCGACGGCGCTTGTTTCGCCTAGCTTGGTATCGCACGACGATGTGCTCGAGGTCGTCTTTCAAGGCCTCAATGGCGCGACCTACGACTTGTTCCATGCGACGTATCAAGAGCGCGAGTGGTCGCTCGCGACGCCGCTTCTAGAAACCGAAGTCGACGAGTGGAATCCTCGGGCAGTCGTCGATGGATCGGGACGGGTTCACGTTGTCTGGGATTACTACACGGGCGAGAGTTATGACGTTGCTTACGCTCAAATTGAAGAGGGCGCGCTGGCGGGGCGCATCGAGCTCGCGGCTGGGCCGGACTATCAGGGCTATCCAGAGATCAGCGTGAATCCGAGAGGCTCGGATGAAGCTATCTGGGTCACCTGGGAGTCGGCGGACCAGTTTGGTGAGAGCGGCGCTCTCCGGGGCGCGCGCTCTGTGAATCTTGTGCGGCTATCCGACGAGGGTCTCGAAGTCTTCGACTCGTCTGCACTGCCGACACGTCGGCGACAGTTTCCGCGCCCCTTCGTTACCGATGATGGGCTGCTGCTCGCGAGTCGAGTCGCTCTGCGTTCAGAGCGGCAGCGCCACCGCGTGTTTTCATCTTGGGTCACCTCAACGCTGTCCTTTGAAGGCGAGTCGCACTCGGAGTCGACCTTGGACGCGACGGACGGAGATAACCGTGCCGACTTCACTCTCGTCGATGGCGGTGATGAGGTCTGGATGGTTTTTGCTTCCGACGGTCGTCGACGGAATGGCTTTCCGGGCGTCGACCACTGGGAAGATTCAATCGAGGGGAGTTGGCAAATCGGGTTAAGCCGAATCGACGCGCCGACAGGTTTTCCCAAGCTGAAGCGTGCCGGGCCTCCCGTCGCGCAAACGACTAAGCCTGTGCTCTTGGAAAAGCGAGCCGACAGCTCTCCCGGTGTCTTCTTCGGTGACCTGCATCGGCATACGCATCTCTCTCGATGCTCTGGCGGTCGAGATGGAACGCTGCTCGACGCCTATCGCTATGCCCGCGGACCGGGCGGGCTGGATTTTCTCGCTGTCACGGACCACTACCAACACCTGCGACCCTGGTCGTGGTGGCGATCGGTGCGAGATGTCGTCCGCTACAACGCTCCCGGTAGTCTCGTGCTCTTTGCTGGAGTCGAGCGCACCGCGACGGGGCGTGGTCACTTCAACGACATCTACCTTCGCTCTTCCGACGTCCCGTTTAGCGCAAAGACGTGGGAGCGAGCGCCCTCTCGGTTCGCACCAGTCTCCTCCGATGAGGTCATTTCGATTCCGCACATGATGGGAGTCGACACCAATGCTCGATTCAACTGGGACGAGTACGACCCCGATCGAACTAGGCTCTTCGAGGTGTATCAGGGGCAGCGGGGCTCTTACGAAGGCGCGGGGCTTCCTTATGAAAACCCCGACGGGGTCGACCGAGAATCCTCGATCGCAAATGGCATCGAACGTGGCGCACACTTTGGATTGATCGCCTCGTCCGATCACGTTTCAGCTCGTTCCGCTTTTGCCGGTGTCTTTGCCGAACAGTTATCGCGGCGCTCCATCTTTCAAGCGCTTCGCGACAGGCACACCTTTGCGGCAACAGAACAGCGTGTCGTCTCTTCGCGTCTGGGTCGCCTGATGATGGGGGAGCTTGGTGACCCCGGCGATGATCCCAGTCTCACTCTCCAGTTCTCCGAAACCGCGGCGAAGAACGTTGCCTACATCGAGGTTGTGATCAACGGAGAGCTCGAGCGTCGCCTTGCGGGGGCTGGATCTACGGAGAGGTGGATCGCAAGTCTCACGAAGGGCGAAGAGTTATCGGTGGAGGTCGCTGGCGGGAGATTGACCGCGGCACTGCCGCGTCGACTTGGAGAAGGTAGGGTAGAGCTCGCAAGTTCGAGCGAGAGCGCCGTGTCGTTTAGGAAAGTCGGTTCGGCGCCGGCGCACGTTGCGCTGTCGATCGATTGGAGCGAAAACGGGGCGCTGCAACTGGAAGGGGGCGGTAGAAAGGTGCGAGTGCTGCGCGAGAGCCTCGCATTCGGGAGATCTAGGAGTCTGAAGTTTCCAAAGTCGTCGGGTCAGCTGTGGCGCCAAGGGCCAGCACTCGGCAACGTTGAGAAGCAACTGATGATCGACAACCTGTCGGTTCAGCCCGGAGACTGCATCTACGTTCGTGTCGCTTGGACCGATGGAGAAATTGCTTGGACGAGCCCGATCACAGTGAAGCTGAAAGATTTTTAGGGAGCGCTAGCTTGCGGATGCGCTTCGCTCTCTTCGGTTGCGTCGCGCTCTTCGTGGCCTTCGGATGGTCGACGATTGAAGCGTGGGAATACCGTCACGATGAGGGCTTCACGTTCCCTGCGTCCTACGCGGGGAAGGTAACTAAAGGTCTCTCGACACCGGGGGCTCGCACGGCTGCCGTGTTCGAAGAGTTGGAAGGCAAGCTCGCGGACGGTGGGCTATCGGTGTACGAGAAGCTTCAGGGGAAGCAGCAGCAACACCCTCCGGGGTATTACGTCGCCGCCTTTTACTGGGGCCAGGTCTTCGGAACCGGGCGCTTTGGTTTGCGTCTGCTTGGATTGGCCTTCGGCGTAGCCTCGATTATCGGTGTCTATTTTTTGGGGAGCCGACTCGCAAGCTCGCGAGTGGGTCTCCTTGCAGCCGCCCTGCTCGCCGCATGTCCGTGGTTTCATGCTATCAGTGTCTTCGCGCGGCCTTACTCCATGGCCATCGCGCTGGTCATCGCATCGACTCTCGCAGCGCTGGCGTGCTGCAAAGCCAAACCAAGTCGACTGGCGAGCGCCGCATTCGTCCTACTCTCGGCGTGCGGTCTCTACACCCTGTATCACTTCATCTTCGTGGCCGTTTGGCACGCAGCTCTACTGTTCTGTTGGGCGGTGCTGAGCTCTCCGGACGGCCGGGTGCGTAGGCTGAAAAAGCTCCTCGTGCTCGAGGGACTCGTGGCGCTTGCCTGGTTGCCTTGGTTGCCGCACTTCCTAACGCACCTCGAGCAGACACAAGACTCGTTCCGCTATTCGGGCGCCTATCCGATCTCTCAGTGGCCGGCAAAGGCGGCAGAGCTTGTCTCTCGACTACTCATTCGCGGGGTGGAAGACTGCCGACCGGCGCTGCTGGTGCTCGCCAGTCTCTCCGCGCTTGTCGTGCTGCTCTACAGGGTTCAACGAAGCGACACCGACCGTATCGACGCGAGCTCTTCTTCATTCATCGCGAAGTGTGCGTGGTGGACCCTCCCGTTGCTGCCGCTGAGCATGCTGGTTGGCGATATCGTGCACGATTCACACACGGTCTTCTTGGCCAAGTACAGCTTCGCTTTCCTGCCCTTCATCGTGGTTCTCATACCGGCGTATTTGGGCTGGGGTCAGCGTCCATTCGCAGCAAGAGCTCTAGAGGGGCGCCTGCGAACTGCACTGACAGCCGCTTGGATCGGGCTCGTTCTCATGGCTGGGGTCCTCGATCTACGCGAGCGCCTTCTGGCCAAGGGCAGCATGCTCTTAGCTTCGGAGTACGTCGCTTCTCGGGATGCCTCTTCGCACGCACTCATCATGAGTACGACGCGTCCCGGTTATGCCATTCCCCTGTTGCTTCACTTGCGTGAGCAGGACGCGGGTCTATCTCTTGTTCTCGCTCGACGGAGTGCGACGCCTGCCGACCTCTTCGCCGAACTGATGAGCAGTGACGAGGGCGCTTCCGTTCGACGAATGACTTTTCTCGACTTCCGCGTGAGCTACGATCCTGAATCGCGTTGGAGTCCAGCTGACTTTGCCGAACTGGAACGGCAAGCACGCCGAGCAGGCTGGCGAACGGTTATTGCCGATCCCTCGCGCCCGATCGCTAAAGAGACGAACCGCGAACGGCTTGTGACCGTTTTGTCTCCCGTGAAGGCGACCTTCTTGGCCTATCCCGAATAGGCCAAGTTACATGCCTGGCGATCTGTCTCGTGGTCCATCAAACGGCAAGGCTCTCGCCCGAGGGAATGACGTAGTTTTAATACGAGCCTCTAGCTATCGATTTAGCCGTTGAGGACCTAGCCTTTCCGTATGACTCCGAAACTCCATTGGCTCCTCCGCATAGGGCAAACGTCCGCGCTCGTTCTACTCGCCTGCATACCGCTCGAACGCCAATCCGTTCGTGCTTCCCATGGATTCCAGTTCGAAGGGGCGGCACCCTTTAATCTGCTTGCGCGTTTAATCCGCGAAGAGGATCGTGGCAACACGACGTTGCATCTATCCGACGCACCGCGGGGCTGGATCCATCGCAATCAAATCGAATTGCTGATTCGTCTCATGGACTCGAACGAACCGTGCGCGGGAATTCACTCCGGGCGAGACTCGTATCTCCCAATCGGGGGCTGCGATAAACCACGGTCCACTGTTGGGCACGAGGCTGCCTTTCTCATCGAGGGATACCGTCATGGCTTGTATCCCAAGAGTGCCAAGTATTCCGTGGATTGGCCCATCGATCACGATGAAATCAAACGTTGGTGGTCAAAGGGGCAAGACAAGTGAAGGCCCCCGCCTGTTGGATCGTGGTTGATTTCGGGACCGGTGGGTTTATTGCTGCTCTAAAGGGAACCGAAAATTCCCAGCTGAAGAGAAGAGCCCGTCAACGTCGATGGCTGTGAACCAAGAGGGAAAAGCCTGGAGCACGACGGACTGGGGGAAAGTCGGTGCTGTGATCATTGCGGTTCAATTGCTGATGGCTCCCGGGCCATTGCACGAGGAAGCCATGCTTCTGATGCTGTTTGGGGTCCCGTTCGTGGCGTGCGCGGTCGCCGCTGCGCTCGTTGACCCCCGTCCCGTTCTTGCGCCGTGCTTGTTCGGCGGGTTGTACCTCTTCGGCTGGTTGGGAACCGGCGCTCGAGTCGCCTACGCCTATCAATATGAGGTTTGGAGCGCGATGGATACTGGAGCGTGCGCTCGTATTTTGGCTGCTGGACTTTTGAGTTTAGGCGTCCTGAATTTTACGAGCTTGCGCCTTCGTCAAATTCGAACCGTCCACCTTGAGCGATGATTGGCAACTCGTAACGACGCACGAGTCTGTCTGCTTTGAATGTGGAGCGCGGGCGACTGTCGGTACTCTAGAACTAGTTTCTGGTGTTAGGCTAACTCTGTAAAATCAAAAAACGATGTCGACTTGGGACGGTGCGGCTCGATTTCAAGACCCTGCGTTCGCGCTAGAGTGGTTACGGCGAACCGACGCAATCAGACCTTTCTCGGTACAATCTCGTAGGAATTCGGCGGGGCGTGCGCGTGACACAACCGCGGGGTTAAAAAGTCGGCCACGGACACGAGTCCTACCCGATTTGTCGCTGCCCTGATCTCGCTGGCATTCACTTCGACAGAAATCACTTTCGAGTGGCGTATCTAGCGCGGAACGTTCGCTTGAAACGGATCCAATTATGAAGAACCACATCACCTTGCTTCGCATTCTGTTGATCACGTCCACCCATGTTGCGGCGTTGGCGCTGGGCACATTCGCTCTGGCGCAGAGTGCGGAACCGCTTGAGTTCCAACCCGAGTCGAAGCGGGCGGAGACCACGCAGAGCCCGGCTTCCATCGCCTACACCTTTGAGGGCACTGTTCTCGCGCCTGACGGAAAGCCGAGCGAAGGCGCGGTGGTTGTGACCAGTGCAGGCGGCCAGGCCATCACGGACTCGAATGGTGCTTTTCAGCTCGAAGCCGTCGTCTCGCTCGGCGCGGAGAGTGTTCAACTGACCGCAGCGGGGCGCACCGACGTCAATCTCCTCGTCAGCCGCCGAGTGTCGCTCTCCGCTACGGCAACGAACATTCCTCTGGGACCCCTTCATCTCGAACAAGCGGGATCTTGCTCGCCGAGTTGGCTGCCCACTTTTGGGGAAGCGCCGGCAACCGACGATATGGTGCAAGCGCTGACGGTGTTCGACGACGGTTCCGGGCCGGCGCTGTACGTTGGCGGCTCCTTCGAGATCGCGGGCGGCACTCCGGCAAGTCGAATTGCAAAGTGGGACGGGACGAGTTGGTCGGCCCTTGGCAGTGGCGTAAGTAGCTCCGTTCAAGCACTAGCGGTGTTCGACGACGGTAACGGGGACGCGCTCTACGTCGGTGGTGCATTCTCGACGGCGGGCGGCGTGGCTGCGGGCAAAATTGCCAAATGGGATGGTTCGACCTGGGCTCCGGTCGGCACCGGATTTGGGACCTTCACGACCGTCAATGCCTTTACCATTTTCGACGACGGCAGTGGAGATGCCCTCTACGTCGGTGGCGCCTTCTTGGTGGCGGGTTTCGTGTCGGCGAATAACATCGCGAAGTGGGACGGCGCGAATTGGACCCCGCTCGGTCTCGGCGTGGGATTTATCGCCCGGACATTGACCGTGTTCGACGATGGAAACGGGGATGCGCTCTACGTTGGAGGGCGGTTCACGACCGCTGGCGGCGCAGCGGCAAACCACGTCGCTAAATGGGATGGCACAACCTGGTCAGCGCTCGGTAGCGGCATGGGCAGCGGATTCTTCGATACCAGTGTCGACGCCCTGGCAGTGTTCGACGATGGCGGCGGAGAGGCGCTCTATGCGGCAGGCGACTTCACGATTGCTGGCGGCGGTGCGGCGAACTTCATTGCGAAGTGGGATGGCTCCAGCTGGTCGGCGCTCGACGTCGGCACGAACAGCCTCATTGATTCGCTGGCCGTGTTCGACGACGGCAGTGGACCTGCGCTCTTTGCCGGCGGAGTCTTTTCGAGCGTAGGCGGCTTTTCGACGAATAAAATCGCCAAGTGGGACGGCTCGAGCTGGGCTCCAACCGTATTTGGTCTGGGCGGGATTGGCGACTCGGTCAATGCCATGGCCGTGTTCGACGATGGCGGCGGAGCTGAGCTCTACGCAGGAGGTCTTTTCTTCAACGCGATGGGGATGGGCGGTAGCGCCGTCTTCGCGGAGAACATCGCAAGCTGGGACGGAACGAGCTGGGCAGGTATCGGAACCGGAGTGAATGACGACGTTACCGCTCTGGCAGTCTTTGACGACGCCGGTGGACCGGCGCTCTACGTCGGAGGAAGCTTCGATGTCGTGGGCGGCATGGAGGCCAGCGATATTGCGAAGTGGGACGGAACGAATTGGACGACGTTGGGCAGCGGCATGGACCAAGCCGTCTTCGCCCTGGCGGTGTTCGACGACGGAACGGGAGAGGCTCTCTATGCCGGAGGGAATTTCAACACCTCAGGCGGCGTGACGACGAACGGCATCGCGAAATGGGACGGAACGGTTTGGTCCGCGCTTGGCAGCGGCATGTTTATCAATGGAGTCAACGCGCTGGCGGTATTTGATGACGGGGGCGGAGATGCGCTCTACGCCGGTGGGAACTTTTCGGCCTCGGGAGGTGTAACAACGAACAACATCGCGAAGTGGGACGGCTCCAGCTGGTCCGCGCTCGCCGGCGGCACCAATAGCCAAGTCAAAGCTTTGAAGGTCTTTGACGACGGCGGGGGAAAGGCACTCTTTATTGCCGGTGGCTTTTCGACGGTGAACGGAATGGCCGCCGCCAGGATCGCGAAGTGGGACGGCTCTAGCTGGTCCCCGCTTGGGAGTGGTGCCAATCTATTTGGTCAGACGATCTTTAGAGCCCTGGAAGTGTTTGATGACGGAGGCGGAGATGCGCTCTACGCCGGAGGCGATTTCACGAATGCGGACGGCACTCCAGCGAACAAGGTCGCGAAGTGGAACGGCACCAACTGGTCCGCGCTCGGACTTGGAATCGACACGCCGTTTGGCGTGAATGCCCTGCAGACGTTTGACGACGGCACCGGAGATTCGTTGTACGCCGCAGGCTTCTTCACGACTGCGGGTGGAGGGGCGGCGAACTACATCGCGAAGTGGAATGGCTCCAGCTGGTCGCCTCTCGGAAGCGGCCTGAACTTCACCTCTCATGCGCTCGAAGTGTTCAATGACGGCGGCGGTAACGCGCTCTTCGTCGGCGGTCAGTTCCAGAGCGCCTTCGAGTCGGGAGACAGCTACGTAGCCAAGTGGGGCTGCCCAGGCTCCCCGGCACCGGTCATGTCCGGCGATGTTCAGAGCCTTTCGCTCTCCGCCGGAGGGACACAAATGTTCACGCTGGACGGCGGACCGTCACGGGCCGGCTGCTTCTACTGGGTCTTGGGTTCCCTGTCGGGAACTTCTCCCGGCATCCCCTTCGGGAGCGGAGTAATTTTGCCTCTCAACTTTGACCGCTTCTTCCGGCTCTCATGGCTTCGTCCCAACCTCCCATTCTTCTCAGGCTTCAGGGGCAACCTGGATGCTTCTGGTCGAGCTCAAGCTTCCGTGACCCTCTTCGCGGGAACGGATCCCTCTCTCGCCGGTATCACGGCGAACCACGCCTTCGTGACTGGTGAGGTAGCGGGCGTGCCCGACATTGCGAGCAATCCCGTGCCTGTGAACCTCGTTCCCTAGCAGTCCGTGGTGAAAGTGCTTTGCTCTATGAGCAGCAAATTTTTAGTCGGGTTGGTGCCCGGAAACGAACCCGAATCCATAGATTCGGGGAGGCTTTTGGGTGCCGACCTGGCCAAAAATCGGCCGCTTATGGAGT
>JAJDEU010000056.1 GCA_029259635.1 Planctomycetota bacterium | reverse complement strand
CCGGCCCCCAGCCCCCACGCCACGGGGCCCCAACTGTTTACATCGCACCGGGGGTCGTTATAAAACTTACCCCGCGACGAGTACACTGAGCGCGAGGTGATTGCATGTTGACGGTTTCCCTGTTGGTGTTCGCGTCGTTGGTTGGGCCCGCGGTTCAGAGTGGTGGCGATCGGGTGACGGGGCTGGCGCTCGCCACTCGTTCGGAAGTTATCGCGCAACACGGGATGGCGGCGACGAGCCAGCCGCTCGCGACGCAAGTGGCGCTCGACATCTTGAAGCGGGGGGGCAATGCGATCGACGCGGCCATCGCGGCGAACGCGCTGCTCGGACTCGTCGAGCCGACGGGCAACGGCATTGGCGGTGATCTGTTTGCGATCGTCTGGGACGCGGAGTCGAAACAGCTGCACGGGCTCAACGCGAGCGGGCGTTCGCCGAGGTCGCTGAACGCAGAGGTCTTCGAGCAACTCGACCTCGAGTTCATTCCGAGCCACGGTCCGCTGCCGGTGACGGTTCCCGGTTGCGTGGACGGCTGGGCGGAGCTGCACGCGAAGTTTGGGAAGCTGCCCTGGAGCGAGCTGTTCCAACCGGCGATTGGCTACGCGCGCGATGGCTTTCCGCTCAGCGAGTTGATCGCGCACTACTGGGGCCTCAGCGTTCCGCGACTCAGCGCTTATCCCGGCTTTGCCGAGCAGTTCACCGTGCACGGACGTGCGCCGAAGAAGGGCGAGCTGTTCCGCAATCCGAATCTCGCCAAGACCTTGGAGAAGATTGCGAAGGGCGGGCGGGATGCTTTTTATAAGGGCGAGCTCGCTCACTCGATCGCGGACTTCATGCAGGCGAACGGGGGCTACCTCACTTTCGAAGACCTGGCGGAGCACCGTTCCGAATGGGTCGAGCCTGTCTCTACGAACTATCGAGGGGTCGACCTGTGGGAGTTGCCGCCGAACGGTCAAGGCATCGCGGCGCTTCAGATCCTCAATCTTCTCGAGGGCTACGACCTGCGCGCGATGGGGTTCGGAAGCGCGGATTACCTGCACGTCTTTACGGAAGCGAAGAAGCTCGCCTTCGAGGATCGAGCTCGCTTTTACGCGGATCCGGACTTCGCCAAAATCCCCATCGCGGGTTTGATCTCGAAGGAGTACGCGAACGAGCGGCGCAAGCTGATCGACATGAAGCGCGCGGCCAAGAGCTTCGATCCCGGCAATCCCGCGCTCGAGAACGGCGACACGATCTATCTGACGACTGCCGACTCGGACGGCAACATGGTTTCGCTGATTCAGAGCAACTACCGCGGTATGGGGTCGGGCATGGCGCCGCACGGACTCGGTTTCATTCTCCAGGACCGAGGCGAACTCTTCGATCTGACGCCCGGTCGAGCGAACTCCTACGCGCCGGGCAAGCGTCCTTTTCACACGATCATTCCCGCGTTCGCGACGGTGGACGGCAAACCGTGGATCAGCTTCGGAGTGATGGGCGGCGCGACGCAACCGCAGATGCACGCGCAGATCATCATCAACCTGGTCGACTTCGAGATGAATCTGCAAGAGGCCGGAGACGCAGCGCGCCTCGTACACACCGGCTCTTCGCAGCCGACCGGCGAGCGCATGAGTGAAGGCGGACTCGTGAATTTAGAGTCGGCTCTCGACGAGAGTGTCGCCGCGGAGCTCGTCAAGCGCGGTCATGTGATCGGTACCGCTGTCGGTCTCTTCGGTGGCTACCAAGCCATTCTGCGCGACCTCGAAACCGGCGTGTACTTCGGAGCGTCCGAGTCTCGCAAGGACGGTCAAGCGGCGGGCTACTGACCCGCTCTCAACTTCAGTCTGTCTCCGTCTGCCCGGCTCGGAATATTCGCGCTGCAAGAAGGAACAGAGCGGGGAGGTGGAGAACAAGAGCTCCCGCCGCGATGGGGATCATTTCGATCGGCCAAAGATTGTGGCTGGTCGGAGACCGTTCCATTTCGAAGAAAATTGCGCCGAGGATGGGGAGCGGAACGACACAGACGGAGACCAAGAAGTTGAGCGGCGAGTACTTCGACAGCAGTAGAAGAACCGCCGCGCCCAGTGCAAGGGAGCCCAGGCCGAGCAGTTCGTAAAGAGGTTCACTCAACGCGTACTCGGCAATGTCTCCGTCGGACCATCCATACAGGACTCGGCCCGAACCGAGGATGGCCGCCGAAGCCAACCCGCCGATGATCAGTCCGGGAAGGAATCTCTTCGCAATCATCCCGCCTGCTCTTTCACGATGCCTACTTCTTCTTGGGGCGGAAGACCTGCACGACGTCGGGGTTGCCCTCTAGGTAAGGGCCCTCGGCGAGCTCGATGCAGTAGGGGATCGCGGGGAAGATGGCTTCGAGGCAGACTCGGATGGAGGCGGGTTTGCCGGGCATGTTGACGATCAAGCTCTTGCCGACGATGCCGGCGGTCTGGCGGGAGAGAATCGCCGTGGGCACGCCGATGTCGAGCGACGCCTTGCGCATCAGCTCGCCGAACCCGCGCAACTCCTTCTCGATGACGAGCTCCATCGCCTCGGGGGTGACGTCTCGCGGCGAGGGACCGGTTCCGCCGGTCGTGCAGATGAGCCCAGCTCCTCGGGCGGTGAAGCCCTTGACCGCGGCCACGATCTGGTCGACCTCATCGGGCACGATGACCGTCTCGTACTCGCACTCCGTCGCCAGAAACTCGCGCAAGGCATCTGCGATGGCCGGTCCCGACAAGTCCTCGTATTCGCCGCTGCTGGCGCGATCGGAGACGGTGATGATTCCAATTAGTGGGCGCGATGAGCTCATTCTGCGGGCGGGGGATCTCGGAGCCTTGGGGGATCGGGACAAAATGTCGAAGAGCAGCCTACACAAGCTCGCCTCGGTGGCGAGCCCAAGAGCAGTGGATCATCTCAATTCCCAATGGCCTCCGGGCGCATCCCACCAAACCTTCAGCGCGAATCTGCGCGCACTCAGCGAGGTTCAGCCTGACCTGGCCCTGCGCCTGTGTTGGTCCGCTCTGGGCGATCATGTCAGCGAGGGCGCAGACGGTGAAGTCTTCTACTCCCGCCGAGGCGCTTGGATTCCGCTCGCCGTTCCCGCCGGCTCCGTTGATCCGGCCATTCAAGGCGCTCTCGCGCGAGTGGGCGATGACGCAAAAATCCTCGTGTTCGGAGTTGGACTCGGCGAGCTCGTCGAGAGCTTGCTGACGGAGAGCAACTCTCGCCTAGTCGTTTGGGATCGCGACCCGTGGATGCTGCGCATGTTGCTCGGACGACGGGACTATTTCGAACCCATCCAGAGCGGACGTCTTCAGCTCGCGCTCGGCGCCGATCTCCTCGAACTCGTCAGCGACCCGACCATCGAAGCGCGCGTCGAGCATCCGCTGTTCACCAAAATCTACGCGCACGAACTGGACTGGTTAGAGAGCGGTGCACGAGAAAAGCGCGCCGTACTCTGCGACGGCAAGCTCTATGTCGATTCCCTCGCGCGGGCTCTCAAACACGAGGGCTTTTCGATTTGGACGATGGACTTCGAACGGCTCTCCGTCGAGGAATTGGACTATACGGTGAGCGCTCTTCAGCCCGAACTCTTGGCCGCGATCAACGTTCGCGACGGCTTCGTCGAGTTCACGCACCGACATGGCATCGAGCTGATGACCTGGGAAATCGATCCGTTCACGCACCAGGTCAGCGCTCCGACGACACCGTCGGGGCACGCGCATCTCTTCAGCTATCGCAAAGTCCAGGTCTCCGAGCTCTGCGCGCTCGGCTACCAGAACGCGGAATACCTGCCGCTCGCCGCCGACACGGAACTCCGTCGCCCGGTCTCGCTCACGAATTCCGAGCGCGAGCGCTACGCAGCGCCGGTCAGTTTTGTCGGAAGTAGCATGCTCGCGAACGCGCAGCTCTTCATTCAGCAGGTCCTCGCCGACCTCTCGGGTTGGGTCAGCGAGACCTCGAGCGAGCTCGACCCTCAAGCGGTTCTCGAACAGCTCGTAACCGCGCAACGCAGCGCGCCCGACGAGTGGGTGACGCCCGAGCTCCTCGAACGTTTTGCACCCGGCTTCGTGGACTGGAGTCATCGGACGATCGGAAAGCGGGATCCGGCGCTGCTCATCGGCGAGTTCTCTGCCGCCGAGCGCCGGCTCTCCTACGTCGCCAACCTGGCGGAGTTCGGGATGCGCGTCTGGGGCGACGAGGGCTGGAGGTCGATCGCTGCGAGTGGCGTGAATTACTGCGGACCGGCGACCCACGAGCACGACGTCACGCGGGTTTATGGCGCCTCACAGATCAACCTGGATATCGGGCGGCTGTACCAGAACGACATCGTGACGATGCGCGTGTTCGACATCTTGGCGTGCGGGGGATTTGCTCTGGTTGAGCACACCGAAGCTCTCGAAGAGTTGTTCGAAGTCGGAGTCGAGCTGGAGAGCTATCGCGATCTTGCGGAGTGTCGCGAAAAGCTGAAGCACTATCTGGCCGCGCCGGAGGAAGCGCGCGCGATCGCCGAGCGAGGCGCGGAGGCTGTTCGCGAGCGCCACGCCTTCCAGAAGCGCGTGCGCCATATGCTCTCCGCCCGCAAGGCATCCGGGTCATTCGGACTCGCCAGCTAGTTCGAAATGGCTCGCCTGGTCTCGCTCCATAAGATCGTCGACGACGGTCGGCACAACTCGATGACGGACATGATCCGCTGGTCACCGAGCGGCGATCGAGATGCGCGCTACTTCTTGGTCTACCGAAGCGGTGAACGCCACGAGACCTATCCGCCCGGCGTGATCGTCGTTCTCGCGAGTTCGGACGCGGAGAACTGGACGGAAGTCGCGAGGCTCACCACCGGACTCGATGATCGCGATCCCAAGCTGGTCGACGATGGTCAGCGACTGCTGCTCTTCTTCGGCTCGCATGAGGAAGAGCGCAGGCCGACTGGCGAGCGTGTGCCCGGATCACCGCGCCTAACCTATACGCACGTGTCGTCGTCGCCCGATGGCGAAAACTGGGAAACGCCGGTTCGCGTCTTCGGGCCGAGCTGGTGGTTGTGGGCGCCGAAAAGGTTCGATGACGGGTTTTGGTCCACCGCCTACGGAATGGACTTGGACGGCTCGTCCGTCGAAGTCATCCTCGCACACTCCGAGGACGGCACTCGGTGGCAGCGACATGCGACTCTGCTCCCTGGACGTCCGGGCCTCGCCGGTTCGGAGGGCGCGCTGCATCGCTTCGATGACGGTCGCATGCTCGCCGTGGTTCGCGGCGCCGAGGACGAAACCTTTCTCTTCGAAGCTCGCTCGCCGTTCACCTCCTGGCGGCGTTCGGTTCTCCCGCACTGGATTCACGCGCCCGTTCTCGCGCCAGGCAAGGAACAGCTCATCGTGGCCGGCCGTGATCGCGATGGAAGTGGCGGCTACGTGACGCGGCTCTGGAGCCTGAGCAACGGCCGTTCGACGAAGCTCCTCGATCTGCCCAGTGGCGGCGACACTTCCTACTGCGGGCTCGCCCGGGAACCGGACGGAAGTCTGCTCGTCAGCTACTACTCCCAGCACGAGTTCTTGAACCGACCGGGTTTTGAGATTTGCGAGAAGCCGAGCGCAATCTACGTCGCTCGCGTGGCGCTCTAGCCCGAATGAGTCAGTCGAGGGTGAGCGTCCGTAGAAAATCGAGCGCCGAGTCCGGGCCCACAACGATCCGCGTCGTTCCCTCGGGAAGATTGCCGTTCTCTATTTCGGTCTCGAGCTCAAGCGACAAAATGCTGCCGTCGGACATCAAAACGTTGGTGACACCGTCGTGATTCTCGCCGTACTGATTGTCGCAGGCGATCAAGGCTTCCGTGCCCGGACCGGGAACGTTGAAGAGTGGCGAGTCGACGACGTTGCGTCCGGCGTAGCTCGATGAGTCGCCGGTCAGCGAACTCAGATCGGAGAACCAGTTCTCGGGAGTGTCGCCTTTGAGTGCCAACTTTTCGACGGCGACTCCCGGACAGATCAAGCTGCGCGCGCGCTCGGCGCTGTTGTCCCAATAGCCGCTGCTGATCAGCGCGGCGAAGAAGCGCACGCCGCTCTCGTTGGGCAGCTGGCCTTTTTCGACCTGATAGTTGATGAGTCCGTCGAAGATCGAGCGCAGGTTGGCTTTGCACTCTTCGACGTCCGAGTCGAATTGATGGGCGGATGTCTCGCTGCTGCAGGCGGGAAAGAGAAGACCGAGAGCGATCGAGAGTGAGAGAAGGGACGAGCTGATTTTCATGGCTAATGGTGAACGGTTGGGCGAGCGGAGCTCTGCTTGATGGACGAAATTCTAGTCGATGCCCGCTATGATCATCCAATCGCAATTGAGACCGGCTTGAAGACGACGAACGAACACCAAAGAGCGCCGAGTCTCGCCCGCGCGGCGCGGACGGGAGAGGACCGACCTTGAGCCTGCGCGTCGGAATTGACTATTTGCCGGCCGTCACGCACTGGCCTGGGGTCGGGCGCTACGCGCGCGAGTTGGTCCGCGCGCTGGTTCGGCTGGACGAGGCGCCGCTGCTCTCGCTCTTCGAGTTCGGCGCCGAGGCTCGCACGATCGGCGAGCCAGCGATCGGCCTGGAGGGTTTTGAGGCTCGCTACCGGAGGCGGTCGGTGCGTCTGCCGCGTCGCGCTCTTCATGCGGTTCACGCGCTGACCGGGTTAGGCGCGGATTCACTCGCGGGCCACGTTCCTATCTTTCACCGCATCTTGCTCGACTCGCCGTCTGTCGCTCGCGCGGTTCAGACGTTGGCGGTTGGTGAGCTTCCTCCGCGCGATTCGAGCGCCGACCACAAGCTCGGAACCGCGCTCACGGAACTCGACCACCTCTTCGTCGCGAGTCGGCACGCGGAGCGCGAGCTACACGAGCGCTATGGCATTTCAACCGATCGCATCCACTTCGTCTCTCTCGGCTGCGATCACTGGCGCCGCGATCTACCGATCTTCGGTGCGCCGACGGGCAAGCCCGATCTGATCGTGTTGGGCGCGATCCGCGAAGAGCGCCGCCAGCTCGAGATCCTGCGTGCTTTCGAGGAGCTCGAAGCGCGAGGAATCGTCGGTCGGCTCGTCCTTGTCGGAGGCGGCCCTCACAGTGACTCGTTTCGCGCCGCGCTTGATCGCTCTCCCGCGCGCGAGGCCGTGGACTGGATCGACTCGCCGGTTGAGGCCGACCTTCCGCGACTGGTCTCGGAGGCATCGGTCTTGGTGCACCTGTCGCGCGGAGAGGAGACCGCCGTTACACCGCTTGAGGCCTTTTCGTTCGGAACGGCCGTACTGACCAACCCGGGCGGCGCTTTCGAGGAGGCGCTCGGAACGGCCGCTCACTACTTCGACTCGAGCTCGGACGTGGATGTCACCGAGCTTGTGAAGTCGATCGAACTGGCGGTGGAGACGGCGCCCGACGAGGGGCTGCGAGCAAAACGTCAAGCGATCGCCGCAGAGTACACATGGGAGGCGAGCGCACGGCGAACCGCGAGGATTTGGCGCGAGATCGCCACGGGCTGCTAACCCTCGACGAGCGCGGCCAACTCGCGCGTCGTCGCCGGACCGTGACCGGCGTAGTGATTGTTCGAGTAGACGTAGGTTTCCGGTACGCGCTCGCGCAGGTCGCCCAAGAGCTCGGCCCAGCGTTTCAAGCGCTCGGATTGATCGAGGACGATCTTGTCGAAGGTCTTGGTCTTCGCGTCCACCGCTTTTCGGTTGCCGATCAACCGACAGTAGGTGAAGTCGGTCGTGATCAAGTCGAACTTCTTGGCGAGGTCAGCGGGGTGCGGCATGTAGAGCAGGTCGACGAGCACCAAGGCGACGGAGCGATCGCGCAAGAAGTCGATCATCGTCGTGTCGATCCAGTTCTTGTTTCGGATCTCGACGCCGTACCTGAATTTGTTTGGGAGCGTGGCGAGAAAGGCATCCAGGCGCTCGAGAAAAATGTCTCGGTGAGGAAAAGCGCCGAGGTTGAAGTAGGGGAACTGCAGCACGAGTGGTCCGCACTTTGGGCCGAGCGCGGTCATCGCCGAGAGAAACTGCTTGGTCGTCGCCTCGACGTGTTCGGGGACGAGCACCTTGTCGCCATCCGGGCGCGGACCGTCACCGGCATGAACGATGTCGCGTGGGAACTTGGCGCTCAAGGTGAACCCTTCGGGCAGCTTGCGCTCCCAACCCTCGACAACGTGCGGACTCGGCGCGCGGTAGTAGGTGCTGTCCACTTCGACGGTATCGAATTGTTCCGCGTAGCAAGTCAAGAAGTCACCCGGCTTGGTTCCCTTCGGATAGAAAGGCCCGACCCAGCTCTTCTCGGACCAGCTCGAAGTACCCAGCCGAATGGTGCCTTTCACTCGAAGTACCCCAGATCTTTCATCGCTTGTTTGTTGGCTTCGGAGAGCTCGGCACCGCGATCGGAGCGAAGCCCACCTTCCAGTCGCTGCACAAGTAGGCCAGAGAGTCGCTTTACATCGGCCGGCTGAGCCTTCGCCAGGTTTTGGCGTTCGAAGGGATCGACGGCGAGGTTGTAGAGCTCCGCTTCTAGACCGCTGGCTCGGCCCGCTTCTGTCGGAAGGATCAGCTTGAGTCCCTCCGGTGTGCGCAGGGACTGAACCCAACGCGTTGAGGAGACCGCGAAGGGCGCGCGCTCGGCAGCTTCACCTCGCATCAAGGGCAAGAGGCTCGATCCGGTCGTTCCCGTCGGGATCGGGAGGTTGCAGAGCTCCATCAGCGTGGGCAAGAGGTCCACGTTTTCGACCGGCGTATCGACGACCTGTCCCGGCGTGATTCCCATTCCGAAAAACACGAGCGGAACGTGGACCTGCTCTTCGTAGAGGTGATTGCCGTGCGTCATCTTGTGCGTGTTCAGGATCGTCGCGGGCTCGGTGAGCTCTTCGCCGACCGGGTAGTTCCGGTGATGCCACAGTCCTTCGCCATGATCGGAGGCGAGCACGATCACCGAGTTCTGCAGGATTCCCGCGCCTTCCAACGCGCGGACGAGGATGTCGATCTTCGAGTCTACGAGTCGAATGTCGTCGTCGTAGCCATCGATGCTGGCGATCACCGTCTTGCGGGATTCCGCTTGATTCGCGATTCCGTCGGCGCGCTCGAGATCTTCGTAATAGCGCGTCAGTGCAGCCGGCAGCGTGCCGCCCGACTTCGCGAAAAACTCATACTCCGGCGCGGGTCCATAGGGATCGTGCGGATCGACCCAGTGCACCCAAGTGAAGGTCGGGCGCTTTGCCTCCGACTGAATCCAATCACTGATCTCGCGAAACTCGGCGTCCGCTTTGAAGTGATCGAAACCGCGCCGAAAGCCGTTCTCCTCGTTGTGGAGGATCGGATTCACGACGAAGGCGCCGGTCCGATATCCATTCTCCGAAAACAGCTCGGGCAGGCTGGGCGTCTCGGTCGGAATCGACAAGCGCTCTTCGAGAATGTGACGGCCGGTGAACATGGAGACCATCGACGGCGCGGTCCACGAGCTCTGCGAAGTTGCGGAGGAAAAGCGCGCTCCGGAGTTCGCCAGTTGATCGATGTGGGGCGAGGTGGCGCGCTCGTAGCCGTAACAGGAGAGGTGTTCGGCGCGCAGGGTGTCGACCACGATTAAGAGGACGTGTACGGGGCGCGGGGAATTCTCCGTGCAGCTCGCGCCGAAGAGAGGCGCGAGAGCGAAGAGAGCGGACAAGCGCGCTGAGCGAGAGCGGTGCATGGGCTTCATTCTGCCGCTAGCTGCCGATTGTTGCGAGCGCGGTCATCGAAGCAGGCCGATCAGGCGGTCAAAGCGCTCGATCGAATCATCGAGACCTCCGGGCCGATTGCGTTCCATCCACAACTCCCGCCGCCGGTCCGCGTGTTCGCGGAGTTGGCTCGCTAGTTTTTGTCGTTCCGCTTGAGGGAGGTCGCCGAGCCGAGTGCCCGTTGATCTGAGCCGAGCGATTCCGAGCTCGCAGGCGGTCTGCATTAAGTCTGCGCACCACCGAAACTCATCGACGGCGAGCGCGTTCGTGGACTGGGTCCGGGTGAGCGGCGAGATGGCATCGTCGATCGCCGCGCGGCACGCTTCGAGGCCCTCGATGCTGAGGCCCGGCAAGCGCTCGTGGGGAAGCGGCTCGTCGGCAAAGTGCAGGATGAAGTAGGGCGCGCTTCCGTTGATCGTCTTCGACTTGGCGGTCGAGTGAGCGTCGCCGAGGGCGAGGGCGACCCGGCCGAGCACGCCGGCGGGATCGTCGAAGACAGAGGCGTCGAGAGCCTTGGCGAGCTCGGCGGGAGTCGGCGTACTCGATGTGTTCCATGCGACGGAAGCTCCCATGAGAAAGCCCGCGTAGCTGACCGGGAGCGGTTGCCAGTGACCGTTGTCGCCCCAGTCGGTGATCATGTAGCCCTCGGATCCGGCGGCGCGTCCGAGCTTTCCGGCGCGCAAGAGATTTGCGAGCGCGTTGGAGGTGCGTCCGGCGATGCTGTTCCAACTGCTCGTGCCCGGGCAGACGTAGTGACGCGAGACCGCCGACGACAAGAGCTCGAGTTCGGCTTCGAAGGGATGGCTCGCCTCGTAACCCCAAGCCATCGCGATGACGTCTTTGGGTAGCTCGGAGACAAACTCCGGATAGCTGAGAATCCACTCGGCCCAGAACTGAAGCTCGCGTCCGTGTCCGTGGACGAGCTTGCGAATGCCGGCCAAGTATTCGAGAAAGACGCGCTGCTTACCGCGCTCTTCACAGGCGCTCGATGATCTGCCCGTGCCGAGATCCATCGGTTCGTCGAGTCCGACGTGAATGAGCTTGCTGGAGAAGTTAGGCAGCAGCTGACCGTAGAGCTCGCCGATCAATTCGAGTGAGCGCGGATCGGTCGGACATAAACTGAAGGGTTCGGGCTCTTTGCAGAAGGGGTGGTCGATGCCGGCGGGAACTTCCGAGAGTGGCCGATAGCGATCGTGTTTCAACCAGCGGTGAAAGTGCGCCAGGCTGTTCTGGTTGGGAACCAGCTCGATGAAGCGCTCACGACAGTAGTGGTCGAGCGCGCGAATCTCTTCGGGGGTGAAGGCGCTCGCGTTCCGCCAAACTTCTTCATGTCCCGCGTAGGCGAAGACATGTTCCATGTAGAGTTGGAGTTGATTGATCTTCCAGCCGGCCAACTGATCGACGAGTGCGTGGAGCGTCGCCATCGTCGGAACCTTGTCGCGACTGACATCCAGAGACACGGCGCGGTGGGGGAAGTCGGGCCAATCCTCGATCGTCAGCTGAGGAAGCTCGAGTGACTCTGGTCCCACGACCGTCGCGAGAGCTTGAAGACTCTTGAGCGCGTAAAAGGCTCCCGCTTCATCGGAGGCTTCGATCTCAATCCCAGTCGGTGCGATTCGAAGTCGATAGCTCTCCGGACGCTGGTGTCCATCCAGGGCGAGCTCGGGGTCGATCTCGACCTTCAGCCCTGCGGCTTCCGTCGGCGAATGGTCGTGAATGGAGAGGGGAAGCTCGGCGAGAGCCGCGCGGATCGCTCCCGATTCGCCGGGCGAGGTCAGAAAGAACCCCCGATCAAAGCGAATCGGTTGTTCGGAGTCCGTCAGCCGTTTCGGTCGCGGAAGAATGGTAGGCGTGGGCACGGTTGGGGAATTGTGCGGGACCATCGGCTCGAGCACACCTGTGGGAGCGGGGATTCCGGCCGGTTGGCCGGTCCGAAGTCGCGCTCAGCCACATACTTCGGTTCACTCCGAACAAAGGCGCAAAGATCGTGAGTCGCTTGGAGGCTTTCAAGGGCCGCTCTTGTCATGGTTGGGCCTGGCGGATTGTTATGCTGCCGCGTTCACTTTTTCGACGACGAACTCCGAAGCTCCAACCGCATGCGAGCCGGTTCGATCGCGACCACCGACCACTGACAACAGGCCCCGAGGTCTACGACCATGATTCATAAAAAACTCATCCTCTCACTCTTCTCACTGGCTCTCCTATTCGGGTCGGCAAACGCCTCGACCCTCGGCGAAAACGACGAAGCCGTGATCGCCAAGCAGCGCTTTTCCTACCCGATTCACAAGTGTCTGGTTTCCGGCGAAAAGTTCACGAAAGAGGAGCCCGGAATCTCCTTCGTCATTGATGGCACGATGCTCAAAACCTGCTGCGAAGATTGTGCAGTGAAGGTGAAAGCTGAGCCGAGGAAGCACATTGAGCGGGTTCACGCCGCGATCAAAGAGACGCAGCGCGCTTCTTACCCGACCGATAAATGCATCATCTCCGACGAAGGCTTGGGCTCGATGGGCGACCCGCTGGAGCTCGTCTACGAGGGCCGCTTGGTCCGCTTGTGCTGCAAGGGCTGCGTGAAGAGCTTCAAGAAGAACCCCGCCGAGCACCTCGCGAAGATCAATGAGGCGATGATCGCTAAGCAGCGCGAGAGCTATCCCTTCAAGAAATGCATCGTCAGCGATGAGCCCCTCGACGCGATGGGCCGCCCGATCGACCGCCTCTACGGCACGACCTTGGTTCGCATGTGCTGCAAGGGTTGCATCAAGACCTTTGAGAAGAACCCGCACGAGTTCCTTATGAAGATCCGTAAGGCACGCGGGGCGAAGCGAGAAGGCTGAGCGCAGCTCGACTTTCGGGCCAGGCGTACTGGCCAGCTTGAGAAACGACCGCCGAATAGGCGGTCGTTTCATTGGTGCGAGGATCGGACGATCGGACCAAGCGGTAGAATCGAGCGGGTATGGGCAAGCTGAACGAGACCAAGCGATACAGCGTGATCCGCGATGCGGTGCACGGAGATGTCTATCTCTCCCACGAGGAGTTGGCGATTCTCGACACGCTTGAGATGCAGCGCCTGCGCGGCGTTAAGCAACTGGGGACGGCCTATTTGATCTTCCCGGGAGCTACCCACTCGCGCTTCGAGCACTCGATCGGAACCCTGTTCGTCACCCAACAGTTGATCGATGCCATCAACCTGAACTTCGAGCTCGATCCGCGCCGGAATCTGGGCATCGGCGAGGGCGAAGCGCGCGTCATTCGCGCGGCTGCTCTGATTCACGACGTGACCCACATTCCCTACGGGCACAACTTCGAAGATCAATCCGGCATGCTTCCGCGTCACGATAGTCCGGAGAGATTCGTCGCGATGCTCAGCGAGGAGACGGAGCTCGGAGCTCTGCTTCGCAACCTCGATCTAGCGGAAGACGTCTTGCGGATCTTGGCGCCGGGAGCGACGAACGACACGACGCCGCCGTACTGGAGTCAGGTGTTGTCGGACACGATCTGCTCGGATCTGTGCGATTACTTGGCTCGCGACGCTTACTACACCGGCCTGAACCTCTCCGTCGATCCGCGACTGGTGAACTACTTCAAGGTCGATCGAGAGAGCGGAAACCTCTACATCGATCTGGCCAAGCGCAACCTGCTGCGCGAGGACATCCTCAGTGAGATCGTGCGGACGCTGGAAGCGCGCTATTATTTTTCCGAGCGCGTCTACTATCACCACGCGAAGGTCGCGGCGGGCACGCTCATCGCGCATGCCGTCGAGATCGCCTTGGTGGGGGGCGCCGTCACCGACCTCGATCTGTTTACGCAGACCGATGACTCACTGGTCACTCTTCTGCGCAACCGAGCAGGCAGGCTGGATGCCGAGGATTCGCGACGGGTGCTCTCGCTCTTGAACCGGTTTCAGCGTCGCAAGCTTCCCAAGCGCGCGTGCGTCTATCCGCGCTACGAGAATGCCGAAGCGCAGGAGCAATTCGTCGGCCGCTTCTTCGCGCGCGGCCAGTTTGCGGAGCGATCCAAGACCGAATTCCGACTCGCCGACCTCCTGCGATTCGCAACGGGGTCCGAGGTCGATGTTCTTCTGACTTGTCCAGCCGCTCGCATGCAGTTGAAAGAAGTCGAGACGCACGTGCGCTGGCCTGGCGAGGGTGGTGTTCGCCCTCTGGCCGAGTTCGCCGACCGGGTTCCGCGCTTGGCCGATCTAGGTCGATCCTATCGCGACCTGTGGAAGTTCTACGTCTTCGCCGACAGCGACGACCCTGCGGTTCTCCTCCGACTTCAGGAGCTGGCCGCCGATGAATTCGACAGCGCCGAGAACCAATACAGCCTGCAGTGAGAAGCGCTGATCGGTTCGGAACGGACGGCTAGCAGCCCGTGGTAAAAGTCATTCACTCTATAAACGGCCGATTTTTAGCCAGGTCGGCACCCGAAATCCTCCCCGAATCTATGGATTCGGATTCGTTTCCGGGCACCAACCCGACCAAAAATTTGCTGCTTATAGAGCAAAGCACTTTCACCACGGACTGCTAGGGAAAGAAGAACTCCAAGAATTCCAGGTCCGACCAGCTGCGTTCGTCCTCTCCCTGGCGGACGATGACCAGGCCGCGAGTGGGCAGCACGTAGAGCCGCTGATTTCCCTTTCCCGCGGCGATCCACAACTCGTCGGGGATGTTCTTCCCGCGTCCTTCGCGGTTCCGGATCAGCCTCTTCCGAAGGCGTTCCCGACGCCCGCCGCTATCGACCATGCTGAGCTGCAGACTCTCGGTGGCATTCACACCCAGCCAGAAGGTTAGGCCGTAGCTCGGATTGGCTCGACTGGGCCGGAAGCACTCCGCGAGCGCGTCCTCCTGGATCAGTTGGCGTTCATCCCACTTTCCTTTTTGGAGCAAGAACACGCCGAACTTCGCCCACTCCCGTGCGGTAAGCGATGCACCTTGCGGCATCAGCGGGTTCTCTTTCGAGTCGCGCTTCCACCCGCTGACCTCGAGCCCAATCGGCTTGAGGATGCGTCGCTCGAGATACTGCAGCGCATCGATGTTCTGGTCCTTCAGCTTGCGCCGCAGGAGTTCGCCGAACACGAAGTAGTTGGTTGGACCGTATTCGAACTCTTGGCCAGCGGGACGGTCGGACGCAATACCGATAGCCGTCTCATACTTATTGCCCGCGGCTATCATGCGCAGACGCGCGGGAGGCAGTCCGCTGGAGAGATTGAGCAAGTGCCGAATCGTGATGGAGCTCTTGAGCTCGTCCTCTTTCCATTCGGTCACCGTGTCCGAAACGAGCTCATCCAACTCCAAGAGGTCGTCCTCGACCGCGGCGATGGCCAGCACACCCCAGAAGCTCTTGGTGCCGCTCATCAACTCGTGCGCGGTCTCCGCGTTCGTCTCGCCCACGTATTCTTCGAACAGGATCTGACCGTCCCGGATGACGAGCATCGACAACCCACCGTGCTTCTCGGAATAGTCGGCCGCTCTGGAAAAGCGCTTGCGCGAAGCGTCGTCGAGAGCTTGGTTCGGTTCGACCTGGTCGGTGGTGGCCTGAAGGCTGAAATAGAGAAGTGCGGAAGTGAGCATCGGTCGGTCGGTTCTTGTCGTACGAGCGGAGTAGGGGAGCGACGCGATCTCGGGAGCTACCGCTCGCTCAAGAACAATTCTAAACGACGAACGGCTTCTCCGAGTTGCGCCCCGTCGAGCGCGTAGGAGAGCCGGACGTGGTCGTCCATACCAAAGGCGGCGCCGGGGACGAGGGCGAGGGCTTGCTGTTCCAGCAGGTCTTCGCAAAACCCCGAGGAGCCGCGGGCATCGCGGAATCGGGCGATATTCGGAAAGGCATAAAAAGCTCCGCGAGGGTTCGCGGCGGAGAGGCCCATCTCGTCAAGGGCGGACAGGAGGTAGGCGCGGCGCTCGCGAAACTCGTCGACCATCGCGCCGACCTCTGTCGGTTCCTCTTCCAGCGCGGCTTGAAAGGCAAATTGCGAGATTGAATTGGGAGCGCCGGTCATCTGACTC
Organism: Planctomycetota bacterium; assembly: GCA_029259635.1. GTDB lineage: Bacteria > Planctomycetota > UBA1135 > UBA1135 > OFTM34. The sequence goes on along the minus strand of JAJDEU010000056.1, from coordinate 221,796 downwards.
TGTAGTCGAATCGCGGCGTCGGTGACCGTTTTTGGAGCGACCAGGTACCCGATTCGATAGCCGGTCATCGCGAAGGCTTTGCTCGCGCCGTCCACGATGATGGTTCGCGCGCGGGTCTCCGAATTAATCTCGGCGGGACTGATCGCTCGCTCGCCTTCAAAGACCAGCCGTCGATAGATCTCGTCGCTGAGAATCCACAGGTCGTGCTTGGCTGCAAAAGCCGCCAGCGCTTCGGTCTCCTCCCGATCCGCGACGTACCCCGAAGGGTTGCACGGACTGTTGACGATGATGCCGCGCGTCTTGGGTGTGATCGACGCTTCGAGCTTGGCGAAGTTCAAGCCGCCACTCTCGCTGGGCCGGACCTCGACCGGAACGCCGTTCGCCAGCCGAATGATCTCGATGTAGCTGACCCATGCGGGGAGCGGGACGAGGACCTCGTCGCCGGGATCCGCCAGCGCGAGGAGCGCGTTCATGAGCGCGTGTTTGGCGCTGTGACAGATGAGAACTTCGGGAGCGGAGAACGGAACCCCGCGCGTTTTCGAGACGTGCGCGGCGACCGCGTCGCGCAGAGCGGGCGTTCCGGCGATCGGGGTATAGCGCACATCGCCACTCGCCACTTTCGCGATCGCCGCTGTCTGTACGACTTTGGGCGCCGCGAAATCGGGCTCGCCCACGGCCATGTTGACGACCTTGACCCCGGAGGCGGCGAGCTCCTTCGCACGTGCGTCGAGGGCTAGAGTGACCGAGAGCGCGATTTCCTGAGCACGCCGTGAGATTTTCATCGTCTGATTCTGGGTGTCGGCCTCGGCGAATCAACCCCGACGAGCTGAGGAGCGTCGGTCGCTCACCAGATCGGAGGCTCTTCATCGGCGGTGGAGTACACTCTGCCGCGCCGCCTTGGCTCCGCACTCGTCTTCGCTGCGCACTTCGAGAAAAAGCGAATTGCCCGAACGAAAACTCACGCGAGGTTGTCGAAGCCCTCCGGGCTCACGAGCCGTGCGCAGAGTCCTCCACGAACCCCGGCGGCCGCATTCCGTCTCGCTGAATCTCGAAAGCCTCCACGAATCCCGGATTCGGCTTCAATTCCAGAGGCCAATCTGACCAACTTCTAGCCTGGATTATTCATGACCTCGCGGACCAAACACCACCAACGGCCGGCTTCGCCGACCTTTCGGCCCCTGCCGGAACTTTACGCGTGCCGGCGTCCTCTACGACCTGTCCAGGTCGACTGTGGGGCCGGCGCGCGCAAAGCACCAGCAGGAACCGAATCGAGGCGTTTTGCCTCGCGGCTCATGAATAATCCCGGCTAGCTGTCGGCGAAAACCCGCTCGCCTCTGCCTTCGACCTCGCGGCGGAGATCCAGCACACTGGCTCAAGCTGAGCCGCGTTCGCCATGATGGGCGAGACGATTTCCCTTTGATCCACACGAGAGCGCTTTCCAGCGCAGACCAAGCCCTTTGAAGCGACGCCTGCTCAAGTACTTTTCCGTGGCCGTTTTGGTGATCGCCTTCACCGGCTACTTCGCCTTCTCGACCTTTCTGTTCTCCCCGACAGAGGATGACTTCGAATCGAGGATCAGCACCTTGATTCCGCGTGACGTCGACTTCTACGTGGCGAAGCCCAACCTCGGCCAAGAGTTCGGCGAGTTTCCGCGTCTCACGGCGATGGACGCATTCGAGGCAACGACGGCGGGAGCGACCCTCTTCAAGTCGCCGGAGTGGCAAGCCCTGCGCGCCGATTTAAAACTCGCGGAGGTCTCCGACGAGATTCAGCGAAGCCTGGAGATGCTGCCGATCGAGATTAGTCCGCTGGAGATTCTCGGCGGTAGAGACTTCGCCGTGGCCGGCTACTTCGTGGGAACGGATCTTCAATCCACCGAGTGGGCCGTCTATGCGCGCGGCAACTGGATGTCCAAGCTCGGGCTGGCCGGACTTCAACATCCGTCGTTGCTCGACCTCGAGAGCCAAGGTCTCTCGGCGGTTGTCGATGAGGATGTCGTCTCCTTGAGCGGCGGGCAGCTACCGCGGACGCTTCACCTTAAGCGTCATCGAGATGTGATCGTCGCGACGACGAATCTGAAGATGCTGAGCGATATGGATGACCTGATCGCGCGGTCGGGAGAGGATTCCTTCGGAGGCAGCGCGCGTTACTTCGATTTCATCGAGCAACGCAGGAAGAGCGGCGAGGAGGCGGAGCTCTTTGTCGACTATCGCGCCTTGTCTGAAGCGCAACAGTTCACCGGACGCTGGCCCGATACGAATTCAGAGGACTGGGGACCGGCTTTCTTGGGGCGGCTCTTTCAGAGCGGTGCACTCAAAGAGATGGTCGGTGTGCTCGGGTTCAATAAAGGCGTGTCTTTCGATTTTCACGGTGCGCTCTCGAGCGAACTCGTCAATCCGTTTCAAAAACAGGTCTATCGAGAGCGCGGCTTTGATCGCGATCAACTGTATAGCGTGGCCAAGCTCGCGCCGCTGGACACGGGCTTGTTCGCGTACCTGCACATCCCCCTGGGGGCGACGTTGCGCCAGGCGCTCCTGTCCTCCGAGCGTGCCCTTCAAGACAACTTGAACGACACGGTTCGCGACATCTGGAGCTATCCCGACGCGCAACCCCTGATCGAGGACCTCGACAAAGCCTTCGATGATCGAGCGGTCTTCATCCTTCGATCCAATGACTACCCGGAAGATGTGACCGGCCCGCCCCATGACGACACGCCTGTCTTTGCTTGGGCCCTTGTTCTGTGGGTTCAGGACCAGTCGAAGGTGGACTCCATCCGACTCAACATTAAGGAGAACCAGGCTCGGCTTGGTATTCAGGGTCGAGAGCCGGGCGCCACGGGCATGTTCACCAACGAAGTCAAAGGCGGTCACCTGATTCACGAGTACTGGTCAGGCTTTATTCCAGGCACCGGGCACTTGGCGAGCGTGACCTTCGAAAACCGCTTCATCCTGAGTAACTCCTTCCAGATGCTGGGCCAACTCGTGAAGACCTTTTACGAAGGTGCTCCGACGTATCCGCGGCTCGCGGACGAGCCGCGCTTCGAGGCACTGGTGGGCTCGAGTCTCGGGAACGCGAATCTCGCGGTCTGGGTGCGACCGGAGAGCTTGGCGAGCACCTTGCGCGCCATCTCTCGTCGCACCGCCGAAGACGAGGTCGTCATCGATTGGAGCACGATGCGCGGGCAAATCGATCGCCGCGTTCTGCGCGAGAATTTTCCCGACTGGGATTACGACAGCTTGAGCGCAGAGCAAGAATCGCAGCTCGAGCTGCTAGCTGAAGGTGAGCGCGATAAGTACGAGCGCGAGTTGAGGTCGGCTCAAGTTCCGGCTCTCCAGGCCAAGTACGAGCGACAGATCACCTACTTCAAATCGATCTCCGGGCTCTTGGTCGAGGTCGGGCTCGATCCCAAAAACTTCGAGCTGTCCGGTCGCATGCTCGTGCCGCTCGAGGAGTAGGGCGGCGCGCTCCGGTTGCCGGTGGGGAGGGGGCTCCGCTGAGCACCGGCGCTCGCCCACTCGAGGCTGGGCTATCCGGCGGCGGGGCATTCTGGCGGCCGGATTGAATGGTGCCCGGAACTGGAATCGAACCAGCACGGGATATTATCCCACAAGATCCTTAGTCTTGCGCGTCTGCCAATTCCGCCACCCGGGCAGTGGTGCGCGGAGTCTAGTGAAGGATCGGCGCGGATGGAAGCCCAGCAACCGGGAAGAAATTCGATCGGGCTCGGCTTCCGCGAACCCGGCTTCGGCTCCCGTCGCCAGCGCGCACCGTTCTTCATCGGCTAGGCGACTGTCCGCCCGATCTCGGTTGACACTCCGGGGGCGAGCGCTACCGTTTTTGCCCTTCCTCTCACCTTAATACTCAGCGGTCCCTCGGAGGGACGAAATCAGAATGCCCAGCCTCACCGGAAATGCTCTCATCGGCCAATCAGGCGGTCCCACTACGGTCATCAACCAGAGCTTGGTCGGCTTGATTGAGGAGTGCGTGGCCTCGGATTCGATTCGTCATGTCTACGGAGCCGTGCAGGGCATCAAGGGCGTCCTCGAAGAGAACCTGATCGACCTCGGGCGCGAGTCGAAGGAGACGCTCGAAGCGGTAGCGAACACACCTTGCGCAGGGCTGCGCTCGGTGCGCATGAAGCCGACGCGCGAACAGTGCGAGCAAGCGCTCCAGGTCTTGAAGAAGCACGACGTGCGCTACTTCTTCTACATCGGCGGCAACGACTCCGCGGAGACGGCGCACATCCTGAATCAAATCGCGGTCGAAGAGGGCTACGACGTTCGGCTCTTCCACGTTCCGAAGACGATCGACAACGACCTGCGCGTCACCGATCACTGTCCGGGGTTTGGATCGGCGGCCAAGTTTGTGGCCTCGGCATTCATGGGCGACAACCAAGACAACCGCAGCTTGCCCGGCATTAAGATCGACGTCGTGATGGGGCGGCACGCGGGCTGGTTGACTGCGGCGAGCGCGCTCGCGCGTCAGAACGAGGGCGATGGTCCGCACCTGATCTACCTGCCGGAGCGCGACTTCACGGTCGAGGCTTTCGTGGGCGACGTCGAGCGCATGTACAAGCAACACGGCCGGTGCTTGATCGCCGTCTCGGAAGGCGTCCACGGTCCCGGCGGTGCACCGCTGATCACGTCGGGCGAGAAGGACTCGCACGGAAACATTCAGCTCTCCGGAACAGGCGCATTGGGCGACTTCTTGGCCGGAGAGATCAAATCGAGCCTGGGCAGCAAACTGCGCGTTCGGGCCGATACCTTCGGATATCTGCAGCGTTCCTTTGCCGGCTATGTCTCGGAAGTGGACGCTCACGAGGCTCGCGAAGTCGGTCGAACGGCGGTGCGTCAAGCCACTTCCGGCAACGTTCCGCATGGCTCGATCTACATCCGCCGGACCGGGAACGGCTCGGAGTACGGAGCGGAGTTCGACGTTACGGAGCTCAAGAATGTGGCGAAGGACACGCGCGATCTGCCCGAGGAATATCTCTCGGGATCGAATGATGTGAGCGCCGCCTTCCTCGAGTACGTGCGTCCTCTCGTCGGCACCTTGCCGGTGACCGGTCAGCTCTCCGACTTTCCGATTGGTTAATCTCGTGACCGAACATCAAGACGCTCCCGCCGACGATTCCGCGGAGCAGGTTGCAGCCGAAGTTTCTTCGGATTTGTCGACCTCCGACGAGGCTTTGTCCGACGCGGACGACGCGGAGGGCTCGACCAGTCCCTATCGCAACTTGTTCATTCCGCTGGTGCTCGTGCCGGCGATGATCGTGATCGTGTTGGTGCTCGTCTTTGTTCTGTTCGGACAGATCGCGGGCGATGAAAAGTCGATGGCGCAGAACCTCGACCGCGTGCAACACGCCGGTGCGAACGAACGCGACCAAGCGCTCTTCCATCTTGTTCAACAGGTGGAAGAGAACTGGATGGCTCTGCAGGCTGGAGAAGAGCTGCCTTGGACGGTCGAGGGCGACGTCTCTACGGAGCTCGGCCGGGTCTGGGATCAGACGCCTCCGGACGACATTCACTTTCGCTATGTCCTGGCGGCGTCCTTGACCCAGATCGGGGATCCGACCGGGCTCGACAAGTTGATGAGCTGTCTTGCGATCGATCCGGTCTTCGACCCCGAAGGCACGATCCGATTCAATGTGCTGATCGGGCTCGGAGTCGCGGGCGGTGAGGCGGATGACGCCAAGCGCGAGCGAGTCATCGAGGCGGTGCTGCCGTTCTTGGAGTCGGAAGATCTCGGGCTCCAGCTGACGGCGGCGGGGGCCTTGCAGAATTTGCCCGGTGAGACGAGCCGAGCGGGGTTGCGAGAGCTGCTCCGGGCGGAGGAGCTCGAGCTGCGTGGGCAGGCCGCTGTCTCGCTCAGCCATCTAGGGGATCCGGCCTCCTCTGAGGTCCTGTGGGAGCTCGTGGATCGCACTTCCTACGACCGCGCCCGCGAGGCGGACCCCGAAAAGTACCGCCGGGAAGCCCATATTGTGGCCGTCCGGCAGAGTGCGGTCGCGGCACTGGTGCGGCTGGGCCGGCCGTCAGATCTCGCCCGCCTAGAGGAGATTGCAATGAGCGATTCCGACCTCGACGTCCGCGAAGCGGCGATGAAGGGCCTGGCCAGTTTGGAAGAGGGGACTCCCTCCGAGTAGATCTGTTCCGAATTGGGGGCCAAGACCCGCTACTGGGATCTCGCTTCCAGCGCTGGAGCGCACTATCATCCTCAGCCGCAGGGGCGGCCTGACGATTTGCGTACTCGGGGGGCGAGCCCCCTCTGCGCGCGAATGCGGTCTCGACGCTTACCTTCTTGTCCCATCGAGACCGGTCCCCAACGCGCACTGCCGACACCCATCTCACAGTCGTCGAATCTCTAATTAGTCGATTGAACCAGGAGCCTTGACCGTGGCTGACGCCGCCAACACTAAAGAAGACGGAACCCGGGATTCACCGAAGCCGGAGAGCACGGAAGCCAGCCAGTCGGCGGAGCTTGTTCGCGCTCCGCTTCGCGGTGAGGTCTCGCGCCGTGGTTTTATTTCCATCCTGTCGATGGGCTGGCTTGCCTTGTCGGCCGCGACCTTGGCGGGCACCGGAGCGCTGGTTCGCTTCCTCTTCCCGAACGTGCTCTACGAGCCGCCGCAGGAGTTCAAGATCGGCTTCCCGGCGGAGTTCGCTGTCGACATGGTCGACGAGCGCTTCAAAGCGGCCTACGCGATTTGGGTCGTGCGGGAATCGACGGGTTTCTACGCGCTGTCTACCGTCTGCACCCACCTCGGCTGCACGCCGAACTGGCTCTCGGGTGACGAAAAGTTCAAGTGCCCCTGCCACGGCAGCGGTTTCTTGCGAACCGGAATCAACGTTGAGGGCCCGGCCCCTCGACCGCTCGAGCGCTTCAAGATCGGCCTGGCGGAAGATGGTCAAATCCTGATCGACAAGAACGCCAAGTTCCAGCAAGAGAAAGGCCAGTGGGAACTCGATGGCGCCTATCTCAACTACGCCTGATTCCATCGGCCTCGCTCCACCCTCCTTCGTTCCGGTTCCTTCCGTTCCGAACGCGCATTCACTTCAAGAGACTTCCACTAATTGCTCGGGTTCGCCTGAGCAGCTTTGCTAGCAGATGAACAAGCTCTGGAAACTCATCGCCGAGGGACAACTCTGGCGATCGCTATTCCGCCACGGCTATCCGGATACCCCGCGTAACCGGACGCTCGCGGTTCTCTCCAACTTCTTCCTTCACCTTCACCCGGTGAAGGTGCGGCGGAGCGGAATTCGGCTCTCGTATACCTGGTGCATGGGAGGACTAACCTTCTTCCTGTTCCTGATCGAGACGCTGACCGGACTGCTCTTGATGTTCTACTACCGGCCGACGGCCGAGCTGGCCTACCAGGACATCTTCGCCCTGCGAGAACACGTGCCCATCGGGATCATGCGCGAGCTGCACCGCTGGTCGGCTCACATGATGGTGATCACCGTCTGGTTGCACATGTATCGGGTCTTTTTGACCGGCTCGTACAAGCCGCCGCGGGAGTTCAACTGGAACATCGGCGTCATCCTCTTGGTGTTGACTCTGCTGCTCTCCTTCACCGGCTACCTGTTGCCCTGGGACCAGCTTGCGGTCTGGGCGATCACCGTTGGTACGAACATGGCGCGGGCGACGCCGATCCTCGGTCACGAGGGTCCGGGCGCCGCGCTTCTATCGATCGGAGGGCTCGACTTCATTCATGCGGGCGACGATGTTCGATTCGGATTGCTCGCGGGTCGCTTTGTCGGCGAAGGCGCGCTGCTTCGCTTCTATGTTCTGCATTGCGTCGGCATCCCCTTGGCAGCCGCAGTGTTGATGGCCGTTCACTTCTGGCGCGTCCGCAAGGACGGCGGCATTTCGGGCCCCCTCTAGCTTTCGGCTGGATCAGTTAAGAAGAGCGATTCATGGGACAAGCGATTAGAGATCTGGTCGATGCGATGGCCAATCCGGTCATCTATTTCTTGGGCAGCACGGTGGCGATTATCGTCTTCATCCTGTTCCGGAGGCTCTTGACCAAGCCCATCGTGTTGATCGGCTTCACGATCTTTTCGGTGGCGTTTTTGGTGTTCGCTTGGAGCGACCCCAACTTCAACAAGATCATCACGAAGGGGGACAACATCCCCATTCTGATTCTCTTGTCGTCGGTGGTTGGTTTCACCTGGCTCGGCATGCGACGCGCCGTCATCAATGACGACCGCATTGCGCGTGGAGAGCCGACCCTCGAGGGCGAGGTCTCCAAGCAGAAGGTCTTCACCTGGCCGGACCTGGTCTATCCGGAACTCATCTGCCTAGTCCTCTTCACGGCGCTGCTCGTGACTTGGTCGATCGTGGTTGAGGCTCCGCTTGAGGAACCGGCGGCATCCGCTCGTACCCCCAACCCTTCGAAGGCGCCCTGGTACTTCCTCGGTCTACAGGAGCTCTTGGTCTACTTCGATCCGTGGCTCGCGGGAGTGTTGTTGCCCAGCTTCATCGTGATCGGCTTGATGGCGATTCCGTACTGCGACACAAATCCGAAGGGCAACGGCTACTACACCTTCAATGATCGCCCCTTTGCGATCAGTTTCTTCTACGCGGGCTTCGTCCTGTTCTGGGTCTCGTTCGTCATCCTCGGAACCTTCCTGCGAGGGCCAAACTGGTCCTTCTTCGGGCCATTCGAGTATTGGGATCTGCACAAGCTCGAGCCCATGGTGAACATCGATCTCTCGACCTTCTTCTGGGTCAAAGCGCTCGGTGTTCCCAGGCCGGACAACCCGCTCATTCGTGAGGCGCCCGGTCTGATCTTCCTCGGAGGCTTCTTTGTGATCGGTCCGCTGATCCTCGCCAAGACAGTCTGCAAGAAGATCTTCGAGCAGATGGGCATGGTTCGCTACCAGGTCATGATGCACATGCTTCTGTGGTTCGCGTTGATTCCGCTCAAGATGTTCGGTCGATGGCTATTCGATCTGAAATATCTCGTCGGCATGCCTGAGTACTTCTTCAACATTTAGAGCTATGGCTGATCGCGGCGACACTCACTACACAGTTTCCAGTCTGAACAAGTGGTTCTTGTTCTCCAGTGTTTTCATGCTCATCGCCACCGTATGGATGGTGATCGATGACTACGAGGCACCGTGGAAGAATCACCAACGAGACTTCCAAGCGCTCGAACTCGAGCGGGCCGAAGCGGAGCTCGCGAGCGAGACCGCGCTCGCCCTCGTCGCCGACGAAGACGCGCGCAAGTCGGACCTCGCGGCTGCCGAAGCGGAGCTCGAGAAGAACTCGAGTCAGCTCGAGACGCTCGAGGATGAGATCTTCCAGCGGAAGGGGGATCTCTTCACTGCCCTTGAAGCTGCCAAGGCGGCCAAGCAGGCCTACAACTGGGAGAAGTACGTCACGGAGGAGCATCGCCTCCAGGAGAACGATCCGACCTACGGCGCTGAGGAGCTAGAAGAGCTCGAGCAGGTGATGATCGATCTCGCAGGCGAGCAGCAAGAAGCCGAAGTTGCTCTCGCGGCTAAAGAGCAGGAGCTGAAGGGTCTAACCGCGGCGGTGACTCAAGCTGAGAAAGCAGTCAAGGCGGCCGTGAAGGGCATCGAGCTGGTTCGCAAGAAGAAGGACAAGCTCGCTCCGGAAGACATCGGTGGTCAGATCGCCAAAATCGTCCGCGACGATATCCCCGGCTTCGACTTCATCGGCCCCAACATCAAGGTTCAGAAAGTCGTCCTCGACAACCTGACCTTCGAGCTCAACTTCACGAAGAAGACGCGCATCGATATGTGCATGACCTGTCACCAGGCCGCCGATCTTCCCGGCTTCGAGCCCGGTGAAGTGGAGGAACCGCACACCAGTCACCCGCGTCTCGACTTGTTCCTGTCCGCGACCTCGCCGCACCCGTACACCGAAGTCGGCTGCACGATTTGCCACCGCGGATCCGGCGAAGCGCTCGACTTTGGTCGCATCGACCACAATGTCAGCTACCTGTTCGAGCCGGAGAAGGCCGAGCGCTGGACCGAAGAATACCACTGGCACAAGAAGCACTACTGGGACTACCCGCAGCTCACCACCGACAAGATCGAGGCGAGCTGTGTGCAGTGTCACAAGACCTCGATGGAGCTCATCGCGGAGGATGCTCCCGAAGTCACCGAGGGCTATCGTCTGTTCGAGCGCTATGGCTGCTACGCCTGCCATAAAGTCGAGTGGTTCCCGACCAAGCGTCGCCCCGGTCCGAGCCTGAAGAACATCTTCGCGAAAGCACAGCCCGATTGGATCTCGTCATGGATCGCTGATCCGAAGGCTTTCCGTCCAACGAGTTGGATGCCGCAGTTCTTCCACTTGGAGAACTGGGAAGACGACGCGGTTGTCGCCAAATCCAATTACGGCAAGGGACGCGATATCAAGGGCGGCGAGTGGAACGACTCGGCCGTGGCAGCGCTCACCACCTTCCTGTCCTCGCGTGCGCCGATCGAAGAGTATCCCGCGATTCCCGTCGACGGCGATGCCAACAATGGACGCGAGCAGTTTCGTCTGCGCGGCTGCCTGGCCTGCCACAACATGGCGGGCTTCGAGGGTGAAGAGCCCGCGACGCACGACCTGGCCTTCGACGCCGATCGCTACAACCAGAATGGTCCGAACCTGCGCGGTGTCGGGACCAAAGTCTCGGCCGAGTGGCTCTACGCCTGGGTGAAGGACCCGAAGGCCGTCTGGTCGGAGACTCGCATGCCGAACCTGCGCTTGACGGAGCAGGAAGCGGCGGACGTCACGGCCTACATCATGGAAGATCCCGACGGCGTGTTCAGCGACGTGCCGGACGGCTGGGATCCCTCGATGAGTCCCTACGACATGGACGTGTTGGCCGAGCAAGCGCGCTCTTATTACACGCGCACCTCGCGCAACGATTTGGAAGAGCGACTCAAGGGCAATGACCCGATGTACCGTTGGGACGACCCCGAGACGCTCTTGGTTGCGGTGGGCGAGAAGATGGTGCAACAGTACGGCTGCTTCTCCTGTCACGAGATCGCCGGTTATGAGGACGCGAACCCCATCGGCACCGAGCTCACGACCTGGGGATCGAAGACGGTGGACAAGCTCGACTGGGCGCTCCTCGCCAACCTCAAAGCGGAAGAGGAAGGCTGGGGCCAGTACGAGCGCGAGGAGTACAAGTCCTATCGCGAGCACTGGATTCGCCAGAAGTTGCACGAGCCGCGCAGCTTTGACCGCGAGAAGGTCAAGTCGCCGACCGAGCGTCTGAAGATGCCGTGGTTCGACTTCGACGAAGACGAGGTCGAGGCGCTGATCACCTTCGCCGTGGGCCTCGTCGACGACGAAGTGCAGCAGGCCAAGATGGTCCCGACGCACGCTCAAATGCAGATGGACACAGGGCTGCGCGCGATTCGCCAGCAGAACTGCGTCGCCTGTCACGTGCTCGAGCCCGGAACGGTTACGTTCAAGGACGAGGAAGGCGTGGTCCAGACCGTCGAAGCGGAGCTGATGAGCTTCGACGACTTTATGGATGCCGGGACACACCCGATTCCGCCACAGACGAGCAAGGCCGACCTGATGGCCTTCATCGAGGACTATCAGGAGCGCCTCGACGAAGAGATCGAGGACGTCGGCTTCCGAATCCTCAAGACGCATCCCGACGTCGGACTGCCCGGTGAGTCGATCTTCCTCTACACCGATGACATCATCGAGGTCACGCCCGCCTGGGGCGGCGACTTCGTGCGCCTTGTGACGAACTACTACTACTTCGGTGTCGAGCAGCACAACAGTGAGACCGGCGAGTTCAGCTCTCACTGGGGCTCGGACGAGTGGGCACTCGTGGCGGACGCCGATGGCGAACGGCGCGACTACACCGAGGAGTTCTATCCGAAGGTTCGCTGGACCTTCGCTCCTCCGGTGCTCTGGGGCGAGGGCGAAAAGCTTCAGAAGGAGTGGTTCTACTCATTCCTCAGCGGGCCGTTCGCACTGCGCGAGCAGATGCAGGTACGCATGCCGACCTTCGATTATCCCGAAGGCCATGCCGGCGCGATTGCGGACTACTTCGCGAACCAGGCGGTCTTGGACTGGCCCGGGGAATTCGCGCGCCAGTTCCGCTCGGAGCAGGGCATGTCGATCGACGAGCTCGCCGATGCCTCGGGCATCCCCGCAAAGATTCTCATGAAGATCGAAGCGGATAACCGGGCCAGTATCACGGCGCGGTTCCCCGATCTGGTGGCCTACGCGGACAGCCTCGGGCACACCGACTTCCCCGCGGTCAATCCCGAGCACCAGCGCGTCGTGCGTCGCTCGCCGGATTACCTGGCGAACGCTCATGTGGGTGTCGGCGGCGATCTCGCTCGCACGGGTCCCAAGTGTTTCACCTGCCACATCGACAACGGCCAGCTGCCGGACGCGGTTCCCATCTCCTGGGCGCCGGATCTGGCTTACACCGGTGCGCGCCTACGCGAAGACTGGGTGGTCGAGTGGCTGCGCAATCCCGCGTTGATCTATCCCGGCACGTCGATGCCCGGAAACTTCCTCTCGGAACCGGCGCAGTATCAGGAGCTCTATCCCGACTCCACCAACGACGACCAGATCGATGCGATCACCGACTGGCTGTTCAACTACAACCGAACTCCGGACAACTAGTTCGGACGTTGACTTGATGAACGCCAGAGCGCGTTCGCAGAAGTCGTTGTCTTGCGGCGCGGCGAGACGCTAGGCCAGGCGGGGAGCTTCGCCGCTCCCGGACTCGTCATCTCTGGACCAAGATCGAAGCCAGTTCGGCGGGGTCCAGGGGTGGACGACTTTGGCGACGACGCCCAGCATTCGCTCGTCGAGGTCCCGTTCCTTCAGGTAGGCCTTGTGCCGCTCGGCTTCGCGTTTCAACGTGCGATTAACCAGGGCGAGAATGCGACCTTTGACGGGTTCTGGCGCTTCGGTCGCTCGCCGGATTAGCGGGACCAGCTTCTGCCCTTTGTCGAGGGGAAGCTCGTAGTGAGCGCACAGAGCGGCGAGGATTTTGGACGGATTCATGAGGGGGGGGCGGTCCTTTCGGAACCGTATTCGACAATCAACAGTACCCCCTCTCAGAGGGGCCGTCGGATTCGCCTGGAAAGAAATTCCAGGTTCCCCAATACTCGCCGAAACGCCTGTTTCGAGGCTGTTAGCGCCCGTTCTTTGGCGGCGCACAGGGTGCTGGTGAGCGGTCCTCGGCGGGCTTTGCCCGCGGAAGAAGGAGTACCTCGGAGTCTCGATTCCGATCGAAATGGCTAAGAGCACCCGAAACCATTTTTGCGGAAGGGAGTCCAGGAGCAAGAGGACCCCACCATGCAGCTTTCGATTGCTCTCTGCTTACTCACTCAGACTCTCTCTCAATCCCCGGCTCAATCTCCCTGCGAAGTGATCTTCGCCGACAGCGCTGGAGATCAACTCGCGCGCCTCGCCGACTTTGACGGCGACGGAAGAATTCTCGACCTCGGTGAGGCTTGGGCACTCTGGCGGGAGAGCGCGAATCTTACGCCGCGGGCGCTCGCGGTTGAGATGCGGGGAGGCGCGCCTTCGCTCAGCTGGATCGACTCTGCGAAAGACCGCATTCATCACGGGATGGATGTGAATGACAACGGATCGCTGGAGCTCTTTGAGCGCCGGGTCCTTCGCAATTCGGGGAAGTTGGATGGAGCCTCGACGGCGAGAGCAATGACGGTTACGGACGACGGGGCGGTCTGGTGGTGCTCCGACGCGGGGCTTCGAGGCCTGTTCCGCATGCGCGACCTGGATGGGGATGGGCTTACCGCAGGAGCTCTCGAGTTCGAGGTTCTCGTGGGGGCTGGAGGCAGCAGCCACCCGATCGAGACCGCGCTCGGATTGAGGGCCATGGACGTGAGCAACTTTGCGGAAGTGGAAGCGCTCGGCGACCGCGTCGTGACCTACAGCGATGGTCCCGATGAGCTGATGTGTGTCTTCCGACCTGCGAACGATGACGGAGATTTAGTCGATCCGGGTGAGTCGCGGCTCTTTCTCAATGCCAGCGGAAAGAACCCGTCGATGCCGCAGAACGTGGACTGGGCGGGTGGAGTCCTGCGCGATTTGACGATTCCCTCGGCCTTTGGGGGCTCGTTCTACGGGCGGCTCTCGTTGATTTCGGTGGATGAGAGCGGAGCCACTCCGACCTGGTACTTCGCCTGCGATTCGGCCTATCGCAGTCCCTACGACACGAACGTGGATCAACTGGGACTGAACGGATTGATCTATCGCGGAGTCGATCTCAATGGCGATGGCGACCTGCAGGATGCCGGCGAAGTGGGGCTCTATTACGACGGAAGCCACACGAGTTCAAATCAGGTTCTGGAGCAAATCGACGCCATCGATGCCTGCGGCGGTGCGCTCTACGTGGCCTATAACGAAGCGGGGCGGCGGTACGTCGCGCGCTTCGTGGACATCAACGGCGACGGCAGAGCGAGCGGCGGATCGGAAGTGAATTACGACTGGTTTGATGACTCGATCTGGTCGAAGGTCGCTCCCTTCGAGAAGTCCGCGCCGTTCATTCGAGACATGATCGCGATTCCATCGGGGACCTACGCTCGCGCCAACCCGCTCTACCACTCGATGGGTCCGGGCTGCGAGTACACCGACTTTGGCAATCCCCCGACACTTCACACCGTTGGCCGGGCTGAGATCGGCACGAAGACCTTCAAAGTCGAGCTCCGTGGCGCTGCTGCGGGTTCCTATGCCGTTCTACTTGCGGGCGATGACTACCCCGCGTGGTTTACACACTGGCTTCCCGCCAATCTCGGGTTCTTCGGGTTGCCCAACTGCACCCAGTACCTGAACCCCACCTGGCTCGTTGAGAAATGGACGAAGGGCGTGGTCGGCGATCCGACTGGGGGCTACGCCAAGTACTTCTTCAAGATCCCACTGGATGCAGAGTTGATCGGGTTTCGGATGAGGTTGCAGTGGATTGTCTACGACTGGTTCGGTGGCGTCTCCTACTCCGGCGGGGGTGAAGTGGAACTTGAAGCACCTCAATAGGGTTCGGGGTTCAAGTCCGCTCTCTCGGGGTGACGCTCCTTCGGGCATCACAAGAGAGCGGTGTCGACGTTGATTCTCCCGGCTGATCCGCAGCCTTTTCGCTGCCAGTCTCAAGAACGGAACAAAGCGAACCCGATGGAGCAGGTGCCCTCAACAGGGGCGAACTGCATACCTACCCCGGGATGCAGGGATGCACCAAGACTCGCACCCAACGCAGCCCCATGCGTCTTCTACTTCCTTCTATTGGAATCCTCGTAGCTTCGGCGCTCTTGGCGACGCAAGCCCTCCGCACGACATCGGTCGAGGCCGGTACGGCGCGGAAGATGGATATCGCTGCGCTGGTCGATGCTTCCGACATCGCCTTCCAGGGAACGGTGCTGACCAAGCACGCGCGGCTCGGTGCGAACAAGCTGATCGAGACGGAATACGTCTTCAAGGTCGAGAAGACTTTTTGGGGAGAGGAGCTCAAGAGCCGGTCTGTGCGAATCCCCGGCGGAGTGCTTCCGGATGGGCGCGGTCTCATTCTCGCGGGCATGCCGACTCTCGCAGAGCGCGAAGAGGTCGTGCTCTTCCTCAGTAAGTCGAGCGGGGGCGGACTGCGTATGCCGATCGGCCTCGCGCAGGGCAAGTTTGCGGTCGAGCGATTGGAGAACGGAGCAACTCGACTGGTCCGAGATTCCTCGCAGTTGCAGCTTGCGAATCCACTGACGGGAAAGCTCGAGGATGCACCCGCACGATCGGTCCATGGCTATGCGCAAGTGACCGGTGAGATCTTGGCTGCCGTAGCAGCGCGCAAAGCGCGAAACCAAGCGAGCGGCAAGTAAGCATGAAGCGCTCGCGAGTTCTTGCACTAGCGGCCAGCGCCGCGGTCTTGTGTGTGTCGGCGACGGTCGCTCATGTGCGGTTGCACAATCCGTCGAATAGCAACCCGCTGTTTTGGCCCGCGCCCGGCGCAATCTCGATCGTGATCAACTCGACCGGGTCGGACAACATCTCGGACGGCAGCCACGAGACTTCGATTCGCAATTCGATTCGCAGCTGGAATGACGTCAGCGGCACGACCATGACCTTGGTCGAAGACAGTACGCCGGCGAGTCAAGCTCGCACCGATTGGGCGTCGACCGGAGTCCACTTGGTCTATTTCGACGAGTCGAATGAGTCGAGCTTCTTTCCGAGCGGGTCGGGCATCGTCGCGATTACGCCGGTGTGGTTCTTCTCGAATGGCTCGATTTCCGACGCCGACATTCTGTTCAACGGATCGCAGTTCACGTTCACCACCGACGCGAGCTCGTCCGCGATGGATGTCGAGGACGTCGTGACCCACGAGCTCGGTCACCTGCTCGGCTTGGATCACAGCGGAATCGCGGGCGCGACGATGTATCCCTTCGTTAGCGGCAATGTCACCGCCCATCGCAGTCTGTCCGCCGACGAGGCGAATGGCATGCGCGACGCCTATCCGTCCGGCGCTTCCGCAACCCTGACGGGATCGATCAAGCGCCTCTCGGATAGCACGGCGGTTCCCGGCGCCTGGGTCGTTGCGCGCGATGCGAATGGGCGCACCAGTGGAGCAGCACTCGCCGACGCGAGCGGCAACTTTTCAATCTTAGGGCTCGGAGCAGGAACCTACACCGTCTACGCCTCGCCTCTCGACAGTCCGGTGTCGGCTGGCAACTTGACGGCCGGACATAGTGTCGTCACCAACTTCGAGCCCACCTTCTACGGCCTGAGTGCCACCGTCGGGGCGACGAACTCGCTCGCTCTCGGCAACCTCTTCGTCGGAGCGGACGTCAGCGTCAACCTCGGCGTGGCGGGCGATGCTCTGCCGGTCGTCGCGATCGCGGATGGCGTGACGCGCGTCCTAACGCTGCGGGGAACGGGACTCTTGGCAGGCTCGACCCTCTCCGTGAGCGACGGAACGCTCACCCAAGGTGTCACGAACTTCTTCACGTCGCAGGTTCAGTTTCAACTGACGGTTCCCGTGAGTACCGCGCCGGGTCTCGTCGACGTTCAGGTCACACAATCTGGTACGGGCAACCTCGCCGTGCTCCCAGGTGCGATCGAGATCGTTCCTCCCGCTCCGACCGTGACCAACATCGCGCCGGCTTCCGGACAGGCGAGCGGTGGAGACGCCGTGACGATCACCGGCACGAACTTTCGCGCGGGCGCGCGCGTCGTCGTTGGAGACCAGCTCTACGTCGATGGCGATGTGGGCGGTGCGACGGTTGTCAACGCGACGACGATTACCCTCACGACTGCAGCGACGATGGTCGGAGTTCACGATGTCGTGGTGCTTGATTCGACCGGCGTCGAGGGGCGCTTGGCCTCGAGCTTCAGTGTCGCCGTGCTTCCAACGATCGATACGACCTTTCCGACGATTGGCAGTTCGGTGGGGGGGACCGAGATCGTGCTGACCGGAGAGAACTTCTTGTCGGGGCTCGCCGTTCGCATCAACGGCATTACTCAGAACACGGTCACGATCGAGAGCGCGAATGTTCTGCGCATTACCAGCGAAGCCGGTGTGCCCGGCGGGCCCTACACTCTCGTGGTGGAGAACAGCGGCGGCGGAACCGCGACGAGTGCCTTTGCCTACACCGCTAGTTCAGATCCGGACCTGCAAACGGTAAGCCCGCCCAACGGGACCGACCTCGGCGGGGAGACCCTGCGACTGGTCGGGACAGGCTTCACGGCGAGCACTCAGATCACTTTCAACGCGGACCCGGAGACGGGCGCTGGTGGAACGCCAGCCGCGACCGTCACCTTCATCGACGCCAACAACCTCGACGTCGAGACGCCGGCTCATGGCGCTGGAGCGGTCTCCATTCTCGCGACGAATTCGACCGGCCAAGCGAACCTGGTCAGCGCAGCTTTCACCTTCGATAGCTCGGCCTCGGGGGGAGGGGGCGGTGGGTGCCACACCGCTTATGTCCCAGGGGATCCGGGCGGGCTTCTGCGGGATATTCTGATGGGCACTGCCTGGCTGTTCTTGCTCGCGCTCTATCTGCAAATGCGCGCGACCGTGTCGGTGCGCCGGCTCGAGCGCATTCGCATTCCCGTTCGCTAGAAAACCGCGCCGCGCCGGCTGCGAGTGCCGACGGGACGAGCGAAGCTCTTCCCTGCCGCGAGGCTCGGCCCTCGTCCGCCATGGAACGAGTCCGGCGTGCGCAGTGGATTCACCCTGCAGCGGCATCCGGAAATTGAGAGAGCTAGTCCTAGCGAGGCGTCGGCAGCCGCCGTACAACGCGAGCATGGGATGCAATCGTTCTTGGGTTCATGGAATCTCCGTGCTCGGCCTCTTGGGGGTTTTCAGCTGTACCGAGGCGAAGCCTGCCCCGCCAGCGGCTCCCGTCGTCGTCATCGGAATCGACGGTCTCGAGCCAGCGTTAATCGCCGAGCTCATCGACGCGGGTCGCCTGCCGAACCTCGCTAAGTTTGCAGAGCGCGGCGTGCTCGGCCGACTGGCGAGCATGATCCCGACCTACTCGCCGGTGATTTGGACGTCGATCGCTACCGGACAAGCGCCGAGCGAACACGGCATCACCTTCTTTCACGACGAGGGGAACCGGCCCTACACGAGCAATACTCGAAAGGTTCCCGCGCTCTGGAATATCGTTTCGGATGCGGGCCTGAAGGTGAACTGCGTCGGTTGGTGGAACACTTGGCCAGCGGAAAGTATCAACGGAAAGATGCTCTCGACCTATGCCGCGCAAGCGCAGGCCAGTGTGATTTGGAAGCCGGGCGTTTGGGAAGAGCTGGAAGGACTGACCTGGCCGCCGACTCTGATGGACGAGATTCAATCCGAGATGATCTTTGTGAGTGATGCGGAGCGCGTGCGCGATTTGCTGTGGAGTCGGTTTCCGGAGCCGCGCGATCAAGATCCGACAACCGAGCAGCGCGACCTCGATCCGGTCATGACAAAATCGGTGACCGATTTGGGTTGGAGTCTATCGGCCGACTTGAGCAACACGGCGGTTGCCGTCTACCTGCAAGGCAAGTATTCGGCGGACCTCTCGATGATCTACTTGTCGATGCCCGATGTCGCCGGTCATCGCTTTTGGAGCTATCACGAACCCGAGGCTTTTCACTTCGAGTTGCGCGAGCCCGCTAAAGCCGACTTCGCCGAGTACATTCGACTGGCCTACGTCGAAGCCGATCGTCAGCTTGGAGAGCTGCTCG
Source organism: Planctomycetota bacterium (assembly GCA_029259635.1). Classification (GTDB taxonomy): domain Bacteria; phylum Planctomycetota; class UBA1135; order UBA1135; genus OFTM34. The sequence goes on along the minus strand of JAJDEU010000056.1, from coordinate 202,623 downwards.
CTTCGCTCCCGGCGAACGCCAATGTGCTCGTCCTATCCGACCACGGCATGCACGCCTGGGAAGAGTCCATTGACGATCCGGAAGCGGGCACGACCGGGCACCATCCCGCCGGCCCGCCTGGAATCTTCGGCGCCATGGGGCCGCAGATCTCGGCGCGCGGCAACCTGCTCAGCGACGCGACCAAAGGCAGGCTCGGCAATGTCTTGGAAGTTGCGCCGCTTGTTCTGCGCTTACTCGGTCTTCCATTACCCGAGCACTGGCCCGCTCTGCGCGGAGCGGTGGAGTTGGATCAAGTGCTCGACGAGAGCTGGCGGCGCGCAAATGCCGCGGTGCGCGCACCCAATACGGATGGCGATTTTCGCCCCGCTACCCCGGCTCGCTTACCCCGGGAAAATCTGGACGAGGACTTTCGACAGTCCTTCTCCGCGCTCGGATACACGCTTGGCGACGAGGCGCGAGAGGAATCGGAAAAAGCCATCGAAGAACAAAGTGGAGAAGCGGATGATTAGGTGATGAGTGACAACGCCATCACGTTTGACATCGAAGTCGCCGGTTATCCCTGGGAAGAGGTCGATGAGAGCACGCGCGGTTATCTGATGCAGCGCGCGCGCGACGAGGCCGAGCGCGAGGCGCTGCCCGAACGCACGGCCTTGATGACCGGACTCGGTAAGGTCATCACGATCGGGCTCTGGAATATAGAAGCCGATCGCGGGCTGGTCTTGTTGGAGGGTGACTCCGAGCCGCAGCGCGAGTGGGAGAAGGTGCCGCACTCGGACATCTTCCGCGGGTCGGAGAAGGAACTGCTCGAACGGTTCTGGGAGATCGTCGGTCGCAAGCGACCGCGGCTTGTCTCCTACAACGGGCGCGGTTACGACGGACCTGTTCTGATGGTGCGCTCGGCCATGCTCGGTGTTCGGCCGAGCGTGAACCTCTTGCCCTACCGCTACGACATCTCGGCGCACTGCGACCTCTACGACATCTTCACTTTTCAGGGAGCTTCACGCGATCGCTACTCGCTCGACTACTGGTGTCGCCGCTTTGACATCGAGAGTCCGAAGGGCTCGATCGACGGCAGCCAAGTCGGTCGCGCCTATCGCGACGGGCGCATCGAAGACATCGGCGAGTACTGCTTGCGCGATGTTCGCGCGACGGCAGAGCTCTACGAGAAATTGGCCTCGACACTCTTGCCGCTCTTCAAGGGCGGCCCGCTGGGCTAGCAGCGCGCACCGCTCGAGGCCGGGCTTTCAGTCCGAGGAGAGTCGCCAGACTCGCCAGAACTCGCTCTGCCGGTCGGGGGTGTTCCAATCCAATCCGGGATGGCTGGCCCTCACACGATCGAGGAGAGCTGCGGACAGAGTGCCGAACTCCTCCTCGGTGTCGCGCGGCAACAGAACCCAGGCGGATTGCTCGCGCTGGTCGATAGCTGCCGCCCCGTGAGTGAGCGATCCCGCGTCGTCGAGATCGACCGAGAGCAGCGTCCGCCACGCGTAGTACTGATGCGTGGCGGTGAGGCCCAGCGCGGGGGGAACCATCGCGAGGTCACCGGCTGGAATGAGCGCTGCGATCTCTCTGCCCGTCGTGATCGGGAGTGGAGCCGTGGAGCCGGTCGTGAGGCTGGCGTCGTCGTGCGGCCCGGGATCTCGCAGCAAGCGGCGCAGAGCGTTCGCGCGCTCGAGACCGGGCAGAGCGACCAAGCTGGCAGCCACGACCAGAGGCGCGATGCCTCCGCGCAGTTTGGCGAGAGGCTGAGCTAGTGAGTCGAAGACAAGGGCGCCGGAGGCCGCGATGCCGAGCGTGGCGAACAGGAGAAGGGGGGAGTGAAGGCTCGCTCGTTCTCCGTCGTCGGCGGAGAAAAGCAGAGCGACGAGGGGGAGGAGTAGCCCACCGAAGGCGAGGGGAAGAGTGGGGTCAATGTCGGAGGAGCGGGGATTCGAGCTGCTGTGGTTGCTGGAGCGAAGCGCGAGGATCACGGCGAGCAGCGCGCCCATGAGTCCAATGATGATGATCGGTAGAGAATAAAACTCGAGCAACTGCTCCATGGGGGAGCTTGCCAACGGTGAGGCAAGCGAGTCGTTGTTCGAAAGTGGTGAAAGCAGCTCGCCCAACTGCTCGGAGAGTGAGAGGGGCGAGAGCCCGATTCGCTCGACAGCTCCCCTCGACAGCACGACGTGCATGGCTAGCGGAACGAAGAGACCTATCGATCCGGAAGTCGCGAGGGCCATCGATCGGGGCTTGTCGCGCAGGAAGGCTTGAAGCAGGAAGCCCGGCAAGAAGAACACGAACGCAAAGCCGGTTGCGCCGCCGAAGAGAGCGCTCAAGCCGAATCCGATCAAGTCGCCCTTTCGGCCGCTTCGAAGGTATCGGATGTGGAAGAGCGCCGCGGCCGAGAGGCAGGCGAGGGCGGGATTCTCGGCGCCGATCTGCGTTGAGTAGAGGATCGAGATGGGAGTCGCGGCGAGGATCGCGAGTGCGAGCATGGCGCGCCGGGAACCGGCGGCGGTTCGAATGGCGAGGTAGAAGAGCACCAGGCTTGCAAGGTGAGCGATGAGGAATGGAAAGCGCAGAGCGGGCTCCAGACCCTCGGGCGCGTCGCCTTTCTTCCAGGCGTCGTCCCATCCCGATGGCCCCATCCATTTGGCCGCCAACCAAGCCGCAAGCGGGACCGCGGGCGGATGGTTAGCGAAGAGCGAGACGCTCGAGGTCCCGAGCCCCTCCGCTTGGACCGCGTCGATGTTTTGAATCGGATAGCCGTTGAAGCCGCTGACTCCCACTCGCTGGTAGTTCACCGCCGCGAGCGCGAAGAACGCGCCCTGCTGGCCCGTGATTCCGCGATCGAACCCTGCGCCGAAATCGCGCATGCGCGGAACCAGAGCCGCGACCATGATGAGCAGGCAGCCGAGGACCTCGAGGATCAGCCGCGCGTTCGGCGAGAGCTCAACGGCGGGCGCTGGCTTCGACGCAACGGAAGTGCCGGCTACGCTCGACACACTGCCGTCCTTCGACTCGCTGTCCTTACTCACTCCGGAGCCACCTTCCCGCTCCGTCTACCGAGTCTGGATTCAGGCCGGTTCCGCTGCCGAGTCGTCTTCTCGCAGGGAACGCCAATCGACCTCGGGACAGTCCCCGTAGAGGCGATCGAGGTCGTAATACTCTCGCGCGTCGGTCTGCATGATATGCACCACGACAGCGCCGTAGTCGAGCAGCACCCACCAACCGAGCTCCGCACCTTCCACAGGACGGTGCTCTTCGCCACGTGCCTTCAGAGACATGTGGATCTCATTGAAGATCGCCTTCGCCTGCGGGCGACTCGCGGCGGTTACCACGACGAAGTAGTCGGCGACGCGAAACTGGTCGGTCACTTCAACGACACGGATGTCCCCTGCCTTCTTCAGGTCCGCTAGCCAGGCGGCTTCTACGGCTAATTTCAACGCGTCGATGGGAGTGTCCTTAGTGTTGTCGAGCGGGCTCATTCGAGCCTCGACGGGGGGAGAGTATCAAATCCCAGCCCGTGCTGTTTTCGGTGCCGTTTGTGCGCCCGATAATAGGTTCGAGAAGAGTTTGTAAATGGGAGCGCGACGGCCTCCGTTCTCCGGAAGCCGCCGCGCGTGGGTGTCATTGCAGCTTAGCCGACGAACCAGGGCAAGAAGACCAGGCTCACGACCGTCATCAGCTTGACGAGGATGTTGAGCGACGGGCCGGAGGTGTCCTTGAACGGGTCACCGACCGTGTCGCCGATCACGGCTGCCTTATGCGAATCGGAACCTTTGCCGCCGTGGGCGCCGCCCTCGATCAGCTTCTTGGCGTTGTCCCAAGCACCGCCGGCGTTGGCCATGAAGATGGCCATCATGACGCCGGTGACGAGCGCGCCAGCGAGCAAGCCGCCGAGCGCTTGAACGCTCCAGAAACCGACCGCAAGGGGAGCGGCGATAGCGATCACACCGGGGACGATCATCTGCTTGAGCGCACCGTCGGTCGAAATCTTCACACAGCGAGCGGCGTCCGGAGGAGTCGTGCCCTCCATAATGCCGGGGATCTCGCGGAACTGACGACGCACTTCGTTCACCATCTCGACCGCCGCGTTGCCGACGGCACGCATGGTCATGGCGCTGAACAGGAAGGGCAGGATGCCGCCGAGCAACAGACCGATGATCACGTTGACGCTGTTGATGTCGAGGGTCAGGTTGCCCGCTTCACCGCCAGCGCCTTCCGCCAAGATGCCGGCGCGGCTGCAGAAGGCGCTGAACAGAGCCAGCGCGGTGAGTGCCGCCGAGCCGATGGCAAAGCCCTTGCCGATCGCCGCGGTCGTGTTGCCGACAGCATCGAGGGCGTCCGTGCGCTCGCGAACTTCCGGGGGCAGCTCGGCCATTTCGGCCAGACCACCGGCGTTGTCCGCGACCGGGCCATAAGCGTCGACGCCGAGCGAGATGCCCAGGGTCGAGAGCATGCCGACGGCCGCCAGCGCGACGCCGTAGACGCCCGCGCAGTAGTTGGCCAGGAAGATCGAGATGCAGATCAAGAGCACCGGAATGGCGACCGACTCCATGCCGGTCGCGAGACCGTGGATGATGTTGGTGGCTGCGCCGGTCTGAGACTGCTCGGCAATGTTGAGCACGGGCTTGGTCTCGGTCGAGGTGTAGTACTCGGTGACCTTGCCGATCAGGACGCCGATCACGAGGCCGGAGACGACGGCGATGAGCAGTGCCATACCGGTCTCCATGCCGTGGTCGCCAGTTCCGACCAGGGTCTCGGGCAGCGTGATGCCACCGCCGACCGTCAGCCAGAAAGTTGCCGCGACGACGAGAATCGAGGCGACCACGATTCCGCGGAAGAGCGCGGCGTGAAGCGCATGCTCGTTGGCTGCCTTCACGAAGAAGGTACCGATGACCGAGGCGAGAATGCCGAGAGCGGCGACAGCGATCGGCAGGAGGACCATGCCTTCCATGCCGTTCACTCCGACGTAGGCGAAGGCGCCCAGGGTCATGGCCGCGACGATCGAACCGACGTAAGACTCGAACAGGTCCGCGCCCATGCCCGCGACGTCACCGACGTTGTCGCCGACGTTGTCCGCAATGGTGCCCGGGTTGCGGGGGTCGTCTTCGGGGATGCCCGCTTCAACTTTGCCGACCAGGTCGGCACCGACGTCGGCCGCCTTGGTGAAGATTCCGCCACCAACACGCGAGAAGAGCGCGATTGAGGAGGCGCCGAAGCTGAAGCCGAGAACCTTCTCGAGGCCTGCGCTGGTGAAGTCTGCTGCGTACAACATCGTGAAGACGGAGACGCCGAGCAGCGCCAGGCCGACCACGCTCATGCCCATGACGACGCCGGAGCTGAAGGACACGTTGAGGGCGTCCGACAGTGACTTGGACGCAGCCTGTGTGGTGCGCACGGCTGCGCGCGTGGCCGTGTGCATGCCGAAGTAACCGGCAGCGGCCGAGGCGAGGGCGCCCGCGACGAAGGCGATCGCTGTGTCTTGGCCGAGCCCTTGTTCCGCTGACGACATGAAGATCGCCACGAAGACGACGGCCACGAAGACGGCGAGCCAGGTGTACTCGGCCTTAAGGAAGGCCGCTGCGCCTTCTTGAACCATGCGAGAGATGTCTTGCATCTTCTCGGTACCGGCATCCTGCCGCATGACTCCGACGTATTTGATGATGGCGAATAGGATTGCGAATCCCGCCATACCGGCGGCGATCGTCAGGAAGGGGAGGTCCATACTTGTGGAATCCGGGGATAGGGACGGTTCTTGTTAGGAACGAGAAATGGAGCGAATGAGCGGAGCAAGTCCACAAAAACGGGACGCCCGACTTTTTAAAAAGTAGGCGCCTCGGAAAGCACTTCGGGTTGAACGCTTGGCACGGCTCAGTCTCTCGATGTGTTGCTGTGCGAAGTGTCGCGGGGCCCAAACTGTCCGGGTCTCGCCGACCCAAATGGCCGAGAGCGAACCCGGCCTAAGAGCTTATGGCCGCGCATTTTGCGCAAAGAGAATAGCCGCTCAGGCTTCGGCGTCAACCACGCGGAGGCTCAAACTCCGGAACCATCTGGCTGCGAAGTGTCCGGATGGCGCTTTTGCTTGAGCAGGCGAGCGGCCTTGAGCCGGGCGGCTCGTTCTCGATCCCGGGATTCCTTGAGGGCGACGCGGGCTCGCCGGGAGCGAATCATGAGGATGAGGACCAGGGAGACGACCAGGAAGGCGAGCAGCAGGTGCAGGCCGCCCATGCTGGTCTCGACCTGGCCGCCGAAGACCTTGCCGAGGTAGATCGAGATGGGGACCGTGATCAGGACGCCGAGGCCATCGAGCAAGAGGAAGCGGGCGTAGGACATCTTCAGCGTGCCGGCGATGAAGTAGCCGGGGATCCGGATACCCGCCAGGAAGCGGCAGACGAAGGTGGCCCAGTTGCCGTGATCACGGAACCGCCGTTCGATCCGACCAAAACGCTCCGGGTGAATGAATCGCCGAATCCAGCGGCTCTTGAGCGCGGAGATGCCGTACTTGCGGCCCAACAAGAAGGGAACCGAGTCGCCGATCAGGATGGCCGCCGAGCAGACGATGACGATCGGTACCAGCTCGACCTTGCCCTGGTGCAGCAGGATTCCGGCTCCGATGAGGGTGACCTCCTCGGGAATCGGCAAACCGAGCCCGCACAAGAGCAGGACCACGAAGGGGGCGATGTAGCTGAACTCGCCGAAGATCTGGTTCAGATACTCTGTGGTCTCGATCAATGCCATCGAAGGGTCCTTGCCGGCCAGCTCTTCGTGCCGGCGGGATCACTCGGTCTCGGAGACCGTGTGAGGGGGACCAGTATAGGACGGAAGGCGCGCATTGGGGATGCCGGACCCGACACTCTCGCTCACCAATCGACGAAGCTCGACCCTCGAAGGCGAGGACGGCGGCTCCGGATTGCTCGGCGGAAAATCTCGCGGGGGATGGGCCTTCGACTTGCTCTAATGGCGAGCGACATGAGACAGCGCCCTCGCCGAAACCGAAGTCACCCCGCCCTGCGCGGATTCACGTCCGAGACCTCGCTCGAGGCGAGTCGCCTGGTCTATCCGCTCTTCCTTCACGAGTCGCCGGGCGACGAACCCATCGACTCGATGCCGGGCTGCTCGCGCCACGGCGCTGAAGGGCTCTTGCGCGAAGTGGATGGGGCGCTTGAGGACGGCCTCACTTCGGTGCTCCTATTTCCAGCACTCGCGGAGAGCCAGAAGTCCGCGACCGGCGAAAGCTCACACGATCCGGACGGCTTGATTCCGAAGACCGTCGCCGCGCTGAAGTCGCGCTGGCCGGAGCTGATCGTCATGACCGACGTGGCGCTCGACCCCTATTCGAGCGATGGACACGACGGGATCGTCGCTCCCGATGGTCGCATTTTGAACGACGAGACGGTCGCCGTGCTGTGTCGCCAAGCGGTCTGCCAGGCTCGCGCCGGCGCCGACATTATTGCGCCGTCCGACATGATGGACGGTCGCGTTGGTGCGATTCGCGACGCATTGGACGCGGAGGACTTCACCGAGGTCGGCATCCTCGCGTACACCGCAAAGTACGCCTCGGCCTTCTACGGTCCGTTTCGCGACGCGCTCGATTCCGCTCCCAAGTCCGGCGACAAGAAGACCTATCAGATGGATCCGGCCAACGCGCGCGAGGCTCTGCGCGAAGCGGAGCTCGACGAAGACGAGGGTGCGGACATGTTGATGGTGAAGCCCGCCGGTCCCTACCTCGACGTCATTCGAGCGTTGCGCGAAGCGAGCCCGCTTCCGATCGCCGCGTACCAAGTATCGGGCGAGTACGCGATGCTCGCTGCGGCGGCCGAGAAGGGCTATCTCGACGAGCGGCCGTCGGTGCTGGAGAGCTTGCTCTCGATTCGGCGCGCGGGTGCGGACATGATCCTCACTTACTACGCGCGCAAAGCGGCTCGCTGGTTAGCGAGCTAGCTCCTCGAGGACGCGCGCGTTTTCTCGCGCCGAGTTCGCAAAGTCCGTCGCCTTCGAAGAGCCCAGCTCGGCGGCCGCTTCGAAGGCGAGCGCGGCCTCGGTCCACAGCTCTTGCTCTCCTCCCGGCCACTCGAGTTCCGGGTCGATTTCCGCGTGCGTCAACAGGATGATTCCGCGCCACAGGGCGAGCTGATCCGGTGCCTCCGCGCTCGCCTCTCCGCGGACGAGGAGTTTGAGTGCGGAACGAATGAGTGCGCGTCGCCGCGTCGCACTGGGCTCTCGATTGGGTGAGCCCAGATCGAGCGCGAGCAGGACCGCGGTGAAACGCCAGCCTTCGGTGTCGGCTGGATTGAGCTCGAGCGCCGTCTCCGCCCGGGCGAGGGCTAGCTCGGAGCGACCTTCGTTGAGCGCTCGTTGGACTCGAATCCACTGAACGCGCGCGGCCACCTCGGAGATCGGTCCGAGCAGTCGAGCGGCCGCGGATTTTGGCGCGAGTTCCGGTTGCGCGGGCTCGGTGGCGCTCAGGAAGAGCGGCGCCGCGATGAGGACCAGCGCGACGATCCAGAGCACGCTGCGCAACGGCGTCAGGTGTAGCTTCACGCCGGACCTCCGCGTCGCATTCCGGTGACCGCCAACGCGAACCCGAGCGCACACAGAAGACTGAATCCGAAGAAGGTCGTGTGGGCGGGAAGGCTCAGCGCGAGTCCATCACCGAGCAGAGTGAAGGCGCTCGGGAGCTCGAGGCCCGGAATCAGTTTTAGGAGGGCGGGCTGAACGAGCGACGTCGAGGAGACTGCGAAACTCCAGAGGGGGAGCTGGAGCGCGAGAGTTAAAAGTGTCGCGGTGAACGCGCGCATCCACATTCCGAGGCCGAGCGCGAGAGCGCTCCATGCGCCGAGCCAAAGAATTCCGTGGGTGAACAGCGCGAGCGATGCGGCGCGTTCCGAATCCGTCGGCTCGAAGAGCGTGAGCGAGTCGGGCAGGGCGACGACGCCACAACCCGCCCCGAGTTTTTCGAGCGTGAACTCGAGCGCGCCACCGCCGGGCGGAAGGCCGAGCTGGACACGCGTTCGCCCACTGACGATGGTTTCGGTGGACGTCGCCGTGTCGGTTTCGAGCCGACGACTCGAGAAGCGCACCCTCGCAGTCGGTCCGTCGCCGGGTGTTGCGTAGAGCGCGAGTCGCAGCTCTCGGTTCGTTCGCAGCTCTCCGCGCGGATCGTCGAGCGTCCAGGTCGTGCGAGCATCGCTCTCCTGCAGGCGAACCGTCGGACAAGCGAGTTGCCGGAGTTGACGCGAGCTCATTCCGTCCCCGTCGGCCGTGAACTCCGCGAGCACACCGATCGCGAGAACGACGAGTGAGGAGGCGAACCAAATGCCGAGCCAAGTGGAGAACGCGAAACCAAACCGCGACAGAGCACGCGCGCCGATCCAGTCGCGATCCGATCGACTCCAGCGCTCGCCCAGACGAGCGGCGTTGAAGATGCAGGGCGGAATGAGAAAGAGCGCGAAGCTGAACCAGGTGGATGCGCGGCGAGTGGCGCGCAGGAGGGCGACGTCGGCTGTCTCGGTTGCGCCTTGGATGCCGTGGTCTTGGAGGAGCCAGAGAGCTGCGAGGGCGAAGGACGCGAAAAGGAAGGGCGGGGAGATGAGCCGACGTATGGAGAGTGCGACCAGTCCGGCGCTCGGTCGAAAGCGAAGAACCGGTCGGTCCGCTCTCAGTTCCGCTCTCAAAGGGGCTCCCCGTTTTCGCGGTAGAGCTTGAGCAGCGCGGAAGTCGTCGGGTGTCGCGAGAGCAGCCGGCCTCCCAGTTCGCCGATCGTGCGCTCCAACTCGTCGAGTGCCGCGGCATCTAAACCATCGACTTCGAGTTGTGCGCTGCCTTCGGACGTGATCCAGGCCCGCGCTTCACGATGAAGTTGGCCGTTCAAGAGGAGCGCCAGTCCATCGGTCCAGCCGACGGCTTCCTGCATGTGATGCGAACAGATGATGACGGCGGCGCCGCGCTCGCGCGCTTCGGCGAGCAGAGCCGCGAGGACGGCGTGCCCCTCGGCGTCCAATCCGGAGCTGGGTTCATCGAGCAACAGCAGATTCGGTTTGTGAACGAAAGCCTGCGCGAGGGCGAATCGGCGCAGCATGCCTTTCGAAAATTTGGCAAGCGTCGTCTTCGCGTCCGCGAGCCCCACGCGCGCGAGCATTTCGCCGCAGCGCCGCTTCGATTCATCGCCACGCAAACCCTGAAGATCGGCGCACAGAGAGAGGCACGTCTTCGCGCTCAGATTCTCCGGGAAGGGCGAGCCCTCCGGCACAAAGCCCACCTGCCCGCGAGCCGACGCGATACGCGGATCGGTGCCAAACATGAGCGCGCTTCCGGAACTCGGGGACTCGATCCCGCAGGCAACGCGCAGCAAGGTCGATTTGCCCGAGCCGTTGGGGCCGACCAATCCGAGCGACTCGCCGGGAGCGAGGCGCAGGTCGAGGTTTTTCAGTACCTCGGTGCGGCGCCCGAACACACCGCGTCGAAAGTGAACTCCGATCGCCTGTAAATCGAGCGCAGGTAGCTCGTGCACAGGTGGTGATTGCGGGGATTCCATTGGAGAGGAGCGTTTCCGGCGAGGACCGATCTGGCAAGATTAGGGAATGCGGAGCCCCGCCGTCACCCCGTGAATATATTCCGAGCCCTCTTTCGTCGAACAGAGCCTGTCGAGCTCGTGCTCTACAGTCGTCCCGATTGTCGCTTGTGCGAGGAAATGAAAGCGGAGCTGCGGCGCGCAAAGACGCGCCGAAAGACGGTCCTCACCGAGGTCAACATCGCGGCTGATCCCGATTTGGAGCGCCAATACGGGCAATCCATTCCGGTCTTGACGATCAACGGGCGGCTCGCTTTCAAAGGGCGGCTCTCTACTGCAGAATTCGAACGCAAGTTTTCGCGACTTACCGAGGGAGAAATATAGTGCCGCGATTCGTACAGCTGAGTGGAGACCGGGCCGGAGAGTCTTATCCGGCAGACGAGGGCGCGATCCTCGGTCGCGATTCGAGTTGCGACGTCACGTTTGCCGAGAACTCGATCAGCCGTCGCCATGCGCGCTTGATCTATCTCGGCGGCAACTGGCAACTGATCGATATGGAGTCGCGCAACGGGCTCTTCTTCGATAATGAACGGGTGCCGAGCTGCATCCTGCACGGTGGAGAAGAGATTCGGCTCGGAAAGTTGCGGCTGCGCTTTCACGTTGTCGGCCGTGATGACTTAACCGGTGGTGAGTCGGGTGAAGGTGACCTCGAGACGGATGAAGAGAACACGCACCTCATCAAACCGACCAAGGTCGACGCGACTCCCGCACCGCAGGGTTCCGGCCTCGCATCCGAGCGGCGAGCGGCGCAAATCGCTTCGATGCAGAGAGGTTCGGCACTCCATCGGTTCGGAGGGGACCTTGCCCAGCGTTCGAGCGTCGTGCGTTGGTCGGTCTACCTGCTCGTGCTCGCGGTCGCGGTCGGTGCGTGCATCGGCGCGTTCTTCTTGGCGCAAAAACTGCGCGGCTAAGTCTCGATTGCCGGTGCAGCCGAGAGTGCGGTGTAGAGACGCTCGGCCGAGTCGTCCCAGGAAAAACGTCGCGCGTGTTCTGCGGCTCGCTTGAGTTCGTCCTGCGACGAGTCGAGCGCATTCCGAATCGCCAAAACGCACTGCTCTGCACTCGAGGGATCAAAGCTCGGTGTCAGAGGCCCCGCGACTTCGGGGAGTGCACTGGCGTTGGAGATGGCGAGCGGTACGCCGGCGAGCTGGGCTTCGAGGACTCCGATGCCGAAGCCTTCGAGGCGTGAGGGGATCGCGACGCACGCGGCTTCCGCGTAGAGTCCGGCGAGTTCGAGTTCGGTGACGGCGCCCAACATGCGAACACGCTCGGAGACTCTGCGCTGGTCGGCGAAGCTCCGCAGGCGTTCGGCTTCACCCGGCTTGGCGGCGCCGGCCAAAAGCAGCGGGGGCAAGTCCGGCGCGAGCGCCAGGGCTTGAATGAGGAGCTCTAAATTCTTGCGCGGCTCGAGGTGTCCGACGTGCAGGATGGGCGCGTTCGACTTTGGGCGGCGTGCGAGGGGTACCAGGTGATCACCGGCGTTCGGCACGACGACGCAGCGATCGCGCGGGAGTGCGAAGCGCCGGAGGAGCTCGGTTCGCACGGTCTCGCTCACAGTGATGACGGCGGCTGCGCCGGAGAGTGCGTGGCGCAGAGCCGGCTCGGCGAGCAGGCGCTGGACGGGCGACGTACTCTCGAGCTCGAGCTTGCGCAGATCGTGAACGGTGTGCGTGCGGCGAACCTTGCGCGCGAGGGATTTTGGGAGCCGGGGAGCGGGCAAGTGCGCGGAGTGAACGACTTGATAGGGCTGTCCGCGTTCCTCTGCTGAACGAAGCGCGCTGACGATGCGCTTGGTCTCGATCAGCGCGCGAAAAACCGGCGGGCTGGACGGTATCGCGGCTTCGATGATGCGCGCGTCTGGACCGAGTTCGATCGCGAGGCCGCGGCGCGGAGTGAGCACGGCCAGTTCACCTCCCTCGGCGAGGCAGCGTTTCGCGAGTCGCGGCAACAGCTCTTGATTGTGCCGACGAACACCGCCCATGCCCTGATCGAGAACGGCGCCGGAGATGAGGACTCTCATGACGAGGCCAGCTCCGTCCACAGCGCTTCCAGTCTCTCGGCGCACTGATCCCAAGTGCGTTCTTTCGCGCGGGCCGCGAGCGTAAAGCGCAGGCTCTCCCGATCGCGCACCGCGCGCATCAAGCCGTCCGCGACGTCCGAGTCATTGCTCGCGTCCACTTCGATTCCGAAACTCCCCGCGACTTCGGCCTGCGCACTGTCGACGGGAACGACGACCGGCGTCCCACAGGCGAGTGCTTCGAGCGCGACCAGGCCATAGCCTTCGCTGTGCGACAACACCGGCACGACGGAGGAGAGGCGATACAAGCCGGGCAGGTGCTCTTCTTCGATGGTCTCGAGCGTCGAGATGTTCGCGGAAAGTCCGAGCTTGGCCGCGTCGCCGAGAGCGCGTCGCAAGCTGGGAGTTTCCGAGCCGCTGACGACAACATGCAGACGAGGACCGGCTCGCCTTTTGACTTCGGCGACGGCGCGCAAGACGCCGGCGAGGTTCTTCTTCTCGCGGACTGCTCCGGGGCAAAACACCAGCGGATCTTCGGGGAGTCGGTAGTGACCGAGTAAGACTTCATCGACGACTCCTGCGGGCGGCTCGTCGGAAAAGCGCGACTCGACACCCCAGGGACAGACGACGATCTGGTGCTTTTTGAATCGGCCGCGCTCTCGTAGCTCGCGCGCCACAAACTCGGAACCGGTGACGATCCGATCTGCGAACAGCGGGCCGAAGCGCGCCCACAGGCGGTGTTTTAGGTCGGCGTTTTCGCGGACGCCGTGTCTCCAGGGCAGCTCGTGAATGGTCTGCACGCGCTTGCCCGGCCCGCGGAAGGGGAAGGCCGAGGTGAAGCTGTGGATGCCGACGAGGTTTTCCGTTCGAGCGGCGCGAGGCAGCAGGCTTGCTCGCCACTTTCGAAGCCCGACTCCCGGCGGTGGCTCGAGTCGAACGACTTCGATCACGGCGCGGCGTTCGAGAGCTGTGACAAGTTCACGGACGACGCGGGGGACGCCCGGAGCCATGTGGGTTCCGTTAGCGCCGGAGCTGGATAGCTCGGGGTGGCCCTGGAGCGGCGAGAGATCGAATCCGACACGCATGGACCGGCAGGTTAGCGAAGCGGGAGGCACCGCGTCTCGTTCGAGGGCTCGGGTTCTGGAGGATGAGTAGAGCGAGGGGGTTTTACATCGGGATCTCGGGTCCGTTCGGAGCCCTCAGGGGTTTTGCGTTTATTCAGAATGGAGAGTCGCGAAACCACGCTTGATTCGAATCGATCGCGCCCTCGAGTCCTGCTAAATTACGAAACCCATGGATCGCAAAATGATGGATCGCCGAATGCTTCGAGATGTTGACTCTCCCCGCGTTCTCTTCCTGTGTACGGGGAATTCTTGTCGCAGCCAAATGGCAGAAGGCTGGCTGCGTCAGCTGGCCGGCGATCGCATCAGCGCGCTCTCGGCCGGAACCGATCCCGTCGGGCTCAATCCCCGTGCGATTCAAGTTATGTCGGAGGTGGGCATCGACATCGCAAACCACACGTCCGATGCCTTTTCCGAGTTCGACGATAACCCGCCGGATCTAGTGATCGCCGTCTGCGATCGAGCGGCGAAGGCCTGTCGCGAGGCCTCGGGTTCAAGCCGGACTCTGTGTTGGATCTTTCCGGATCCCGCTCACTGCGAGGGGACCGACGAGGAAATCCTGGCGGAGTTTCGGGTCGTGCGGGATGACATTCGCGCGCGCATCGAGTCGTGGTTGGCGGAGGGCGCCGTTCCGCTTGCAATCTCAAGCTGAAGACCTTGCAGGCGCTCGCATCGGTCTGCTCGTAGATCGCTGGGAGCCGAGCCGCGGAGGCGCGGAAGCAGCACTCGATGCGCTTGCAAATCGGCTTGTCGAGAACGGAGCCCGGCTCTTCATCATTGCTGCAACTGCGGTGGAGAGCGAACTGCCCGAGCGCGCGAGTTGGGTGCGCGTTGAACAGCGGGGGATGACGCGTGCACAGCGAGAAGCGAGTCTGGCGCGTGAGCTCGTCGGCGCTGCCAAAGCGGCGAAGATCGAGCTGACGATCGGCACTCGGCATCTCTCCGAAGTCGATCTCTACTGGCCACACGGCGGATCGTACGCGGCCTCTCTTCGCGCACGTCGAGAGTCGCGTCGGCGCAAGCCCGAAGCGAATCCGCGGGGTCGGCACCGATTATTTCTCGAGCTCGAGCGTGAGCTGTTCACCGGAGCCGGCGCGCGTCGCATCGTCTGTGTCTCCGAGATGGTTCGGCGGGAGTTCGCGCTCGCCTATCCGGGCTGCGAGAATCGCCTCGTGACGATTCACAACGGAGTCGATCTCGATCGCTTTCATCCGCGCGAGCGTCTCGAAGAAGGCGGGAGAGGCGGGGAACTCAGGCAGAGGCTCGGGGTTCCGAGTGAACGTCCCCTGATCCTGTTCAGTGCTCGCGAGCCGCGCTTGAAAGGCTTGCCACAACTGTTGTCCGCCCTGACCGAGCTCCACTCGCGAGAGTTTCACCTGCTCGTCGCGGGAGTTCGCCGACCGGCCGCCATCGAAAAGCGCGTGGATTCGAGCGGCCTCAGGCCTCGGACGAGCTTTCTCGCGAACGGCGATCCCATCGCTCTGTCGGCCGCCGCCGACCTGTGTGTCTTGCCGACATTCCGAGATAGTTCGTCGCTCGTCACTCTCGAATGTCTGGCGAGTGGCACGCCGGTGATTACGACGGATCGAGCGGGCGCGGCGTGCTGGATACGGGATCGAGCTAGCGGAGAGGTGCTCGCAGACCCGTCGAATGTCGAGCGGCTGCGCGCGGCGATCGAGGAGCGCTTGGCCGGGTTTGCGCCGGCTAGCGCGGAAGAGCGCGAGCGCGTGAGGGAGTGCGTTCTCGAGTGTGATCGAGAGCGCTGGCTCGACGCGCTGGTTCTCGAAGTTGCTCGCTTGCGAGGATAATCTCCAGGGCCACGCGTGGCCCGCGAAAGTACACTCGCGCTTCTCGGACGCTCGATTCCCAAGCCCATTCACGAGCGCTCGAACGGAGCAAGAATTCATGGATACCGGACTCAAAGAAAAAGTCGTTCTGATCACGGGAGCCTCCGGAGGTATCGGCCGCGCCATCGCGGACGAGTTCGCTGCCGAGGGCGCCTATGTCGCGCTCTTGGGGCATCGGAAGTTCGCCGAGTTGAAAGCCCGCACGGCGACCAAGACCTATGCCGATCGCGCTCTGTGTGTTCATGCCGATATGAAACGCGCGGAAGATCTCGACGCAGCGGTTCAGCGCATCGTCGAACGGTTCGGTCGTATCGATGTGTGCGTGGCGAACGCGGGGATCTGGCCGCCGGAAGACAAGCCTCTCCATCAACTGTCGGAAGTTCGAATTCGCGAGGTTGTCGATGTGAATCTGTTGGGTGCTGTCTGGACAGCGCGAGCTTTTCTGGCGGCTCTCCAAGAGTCTGGACCACGCGCCGATCAGGACGGTGCCTCGATCGTCTTTACCGGTTCAACGGCGGGCCAGTTCGGCGAGCGCAATCATGCCGACTACTCGCTCTCGAAGGCGGGTCTCTACGGGCTCGTGCGAACGTTGAAGAACGAGATCGTCGCGCTGGACCCCTACGGTCGCGTGAATATGGTCGAGCCGGGCTGGACCGTGACCGAGATGGCGCGCCCCGCTCTCGAGGATCCTTCGAAGATCGAACACGCGCTTGGCACGATGCCCGTTCGACAGCTTGCGCGCGCCAAAGATATCGCGCGCTCGATCGTATTCCTGTCCTCGCCCACTCTCGCGCGACACCTGTCGGGTCAAATCCTCACGGCGGCTGGCGGAATGGAGGGCAGGACGTTGTGGAAGGACGGAGAGATCGACGTCGCGGCGGTTCGCTCGCGAGTCGATGAGTAGCAGGCTCTCACCCGGGTGAGATCGAAAGAGGAGCAGGAGCGATGAACCCCACCATTCGGATCATGACCCCCGACGACGCCGAGGCGTGTGCTCTGTTGCGTCGAGAGATGCTCCTCGATTCCCCGAGCGCGTTCGCTTCTTCACCGGAGGATGATATGGGTTCGGACGCAGGGATCGTAAAGGAGCGGCTCGCGATGGGGCCGGACAACGTGGTCATCGGTGCCTGGAGTCCCGAGCTAGTCGGCTCCGTGGGGATCTACCGCGAGAGCAAGCTCAAGATTCGGCATCGCCTGTCCATCTGGGGCATGTATGTCGCGCCGGCGTTCCGCAATCGGGGCCTCGGCACCGCGCTGGTCAAAGCCGCGATCGCACATGGCCGCCAGCTGGATGCGGTCGTGCAAATTCACTTGGAGGTCAACGAGAACGCGGGCGCCGCGCAGTCGCTCTACGAAGCGCTGGGCTTTCGCGTGTGGGGGACCGAGCCGAGCGCTCTCTATGTCGACGGAAAATATTGGGCGGAGCATCACATGGTGCTGGTGCTCTGAGACGAGCCCGGCTCGCGAACGGTGGAGTGCGCGATTCGTCTCGGAGCTTCACTCGAATTCGATGCTTAAACAGAAAGCGCCCGCCGGTGTCGCAGAGCGAGCAACCGGCGGGCGCTTTGTTTGAGAAGCGGAACGCTTACGGCAGATAGTCCATCTGAATCGCGTTGGTGAGACCCACACCCAAGGTCTGCGCCGCATCCAGGTAGTAGACCTGGAAGAAGAACGTGATGGGACCGCCGCCACCGTCGAGGCCGGTAGCAAAGAGCTCGCCATTCACGTCAATCGGGATCTTGAGGAAAGTCGTCACCGGATTCGGAACGATGGTCCCGTTGAAGGCCGGTACCGGATTCATCGTATTGCTGGCCATCAGCCAAGCCTTCGCATTGCTGGGCAAGCCAGTCAATGAGAAGTCGAAGGTCGTGCCCGTCGAGAGGTCACCACCACAAGCTTGGATGAAGCCGGTGCCCGGGCCACCGAAGCCGAGGTCGGTGTAGCAGTTCTGCGTATCGGGGAGAGAGCGCCCGGTGATGAAGATGAACGCAGCATCCGAGCTGGTCATCCCGTCGGAGTCGGTGGCTACCACCGAGATGATGTGCCCACCCGGTGACAGCGTATTGACCGAGGCGCGTCGGCCTGAGCCGATCGAGCCGTCGGAGCTGGAGAACCACTGCAACGAGGAACCCGTGATGTGTCGATCTTCGAGATCCCAACCCGAGCTGTGCAGGATGACCGTGGCACCTTGCTTGTACCGAACATTGGTGTCCGGCGTCATGATCTCGACCCAAGGATCGCTTCCCACGATGGCGTCGGAGGCTGACCGGAGCGGAGCCGACTGCGCACGCGTGGTGTTGAGACCATCGGTCGCCATCAGTTCAAAGAAGCCCTTGCCATCGGCATAGCCCGGAAGCTGTCGAAGGTCTGCTGTGAACTCCGTTGCTTTGGTCGGAGTTGCCAGCGGCACCATGCGCTCTTCCCCGTCGGGGCAGTAGCGAAGGTAATAGGTCAACTCGTCGCCGTCGGCATCTGAGCCTTCCCACGCGATGCGGACAGTGTCGCCAACCGTCTCGCCAATCGTCGGGAGGAAAGCCACCTTCGGGGCCGACTGGCTCCTACGTGCGTCATGAGGCGCGGCCGACTTCTTTGAGGGGTCGGTAACGAGCACCCGTTGAATCGGCCCGTAGCCTTCGAGATTCGCCGGCAGGACCGCCATGAAGGGGATGAGATGCTCGACGTCGCCGACGCCGTCCGTCGCGGGATCCTGGCAACCCTTGCACTCGTCCGCGCTGCTGCGCGCCGAGATCGGAAGTACCTGGCTGAGCTTGCCGTCGCGGTAGGTCTTGACGACGAGTTGAGCCGAGAGCTCGTCGACCGGATCCGTGAGCTCTCCTCCGCGGAAGGTCACGTTGTCCGTCACCTGGATCTCGCCGGTCGCTTTGTTCCAGAGGCCAGCGATCATAAGGCTGGGCTCGTCGCTCACGGTCGGCGCATCACTCTCCGCGAGGCTGAACGTCGAGTGGTTGATGAAGAAGTTGTAGTTGGTGCTCGCGACCCATGCCTGGTCGGTATTCAGGCCAGGAACCATGATGTCGTTGAGCGTCGGACCTTTGAGCTTCTGCAGGTTCTCCGTCTCATTGAGGTGACCCTCGACGTCAATTCCGTGGGTCTGGAGCTTCGTCGAAACATGAGACCGTCCGAAGTTGTGACCGATCTCGTGCGCGAAAGTGCGCTGGTTCTTGAAGTTTTGAGAGTTGCCCATCGAGGCCGGTCCACCAATGGTGGAGACCCCGTTGTAGGAAATGCCGCCGGGGACCCAGCCGTAGATGTAATCCGGGATGGGGACCATCATTTGACGGTCAACCGCAAGCGATGAAACCAAGGCAGAGCCGCCGCTGCTCGACGCGACCGACGCGGTCCAAAGCTTGGTTGGAAAATCGGAGCGGTGATAGAACCAGTCCGAGGACGGGAAGATTCCCTGCAGGAAGTTGTCGCCATTGCCGGGCTGAATGAGAGCCGTGGGCGCGGGGTTCGGATTCGAACCGCCGGTGGGGTCAAGGTCGACATTGACGTAGGTCAGCTCCGCGACTTTAAGCGCGCGGAAGTCGAGGATCCCCGTCGTGCCGATGTTGTTGGCGGTGTTCGTCTCGGCAGCGAAGTTGGGACCGGAAGGATTGACCTCAACGGTGATGACAACATTGCTCGAGGTGGGAGGGATGAACGTGAAGTTCAGCGTATTTGCGAGCGAGCCTTGGGCCTGAACTGCTGGAACGTTGAACGGTCCGTTGTCCGAAAAGACCGGAGAGTTTGCGGTCTCAACGCCGCCGTCAAAAATTCGCAAGAGGCCATCGACCTTTGCGGGCGTTCCCGTTGCCGCGATCTGCGTTCGAACCATCGTCGAACGGTTTCCGATCAGCGGTGTGGTTCCGAGCTGGATGGTTTGATTGACCTCGATGCCCACGACCGTGTAGTCGGCCTGTCGTGCGGACGCGGTGGTTGCCAGAGTGAGCGCGGCGGCGACCGATACCAGAGCGGGCTTCATCGCTGAGCGAACGAGGCCGCGAACGGAACGGGCTAGATCGGTTCCACAGTTATTTGGGAAAGTTTCTGTCTGCACAAAAGGCTCCTGACGCGAAAAGCGACTAGGGGAAAGTGAGTACCTGCGGGGACGAGGGTGAGGCGTCGATACCCGTAGATGTGAGGGGACTATGAACCCTATAGGTGATCGCAAATTCCAGCAAGGTTGCCCGTGCTAACCGGGGCTTCTACCCCACCTAACCGGGGGGCCAACCGGGGGAGGGAAATTAGGGGAGGGAACCCAGGAACGCTTTGGAGCCGCCTTGGAATCGCTCTTTGGGGGCTGAGACCGGACGGACTTTAAGGGTTCTTTAATAAAAGCTAGAGCGAGCGCCTCACGCCCTCGCCCGGATCCGAATCCTCAGCCGCTTTCTGGTAAGCGAGCAGGGTGTGCCGCGCGGCTTCGCGCCAAGTGTGCTCTCGCGCTTTCTGCTTGCCGCGCAGGTGCAAGTCTTCGGCCAACGCGGGTTCGGTGAGCACTCGCCGCGTCGCTTCGAAGATTCGTTCGCTCTCCGTCGGTTCGACTAAGAACGCGGCCTCGCCCAGGACTTCCGGTAAGGAGGTCACGCAGCTGGAGACGACCGGTGTACCGCAAGCCATAGCCTCGAGCGGCGGCAATCCAAAGCCCTCGCTCAAGCTCGGAAAGACGAAGCAGTCGGCTTGCGCATAGAGCAGAGGGAGCTCCTCGTCGGAAACATTTCTGCGCCACTCGACACGGTGCTTTGCGGGCGAGTTCGCGAGCGCGCGTTCAAAAATCTCCGAGCCGTATCCCGGTGTGCCCGAGATGACCCAACGGTGCGGCAGACCTTCGGCGACCATCAGCTCGAACGCTTCCAGGATCCGCAGGTGATTCTTGCGTCCGTCTACGCGACTCACGGTCAGGATGTACGGCTCGCGCGCCCGTTCCAGCTTGCCCGGCGGTAAATCCCGCGCGATGTGATCACAACCCAAACCCGTGACGGAAACTTTCGCGGGCACGACCCCAAAGGTCATCACCACCTCAGCTCCGACGAACTCGGTCGGCACCAGAATTCGTGATGAGCGCGAGATCAACTCGGCTGCGCGCTCGGTCATGCTGCGGCCCACCTCGGGCTCGAGAAAGCCGGAGTTCTCTATGGCATAGATGGTGTCGAAGATGGTGACCACTTCTTTGGCCTCACGAACCGCGAGCGGCGCGAGATAAGTGTGGTGATAGACATCGGCACCACCGACGAGATCGTCGACGCCTTTGCCTAGCTTTCGGAGCAACCACGGCGTCCATCGCGAAGGGCAAGGAAGCCGAACGAGTTCCGCACGGCTCTCGATCAGGCCGAGCTCCATTCGAGAAAACTTCGAGGGCGCCAGGGTGTAGCCGAAGAGACTCAGGCTGCGATCGAAGTCGAGCTCGATCATTCCCCGAACAAGCTCGCGCACATAGCGGCCGATGCCTTCGCGGTTGACCAAAGCTGGTCGGTAATCAACGCCTACTCGCACGGTTGGATGGTTGGGGAAAGGGAACTAAGCGAGCGCGATGGAACTGAGCGCGAATCCGAGAGCGTAAGTGCCGAGTCCGGCCAGCCAACCCATCGGTTTGACCGAGAGCGGACGGCACCCGGTTCGAACGAGGACGACCAGCGAGAGTACGCAGACGAGAAGCTCCGTCGCTAGGGTGGAGATCGCCGCTCCTTCAATTCCGAGCGAGGGGACGAGCAGAGCGTTCCCGATGACGTTGAGGGCCAAGCCGAGGGCGGCGACGACCATAAAGCGATTCTGCTGGCCCGTGACGATCAGAGCGGTGACAAAGATGGCGCCCACGTGAATGATCGCCGCGGCTCCCAGCAGCCAGCGAAAGCTGGGTGCCCCGGCCGCGAAGGCTTCGGTAAAAACGAGGCTGAGGATCCGATCGGACCAGGGTGTCAGGAGGCCGCACACTAGACCGGCCGCTGCGAAGAGCGGCTGGCCGAGGTTGGCGATGGCCGCGGCGAGCTTGCCCTCTTCGAACCGGCGGATGAGCCATGGCAGGGCTGTGGAGCTCGCGAGCTGAGCGGTCATGATCAAGAAAGAGAGCAGGCGCACGCCGGCGTTGTAGTGCGCCAGTTCGACTTCGCCTTCGAGGGAACGGATAAAGAGATTATCGACGTAGAAGTAGGCGATCGCGCAGAGGCTTCCCAGGCCGAGCGGGAAGGAGGTGCGCAGCAGGCTCGCGCTCGGAGTTATCTGCTCTGCGCGGTGGTCGAGCTTGCGGCGCGAGACGAAGTGAAGCAGGAGGTTGGCCGAGGCGCTGGCGACCGCGGTTGCGAAGAGAACCTGGGGTGCCGAGTCGGTGCCGTAGAAGAGCAGGGCTGCGACGAGGACGAGGCGCAGTGCGCTCGCGAACGCGCGAATCACGACGGGGATGCGCCAGGCGATCTCGTTCTTGAAGACCGTGGACGTGAGCTCGAGCGTGTGGGTAACCGGATAGAGAGCGGCCATGATGATCCAGCCACGACCCGGTTCGTCGAACAGCTCCGTGAACAGCACGATGAGCAGCACGCCGAGCGTCGACGAGAAGAGTCGGGCTTTGCGCGCCTGACGCAGGACGGGCAAGAGCGCGCGCGGTTCGTTGGCGGTCAGGCGAATCGCCGCTTGGCCGGTTCCGAAGTCCGCCAACGCATCGAGCACACCGAAGAGCGCTAGATAGAAGGTGTAGCGCCCGAACTCTTCAATCGGAAGGTAACGCGCGCAGAGCCACAGGCTGGCGAAGGTGCAGCCCGATCCGAAAATGCGACCGGTGATCTGGAGAGCCGTTCCACTCCAGATTCGGCGCGGAACGTCCTGACCGTCGGGCGGACTCTTGTCGATGGGTGGCTTGATGGACCGCAACTGGAGATACCGCTGAGGAACGCGCCGTGGAGTTGGCTCGCGATCAGGCCGTCGTCAAGTGAGAGCAGACCTCGTCACAGACGGCCTGGGTAAATTCGTCGGTATCGAGCCCGCCACCGATATCACGCGTCTTCCGATCCGTGGCGATGCAAGTCTTGATCGAACTGCGCACCAGCTTGGCGAGCTCACCTTCTCCGAGGTGCCGCAAGAGTGAGGAAAAAGCGAGCAGAGCCGCGGTCGGGTTGCAGATGTTTTTGCCGGCGATGTCGGGGGCGCTGCCGCCGGACGGATCGAACATTGCCATTCGAATGTCGCCGTTCTTGTCGAAGGAGTAAGAAGCGCTGTCGCCCAGTCCAATGGAGCCGATCAATCCGCAGGCCATGTCGGAGAGAAAGTCTCCGTACTCATTAGGGCAGACGACGACGCGGTAGCGGTCGGGGTTGAGGATCATGCCTGCCAGCAGAGCGTCGAAGAGCTCGCGCCGGTACCGAGTCGTCGGGTGCATGTCCGCGACCTCCTGCACGCACTCCTCGAACAAGCCGTCGGCTTCCTTCTGAATCGTGTACTTGCTGGTCGAGACGACGTTGGTGCCCAAATCGGAAGCCAAATCGAAAGCGAAGTGAGCCGCGTGCATCGATGGCCCGCGCTCGATGACTCGAAGGGAGACGGCGGACTCGGAGCCGATTCGGCGACCGCGGTCCATGTAGGTTCCTCCGGTCGCCACGCGAACGACATCGATGTCCAGCTTCTGAGTGAAGTTGGTCTGAACCCCGTCAAAGGTCATCACCGGACGATGGATCACTTGGAAGTCACAGCGATCCCGCAAGATGCGATTCGGGCTCTCGGCCTCCGTCGCCGTCGGGTACTTCATCGCGACGCGCAGCTCGGAAAACCGCTCCATCACCCCGTCGTAGAGCTTCATGCCGACCTCTTCGCGATTGGCGAGCGAGAGGTCGATCTTTGAAAAGTGAACGTCGAGGGGAAGCGCGGCAGCGAGGGTGTGGACGCTCGCGGCGAGCTCGCCCGAGATTCCGTCTCCGGCAAGCTCAAGTACGGTGAAATTCTTCATAGAAAGCGCGGTCTTGGGGCGAATCGGGCTTGGGATTCGCCTCGTCGGGATGCCGATCTTCGCGCAGCGAGAACCTGTGCACGAGACTTTGAGCGCAATAGGATACAGACGACGGCGGAGTCGAGCTCCTTCCTGGCACTTGACCTTGGACGGATCTTGACGAATCGATGTCGAAATGAGCTCACCGAACGAAGAAGTCCCGGGCAATCAAGCCCCGCGCAGTCAATCCCCGCGGAATAGACCGATCCTCGAAGAAGTTCGACTAGTGGGGGAGCTGGTCGTTCTCCGTCCGATTCGGGTCGATGACGCTAAAGCGGCCTTTCGCGCCGTAGCGAATCGGGATGAGATCTTGCGCTGGTCCTGCTGGGCGGGGCCTGAGCGCGAAGAAGAGCTCGAGGAGAACTATCGCGAGTGGCGCGCGGGCAAGCCTGAGGCGCTCGACTATCAGTTCGCGATCTGCGAAGTGACGAGCAACCGATTGGTTGGAGCGATCAGTCTGAAGTTCGGCGGGCATCCGGGGCAGGGCGAGATCAGTTACTGGGTCGACGTCGACCACTGGGGACGAGGGTTCGCGGGCGAAGCCATCGAGCTCATCAATTACCTGGCCTTTCAGACCGGCTTGGCCGACGTGCTGTTCGGTTGGGTTTTCGTGGGCAATGAGGCCTCCAAGCGAGTGCTGGAGAAGAATGGATATTCGCTGGACTACACGACCGAGAGCAGCGTCGAGAAGTTCGGACATCCGGTCGAGCAGTGGTACATGGTTCAGACGAGTGCCGAGTGGCTGAAGAGCCGGGGCGGCTGGAGACCACAGACCGAATCGGTTCGGCTCGGTGGAATGACCTCGGGCTCCGATTGAACCGGTCTCTCGGCGGGCCGGAATCCAGAACTGCCGGGAGAGGACCGAATTTGAATAGGTTCCAGAGGTGCGCGGTGACCCCTGCCAGGTGCGGAGCTATTCTTGGCCCCCCCCGAGCGACCGCGCCATGACCCGACCCAATCCAACTCTCCTGCTTCTCTGCGTGCTCCTTATCGCCCTGGGCGCGGCGGCTTCGCTGTTCTTCGGGACGGAGGTTGAAGAGGGCTCGCTCATCGACTCCGCCGATCTCCCGGCCGTTGCGGCAGACACACTGAAGCACGGCGAGGTGGTCATCACGGCTCCGCCGCGCGTGGAAGTCGCCAGTGGAATCGCGGAGCCCACAACCGTGCTGTGGCCACTCGAGATCGAGCTCGATCTGCTCAGCCCGAATTATCTGCCCGAGCTTGAGGACGGCTTGCGTCCCGGACTGGGGCGGCGCGCTCGAATCATTGGAAACATCGCCGACGCTAAAGGTGAGCCTGTCCAGGCTCGCATCGAGTTTGTCGCGGGCGCGAACATGGGCCGCGTGCTCGTGTGCGGAGTCGACGGGGCTTTTGGCGCGAACAATCTGTATCCGGGACTAGCCGTCGTCAAAGTGAGCGCTCGGGGAATTGCGGGGTCTCGGCGGGAAATCGTTCTGCGTCAGAACGCGGAGTACACGCTCAACATTGGATACGGGCGTCCGGGCGGGATTCAGGGCGAGGTCTTGGATTCCGAGGGAGAGGGCATCGACGGAGCGAAGGTGGTGATCGATGGGTTGGCGACGCACACCGATGAGACCGGGTATTTCTATCTCGGCGGTCTAGCTTCGGATCGCGCGCTTCTCGAGATCGAAGCACCGGGCTACTCGGGCCTTCGCGAGGTGGTCGGGATCACGGCGGACTTCACGATTCCGCGCGGCCGCTTGGTGTATCGATTGGAGCGAGGCGCCGATCTCGAGATCTTCCTCAAGAACGATATCGGCGCGAATGAGAAAGCGCAGGTCGTCTTGCTGCCTGCCGATACCAAGCAGACGCGCCGCTTTCCCTGGTATCTCAAGAATCCCGTGGAGATCACTCCTGGCAGCTCCACGATCATTCGAGACTTGCCCGTTGGACCGGTGGCGGTTCGTCTCTTTCACCGTGGCGCACTTGCTGTTCCGCGTGAGCGCTTGATAAATCTACAGAGCGGAGTGCAAAACCGAGTCGACATCGAGCTCGAACCCGCGCCGGTCTTGCGCGGCGTGATCACGGAAAACGGCAAGCCGGTTTCCGGCGCGCGCGTGAGACTCGAAGCCCCCGACCGAGTCGCTGCGACACTCTCGTACTTCCGAACCGCACACTGGTTTTTGGAGAGTGAAGTGTTGCCCAGTTTTCCGTTCGCGCTGCAGGAAACTCTGGCGAGCGAGCAAGGCGAGTTTGTGTTTACGGCCTGGCCGGAGGTTGCGGAGACGCGTTACCTCGAAGCCTGGTCGTTGGATGGGAAAGCATGGGGCGGCCGACTGGTCGGGGCGGATACAACCCAGGCGAACTTGGAGATTGGACCGCTCGAGCGCGGCAAGGCCGAGCTGCAAATCGAGCTACCCGCTCGCATGCAGGGACTCGATATACAGCTGACGATCAACGGGACGCCGGCGGACGGATTCACACTTAGCGCGGACGAGGAGCTCATCATCGATAGCTTGCTAGAGGGCGAGTGGAGGGTGAAGGCGCGCTGGCACAACGATGTGTTGATCGATAAAGAGCGAATCGAGATCACGGGGAAGCGTGCGCTGAAGGCACAGCTCCCCGAGCGCGCGATCGTCGGAGATAGTCGCGAGGCCCACGAGCGCGCGGGCAAGGCCTATCCGGGACCGCCGCTCTAGCAGCTCGTCACAAAAGTCATTCGCTCCATGAACGGCGTCCTTCGGGTCAGGGTCCGAGAGTCCGCGCTTCCCCGTTTTTCGGGGGCACGTGAAGTCGAGCACCGCTGTAGAATCCTCGCCCTCCTTTGAGTTCGAGCTCACATCGAGCTCGGCTCAGCGCCCCGGCGGCATCTCTCAGCACTCTATCGATGACACACAAACTCGCCCTCGACGGCCGCTCCCTAACCTTGTCCGATTTGGAAGCGGTGATCAGCGGAGAAAAAGTCGAGCTCTCCGTGACGGATACGGCTCGCGAGGCCGTGCGCAAAGCGAGAGACCTCGTCGACCACCACGTGGCTTCCGGTGAGCCGGTCTACGGATTGACAACGGGATTCGGAAAGCTGAAGAACGTCGCCATCGAGAATGCGGACCTCGCCAAGCTTCAAGAGAACCTAATTGTCTCTCACTGCTGTGGCGTGGGTGATGACATGCCCGTTGACGAGGTTCGCACCGCACAGGTGCTGCGCTTGAATGGATTGGTTCGCGGGAACTCGGGTATTCGGATCGAGTTGGTCGATCGACTGCTCGATTTTTTCAATCGAGGGTTTGTTCCGAAAGTTCCGCAGCAGGGATCGGTGGGGGCGAGCGGTGATCTAGCTCCTCTGGCGCACATGACCGCGAGCTACATGGGCTATGGCGGCGCGACCTTCGACGGTCGCTCGATGCCGGCGCGAGAAGCTCTGGAGTTGATGGATGTGTCGCCGGTCGAGCTCGCCGCGAAAGAAGGGCTCGCGCTCATCAACGGCACCGAGATCAGCAAGGGCGTCTCCCTCGGAGTGATTTCTCGAGCGACGAATCTCTCGCAGGCGGCCGACATTCTTGTCGCGCTCTCGATCGAGTCCTTGAAGGGGAGTCGACTACCTTTTCAAGAGCGCTTGGCCGAATTGAAGGGGCACCCCGGTCACTTCAGGACCGCGAGGAATGTGACCGCTTGCCTCGCGAATTCCGTAGTCATCGAGAACCACGCGGATTGCGATCGGGTTCAGGATCCTTATTCGCTTCGCTGCGCCCCACAGGTTCACGGCGCTTACAAATCCGCGCTGGCGCACGTGCGCGAGATCTTCTCGACGGAGATCAATGGCGTGACGGATAACCCCGTGCTCTTCCCCGATACCGGCGATGTCGTCAGCGCGGGGCTCTTCCATGGCGCGCCGGTTTCGATGGTGATGGATTACCTCGGTCTCGCGATGTGTTCCATCGCCAACATCTCCGAGCGCCGTACAGAACAGCTCGTCAATCCGGACCTCTCGGGGATGCCCGCCTTTCTCACGAGCCGTCCGGGATTGAACTCCGGAATGATGATCGCCCAAGTCGCGGCCGCCGCGTTGGCAAGTGAAAACAAGGTCTACGCGCATCCCGCATCGGTGGACACCATCCCGACCAGCGCCAATCAGGAGGACCATGTGCCGATGGCTGCGACCGCGGCTCGCAAGGCTCGCATGATTTGCGACAACACCGAACGGGTTCTGGCGATCGAGTACCTGTGCGCGGCGCAGGCACGCGAGTTCAATCTAGATGCGCGCGGTGGAGATGGAGCGGAGGCCGCTCACGCTCTCATGCGTACGCGGGTCGAACCGCTGGTCGAAGATCGCTACCTCGCGGACGATATCGAGGCAGCGCGGCAGCTGATCGTCTCCGGGGATCTGGTTCGAGCCGTCGAAGAGGCCGTGGGCCCGCTCGAGTCTTAGCGGCCGTCGAAGCCGCGAGCTTCAGCTCGCCTTGGAAGGGACGCGTTTCGAGTTGCTCTCGATCACTTCGCGAAGTGCGCGCTGAATCGCGGCGTCGGGAGTGCGCTTTAGGTCGCGGGTCAAGCCCATCTTGGAGCCCGCCCAGACCAACCACTTCGTCGGGTCGAGGTGATACCAACGAATACCGTTGCGGTAGTCCTGCTGAAACTTGTGGTGGAAGTTGTGGTAACCCTCGCCGAAGGTGATCCAGGCGGTCAGCCAGCTGTCGCGAGCGGTATTGCCGAGCGAGTAGGGCTGGGAGCCGATGTAGTGCGCGACGGAGTTGATGGCGAAGGTCGCGTGCCACTCGATGACGAGCCGCAGGAAGCCCGCGACGAGTATGGCTCCGAGTGCGTCGCCCCAGAGGGCTCCGATTGCGCCGGGAACGACGACCGTGGCGACCGTGGCGATCAGAATGTAGTAGCGCTCCTGGAAGACTACCAAGGGATCCGCTCGGAGATCCTTCATGGGGAGCATCTCGCGCTTGTCCACATCGCGAAAGAAGATCCAGCCGATGTGAGCCCACCAGAAACCGCGCTTGATGTTGTACGGGTCTTCGTCGGTGTCGACTTGCGCGTGGTGACGACGGTGGTCGGAGGACCACTTTAGAGCCGAGTTCTGAACGGAGGCCGCTCCGAAGAAGAGCAGGAACGCTCGAATGAAAGCGTTCGTCTTGTAGGTCGGATGAGAGAACAGGCGGTGGTAACCAGCGGTAATACCCAGCCCACAGAGAGCGAACCAGACCAGACCGAGGACGAGGGTCTCCCAAGAAGGGTGGACGACAGCGGCGTAGTAGATTGCGTATGCCGCCACCAGGTGGGTGACAAGCATGAAGATCACGTTGACCTTATCGAGCTCTTTCTCGCGCATAATGGCAGGATTCGGGGGGGCAGGTTGTCGGCTCAAGGGGGGGGTATTCGTTATCTGCTCGGAGCGATCTTTAAGGCGAGCACCATAGCGAATAGGGTACTTAGGGCTAGTAGCACAATGGCCTATTTCGATTCAGCCGCGTGCGCAGGGTCATCGGGCGTGCCCCAGTTGGGGGGCTTTCTCAAGATCTAACTGTCCAGAGCTACCTGGCTCAAGAGGGATCCGATGCTCTTGCCCAACTGAGTACGAGTGAAGGGCTTGTTGAGCAGGGCCACGTCTTCTTGCGCGAGGAGATCTTTCAAACCCGCTGTGGGGTCGTGGCCCGTCATAAATAAGACCTTTTGGTGCGGGCGGGTCTTCCTCAGTTTTTCGAAGGTCTGGAGCCCGCTAATTGCGGGCATGACGACGTCGAGCAAGACCGTATCGACTTGAAACTCGGGGTCGCTGAACATGGCGAGGGCTTCCGGGCCACCCGACGCGGTTTGAACCAGATAGCCGAGGGACTCGAGCAATCGCGCCGCGATGTCGCGAACTTCCTTCTCGTCTTCGACGATCAACACGCTCGCGCCTTGCGTCGACACAATCGGTTGATTCGCGCTGCTTGAAATTTGCTCGGCCGTGGCGCTCTTGTCGGCAGCGAGGTAGACCAGGAACTTGGTTCCCCGTTCGGGCTCACTGTCGACGTCGACGAAGCCGCCGTGTTGCTTCACGATTCCGTACACAACCGAGAGGCCGAGTCCCGTCCCCTCTGTGCGCGCGCCAGATCGAATGTTCTTCGTGGAATAGAATGGCTCGAATATTCGATCGAGAGATTCTTCGTCAATGCCGACCCCGGAATCGGAGACGGTGAGCAAAACGAATGGGCTGTTCTTCGCTCTTCCGTCGGCATCGTCCATGCGCTCGGTTGGATCGAGCTTGACTTCCTCCGCGTCGATCTTGAGCAGTCCACCCCTTGGCATCGCATCGCGCGCATTGACCACGAGGTTCATGAGCACCTGCTGTAATTGGCCGGAGTCTGCGAGCGAAAAGAATTGGTCCGGCTTCGCGTTGACTTGGAGAGAGATGCTTTCGGGAATGATTCGTTCCAGCATCTGAACGACATCGCTGACGAGCAATCCGATGTCGACTCGTTCCGTCTGGAGCACCTGCTTCCGAGTGAAGGCGAGCAGCTGTGAGGTCATTTTTCCCGCGCTCTCGCCGGCTCTGCGAATGGAGGCGACCTCGCTCAAACCGGGAAAACGCGCGTTCAGCAAATCGGCGTTTCCGAGAATTGCGGTCAAGAGATTGTTGAAGTCGTGGGCGATGCCGCCGGCGAGTTGACCGACGGCTTCGAGGCGTTGGGAGCGCAGTACTCGCGCCTCGGCATCGTTGAGTGCTGCTTGGTTTCTGAATCGCTCGAGCGTGTCGGAGAGGGTGTCCGCCGCAGCCTGGAAGAATGAAAAATTTGTCGCTGTACTCAGTTCTTTTCGGGAGAGTTGTACGGCGAGAAGTCCGCGGGTGACGTCGAGGGACCGAATAGGGGTCAGGATGAACTCGTTGTCTCCTTTCCACTCCGTATCTTCGGCCATTCCTTCGAGCGTCCAGCGACACGGTGAGGAGATATCGAGATGCGCACGATACCAGTCCTTCACGGGGTCGGCCGCATGGCAATCATCCAACCCGTCGAGTTCGCGCCGAGCGGCCAGGGAGACTTCGCCACGCCGCTCGTCGAAGAGATAGATCGCGCACTTTCCGGAGATGCCTTCGATTCGAGATTCGGATATGACTCCGATCGATCGATCGAGGATTTCCGCTAACGACATCGTCGAGTGGGAGGCTTGCAGAAGCTCAAGCAAGATGTCGCGGGATGTGATCGCCTCCTGCAATTCCGCATCTCGATCAATGCGGTAGAGTTCCGCAGATATTCGGATGGCGAAGAACCGGAGCAACTCGAGCGCTCTCTTCGAGCCTTCAATTTTGTCCGAGTCGAGAGCGCATAGATGCCCGATCGGCTCTCCGATCGGGTTCTGAATGGAGATTCCGATGTAGGAATCCACTCCCAGCTCCACCAGGTCCAAATCCTTTGGGTACTTGGATTGGATCCCGGTCTCAATGGCGAGCTCTCCGGTTTCGAGCACGGTACCGCAGGGAGTGTTCTCAATCGGATAGGGCTCGATGGCTTTGAACTCGCCTTTGGCCCAAAACGAAATCGGGCTGAGCCGGAGCCTGGATCGGTCGGTGAATCGTGTGGCGAGCACGAAGTCGACATTGAGGAGCTCGGCTAGCTGTCGAACCAGAGTGTCGAAGAAGTCTTGTCCGGTTACTCCAGACGTTTTCGAGAAGAGCGTGCGCAGGATGGACTCCCTGCGCTCATTTCGGTTTTCGCTGTTCAGGCGATTGAACGCCCCGGCTACATAGGTGGCCGCTTGGCCGCCGAGCCGAAGCTTGGTCTCGCGATCGATCACTTTCGACGCGGAATAGAACGAGAGTTGAATCCCACTGTCCTCACCCCGAGCATCCCGAACGTCTAGTTGAGTGAATGTGTCCGGGCTTGTTGCGGCCTCGGGGGGTGAAGGATCGTCAGCCGCGTACGGAGCTGCGCTCGTGGGCACTACACTCGTCTCGGCATTAAGTCCCTCGCCACTTGGACCACCTGGTTGGTCGAAGACGGGAAAGGCCGCGATCGAAGTTAGCTCGTCGCTCTTCGCGTCCCAATGGGAGATGAGAACTCGATCGAATCCCATCGACAAGCCCACGGTCTCGTGAACGGCTTGTGCCAATTGGTCCAACGAGTTGGTGGGGATGAGGCGGTCGATGAGCCGGAGAAGGATGCTTGGATCCAGTGGCGCTGGATCGACGGCCTCCGCTTTTACTTGAGCCTCGACGACGTCTTGCCAAACCGTGTGTACGACCGACCGCTGATTGAACTCATGCTCTCGGGCTTGGATATCGACGGTGGCATCGCTGCCGCTGGGCCGACGAAGATGGATCCGAAACGTGCTACCGGCGCGAAGGTCCAGTGCTCGCGTGAACGCTTCTTTCTCCGTCGCGCCGAGGGGAGTGAGCAGCTCAACAATTCTTTGTCCTCGCATTTCGGACAGTCCTCGACCGACGAAACGCTCAAAGAAAGGATCGCAGTCGAGTAGGCGAAAGCTCCCGGCTTCGAGCACCGCCGTGCAACGTCCCAAGAGGGAATCGCTGAACGGCGGGATGAGGGATGAGAGGTCGGGGGATGGATGCACGCGAGTAGACTTCCGGCGCTTCGAAGACATCGCGCAATCTAGAGACTTTGAAGCGCCGAATCGATAGTCCCCTTTTTGCGACTGTGGTTAAGGAGGGACCCTCGACGGAAGTTGCGGGCTCGGGCTCCGACTGCGAATGGGGCTTCGGCCCTAGAGAGAAAATGGGCGCCGCAGCGAGAACCGGTAGGATCGAGTGGGTGGCGCGGGCGCTCAGGTTCTCCGAAGCTCGTCCGGGATCGCCGGCCAAGTGGCTCTGTAGTGAATCAGCAGGGGAAGAGCCTCGCGAACGAGTCCATCCCAATCGATGGGGTACACACTCATGCGGTCCTATCGCTGGGCCTTCCTGGGGTCGAGGTTCGCCAGGAGCTCGAACTTCGGAGCGGGCCGGAGCCCCGTCTTCCGCGCATCGACTTCGATGGCGAAGTGCGAATAATACTCGCCGAACCGAAGCGTGTTGTTGCTCTCGCGAGCTGTTGGGACGACTTGCTCGAGCTCCTTGTCGCGCAGCCGGACACCTGGCGGATTGCACGGATTCGAGAGGAGCCGTGCGTTGCGCTTTCGCGTCGTCCTCGAGGTCGCGTATTGCTCTGGAGTCAGCGCGAATCCATGGCCCTCGGGCGTGAGGGTGAGCCGCGGAGGAGCGCCCCCGAGCTCGCCGACCTCCCGCTGTCCTGGGCGAGGTTGCACCAGACGGGGTGACCGTTCTCGGAGCTCGGCTTGACGGCCTCGGGAGGAAGCGGGCGAGCACGCCAGCACCGCCGCTCCCGAAGGAGAATCCGCGCCGTCGATGGCCGTCCCTTTTTCGTATCCTTCCCGCCCCGAATCTAGAGCCATCCAGCATTCCGGCTTCCAACCTCACCAGTCCCATGACGACCTCCGACGACTATTCATCCGGCCCTCTCCACGCCCCGCATGGAACCGCACGAACCTGCAAGACGTGGGCGGCGGAAGCGGCTTTGCGCTTGCTGGTCAACAATCTGGATCCGGACGTAGCTGAGGATCCCAAGAATTTGGTGGTGTACGGAGGAAGCGGAAAGGCGGCACGTGATTGGCCCTCCTTTCACGCGATCATCGCCACCTTGCGGCGGCTTGAATCGGACGAGACCTTGCTGGTTCAGTCGGGTAAACCCGTCGGTGTCTTTCGAACGCACGAGCGCTCACCGCGCGTGCTGATTGCCAACTCGAACTTGGTGGGGAACTGGGCGAACTGGGAGCACTTTCGAAAGCTTGAGGCGGAGGGCAAGATGATGTTCGGCCAGATGACCGCCGGGAGTTGGATCTACATCGGTAGCCAGGGAATCTTGCAGGGCACCTACGAAACGTTTGCCGCTTCGGCAAAGCGTCACTTCGGCGGAACGCTCGACCGTCGTCTTGTGGTCTCCGGCGGCTTGGGCGGAATGGGCGGCGCTCAGCCTCTGGCCGCGACGATGAACGGCGCGACCTTCCTCGGCGCGGATGTCGATCGCACACGGATCGAGAAGCGACTCGAGACCGGCTACTGCGACGAGTTGATCGAGGGGATCGACGAAGCGCTCGATCGCGCACTGGCCTGGAAGGCAGACGGCGTAGCGAAATCGATCGGCGTGGTCTGCAACGCGGTCGATCTCTTGGACCGCATGATCGAACGCGAGATTACGCCGGACATATTAACGGATCAGACCAGCGCGCACGATCCGCTCGACGGATACGTTCCGAACGGGATGACCTTTGAAGCTGCGCTCCAATTGCGATCGAGCGAACCGGCGCGCTATGAGAAGGAGTCCTTCCGCACGATGATCGATCACGTGAAGGCCATGAACTTGCTCCAGGAGCGCGGAGCGGACACTTTTGATTACGGCAATAACCTGCGTGGCCACGCGGCGCAGGCCGGAATGGAGAATGCCTTCGAGTTCGAGGGTTTTGTGCCCAAGTACGTTCGGCCGCTCTTCTGCGAGGGGAAGGGGCCGTTCCGCTGGGTCGCGCTCTCCGGGGATCCGGCGGACATCGCCGTGACCGACCGCATTATTCTGGAGCTGTTCCCCGAGGACGAGGCGCTCTGCCGCTGGATCCGAATGGCCTCCGAGCGAATTCAGTTTCAGGGTTTGCCCGCGCGAATCTGTTGGCTCGGCTATGGCGAACGAGCGAAAGCCGGTGAGGCCTTCAACCTCGCGGTTCAGCGCGGAGAGATCTCGGCGCCGCTCGCGATCGGGCGAGATCATCTCGACTGTGGCTCGGTGGCTTCGCCGAACCGGGAGACCGAAGGTATGGCCGACGGCACGGATGCGGTTGCGGATTGGCCGCTCTTGAATTTAATGCTGAATACAGCGAGCGGTGCTTCGTGGGTTTCTTTCCACCATGGTGGCGGCGTGGGAATGGGATACAGCCTTCACTCCGGACAGGTCACGGTTGCGGACGGTACTCCCGAGGCGGCCGAAGCTCTGAACCGAGTGCTCACCAATGATCCGGGAACCGGCGTCATGCGTCACGTGGACGCGGGCTATGAGCATGCGATTGAGACGGCGCGCGAGCGCGGAGTCGACATTCCGTTGATGGAGTAGAGAATCGACAGGCTCGTGCGACTCGAGATGCAGCGAATTTGAGACGACCTTTATCAGCATGATAGATCAAGCGCTAAGCCCACCCGAGATGCTTGAGATCTCCTGTGAGAACTGTGGCGCTGATTTGATTGTCGAGCCCGCGCTCAAGACGGCCGAGTGCCCGTACTGCGCTTCGACTTCCATTGTTGAACGCCCCGCTTCGGGAGGACATACCGAACCGGTCTACGCGCTCGGCTTCGTCATCGGTCGCGATCGCGCTCGCGAACTGTGTCTCGCGTGGATCAAGAGCCGCGGGCTGTTCACCCCGAAGAGCTTCAAGACTGCGCCTCCCGAGCGGGGCCGCGGGCTCTACTCCCCGGCCTATCTGTTCTGCGCGGTTGCTCACAGTGAGTACACCTGTCAGATCGGCGAGAACTACACCGAGACCTACACGACGACGGATTCCAAGGGGCGCGTTGTGGTTCGAACGCGGACGCGCACGGAGCACCGCAGCCTGGCCGGCCGCTCGGCGAGCTATGTGCGCGATGTCTTGGTGACGGCGTCGGCGGGCATCTCCAATAAGCTTCTCGAACAGGTCGAACCCTTCGATTTGAGGGCTCTCCTGCGTTATACGCCAGCGCTCCTGTCGGGCTGGATCGCGGAGGAGGCTTCCGTTGCGCGCGAGGAATGCCGCGCGCTCGCAAGAACCGAGAGTCTCGAAAAAATCGGCCAGCGGCTGAGCCGGATGATGCCCGGCGACAGCCACTCCGACCTCCGCTACAGCACCCGTCTGGAAGACGAAGTCACCGACCTCCTCTTGCTTCCGATTTGGGTCTTCGCTGTGAAGCACGAAACCGACGCCGAGCCCGTTCAAATTCTCGTCAACGGACAAACCGGCGAGGTGGCCGGCTTCGTCCCACGTTCTTGGACTCGAATTCTCGGCGTAACTCTGATCGTCTTGCTCCTCGCCTTGGCCGTGTTCGCAGTCGTCGGCGCTGCGCTCTCATTCTAATGGTCATCGCCATCGGAAGCTGCGAGCGTTGTGAGAGCCCGATCGAGCAGGGGGATTTGCGCTGTGCGATTTGTGGATTGTGTGTCTCCGTTGAACAGGAAGAGCGCGATGTCCTAGCGATCGAAGTGCTGCGCTGCGAAGACTGCGGAGCGGTCGTGGAGTACGAGGCCGAGCACCAAGCTCCGCACTGCGCGTTCTGTGACGCGACGATGCGTCTCGAGCGCATTGAAGATCCCGTTGAACAGACCGAGCTGTACTTGCCCTTCGCCGTGCACGGACCGGAAGCCAGTCGGACGGTCAAGCGCTGGCTCGGCTCACTGGGATGGTTTCGCCCGGCGGATTTACGCGAGAAGGCGAGAGTCGAAGCCGTCCGTCCGCTCTTGTGGGTGGGCTGGGCTTTCGATGCGGAGGCAACGGTCTCATGGACCGCAGATTCGAACGCGGGCGCGCGGCGTTCGGCATGGGCTCCTCACGCCGGGCAGGTTCAGCTTCGTTTCGATGACATCGTCGTCTCAGCATCGCGCGGGTTGACCGAAGAAGAGGCAGCCTTCCTCACGCCCTCCTACGATTTGTCGAGCGCATTGCCCGAATCGGAGCCGCCGCAAGAGACGACCGTGGAGAAGTTCGACGTGCAGCGCTCTCAAGCGCGCGGTCGGATTCGCAGTGCTATTCGCGGAGTGGCCGCGCGGATAATCGAGAAGGATCACGTTCCGGGCACCCACACCCGCAATGTGAAAGTCGAACCCCTGATTCGGGCGCTCGTTACTCGGCGCTATTCCTTCCCCGCCTGGGTGATGGCTTATCGCTACGAGGGCAAGGTCTATCGCGCTGTTGTCAGCGGCCAGGACGCGAGCGTCGTCCTCGGCAAAGCGCCCTGGTCTTTCGCGCGAATCGCGCTCGCGATTATCGGCGGGTTGATCCTGATCGCGGGTGCAGCGGCTGCGATCGCGCTCGGTTCCTGATGCCTTCGATAGGCCTAGAAAATATAGGACAACGAGCCGACGACGTTAATTCCGCTACCATTGACCTTTGACGTTCCGCCTTTCGGGGCGACGCCTTCCGCTTCGAAGTAATCGTTGAAGAAGCGATTCTCGGCATAGAGATTGAGCGAAAAGCGAGAGCTCAAGAACAGGCTGAACCCGGCGCCAGCATTAAGGGTGAGCTCATCTTCGAGCGTGGCGTCCGCCGTGACAGCACCCAGCGTGGCTCCGTTTTTAATGACGAACTGATTGCTCGCGAGTCCCAGACTGATAAAGGGCTGGAAGCGACCGCGAACGTGGAAGTAGTGCCGCAGGTTTAGTCCGAAGGACTTGAAGGTCGTATCGAACTGAGTGCTCGGCGCGGGGAGAGTTTGAACGGCGTCCTGGTCGGTCTGTAGGTAGAAAAACTCGAAGGCCATTCGGTCGAATCGGTAACCGAGCGAGGCCGTACCACCGGTTCCAGAGTCGGGCTCGGGGAGTACGATCGTGTCACCGCCGACAAGAGTGCTTGTGCCGTTGAGGTGCTCCGTTGAGAAGCTGGCATAAGCTCCGCCGAGGGAGGCGTACCAGCCCTGGGCGACGCGGAAACGGCCTTCCCGTCGAGCGAGCTCTTCCGAGGTGGGCTTCATAGCCCATTTCGGAGCAGCGCTGTGGTCGACATAGGACGAGCTCTGATCGTTTGAATCGAGAGCGAGGGTCGCCGGAGCGATATCGTTCTTGACGAATTTGGCGCTACTCGCCTCGACGAAATCCGAATCGTTCGGTGAACACCGCGCTCGTTGCGGGGTCAGGCAGGCACTGCGCGCGCTCGCTAGAGCCGGGCGGGAAAGTTTTTCTGCATGGTCCGACGGGGCGTACTCCGCAGTGCGGCAAGCGGAGGCCGCGCAGAGGAGGAGCAGGGCGGAACAAGTTAAGTGGGAGAGATGCATCGTTGTATCCGGATGGGCTTTTGATGCCCCAGCTGCCAGAGGCGGGGGGGTCCGGTACTTGATCGCCAATCGGCCCGGTTCCCTTGAGCCCCTGGCTGGCAATTCACGGAATCCAAGGGGGGGCATAAAGGGGACTCGGCGGCGCCTCCAGATAAAGGAATGCGGCTGGAAGCGTCGATGAGTCCGCCCAGCGGCACTCTCGGGAGGGCACCGAGCAGGGTCGCACGTGTGGCCTCGCCTTTGTGGCCTCGCACTACCCCCCCCCTTCGTAACAAGTTCCCGCCAATGATCGCATCCGGAATCATCGAGACGAATTGAGCGGATTCAATGACAGCTCGTTCATTTAAAGGGATCCCGATCCGCCAGAAGCTGACGCTCGTCGTCATGTTTTCGTGCACGGCCGCGATCTTGGCTGCCAGCGCGATCGAGATGTATCGGTCGGTGCAGCGAGAGCGGCAGCACCTCGTCGACGACCTGGTTATCACGGCCAAAGCGATGGGGCAGAACCTCGCTCCGGCTCTGTACTTCGATGACGAGACCTACACAACGGAGACCCTGAGCGGATTTGAATCGGACCCGTCGATTTTAGCGGCCGCGGTTTTTGGCCCCGATGGAGAGCACTTTTCGACGTGGCGGCGTGAGGGTTCAGAATTGATCGGGCTGCCCGATTCCGCGGTTGAACCCGGAAGCAACTACACGCCCGACGAGTTGCGATTGTCTCAGGTCATTACGGATCAAGGCGAGCGTCGCGGATCACTGTTTGTGGTCTCCAACTTGTCCAAGGTGGACACTCGTATTTCGGAGAGCCTTCAGAGCGCGGGCATCATTGTCTTACTCGCCTCCGTGTTGAGCTACATGATCTCGCTTCGACTTCGGGGGCTGGTCACGTCTTCGATCATTCGATTGTCGGAGGCTGCCGCGAGAATTGAACAACGGAAGGACTACTCGGTTCGCGTCGAGAAGAGTCACGACGACGAGATCGGAGTCTTGATCACCGCATTCAACGGGATGATGGCGGCGGTTGCGGAGCGCGACCAAGAGCTCGGTCAGCAAGGTGAGATTCTCGAACAACAAGTCGAGGCTCGGACGAAAGAGCTGCGCACGATGAACGAGGATCTCATCGTCGCCAAGGAGGATGCCGAGCAAGCTGCCGTGGCGAAGTCTGAATTCCTCGCCAACATGAGCCATGAAATTCGGACGCCGATGAACGGCGTGATCGGGATGACGGGGCTTGTGCTCGACACGGAACTCGAAGCAGAGCAGCGCGAGATGCTGGAGACCGTTCGCAAATCCGGCGACCAGCTACTCTGCATCATCAATGACATTCTCGACTTCTCGAAGATCGAGGCGGGCATGATGGAGCTGGAAGTCGTCGACTTCTGTCTCCGCTCCCTGATCGAGGAGACGAGTGAGATGCTGGCGCCGCAGGCTCATGCCTCGGGCATCGAGCTGATCTCGATGGTCCATCCGGAAGTGCCCTCGCGCCTTCGCGGCGACCCCGCGCGACTGAGACAGGTTCTGCTCAACCTGCTCAACAACGCCATCAAATTCACTCACGAGGGCGAGGTGTTCGTCGAGGTGAGCGTGGAGAATCAGTCGGAGAAGGAAGTCTGCCTACGGCTCTCCGTTATCGATACGGGGGTCGGAATCGCGCCCGATCGTGTTTCGGAGATCTTCAACTCCTTCTCGCAGGCCGACGCATCAACGACTCGGAAGTACGGCGGAACCGGGTTGGGCTTGGCGATCTCCAGTCGAATCGCGGAGTTGATGGGTTCTATCATCGCGGTCGAGAGCGAAGAGGGTGTCGGGTCGAGCTTCTCGCTCACTTGCCGTTTCGAGCGCCAAGAAGGCTCGTGGCCCGAGGCTTCGCTGGAAGTAGCCGAACTTGCCGGAAAGCGCGTATTAATCGTCGACGACAACCTGACGAATCGAAAAATTCTCAAGCGTCAGGTCGAGGCATGGGCTTGTATTGCGACGACGGTTGAGAACGGCGCGGATGCTCTCCAGAAATTGAAGGGAGCGAAGCTTCCGTATGACCTGGTCTTACTCGACTACCAAATGCCGAGCATGGACGGTGAGGAAGTCGTGAAGCTCATTCGCAGCGATGATGCGCTCGGCCGCATTCCCATCGTGATCCTCAGCTCAGTCGCCTATCTCGGGCGTATGAAGGCTTTCGAGGAGATCGGGGTGAACGCCTATTTGAGCAAGCCGGTCAAACAGAGTCAGCTCTTCGATTGCCTGTCGATCATTCTGGGTGATAAGAAAGAGCTCGGGGATCGCGATACGATTCAGAACCGGAGCATCCTCACGGAGCACTCGGTGGTCTCGACCGATTTTAGAAAGCGAGTACGCCTTCTGCTCGTCGAAGACAACGTTGTGAATCAGCGCGTAGCTATTGCCCTGCTCCAAAAGGCCGGCTTCCGCTGCGAGATTGCAACGAATGGGCAGGAGGCAGTAACCGCTCTTGAGATGATGCCCTTCGACCTAGTCCTCATGGACTGTCAAATGCCGGTCATGGACGGATTCGAGGCCACTCGCCGAATTCGCGTCAGAGAAGCACATGAGGGCGGCCACATTCCGATCATTGCGATGACGGCCAATGCCCAAGAGGGGGATCGCGAGCGCTGCCTGATCTCGGGGATGGATGACTACATCTCGAAACCCGTGGATGTCGTCGGTCTCCATCGAAAGCTCGACTACTGGACGACGAAAATCAAGAACGCTTCACTCGGTGACAAGAAGCGTTCGGCTTAGCGGGAGCCGTCGCCACTCGCAAAGCGGATTCGCCGGATAGGTTTGACGCGGCGAGAGCTCGAACGCCACGACGTGAGCGCACAGGAGATCTCGGCGGGACTCCGAGTGATTTCGACTCCGGGTTCTCGGGATCTGTGCGCTAGAATCTCGGCCTTCTCCTTAAGCCTTCGAGGCTTCGAAGCAGATTCTCCCCATGTCCTACAGCCGGCAATTCATCTTTTCGATCTGCTCGGTACTCGCTGGGTTGGCGGGCTTGCCGCTGACGCTCGACGATCAGGACGGCGATGAGCTCCCGATTGTCCGAGTCGTTTTGGTCGAGGACCGTGCGTCCGCCAACAGTGCGGACTCAGTCGAGGCGGTTCGACGGGAGCTTCGCGAGCGCTCGCGGGGCGTCGTCGAGCTTCAGTTTCCCGCCAATCTAAAGCGAGTCGCGGACGGGACGAAAGCGGGAGTCGAGCAGGTCCTCGATGACCTCGATAAATCCGCGGAGCTCGAGTTCCTCATCGCGGTGGGACCCATCGGGTCCGAGCTCCTGTGTCGAAGGAGCGAGCACAAGATTCCTTCGATCGGAATGCTCGTCATCGATGCCGAGCTGCAGAACGCCCCGTTCGGTGGACCGGGCAGCGGCATTCGAAACCTCAACTACCTGGCCGAACCTCTCAATCTCCTGAGCGACATCGCGGCTTATCGAGAGTTGGTTTCTTTCGAGAGCGTTGAGTTGGTGTTCGAACCCCAATTCGCGCGCACTGTGCCCGGGCTGATCGAAGCCATTCGCGCGGAGTTGGAGCGCGCGGGCTTGCGAGTTGGACTCCATCAAGCAGGCGAGAGCGTCGACGCGATTCTGGCCGAGCTCCCCAGCGCGGCGGAAGCCGTCATGCTCGCTCCGCTAGTTCAGTTTTCGGCAGAGGAGAACGAACAATTCGTCGCTGAACTCCGCTCAAGGCAGCTGCCTTCGTTTGCTCTTCTCGGAGCCGACGCGGTTCGGCGCGGGCTGCTCGTCAGCTCCGCACACGAGACCGGATTCGAATCCCGTGCAAAGCGCGTCGCGCAGAATGTGATGAGGATAATCCGAGGTGAGTCCGCCGGCGATCTTCCGATTTCGGAAGGTGGAGAGCACCAGCTGACGATCAACGAAGCGACGGTCCGAGCTCTGGGGATCCGACCTCGATTCGATCTCTTGGTCGAAGCCGAGCTCGTCGGCGAACGCCCAGCGAGTGCGCCGCCGACTCTCCGCCTTGCTCAGGTCATTCGCGATGCCTTGACCGTAGACCTCAATCTACTCGCGGCGGAGAGCGAGCTGCTCTCGCGATCCGAAGCGATCACGCAAGCTCGCGCTTCACTGCTTCCGCAGCTGGACCTGCTCGCGTCTTGGACGCTGATCGATGACGACCAAGCCAGCCTCGGACGCGCCGAGCGAAGCCTTACCGGTCGCCTGTCAGGCTCGCAGGTGCTCTACTCGGAGGGACTCGGCGCCCGGGTGGAGGTCGAAGAGTCCCTGCACGAGTCCCGCGAATCCGACCTGTTGGTGAAAGAGCTCGATGTCGTCGAGGTTGCGGCGCTTGCCTACATCAACGTTCTTCGGGCTCAGTCGCTGTTTCGTGTTCAACGACAGGACCTGCGCTTGAGTCGCTCCAACTTGGCGTTGGCAGCGACGCGCAATGAGCTCGGCCTGTCGGGTCCGGCCGAGGTTCACCGTTGGGAGAGCAGCATCGCAACCGGCCGCCGGTCGGTCCTCGACGCACAGTCGAGCCTCAGAATCGCGGAGCTCGAGGTCAACCGAGTCTTGAATCGAGATCTGGGACAGAGCTTTCAAACCGAAGAGGTCGGCATCGGGGGACCGGGAGAGCTCGTCGATTCGAGGCTCGCTCGCTTCATCGAAAACCCGCGCGACTTCGAGGTCTTTCGCGCGTATCAAATCCAAAAGGGGATGGAGCATTCGCCCGAGTTGGCGAGTCTGGATAGCGCGATCCGGGCGCAGGAGCGGGCGCTCGCCTCCACTCGCCGCGCGCATTGGCGGCCGATCATCTCGCTCGATGGCTCGATCGTCGACGTGCTCTCCGCGGAGGGAACGGGGTCTCAGGTTCCGCCGGGTTTCGCGGGCATCATTCCCGACCCGGAGATGACGACTTGGAGCACTTCGTTGGTCGGGAGCTTCCCGTTGATCAGCGGCGGCGCCATGAATTCGCGCGAACGTCAAGCGCGACACGAGCTGGTGCGGCTGCGTTACTTGCGAGCTGCCTCCTCGCAGCTGACCGAACAACGCATTCGGATCCGGCTTCAATCCGCCGTGGCATCCTTCGCTGGTATTCGACTCGCCGAGCGGGCCGCCGATTTTGCGAGGAAGAATCTGGAGCTTGTCGTCGACTCTTACTCGAACGGGATTCTCTCCATCATCGATGTGCTCGAAGCTCAACGCGCGCTCCTGATCGCGAAGGAGTCCGCCATCGGGGCGACCTACGACTTTGCCGCCGACATCATCGGGCTTCAGCGCGCCGTAGGACGTTTTTCGATTCTCGCGTCCGATGGAGAACGCGACCTGTGGTTTGAGGAGCTGGAGCGATTCGCTGCCGGCTATCGACCCGAACTTTCGCGCTAGTGGCTTAGGCGGGCA
This sequence comes from Planctomycetota bacterium, assembly GCA_029259635.1. GTDB lineage: Bacteria > Planctomycetota > UBA1135 > UBA1135 > OFTM34. The sequence continues at coordinate 159,792 of JAJDEU010000056.1, read as the reverse complement.
AGCACCTTGACCACCGACCGCCCGCTCCCGAGCGCCTCACGTCCTACCGACTGGCGGGCGCATTGGATCGACGATGGCGAGGTTCCATCCACGCGTGACGTCATGTTGTTCTTTCGTTGCGTGTTTCGGGTTCGAGATCGCGAGGCTTGGCGTGAGCTTCACATCTCGGCGGACAGTATGTACCGATTGTGGATCAACGGAACTCCTGTCGCTCGTGGGCCCGAGCGCTGGAGTGTCCGGCACCGCGCCTTTGACACCCACGACGTCTCCGAGCTCGTCGAACTCGATCGCGATAACGTCCTCGCCGTTGAGGTCCTCCGCTGGGGGACGAACGGGCCGACTTACGATGTCTCTGCTCAACCGGCCTTGATTGTCGAGTGTGCAGAGCTCTATTCCGACGAGTCGTTTCGCGTGCAGAGGTTCGCGGGCTACAACCGAAACGGCGCGCCGGAGTTCCCGCGGATTGTGCACGTCGCGGGCAACTGGCTGGAGCACCGCGACGCGCGTGACGAGGACGCGGACTGGCGGCAGGTGGGTTATGACGACCGTCACTGGAAGCACGCGAATGAACTCGCGCGCGCCGAAGCGGACACCGCGCCGTGGCGACTCTTCCCGCGCTCGATTCCATTTGCGGACATCCGCGAATCGGAACAGCTGCGGCTCGTTCAGCAAGGAGTCGTCGCGGAAGCAGCGCTCGAGCCGCCCTATGGTTACGCGACCCGAGCAGGGGAGAGCGCCCGAGGTTTACCGGTCGAGTTTGAAGCGGATGGGCAGGTTCACTACCTGATCTTCGATGCCGGTCGAATTGTGACGGCGTACTTGGAGCTGAATGTCGATGCTCACGAGGGGGCGTCGATCGAGCTGATGTACGCCGAGTCGCCGCGCTTGAACTTCGAGAAGGGCCGGCGCGACGAGTTGGATGGGAGACGCATCGAGGGCTATACCGACGTGTACGTCACGCGCGAGGGCGGCCAGAAATACGAGCCGGAGACGCGCCGGACTTTTCGGTTTCTTCGAATCGCAGTGCGCACCGATCGCACTCTCTCGATTCGTAAACTAGAGATCCGACGCACCGGCTTTCCACTGGAGCAGCGCGGAGCCTTCGAGTGCTCCGACGAGACGCTCAATCGCATCTGGAAGGTCGGTTGGGAGACCTGCCGGCTGTGCGCGCACGACACCTATGAGGACACGCCTCACTACGAGCAGCTGCAGTACACCGGCGACGCGCGCATCCAGTCGTTGATCTGCTACTTCGTCGCCGGTGAGTGGCGCTTGGCCGCAAAGGCTCTGCGGCAACTCGCCGAAGAGGAGATGCCCGGCGTCTTTTTGAACTCCCGCTATCCGTCCCGCGAGCCGCAGGTCATCCCCGGATTTTCGCTTCTCTGGATCGAGATGTTGGAGGAGTTTCAGTTGTTCAGCGGCGATGACCGGTTCGCGCTCGAGTTCCTGCCTCTCGTCGAAGAGTTGCTCGCGACTTTTGGAGAGCACGAAGATTCGAGTGGGTGTATGCGAGAGCTTCCCATGTGGAACTTCCTCGACTGGGCCTACCCGGATAAGGGAGTCGCACACCTGGCCGGTGATGTGTGTGCACCGATCACGATGTTCTACGTCAGTGCGCTCAACGCAGCCGGGCGGATGAGTCAGCGATTGGGAAAGGGATCGAGCGCTCGATCCTACTTTGAGCGCGCCACTCGAACCGCTCGGTCTGTGCACGCGCAGACCTTTTCGGCGCGCGACGGTCTGTATCGAGATGGTGTCGTCAGGCGTGGCTTCAGCAAGCACACGAATGCGCTCGCGCTCCTAATCGGTCTCACGGAGGGTGAGCAGGCGAATCGAATTGCCGAGGCGCTCTTGTCCGACGAGCGACTTCGGCCCACCAGCTTCTACTTCGATTTTTACGTGCACCGCGCTCTGAATCGCATCGGTCGTGTGGATCTCTTTCTTCGCGATCTCAAGCGCTGGGAGCCCATGCTGGAGCTCGGCGCCACCGCGTGGTGGGAGCTGATCGACGGCGAGCGCAGCGACTGTCATGTCTGGTCCGCCTCTCCGACGTACAGTCTGATGGCCTCGATTCTCGGCGTTCGCGTCGTGGCGCCCGGATGCAGCGAAGTGCGTATCCAGCCGGCCACGCAAGGCTTTGACTGGCTGCGCGGGCGAGTCGCTACGCCCCATGGCGAGATTGCGGTTCGCTGGGATGCGGGAGCTGGGCGAGGGCTGGAGGTCGACCTGCCCGCGGGAGTTGCGGCGACGATCGTCCACCCCGATGGCCGCGAGGAGAGTCGCTAGCAGCCCGTCGTTACGCGGACCGCTTTTCTAACGAAGTTTGGGCGCCGCCGTATCCGAAGCCGGTTGGGTGGGTACATCCCTCACCCGCCGATCGACTTGCTCGGCGGGGACCTCCCGGCCCTCACCCACAGCCGACTCACCCTCAGGCCCCATCCCAAGGCTCATCCGTGACCTGGATCGATACTGTCGACGAAGACGACGCTTCCGGAGTTCTGCTCGACCTCTACCAAGCCATGCGCGACCCGGAGAGTGGCCGGGTGGACAATATTCTGAAGGCGCACTCGCTCCATCCGGAGGGATTGAAAGCGCACTTCGCCGTCTATCGCGCCGCCATGCAGAGCACGCGCGGCTTGTCGAAGGCCGAGCGCGAGATGGTGGCGCTCGTTGTGAGCAAGCGGAACGGCTGCCACTACTGAATGACTCATCACCGGCGCGGTCTGCGCCGACTCTTGGATGATGACGTCCTGCTCGGCGCGATCGAGGCCGACTTCGAATCCGCTGCTCTAACGGATCGACAGAAATCCATGCTGCGCTATGCGAGCAAGTTGACCAGTGCGCCGGACTCGGTCGAGCCCTCCGACATCGAAGAGCTCAAGCAGCTCGGCTTCGCGGACGCCGACGTGCTCGGATTGGCGGAGTGTGTCGCGTACTACGCCTATGCCAACCGGCTCGCGAACGGGCTCGGCATCGACCTGGAGTAGCGTCGCCTCTAGCGATTGCGCAGGGCCGCGACGCGCTCGAGCACCGGCGGATGCGAGTGATTCATCGCCACGTAGAAGGGATGCGGCGTCAGATTGGAAAGGCTGTCGGTCGAGAGCTTGAGGAGCCCGCTCGCAAGGGACTCCGGCGTCCCGGTGGTCTCGGCGGCGTATCGGTCGGCTTCGAATTCATGGCGCCGAGAGAGTGCTTGAAGAATGAAGCTGAGCGCGAGCTCGACCGGAGTGTAGATCAGCGAGAAGAAGATTAGCCCGGCGTAGATCGGACGCCCCTCGACGCCAAAGGCTTCGAACATGCCGTCGAGAGTCAGAACCTTGGAGAGCACCCAGAAGATGACTCCCATGTGCAGGATGGAGAGCAGCATACTCTTCAGGATGTGCTTGCGTTTGAAGTGGCCGATCTCGTGGGCGACGACGGCGACGAGCTCTTCGGTTTCGTGATTCTTGATCAGCGTGTCGAAGAGTGCGACGCGCTTGTTGCGGCCGAAACCTGTGAAGAAAGCGTTCGCTTTGGACGAGCGCCGCGAGCCGTCGATGACGAAGAGGCCGCTCAGCGGAAACTCGACGCGTTGGGCGTAGCTCAGAATGGACTGTTTCAACTCGCCGTCTTCGAGCGGTTCGAAACGATTGAAGAGCGGGAAGATCCAGGTCGGCGCGATGTACTGAAGGATGAGCGTAAAGGCGGTGACGAAAGCCCAGCACCAGAGCCAGGCATTTTCGCCGGTGCGCTCGAACAGCAAGAGAATCGCCGCCAGGAGAGGAGCGCCGATCACCGTGAGGAGCAGTGCGCCCTTCAGCAGGTCGAGGAAGAAGGTCTTGCGGGTCGTGCGATTGAAGCCGAAGCGCTCTTCGATGACGAAGGTCGAGTAGTAGCGGAAGGGCAGGCCCGCGAGGGAGGAGGCGAGTAAGACGGCGCCGATGAAGAGCAAGCCGCTCGAGATGGAGGAGAGCTCTAGGCCGGTGATCGCGCGGTCGAGGGCGGCGAAGCCTCCGAAGAACCAGAACAGGAGTAGAGCGAGGAGCTGGAAGGTAGTGGGAAGGAAGCCGAACTTTGTGCGAGCGCGCGTGTACTCCTGGGAGCGGCGGTAGGTCTCGGCGTCATAGACTCCGTCGCACTCGCTGGGGAGGTTGTTCTTCAGCGCCGAGAGATTGAGTAAGTCGGCAGTAAGGCCGAGGCTCCACTCGAGGAGCAGGGCGGCGAGGATTCCGATTGCGTAGTAGTTCATGGCGAAGCGGGCGAGGGGACTCTAACTTAAGCGCATGGAACAAGCTTCGAAGGAGGAGAGCGGGGCTGAATCGCCGTCGAAGGAGTCGGAGCCGAAGGGTTCACCATTCCTGCGGCTGCTCTTGGAGATCGGGCCACTGATCAGCTTCTTCTACGCCAACGCGAAGTACGACATCTTCGCGGGCACGAAGGTCTTCATGGTTGCCATCGTGATCTCCTTGGCGGTCTCCTACCGTCTGGAAAAGCGGCTGCCCGTCTTGCCGCTCGTGACGGCCGGCTTCGTACTGGTCTTCGGCGGACTGACCTTATGGCTGGATGATTCGCTCTTCATCAAGCTCAAGCCCACGATCGTGAATGCACTCTTCGGCACGATCCTGCTGGGCGGATTGGCCTTCGGGCGCAGCCTCATTAAGCCGATCTTCGCGACCGCCTTCGAGCTGACCGATGCGGGTTGGCGCGTTTTGACCCTGCGCTGGGGAGTGTTCCTGTTCGTGCTCGCGGGGCTCAACGAGTACGTCTGGCGCAACTTCACCGAGGACCAATGGGTGACCTTCAAAGTCTTCGGCATTCTGCCGCTGACTCTGTTCTTCAGCATGGCGCAGATGCCGGCGCTCACGCGCTACGCGGTGGAAGGCGACCAGGAGAGCGCCGACTAGAGCACCGAAGTCGCTCTAGTTCTGCGGCTCTTCGGAGTCGGGAGCCACAACCGGCGACTCTTCCGCGGCTTCCTCGGATTCGGATCCACCGTAGCCGAGCGCGCCCATCCTATTTTGGTCGTCGATGCTGGCTCCATCGAGCACCGACTCGAAATCCACTTCTGCGAGCGAGCGCGCCGCCTCTCGCAAGCGCTCCTGCCACTCGAGACGATCCTTCCCGTGCTGATTAAAGACGTCGGTTAGTTCACCCGGGTCCTCTACCAGGTCGTACATCTCGAACCGGTCTTGCGTACGCGTGTAGATCAGCTTGAACTTGTCGTCGCGCAGCGAGATGAGATCTTCGCCGCGCTTGCCAGAGCCATCTGCATCGAGCGCTTCCGGCAAGTGCGTGGCTGCGAACACTGGATCGCGCGGACCTTCGGTCTGGCGCAAGAGCGAGTGGCCCATCTGGCCCGGGAGCGCGGGCAAGCCGAGCACGTCCAAGATGGTCGGAACAAGGTCGACGTGCGAGACACTCGACTGCGCGAGAGCCTGCAGAGCTCGACCTCCCGAATGCCCTTTCGGAAGTTTCACAACCAACGGTACATGCACGAGCTCGTCGAACAGATTGAGGCTGTGTCCCCAGTAGTTGTGCTCGCCGAGTGCCTCGCCGTGATCGGAGGTGAAGATGATCAGGCTGTCGTCGTAGAGCTTGAGCCGCTTGAGCTCGTCGAGCAGCTCGCCGACATAACCGTCCACAAACTCGACCTCGCCGGGATAGCGCGCGAGCTTCTCCTGATGCGACGCCTCTTCGCCCAACCAGAGCGTGCTCTTGAGCTCCTGCGGTGAGTCGGTGTCATTGTTCCAACGCGTGACGATGCGCAGGAAGGTGTGCGCTCCTCGATCGCTGTTGACTACGTCACCCGGTTCGAAGCCCACGAGCTGGAGCTTCGCGGGGTCAAAGTCGAGCTTGGCGTCGTAGCGAAAAGGAAAGTCGGAGGAGAGCTCAAAGACATGGGTGCCCGGTTCGAGCGCAAACTTCTGCTCGGTGAGCGACATCGCCGAAGTCGTCGGTTCGGCAACCAGCTCTTCATCCAACAGAATTTTTGCCGTCCGATTCACCGAGCCGTCGTGAACGTTGTAGGGCAGGTGCGGGTCGGAGTAGTGCGCGAAGAGAAAGAAGGGCTTCGCTTGAGCGGCGAGGCGACGGACTTCCGGCAGCAACCGCGCTTGCGTCGTCGGCGCATCGGGGAGCGGACCGAGGTACTCGAGGTCGTACGTATCGAAGCCGCGCTCCAGGCCGTAGGTCCCGCTCTGACTGCCGAGCGTCGCGATGCTCGTCACCGCGCTGGTCGCGTAGCCCCGCTTGGCGATCCACTCAGCCAAGAGCGGCAGGCGCTCGGGGACCTGCTGATGATTGAGCGCGATTCCCGTGGCGTGCGGCGAGCGCGAGGAGAAGAGCGACGTGTGAGAAGGCAGCGTCATCGGGGCGAGGCTGAAGGCTCGCGAGAACGCGATCCCGTCGGCTGCGAGTGCATCGAGGCGCGGCGTGTCGACGCGTCCTTCCGTGTCGATGACGGTGTCGGCTCGGAGGGTGTCGAGCACGATCAAGACAACGTTGATCGGGCTCGCCGGCGCATTGGTTTCGGGAGAACAACTCGCCACGAGAGCTCCGAAGCAGGCGGCCAGGGTGAGGCTGCACCTCTGTGAGCCTCGCAGCGGAGCAATCGTCTTGATCAGGTGGGAGCGCATGATGCGAAGGAGTGTACAGGTCTCCAGACTACCCGTTCACGAACCAAGCGTTCTGTACGAACCAGCCAAGGCCGAGGAGAGCGAAAAGAATCGAACCTCGCCCGCGGAGCCAGTTCGGCGCGAGAGCGTCGGCGGGTGAGCGCTCCCCACCCAACCGCGGCAAGAGCAGAAGTAGCGCCCCGGCGGTGAGGAACAGGCTGACGAAAAAGCCGAGCGCATGTCCAAGCAGCGCACCGCTCATGGTCGGGATCTGCTCGAGGTTCAACAGGATCGTCTGCACGAGGCTGATTCCGAGGACGACTCCAAAGAGACCGGCTTCGATGCGCGGGGTCCGCGGTCCGCGGTGCATAGCGTTTTCCGCCGCAACGTAGGGAATCGCGAGGATAAGAGTGAGCTCGAGAATTCTAGGTGAGAGCAGTCGGCCGAAAAGGAGAGCGGCACACGCGCCAGCTCCGATGCACAAAAGATAGGCGAAGAGAACGCGGCTCGCCTGCCGGCGGCTCGGGCACGCGGCCATCAGGAGCAAGAGCAGCGAGCAGACTTCGAAGGCAAAGAATCTGCGGCACCCGCGCCAGAGGTAGGCCTCGAAGATCCTGGTGGAGAGCTCCGGGTCTGGCGTGTACTCCCAGAGCGGCTTGCCGGCGCTGAACAGCCACTCTTCCTCAAATTGACCTTCCCAGGCGAGCGTGCAAAAGTCTCGGTGATCCGGCGAGGTGACGCCGAAGACGGAGACCTCGATGGCGAGTGAGCGAAGGGGCGCGTTCAGCTCGTAGGTGCGTTGGAGCGAAATCCTCTGGAGGGAGAAGGGCGAAGCGGGGTCGCTCGCCGCACTCTCCCGAACTTCACTGACCTGCGCCGGAGCGGGTAGCTCCGAAGTCGAGGCTGCGAAGAGTGTGTAGGCGCTGTCGAGGTATTCACCGAGTGGTGCTCGGCCGAGCTCGAGCTCGCTCGGATTGAGCTCGCCATCTCCGTCGAGGTCGAGCTCCGGCAAGACCTCGAGGATCGAGAGCGTCTGGAGCTCGATCCTATGGCGGAGCCTGGAGCCCTCGACCTCGATGCGCGAGACACTGATCGAGTTGGAGTGAGGTGATGCGTTCGGCGCCGGGCTGATCGCGGAGAGTGCGAGGAGGAGAGCGGTCAGCACTACTTGGGATCCCACAACCAGACTTCACCATTCTCTTCGCCCGTCGAGTAGTCGGTTCCCGCCGCCGCGGTGCGATTGCCGTTGAGCGCCATGGCGTGAAACGGGGTTTCGCTCTCGATGCTGAGGAGCTGTGCGCCGAGCGCCACGTCCCAGATGCGCATGGTTCCATCCAGCGATGCCGTCACGAGGTGCGTGCCCTTCGCGCGGAAATTCACCGAGACGATGTCGTCGCTGTGGCCTCTGAGCACACACACGAGCGCTTTCGTCGCGAAGTCCCACACGCGTGCGGTGCCATCCTTCGAGCCACTTGCAATCAGCGCTCCATCCGGCGAGTTCGCAACACACAGAACATCATCCTCGTGGCCTTCGAGAATGTCGTACTGCCCCGACTCGATCTCCCAAACGCGCACGGTGTGATCGGACGAACCCGAGATGAGAATGTTGCTCTCCGCACCAAAGCAGAGCGCGTTGACCGTCTTCTGGTGACCGGTGAGTTGAGCGCGGCTGGCTCCACTCGAAGCATCCCAGAGCCGGATCTGCCGATCCCGTCCGGCAGAAGCGATGCGCTCTCCGTCGGGCGAGTAGGCCACGGCATTGACCGGCTCCGTGTGTCCGCGCAGAACGCGAAGCGAGCGCGAGCTCTTCGCATCCCAGATGCGCACGCTTCGATCCACGGAACCACTCACGATACGACGCCCGTCGGGAGCAAAATCCACCGAGGTCACCGCCGCCGTGTGACCGGTCAGCTTGTCGAGCATCCGTCCATTGCGAGTGTTCCAGAGGCGCAGAGTGCGGTCCGCAGAGGCTGTCACGAGAATGCCACCGTCCGGATCGAAATCGAGAGCCTCGATCGAACTCTCGTGACCGGTGAACTTTCGATAGAGCGGATCGCGCTCGAGGTTCCAGATTCGAACGGTTCCATCGGCAGCGCCGGAAACCAACTGCTGGCCTTGCTCTCGGAACCCGAGCGAGTGAACGTCGCCCTGGTGTCCCAACAACACGCGCAACTGGTTGCCGCTGGTCGAATCCCAGAGTCGAATGGTGTCGTCGGTCGAGCCCGTGGCAACGCGCCGGTTATCGGGATGGAAGGCGATCGCCGTCACGGGCTGCTCGTGTCCGCCGAGGACGATGGATGACTCGCCGGTGCTCACGTTCCAGACGCGAGCGCTGGTGTCCTCCGACGCCGAACCGATGTGCGTTCCATCGGGGGACCAACACAGCGCTTCGATTTTGCCCTCGTGGCCGGTCATCTCGATGATCGGAGCTCGCTCGCCTTTCTGACCGGGCGGCAGCGCGTTCTCGCCGCTCGTTGGCCAGACGACGATTCGACCGTCGGCATATCCGACGGCAAGCGCATCACTCACGGGCGAAAAGGCCAGCGAGGTCGCGAGCTTCGCGGCCGGATAGCTTGCGACGACCTCCATCGTTTTGGTGTCCCACAAGAACACGACTAAATCGAGGCCCGCAGTTGCGAGTCGCGTTCCGTTGCGATTGATCTCGAGACCGAACACCGCGTAGGGGCGGTGCGCGTAGGTGTTGTCGAGCAGAATTCCGGAGGTGGCGTCCCAGATCCAAAGTCGGCCACCAAAGTTCAGCGAGAAGATCCGCGAGCGGTCGGGGCTGGACACGGCGAAGGCCGGCGACGCGTTAAAAGTGCTCTGGTCCGAGAAGCCGGCCACGATTTCGTCGAGGTCGGGATTCCAAAGTAGTAGCCGGCGGTCCGTGGTGCAGCAGAGCACGTGTTGCCCGTCATCGACGACGCGCGCGCTGGCGAGTCCGTCCGGTAGCTCGAACTTAATCGTCTGCGCCGACGACTTATTGGAGAGGTAGTTCCACTCCCAACTTCGCAGGTCCTCTTCGCAGTTGGACAAAAGCTCCCGAGTCGAGTTAGTTAGGTAGAGCTTCAGGTTACTATCCGCCGCGCGAATACTGCCGAGGTAGCTCTGGCGTCGAGCGACCTCGACCATCTTCTCGGCGCGCCCGCGCTGCCGATCGGCCTCGCGCTCTTGTTCCTCGGCGCGGTCACGTTCCGCGCGAATCTCGGTGTTGAGGTTCTCCAGCGCGGTGTTCTTCACCTCCAAGATGTCGTTAGATCTGTTCTGCTGGAGGATGAACGTGAGCAGCGCGCCGAATACGACTACGACCGATGTCGTGATGAAGAAGGCCGCCATGCGATTGCGCCGAACCCACTTGCGAAACTCCGCCACCGCTCCGCTCTCGTAGGCGCGCACGACGTGCCCTTCCGTGAAGGCGCGCAGGTCTTCCGCCAGCTCGAGCATTCCCGGGTAGCGGTCCTCGGGCTCGCGCGCCATGGCTTTCTCGCAGATGGCCGTCAGCTCCGGAACAACGGTCTTGTCGATCTCTTCGATGCGCTGTGGAGGACCGTCGAGCAGGCGCGCCAAGACGGTATGGAGCGAGATGCGCGTGCCCGGTTCGTGAAAGGGTGCGCGTCCGGTCAAGAGCTGATACAGCATCGAGCCGACCGCGTAGACATCGGCGGGGGGGCCGAGCTCGGCTTGATGACCGCGCGCTTGTTCCGGCGACATGTAGGTCGGCGTTCCCACCACATCACCATCCATCGTGATGAGCGGCGAGTTCGGATCGCTGGCCGCTTCGTCGCGTCGATCGGTCTTCACCAGACTCATCGACGAGCCCACATCGGCCGCCGCTCTCGTCGAACGCGTCTCTTTGCGGCCCAAGACCTTGGCGAGCCCCCAGTCCATGACATAGGTCTCGCCGAAGCGCCCGACCATGATGTTCGCGGGCTTGATGTCGCGATGGATGACGGCTTTGCTGTGCGCAAAGGCCATGGCCTCGCAGACCTTGATGAGCACGCCAATGGCGCGCGTCGTGTTCCAGCCCTGCTCTCCGAGGCGCGCCAGCTCGAAGATCTCTTTCAGGGTCTGGCCTCGCACCAGTGGCATCGTGAAGTAGACGCGCCCGTTGGCGTCGATGCCGAGATCGTGGACGGGCAGAATTCCCGGGTGGTCGAGTTGTCCCGTGATTTGCGCTTCTTCCAAGAATCGAACGAGCTGATTCTCGCCGACCTGGGGGGTGCCTTCCGCGTTCGGCTCTTCCTCGCGTCCGAGGACGATCTTCATGGCGAGCGTGCGGCGCAGATCTTCATCCCAGACACTCAGAATGGCGCCCATTCCGCCGCGCGCGACCAGGCTCTTCGAGCGATAGCTCTTGGAGAGGCTGCCCGAATTGGACAGCCGTTCCATCACGCGCGAGGAGCTGCTCGAGCCCTCATCATCTTCATCGAGGGAGATATCGAGGTCGAACTTCTCGCCGAAGGTGGAGCGCAGCCGATCGGCTAGGGAAGGAGCCCCTCCGAACCTGTCGAAGAGCGAGGTCGCGCGGTCCCACTCTTCCTGCAGGCGCCGGAGTTCGTCGGAGAGCTTTGGCCGCAACCGACAAAAGTCGTCGAATCCCGTCTCCGGATCCGTCTCCCTCAACCTCAAGTATTCGCTAAACGCGATGCACGACTCGTCGGTCGGGAAGTCTTCATTCTCGGTAGGCATCATCGTCGAACGCCTGTGGCGTTCCGGGGCAGCATACTACCTCTCTGGGTAGTAAATCTTTATCCCAATGATGAGTTCGAGCTCAAACTCCCCGAGTTTGTAATAAGAGCTTGAACCGCTTCACGCGGCCGGAGTTTTTGCGGAAGCCTTTCTACGAATCCAGGCTGATCTCGACCTCTGCATCCCGTGACTTCTCGGAGAGATGACGGATGCGAACAGTGCCGGATCCGCTTACGAACCATCGGATTCGAAGCGTCTGGCGCCCTCCGATACCGGACTCGCGAACGAGGCGCTCGGGCTCTCGCTCGGCCAGTGAAATACGCTCGGGACGGAACCGATCCGAGCGGAATCCGCCGGCTAGAACTTCGACGTTCTCGCCCTCGATCGTGAACAGGTCCGGCGAGCCGATGCCTTGTTCGGCCGCACGCGCCGTCCGCGTCGGAATGGCGTGGTCGTTGCGAACGGTGACGTCGATCGCGGTGACGCCATCGCCCAAGTCCGTGAGGACGGTGGGTTCGAAGACGATCGACGGCATCGCGCGCGCATGACGCAGGCAGAACATGGCGTTGCGGTGCAGCATCTCCTCGATCAAGAAAGAGGGCGGAACGCGACCGACATCTTTGCGAAAGCCGCCGATCTCGACCTCGCCATACAGCGGATGGTCATAGGCGTGCCAGTCCACGAAGCCAGCACCCTGTAGCAGGTGGTCATCGAACCACAGTTGCTCGGCTCGATCGCTGCCCAGCCGGTCGTCGGGACTGTTGCGGTCGTTCGTCCAGAGCTCGTTCGTAAAGCTGATGATGCCGAGCCCTTCGTAGGTCCAGGTCGCGAAGCCGCCGAAGACGGTGTACAGATCCTTCGCGATAATCATGTAGCGGTAGAAGGGCAGCATCTTTTCGCCGTCCTCGCCGAGCTCGTCGAACACGCGCAGATCACCGCGCGGGTAGGTGCCAAAGCTCTCGGCGCCGGGGCCGCGCAAGATCATTCCTCCCGCGTTGTGGAAGGACTGCACCGCGGCGACGTTCGGGTGCTCGTAGAGAAAGCGTGCGATCGAGCGCGCTTCCGGCCAGTAGAGCGGGTAGGGGCCAGCGCCGTACTGAACGTGATCCGGCATCCACATCGAAGGCCAGGCGCGATTCATGTCGTAGCCGCCGACGTCATCCTCGTTCGTGCGACCGTCGCCGTCGTCATCGATGCCCTCTTGACCGAGATAGATCCAGTCCCCGCGAATTCCGCGATCGTTGGCTGGCACGCGATTCATGATGCGCGGATCATCGGGGTCGAGGCGGTGGGTGCCCTCGCCGGGCATGTACTTGCGCATCTGCACGATGCTGCCGTCGCCGTCGAGGTCGTTCGGGGGGTCCTCGTCGAACAGGCCGTCGCGATCACTGTCGATCGGCATGACTCCGGTTCGCGACGAGTGCGGCGAGTGAGCATCCCGAAACCAGCTCGCACGGCCATCGGGATTGACCATCGGCAAGAGATAGAACGAAGAGCTGTCGACCAGCTCGCGCACGCGCTCGTTCGACGCGTAGTTCTCGAGCAGGTACCAAGCGGTGTAGACGACCGCTTCGCCGCCCTGAACTTCATTGCCGTGGACGTTTCCGTCGATCCACATGGCCGGCTTACTCGAAGCGGATCCGGTCTCCGGATTATTGAGCGTGTAGACGCGCATCTCGCGGCTCTCGATGCTGTGCCCGATGACCTCCATCGTGAGGAGTTTGGGGTAGGTCAGGGCGAGCCGGTCGAAGTGAGCGTAGATCTCGTCGTAGTCGTAGAGCCGGTTCCAGGCGATCTCGACCGTCGGTTTGCGTCCGGCGGCCAGACCGGGAAAGCCGTCCAGCGGTTGAGTGTCGGAGCTCTGAAGAACAGTGAGAGAGAGTGCGAGGAGTAGCATTAGTTGACCTCCGGACGCATCGTCGCGCCGCCTGCATTGACCGTTTCAAGCGACACAGTAATGAGATCTGGAGTCTCTATGGAAACGAGCCAGACCGTCTCTTCGCGTTCACCGCTGCCGGCGAGGTCGCTGATTTGTTTTTGTACCTGTCCGCCCAGGAGCTTCGCGCCTTCGGGCAGCTCGATGGACAACATCGCCGGGCGAATCGTTCGGGTGCGGCGAGCCGAGCGAGACTGCAGCGGCAGGAGCGATGGGTTTTCCACCGTGGCTTCCACGCGCCAGAGCCCGCCTCCCAGATCGATGGCGACACACTCGGCGAGCTCGACGCGAGCGAGGTAAGAGCCGAGCTCCTTGACGAACTCAAACTCGCGCTCGGCGATCGCGTTCCACTCGGACTTCGGAGGCTCGGTAAGCGCGAAAGGAGAAAAGCCGCCGATCTCCACAGCGCCGAGCTCGGGGTGCTCAAAACTCTTCCACGGAACAAAGCGCCAGCTCTCTTCCGATCCATCGACCCACTTCATGCGCTTGGCGCCCGGCGAAGGCTCGGGCGGCTTTTCTTTCTTCGGCTTCTCCGCGCCCTCGTCCGGCATCTCCTCCTCCTCCTCCGCCTCTTCGTCGGAAACCTCCTCCGCCGGCTCCTCGTCCGGTTCCGGTTCGGTCCACTCTTCCGGCATCTGCCAGAGCACCGCCGAGAGCGTCATCAGTCCGCGGTGATCATAGGCCCAACGCTGGAAGGAACCCTCGTCGCTTGCCGCGCGCTTGGACTCGTTCTCCGTCGTCTCTTTGTAGTGCTTGGCAAGGACGGCGAGCATGTCCGCATCCGACTGCAGGATTCCGGCAGGGGGAATTCTCATCACGTTCTTCGCATCGTCCTTCACCGAGCTCGGCTTCTCGACGAGATTCTCTGGAGCGCCGTAGCACAAAACGAGCGCGAGATCGTCGCGCAGCATGACGAACTCCATCAACGCGCGTACTTCGGGTTCGTCCGAAGGAAACAAGCCCGCGTCGTCCGCGTGCTCTTCCCAACCACTGGGGAAGTTTCGATTCAAGCGCGTGTCGAGCACGGGGTCTTCCGCGATTTGTTCGTCGCCGTCGAGGTCGCGACCCTCGGTCCAGACCCGATACTTTCCGCGCTCGCCCTGCTTGGGGTCCGCTTCGACGAGCACGCGCTCATCGGTCGGATCGACGATCCAAGTTCCCTCGGGATCCAGAACGCGAATCTGCGTAATCGCACCGTCGCCATCGACGTCGGAGGGGGGGTCCTCGCCGGTTCTTCCGTCTCGATCATTGTCTACCCCGCGTCCACCGACGTTGCGCTCCCATCGCGGAGACACAAAGCGCGCTTCCGCGGCGTCTGGGTTTGCGCGGGGAATAATCAACAACGTGGTGGTGTCGAGCAGCGCGGTGATCGCATCGTCGCTGCCGTATCCCTCTGCCAATTGAGTGGCGTGCTCCAGAGCCACAGCGCTGTCGAAGACGTCGGGACCATCTAGGTTCGCGACGATCAAGATTGCGGGTTTGCCAGGAGCCTCCGCTCCGCTGAGCTCTACGGCTTCGATCGAGCGTCCCTCTCGCGAGGTACCGATCGGGAGCACGGTTGCGACGCCCGGATGTGCGGTTCCGATTTGGGCAATCGCAGCGGTTAGACCGGCATGGTCGAGGAGCTTGAGCTCGGAGGGCGAGTCTTCCGGTCCGGAGAGAGCAAAGGTCGTGGCTGCGCACAGCGCGAGAGCGAGTTCATGCATGGCGATCTCGAAAGAGAAAACGGGCGGGTTCAACCTGCCCGGAGATGGGGGCCGTCCGATGGACGGGGGGCCCACCTTAGCTAGCGCGAGCGGAGTGCGCGACGGCGGGTCGGTGGGCGGAGCGATTCCAAAGAGCGAACGAAGTCCAACTGCGCTACTTCGCGAGCGGGGAATCGAGCAAACGGCTCAGTTCCTCTTCGCGAAGGGCGGTATCTCGCCTCCCCAGCTGAATCAGAGCTTCAACGTAATCCTTCTGAAACATCAGCATGCTGAGCATGTCGTTGCTGCGAGTCTCCTTCGTGCCGAGTCCGCGGGTCATGAATCGGAATGGGCGTGGCAGGCGCGCTTCGAACTCGTTGGCCAGGACTCCTAGGTCGAGTGATGGACGCAGTACGCACAGCTCGATCGGTCGCAGGGTCGGGTCAGCGCCTTCCGGCAGCATGGCGAGGAGCTTATTCGTCCGCTCGAGTCGCAGCGCATCGCCGTCGAGTTGGTCGAGGAAGACGGCGTTCAAAAGCGAGCCCATCACTTGCGCGGGCGGCGGATAGTTGTCGATGAAACATCGATCCCGCGCTTCTTCATCTGTGGGTTGATATCGGGTGGAGACCGCAAGAATGCGCGAAGCACCCAGGTGGATGGCCGGAGCGAGCGGAGCCGTCAACCGAATACCTCCGTCGCCATACCACCTCCCGCGAACTTTCACCGCGGGAAACAAGAGCGGCAGCGCAGCCGAAGCCATCACCTCGTTCACTCCGATCTTGCTCTGTTCGCTGACGCGGTGCCCGCGCTTCCAGTCGGACACGCCGCGGCCCTGAACCCAGGTGGTCGTTTGACCGCTCGAGTAGCTCGAGCCAGTAACCGCCAGTGCGCGCAGCTTCCCGCTCGCCAAGTTGGCCTCGACACCGGGTATCTCTTCGCCCCGAGTGTCGAAGACCTCGCGCAGGTGTGCCCACAGCGGCGTCGTATCCACCATGCCTTGCAGCTCGACTCCGGGGATCTTTCGCCCGCCACCGATCAGGCGCGCGCCCCAAAAGATCGCGCGCCGAAAGAGGTCGGTGTAGGTGCTTCGAAACACCGACTCGATCGTGAGCTCACTCCAGAAGTGGCACAACCTGTCCACGCGTTCGCTCATCTCGCCGGTATGCGCGGCCATCCCGACTGCGTTGATCGCGCCGGCGGAGACACCGGTCAAGATCTGAGCTTCGAACTTCGGAAAGCTCTCAGCGAGCTGCGCGAGACAGCCGACTTGATAGGCCGCGCGCGCGCCGCCGCCCGACATGACGATCGCGAGCTGATTCTCGGGAGGGGACTCGACGGGCTGGGAATCGACGGGAGCGGAGGCATCCATGGCCGAAGAGCTTCGCGTTGTGGGAGAGCTCTCGCAAGAATGGGCTTGTGGGGGTTCGCCCTTCGAATCGAACAAGGTCGCGATTTGACCCGAAAGGGATGCGAAATGCCGTCGGGAGGGGTCGGTGCATGGACCCGAAACCAGGGGGAGGGCGAATGTTTTAGAATTCGTTGCCATCTGATCGGCCCGATCGGGATCGACAAGGTTGGAGCGACTGCTCCTGCATTTGCCCGACCGATGAGCTCACCCAATTCGTTGAACACCGACTACTTACTGCGACATGCGAAAGCGTTGAGGCGGCTCGCCAAGAGCCTGCTCGGCGATGAGCATGCGGCGGACGATGTCGTTCAAGACGCTTGGGTGGCGACTCTGGCCGGACCGACGGCTCCCGTAAAGCGGCCCGAAGCGTGGGTTCGCACCGTCGTGCGTTCGCTCGCCTTGAAGCGTATTCGAGGGGACCAACGTCGAGCGGCTCGCGAAGAGTTTGGCGGAGAGCGCGAGCAAACGAGCGCTGCTTCCGTCGACGACCTCGCCATGCGCAAGGCGCTACTCGGTCAGGTGGTCGAGTCGTGTCTCGGACTGGACGAGCCATACCAAACCGTCTTGTACTTGCGCTATTTCGAAGGACTCAGTCCTCACGAACTGGGCGAACGGCTTGGGCGCTCGACGGCGACCGTGAAGAGTCAGCTCCATCGGGGGCTCGAAAAACTTCGCATGGAGTTGGATCGAGAAGTGCAGGGCGGAAGAGGGGTGTGGTCCGTGGGACTGGCCCCGTTGGCAGGTGTTCGGGTGGAAACGATCCCGAGCGTGCCAACTCAATCAGCTCCAGCCCTGCCCGAGGAGTTCATCCCGGGCTCAACTCCTGGAGTACCCGCTATGTCCCTTCCGATTAAGATTGCACTCTTGTTTAGCCTGTCGCTCTCCGTGCTCGGCGCGTTGTGGTGGAAGACGGATTCATCCGAATCACGCACACACGAAGCTGTTGCTGAATTGAATCTCGAGGGTGAACCTCGCTCGGTGGTCGCTGCCGAGAGTGAGGAGCTCCTTGCGGAGAACGACGCGGGTCCCTCATCGAAGAGCGCTGCGACTCGCAAGTCCGTCGAGGCGCAAGCCAGCATGAATCACGAGCCGAGCACGCTCGAACTGATGACCGATGAATCCGCCCTTTCGGTGCTGGTTTGCAATGCTTTCGGCCATCCCGTGGAAGGCGCGCGTCTCTACTTGGGTGAAAACCGCTCGGCGCTCAATGAGATCGAGCAATCCGACGCAGCCGGTCATGTCGGCGCTTGCTGGAAGCTACTGGACTCTACTGCGGAAATGGTGTTTGCCGTTCAAATGCCTGATGGGACTTGGTCGGGCTTGCGCCGGTTTCAGGCAGCGGCCGGATCGGTACATGTCGGGTTTGTCGCCCTGCCCTATAACAGCGAGCAGTTTCTGAGAGAGCCCGCACCTCGCTCGGGTGAGGCGGGGTCTCCTGCAATGAAAGGCAAGTGGAGCTTGAATGGAATCGTCGATGTCGAGGAGCTCTCGAGGGCCGGCCACTGGCTCGAAAACTCGCCGCGGCCCGGCTGGTCGATCGGTGGGTTCACTGCGAAGGGCAGCGAGGATTCGCTCTACTTCCAATCCCTTGCAGCGGGGCTCGATATTTCGCGAGAGTCCGCTCCGAGGGCGGGCGGCGATTGGCTCAATCTCGTTTCGGGGGAGCACTACTTCAGCGATCAAACTCTAGGCAAGTCCGATCGGGGACAGCCCTCCCGATTCTCAGGCGTCGTTCGCGATTCGAGCGGGGAGATTGCGCGCGCTGCAGCCATAACCCTCTTCGTAAATGGAGCTTTGAAGGTCACCAAACTCACCGATAGCGCGGGCAGATTTTCGTTCGAGTGGGCGGATGCTGGAGAGTGGAAAGTCGTCGCCGGTGGTGGGCGATTCGGTCGCGATACGTGGGCGAAAGAAGTCGTCGAAGGCGACGATCTCTTTCACGA
Source organism: Planctomycetota bacterium (assembly GCA_029259635.1). Classification (GTDB taxonomy): domain Bacteria; phylum Planctomycetota; class UBA1135; order UBA1135; genus OFTM34. Next base: position 141,538 of record JAJDEU010000056.1, on the reverse strand, counting down.
GTTTCGGTTAGAGCGCGGGCAAGAGGTGAGTGGCTCGGTTCGCGATGTCGACGGCCACGCACTCGCGGGTTGCACAGTGGAACTCGAGAGCGTGTCGGACAGTCGCGGTTGGGCGGCTCTTGCTGTCGCCGACGAGCACGGTGAGTTTTCCATTCCAAATGTTCCCAGTTCGTCCTATCGCTTGCTCGTCAGGCAACCCGGAGCCTGGGCGACTCTTCCCGCACATGTTGCGAATGATGTGCAGCCAGGCGGGCGCTATGACTTAATCGTGGAGAGCGCGACCGCCGACTTCGAGTTCGCTGTCAAAGACGAACTCGGAGAGGCAGCCTCGGCACATGTGCGACTGTGGAACGACGCGGCCGGACGGGGGCTGGCCACTTTGAGTGATGGCGAAGGCCAGGTCCGTTTTGAGGGTCTGCCCGCAGGTGTTTATCGGATCGAGGTCGGCGCGGAGACACGTGGTTGGAAGGACCTCGGTGAGGTTGTGCTTCGCGCCGGCGAAGATGTGGACTGGGGGCTGCTGTCGCTCGATCCGCCCGCGAAGCTTGCTTGGACGGTGGATAACGAAGAGGGCACGGCTCGAAGCTCTGATTACTTCTTCCTGATTTCGAGTGACGCCGAGGTCGGCACCGTTGTTCTCAGCGGCAGATTGGGCGGCGATCGAGAGCTCGACCTTGCACCGGGAAGCTACGAGCTGATTCTGACCTCCGATGGCAAGCCGGCCGGTCTCTATCCCTTCGTCGCGGTGAGTGGCCAGCTCTCGAGCTTGGAGTTGCAGAACATTTTGCCCGCGACCGCCGAGGACCTGGCTCAATCGGCGATCGAAGCACGCATCGAAGAGATTCATTCTGAGGCGAACGCTGGCGAGGGGTTGCCCCTTACCGGGGAATTCATCGAGGTGGGCTCTTTGAAGGTGGGTGCGGGCGTTGGCGGGGGCGCTGTCGTCGAAGAGTACGAGAACTAAAAGCGTGTTCCGCGGGCCGTCCGTGGTGAAGGTGTTTTGCTCGAGAACCACCTTCGCGACGGGCGGCTTGATTCCTTTCGCATTGCAGTGATTGGAGCGAACGGTGAGGAAGGACATGTGCCGTTGCGCGGGGGCGATCATCCCGTAACATGGAACGCATGTTTCACCACAGGCTCTGGGCCGCGGTACTGATCGCTGCGGTGGTGTCCTGCGATGGGGGCGCCCAATCGGTGCCGCGGGAAACAGGCGAGCGGGAAGAGCTCTTGCCCCATGAGGCGCTGGTTGCTGAGTACCTGGAAGCGGCACCGATCCCGACAGGACCTTGGAAGGGAATCGGCGATGGGTCGGAGGTGCGCGCGGCGCTGGTCGGTCGTGAACTCGAGCTCTTGGGCATTCTCCGGGAGGATCCTTCACCGGGGATCTATTGCGCGCTCGGCATCCTCTACACGCAAGCCGGAGAGCCCACGCGCGGCATGTCTTTTCTCGCCAAGAGCCTGGATCTGGATGCGAGTAAGGGGCTCGCCTGGAGTTGGCTTGGGGCGAATCGGCTCAGTTTTGGCGAGTTCGAAACTGCCGCGCTGTTGCTGGAGCACGCGGTGTCCATCGACCCGACCGACGCACTCGCCTTCAAGTATTTAGGGATTGCGCGAGGACGCTGCGATGACGTTGTTGGCGCAAAGTCGGCCTTCGAGGAGGCGATTCAGCTCGACCCGAACGCGGCGGATGCCCGGGTGGAGCTGGCCTCGCATCTCGAGGATGAGGGGCTTGCGAACGAGGCCTACGCGCACTTACTCGACGCGAATCGTGTTCGGCCCGATGATGACGCGACGCTCTTTCGGTTGGCCCGCATCGCCCGTGAACTCGGGCACGAGGAGCAGGCTCGAGAGTTTGAATTTCAGCATGAACGGCTTCGCGTCCTTGAAGACCTGGGCTACCTAAAAGATTCGGTTACGAACGCTCGCCGGAGCATTACGCTCGGCATCTACTTCCTCGGGAAAGGGCGCGTGGTCGAAGCTCTTCCTGAGTTCGATAAGGTCTTGGCGTCGAATCCCACTCCGGCCGAAGGGGAGAACGCCATGCTCGGACGCTCTCGTTGTTTGGTTGAATTGAAACGATTTGAAGAAGCCGAGTCCGCTTTGCTCGCGTTGCGCGAAGCCCGACCGGATCACCCCGACCTCATCCGGCTCGAAGAGCGGTTGGCCGAGCTCAAGAGTCTGGAAGAGTAATGGTCACCACACATGTTTAGGGTCGAGTGGATGGAGCTTGCGAACCGTTCCTCGGAGATGCGCGGAAGCCTTCTTCCGCTGTGCTTGTGCTCGTTCTTGTTCACGGCTTGCTCCGACTCGGTAGAGCCCGCGCCCGGCACTGCGAGGAAGGGCTTATCGGCGGGGCCGACGGAAGACGGCTCTCGGCTTCTGGTCGATGTGACGGAGGCGAGCGGCATCGACTTTCGTCACTCGAGTGGATCCGTCGGTAATCGAGAGATCACCGAGACGATCGGGGGCGGGGTCGCGCTCTTCGACATGGAAGGGGACGGCGATCTCGATGCTTACTTCGTTCAGTCGGGTCCCGTTCGGCTCCCCGGCGATGTCGAGAATCGGAGTGGTGGTGAGAACGAGTTGTTTCGGGGGCGCGGCGACGGGCAGTTCGAGTCGGTAGCGGATGCAGGCGGAGCGAATGATTCGGGCTATGGAATCGGTTGCGCCGTGGGGGATCTCGATGGAGATGGTCTCGACGATCTCCTGGTTCTGAACTGGGGCGCTAACAAGCTCTATCGCAACCGCGGCGATGGCTTTGAGGATTGGACGGCAACCTCGGGCCTTGGCTTCGAAGATCGATGGAGTACTTCCGCGGGCTTCTTTGATGCGGAGGGCGACGGAGACTTGGATCTCTACATCGTCAATTACGTGCGCTACGCGCCTTCGTCGCACTTGAATGCGCAGTTCAATCCGGCCGCGCCGAAAGGCTTTCGGATGACGCCGACGCCGGACATCTTTCCGGCGGATCCCGATCAATTCTTCGTCAATGATGGCCGAGCCTCCCTCACCGACGAGACTCGCTCTTCCGGAATCAGCGCCGCGCTTGGGAAGGGGCTCGGCGTCGTCGTAACGGATGTCGATCTCGACGGGCTGGCCGATCTGTATGTAGCGAACGATGGCACGCCGAACCTTCTCTTTCACAACCAAGGCGGCAACCGATTCATCGAGAAGGGGCAGGTGCTCGGGGTAGCGTTCAATAGTGATGGACGCTCGGAGTCCGGCATGGGCGTGGACAGCGGAGATATGGACGGGGACGGCGACCTCGATCTGTTTGTCACGAACTTCGAGGATGAGACCAACACGGCTTATCTGAATACCAGCGAGCAACGCTTCGGATTCCGCGACAAGACAGCGGCGTGTGGATTGGCGGAGGCCTGCCGGACGCTCTTAGGATTCGGGACCTTGTTTCATGACTTCGACCTGGACGGCGACTTAGATTTGTTTTTGTGCAATGGGCACATCTTCGACAACGTCGAGCTCATTCACGCCGAACGGACCTTCGCGCAGCCCAATATGTTGTTCCTCGGCGATCGGGGAAAGTTCGCGCTCGCCGATAAGCAGCTACTCGGGCCGGGGGTCATCGGCCCGGACGTCTCGCGCGGATCGGCGCTCGGGGATTTGAATGGCGACGGTGTCTTGGACTTGGTGGTCACCAACAACAATTCCGGCGCCCAGGTAATTGAGGTGCGTCCCGCGACGGACGATTGGGCGCGGGTCGAGTTGCGCGGTCCTTCGGCGAATCACCGAGGCTTGGGTGCAATCGTTTGGCTTGAGTTGAGCGATGGTCGGCGACTACTTCGGGGAGTGAACTCGGCGCGATCCTTCGCGAGCGCCAGTACGACTGCGATCGTAAGCGGAACACCGTCGGGCCTGATCGCGGTCGAAGTGATGTGGCCGGGGGGGCAGCGCGAGAGATTCGGTCCGGCGGCGGCGACGGGCAAAGTCTGGCGCTGCGCATTCGGGACCGGCGAATAGAGCTGTTCGCGATGGCGTAGCTCGCATGCTGCGGGCTCGACGAATTCAGTTTTACAAAAACCTAAGCGCGGGAGTTCAGCGGCGATTCTCCAAAGGTGGCGACTCTTGGGGCTCTAAGAGAGGTTTTCGCTGATTCATTGCACTAGGCACGTCAGCTCTTGCCACGCCCGCTTTCGACGGGACGGATGAATGACTACGAAATCGCCTCTACCTTCCTAGAATAGTTTCGTGGACCTCTCCCGTTCAGACCTGACCGCGACTCGCATGAAAGAACTCAGCGCCTTCCGATTGTTCGCTCTATTCCTCGTCGTTCTGTCGGTGTGTTCCGGTGTGCCGAGCGCTCAGCGGCTCTCCAAGAAGCATTACGAAGACCCGCACAACGGCTATCGCTTCAAGGCTCCGGATGATTGGGTAGTTGTCCCGCCGCAAGCGGACGCGCGCGAGCGAGGTCTGACCGTTCAGATGGATGGGGACAACCGGATCATGACGGTCGACGGGAGGACTTTCCAATGGAAGCCCGACTTGAAGGTGATGCGCCTGGAGTATCCCAAACTGCCGGAAGAGCTCGAAGTCGCTCCGGGATCCGACGAGACGACTGACGAAGAGGCAGGGGAAGGAGGGGATGAGAAGAGCGAAGAGCGGAAGGAGTTGGAGGCCATGTACAAGGCCGCTCTTAGTCGAATGGGGATTCAGTACATCCTCGCCGTCACGGTCGGCGGGGCGCGGGGCCTCGACTTCGAGAACCCCGACAAAGATGAGGAGCTCAAGGCGAGAAATAAGCTGGTGGGGCGGCACCGCTCGTGGATTGCAGATGGCAATTACTTCAAGTACTTAATCGACGTGTACGAGTTCGAACTCGAAGACGCGAAAGTTGTCATGGTGTATACCGTTGCGGAGAAAGATGCGAAGAAGTGGAGGCGCATCTTTAAGTCGAGCGCGAAGAGCTTTGAGGCGATTGAACGGGAGCGCACGCTCGAGTACGAAGAAGGCGGAACGTACGAGGATATTATCGCCTATCACGAAGAGCTAACCACGCGAACTCCCGGTTGGAGGGTGATCCCCACCCCGTCCGAACGGTTCTTAATCAAGACTTCGTCGGACAACTCGAAGTTCATCAACGAGGTTATTGAGCGTCTGGAAATGTCGCGCGATTTGTACGAGGAAGACTTCCCGCCGCCGAATCCGATAACCGATGTCTCTGTGGTGCGGATTTGCAGCACGGCGGAAGAGTTTCACAGTTACGGCGGTACCTCGGGCGGAACGGCCGGCTGGTTCAGCCCACGGACTGCCGAGCTCGTGCTCTTCGATTTTCGCGCAACCGACCGGAACGCGACTTACGCTGTGATGAGTCACGAGGCTTTTCACCAGTACTGTCACTACCTGTTCGACCGATCGGAGGCGCACCGATGGTTTGACGAAGGGCATGGGGACTATTACGGCGGCGCGAAGTTTACTCGCGGAAGGGCGAAGATCACTCCCAAGATGCCGGGCGGTTTGAATCGGTTGAGTGTCATCAAAGGAATGGTCCAGCGCGACGAGCAGGTTCCGCTCAAGCGCCACCTCAACTTTAGTCATGGTCAATGGCAGAACCAGGGCCCGTCCGGCGTGTCCTGCTATGCACAGTCATGGTCCGTGATCTACATGCTTCGACGTGGCTCACTGGGCGATGTTTCGCGCAAGCTGTGGAAGAAGGAATACGCCGATATCATTCCTAACTACGTGACGACCCTGCAGCGTGGTTTCCGGGAGGCTTACGCCGCGATTCTTGAGGAGCGTGAGACGGAGGCGAAATTCGACGGTCGCGAGCTGACGGAGGACGAGCTCAATATCACATCCGATGATCTGGGGGGCGGAGTGAAGGAACAGATCTGGGCGGACGCGATGGAGGCGTCGTGGGGGCAAATCGATCTCGATGAGTTCGAGGAGAATTGGTTGAACTTCGTGCGGAAAGACCTCTAGGAATCAATGGAAGCGTCCAGCTCTTGTATGGAATTCGACCGACCTTCGCTCTCTTGATTGGAACGGTTCGTTCGAAGCACGAGTCCTTGTCGAGTCTCTCTTGATGTTGAAGCTTTATCTTTGCGCTGTGGGCCGCTCGTAGATTGATGCATTTGCGAGGCCGCGTGCTCGTTCGGGGACTTCGGTTTCGGTACGAAGGGGGGGAGTTCGAACTCCGCATTCCCGATCTGCAAGTCCAGCCGGGAGAGCTCGTGGCTTGTATCGGCGAGAGCGGAATCGGAAAGAGCACGATGCTCTCGCTGGTCTCGGGCATTCTCGCGCCCCATGAGGGAACGGTTGAAGTGGGAGGCGTCCGGCTCGATGAACTCGGAGAGAAAGGCCGGCGCGCATTTCGAATTCGAGAGATCGGATTCGTGTTCCAGGAATTCGAGCTGCTCGATCATCTCAACGTGCGTGAGAACATTCTCCTGCCCTTTCTCATGTGTAGCGCGCTTGTCCTGAACGATGCCGTCGAGGGCCGCATGCGCGAGCTCGCGGTCTCTGCCGGAATCGAGAAGCTCTTGCATCGCCACCCGAGTGAACTCTCGATGGGCGAACGACAGCGCGTCGCCATTTGTCGCGCTCTCGTCACTTCGCCCGCACTGGTGATTGCCGATGAGCCGACCGGGAACTTGGATCCCGAGACTTCGAAACGAATCGTGGAGCTGCTCTCTTCAGAAGTCCGCGCTGGAGGTGCGACGCTCCTGATGGTGACGCACGATCCCTCTATTTTGAGTTCCGTCGATCGAGTGATCGACTTGGGAGAGCTCGCGGGGCAAGGGGCGTGAAGAACAGCGTGCTCTTGGCTTGGCGATACATCGCTTTTCACCGAACAAGGAGTGTTCTCTTGGTGATTTGCGTTGCACTAGCGTTCCTGCTTCCGATTTCGGTGACGGGCTTGGTCGGAGAATACTCAGAGAGCCTGGTTCGCCGGAGTCGGTCGACTCCACTCGTGGCCGGAGCGGTCGGAAGTCGCTATGACCTCGTGCTGAGCTCGCTCTACTTCGCGGGTCGAATGCCTCGTGAGCTCTCGATGCGCGAAGCGGACGAACTAACCGAGACGGGATTCGCGGCAGTGGTTCCGGTCGCGCTTGGGCAGACTGCGAGAGAGTTTCCTCTGGTCGGGACCACTCCCGATTATTTCGAGGTTCGAGAGCTGGTTGCGCGACGTGGGGAGCTTCCGCTCCTCTTGGGTGAGGCCGTGATTGGTGTCGATGTCGCGAAGCAACTCGAGCTGGATGTCGGCGATTCGTTGCTGACGGATGATGGGAGCCTCTACGACTTGAGCTTGCGATCGCCGCTCGAGCTTCAGGTCGTCGGCGTGCTTGAGCGAGTCGATACTCCAGACGATCGCGCCGTTTTCGTGGATCTGAAGACCTCTTGGATAGGACTTGGGATTGGGCACGGACATGTCGATCCCGGTGAAGATGCGGGTGGGCAGACTGAGGACGAAGGTGAGCTCGAACGACAGCCGGGCGAGCCGGTCGTTCTCGGCGCGAGCACCTACGAGTTCACTTCGTTCACGCCGGCGAACCGAGCTCGCTTTCACTTTCACGGCGAACGCCAAGATTATCCGGTCAGTGCGTTGCTGCTCTTTCCACGCGACGCGCGCTCGAGCACGTTGATGAAGGGGCGCTATCGGTTGTCTCTGGAGTTGCAGTTGCTGAATCCCGAAGCGGTCGTCGACGAGCTGCTCGGGCTTGTCTTTCGAGCGAAGCGCTTCTTCGATGCGAACTCGCTGCTGGTGAGCATCTCCACCGGCTTGTTCCTCCTCGTAGTGCTCACGCTCTCCCTGCGTGTTCGGCGCAAGGAGATCGATACACTGACCAAGATCGGTTGTTCGAACGGAGTGATCGCGGGCGTGATCGGATCGGAGTTCGCGATCCTGATCTTCGGAGGGCTCGCGCTCTCCTTCGCGCTCAGTCAATTCCTCGCCGAGCTTTTGCGCGAAGTGCTCTTGGCCTGAGTCTCGCAGAATTTCGCGCTCGATTAGGCCTGTAGCCGGATCGAGACGTGACGATCGGAGTCCGCGGTAATGGCGGCATCGGCGAGTCCGACTTCGTCGGCGAGAGCTCTCAGCTCTTCGAGCGTGAAGGCCGCGTGCAAGCTGGCGCGGAAGAGCTCCTTTTGATCGGGGGTTCCATCCGCGACGTGAAGCGCGACGAGTTCGAGCGCGCGCTCGGGAGTCTCCGGCCGGAAGAGATCGCGAACGAGCAGCACGCCGCCGGGCTTGAGGACGCGGCGAGCTTCGGAGAGGAAGCTTCGCGGATCCGGGATGTGATGGAGGATTGTGTTGGAGAAAACCGTATCGAAAGAGGCGTCATTGAAATCGAGGCGCTTGGCGTCGGCGAGACGAAATTCGATGCGATCCTTGTGGGGGCTCGCTGCGCGATGTCGCTCGGCGTAGGCGAGCATCGTCTCCGCTAAGTCGATTCCGACGACGCGGCAGTCGGAGATGCGCTCGCAGACCATGAGCGGAATGTGGCCCGGTCCCGTTCCGATGTCGAGCATGTGCCCATGTGCGCCCAGCTCGACCAATAAATCGACGACCGATTTGTTGGACGCCGAGTTATCCATCGCGTCATAGGAGGAGGCCTCCTCCTCAGTGTCCATCAACTCCGGCTCGAGCGTGCGCTCCATAGAAAGAGTCCCTACTTAGAGAGTGAAGTACTTGGCGGCGGGGTGGTGGCAGACGATGGCAGAGGTCGATTGCTCCGGCCACAGCTGATCTTCGTCGGAGAGCTTGATGCCGATCTCATCCGCGTGCAGAAGATCGAGAAGGATCTCCTGGTCGGCGAGGTTCGGGCAAGCGGGGTAGCCGAAGGAATAGCGCGAGCCGCGATAGCCCTGTTTGAAGATGTCGCGCATGTCGCGAGCATCATCACCGGTGATGCCGAGCTCGCCACGAATCTGTCTGTGAATGTATTCCGACAGACCCTCGGCGACTTCAACGGAGAGGCCGTGCAGGTGGAGGTAGTCCTGATAGCGGTCCGATTTGAACCACTCGCGGGCGACCTCGGACGCGCCTTGTCCGACGGTGACAACCTGAAGAGCGACGGTGTCGAGTTCGCCATTGACCGTGTGAAAGAAGTCGGAGATGCAGAGGTTCTTCTTCCCGGCCTGACGCGGGAAGGTAAAGCGCGCGACTTCTCGTGACTCATCCTCTGGATGAACCAACACAAGCGTGTTGCCTTCGGGGAAGCACTTCCAATAGCCATAGGAGGCGACGTTTTTCAGGATCGATTCCTGGGAACACTGCTTCGCTAGCTCGTGATAGATCGGCTTGACGTGGTTCTCAATGAACGCCTTGTACTCCTGCTGAGGCTTGTTCTTGCGCCGATAGCCCCACTGAAACTGGAACAGCGTGATCGGATTCACAAAGGGCAAGACGCTCTGAAGATTGATCCCTTCGACCAGCCGGTGACCGAGGAAGGGCGGCTTCGGATAGGTGATCTCGCGCGCGAGATCCGCAGACGGAATCAGGAGCTCGTCGAGCTCTTCCATCGGCCGACCGTTAAGCCCGACGGGTTGAGTTCCGTCGAGAGCGGCGCTGACGGACGCCGAGATCGCCGCTGTGCGTTTGTGCGTCGCCTTCTTCTCGACGACGGCCGGCTTCGGTTCGCCCGCGGCGATCCGGCCCATAACGTTGAGGCCCTCGAAAGCGTCCTTTGCGTAGTAGAGCGGACCGTTGTAAGTGCGACGGCAGTCGTCCTCCACGTAGCCGCGGGTCAGGGCTGCTCCGCCGAGAAGAACGGGCAGGTCGATCTCCCGACGGTTGAGCTCTTCCAGATTCTCGCGCATGACCACGGTGCTCTTGACGAGCAAACCGCTCAACCCAATCACGTCGGGCTTGTGTTGTTCAACGGCCTCGATGATGCGCTCAACCGGCTGCTTGATGCCGATGTTGTAGACGGTATAGCCGTTGTTCGTGAGGATGATGTCGACCAAGTTTTTGCCGATATCGTGGACGTCACCGCGTACGGTTGCGAGCACGATCTTTCCAAGAGACTTGTTCTCCAGGCGATCCATGTGCGGCTCGAGGTGAGCAACCGCCGCTTTCATTGTCTCCGCCGAGCGCAGCACGAAGGGCAGCTGCATTTCGCCGCGTCCAAACAGGTCACCAACCACCGCCATGCCGTTCAGCAGGTCGGTGTTGATGATCTCGAGCGGCGGCTTTTCTTTGAGCGCGAGATCGAGGTCCTCTTCGAGGCCGGTGCGCTCGCCCTCGACAATGCGCCAGGTCAATCGCTCGTCGACCTTCGTGGGCACTTCGCGCTCGGCCTTCGCCTTGACGTCGACTCCGTCGAACAGCTCCATCAGCTTCTCGAGCGGATCGTAGCCCTCACGGCGATTGTCGAAGATCAGGTCTTCGCAAGTCTGGCGAACCTCCGCGGGAATTTTGTGCAGCGGCTCGATACGGGCCGAGTGCAAGATCGCGGCCGTGAGACCGGCGTCTTGCGCATGGTGCAGGTAGACCGAGTTGAGCGCGTGCCTGGCGGCCGGACGAAGACCGAAGGAAATGTTCGAGAGTCCGAGCAGGAGCCCGACGCCCGGCAGGGCTTCGCGAACCAGTCGAATACCTTCGAGCGTCTCGAGGCCGAGCCTGCGGTCGTCTTCGTTGCCGGTGCAGATCGTAAAGGTCAGCACGTCGAACATCAGATCTTCCGGACGCAATCCGTAGTCGATCGTGCAGATGTCGTATAGCCGACGAGCGATGCGCAGCTTGTCTTCGGCAGTCTTCGCCATGCCCTCTTCGTCGATCGTCAGGCAAACGACGGCGCTGCCGAACTCTGCAGCGAGGGGGAGGACTTCGCTACAACGCGTGAGCCCATCTTCCAGATTGACGGAGTTGATGATGCAGCGGCCGCCGACGAGCTTCAGAGCTGCGGTCAGCACGGGCGTCTCGGTCGAGTCGATCATGAGCGGCACGGAGATCTCCGTCCGATAACGCTCGATCAATTGCGTCATGTCCGCAACTTCGTCGCGCCCGACGTAGGCCGTGCAGACGTCGATGACGTGGCTTCCATCGCGTACCTGGTCGCGACCGATCTGAACCATGCCCTCGACGTTTTCTTCCAGCAGGTGCTCGCGAAAGGCCTTGCTTCCGTTCGAGTTCGACCGCTCTCCGACCAAGAGGACCGAGTTTTCTTGCAGCTGTTCGACTGCGCTGTAGATACTCGTCACCGAGGGTTGAAAGGCCACCTTGCGCTTGAGGGGCGCGCGTACACCGATCGCATCGACGACGGCTTTCATGTGTTCGGGCGTGGTTCCACAGCACCCGCCGACAAGGCCGAGTCCATCCTCTTCGACGAACCGAACCAACCACTCCGCCAGCTCTGAAGGAGTCAGCGGGTAGTGCGGTTGGCCATCGACCAGCTGGGGCAGGCCCGCATTGGGATAGCAACCGATTGCGGTCCGGCAGGTCTGTCCGAGCAAACGGATGTGCTCGCTCATTTCGCGAGGACCCGTAGCACAGTTGATACTGATCAGGTCGATCGGATAGGGAGCCAGGAGCGCGATGGCTGCCGCCATTTCCGTTCCCACCAGCATCGTTCCGGTGACCTCCATGGTGACGCTGACGATGATCGGAATGTCACGCCCGACTTCCTCGCGCGCAAAAATTGCCGCATTCATCGCCGCCTTGGTCTGCAGCGGGTCTTGGCAGGTCTCGATCGCGAAAGCATCGGCGCCGCCTTCGGCCAGCCCGAGAGCTTGTTCGGTATACGACGCTTTGAGGTCGTCGTAGCTCATCTGCCCCAGACTGGCGAGCTTGGTTCCCGGACCCATCGAGCCGATGGCGAAGCGTGGCTTTTCGGGCGTTGAGTACTCCTCGCAAACATCGCGCGCGATCTCGGCGGATCGTCGGTTGATCTCGCGAGTGCGGTCTTCGAGCCCGAACTCCGCGAGGACATAAGTCGCTCCCCCGAAGCTGTTCGTCTCGACCGCATCGCAGCCTACCTTCAGATAGTTCTCGTGGATGGAGCGCAGAACTTCGGGGCGGGTGATCGAGATGATCTCGGAACAATTCTCAAGGCCGAGAAAGTCCTTATCGAGATCGAGATGCGCCGCGTGGATCTGCGTGCCCATCGCCCCGTCGATGACGAGAACGCGACGCTCGAGAGCGTCCCTAAAAGAAGAAGTCATGGTGTCGTGTCAGCTCTTGGTGCCGGTAGCAATGAGAGTCATGAAGTGAGGGGGTTCTGCGTCACGTGCGGCGCGGATAACCTTGGAGTGACGGAAGCCCGACTCCTTGAGCATTGCCTCAAGGTGTGATTCGGTGAAGCCGAGGTGGCGATGTTGCAGTTTCTCGCGAACCCAATCCTCGGTGTGAGCAAGGAGTTCGATGACGAGGACGCGTCCACCCGGAACGAGGATTCGGTGGGCTTCCGCTAAGGCTCGCGCAGGCGAATCCGCGTAGTGGAGCGCCTGGCTGAGAACCGCGATGTCGTGAGAAGCATCGGGGAGCGGGAGATCTTCAATCTCACCTTCGACGGTCTCGATGTTGGTGATGTTCTTCGATTTGGCGAGCGTCGAGAGCTGTCCAAGCATCTCCACGGAGATGTCGACGGCTGTCACACTGCGCGCGACCTCGGAGAGCATCAGCGTCAACATGCCGTCGCCGATTCCGAGGTCGGCGTATCGCACTCGCGGTGCGAGCTGCAAGACTCCACGCGCGAGCCCTTCCCACGTGCGGCCGGGCAGCGGTTGTTGCCCGAACGATGCGGCGACTCGGTCGAAGTAAGAGCGCGTCGTGTCGACCCGTCGGCGGCGAAGAGCTTCGAGTCCTTCGCGGTCGGCTTCGAACTCCGGGCTCTTTTCGCTCTCGGCGAGAACTCGCTCCCAGAGAGATGCGGCGGGGCCAGCGTGGATCGAGTAGTAGCTGCGTCGGCCCGCTCGCCGGTCAATCACGAGACCGACCTCCTTCAGGAGAGCCAGGTGCGTCGAGATCCGGCTTTGACCCATGTTGAGGATCTCCATCAGGTCACTGCCCGAGAGCTCTTCCTCACCCAAAAGCTGGAGAATCCGCAGACGAGTTTCGTCGCCCAGAGCTTTCATCAATCGAGTGGCACCAGTTAATCCAATCATCTTATCCAGATTCTATGATGGTTTGTCGGCCTAGGGGCGGCTCACGCCGCAATCCGAGGGCAGAAACAGGAGAAATCGCGGGGGGGCGGTTTGGTCGCTCGGCCTTCTAACCCGAGTCGCCGTCTGAAACTGACTGGGTTCCGTGGGGGGAGACCCGCGCTAAGCACTTGCCTGTCCGGAGGTTCTGGCCGTTTTAACGGTTCGAGGCCCGGGCGCAGTCGAGTGCGCTTTAAGGCCGGTCCGCGTCTTGGCTTAGGTGAGGCTTTCCCCACGGAACCCAGTCAGTTCCGAAATCCTAGTGTCAGCGGAAGGGCGGTTGGTGCTGCCGCGGCCCCCCTGCCCCAGCCCTCACCGTCTAGCCCAATCGAACCCGCAACGAACCGCCATCGCGACTTCGCTCGTAGCTCACCACGCCATAGCGCACACCGTCTGTGCCCTTCAACCAGGTTTCGACGTAGCCCCGGAGGACAGGCTCACCTCGCCGATTTCCCACTCCCCGGCCCGTGATTACCGTGACCTCGGCTAGGCCGCGAACTCGGGCGGAGTGGAGCTCCTGACCCAATAAGCGCAACGCGCTCTGGGGCGAGTGTCCGTGGAGGTCGATGGAGATCATGAATGGGGAGGTGACGTTGCCGAATTTTACTCCGCTTCAATTCGATGCCCATCCCTGTATATAAGTGTCGGGGCTATTCTTTTCGCAAAGGCTCCATCCAGCCAAGCTCGACCGCGTCGAACCGGGGACTCGTCGGCCATTAATCTCAAAAAGTTGGTCATCTACAGTAATCAGCACTTCTGTAAGCAGCGCATCTAAGCTTTTTCTAATCTGCGGATAGCCTTCGTTTTTGGACCGGGGTCCGGCCAAGATTGGGAGACCTCGCTGGTCTAGCTCGTTCAACGCTGGCGACCGGACGGAATGATCGTCTGGCAAACTCTCGAAAGACATCCCCCACGCCTGTCAGCTCACTTTCTGATTGCCGAACATGTTCGATTCCGATTTCCGATCGCTGCGGGCTGCCATGGTCTGCCTGCTGTTAACCAGTTCCCCCGCGTTCGCTCATGACGATGAACCCGAAACGACGAGTGAACTGACGAATCGTCTGAAGGTGCTTGAAGAGAGATACCACGCGGATATCGACGACCTTCAGTTCGAGATCGAGCTCCTCAACGAACGATTGGACACCGCCAATTCTGGCGAAATCGCGATGCGGGCTCCGAACGTTTTCAATCCCTTGATTTCGGTCGTCGGGACCCTGCTCTCGAGAACCGATGATCGCGCCGTCCTCAATGACGACGGGGATGCGATCGATGACTCCTTCCGACTACGCGAAGTCGAGCTCGATTTTCGGAGTGTGATCGACCCGTGGGCCGAAGGCGTAGTCATCGCGGCGATCGAGTCCGAGGTGTCGGGTACCTACGAGCTGACGATCGAAGAGGGCTATGTCATCCTCAAGAGCATTCCGTTCGTCGAGTCGAGTGAAGGCGAGATACGCCTGAAGGTCGGTCGCTTTCGAACCGCTTTCGGTCACAACAACAAATTCCACACTCACAACCTTCCCTGGGCGACCCGCCCGTTGGCCGTTCAATACTTTCTTGGCCACGAGGGCTATGCCAGCGAGGGAATCTCAGCCGAGGTTCAGCTGCCCGGTCCGTCGCAGGAGGACAGCGTCGCGCTCACCCTGCAGGTTGTCTCGGGTGGCGGGATACCGATCGATCCTATGGCGGCGGCCTCAGATTACGCGCCGATCGGACACCTCGGATGGTTCCGCGAGTGGACGATGGAGCAAACCGTTGAGTTGGGCTTGTCCGCACGTGGCGGAGACTCCGATCGAACGCTCTTCGGAGCGGACTTCCTCTACTCCTGGAAACCCTTTGAAGGCGGACAATCGCGCTCTTTCCTATTGGGTGGCGAGTACATCTTCAACGATTCGGACGCGCCCGACCTCAACCGTTCCGGAGGCGGATACCTCTGGGCTCAACAGCAACTCTCTCGAACAATCTACCTCGGAATTCGACGCGATAACGTCGAGGCGATCGCGGATCGATCCATGGACACCACGCGAACCGGCGTGTGGCTTTCTTCTTACAGTTCAGAATTTTTTCGAATCCGAGTGGGAGTCGAGCACACCGAGAGCGACATCCCCGAAATGGATGGTTTGGACTCGGGCTTCCTCGAAATCAGTTTTGTCTTCGGAGCCCACCCCTCAGAACCCTATTGGGTAAATCGCTGATGCTCTTCACAACTCAAGAGGTCGAATATAGTTCACGTCGAACGTGGCGAGTTCACGGCCTAGGAATCTTGCTTGGCGCGATGCTGGTCGCGACACCGCTGGCCGCATCTCGTCGAAGCGCGAGTGAGGAGGAGCGGCTGCAAGTGGCCGTGACACTTGGCGTGCTCGGTGATTTTGCGGAGGCGATCGGCGGTGAATTCGTGGAGATTCAGGTGCTCTCCAACCCCCGACAGGACCCGCACTACGTTCAGCCCCGGCCGACTCTAAACCAGCGTGTTCGGGATGCCGATTTGTTCATCGAGAATGGACTCCGACTGGAACTCTGGGCGGAACAGGTGGTGATCGGGTCCGGAAATCCACGCATTCAACGAGGTTCTGGTGGGAGGTGCGTAGCTAGTCGAGGGATCGGTCCGCTTGAGCGACCGAGTGTCCTCTCGCGAGAGTTCGGTGATATTCATCCCGACGGCAATCCGCACATGTGGCTCGATCCGGTCAATGCGCGATCAATGGCAGCGAACATCGCTGAGTCGATGCAACGGGTCGACCCCATGCATGCGGAGAACTATGCGGCCAATTTGGAGCTGTTAGAACGTCGCTTGGATGTCGCGCTCTTCGGAGAAGAGCTCGTCGAGGCGGTGGGTAGCACAAAGTTATTGCGACTGGCCAAGCAGTACCGGCTTCTCGATTGGTTGGAGCGCCGTGACCTTTCCGACAAACTCGGCGGCTGGTTCAAGAGGGCGGAGGGTTTGCGAGGTCTCGAAATGGTGACTTATCACAAGAACTGGGTGTATTTCGCCAAGCGCTTCGGGATCGAGATCCCGATCGAAATCGAGAGCCTGGGTGGGATTCCTCCGTCTGCGAGACACCGCGATAGCGTCTTGCGGTTGCTGAAAGAGCGTGAGATCAAACTCGTTCTTCAAGCGGGCTTCTACGGTAGTGCGGCCATGCAGGTTCTCGCTGGCGAGAGTCGTGCGAAGATTGTCATTCAACCAATCGATTGTGGAAGCGCGGTCGACCGAGAGAATTACTTCGATTTGATCGACGGATTGTTCGACGGCATCCTCGCTGCGCTGGAGTAGGACGACGTGCTAGAGCTCCTGCAGACTATGGCGTTGCCGTTCGCCACTTGCCTAGTTCTCACGGGCATCCACGTCTATCTCGGCATTCACGTCATCGAGCGCCGCGTGGTCTTCGTTGACCTGGCGCTCGCGCAAATCGCGGCTCTGGGATCCGTTTGGGGCGTCCTCTTGGGATGGAGCTTGGAGTCCGACTCGTGGGAGATTCAATCGATAGCTCTGGGCTTTTCGATTATCGGTGCCGGAATTTTTGCACTCACGCGAACGAGAACGGAGCGCATTCCACACGAAGCCGTCATCGGAATCATCTACGCCGTTGCACTGGCGAGTACTGTTCTTGCGAGCGTTCAACTTGCTCACGGAGCGGAGGAAGTTCGAGGGCTCTTATCCGGAAGCATCCTCTGGGTGACCAAGGAGAAGGTGATGTGGACGACACTGCTCTACGTGGTCGTCGGTTTGATTCACTGGATCTTTCGCAAGCCGTTCTTCGAACTCTCACGGCTGACGAGTCGCGGAGCTGAAGCGGACGGGACCGAGCTTGACCTGAAATCAAGGATGTGGGACTTCTTGTTCTACGTGACCTTCGGCTTCGTCGTCACGAGCTCTGTCTCCATTGGCGGTGTGCTCCTCGTGTTCTCCTATCTTGTGATTCCCGCCGTCGCTTCCATGATGTTCGTGACGACGATTCGGGCAAGGCTGCTCTTCGGCTGGGCTGCTGGAACCGTCATGAGCGCGGTCGGCGTCTTCATCTCCTACCAAAACGATCTGCCCTCCGGACCAACGATCGTCGTCTGCCTCGGAGCGTTTCTAGCTCTCGGCACTCTCGTGCATCAATTGCGTCATACGTCGAGCCCCCTTCGACTCCTGGTCCGCACCCTCTTGCTGACCTCGGTTCCAGTCGGTTTTCTCATCCTGACCTGGACGACGAAACCGACCGTGCACGATTCACTCGATCACCGTTTAGCGAGCTCGATTGCGACGGAACGACTTCAAGCCATTCAGTCTGTCCTCGAGGATCCTTCGCTCGAATTCGAAGCGAGTCCGTTTCTGCCCGATCTCCTCGTTGATTCCAATCCCGCCGTTCGTCGCTGCGCCTTTGAACTCGTCGTCAAACGCCCCGATCCGGAATACCTTGTCCTCGTGGCGAGCTATCTTTCGGAACCCGACGATCTCTGGCGCGAGGAAGCCGTGACCGTTATGCGTCAAGTTGGGGGCGCCTTTTGCGTGGATGCTCTCCATACGGCAGCCCTCGTCGAAGCAGATGAATTTCTGATGGCAGAGATGGCCGACGCATTGATGGAGCTGGAGGATTTGCGCGGCGGTGGAATCTTGCTCGAACTCATGGATTCCGCGGAGATGAAGCTGGTCCGCGAAGACGCGTGGGCTTCGCTTCAGCGTCACGCGAAGATCGATATGAACTTCGACTCCGCCGTGAGCGCCGAGAATAATGATTCGGAGCTAGCAGCGATTCGCCGGCGCTGGGATTCACTCACCGGTGAGTGATCGCGACGCTCTCTGCGTCGACTGTGCTTGAGCTGCCCGCTGCCGGCTCTACTCGGCGGCCGTTAGCTCGAGCAGCTCGATGACAAGGTCAACTCTTGTGACCTCGTCGAGATGGGGCGGAACCCCGGACGGGAACATCAGAGCGATAGGCGCGATCAGTTTTCTTCTTCCGAAGAGATGCATTCCGAGCACTCCCTGATCCAGACCCTGAGGAACCTCGCCGACACCTAGTGTGAAAGAGATGGGCTGCCCGCGCTCGACCGATGAGTCGAAGATCAGGCCATCCGGGAGAGTCCCGTGATAGTGAATTTTCACGTGGTCGCCGACCTGAGCGATCGGTCCGTCGGGAACAACGATCTCCTGAATGGTCAGCCCGGAGTCAAGCATCCGGGGACCGTAGGCGTTGGGCATGCTCCGGCAGGAGCATGCGAGCAGGAGCAGGCCAGTCAGTGCGAGGGATTTCCGATTCATCGAGCGTGTTCGAGGCAGAGAGCCGTAGGTCTATTGGTCTGCGTCACCGACTGCGCCGAGTCAGCGTCGATCAGTCTGCGCAACGGCGTCGAGTATTTCGATCTCGTATTCCAAATCGGCGTCCGCTGGAATGCGAGTACTCGCCAAGCCTTTTTCGCCATAGGCCAGTGCGGAGGGGATTCTCAGGATGAGGCGCGCGCCGACGCGGAGCCCCGGGAGTCCTTGTTGCCAGCCGTCGATCGTCTGCACGGACTGAAGCGAGAGGCGGAGGGGGACCCCGGTTTTGAAGGTGTCGCCGAAGACGTACTCGCCAGCGACCTCGGTCTCGATCTCGGAATTCGAATCGTCCGAGTCTTCACTCTCGCTTGCACTACTGGTGCCCTGGTTGATCACACTGCCCCGGTAGTGAACGGTGATCCAATCGCTCCGGCGTACTCTTCGACCGGTGCCTTCCACCAAGACCTCAGCTTCGAGCCCGTTCGCTTTCTTGATGATGACGGACTCCGCGTCGCTCGGACTCTTCTCGCTGGAAGAAGGGTGCGGAGCTTCGGATACGCTCGGATTGTTACCGCCGGAACAGGCGGAACCGAGCGCGATCAAACCGAAGAGGAGAAGGCGACGCATGTGGGAGGAGCTAGCTCGCGAGGACCGAGGCGATGCAGGCCACGTCTACGATATCGCCCGGGACGCAGCCCCGTGAAAGATCTATGTACGGCTCCTTCAGACCTTGAACGAGCGGGCCCAGTGCAGTCGCGCCGGCCAGTCTCTGAGTCAGCTTGTAGGCGATGTTGCCGGAGTCGAGGTCGGGGAAGATCAGGACGTTGGCGCGTCCGGCGATCGGCGAATTCGGCGCTTTGCTTTCGGCGACGTTCGGGACGATGGCGGCGTCGATTTGCAGTTCGCCGTCGGAGAGCAAATGCGGATAGCGCTCCTTCAACATCGCCGCCGCGTTCTGCATCTTCTCGACTCGGGGGTGCGAGGCGGAGCCCTTCGTTGAGAACGAGATCAGTGCGACCCGCGGGGATTCTCCTACCAACTTGCGATGGCTCTCGGCGGCGGCGATCGCGATGTCGACCAGCTGCTCGGCCGTGGGGTCGGGGACGACGCCACAGTCGGCGTAGGTGTAGACGCTGTTCGGTCGGGAGCTGTCTTCGGGCAAGATCATGAGGAAGCTCGACGACACCGTGGAGATTCCCGGCGCCGTACCGAGCGTCCACAAGCCCGCGCGGATCACGCTGGGGGTGGCGGCTTCGCTACCGGCGACAGCGCCGTGCGCTCCCCCCGTTGCGACGAGGAGGCCCGCGAATATCAGCGGGTCGAGAACGTGCTCGCGCGCCTGCTCGATGGTGAGCCCGCGGTGCTTGCGTCGCTCGAACAAGACTTCTGCGAACTGCTCTATGCGACCGTCGCCTTCGGGGCGAATCGATGCGCAACCCTTGGGCACGGCGGCCATCCCGCGAGTCTCGATGAGAACGGGTTTGGCGAGCCCTTGCGCGGCGAGGCTCGCAGCCGCCTCCGTGACGCGCGGATCTTGGCTCTCTGGAAAAACGATCGTGCGGCCCGCTCGCCGCGCTCGCTCTCGCAATTCAAGCAGGACGTCCATCAGGGCTTTGGCGTTGCCTCCAACACTTCTTCGGGCACTTCGAGCTCAAGCCGCAAGAGCGCGAGGCCATGCGTCTTGCCCTGAGCATCGGTCTTGAGCGATGCGGAGCCGCCTCCTCCGAGGCTGTTATCGAGCAGGAAATTGAGCGCCATCAGGTTGTCGGCGCAAAAGCGCTGCACGCCGCCGGGATTGACCGCCAGCATGTGTTGCTGGACGACGGCTTCCGTCAGATGCTCCTTGATGAACGAGTAGGCCGCGGGCGAACGAGCGATCACGCCTACATTGGATCCTTCGCCTTTGTCGCCAGAGCGTGCGGCGGCGATTCGGGAGAGAGCGACTTTGACCATAATTCGAGAGCTTCTCAGAGGGGAGCGGAGAGTGCGGAGCGATGGGCGTTCGATGCCGTCAGGATTCGAACAGAGTGACCTCGGTCTTGATCTGATCTTTCTTCATGAGCGCTGGCCAAAACCCGATGATCTCGGTGGCTTTCGGGCGACCGCCCGCGAATCCGGTCACTCCGGGAGGACCGCTGGTGACGAGCGGAACCAGCTCAGCGCCAAAGCGATTCACCTTCTGTCGGTCCGGGCCTTTGACGCCCATTCGCAAGACGACTTCGGAGGGCTCGCCGGCGTTCGGAATCGCGATCCCGTCATGACAGACGTTCGCGCCCACGAACTCGACGAGGCGCTCGTCTTCGGAGTATTCAAAGCCGTCGTAGGCGAGGCGCTTCCACACAATCTCGCTGGCGAGCTTGGCCTTCTCGAGTGCATCGGGACCGGAGATGGTCAGCTGCCCGGTTGACTTCCATCCATCGCCATAGGACATGGAGACCTTGAAGAACTCGGTGGGGGGCATGCCTTTGATGCCCGAGATCTCGACCCGGTTGTCGCCAGCTTGCTCCATCTGGAGACTCGTGAAGTCGGCGATGCAATCGGGAGTGAGGTAGTTCGCGGGGTCGCCCATCTCGTACACGAGCTGATGCGACACCGTCTCGCAATTTACGAGGCCGCCGGTGCCTTCATGTTTGGTGACGGCGAAGGTGCCGTCCGGTCGAGCTTCGATAATCGGATAGCCGACGGTCGCGAGGTCGGGAACCTTGCGCCAGTCGGTGTAGTTTCCACCGGTGCACTGTGCACCGCACTCGACGATGTGACCGGCGATCGTGCCGGCGGCGAGTAAGTCGTAGTCCTTGAGTCCCCAGGCAAACTCGTGAATGAGCGGACCGAGGACTAAGCCCGGGTCGGTGCCGCGGCCGGTCAACACGATCTGTGCGCCTAGATCGAGAGCCTCGGCGATGGGGAAAGCTCCGAGATAGACGTTGGCGCTGCTCACGCGATCGCGAACTCCGGCGAGCGGCACGTCGCTGTCCATGTTCTTGAACTCTTCGCCGCTCTTCATCAGGGCGTCCAGGTCGCCCAGGATGTCATCGCCTTCGACGACGGCAATCTTCAATCCCCGAATGCCGTGCTTCTTCGCCACCTCCATCAACGCGTCGACGCAGGCTCGTGGATTGACGCCGCCCGCGTTAGCCACGATGCGGACGTTCTTCTCCATGATGTCCGGCAGCATGCGGTCGACCATCGCGACGAAGTCCGTCGCGTAGCCCTTCTTGGGGTCGCGAGCACGCAGCTTCTGCATGATCGAGAGCGTGACCTCCGCCAGATAATCGAGCGTCAAATAGTCGATCGGGCCCTCGCGGATGAGGCGAATGGGGCCGAGGATCGAGTCCCCCCAGAATCCCTGACCGTTGGCAATGAGGACCTTTTCCTTAGCGGACATGAGCGATTTTCCGCGCGCTTCTGTTGTGTGGCGCGCCTGGCGAGGAGTGGATGGAATGCGGGAGCCTCCCGCGTGAGCCGGGGAGTGTAACCGATGGGCCGTGGAGGAATTACAGGCCTCTGGCGGCGAGTATCAACATCCTTCGATTCGCCGGGCTCCGACGAAGGAGGGGGCGCTTCCCCTTGCGGAAAAGCGCCCCCTCGGTTGGGACCATTTAGAAAGCTGGCTAGCCGTCCGCGCGATCGACGTCGCCGATGCCGGTGCTCAGGTCGGCATCGATGTAGGCTGATTCGGAGACATCGATATCTCCAATATCGGTTGAGGCTTTGAGGTGACCCAGATCGCACTCTCGAGCTTGAATGTCACCCACTTGGGAGTCGAGATTGGCCTGCCCGGTCGAGACCTGCTCCAGGGTCAGGTCTCCCACATCGCTTGATAGGGATAGGCTCGGGCTGCTCACGGCAGATAATCGAATGTCTCCCACATCGGTCTTGAGCTCAACGTGAGTCGGACTTCCCACGTCGTTCACTCGAATGTCCCCGGCTCCGGTGGATAGGTAAAGATCCCCTGTGATGGTGACCTTTTTGACTTCGATATCACCGGCGTCGGTTTTGATGGAGAGCCCCGGAATAGCTCCATTCGTTCGAACGATCACCGCGCTAATCGCAGCGGGTTTGCCGCTCTCGGTCTCCCAAAATAGAACGCCATCTCGATACTCGAGTGTGGCGTCATTGGCCATGGTCTCGCGCAGCGTTGCCTCGATTTCGGTGGGGCCGTCTGTGCTGACTACTCGGACATCTCCCACGCTTACATCAACTTTGAGGCCCTCGGGATCCCAGTTGAAAACCTCGATCGTTTCGGCGTGCTCCTCATCGAGTCGTTCTCCGTTGACCGTCCAAGACCCGGTGGCGTCGTCGATGTGAATGTGGCAACTGGCGAGCGGTGCGAACGCTGCGGCCAGGGCGAAAAGAGCGAATCGTTGAACTTTCATGAGGACGGATTGTGGAGGAAGCAGGAGCTTGAAGGAGAGGTGTCTCTGGGGTCAACCCCTCTGGGATTAATCACTGGGCTTCCCTGGATACTCTACCGATTGGGAGTTGGGAGCCCGGGTTTCGGCAAGACCCGGGCCTACGAGACACCCACTTTTCTATTTGTCCCCAAGTGACTAGAGTCCCTGAATCGCTGGGCGGCGGTTGATTCGTTCTTCTGCTGGTGCCCGCTTCACTCTCCGATTTTCCCCTTCGCAAGCTCTCTATGGCACGTCGAATCGATTGGTACTATCACCGCAAGTCGTGAACCGGGTGCAAGCGCTCGGACGCCTTTATCGGCGAAAGAGAGCTAGCCGTCCGTGAGACGGTGGATGCGCGCAAGACACGAATTGGTCCGGACGAGCTCGACGAGCTCTTCGAGGGTGCGACCCGCATCTTGGTCTCCAAGGGCAAGAAGACGGTTGTCGTCGATATGAAGAAGGACGCCCCGGAAGCGGAAGAGCTCGCGGCGCTCGTGCTCGGCCGAAGCGGCAACCTGAAGGCGCCGGCCATTCGCATGGGAAAAACGTGGATCGTCGGCTACGGCGATGTGACTTGGACCGAGCACTTCGACTGAGCCGGCTAAATCAAAAGTTCGATCTGCGGGCGCTCGTCGATCGACTCGGGGGCGCGGCGAACAAACTCGCTCATCTCACCGGTAAAGGCGATCAAGTCGACGCCCATAAAGGTCGGTCCGACTTCTTTGGCCGTTCGCTCTAGACGCCCGAGTCCGAGGTCGGAGAGCTTGGTCAGCCCGGCGGGTTGATTCATTCGGATCTTCAAGCACGCCGCAGCGCACTGAATCAAGCCCTGGAGAAAGTTGGCCATCTGCTCGTCGTGCTTTGCGGGATGCCAAATGCTCTCCCAGGCTTCATGGGCTTCCCAGAGATAGCCGTGGTTGTAGAGGTCCACGCCGTAGAGGAAGGGCACGTTCGTTCGCCAGAGGTCGGAGTCGATGTGAATCTCGACGGGCTCCGGTTCCTCGGAATAGGAGTGCCCCTTCGAATCGCGAGTGGGATGCGGATCGCGACCGGGTAGGAAGGCGTAGGGCGGAAAGGCTGTTTGTGGTGCGTAGCGCATCGTTACTCGGTGGAGTTGATCGAACTGTCTGCAAGCGAGAGGCACAGGTCGGCGACGGCTTCCGGCGTGATGTTCTCCATGCAGACGTTGCCCTTCGGGTGGCGGCAAGTGCGCGAAAAGCACGGCGCACAGTCTGGAGAATCTTGCGCGCGCAGAGTTCGGTGAGGCGTGTCGGGAGCCACCGGCCACGGTCCGGTGCGAGCGGCGTCTTGAGGTCCGCACAGGGTTACGACTCGCACTCCGTTCGCAGCGGCCAAGTGCATCGACCCGGAGTCGGAGGCGACCATGGGGATCGAACGCTGCGCGCACTCGGCGAAGAAGGCGCTCGCCTCCCGCAGATTGTTTTGGTCGATCCAGTGCGAGAGCCCCGGCCGCATGCCGAGCACGTGGCGCAGGTGGTGGCCGTGATCTTTTTCTCCGGGGCCGGAAAGCAACAAGACGCGTTGGCCCTTGGCCAAGAGTTGTTCCGCGAGAACACGGTAGTAGTCCGGCGGCCAAGAGCGGACGTCGCCCTTCGCGGCGAGGTGGAGAACGACGGAGCTCCCGTTCGCGCCGGGGAAGTGGCGATCGGCGAGGTCTCTTCCGCGGGCGCGTTCCACCGGTGCTAGGTCCGGATCGAAGCGCGGCGTGATGGCGTCCGCGTCTGCACCGAGGCTCTCGGCGACGAAGCGGGAGAGAGCCAGCGTTCGTTGGATGATGTGCGCTTGATCATTCGGAAGGGCGGGCGCTTGTTCGGTGAGGACGCGCGCAGCGGAAGGTTCTCGCCAATCCACGGTGGCCATTCCGAACTTGCGTGGGGCTCGAGAGAGGCCCATCACAGCGGCGCTCTTCCAATTGCCCTGCGCATCGATGGCGATATCCGCTCGAAAAGATCGAAGTTCCGTTTTCAGATTGAGCCATGCGCCGAGCCGGCCTCTGCGATCGAATTTGATGACGCGATCCAAACCGGGCAGCGACTGAAGCAGTCCGGCGAACTCCGGTTGAACCACCCAGGCGATTCGGGCGTCGGGGGCGACGGTGCGAAGCGTGTGAAAGAGTGGGAGTGCACACACAACATCGCCCAAGTGCGAGAGCCTCGCGATTAAAATGCGCCTCGGTTCCATCGAAGAGATCGGAGAGCGGTTCGTTGGGGATCTGTGGGTGACGGAGAGGATAGGAGCGGCTTGCGAGGCGAAGATGTTAATCTAGCAGCCGGTGATCGTGCTCTACTTCTCGGGCTGGGGAATTCCGGTCAGATCGGAGCTCGGCCTTGCGAATCGCCCTTTACGACGAATGATCCACCCTCAACTCAGACTCGCTTTTCCGACCGTTTCTTCTGCAGTCGTCAGCTCCGGCGACGGCTCGTCTCTCGAGCCCGTGATCCATTGAAGATACGCCGTATCTCGACCAAGCTCGTACTGGCCGTTCTGGCCGCCGTAGTTCTGCCCTTCGGCGGATTCGCGATCTACGTGGATCAGTATGTCTCGTGGCGTTCTCTCGAGGCCGTGAAGCAAGCGGTTCTGAGTCTGGTGACGGACCTGACGCGCGAGATCGACGAGGAGCTTGCGAACGATCGTCGTCTGCTCGAACTCTGGGCGGCGGAACCGCGTGCGGGTAAAGCGCTCGCTCTCGAACCCGAAGGCGGATGGGGGGTGGACGAGACCTTGCGGCTCTCGCAGGAGCGGCTAAAGAATCGATCGAATCGCTCTGCGCGCCATGAAGCGACTTTGGCTTTCGATCGCTATGTCGCGCACGCGAAATCGTTTGAGCTGATCCTTCTCATCGACGCCGAAGGACGACTGGTCGTTTCGAATAGCCGAAGCAGCGACGGTGAGCCGTTACCCGAAGCGCTCTTGCGGCGCGCGTTCGAGTGGGACTTCTCAAGTGAAGAGTGGTTCGTTGAGTCGCGCCGCTCCGGGCGAGCGCAGATTGACCAGCATTTGTCCGCGCTGGTCGGAAGCGATCTTCAAAAGCCAGAGGACGACCGCACGGACGCGTTCCATTTCGGTTTCGCTCGGGCGGTCGGAGGTGGCGAAGGCGTGCTCTTCGGGTTGGTGAATTGGCGCTCGGTCCATGACCTGCTTCAAGCCCCGCTGATGAAAGAGTACTTCCGAGGAATGGTGCCCGAGGACGTTGTGCCTTCGCCCTACGCCTGGATCTGGGGAGTCGATGCCGACACGATTTTGGCTCACCACGATCCGAACCTGATCGGGAGCCGAGTCTCGGGAGAGGCCATCGGGTTGACCAGCATGGTCGAAGATGCGCGCTCGGGAAAACCGGGCGAGGCGGGTTTGTTCCGCGAGTACGAGTTCAAGGGCGTGAGGAAGAATGCTGCTTTCAAGCGCTGTCGAATGCCCGTCGACGGAGGCTTCGGCTGGTATGTCGGCGTCGGGATCAACAATGACGACATCTATGCGGCGACCGCGGAGCTGACCGAAGTTCTCTACAAGGGCACCGCAGCCGTCCTGTTGGTGGGGGTCCTGTGGATGATGGTCATCGCTCGCCGAACCACGATTCCTATTCACGCTCTTCAAGAACACACCCAGCGTGTAGCTGCAGGTGATTTGGACGCTCGCATTCAGGTGACGTCGCACGACGAACTGGGCGAACTCGGCGATGCTTTCAATCGAATGACGCACGACCTCGAGGAGAATCGCGCGGCCCTCATCAAAGCCGAGAAGGCGGCGGCTTGGCGCGAGATGGCGCGACAAATCGCGCACGACATCAAGAATCCGCTGACACCGATCAAGCTCTCCTTGGATCTACTGCGACGAGCTCGCTTGGACGAGCGCGCGGACTTTGATGCGATCCTGGAGCGGACGATGGGGTTGATGGATCGCCAGGTTCTCCATCTGCGTGAGATCGCGACGGATTTTTATGAGTTCACCGGCGGTCGGAAACCCCGGCCGGAGGCTCTCGACGTTGCGGAGTTTGTGGGCGAGCTCATCGTCTTGCACCAAGCCTGGGCGGACTCTCGGGGCATCGAGATTGAGGCGCGATTGGGTGAGGAGCGCGTCTGGGCGGACCCGGGCAAATTGCGTCGCGTTCTCACCAACCTCATTTCGAACGCCTTTCAGGCGATGACCGAAGGAGGGCGGCTCGAAATCGTGAGCTCTCTCGTTTCGGGCGGTGAAGGTCGTCCGTCGCTTGTGCGGATCGAGTTCATCGACAGCGGAACGGGACTGACGCCGGATGTGCGCGAGCGCCTGTTCGAGCCCTACTTCACGACTCGCAGCGAGGGGACCGGACTCGGATTGGCGATCGCGAAGCGAGTTATGGAGGAGATGGACGGAGCGATCGATTTGGAGCCGCGAGAGGATGCGGAAGGTACGCGCGCTTGGGTTGAGGTGCCGATTCCCGCTGTGGAGGAAGGCGCTTGAGCGTAGTCATCGTCAGCGGTGCGACGGGCTTTGTCGGAAGCGCGCTCGTTCGGGTGCTGCAAGAGAATGGCGACGAGGTGCACGCGATTGTGCGCGCGAGTTCGGATAGGGGATTGGCAGGAGGAGGAGAAGTGCGCTGGCATACGGGCGACATGTCGGACAGTGCTTCTCTTGATCGCGCGGCTGAAGCTGCGCGCGAGCGAGCGGACGAGCTCGGCGTAGCGTGTTTGGCGGTGCACGGCGCGGCCGTGATTAGCTATCGCACCGGCGATCGCGAACTTCAGCAGCGCGTCAATGTCGAGGGGACGCGCGCCTTTCTAGCGGCTTGCCGGAAAGTAGGAGTCACACGCGTTGTGCACGTGAGTTCCGTTGTCGCCGTCGGCGTCGCGGAGTCGGCGACTTCGGTGGTCGACGAGCAAGCGGTTTACAACGCGGAGCTCGGCGCTTGCGACTACACGGATACCAAGCGCGAGGCGGAGCTCATCGCGCTCTCCGATCACGGCGATATGAACGTCGTCGTCGTCAATCCGGGCGCGATCTACGGTCCCGCGCGAGTCCTTTCGAATACATCGCGGTTTCTCGAAACACTCCGTCTTCATCCGGCGGTCGGTCGAGTGGCTCCCCCGGGAAGCCTGAGCTGCGTGGGAGTTTCGGACGTCGCAGACGGGATCCTCCTGGCTCTCCAAAAGGGCGTGGCGGGCAGACGGTACTTGCTGACGGAATCCAATCTGCGGCTGAGTGAGCTGTATGAGCGCGTCGCGAGCTTTCATGGCCAGAGAAGACAAACCCGAGTCGTCCCGCCGTTCCTGTGGCGCATGTTCGTCGCGGCTTCGAGAGGTCTCGATCGAGTCAAGAGCGCAGAGTTCGCAACTCCCCAGGCATTGAATCTGCTCGGCACTCATTTTCGATTCTCTTCGGACCGGGCGCGCAGCGAGCTCGGCTGGCGACCAACCCCATTCGCCGAGGTGCTCCAGGAGACCCTCGTTTGGTTGAAGAGTCGTTAGCTGCCCGTCGCTATCAGGGCTGCTTGAAGAATAAGCTTCTGCGTATGAGGCGGGCACCCGCCGGTCAAAGGCTCGCTCCTCAAAGAGGTACATTCCGCGCGAGATCGCGGCAGAGAACTGGATCCGAAAGTTGATCCAGACGGGGAGTGGGTTACTTTCGAGAGATGCCTTCAGCACTAAAACATCTCCTCGGCCTACTCATTCTCATCAGCTGCCTTCCGACTCGCGCAGCGGCCCAGGACGAGGCGAAACAAGAGCCCGAGATCAACTCGGCGCTTATCGGCCGGCTCTACTTGAGTGAAGCTCCGCCAGAGCTTCGAACCCTCGCTCTGATTTGGATCGCTGATGAACTCGTGGATGGCGATGCTCGCGTCGAAGGCCGGAGCCGCGAAGAGGCGACTCGAGTCGCGGCCGAGCTCGCCGAAAAGCTTCGAGCAGGTGCGGATTGGTACGAAGCCTCGCGCACTCAATCGGCTTTTCGAAACCGAGCGTCCGGCGGCGTGCGCGGAACGGTTTCGAAGGGACTTCTGCGCGCCGATTTCGACGCCTTCTTGTTTTCGTCGAAACTCGGAGCGGTGAGCGATCCGGTCGTCAACGATCAAGGCGTCTTCGTGCTCAAGCGCGTTGAGACGCGCGCAGGTTGTCGGATGATTGTGATTCGGGGGACCGACGATGCTGCGCTGCGACAGTTGACCGAGATTCGCCAACACTTGGCGGAGGGGCGCGCCTTCGGGGAGCTCGCGAAGGAGTTCTCCGCCCATCCAGGAAGTAGAGAGCGGGGAGGTCAGTGGGCCGTCTATGAGCGCGGAACTCGCGACAGTCACCTCAAACTCGCGGTCTTCCAAACGCCGATCGGAGAGGTCGGAGGTCCGATTTCGAGCGGCGATAGTCTCTACTTTTTCCAGAGAGTCCCGGTCGACGACATCGACTCCAACCTGGCCGAGAACAATTGGATTCGAGTTCGCTCGATCTTGCTCGCCTATGACAACGCTCCCGATGGGCTTCGTCCTCATCCTCGGAACGCGGACGAAGCTGTCCTGCTCGGCGCAAAGCTGCGGGAGGAGGTTGAGGCTGGCGCAGATATGGCGGCAATCGCGGCCGAGGTTCACGATGACGCTTCCGGACGCGAGCGCTTTGGTGATATGGGCTGGATTCACAAATCGCGCCCCAATCTGCCGTCGGCCGTCTCGCAGCTCTGGCTCGTAAAGCCGGGAGAAATGACGCAAATCGTGGACGCCAAGATCGGGTTCGGTTTCTTCAGAAGAGAGCAGTAGAAACCGTGGAGTCCCGAGAGTCGCCCGTCGATGGCGATGTGGAAGTCGTCCGCGTGGGGATGATGATTCCCGCGTTCAATGAGGAAGCGGCGTTGCCGCTTGTTCTGAGCGAGATCCCGCGTGAGTTGCTCGCACGATTGGTTGTGGTCGACAACGGCTCCACCGATCGGACGAAAGAGGTCGCACTCGCTGCGGGAGTGGAGGTCGTCTACGAGCCCCGACCGGGATACGGGCAAGCCTGTCTCACCGGAATTGAGACCCTCTTGAAGACGAGCGAGACCGGCGCACCCGGCCTCACCGCGAACGATGTCGTGGTCTTCTTGGATGGTGACCACTCCGATTATCCGGAAGATCTCGAAACGGTCGTCGAGCCGATTCTGTCGAACCAGGCTGACATGGTGATCGGGTCGCGGGTGTTGGGCGGTGCGACGATGGATGCTCTGTTGCCGCAAGCGTGGTTCGGCAACAGACTGGCGTGCCTTCTACTGCGAGTCCTGTTCGGTGCGCGTCACACAGACCTCGGTCCGTTTCGAGCGATTCGCGTGCGAGCGCTGAATCATCTCGGAATGGCCGATCGCGACTTCGGTTGGACGATCGAGATGCAGCTGAAAGCTCGAACGGCACGCATGCGAGTCGTGGAAGTTCCTGTGCGCTATCGCGAGCGCGTGGGCGTCAGCAAAATTACGGGAACTTGGCGCGGGACAATTCTCGCGGCTTGGAAAATCCTCGGGTGGATCTTCACCTGGCGAATACGCCTTTTTCTGAATCCGGGGAGAATCCCCAGGTTCCGCTGAGGCTCGCGAAGCGCACGCTGAAGATGTCCAGGATCCAATCAAACCAACCGAGGTAGGGCGTAATCAGCTCTTCCTCGATTTTCATATTGGGTTGGCGCGCGTCGGAGAGATTCTCCCGCGCGATATCAATGGCGGCGCGCGGAAGGTCGATGCCGAGAATCGTTACCGCAACTCCGTTCGCGTAGAACTCGCCGTGGGTTTCGGAGAGTCGCGTGAAGGACATGCTCGAGCAAGCGCAGGTGGCAAAGACGATCGCTGAGAGAAGTGGAGCGACGAGCCAGTGGCTGGATCGCGGGCGTGCCGAGTGGGCTGTGCGCAGGAAGGACATGGACGAAAGATAGCCGCGATGGAGAGGGTGAGCCAGCCTCGGGGAAAAAGGCTCGGCAGAAGTATCGATGAGCATCTCGAAGAGACCCCTGCTCGGGTTAAGCTCTCACCGATGAAGGCGTCTACGGAGGGAATTGACCCGAGCGAGGACTTTTCGCTTGAAGAGTTGATTCATCGACACTCGATCGCCTTCCGGGAGCGGTTTGGCGGACCCGGAGACGGTCGGCTGTTCTTCTCTCCTGGTCGAGTGAATCTGATGGGAGCTCACCTCGATTACAACGGGGGGCCCGTCATGCCGATGGCGGTTCACAACGGCACTTTTATCGCCGCCAGGAAGCGGACCGATTCTTTGCTCCGACTCGCGACGACCTTTGGAGTCGAGACTCATGAGCTGGAGCTGGAGAGACTCCCCGAATCCGCATCGGGAGGGTGGGTGGACTACCCACTCGGTGTTGCGCGAGCACTGGTCAGCCAGGTCGACGAAACCTGCGGGCTCGATATTCTCTTCGGCGGAAACCTGCCGATTGGAGCCGGGCTCTCGTCGAGTGCGTCGATTTGCGTGGGGACGGCCTTCGCTCTGGATCAGCTCTGGGAAGCGGGCTTGTCACCGGAGGCGCGCGTGCAAGCCGCGCTGTGGGCAGAACGAAGTTTCGTCGGCGTGCAGTGTGGAATCATGGATCCGTTCGCGGTCGGCTACGCCTGTCCTGGCCACTTGCTCTGGTTGGACTGCAAGGACGAAAGCCTAGAGCACCTGCCGCTCGATTTCTCGGAGGTGCGCGTTGCCGTCGTCGATACCAAGGTTCGGCGTCAGTTGGCGCTCGGTGCATTCAATGAACGCGTGGCCGAGTGTCGCGAAGCCTTTGAGCGGCTCAGAGTGCATTCAGCTGGAGCGACTTGCTTGAGGGACATCCCGCAGCGGGTCTTGGATAGCCACCGTGATGAGCTGAGTCCCGCCACAGCCCGTCGTGCAACGCATGTGCTCTCCGAAGTCGAGCGCACCTTCATAGCGCGCGAAGCCCTCGTCGAGGGAAACCTCTCTCTCTTTGGCGCTCAGATGTCTGCTGCACACCGTTCGCTCGCGGAAAACTTTGAAGTCTCCGTGGGCGAACTGGATTGCCTCGTCCATGCCGCCCTCGAGGTCGATGGCGTCCTCGGTTCACGACTCACCGGTGCGGGCTTTGGCGGTTGCGTGGTGGTCCTTATGCGAGCTGAGGCCTGCGAAGCTTTTGGTGCGCATATGACGGAGGCCTACCGGCGCGACTACAAGCAGACTCCGAAGATGTGGTTCTTCGAAGGTGACGCCGGTCCGCGCGAGATCCCAATCGGGAACTGAACTCATCTGAGTTCGAGAGGGACTCATCGAGTCAAACGCGGAAGAGCCCTCCAGTTGCGAACAACTCGGAGAGCTCTTTTGGTTGGCAGCCCGCGAACTATTGTGCGAGTCGAGCTCGTTGCAGGATGAGCGCGGCAGCCGGATCGTCACTGACAGACTGCGTGAACTGATTCTCGAGAATCCGAACGGCATCCTGAGCGCGGAGGCCGAAGAGCATGTTGAGGGCCAAGACGAGGCGCGAGTCATTGTCGGTCGGATGATCGCGGACGTAGGACTCCAAGACGCGCAGCTGGTAGTCGAAGTCTTCGGGCGCTCCATAAAAGAGGTGCTTGTCGACTTCCCCGTCGATGAGAGTCGGATCGATCTCGAGTGCGCGACGAATCGCGTAGGCGGCGTAGTGATAGTCACCCGTCGCGAAGAGCGCGTCGGCGAGGACCAAGTAGAGGGCACCTTCTTGCGGTGAGAACTCGATCGCTTTGGCGTAGAAGTGAACCGAATCTCCATAGCGGCCTTCGCGGAATGCGCGGTCGCCCGACTGGAGATAGCTGTCGGCCGCAGTGGTCAGCTCCATCGTCTCTTCGGGCGAGCGCTCGCCTGCAATGCGACTGCCTTCGAAGTCCTCCGGACTCTCGTAGAGCACGCTGCCTTCACCCACGACCGTCTCTCCGGAGTCGATAATGATGGTGCGATTGTCCACAACGGTCGGTGCGCCGTAGCCTCCGCCGATGTAGTACCCGTTCGAGTAATAGCTCGGGTAGTAGCGCCAGTAGTAGGTCGGGTAGTAACGATTCCAGAACCAAGTGCTCAGATAGTAGGGGCTACACCACGCGTACCACGTCCAAGACGAGAAGGGAGAGTAGGGCGAGTAGCAGGTGACAGAACTATTGCCGTAGTAGCCGCTCGCCGAGGGAACCGTGATCGTGGGAGTCACAAGCGTGGATCCCGGAGTCGGCGTGACGTAACCGCCGCCCGTCGTCGGAGTGGCGTGAGGAATAATCGATGACGGCAAGTGATTGTTCGAAGGATCGACGTCGACGAGCCGACCACCGGGCCGTGCAGAGACGTTGTCGAGGAGGCTCCCTGCTCTTCCCGGTTGAGAACCGGGTGCCGCCAGCCGACCTGGCGGACTGCTCGGAGTGCGCGGATTCAGTCGGCCGGAGGGACCGTCGGCATACCGACTGTCGCCGTTGCCGCGGCGTCCTCCGGGGGTGATGCGTACCGGGCCTGCACCTCGAGTGGGTTCGTGGATCCTGCCGGGTTCGGTGTTCGCGTGATCGCGGCGGCCGCTGTAGCGCTGAGCGATATCACCTACGCTGCGCGGCACACTCGAAGTCGATGTGTCGATCGCTGTTCGGCGACCGGTAGGATTCGCGCTCGTCGTCGGCCTCGTGCGACGGTCAGGAGTCGCACTTGGGCGATAGGGGCGAGGGAAGCGAGCGCGAGGTTCGCGGTGAGCCGTCGGTGCGGGTTCGGCGGTATCGTTTTCTGTTCGGCCGAGGGTGGTCGTGGATGTTCCCGAAGAATCCGTCCACGTCGTCGTTCGAAGATTTCCGTAGCGCACCGGCGCGGTTCTGGAATCGGTGGTGCGGGAAGTCCCGTAAGTTGAGCCGGGAGCCGCACCCCTATACGGCGCTGATCCGGTGTGGTCAGAGCCTCGCGAGGAGTTGGATGATCCGTATCGGGTCGTGCTCGGGACGAAGCGGGTCGTACCGCGGCTGGTAGACGGAGCCACGTAAGAGCCTCGCGGCTGCGC
This sequence comes from Planctomycetota bacterium, assembly GCA_029259635.1. Classification (GTDB taxonomy): domain Bacteria; phylum Planctomycetota; class UBA1135; order UBA1135; genus OFTM34. Next base: position 107,864 of record JAJDEU010000056.1, on the reverse strand, counting down.
ACTACTCGAGCGACTGCCGAAGAACGAGGTCGACCGGCTCCGTGTTGAAGTGGAGTAGGATGACCGCGGAGCGCTGTAGGTGGGGCGCGAGGGCGTGGCGGTCGGACGCGAGCGCGATGTACTGACGCTTGGGCGAGACTGCCGGACGGAGTGAGTCGATCCGGAGCTGTGGCTTCTGGTGACGGAGCTCGATCGACCGCCGGAACTGGAAGAGCGACTCCCGCGTTGAGCGAATGTATCTGGCGCGAACAGGAGGACGATGCTGAGTGCGGCGACGGCGCGGAGGAGTGTTGAACTTTGCATGGGGGCTCCGGAGGTAGTGGCGGGCTCTGGTCTGAGCCGCATGACCGACTAAACGAGCAATTCCAATGCCTAGCCTACGGGCAATGAGCTTTTTGGGCGGACACGGCTAGCGAGGATTCCGGGAGGGCCAGAAAGTGGCCACTTTCGCGCCCTCAGGGCCGAGAAGCAGCCTCTTTCACACCCCCAAGCCGGCTTTTCTGTTTCGGAGTTTCCCGGGCCTGAGCCGGGGAGGATTTCTCGCAGCTCTGTCCGTACCTCAATGCAGACAACCGGTCGCCGATCGAGGACACCCTCGGGGCGCCTTTGGCCGAGCTCTCCAGGGCTTTCCGCGGGTCTATTCGACCGGGATGAGCGGCAAAATGAGTTGGAGTCGCGAGCTCTTCTCGTCCCCGATTTTGCGGACATACGCGGGGGTAGGGCGCGATCCGACCGGTATCGATCGAAGCATCTTGTCGATGCGCGAACGCGATAATTGGTCGAAGCTATCGAGCACGAGCATCAGGCCCGTCCTCGCCTCCGTCAGTTGCCATTCGCTCGGCAAGGACTCCGCTTTGACGAGGTGCAGAATGGCAAAGGTCGGCTGCCCACGAGGCCCGATCTCAAACCGAACGACGGGGTCCAGTCGACCGGCGACCGAACTTTCGGCTTTGTTCTCGCGCTTCCAAATCTCTCGCCCGAGTTCGAAGGCGGTTTTCCAGTCGGTACCTTGAGGCAGATCGAAGTTTCGATAGGCGAACACGGGCAAATCAATCTGCCTCAGTTCGGAGCTCGTGGTGGACTGCTCGTTTGAGTTGGTACCACTGCGCCGGTCAACCGGGATGAAGAACGAGTCGACGTAGCGACGTCCCGGATCGATCTTGAGAATCGTCTCGTTCCAAATCACATGTTCGCCATATTCCAAGCGAATCACCTGGGGCCAATCTCGATCATTGAGAGTCTTCCACTTCTCGACAATGAGCGCCTCGTGCCGCTGACCTTCCGGGCTGAGGACGAGCATGAGTCTCGGGCGCTTCTCTGAATCCAGCTCGACTTGAAGGGATCCCATCGACTCCTGATCGCCAGAACCTCCGAGCGGCGCAGTCCCCGTTAGCCCGTCCAGTTCCCAATCGAATCCATCGGGATAGAGGAAGAGCGCGCGTCGTAGTTCCATTCGACGAATTGCGCTCGAGCGATCCAATTCGAAGAGTTCAACGGAGGCGTTGGTGCCTGATTCCAGCACAAAGACTCGGTCGCCATAGCGATAATCCGCCCTTCGAGAACCGCTGCGTTCGCGGTCGAAGCTCAACCACCAACGAGCCCGCGATGGGAAGATGTAGTTGGTCTCGAAGTCGTGGGGTTTCTCGGGAGCGGATTGGAAAACGATCTTCGAAATTATCGTAATCCCTCGGAAGCCAGCGATGACCGTATCCGGTTTCTTGCTCGCCGGCTTCGGAGGCTCTTGCTCATCGAGCTTCACTTCCTGCGCCAGCTCCGTTTCGGCGAACAGCTGACCATTCGAAGGGCCAAAGCCTATGAACACGGCCATCGTCAGGTATCCGGTACTTCTCGCGATAATGGACATGGTTGTGAGACGGGAGTGTGGCGATTCCTAGGCGACTATCGCTTCAACGAGCTGCAGTTTCGAATCCAGCGATTTAAGCCAGCCGCTCGCGCAAAACTCGAGCTGCGGCGTTGAGGGTTTCCAATCGTTTCGCGAAACAAAAACGCACGATGCGTTTGCCGTCGCTCGGGTTCTCGAAAAAGCTTGAGCCGGGAACGGTTGCGACTCCGCCGTCGGCGAGCAGGCTCATCGCGAAATCGACATCGTCTTCGTCGGTCAAGCCCGAGATCTCCGTCATGATGTAGTAGGCGCCGCTCGGTCGGTAGACCTCGAAGCCCGTGTCCTCCAGTGCGCTCTGCAGGATGCTGCGTCGCTCCGTATAGGATTCGATCAACTCGCTGAAGTAGCTCCCGTCGAACTGCAGCGCTTCTGCGGCGGCTTCTTGGAGCGGAGCTGCGGCGCCGACCGTGAGGAAGTCGTGTACTTTTCGAATCGCACCGGTGATGTCGGCGGGGGCGATGCACCAACCGATTCGCCAACCCGTCGCAGACCACGTCTTCGACAAGCCCGAAATCGTAATGGTCCTCTCGAGCATTCCCTCAATGGATGCGATCGAGACGTGCTCCAAACCGTCATACAAAATGTACTCGTAGATCTCGTCCGTGATCGCGATGACGTCGTACTTGATGCAGAGGCTTGCGATGAATTCGAGCTCGTCGCGCGAGAACACTTTGCCGGTCGGGTTGTGCGGCGTATTGATGATGATCGCGCGCGTGCTCGCCCCGAAAGCGGCCTCGAGCTCAGCGGGATCGAAGCTCCAAGTCGGCGGACTCAAGCGGACGAAGCGCGGAGTCGCGCCCGAGAGGATGCAGTCGGGACCGTAGTTCTCGTAGAAGGGCTCGAAGATGATGACCTCGTCACCGGGATTGATGAGCGCCATCAGCGCCGAGATCATGGCTTCGGTCGCACCGCAGCAGACGGTGACATTCGCGTCCGCGTCCGTGGGCACAGAGTTGTAGTTCGATGTGCGCTCGGCAACGGCTCGACGCAGGTTGGGCGCGCCCCAGGTGACGGCGTATTGATTGACGTCGGCGCGAATCGCTCGCACGGCCGCTTCCTTCATGGCCTCCGGGGCCGGAAAGTCGGGGAAACCTTGGGCGAGGTTGATTCCAGATTCCCGCGCGCAAACGCGTGACATCTCGCGAATGACCGATTCGCCGAACCCTATTGTTCGCGCTGAAACTCGACTCGACATGGGCCAATCCTAGCAGGTTGGCTCTGCGCGTCGGACGGAAGCTCGGAGAATGAGCGAATGCGGGCGCGTCGAGCGGATCGAAGCGGACGAACCCTTCGGACCGTTAAGGAAGTCGGTAAGCCCAGTCTCGCCAAGGCTTGGAGTCTTCACCGAGATCGCTGCCGTGCAAGCGCTTGAGCTCATGCAGGATTCGCACACGGTGACTGGGCCGAACTTTTTCGAGCGACGCGACCATCAAGCGAGCCGTTGCCCCGGTGTAGCTTTCGTCGGCGCCGAGTCCCGCCAGCGCGGTTGCGGATGCTGCAGCGACGACGATCTCATCGTCGTAGAGCAAGTCTCCTAGAGAGGTGATCGATTCGGTGTCCTTGACCAGATAGAGGATCAGTGCGGCTTTCGAGCGCACGGCGGATTCGGGATCCAAGAGCGCTTCGCGAGCGCTGGTTTGCACGCAGGGATCGTCACCGCCCGCGATGAGTATTCGCTGTAGGGCAAAGGCTGCGTTGTTCCGGGTGAACGCGTCTGGGTTCCGACTGAACTGATAGCAGATCTGAGCGAGCGGAGTTTCGGGACGGCGGAGTAAGCCGAGGCCCAGGAGGGCATTGCTCACCACGTTCGCACTGGGGTCCTCAAGCGCCGAGAGTAAGGGACTCAAGGATTCATCCAGATCGCTAAATCCGAGCGCGACCGCGCACACCGCCCGATTGGCAGGGGGGCCGGATTCGAGCTGAGCAACGAGCTCCCCGAACCGCTGTCGAGACAGACGCTGAATGGCTCGTTCAAAGGCGCGGACCTTGCGCTCGTCCTCTTCATCGCGCACGGCTAGCTTGGCCTGGTTCCAGCCGGAAATGGCATTGTCGAGCTGGGATAAGTAGTACCCGATGGAGTCCTTATCGGGTGCTGGCGGCGGCGTGTAGGGCTCCGACTTGTCGCTGAGCGGATCGTTGCTGGCGCATGCTGACAGGAGGCAGAAGAGCAGGATCCAGAGGGAGTGGGGGCGCATTGAATTCATGATTGGGCCTCTCGACGGCGCTGCGCCGCGACTATTCCCGGGCATTCGAAGGGCAGGACTCTCGCTGGCGGGGATCCCGTCTGCAACTCTTGTCTGTGAGTCTTGTGGGCGCGGACCGCAGTTCCGCCCTGTGTGGTTTACAATTACGGATCGAGCAGCCCACGGGATCCCGCTCGGCATTCTCCCCGCGCCGGTTCCAAAGCCCTTCATGTCAATTCAAGTTCTCGACGAGATGGTTCAGGGAGGCTTTGAGGAAGTCCTCACCCTTCACGACCGCAAGAGTGGCCTCCGCGCCTTTCTGGCCATTCACGACACCAGCGCCGGCCCCGCATTCGGCGGGATCCGTCGATTCGGCTATTTGGATGAGGACCAGGCGCTGATGGACGTCCTCCGTCTCTCCAAGGCGATGACCCACAAATGTGCCTTGGTCGGTTTGCCAGCCGGAGGAGCCAAGCTCGTTCTCATCGACAGTCCGGACCTGAAGGTTCGCGAGGCCTATCGATTCATCGGGAGACGAGTCGAGGAGCTCGCCGGCCGGTTTTACACGGGCCCGGACGTCGGTACCGGCTCGGCCGAGCTCGCCGCGGTTGCCGAGCACACTCGCTACGTGACCGACCCCGGCGTCGCGGGTCCGGGGGATTTGGCGGGTGCCACTGCCGACGGGGTCTTTGCGGGGATGGCGGCGACCCTCAGGCAGCTGGACGGTGAAGAGGACTGGCCTCGCCGAAAAATCGTCATTCAAGGGCTCGGCGGAGTGGGCGAACGACTGGCACGCCGCTTGGTAGCGGTGGGCGCGACCGTCGTGGGAGCGGACGTTGATATCGAGCGAGCGGAGCGCGTCGGCAGGGAACTGCAGATCGAGACGGTCGATCCGGCTCGCGAGTTTGGAGAGCCGTGTGACGTGTTCGCCCCCTGTGCGATGGGGGGCATTATTCACGACGTTGCGATCGAGCGTCTGAGGGCCCGCGCGGTCGCGGGCGCCGCGAACAATGTCCTGGCGCGAATCGGGCACGGAGACCAGCTGCACAGGAAGGGAATCTTGTATGCACCGGACTTCGCGATCAATTCGGGAGCGCTGATTCGCGGGGCTCTGTTCCATCTGAACGGTGAGCGGGAATCCACCGGAGAAATTGAGTCTCGAATCAGCTCGGCGATCACCGATATTCTGGGGCAAGCCGCGGATGAAAACCTTCCGACAGCCCGCGTAGCCTTGCGTGAGGCCGAGCGGAGGATCAACATGCGTCGAGACTCCGCCAACAAGCCTCCGCTTCAACCAACGTGATTATTCAGAAGACCTACCGACTGAGCCACGCGCTTCTCGCACTTCTCTTGATTCCGACCGCGCCGCTCGCTGCGCAGTCGGAGTCGTTGGCCGAACTTCGTCCGGAAGTCGACACGATCGACGCCATCGTCATCGAGAGCGAGGCCGATGCGAACCGCGCACTCGAAGCGAGCTTGTCCGTCGCCGGCCGCGTGCCGCTTCGGATCGATCGCGGTAAGAACGAACTTCCGCTGTTTGTTCCTCGCGATGAAGAGTTGGTCTACGAGGTGAACGTCGCCTGGGGCGTTTTGGGAGCTGCGCTCGGCTCCGTCACCATGAGCTCTGGCGTCGAGCCCTATAAGACATCGCTGCTCGTTCCGTCGGCAAAGGAAGGCAAGCAGCCGGGCGAGACGGGATGGTTCAAAGCTCACGCCTATGGCGAGCACCTGTTCTACACCCTGGACGCCACCCTCGAGGCTCGCCATCAACCGACGGAGTGGCCGCAAATCGTTTACCAGTCCAGTCAGGGTGGATCCGAGAATCGCCGGCGCGAACTCTTGATCGGAGTCTTGGATTCCAAGTGCCAATCGAGCTATCGCCGGGATACGGACAAAGGCGCACCGCGAGGAACTCGTATTTGGAAAGACGCGGTCTTTCGCGACGTCCCGGAGGCCGCGCTCGATATGACGTCGGCGGTCTATCTCGTCCGCACATTCATCGCGCGCGAATTAGAGACCATGGATTTTCCCGTGCTCGACAAGACGGACCTGTGGGCGCTGACGCTCACCCGGGGCGAAGCTCAACAACAGGTCACTCCCGCGGGTAGCTTCGACACGATCGAGGTGAATCTCGTTGCGAGTCAGTATGAGGGCGAAGCGGAACGCGAGAAGAAAAAATTCGAGGGCTTGTTCGGCTTACACGGTGGAATTCATCTGTGGGTCGATCGCAAAACAGGCGTGCCCGTGAAGATTCAGGGCGAGATTCCGGCCGGCCCGATTACGCTGAGCGTCGACATTTCGTTGACGAGCTTTCGGGGTACTCCGAGCGCGCTGAAGACTGTTGTTGCTGCGAGCGACTGAAGCCCGGGCCTTCGATTCGCTCGGAACTGAGTTCGCAAAAACTGAACGGTCCAAGGAGTGGACTCGATGAGCGCAGCCAGCGCAGAAGAGTTCGCGGGAGGAGAAATTCTCCGTGTTCGGATCGAGCGACCGCCCGGCAATATTCTCGACTCCGAAGTTACGCTTCGGTTGACCGAGGTCTTCGCGAGCTTAGCTGAACGGCGGGAGGTTAAAGCCGTCGTTCTGGCCGGCGCTCTCCAGCACTTTTCCTACGGCGCCAGTGTCCAAGAGCATCGCGTGGGCGAGGTGGAGGGAATGCTCGCGAGGTTTCATGGGCTCCTCCGGGTTGTCGCAAATTCCGGCGTCGTGGTCCTGTCCGCAGTGAGAGGGAGGTGTCTCGGAGGAGGCCTAGAATTGGCCTCATTCGGCCATAGAGTCGTTTCTTCGCCGAGCGCGAAGTTTGGCCAGCCCGAGATTGCGCTCGGGGTTTTTGCTCCGATCGCCTCGCTCTTTCTCGCAGATCGTGTCGGGCGCGGGGGAGCGGATGACCTGTTGCTCAGCGGACGAACCATCGGCGCGGACGAAGCTCTGAAGCTCGGACTAGTCGATGAGCTCGCCGATGATCCCGAGCACGCGGCTATTCATTGGGCAGAACACAATCTGCTCGCGCACTCCGCGTCTTCTCTGCGGTTCGCAACTCGCGCCGCTCGGTTCGAGGTCATGCAACGATTCGAGGAATGTATCGCCGGCATAGAGCAGCTCTACCTCGAAGAGCTCATGAAGTCGCACGATGCCAACGAAGGTCTGTCTGCATTTTTGGCGAAGCGAAAGCCGACTTGGCGGAACAGCTAGGCGACAGAGAAGCGAAGCTGACTCAAACGGCGAGCGGCGTGTCGACGATGGTTGCTTCGCCTTCACCGAGCGAGAAAGTGTTGCCGGTGTCTTGGTGCTTGCGTTTGACGTAGGCCAAAACGACGCCCGTGTCGAGCGCGAACGAATAAGCCCATGAGGTCACTACACCGAGCTTGCGAGTCTCGCCGTCTTCAGTGAACAGCAGCGGCGTTCCGGCCGCGACCGGATCGTCGTGGGAAACTCGCAGCACTCTCGTCTGCTTGTTCAGTCCGCCGTAGGTGTCGATCTTGGCGACCACTTCTTGTCCGATGTAGCAGCCCTTATCGAGACTGAACGAGCGATCCAATTGAGCCTCTTGAGGGTAGATGTCGTCGGTGATGTCCACTCCGTGCGCTGCACGTCCGGCTTCGATCCTCAAGATGTCGAGGACGACTTGACCAGTCGGAGTGGCCCCGGCTTTTGTCAGTGCCGTCCAGAGTGAGAGCACATGCTCGGCACCCGCATCGGCTTGGAACCCCTCGGACCCTGCGACTTCGAGCGAGATGATCCGGAGTGAGGTTCCGTTCCAGTCACGCCGGATGTGATCGTGATCCTGCATGGCGGGTAGGGGGCCGACGAGCTCCTCGATGACGCTCTTCGCCTTTGATCCGCGCAGAGAGAGCGGCGCAAACCCCTCGCTGCGATCTTCGAACTCCACCTGTTCAACGAAGTGGTACATGTCGAGTGCGGCGATCAATGCCGCAGCTTCGCCCGGTTCACTCGCGCAGAGAATTTCGCCGTCGTCTCGCAGCAAGTCGAAGCCGAATTGAACCTTGCCCTTCGCGGACAAGAGCAGGTTGGAGTTTCCTTTTCCCGGTGCGATCGAACGAACTTCATTGGCGAGCAAACCGTGAAGAAAACTGGCCGAGTCTTCGCCCTTAACGGCGATCAGCCCCCGCTCGGTCGAATCGAACAGCGCGCATCCCGAGTGGGCGGCGGCGTACTCGGCCGGAACATCACCGAAGGTCAGAACAACGGAACTGGCGTCGCTTCCCGGTATTTTCGAGGGGCGTTCGGCACATCGAGCACCGGCAGTTTCGTGAGCGGAGAGGAGCGGAGAGTGATTCATGGCGAAAAATTCTGGCGGGGCGGAGAGTTTTTTTGGGGAGTCGAAAGCTCCGGCTCTTCACGCCTTCTTAATCTACCAAGGGAACGGCTTGGCTCTGGTGTGGAATGCCTCCTCGCTCGCCGAGTACCTGCGAGCGGACTAAGGGTAGTGAATAGGAACTGACTGGGTTCCGTGTGGAAAGCTCGCGCTAAGTGCCTGAGCGACAGGAGACTCCGACGGTTTTTCACTCTCGAGGGCCTCGGCCGTGCTCATTCTGACGCAAGTCTTGGAGTGACTGTGGGTAGGGCGCTCGCTTTCCACACGGAAGCCAGTCAGTTCCAAAAGGGTCACTTGACTCCCGGGGGGGGGCCGTCAAACTGCCCCGCTCAAGATGGAAGGAGCGCTCTGCCCGCGCCTCCGAAAGCGCCGAATTGGCCTCCATCCCCGCCTCTTGCCGCTCATGTCCACCGAAATCGAAGTCGCCCGTCTGCCCGCGGCGGGAGCGTCGTCGTCGGAGGTATGGGCCTATCGGTTCGCCCTGGCCACGGTTCTTGCCACGATCCCGCTGATTCTCTTCGGCGGGTCGGTCACAACGCTCGGGGCGGGTATGGCCGTTGAGGGATGGCTCGACGCGGAAGGCGATTTCATGCTCTTCTTCCCGGTGGAGAAGTGGTTTCGAAACCGCGCCACCATCGTGGAGCATACCCATCGCCTGTTCGGTGCTCTGGTGGGGCTCTTCGCGATCGGGACGGTGGTCACGGGCTGGATTTCCAAGCACAAGACTTGGCCGCTGATCGGCCTCGTTGCGGTCTGTGCCCAGGGCACGCTGGGCGGATTTCGCGTGCTCGAGAACAGCCCCCAACTCGCCTTTCTCCACGGCGCCCTCGCGCAGGCCGTCTTCGCTCTGCTCGCGTCCATCGCTCTCTTTCTCTCGCCCTGGTGGCGCAGCGTGAAGGGCTCGATCGCCGGCCCGCTCTCCCCGTTGTCCCGCTCGGCCTGGACCGCGGCGACCTTGGTCTACGTTCAGGTTGTGATCGGCGCCTGGTATCGCCACGGTCTGCGGACAGCGGAAGAGGGCATTGCTCTGCGGCTCGCCCTTCACTTTCTCGGCGCCTTCCTCGTCTTTTTGTCCGTTCTGGCGATCGCGAAGCGCGTGCGTCGAACGGCCGCTGACTGGTCGGGCAAGCTCGATATCGCCCCCCTCCGCCGGGCGGGCAAGCGGGCGGCTCACCTCCTGGCACTCCAGGTTCTGCTGGGACTGTTCGCCTGGTCAACGCACACTGGTGGCGAGGTGTCCATCGTCGAGTGGATTCTCTCGGTATTGCATGTCCTGGTCGGCGGGATGCTGCTCGCTCAATGCACGCTCCTCGCCTACTCGACGCGCCCCTTTGCTCCTTCGCCCAAGTCCATGGAATCTCAAGAATCAGTTGGAGTGACCGCGTGAACGATCCGACTTCAGGAGTCTCGACGGAGTCGAGCGCGGAGGTTCCCCTGTGGGCGGACTGGCTCACGCTCTCCAAGCCGCGGATCTCGAGCTTCATTTTCTTCGCGGCTTTCGTTGGTGCTCTGCTGGCGACGGGCTCTTCCGACGATTGGGCGAGAGCGCTGGAGGTCGGCCTCTGGGTCACTTGCCTCGGAGCCGGCGCGAGCGCATTCAACCAAGTCATCGAGCGCGACACCGACCGAATGATGGTTCGCACACGCAATCGGCCCCTGCCCGCGGGAAGAATTACTCCCGCTGCGGCCATCGCGTTCGCTTCGGTTCTGGCGCTGTCGGGCGCGATCGGTTTGGCCGCGCGCTTCGGCATGCTGTCCGCCTTACTCGGCTTGGCCACCTTGTGTGCTTACACGCTGGTCTACACGCCGCTCAAACGCCTCTCCTTAATGAACACCCTGATCGGTGCGATCCCCGGAGGGATGCCGCCGCTCATCGGATACGCGGCTCTCTCGAGCGCGGAGAATCCTGTGGGTGGTTGGGGCATAGCGCTCTTCGCGGTCATCTTCGCTTGGCAGTTTCCGCATTTCATGGCGATCGCTTGGCTGCATCGCGAAGACTACGCGCGCGCGGGAATGCGCATGTTGCCGGCGACAGAAGGTAGCGACGGACAAGCGGGCCGACAGGCGGTTTGCTACAGCCTGGTCCTGCTGCCGGTCTCGCTCGTTCCGCTCTTGCGCGGGGATGCCGGGCTCGTCTATGGCATCGGAGTGTTCGCGCTCGGACTGATCTACATCGCGGCTTCGGTAGCTTTCGGATTCAAAGAAAACCGAACGAGAGCGCGCGCTCTGCTGCTCGTCTCTCTGGCATATTTACCGGCGCTCCTGGTGCTCGCTCTCGTCGATCCAGCAGTCGGACTCTTTCGCTCTTAGACCACTTGCTTCCCTTGTCGAACTCGATGTCGAACCGATCTCTTGACACTACGCGTTCCCTCCTTCTCGCGAGTGTTCTCGCCCTAAGCACACTCTTCGGAGCGGGCTGCGAGGAGTCGGCCGCGGGCTTTAGCTCAGGCTTGACGGAGTCCGACGACTCGCGCCGAGATGCTTTGCCGGACTCTCCAAAGAGTTTTGGCAGCCTCGGAGAGTTCGAGCTCGTGGACCAAGACGGTCAGGCGGTTCGCCGCGACGACCTGAAGGGCTCGCCGTTCGCGCTGGCCTTTATCTTCACGACTTGCACGGGGCCCTGCCCGGTGATCAGCAGCAATATGGTCCAGCTGCAGAGCGAATTGGAGGGCACCGGAATCGGGTTGGTCTCGATGAGCGTGGATCCCGAATACGACACGCCGGCAGTCCTGAAGGCTTACGCTCAGGAGGTTGGCGCGGACACGAAGCGCTGGCGACTCTTGACCGGCGACGAAGAGGTCATCGACGACTTGATTGAGAAGAGCATGTATCTGGCTGTCGGCCGACAGGTTCCCAGCGAAGACTTTCCGATTGGGATGCACGTGAGCCACAGCAGCAAGCTCGTCGTCTTCGATCGGGACTGCATGATCCGCGGCTACTACAGCGGCGTGACGAGCGAGGGCTTGGCGGCCGCGCGCGCGCGGCTCGTGTTCCTCGAGAGCGAAGGCCTGTGAGCGGTACAGATCTTCCCGCGATCAACGCGTGCTTCAACGGGTTGGCGACGGTGCTTCTGATCTCCGGCTGGATCGCCATCCAGAAAGACAAGCGCGTGCTGCACGCGCGGCTCATGCGCTCGGCTTTTGGAGCGAGCGTCTGTTTCTTGGCGGGTTACCTGTACTACCACTTCACGGTTCAGGCCGAAGTTGGCGCGACTCCGTTCAACCGGACGGGAACCATCAAACTGGTCTATGTCGCGATGTTGTTGTCGCACATCGTTCTCGCAATCGCGAATTTGCCGATGGTGCTCAGCACGCTCTGGTTCGCGCATAAAGAGGACTGGGTTCGTCACAAGCGGATGGCGCGCTGGACCTTTCCGATCTGGTTGTACGTGTCGGTGACTGGAGTGCTCGTGTACCTCACGCTCTATCACTGGAATCCGCCCGCAGCGGGGTGAGTCGAGTGAACCGTGAGACGCTCTTTTTCGCGCGGGTAGAAACGAAACTGGGAGAGCTTCTGATCGCCGGCGATGGGAAGGAGCTCGTGTTCCTCTCGTTTGAGGGCGCTTTGGGAATCGAAAGCCTTCGCGCTCACGCCAAGAAGTATTACGCAGCGAGCGAGTTGATTTCGGACGGCGAGCCTCTCGCGCAAGCGGCGCGTGAACTGAGTGAGTTCGCGCTCGGCGCGAGGAATGAGTTTGAGATCGCAGTTACGCCGGCTGGCTCGGTCTTCGATCGACGTGTGTGGAGGGAACTCTGCGGCATCCCCTATGGCGAGACGCGTACTTATGGCGCGCTGGCCAAGGCGCTGGGGGAGCCCGGTGCTTCGCAGGCGGTCGGGGGAGCGAACGGACGCAACCCCATTCCGATCGTCATTCCGTGTCACCGTTGTGTGGCGGCGGACGGCTTGGGCGGATTTTCTGGAGGGCTCGAGCGCAAGTTGCAGCTGTTGGAGCTCGAGCGCACTCATGCGGGACACGGTCAGAGGTTGATGGAATTCGGCGGGTAGACCGAGGCGACGCGTGGCGATGGGGAGCGGGCTTCGGAAGGCGCGGGAAGATGTGAAACCGAATCGCGTCGGGCGCGTCCATGAAGTGTGCGCACGGAAATCAAGATCGATCGACGTGCGGCGATGGGGCTGGCGGTTGGCGTTTGCGTGGGGGGCTGTTCTTGGTGGTCGGCTAATCGCGAGTCGAGGGATGAGAGCGTAGCGGTCTGGCTTGCGGATCGCGGAGCGGGGCAGGTCGTCGGGCTGGATCGCGATTGGATTCACCGGGTCGCCTTTCGAGTTTCGAATCCAATCGCATTGGCTCCCGCTAATGACGGTGGAGTCTGGGTCGTCTCCGCGCTTCGCAACTGGCGGAACAGACGGCGCGCGGAGTCGCACGAGTGGTTTCGTTTGGACTCGAACGGAGCGTTGATCGCGCGCGGTGAGTGGAGTGGCTTTCGAAGCGTGGTGTCCACTTCATCCGGAGGGTGCGCGGTACTTCTCCATCAGGGGAGAGCGGTTGAGTTTTTTGACGGGGGCGGAGATCGCATCGGGAGTCGGTGTTCTTTGGGCGGGAGTACGACGAATGGCGAAGGCTTTACGAGACTGGTGTCGAGATCTGGCGAGGAGCAGCTCGCACTCCATCGCGGGGGAGAGCTCGGTCTCCTTCAAGACGGACGGGTAATCGAATCCGCTTGTTTCGACGATCGGCTCGTGAGCGCCTGCTCTTCGCGGGCGGGTTGGTGGCTTCTCACCGAACGGCGTCTGATCGAGCTCGACGTCAAACTGGAGAAGCTGCGTGAGCGGAAGGCACCACGGAAGGCGGCTCAAGTTTTTAGCTCCGGCTCAGGGGAGGGGGTTTGGGCACTCGATCAGGCGGGGCGTACCGCGCAAGAGTTCGGTGCGCGGGGAGCGGGCTGGCGACGCCGCGAGTGGAGGCTTGCAGGCGCGAGTTTGGGGATGGAGCTGGAGCACGGTGCGCTGCTTCTCATAACACCGGGCGCGCTGCTCGTTTTTGATGGGCATGGTGAACCGCGCGCTGGCCAAGGGGGATTTAGCCATCTCGTGGATCTCGCGATCGCTGAATTTGAAACCGGCGCTTAGATTCCGTTCGCGAAAGGAACCATGGAGCCGCCGTCTCGGAAAGAGCGAGCTGGAGGAAGATGGTGCGGTGTCGAGATCACGCCGGATGCGCGATGAACCGCGGCCGCGAACTCGCGGAAGAAAGCCGAACGTTCGGCCGGATCAGGAGCGATTCAGGAGGAGTGCGGCAGCGAGGAGAGTCTTGGCGTCTTTGCAATCGGTGGCCAAGACTTCTGCGGGCGTGAGTCGAAGGTAACTGAACTCTTCGTCGCCGTCGCAATCGAGGCCTCCGCCGGGAACCTCAGTGAGGTCGGTTGCGAGGTAGAGCGTAATGATCTCCGAGCAAAAACCCGGCGCGGGATAGAACGCTCTCAGGAGTTCCCAGTGCTCCGCTCGATGGCCCGTCTCTTCTTCGAGCTCACGCTTGGCGGCGGTTAAGGTGTCTTCGCCGGATTCGAGTCGGCCCGCGGGAACCTCGACGAGCCAATCGCCGGTTGCGTGTCGGTATTGACGGACCAGGAGCAGGCGTCCGTCGTCGGTGAGCGGCGCCACGGCAACAGCGCCATGGTGATCGACGACGGCCAGCTTCTGCTCCAAGCCGGACGGCAAGCGCACACTTTCGACGACAACATCGAAGATCTCGCCTTCAAAGACGCGGTCGGAAGAGCGGAGTTCGATCTCTGAGTGGCGATTCATAGTAAGTCCGGAGTCGGGACGTAGTCAGGTGCCTTTGGATTGCAGGGCTCGTGCATTTGAGGGATCTCTCGCTCAATCGGTTGGCATTGGATTTTGTCCTGACTCCGGACCTACGTAAACTCTCCGACCATCACCGATGCGAGCTCGTGAACTTTTCTTGGCCCTTCTGGTGGGCTTGACCATCGCCGTAGTGGCGACTTGGCCGCTGGCGTCGGACATGTCCGGTCAGCTCCCGCACGATGCGCGGTTTGCTCCGTTCGCGGGCTCGGATATGAATATCTGGGTCTGGAATTTTTGGTGGGCGAGAGAAGTGGTCGGGAGTACCAGCTCGCCATTCTTCTGCGACCAGATCTTTCCGCCGACCGGTCACAGCCTCGCCTTTCACACTCATACCTTCTTGTGGGGCCTGGTCTCGATTCCGCTGCAGTGGATGGGCGGTTTGATATTTTCGGTGAACGCGATGATCCTGTTGCTGTTCGCCGCGGCAACTACGGCGACTTACGCGCTTGTACGAGAGCTTCGAATGAGGCCGGTTGCCGCCATCTTCGTTGGACTTGCGTGGAGCTTCTCGCCGTACTTTTTGCAGAAGGGGCTGGTCCATCTCAACCTGTTCGCGAGCCCGTGGCTCCCGCTCGGCCTACTGTTTCTCCTGCGATGGCTGAACCGAAGAGGGACAGAGCGAAGCTGGAGCACCGCCCTCGGGCTCGGATTGGTCTTTGGACTCTGCTTGCTGACCGGCTCGCTCCAGACGGTCTACCTCGCGATCGCCTGTCTCGTGCTGATCCTCGTGTGCCCGCATCGCGACGAGCTGCAAGAGCCCAGCCGCAAGTCCGTCTTCCAACCGCTGCCGATCTTAGTGGCGCTGATCGCCTGCGCTCTGACCGCGCAACCGTTTATCGCCGAGTGGGCCCGCGAGGTTCAAGCCAGCGGAGGCTATGGAGCTCTTGCCCAGGAGTACCACCCGCGCTTGATCGACTTCCTTCGGCCGTCCGGCCTTCACCCGCTGTTTGCGGGGATCGGAGCCGAATCGTCCGAGCTTCGCGCCGAGCACGCGGGCTTGTCAATCCGAATCGCCTTGCTCGTCTTTGCGCTCATCGGGCTCTTCCGAGTTCGAGCCGCGCGGCCTTGGTTCTACGGATTCGGTCTACTCTTTCTGCTCGCGTGGGACCCGGGATCCGAACCCGAAGGTTGGCTCTCGAGTCTCTATCGCCAAGTGCAGCCGCTCGACATGCTGCGCGTTCCCGCGCGATTCCTTCCGGCCGCGATGCTGTTCCTCGCGATCGCTGCTGGATACGGCCTGCAGTCGTTATTGGACCAGCGCCGAGGTCGCGTCGTCGCCGGCTCGCTCACGCTGGTCCTCTTGTTCGAGTCTTGGGTCGGACCCTATCCGACGCACTCTTTCCAAGCGCCTGAAGCGGTCGAGCGGATCGCGGCTTCATCGATCGAGGGTTTAGTCCTGACGGTTCCCTACCACTCGGGCGCAACCGAATCGATGTTTTGGCAAACGGTTCACCAGCGCGGCGTTCCGGTCTCCTACGTCGCGAGAACGAACCCGGTTCATCTGGAGCTGATCCGCAGCGCGACTCCGGACTTGTTCAGCTTCTCACTCAACACAGCAATGCCGAATCCCAGTGCCCTCGCGCTGGATCTTCGACATGCGGGAATCGCTCACGTTCTCTTTCGAGATACGGGAATCGGAGACACCACCAAGTTCTACTCCGTCATGGACTCGATGGAGGGCTGGGAGCGCTCCGAAGACTTTGGCGATGGCGTGGACTGGTGGTACCGAACCTCGCCCTGAGAGTTCAGAGCTCGGGCCCGGAAACCGCGCGCCATCGGTAACGAGCTCAGGCGAGTGCCCTAGTCGTCTTCTTCTGCGACGGATTCCGTGTTCCAGCTCTTCAGCTCGCTCTGGTCGGGGGTGAGGCTGCGACCAATTCCCGCGGAGAAGGCGACCGTCGAGTTGGAGATGTCCGCACGACCACACTCCATGGCGAGGTCGGCGAACTTTCGAAGTCGCCCTTGAAGTTTGGGAAGCTCTTTCATCAGAGGAGAGTCTTTTTGATTCCTCTCGACGATCTTGGCTTTCATGAGCTGGATTCGATTCTCCAACTCCAAAATTCGATCTTCTTCGGTACGGCGGGTGTACTTGCGCTTCGTGCTCTCAGTCATTTGAGAAACTTCAGTTGCCTTTCAAGAGGATGAGGGAACTCATCCAAGATTTTTAAACTTCGGAATCGGTCGACGATTGATGCTGTGCCGGACAAAGTTCAATCACACTGTCAGAACTTGGCTTCCGAGGGCGATCATGTATTTGCGAGCGGGCGCTCTTTCGTTTTCCGCGCGGCTCGCGGCCTTGTGTCGATATGACGGAGTCACCCGGTCAATCCGATTCCATCCATCCCTTTAGTCGAGATTACTGTTTCGAAAAGAGCCCGATTCATTCAATCCGGCTCGTCGATGTCGTTCGCTTCGCGGTGGTGGGGCGAACTTCTCGAGAGTGAATCAACCTCGGCAAGGATTCGATTGCGACCCTTTGTGGCCGGCGCTCGGGATGCCCTGCGGTTGAAACGAGCCAACAGGTTACAGCGCGATCGACACCGGGCAAGAGCCCGTCTCGCCTTTCGATGTACTCCGGAACCGCGAGGCTTCGAGAGCGGTGGTGGAGGAGTTTTGCGCGATATCGATGGAGTGGCGTCCGATCTCAAAGCGGTCGTTGCGAATTCGGCGAGCACGCAGAATCGCCCTGGATCGAGCGGGAATGGCTCCTAGAGCTTGGAAGTGGGCTCTTGGGCGCTGGAGCTGAACTCTGCCGGATGGGCGGATGAATAAAGAAGTGAGGAGAGGCGCGAAAGCGCGAGTGAGCGAAGTAGCGCGGTGAGAAACTCGCGGGTAGAGTATTCGGCCGGAATTGCTGAGAAGCTCCGTCTGAACATCTCGGTCCCCATGGGATGGTTTGGTTTTGTACGGGGGCGACCCTCACTCCTGCGGCTGGATCGAAGATCGACACGTCGGTGCACCTGATGGTGCGAGCAGCGTGACGCAGGCAGGGTGGCGGAGACTGAGTGGCGCAATGGCGCAAGGGAAGTCGGGTCCTTCGGGCGCGCTTCCCGTCTTTAATAGTACAGGTGAATTCAAAACCAGTAGAGCTGGTAGAGGTCCCGAGGCGTGATAGAGGACGTAGAACGAGTGCTCTTCTCTGAAGAGATGATTCGAACCGGTGTGGATGCACTGGCGGAGCGCGTGTCGTCCGCTTATCGGGGCCGAGAATTCACTGTCGTGTCGGTGCTCAAGGGCTCCTGCGTGTTCGCCGCGGATTTGATTCGCCGACTTCCTATTCCGATGGAGCTAGGGTTCGTCGCGACCGAGAGCTATCGCGATGGCGTCACATCGGGCGAGATCGAGCTCCGTTACCTTCCCTCGCGTGAAGAGGTTGAAGGCCGAGAGCTCCTGCTCGTCGACGACATCCTCGACACGGGACGGACGCTCCACTTTCTTCAGAACACACTGATCGAACTCGGGGCGACCAGCGTCGCGACTTGCGTCTTGTTCGACAAACCCTCGCGCCGAGTGGTGTCGATGGAAGCCGACTTCAAGTGTTTCGACGTCGATGATTCCTTCATCGTCGGTTACGGACTCGACTTTGCGGGGCGGTATCGCAACCTGCCCTTCGTCGGCGAGCTCAAGGGCTCGGTTATCGAAGCCGCGACCCTGCAGCAGAGCGACGTTCAGTAGCCATGAGCGAGTACGTTACGATCGACTTCGAGCAGAGTGGAATCGAGCTCGATGAGTATTTGTCTCTGATGTTCCCAGGCCTGAGCAAGGGCTTCCTGCGTCGGGAAGTCAGCTCGGGCAATATCCTCGTCGATGGCGAGCCCGCGCTACCCTCACGTCGTTTGAAAGAGGGCGAGACTCTGATTCTCAACCTCGATGAAACCGACGCGCCGGCTTCGCCGATGGACGCCAAGCCGGTCGAGATCAATGTGTTATTCGAGAGCGACGAGCTCTTGGTGGTGGATAAGCCGGCCGGGCTCGCGTCGGAACCCGAGCGCTGGGCGCCGGAGAAGGGCAGTCTCGCGGGCTCCGTTCAGTGGCTCGCCGCAAAGGCAGCACCCGAAAAAGTGTACCGACCGCGATTGGTTCATCGCCTGGACAAGGACACGACGGGCGTTGTGGTTTGCGCGAAGGACATCGAGTCCGAGCGCCACTTGCGCGGGCTGTTCGAGCACGGCGGAGTTCAAAAGGAATACCTCGCTCTGGTGGAAGGCGAACATCCGCTCGACGACGGCGAAGAAGAGCTGATCGATCTCAAGCTCGGACCGGATGGAAAGCGCGGCTCACGACAGCGCGTGGACCACAAGGGCAAAGAATCCCAGACGCGCGTTCGAGTCGAGCGCCGCTTTCGCGGCTATACCCTTATGCGCTGCATGCCCGTCACCGGGCGCACGCACCAGATAAGAGTTCACCTCGCGGAGACCGGCTTTCCCCTGGTCGTCGATCCGTTGTACGGGAGGCGCGAGGCCTTCTCGCTCTCCGACTTTAAACCCAATTACAAGCGCAAGCCCGGAAGACCCGAGCGAGCGTTAATCGGTCGACTGACGCTCCATGCGGAGCGCATTCAATTTCCGACCATTCAAGGCGAGACCCTCACGGTCGAGTCGCCGCTCCCTGCGGATTTCCTCCGTGTTTTGAAGCAACTGGCCAAGGTACGGCCGTATTCCCGATGAAGATTAAGCATCGCTTTAGTGATTTCCGTGTGACGGAAGTCTTGCGCCCCGGCCTCGTTCAAAAGAAAGGCCCGTTCTCGGTCTATCGCGTGACGAAGCGGAAGCTCTCGACGCCGGAGGCGGTGAGCGAGCTCGCGCATCTGTGCGATGTCGAGCCGAGCCAAGTCTCGGTCGCCGGACTGAAAGACCGTCAGGGCATTACGATTCAGCACATGACGGTGCCCGGTCGTCGGCCGCTCAAGACCAAGCGTCCGGACCTTCGCATCGAGCACATTGGATTCGCCGAAGCCGAGTTGAGTTCGGCGGACAGCGAAGGCAACTCCTTCGAGATCACTGTGCGAGCCGTCGAGAATCACGAACTTGCGATCTTCAAGAAGAACATCGCGCCGGTTCGCGAGTTCGGTGTACCGAACTATTTCGACGAACAGCGCTTCGGCAATCTGCGCCACGGTCAGGGCTGGATCGCGCGCGACCTGATGATGGGGGATCACGAAGGCGGCCTAAAAAACCTGCTGACCGCGCCGTCGCCTTTCGATGACGAGCGCAATAAGGCCTTCAAGTCGGCCCTACATCGCAACTGGGGCGACTGGCGCAGCTGCCGCGATATCGCCGGCAAGTTTGGCGCTCACCACTCGATCTTCGAGCATCTCGGCGGCGAGCCGAAGGACTTCGGCGGAGCGTTCTACCGCGTGGCGACTCGACTGCGCTTGATTCACCTGTACGCGTTCCAATCACACATCTGGAACCGGACGGTGGCCGAGAGAATTCGCGAGTGTGTCGAATCGGACTCGCGAGTGCGTGTTCCATCGGTCGAGGGCCCGCTGGTCTTCTTTGACGGCGAGCCGCCGCTCAAGCTTGTCGATGGTGGCCTTCCTCTGCCCGGTGAAAAACTCGAAGGAGTGGAGGGCGAAGAGACCCGTGCTCTGTTCGCGCGCGTGCTGGAAGCCGAGGGTTTGTCGGTCGATACATTCAGAATCGATGGCGTTCCGGGCTTTCAACTGAAGCCCGAAGAGCGCGCGCTGATCGTGTTGCCCAAGCACCTGCGCGTACGACCGGCGGTTCCGGATGCGGATCACCCGGGCTTGAGCGCCGTGGTTCTGCGCTTCGAGTTGCCGCGCGGTTCCTACGCGACTCTCGTGGTGAAGCGACTCTTCGCCCGCAGTCGCGACGCACGCTCGCGCGCGGAGAATGGCGATAACGCGGGGATGGGATCGGCTCTGATCGCTGCGGAGCGCAAAGGCAAGCAGTCCGCCGGCTCGGGCTTCGGCCGCGACCGGCGCGAGACCGGTTCGCGAGAAGTTCAGGGCGAACGCGGCGACCGGCAGGGCCGCCCGAACGAGCAGCGGGGCGGACGGGATCGCGCTGCCGGAGATCGCCGTGAAGGAGCCTATGCACGCGGGCCGTCGGGTGGCTATAGCGGAGGTGACCGCAATCGCGGCGGCCAAGGTTATGGCGGTCAGCGAGGTCACGGCGGGGAACGCGGGGCCGGTGCGGGCGGAGGCGGGTATCGCCAAGGCGGCGGTGAACAACGCAGCGGGTATCGCCAAGGCGGCGGTGAACAACGCAGCGGCTATCGTCAAGGCGGTGGAGAACAGCGCGGCGGCTATCGCCAAGGCGGTGGCGAACAGCGCGGCGGCTATCGCCAAGGCGGCGGCGAACAGCGCGGCGGCTATCGCCAAGGCGGCGGCGAACAGCGCGGCGGATATCGCCAAGGCGGCGGCGAACAGCGCGGCGGATATCGCCAAGGCGGCGGCGAGCAACGCGGGGGCTACCGTCCGGGCGGTGGCTCGAGTTCCGGCGGATACGGAAACCGGGATCGTTCGGGTTCGGGAGGCTATGGCGATCAGCGTGAGAACCGTGGACGCGACGATTCTCGTGGTTGGCAGGGACGCCCGAACTCGGGTTCCTCACCGCAGGGAAGAGATGACCAGCGCGGTGGAAACCGAGGCGGGGCTTGGGGCGGAAAAGGTGGCTCGCAATCCGGACAGAGCTCCGATGCTCGCGATCGCGATGGCGGGCGTGGAAGTGCTTGGGGCGGGCAGAGCGGCGGATCCGGTCGAGGCGGTGCCCGCGATTCTCGCGGCGGTTCGAGCTACGGCGATCGGTCGGAGCAGCGCGGCGGCGGAAGTTGGAGCGGCGGACGGAGCCAGGGCGGAAGTTCCGGCGGTTACGATCGCTCTCATTCCAAGGGCGCGGGCGGTTCAGGACAAGGTGGCGCGAGGAGCAGCTATGGCGGCAAGCCCGGCTCGGCTTGGAAGGGCGGGGGCGATCGGGGTTCGATGAATCGCGACACGCGCGGCTCTTTCCAGCGCGGCGATAGTCGTCCCACTTCGAACGATCGGTACTCGAGCGATCGTGGCCGAGGACAAGGAAGCCAAGGCGGCAGCGCGTGGGGCGCGTCGAAGAGTTCGGGGAACCGTTCGTCTTACGGCAAGCCCGCCGAGCGCTCTTCCTACGGCGGACCGGGGCGTGAGGATCGAAAGCCTCACGAGGGGACCGCGAAGCCGAAGCCGGTGTCCAAGGGCGGCAATCCCTGGGCGGATGGCAATCCCTGGGAGAAAGCGAAGGCCAATAAATCTGGAGATGGTCCAAGCAAGAGCGAGGACCGGGCGAACAACCCGACCGAGAAAGGTGACGAGTAATGGCTGTCGAGATCGTCGGCGTGATGGGAGGCTCGGGGCTCTACGAGATGGAAGATCTCACAGACGTTCGCGAGGTCAAGCTGTCGACTCCCTTCGGTGAGCCGAGTGATGCCTACATCACGGGAACTCTGGGTGAAACAGAGATGGTGTTTCTGCCGCGCCACGGTCGCGGTCATCGCATCAGTCCGACGGAAATCAACTTTCGCGCGAACATCTGGGGAATGAAGCAACTGGGTGTGACGCAGATTCTCTCGGTCTCAGCTGTGGGATCGATGCGCGAAGAGATTGAGCCGGGACACTTCGTCGTGATCGATCAATTTTTCGACCGCACTCGCCATCGCCCCGACACCTTTTTCGAGAAGGGCGTCGTCGCTCACGTGATGTTTGCCGATCCGGTTTGTCCTCATCTGCGACCCCTCCTCGTGCAGGCCGGTCGAGAGGTCGGACTCACCATTCACGACGGCGGTACTTACCTGAATATGGAAGGTCCGCAGTTCTCAACGCGCGCCGAATCCAAGATCTACCGCAACTGGGGTGTAGATGTGATCGGCATGACCAACTTGCAGGAAGCCCGCTTGGCCCGCGAGGCTGAGCTCTGCTACGCCACAATCGCGATGTCTACGGACTACGACTGCTGGCACGACGCTCACGACGACGTGACCGTCGAAGCCATTCTGGAGGTCATGCACCGGAATGTGGACAACGCCAAGGCGGTGGTCCGGGCGGTTGTGCCCAGCTTGAGCGGAGAACGGTCCTGTACTTGCCAGACGGCTCTCCAGCACGCCATAATGACCGCTCGCGATCAGATAGGGCCCGAAGCACGGGACCGACTCGGGTTACTCATCCAGGATTACCTGTAAGGGTCGGGAAAGAGCCAGGAACAGCTTCCGGCTCTCTCCGATCTGCCACAGGTCCATCGCTGGCACTGGGGAATCATCCTCAGACCCAGCGATTGGATTCGTTTTGGGGGGAGTCATCCGGCAGGGACAAGCCTCGGACCAATTTTTCGAAGATAGAGTCCAACGAGAGGGAGATTCACTTCGGATATGGGCGTTCAGGGCGCCCAGAAACTACTCAGGAGCACGAAGTTGAGGATGAAGACACGATTGTGGATGTTGACGGGCTGCGTGCTCTTGGCCGTCGGCTGCGAGACGACGGACGTACCTGCGAAGGACGTTCACTCGAACGGCCGTCCAAGCTCGATGCATCGCGGCCCCATGGTGGCGATGGATGAGACCGGGCCTATGCGGGTTGCCGGCAAGCTGCATGACGCGTTCGACCTGGACTCGACGATGGAGAATCTCGTCTTCATCGACCAGTTCTACCGGGCCCCGGCCAACGACGGCTACGAGGCGGTCTTGGACCAATTCGCTTCGCAGCTTGGCGAGGCTGGGTTCGGAACAGTCGAGGGGCTCGAGCTTGAGTTCCTGACCGAGGAGTTGAGCGCTCCCTCTTGGAATCCAATCTCCGCATCACTCTCCATGACGGCGAGCGGTTCGACGACTTCGCTGCATGCCTTCAGTGAGTCCGGGGATGTGGATCGGGTGATGCTGCCGATCAACGCGCCGAGCTGCTCGATCACAGGACCTGCGGTCCTCGACATCGCGAAATTGGAAGAGGGGGGGATCCTGGTCACGGATGCTCCTCTACGCCAAGTCATGGCGCGAGCCGTTCAACGCGGTGCCATTGGTGTCATCTCCGCTTCCCTTCAGAGTTTCAACGTGGACCCGTCTGGAAAGATGCGCCACTTGGAAGCGATTCAATTCACCAATGTTCCGGCGGGCTCTGAAACTCCCGTGGCCCAAATCTCGACCTCGAGCTTCGCGCTCATCAAGAAAGCGATTGAAGCTGGAAACGGCGTCGAGCTTGCTCTCGACGCAAAGGTGAGATTGCAGGCGCGACCCTTGCGCACTCTGATGGCGCGAATCATCGGAAGAGGGCGTGAGCAAGAAGCCGTCGCGATGGCGAGTCACGTTCAAGAGCCCGGAGCTTGCGACAACGCCTCCGGTGCGGCGGGTCTGGCGGAATCGGCTTGCACCTTAGCGAAGCTGCTGCGGAGCGAGGATATGCGCTGGCCGGCTCGAACGATCGTTTTCCTATGGGGCGACGAGTTCAAGCAAACGCGGGTTTGGTTGGAGTACACCGAGCGACGGCCGGTTGCCGGGTTCTCTTCGGATATGACCGGAGAGTCCCACTCCGAGACCGGTGCCATTGCCTTGCTCGAGCGCGGGCCGGACCCGGGCGCGCTGCTCCCGCTTGCACCGGATGAGCACACGCCTTGGGGAGCTGGCGAGGTGACCGAGGATGACCTCAATCCCAACGCGCTCGCTGTGATCGCCCGTTGCGCAATGAACGATGTTGCTGCGATTGCTGGTGGTTGGATATCGGCCGACCATCCCTGGGAGGGCGGTAGCGACCACGACGAGTTTATCGACCTCGGTATTCCGGCCGTGCTGTTCTGGCACTTCACGGACTTCGCCTATCACACGAGTCTCGATCGACTCGACATGGTCGACGTGAAAGAAATTCGGAGAACTCAGGTCGCGTTGGTCTCCACCGCTATCGCACTGGCCGACCCTCAAGAAGGGGACCTCGCGCGATACCGCGCTTCGCTCAAAATGGAGGAAGACCTGCGCGTTCAGGTCGCCGAAGCTGAGGGGCGTTCCGATATCGCTCAAGCTTGGCGGGACTGGTGTGAAGGAGCCTCGGAATGGCTGGATCGCGAGATGACCTTCTAGCTGAATCTGACTGCAAGGCGTAGAGCCTCGACCTCCACAGTGGAATAAAAGCGGCCTGAGAGTGCGAAAGCGCACTCTCAGGCCGCTTTTCTTGGATGGGATCTTTATCGCTCCTGCCGGAATACAGGGAACCTCTGGTTTTGATGCTCCGTCTTCCTGAGCATCGGAGATGTCATTCGAGGGCTCGGATCCATCCCAAACGCTTCGGCAGGGATAGTCTCAAGTTGACGAATGATAGAGCGGCGGTCTTGGCCGGATTCCGCCTCTCACCTTCGACCCCTGGGCGGTCGCTTTCCTCTACGGATTAGCGACCGTTCTTTTTTTGGCAGCGGGAATCACGGAGCGGCGCGAATCGATCGGTGAACTAGGCCTTCGAGCTCTATTCGAAGGCCGCCGCGAATTCGGCTTCGGAAACCTTCCCATCGCCGTCAGCATCGATAGCGGCGATGACAGCGTTGGTTCGAACGCTGAGCTGCATGGGAGACTGAAGCAATCGAAGGTCTTCCGTATCAATGAAGCGGTCGCCGTTCTGATCGAGTCGATCGAAATGAACGGTCGGTGCTTTGCTGCGATCAATGGATGCAATGGAAGATCGCTCCTCCGGCTCGAGATCGATCTCGGGCGAGAGTCCGGAAAGTTCGTCGAGCGATAGAACGGCTCCATTGAACTTCTTCTGTGCGATCTTAAGCACGTCGATCAATGCGCTCATCTCTGCAAGTTCAAGCGCCGAACTCGAATCTTCGTCGATGGCCTCAAGGACTTGTGGTGGCGTGATGTGAACAGTGAGGCGCCAGAATTCGATGAGGGGCGGGAGCTCGCCCAGCTCGATAGCGGCGCTTCCATTGAGGTCGAATCGATCGAGTACGCGAGATTCGTCCGTGGGCTCGAACTCGGAACCGAGGGCACCCGACAGTGCGTTGCCTGCGCTGAAGTAGTCTTCGATACGGGCCTTCGGAGGAGCGAATCCGCCATGGATGTCGACAACGAGCGAGTACCGCGCGGCGAACTCTTCTCGCTGAATTCGTCCATCGCGATCCGTGTCGTAGGTGGCGAACTCCTGGCGTGAGTGCCGCAAGCTGTAGGCGCTCTCACGAAAGGAGATCCAATTGTTCTCGTCGTGGTCGCACAGTTGGAAGTAATACTCCTCGAGTTCGGGATCCCGAGGGTCGGTCCAAAACACGACGCTGCGATCCTTCTCAAGCGATATGTCGGTACCGGGAATGCCACCGTCGACGGGCGGGGCACTTGCGTCCGGCAGTAGGCTGGTCTGTGGGCGATTGGCCGAAGGCGGGAGAGTGCTCGGCTTTAGGACTTTAATCGGAGGCAGCGGCTTGGGAAGAAAGAGCCGAGCCGACTTGTTCCCGCCGCGGCGCCCGCCTTTTCGACCACCACGGCGCTGCGCGTCTAGATCGGGGGCCAACGCCACGAGAGCGGCGATAAGGCAGAGGGCGGAGATGGGCAGTCGAAGGGTCATGATCGAGTGGCGGGTCGGACGGGCAGCGATCGCTCGGTTCCGACTCCAACTACAAGCTTGGGCGCCTTGGGGTGGACTCGCAAGCCCGGAATTCCCCTTCGTCTCATCGATTCTTCCGACCCTTGCGCTTTCTCAGCTTGGACTTTGCCGAACGCGCCCGTCCAGATTGTCGAGGCCCAACGGTGGGAGTTCCGATCCGCTTCACAGGCCGCGTGAGTGCGATTTCGAACGCATCGTGAACGTGGGAGATCAAGTGGATCACCAGGTTGTCCCGAACCTCCGGTTCCAACCGGAGCACCTCTTCGTGGTTCCGTTCCGGCACGATGACTTCGGTGATTCCGGCGCGAACGGCGGCGAGTAGCTTTTCCTTGAGTCCGCCCACCGGCAGGACATTGCCGTGCAGGGAAACCTCGCCGGACATGGCGATGTCGTGCCGCACAGGATTTCGGCTGATCAGCGAGATCAAGGCGACCGCGATGGCCAACCCCGCTGAAGGACCGTCCTTCGGAGTCGCACCGGAGGGGAAGTGCAGGTGTAGGTCGATCGTGTCGAGGATGCCGTGGTCGATTCCGAGCGAACTGAACCGCGTGCGCACGAACGAGATCGCCGTCTGAACGGACTCGCGCATGACATCTCCCAACATGCCCGTCAGGGTCATTCGTCCCGAGCCGGGCATGGCGAGCGCTTCCACCGGGAGCAGCGTGCCGCCTACCGATGTCCACGCGAGACCGGTTGCGATCCCGATGCTGGGGCTGCGCGGACGTAGCTCTTCATCCACGACCGAGGGGCCGAGCATCTCGAACAGGTCCTTCTTCTTGACGCGAACCCCTTCGCCGCCCCGCACAACGGAAACCGCTGCCTTGCGTGCGAGTGAGTTGAGCAAGCGATGCAGGTGGCGAACCCCAGCCTCTTCGGTATAGCTGCGCACCAGCGCGCGCATCGCGCCGGAGGTGATCTGGAACTCGGAGCTCTCGAGTCCGTGCATACTCCGAACCTTCGGCATCAAATGCTTCCGAGCGATGGAGAGCTTTTCGAGCTCGGTAAAGCCGCTGAACTCGATGATCTCCAGCCGGTCGAGAACGGCTTCGGAGATTTCGTCGGGATCGTTCGCCGTCACAATGAAAATGCAACGCGAGAGGTCGTAGGGTACGCCTAGATAGTGATCGAGGAACTCCGCGTTTTGCTCAGGATCCAGAATGTCGAGCAGCGCGCCACCGGAGGTTCCCGAGCCGCCGAGCTCGAGCTTGTCGATCTCGTCAATCATGATCACCGGGTCGCTGCGTCCCGCTCGATGGAGCGACTGTAGAATGGCACCGGGCAAAGCGCCTTCTTGGCGACAGGGCGCTCCGCGCAGCTGCTCCTCCTCGGTAACGGTTCCGCCGGGGATCTGCACGAAGGAGCGACCTAGGGCTTCGGCGACAGTGCGCCCCATGCTCGATTTACCCGTTCCGGGCGGACCGAGGAAGCACAAGACCGAGCCGTGTGCGCGCCGGGCGAGCAGGCGCACAGCCAAGTGTTCGACCACGCGATTTTTAACATCGCGCAAGCCGGCGTGGCTCTTTTCGAGAACCTCTTCGACGGCTTCGAAGGCGACCGCTGGGGCGCTCGTCTCGAAATCCCAAGGCAACTCGAGCATCCAGTGGAGAAAGTTTCGCAGCGCTGCGGCCTCGTGCGAGGAAGGCTTGCACCTCGAAAACTGGGAGAGCTCGTGCAGCGCTTCCTGCCGCGCACTCTCGGAGAGCGCCGTACTCGAAATCAGCTCTTCAAACTCGAGCACCTCGAGCTCGTGCGGGTCAGCGTCGCCGCGCTTTGCGCGATTCGCTGCGAGACTTGAGGCGGCCTCCTCGCTTCGAATGCCATTGATCCGATTCTCGCGCTCGATCGCGCGCGCAAACACTTCGATCTGCTGCTCGAACTTCGGCTCGACCAAGAGCTCGAGCTTCTGTTCGTACTCGAGCTCGACAAAACTCTCGACGACCTCGATCGTGCGCCACTGATCGCCTCGGTTGAGCGCGAGCAACTCGGACTCATGATCGAACATCTCGTCATCGCTGAGCAGGTCTAAGAGGCGCGCCCTCGCGCGCTCGTTGGCTTCCGGGTCTCTGGTTTCCGAGACAGGCGGGCCGACCTGCACGAAGAACGCGGGTCCGGCATGTTCGACGTGAACCACCGGAGCGCGGTGGAGCGCTTGCAGCGTGACTCGAATTGACCCGTCCGGTAGGTGCAGCGACCGCAGAACGCGGCAGACGGCCGCCATGCTCAGAAGGTTTTTGGACGAGCTATTTCCCCGCGGTCGAAGCGCGGGAATGGCGGCAATCCAGTCCTGTTCCCCTTGAACCTCCGCGAGAGCGGAAAGGTTTTCCGCTCGGACCACCTCGACCTCGCGCACCTGACCCGGTAGCAGGACGAGGCTGCGCAAGACGAGCGCGGGGTATTCGGTGGTGGGGGCAGACATAGCGGGGATCCCAGGCAGGGGAACTCCGCCTCTATCGACATCTAGACCGCCCTGAGTGTGGCTTGGTGTCTGGTCCTCTTTCGCTAGGCTGGCCTTAAGCGAGGCTGGCGCCCCAAGTAACTGTAAATACAGCTCTTAGGACGCCAGCTCGTAGCCCTCAAGGGGCGCGAAGGCCTACTTGAAGGTCTTGTATTCGCCGGCTTTCAGCTTGCCGAGATAGTCGTCGAGAGAACGCTTCACCTTGCCCGAGAGCAGCACCACGCCAATCACGTTGGGCAGCACCATTCCGAAGATGAGCAGGTCTCCGAAATTCAGGATGTTCTTGGCGTTAGCGATCGATCCCAAGAACACGAAGACGACAAAGATGATCCGGTAGATCAGAGAAGAGCTATCCCCGAAGAGGTAAGCCCAGCAGCGTTCACCGTAGTAGGACCAAGAAATCATGGTCGAGAAGGCGAACAGGAACACGGCCACGGAGAGGACGTAGGGCATGAAGGCGAGTTGCTCGCCCATGGCGGCGGAGGTCAACGCCGCGCCTTCGTCTCCGGCAACCATGCTCGCGTATTCGGGGTTCTTATAGGCGCCGGTGATAACGATCACCAAGGCGGTCATCGAGCAGACTACGATCGTGTCGATGAAGGGCTCTAGTAGAGCGACGATGCCCTCACGTGCGGGATGGGGAACTTTTGCCGCGGAGTGCGCGATCGCCGCGGAACCGATGCCTGCTTCGTTAGAGAAGGCTGCGCGCTTGAAGCCGAGAATCAGGACGCCGAGAAAGCCACCTCGAAGAGCATCCGCGTTGAAGGCTCCATCAAAGATCGCTGAGATGGCGCCGGGGATCGCTCCCAAGTTCATACCGAGAATGGCGATACAGGCGAGCAAATAGATTGCGCACATGGTCGGCACAATTTTCTCCGCCGTTGTTGCGATGCGCTTGATTCCGCCAATGATCACCACGCCGACGATGCCCGCGAGTACTAGGCCATAAAGCCATTCCTTGCCCTGGAGGAAAGTGAAGGTCTGCTTGATGGCCCCGAGAGACTGATTGGCCTGGAAGGTGTTTCCCCCGCCAAGGGACGCACCGATGCAGATCACGGCAAAGATCGCGGCGAGCACTTTGCCGACCGGACCCATGCCCATCTCTTTGAGGCCGTTCGAGAGGTAGTACATCGCTCCGCCCATGATCTGCCCATTGGGGCGTTTCTGGCGATACATCTGACCGAGGGTGCACTCGGTGAACTTCGAGGCCATTCCGAGGAAGCCCGCCATCACCATCCAGAAGGTGGCGCCGGGGCCACCGACGCCGACGGCAATCGCGACACCTCCGATGTTTCCCAGCCCAACTGTTGCGGACAGCGCTGCGGTTAGCGCTTGGAAGCTGGTGACCTCTCCCTGATCGTCGGGGTCGTCGTACTTTCCGCGGACCACTGCGATGGCGTGGCCAAAGGCGCGGAATTGCGGCAAGCCCATCCGAATCGTGAAGTAGATCGATCCGAGAACAAGGATGAGGACAGCAATCGGAACTTTGGCGGGCTCTTCCTCTCCAGTGCCCGGCTTGTTCATCGTCATTCCGGGAATGGGAACTTTGAAGAAGATGACAGCCATCATCGCTTCGTTGATCTCGCCAAAGGTCGCGTCGACCTTCTCGGCGAGCGTTTCCGGCGCTGCTACCTCCTCGATTTCAGCAGGCGCTTCGACATCCACCGTTGCCGCGGCTTCGTCCGATTCGCTCTGCGCGTAAGCAGGGGAGCTGAGTGCGAGAGTCGGAAGGAGGCCGAGGAGCAAGGCTCCGAGTGCGCGTTGAACAATCCGCATGGGTGGTGATTTAGGGGTGATGGGGAGGAATCCGGTCCGAACCGGGCGGGATGTTGCCATAGGCGCGGCGGAATGTGCAAATTGAGAGCGAGAAGGGGCTCTCCATCCAAGCTAGGGCAGGTCCTGGCTCTCCGAAGTATCGAAGAGACGCCGGGCAACTCGGGATTGAGCCACTTTGCTCTCGGTCGCGATGAAGATCGTGTCGTCTCCCGCGACGGTACCGACGATCTCCGGCCAGCGCAGCGCGTCGAGCAGAACGGCCACCTGTGATGCCGCACCAACCGCTGTTCGCACGACGAGTAGGTAAGGACCTGCCGCGTGGACGGTTCGCACCCATCGCGAGAGGTCGGCTGCGTTAGCCGCCGGGTGCTTCGGGTCCAGGTCGGCGCTCAGGTAAGTCGCGGGCAGTACGTAAGAACCCGCGACCTTCGCCACGCCGAGGTAGCTGAGGTCCCGCGAGATCGAAGACTGGGTCGCCGTGAAGCCTCGCTTGCGCAGGCCGTCCACCAGCTCGGCCTGGGTAGCGATATTGCCGGCCCGAATGATCTCGCTGATCAATTGGCGGCGCTGCTGATGGACCTCTTGATTCTGCGGCATGGCTCCGGAGGGAAAGGGGGCTTCGAACTGGGCCAGAGTGTAGGTCGCGAAAGGCGCTGACGCTCAGGTGAAAAATAAACGTATGCTCCGGACATCGAGCCAAGCTGAGACTCGCAGCCCGCCGCGACAGCCCCGCTCGCGACACTTCGCGCCCTACCACCGATCAACCCCCTCCGCTCCATGGCCACACTGACTCTCGCCGCACCCTGCGCTCTCGCCCTCTCGCTGCTCGCGTTGCCCGCCGGTGACGACCTTCTGACGGTGGAAAAGCTCGAGGAGATTCGAGACGAGGTCCTCGCAGACGTCGAAGAGCTGAGAGGCGGATCGTTCGAGCGCACGGTCGACGTCAAGGTGACGACCAAAGCGGGCTTCATCGAGTACGCCAAGAAGCGCACCGAGTCGATGCAGTCGGCGGAGCAGCGCTCGGCCGAGAGCGACATCGCCAAGTTGACTGGAGTGATTCCGGTCGACATGGACCTCGAAGCGACGATGTTCGACTTCCTCGAGGGGCAAGTCGGTGGTTTTTACGAGCCTTCGGAAGAGACCTTCTACGTGGTCGACAGCTTCAGCGAGCCCGGTGTGTTGCGCGTCATCCTCGTTCACGAGCTGACGCACGCGCTCGACGATCAGTTGTTCGGCATCGACGAGACGTTGGGCCCGCTCCTCCACACCAACTCCGACGCGGCTTACGCCTTTCACGCCGTCGTTGAGGGCAGCGGAACGTCGGTGATGAATCAGTGGATGGTTCCGAAAGTGATGGCGGGTGAGCTCTCGATGGCGGACATGCAAAAGGCCGCGGGTTCGACCGACTTCTCGGGTATGCCCGAGTACATTTGGCTTCCGCTCCTGCACTCGTACTTGCGTGGAGCGGCTTTTCTGGCCCGCTCGGATAATCCCATGACGAGTGCGATGGCCAAGCCTCCCGGCGAGGACATCGACGCGGCCTTTCAAAATCCGCCGCGCTCCACCGAGCAGATCCTGCACCCCGAAAAATTCTGGGGTGATGAAACGAGCGACGAGCCCGACGATATCCGCCTGGATGTCAGTGGACTCGACTCGAGCTGGAGCGTCTTGAAAGAGGACACCTTCGGCGAGCTGGGACTTTCGCTGATCTCGCGCGCGGTTGCGGAACGCCAGGAGTTCACGGCTCTGCCCGAATTCACAAGCGACGCCGCTGCGGGTTGGGGAGGCGACCGTTACCTACTGCTCGGCAATGGAGACGCGCGCATCCTGCACGTCGCGACGACCTGGGACTCCGAGGCGGATGCCGAGGAGTTTTTCGAGGCACTCGACGGCGTGAAGGAGCATCTCGCCACCGGCGCTAAAAAGTTCGGGAAGGGCTCCGGCGGCGCTAACTGGAGTTTGATCAAGCAAGACCTCCGCTGCTATACGATTTGGGCGGGTGTCGACGAGGAGGCCGTGAACCGCGTCATAGACACCTTGTCGGTGAGAGTCGTTCGCGATTGACGGAGACACCTGCGGCGGGAGCTCTGAATCCGCCGCGGCAGGTCAATCGCATCTAGCCTGCCTGATTCATAAGCACGCGGACGAATAAGGCGGGCTAGGAGTCTGCGGCGAAAGACGGCCGCCACGGACTGCCGTCGCTCTCTCGGAGCGACGGCCATCGAGGAAAGACGCGAACTCAGTTCTTTCGACCTCGAGTGCACATGCCAAACGCGGTGGCCACTCCGAGTCCGAGGAAGATGAGGTCGATGACATGGCTCTCTTCAATGACGCTGTCGATCACCACCTCTGGAAGAATCGAATCCATGGCCTCTTTCGCTCGCTCGACGGCTCTGGGTTTCCAAAGTCCGAACGAAGGCTTCTCGGAGACCATCATCTCGAGCCACGGAACGTTATTGGCTTTGAATGCCTGAATCTGTTCGGCGCTCACTTCTGCCTGCGAACTAGCTTCCGTGAACGAGTGTGAGACCATGAACGCAGAAAGCGTCTCGTCGGATCGATCCGGAAGTTCAGCGAAATTCCATGCAACCGTTTTCTCTTCTTGGAAGAAATCGCGGTTCATCTGGGAGTCGATTTCTTCGGTGATGTATTCACTTACGAGTACGTAACCCGAAACGAACTTGCCGCCGAAGATCGAGACGACGGTGAGCGCGGCCGCAACGACTCCCATGGCGATGCCGCGGCCACCGAATTTGACGGAGCCGAATCCGACCGCTCCGCCAATGGCCCAGGCGAGGTAACCGATTTCGTATTCGGTGAAG
Organism: Planctomycetota bacterium; assembly: GCA_029259635.1. Lineage (GTDB taxonomy): Bacteria > Planctomycetota > UBA1135 > UBA1135 > OFTM34. The sequence goes on along the minus strand of JAJDEU010000056.1, from coordinate 75,006 downwards.
TAAATGACGGCGGCCCACGCGATGGAGCCCAGTACCGCTGCAATAGCGGCTGCGCCGATGGCAAAGATCGGAACTTGCGAAGCTACCTCTTCGAAGACCTCTCCGGTTCCGTCGGCAGCGACAAAGCCCTCGGGCTCGGGCTCGGATTCAGCTGCAGGAACGACGACCAACTCTCCGCACTTTTTGCATTTACCCCTTCGCCCAGCGTGCTCGTCTTTGACCGAGAATCCAGCTCCGCAGTGATCACAAGTGACATGAATGCTCATCGATCTCTCTCTCGTTGTTAGGAATGGACTGGAGCTCGAAATTCCGCATTCGGTGCGAGCGAAATCGAATTCAAGCTGCTTAGGCGCTGAATCGCGAGCGCGATGCTAGATTCTCAAGCGACCCATGGCGAGCACCGATCGCTCAACGCACTTTGCGATTTATCCGTTCATCGAACCCGTCACCGCTAAAACAAGTCTCTAGCTCCTCTAGATGGACTTGGATTAACGCACAACATTCACAATGAGTTTAGATCTCACGCTTCACGAACTTCCCGCGTCCCCGAACAATCTGAAAGTTCGGATGGCGCTCGGATTTAAAGGCCTTGCCTACACGCGTAAGGCTCTGGATATGAGCACACCCTTTGGCGACCGCAGTGCTTTGATCGAGCTTTCGGGTCAACCGCGGACGCCGGTGCTGGTTCATGGCGAGACGGTGATCTTCGATTCGAACGGAATCGTTCGTTACTTAGAAGCCAACGTAAAGCGCGAGCCGAGATTGTTTACGGAGGACTACACCGAGTTTGGTGAGCTTGAAAAGTGGGAGCTCTTCGCCCGCACGCAGCTTGGAAAGCCCATCGGTACTCTCTTTGGTATGGCTCTCTCCGATGGCGGAACTGCCGAGGGAATTGCCGCTGCGAACGCGCACTTCTATGAACTGACGGGAGAACTCGAGTCGCGCCTCAAAGAGAACGGGTTCTTGGTCTGCGGGCGAACGACGAACGCCGATCTCGCGGTCGTTGCGCTGGCAAATCTCGCGACCTTGACCGAAGAGCAAGTCAAAGCGAGTCCGCTGCTCGTCTTCTTCCGAGAACACCTTCAGCTGGGGGAAGGGCGCGAGCTCACGCGGGATTGGATCCGGCGCCACGTCGCACTTGCGGATTGAATCACTGCCTGCGGAACTAGTAACGGGCTCTTGCGCGCGCGGCGGCGAGGTCGCCGAGCATCCGAAGAATCGGGTCGCCGGGCGACGATGGAAGCCACGAAAAGCCGTCGGGTGCGCTCCGCCGCTCTTCGCTCAGCTCGGACCGCCAGCTGAGATGCCAGAGCGCGGGACCCGCTTCGATCGGAAGGCCACCGAGCAGGCGCTCGCTCGGCTTGGCAACGAACACGACCGGCCGCTCGGCTTGATCCGCAAGCCGATACATGGCGGGGAAAAAATCCGCGGTGAGTATTCGACGAGAGCGTGGATCCAGTGTGCCCTCGGCTGCGACATCGATGCTTAGGCTGAGCGCGTCGAGGGGGGAGCTGAGCCAGGGCTCGCGGCGACGAAGCTGGTCGCGAAACCACGCGTGCGAGAGAAACTCGCGGGAGAGTACCAGCACGTCGCTGCGATAGTTCTTCGCGACTTGAAAGTAGAGCAGCGGGAAGGTGAGGTCGTCGCCGTAGCCGAGCTTGCTGATGACCAGGACGGAGTCTTGTGGACAGGCGTCCAAAACTTCGCGTGCGTAGAGCTCGGCCCAGTTCTTCCCGCGCTGATCGATTTCCTCTGCGAAGGTTTTTGGGCCGAAGGGCTGCGTCAGCGATGCAGCGGCGAGCGGCAAGAGGATCGCACAGAGAAGAGCGGGTAGCCTGGGTGATACGGCGCGCTCTACAACGATCCAGCCCAAACCGCCTAGTGCGCTGACGAGCAGCACGAGCGGAACATAGGATCCCGCGACGCGCGCTCTCGATAGCTCGTCTTCCAGCGGCCAGTTGATCGCGGTGAAGAGTGCACCGGCGGCAACGAGGGTTGCGACAAAGAGCGGAGTGAACTGGCGAGCGGGGAGCCCGCGGCGAAAGAGAATCAGTGCGAGCGCGAGGAGGGCGAAGAGCATCGGCCACTGTCCGGCGAATTGTTCGGCGAGCAGACTGAGTTGGTTCTCCCAAGCGCGGTCGAGACCGGTTCGATATTGAGAGCGGAGCAGGTGGTCGGCGAGACGGGCACCTCCCGTGGCTTCGCCCCAGTTGATCGCGGGCTGGCTCGCGGCGCGGAACGGCACATAGAGAAAGGGTGTCAGTCCGACGATGAAGGCGAGGGCAGAGCGAGCGGCGAGTCGCAGCGGCGAGGATTCGGGCGCGCGAAAAGCGCGGATCAGCGCGATGACAGGCAGCGGCGCCAGCACGATCGAGGCGGGGTGGGCGCACAGCGCGAGTCCGAAGACGAAGAGCGCACGGATGGGTTTTGAAGGTCCCGGGCCGAAGCAAATGAACAAAAGCAGCGCCTGCAAGAGCGCGGCCAAGGCGTAGACCTCGACGATGACGGCCTGCGCGGCGAAGGTCGGCGCGAGTGCGAGCGTGAAGCCGGTGGCTACTGCGGCGCCGAACTGCGCGCCGTTCCTTCGAGCGAAACTCGCCAACAGGCCGACCGCGCCAGCGGCGCAAAAGGCGGAGAACAAATTCAGCGCTCGGGCTGCATCGCCGACGAGCGGAGCGACGAGGCTCTGCCAGCCAAAGCCGAGCAGCATCTGAAGCGGATAGCCGGGCGGATGCGGAACGCCCAGGCACACCGTCGCCGCCGCGATCTCTCCCGAGTCTTCGAAGCTCACTCCGGGCGCGGCGCGCCAAGCGAAGAGGCCGAAGCACAGCACGAAGCACAGCCACGGCGCGCCGTCCATCAGTTGTGCTCGGTTGGACTCCATGACATTCGTCTCGGCTTCAGGGCTCGCGAAAGTTGCCGGTTCAACCAAAGCTGCGCCGTACGCGGTTGCGCGCTGGCGGTAAGCCACCGGCGATGCGCCCCGTGAGCATAAAGGTGCCCTCGATCCTCCAGCCCGGTCGCGGCATTTGCAAACCGTCTTGGTCGAGCTGCCACTGACTGACGAAGAGGCGCAAGGGGCGTCCGGGAGCGTCAGCCTCGATGACCTCGATCAGGTTTCCGGTGATCGGATTGCGCACGTGAAGAATCTCGCGAACCCGAAGGGATAAGTCCATACACCCGCCGGGATCTTCCGGTCCGCCGAGCGGTTCGAGGAGAGCGCCGCGCGGATTGTCGAAGATGCTCTCGTCGCGAACGCCTTCGTTGGGGCCGGAGTAGGTCACCTCCAGAGCGAAGCCAGCAACGCTGACCGCGAACACGTGGCCCGCCTTGACCTTTGTGGGCAGCCGCCGGCGATCGGTGAGGAAGGTCGTGATGGAGAACTGCTGGCCGTCGAAAGAGTCGTGGTGCTCGACGAGCGGATTGGCCTGCCCCGTGAGCAGCGCGTCGTAGGGCGAATCGGGAATCGCAACGAGGCTCTTGGTCGCAACGCGAAGCCGATGTGGAACGCGACACTGCGGCATCAAAGTCTCGAAGTTCTGACCCTCCTCGCGATCGAGAAACAGTTCAATTCCACCGGCGAGAGGGAGCCGCAGATGTTTGCCGCCCGGTCCTCGCCAGGGCGCTTGTTCGCCTTCTCGTTCGATTCGACGCTTGAGCTGCTCGAAGTCGGCCTCCGGCGAAAAACCAATGCACTCGAGCAGGAACTCCATTCGTGAATATCGAGTGCTAGGTTTGGCTGGTCTCGACGAGCGCGGACTCCGGCTCTTCTCGCCAGAGCAGCGACATCGTCGCGAGGATGGCGATGGGAGCGAGGTGCACGACGAGTCGGCCGGGAATGACGGTCCCGAATAGGAGCGTGAGGTGCCACGGCGTGACGAGCAGAATGAGCGCGTACAGCAAGGTTCCGCCCAACACCGTCAAGAGCAGAAACAGCACCGGGTCCCGCAGCAGTTCACGCGGTTTCAGAAGTGCCCACAGGAGCACGGCGTAGAACAGCGGCCACAACAGGTTCCAACGCAGGACGTGCGAGTAGCAATTCCAGAAGCCGACGAGGACGCCCGCTTCCTCCTTGTCGCCGATCCAGCGATGCGAGTTTTCGATGAGGTTCGCCACCGTCAGTCGCTCGGGATAGTTCTCATCGATGGATGGAATGTCGCCGCGGATGGCGAGCCAACCCGCCGAGCAGAGGAAGGCCAAGGCGACCGTGACGATGAGGCCGATGGCGGGCTTCGGTCGCGGGCTCGGCAGCTCGAGCTTGCCGCGTCCCGACAGGCGACCGGCGAGCAAGCTGAGCACAAAGGCGAGCGCGATCACCGCCGTGAGTGCCAAGCCCTCGTTCTTCGCAAGCTGCGCGGCGCCGAGCAACAAACCGCCACAGAGGAGGTCAACGCGATCGGCGACGAGTCGCGACGTGGGTAAGAATCTTCGGAGGTGCCAGAGCGCTCCGAAGAAGAAGGCCGCAACGGCGATGTCGGATCCTCCGTCGAGCATCTGTCCGTCTGCTGGTCCGAAGCTGTACTCGGTGAAGTTCTGCTTAGCGGAAGGCGTTCCGAACAGAAACGCCCAGATCGAACCGACCCAAGTTCGGTTGTCGGGCAGCTTGGTGTAATAGAGGATCGGAAGAGAGAGCCACATAAAGCTCCCGCAAAAAGCGGCGGCCCAGCTGCGCGAACGCAGTGCGATCCACAACCAGATCGCCGGAACGATGGCGAAGATACTGCCGAGCGCGCGGAAGGCATCCTCGTCGAACTTGCCGCCAAGCCAGCCGACCAGCGCGTTCAGGACGGCGATTCCCGGCGAGTAGTCCGGGTGGGTGATGATGCGACCGACCTTGCCGTCGACATCGGTCCACGCTCCGGTGCCAAAGCCCTCGTGAAAGATGAGCTTGGCCTTGTAGGAGTAGTGATAGACCGTGTCGAAGATGTGCATCGGCATGCTGGCCGCGTTGAAGATCGCGAACAGGCCGAAGGCGAAGAGCGGAATTAAGAGAACCCGTCCCCAAGTCGGAATGCGATCGGGCGGAGGCTCGAGGGCTGGCGCGATCGCGGGGCGAAAGGCAAACCAGAGCCCCGGCAGTGCGAGCAGTCCGATGATGAGGCGTGCGGCGAGCGCCGAGAGCGGCCCGGTCGCAATGACCGCGTGCATGATGACGGTCGTCGCCAGTGCGGCGCCGACGAGGGTCGCGGTCGCGTGGCGCTCCAGGGATCCGCGTGCTCGGCGCGTCGATCGCAAACCCACCAAGCCGATTACGGTGTGGCCGCTGAGCCAGGCGCCGATCAAGGTCGCGATGGTCGCCCAAGTGATCATTCTGAATCCTCGCGCTCGGCTTTACGCGCTTCGCGTTGTTCCGAGGTGAGCACCGGAACCTGTGTCCAGCCTCCACCTTCGCGGCGATATAGCTTGGCCGACTCACTCTCGAAATCGCGCGTCACAGCAAAGGTGAGCCTCCAATCGATCCCGCGATTGGCGATCGCGAGGTTCTCGTTGAGGGCGCGATTGGCGTTCGGCTTCTTGCGATAATGACGCAGCCACAACGCGTAGTCAGGAAGCGTCCCGCTCGCCTTCTTTGGTTGCTTGACGTAGCACTTGAGCGGGTAGACGACGTAGTTCAAATACATGAACCACCGCGCTCGCCCGGTCTCGTCGTAGATCTCGCCGGTCTCGGGTTCGATCAGGATCTTGGCGTCTGCGGGAATCGTCGCTTTCAGATTCTCGGCGAAGACCAAGAAGGAGCGGTCGAACCACGGCACGACCGCAGTGGGCCAGCCGGCTCGTCTTCCCAGAGTTAGCCGTTGCTCGAGGTTGGTCTTACCGCGCCGAACGCGATCCCAGGACCGCGTGTAGTCTCGCGCGTGACCCGCGGTCAGCACGCTCATGGAGAGGCTGGCGATCAAGAGGATCAAGAGCGGAAGCGGCGGCCTGCGCGCAGGTCTTCGTAGAGCCGAACTCACTCGTCCTCACCCGACTTGCGATCATCCTTGTCGGTCGTATCGATATAGCCCGAATCGCCGAGGTCATGTTCCAGTTGATCGGGCATCGGGCTCTCGGGAATCACGACCGGAAGCTCGGCCGCCTGCGCGTCGAGCTCTCTCCACAGCGCCTCTGCAGCGGCGACCTCTCGGGTGGGCTGATTGCGATGAACGAAGATGGGCTCGTTCTCACCCGGGTCTTTCGCCAGGTCGTAGACAAACAACTTCTCGCGATGCTTCCGATTCTCCGTGGGCACATCGTTCACTTTGACGAACCCATCTACGGTGGTTCGCCAAATCTCAGGCAACGGTTTGAAGGACAGCTCGAGCGGCAAGATTCGTTCGGGCAGCGAATCCCCGTCGATGGCTGGAACGATGCTCCGGCCCCACATGTTTTCGGGAATCGGGACGCCGGTCAGTTCGAGAATCGTCGGCGCGATGTCGGTCAAGCAGACGACTTCATCAATCGACCGATTCGCGGGGATGACTTCGGGCAGACGCATGATGAGCGGCACGAGGACGGACTCTTCGAAGAGCGAGTGCTTGTGCCCCAAGGCTTCGTGCTCGAGAAACTCTTCGCCGTGATCGGAGAGAAAGATCACGAGCGTGTTGTCCGCACGGCCACTCGAACTCAGGACATCGAGCAGGCGGCCGACGTTGTGGTCGGTGAAATGAATCTCGGCGTCGTACAGAGCGATCAATCGATTGAGATCGGCCAAGCCTCTCGGCGTCTTGGGTGACCGAAGCTCCAGTTCGGTGAAGCCTTGACCGTCGATGTCCCCGCGGTAGTTCGGATCGAAGAGGTCGTGCTCGGGCGGCGCGTTGTAGTCGTAGTGCACGTCCCACATGTGCACGAAAGCAAAGAAGCGCTCGTCCTTCTCCAGCTTTTCGAACCAACTCTCGAAGGCATTGACGAGCGCGGGACCCGTGATGCCCTCATGCGAGCTCTCGTGCATCTCGACGGTCTTCTCGAACTCGAGCTCGTCTTGTGGATCGAAGACCGCCGTGTCCGTGATTTTTCTGGAGCTGCAGTCTTCGTAGAGCTCGAAGCCGCGCTCGAACCCGAAGTAGGGATGCAGGTTGGGACCGGACCAAAAGCCGGCCGTCCGCCAGCCCGCATCTTTGAGAAGTTGGGGGAGATAGGGACGAGTGGGGTGCAACTGGTCGGGAATTCCGCGCACGCCATGCAGCTCATTGGGCAAGCCGGTCATGAGCGCCATGTGCGCGGGCAAGGTCCAGCTGGTCGTGCTGTAGGCGCGCGTGAACCGGGTGCCTTTCAGAGACAGCAGGCGATCGATGACCGGGGTCGTGTCGATCTCCGGGCGCGTGGGGCTCTGATAGCCGTAGCTCGAGACGTGGTCGGCGCGCAGGCTGTCGACACTGATCAAGAGAACGCCGCGAGTCTCGGATGGAGCCGAACCGGAGCAGCCGGGGAGTGCGCTGGCGGCGATGAGTCCGAGCGCCCAGGGGAGAAGACCGGTGGCGATGCAGATCGAGCGTTGGCCGGAGGTCTGCGGCCCGAGGAGGGAGGCCGGCTTTGGAGCTATGCCGCGATGGAGCATCGTGGGGGGTGTACGGGAGAGCGAGCGGGTTGTGGGCAGCCCGCTCGGAACCTCCGATGGTTCCCGAGGGGCGATGGAGTCTACTTCCTTGGAACGCCCGACTGGAGATCTGCTCGCGGCAATCGTTGTGCTTGAATCGACTTGCAGCTAGAGCCGGGTAGAGCGGCACTTGACCGATCCTCGAACGTGGGGGCACGCGCTTCGGATTGGTAGGATTCGGCCATCCTTCCGGGCTTGGGTTCCGAACGCCGAATCGCCGTCTCGCAGGGACTTCCGCGGCAATCTCCGAGCCGCTTCACCATTGATTTCCGAGCCCCGCAGGCCGCACCACGAACCGCGATGAACGCAATCTCCGCCAACAAGACTTCCACCGCCACGTCTTCCGCCTTCGGGTTCACCCGATTGAATCTCCTCGGAATCCCGGCCCTCCTCCTCGTCGGTGCTTGTCACCTCGACTGGAATGCCGAGTCGGCGCCGCTCGTTCCGGTCGCTGTCGATCTACCGCTCGCTCGAGCGCAGGCCCCTCGGCCCATGTCGATCGACGTTCAGCACTACGCGATTCAGCTCGAGCTGTTCCCCGACTCGCGCAGCCTCGAAGGCTCGACCAAGATCCGATTCCTCGCGCGCGATGAGGATCTCTTGCGCGTCGACCTGGACTTTGCGGGGCTTCGGGTCGAGGGGGTTCGCGACGATCAAGACCGCGAGTTGTCCTGGCAGCACACCGGGAGCACGCTGGCGATCACGCTGCGTGAGGTTCTGCGATCGAAGCAAGAGATCGAAATCACGGTCGACTACTCGGGCAGTCCGGAGAAAGGCCTGTGGTTCGCTGGCGACAAGCGCGGCGAACCGACGCACGTCTTCACGCAGGGCGAGTGCGAAGACTCGCACTGGTGGTTCCCGTGCTGGGAGACGACCGCCGATTTCGCCAGCTCTGAAGTAACGGTCACCATGCCCGCCGAGTGGAAGGCGGTTGCTGCGGGCGAGCTGCTCGAGCGCACCGTCAACGGTCGCACAGCGACCGAGCACTGGAGCATGACTCAACCCCACGCCGTTTATCTCACGACGCTTGTCGCCGGTGAGTTCGTGGTGAAAGAGGATCGCTGGAACGACGTTCCGCTCTATTACCTGGCCGAGCCGAAGTACGCCAAGTGGATGGAAGCGAGCTTCAGTAAGACCGGCGACATCCTCACTTTTCTCAGCGACTTCACAGGCGTCAACTACCCGTACTCCAAGTACAGCCAAGCCTGCGTTGAGAACTTTCCCTTCGGCGGCATGGAGAACATCTCGGCGACCACTCTCACGACGGTGACGCTCGACGACGATCTCGGCCAACGCGACGCCACCTCGCACGGACTCGTCGCGCACGAAGCCGCTCACCAGTGGTTCGGCGATCTGGTCACCTGCGAAGACTGGTCCGAGGTCTGGCTCAACGAGAGTTTCGCGACGTACTCCGCTCTGCTCTTCACCGAGCACGACGAAGGAGCGGACGCCTTCCGAATCGATATGCGCAATGCTCAGGAGAGCTACATCGCGGCGGACTTAGACAAGCGCCGACCGATCATCTATTCGATCTACAAGGATCCGATCGACTTGTTCGGCGGGCACGTCTATCCGGGCGGAGCTTCTCGGCTCCACTTGCTGCGCTCGATTTTGGGTGACGACGCCTTCGTGGGAGGCGTTCACGAGTACATCTCCGCCAACGCGGGCCGCCCGGTGACGACCGCGAACCTTCAGCACGCCTTCGAGCAGGTCTCCGGCGAGAATTTGGACTGGTTCTTCGATCAGTGGCTGCGCTCTCCCGGCTTCCCCGAGTTCAAGGTCGACTGGAAGTGGGATGCGGGCCGCAACAAGCTCGTCGTCAACGTCGCTCAAGAGCAGACCGGTGCCGACGGTGTCCCGCGCGTCTTCCGCACACCGGTCGATATCGAAGTGCGCGACCGCGGAGGTCGAGCGACCCATCGACTGTGGATCACGGACCGTCGCCACAGCTTCGAGTTCGATGTGAGTCATGAGCCGATCTGGGTTCGCTTTGACAAGTTCGGTTGGATTCCGAAGACGATCAACTCGATCAAGAGCCCGTCCGAGTGGATCGCCATCGCCGAAGAGGACGATGACGTCAATGGGCGTCGCGATGCGATTACGAAGCTCGGGGAGTTCGCGAGAACCACCGAAGACTTGGAGATGCGCGAGATCTATCGCGGTGAGATCGCAGCGAGGTTGCGAACCGAGCCGAACGAGGATGTGCGCATCGCTGCGGCGCGGGCGGCCGGAGTGGCGGGGGGCTTGGAAGCTCGCGCTCAGCTCGAAGATGCGGCAACCACCGATGAGAGTGCCGGTGTGCGCGTGGCGGCGATGAACGCGCTGCTCGCCTATTGCCCGGCGCCGGATCTCGCTCAGCTCGCACTCGACGAGTTCGATGCGCGCTTTAGCTGGAACTGCATGGCGGCAGCCGCTGGGCTCTACGCGGCCGCGAAGCCGGAGGAAGCCTATCAGTGGATGACGAAGCAGCTGTTGCTCGATTCGCCTCACGATCAGTTGCGTTCGCGCTTGCTTGTCGAGCTTGGCAAGCTCCCTCATGTGGCCGTCATTGAGCAGCTCAAGAACTGGGCGCGCGATGACAGCTCTCATCCCGGCGCGAGAACCGTCGCGATTGTCGAGCTCGCCAAGCTCGCACGGGGGCGCGCCTCCATCGCAGACTTCCTGGTCCACATGCTCGACGAGGAGGACTTCCGCCTGCGCGGTGCCGTCGTCGAGGCGCTCGGGGAGTTCAAAGATCCGAGCACGCGCAGCAAGCTGTACGACTACTACCGGAGCACGGTCTTCCCGCGCGAAAAGCGGGCGATTGAGGCCGCTCTCGGAACGACTTACTAGCGAGACACCGCCTCCGTCGCTCTGGCGCGAGTTCGGACTCGTGTCCCTCAACAGTGGGAAGAGTAGGCCGTACGTCTCTCTTCCCACTGCCGTTCAGCTCCTACTGCTGTTCGGCGGCGAAAAATGGTACGACTCGGTAGAGATGACCTGGATTAAGACCGTGCCGCCGGAGGAAGCTCGTGGCCGCTTAAAGAAATCGTACGACAGCGCGATCCAGCGCGCGGGGCGAGTCTTCGGGATCGTCCGCGCGATGAGTCTCGCTCCCAGCGTGCTGGACAGTTCGATGATGCTCTATCAACGCGTGATGTTTCGCCGCGGCGGGCTCTCTCGAATGCAGCGCGAAATGCTGGCCGTCGTGACCAGCGCTGCCAACGATTGCCATTACTGAACTCAGGCGCACGCAGGTGATCTCCGTGATGAGATGCCGGAAATGGAGAGCGCCGAGCGAGAGTCCTTCTTGGAGCGCTTGGCGAGCAACTGGCGAACGGCCGGGCTCGCGGGAGTGGACTATGCTCTCTGCAGCTATGCCGAGAAGCTCACGCGCTCGCCGGCCGCGATGACGAAGCTGGACGTGGAAGCGCTGCAGCAATTGGGGCTCGACGACGACAGCATTCACGATGCCATCCAAGTCGTGAGCTACTTCAACTACATCAACCGTGTGGCCGATGCGGTTCACGTTGACCTGGAGCCGGAGATGACGCCCTATGCCGATGAGCTTCCCGAAGGATTCGGCAAGGGATGAACGACGGCGACCCAAAACCGCCGAGCGGCGCTGAAGATCACGGCGGGGTGGGCGTGCTCTCGAGAGCAATCGCGATCGTTGTCGTCGCACCATCTCTACTTCACTTGATCGGACGCGACGGGGCGGGCTGGTATTTTGTAGCTGCAGGTCTGGTCTTGCCTTGGCTGGTCGGTGCGCGCTCCGGTGGCTCCGAATCTCGCCGCGCCGGACGTGTCCTCGCGTTCGCGACGGGAGCCGCGCTTGTCGTTCCGATGCTTCCCACGTTGGTCGAGCTGTTCGGTTTCTCCCTCGAGCGCGTCTTCTTTAGCGGCGCACTCTCCTGGCTTCTGTGGCACGGCCTGCTGACTCCGCGCTCAAGCGCTTCGGGCGTGGTCCTCTCCTTGCGCTCGATCCTACTCGGCTGGGCTGCCTGGTCGACCGGCTCCGCGTTGCACGCCGCCTGGCTCGCGACTCCGGCTTCGGCGCCGTGGCTCTCCGAAAGCCTGCGAGCGGTACTGCTCGATCCCTTCGGCGCGCGATCGATGGTGGATCCGACCTATCCGCTCGTTCGATTGGCCCAGCGTCTTGAGATGTTGTTACTCGCGTGGGCTGCACTCGAAGTCGCGCTGCGAGATCGCGACCTCCCGCGGCGCATCGCCTTCGCGCTGGCCGTCGCTTTGCCAGGCGGCGTCCTCGTCAACGCCTATGCAGTTTTGGTCGGCTTCCGCGGTTCAGCGATGCCGATCGCAACCCGGGCTAGCTCCTTCTTGGACCGTGTCTATCGTCCGCTGCCCGATCGCAACGCGCTCGGCACGGCGCTGGTTCTCGCGATCCCTCTCGCATGTTGGTGGCTTTGGCGTTCGCTGAAGACTCAAGACGCCGCAGCACCACCGCGGCAAAAACCAATCGCGTTGATCGCGGTCGCCTCCGGTCTCTTGCTCCTCGTACTCTCCGGCTCGAAGTCCGCGATTCTCGGGTTCGGTGTAGCGCTCGTCGCGTTTGTCGTGCTCTGGAGTCTCTATGCGCGCGGTCGCGTCCGTCGTCTTGTGCTGGCCGCACTCGCGATCGGATCGCTGCTGCCGATCGGCGTACAGCTCCTGCCGGAGGCCACTGTCGGGCAGATGATGGAAGTGCGCTATTTACGCGACGGCGTTCGCGCGCTGCGCTTTGACTTCGCTCAGAACTACTTGGTAGAAAACCGCTACGCCCTCTGGAGTTCCGCAACCGCGATGATTGCGGACGAGCCCATGACGGGTGTCGGGTTGGGACGTTTCGCGAGCACACTCCCGCGCTATCACGATCCCGATGCGGGCGGCAGCTTCAATCCGTACCAGGAGAACGCGCACAACCAGTACTTGCAGTGGGCTGCTGAGGAGGGCTTCGTCGGTGCGGGATTGGGGATCGCCTTCTTGTTGCTGGCCTTATTCTCCGGCGCGAGAGCGATGCGAGCGGCAGAGCTCGATGGCCACGATCAACCCGAGCGACTCGGACTGTGCGTCTTCACCGCGGGGCTCGCGGGAGTGGCCTTCAATTTGTTGGTTGGACATGCGCTCTTAGTTCCCGCGGTCGCCGGAGTCGTTGCCGTCTGCGTAGGGCTTGTCGTCGCCGGCGCATCGCGTGCACTTGCTGCGAGCGCAGAGAGCCGCGCGTGGCCGCGCTTTGCCGCGGCGTGGCTGCTCTTCATTCCCCTCGGCGCAGCGCCCGCCTTGATCAAAGCGCGAGCTCCACTTGAGACCTATCAGGTCGGCTGCTTCCCGTGGCTGTGGCAACCGGAGACCGACTCCGCTCCGGTCTTCTCGCGTCTGCTCGGACCCGATGCGCGCTGGATCGAGCGCTGGGGAAACGGTTCGCGCATGCTGATGCTCGCGAAGAGCATCACGGCGCCGGAGGTCGGCGAAGAGCAGCACCTCGATGTCTACGTTAATGGCGAACTGGTTTTGGAGAGCTACCGGTTGCCGCGTCGCACTCCGGACCAACCGCTCAATCCCATCGTTGTTCTGAAGCTCGACGCGCCGCCCGGCGTCAAGTCGGGCGACCTGGTCGAGCTGCGCGTGGTCTGCGATCCGCCCTATGCGGAGAGTGTGAGTGGCGGCTTCTCTCAAGCCGTCTGGGGGCCGCGCGTGTGGGCTCCGACGTTCACCACGCCTGGGCGGCGCTGACGGCTACGCTCCTCTAGCGACTCGCGCCATTCTCTAGTCGCGAGGCCAGCTTCGTATAGGCGACGCTCTTCTCGCGATCGCCGAGTTCACTCCACAATTCGGAGAGCGTCGTAGCTTGATCTGCGCTTGGCCAGAGCTCGAGCGCAGACTCTTGATCTTCGATGGAGCCGCGGAGGTCACGGAGCTGATACCGCACGATCGACCGATTGATGAAGCCCGTGTTCGACGCGGGGTGGCGAGCGAGGTGCTCGTCCAAGACGGCGAGGGCTTCGGACATGTGCCCCAGTTGTGCGAGCGTCGCCCCGAGGTTGACGGCACTGGGACCGGTGGCGGGGTCCAATTCGAGGGCGGTCTCGTAGGCTTCGCGAGCTTCCTCGAGTCGCCCGACCGCTTCGAACAGAGCACCGCGAGCGTGGTGATACATCGGCAAGCGACGTGCGGCAGAGCCGGGCTCGACCTCGAGCAACTCAAGCGCTGCAGCGGTGTGTCCCCGTGAGTAGAACGCCATCAGTTGGAGTCCCGGATCCCGATTGTGCTCTGGAGGCGTTTCGCCCGGCCAAGTGAACTGGCGCCAGTTCCCGTCCGGTGACTCGTTCGCGCGAGTGTTAGCGAATTGACTCGGCGGGCCCAGGCGCTTCTGAATGAAGTGGTCGTGAACTTGGACCTTCTTCACGTCGAACACGTCGGTCAGACGCATGTGACAGTCCACGCAATCCGCTTGCTGGGGTCTTAACTCGGGAGTTTGAGCGCAGTCCATTGCTGTGCTCATGGAGTTCGAACCATGGCAGTTCGTACAGCTCGCGCGAGTTCGCTGGCGCTCGGCTGGATTCGACAGATCGCGATGGGGCGAGTGACAAGTGGTGCAGTCCAGCTCGGTCGTCTCCGTGTAACAGCGAGCTAGAGCTAGCCGTTCGACGTGGCTGACAAATCCGACATCTCGATCGGGCTCGGCGGCCACGAAGACGGCGCGACTCTCGAGCAGGTCTTTTCCGGGAAGCGGCACGCCCGGCCGCGCGTCGGCGAGGATAATGCGCACGTCACCTTGAAGGTGGCACGCGGCGCAAACCGAGACGCGCTCGGTTCGGCCCATTTGAGTCAGCGAGAGAATCGGGTCGCTCGTTCCTTCCGGTGCGTCGGACTCTTGCCAGTCCGCGTGCCCTTCGACCTCTCCGTGGCAGGCCTTGCAGGAGAGTCCGCGTGGGCGCCATCCGGTCGAGATCGGGTTTTGATGGAGCGGATAGCCGGCGGGCGGCAGGGCGTCGGTGTGGCAACTCAGGCACTCGGGTGTGATGGGACTGGTGAAACGACTTCCGGGCCATTGGGCGTGCGCCGGAGCGAGAGCGGCTTCGCGCTGGTCGCCGGTGCCGACGACTTCGAGTGGTGCAAACCAGATGTAGGCGCCGACCGATGCGGCGTAGGCGCGATCCTTACTGCCCGCTCCGATGGCGAAGGCGAGCGGCACACTTCGCGAAAAGTTCGGCTTCTCTCGCGAGGTCTCCAGCATGACTGCGGAGTTCTCCGCTTCGTCGAACTGGTACACGAATTCGGAACCCTGTTCCGCAACCGGTTCCAGTCCGCTGAGTTCACCCGGAACGATCGGTCCCAAAGCGTGAGCCATCGCGGTTCGGCTCCATTCGCGAACCAAGTGCTCGTGACAGTCGGCACAGCGCTCGATCTTTGGAAGATCCGCGGCCGGTCTGGGAGTAGGTGCGGCGAGCGGAATCGCCGAAGCGGACTCCGCGCTCGTTGGGTTCGAGGGCTTGGGAGCCGTCGGCGTCTTCGCGCAAGAGAGAATCCCGACGATCCCCATCGCGAGCGCGAAACCCAGGCTGGCTCTCCGGTCTCTATTCACCGTCAACGCTACTGCTCTTTCTGCTGCTCGAGCAATTTGCGGCGGCCTTTCAGAGCAGGGCCGTAGCTGTTGTGAAGGTCCAGGCTGCGGTCGTACTCGCGCCCAGCCGCGACGCGGTCGCCCAGTAAGTGGTGGAGTTTTCCGAGCCAGTAGTGGCCGACGGTCCGACAGCCGGAGAGGTCGTTGATGCTATCGAGGCCGTCAATGACGACTTGAAGTTTCGCGATGCCCTCGCGATGCCAGCTCGCTTGCTGCTCGTCATCGAACACATCGAAGCGCATCGAGTAGAGCTTGCCCGCGCGATGAATGTGGTCTTCAAACCAGCGCTGGTAAGAGATCTCTTCGAAGTCTTGTCGGAACTCGGAGACGCGAATCCACTCGCGCCGGAGGTGCTCGCCCCAGTTGGGAGGAATGTGTCCCGGGGCTGCGATGAGCGCGTCGGGGCGCTGATGAAAGAAGTAGCGGAGCTTCGCCCAGGGTTGGACGGAGCCGAGGAACGCGGCGCCGACGGACCAGAGTCCGAGGAGTGCGACGACAATCTTCAGGTTCGCGCGAAGGGGTTCAGCTCGACGACCGATGTAGGTGGCCGGGAACAACGCGAGCAGCGGAGTGAAGACGGCAAACCAACGCATGCCGAAGGCCGAGCCGCCGAAGTTGCGCGACTGGGTCAGGTAGTAGAGCGCGATGGAGAGCGATGAGAGGGCGGCGGCGGCCAGCAGACCGGGGAGTAGGCCGGGGAGGTTCTCGGTCGCTCGTGCGGTTCCGCGATGCACGAGCAGCAGAAGTCCCGCGAAGACGGCGAACAGAGTGATCGGGTGGTGCGAGAAGAAGCCGCTGCCTCCGAAGGTCGCTCCAAAGAAGTAGGCCGCCGTCTCGCCGAGTTTTTGTTCACCGCCTGTCAGCGACATGAGCGTGAACGGGGAGAAGGGATACACGAAGGCTTCGAGGTGCAGTCCGATTGGAAGCAGGTCGCCGGCGAGGCTCCAGTTGATTCCAAAGTGGAGCGCGAGCGCTGGGAAGGCGCCGAGCGCATAGCGCGTTACCGCGTTGAATCCACCCGCCTTGAAGATGGGCCACGCGCAGAAGATCGCGGGAAAGACGGCGGTCAGGTCGATCGTCGTTGCCAGGGCGAGCAGAATGCCGGCGGTCAGGGCGCGGCGACTGTGGATGGCGCCGAAGGAGAGCAGCACGAGTCCCGCCGCTGTTCCGTGCTGTTGGAGGACGAGTGAGTAGGGCAGAGTCAGAGTTCCGAAGGCGGTGAGGCCGAGCAGAACGGCGGACCATCCCGGGCCGCAGCCCGTTGCGCGCAGGAGTCGAGCCAGCGCAACGAAGCCGAGCCACAACGGAAGTCCGACCAGGCACCAAGTCAGGATGCGGTAGGTGAACGGGTCGGTGATGCTGCGGTCGAACAGGCCGTGAAGGATCGAGTAGGGCAGTGCGCCGGCGAGCGCCAGCATCGGTGGTTGGTGGCTGTAGTAGTGCCCGTTCAGAAAAACCTTGTCGCCTTGCCAGAGAAAGTCGGTGTCATCGAGGGCGAGCGTGCCGTGCTCGACCAAGGCCTGAATGGTTCCCAGCCTCGAACCGTCCGCCCAGGAGTCCGCTTGATCTTTCGTGAAGACGAGCAGCACAACGGCGAAAGCGATGAGCACGGCGCGAACCGGGCGAGAGAGCGCAGTTCCGCTCTCGGTCGATTCGGCGCTCACGGTTGTTCGCCCCGCGCCAGTCGTTCGTACACCACTTTCGGACCTTGATCGACGAGCAAGCGCATCCAGGCAGAGTACGTCTTTTGATCTCCAGCCATTTGCTCCGCCAAGATTTGTTCGAGCTCCCAGCGCGCCGAGCGTCCCATGCGCATTCGAAGCCACGTCTCGACGCGCGCCAGCGGAGACCAGCGAGCGACGGAACCGTCCGGTCCTCCGAACAACATCGGTTCGACGATCTCTCGCACCGCCCCGGCGAGCAGCCCGCGCTCTCGAATCCAGTCCGGTTGTGCCGAGATGACCTGCGCTTCGACGAAACCGCGGCCAGCGTCAAAGTCGATTCCGTGTTCCGCGTACCAACTGCGGATGCGATTCAAGTTTGCTTCGTCGGTAGCGCTGAGCCAGACGATCGCGGTGTCATCTTCCCAAACGCGAATCCACGCCTTGTGCGCACCGGGAGGTTCCCACTTGCCGGCGCGGCCTCCGAGATTTACGAGGCTCGGCATCACGAGCAGACGGACGTTGCGCTCTTTCAGAACTCGTGTGGCGAAGGAAGCTCCGTGCTCCTCGTCAGGGCTGTCGGGTTGATAGGTCTTCCAGTTGTCGATCTTCCAGCGCTCGGGAATCACTTCGGCGAACAGCACAGTGCGCCCGTCGAGGTAGACGCGGCACTCGGGCCATAGATGGAAGCCGAGGAACCCGCCCCACTCGTAGCGATGGAAGAGATTGCCCTCGAGCTCGCAGTCTCCGATGAACTCGGTCGCGTTCTTCGGAAGCAGTCCGGCGTGAACATTGTCGCTCCACGTCTCGGTTCGAAGTGAACCGAGGGCGGAAGTGGCGTAGTGGGATTGGGCGAGGGGAACGGCGAGCAGGAGAGCGATCACTGCCGGCACGACGCGACTGCTCTTCCAGGAGGGAAGCGTCAGCAAGATCGACTTCGAAAAGTCGATCATCGGGAACAAGAGGAGCCAGAAGAAGCGTCTCGCGAGAACGGCGAGGAGGATGCACGCGCAGAGGAAACCGATGCGCTCCCAGGAGAGTCGTCGCGTGTGACCGAAGAGCTTGGCGAGTGCGCAAGAGCCGACGAAGACGGCCATCGGGTATGCGCACAGGCCGACGATCACAAACAGGCTGATGGTGACCGGTGCAAAGCGCGGGTCGCTCGGAAGTGTCCAGTGCGGGCGCCACTCTTCGATTAGTTCGCGAGGAATGGAGCTTTCGGAGAGCGCGTAGCGCACTTGGTCGAGACCTTCGGGAGAGCACAGGCTTCCGAGGGCTGCGACGAGGAGAATGGCGACCCAGGCGAGGATGCGCTTCGGACCGCTCTCGCGATTGCGAACGACCGCGAGGATGGCGCCGATCAGGCCGGCGATGGCCAGCGTCGGGACGAAGATCGCTTCGCCGTGGAGTTGGACCCAGACGACGGTCAGGATAAAGACTTCGATCCACTCGCGCTTGCCGGGGTCGCGATCGTGCTCGGAGGGGAAGAGCAGGTGTTGCAGGCGGAAGAAGAAGAAGACGCTCAAGAGGTGCGGGCGCAGCTCCCACTTGAGCGCGAAGAGCAGGGCGAAGAGTGCGGTCAGGAGAACGGCCCAGTGGGGCGGGAGTTCGCGGCGCGCGACGCGATAGGCGGCGACGAGTGCGAGCAAGCCGAGTAGGGCGCCGACGACTCGCAGGGCTCCGAGGCCGCCTGTGTTGTTGACCAACGCGAAAAGAATTTGCGAGCCGTACTCCTCCAGAGTCCAGGCCTTGTCGCCGGCCGTGTGACTGAAGGGATCGTGCTCGGGAAGCTCGCCGTTCTCGAGCATCCACTCGCCCGTGCTGAGGTGCCACCAAAGATCGCCGGAGACGATCGGTCCGGCCATCATGAGGATCACGAGGAGACCGGCGGGCAGGAGCGCCAGCCACGCGAGCTTTGAGCCCGCCGAGTCGTTTGCTCTCGGCTCGGTCACTTCGGTTCCTCGATGGTGACGTAGCGGTCCACCTTCTCGATCCGGTGTTCGCTTTCGCCGCCGGAGGGCCAGCGGATGTTGAGCACGACCGCTTCGTCGTGGTCGGCCAGACCGAAGACCAGCTCGGGAGCGTTCCCCGCGAGATAGCTTCCGCCCGAGCGCATGCTGCGGCGAAGAAGCCGATCGCCGCGCACGAGGCTGACCTCCGCGCCGATGCCGAAGGTGTTGGGCGCAGCGCCGCGCAGCTGAACGCCGAGCCAGTGCGCGCCGGTCAGCACGTCACTGTTATTCGTGAGCAGAGTGAACGGACCGTTATTCGCGGTGATCGCGAGGTCAAGGTCACCGTCTCGATCGAAGTCGCAGGCGAGCGCGGCGCGCGAGGGGAGGCGCTCTTTGAGAACCTTCGATTCGAAAGCCGGTGCGAACTTCCCCTCGCCTTGATTCAGGAAGAAGTGGTTGGGCTGTCCGACACAAATCCCGGTGCTCTCGTAGTCGGGACTCGTATAGCCGTTCGCGACGAACAAGTCGAGGTCGCCGTCGAGGTCCGCGTCGAAGAGCTCGGCACCCCACGAGGTGTAGCCGACGCCGAACCGCCCGAGCTTGCTGCGCACGATCGTGTCGCGGAAGGTCGCGATGTAGCTCTTGCGCGAGCGCGTCGTGATCAGATTGTTCATGTACAGCGCGTTCGGCTCGAGCTGCCAGTTCGTGAGGAACAGATCCTCGTCACCGTCGCCGTCCGCGTCGCCGATGCTCACGCCCATCCCGCCGCGCGGATCGTCCATCCCAGTCGTGAACGACACGTTCGTGAAGCTCTTCCCGCCTTCGTTGCGCCAAAGCGTGTTGTAGGAGACGTCGTTCGCGACATACAGATCCTGATCGCCGTCGCGATCGAAGTCCCAGAAGACGGGCTGCATGCCGCGGCCCTGTTCGTCGAGCAGCCCGAGCTCTTCGGTCATATCGGTGAAGCGCAGCGGCCCCGTGCTTCCACCATCCGCGCCAGCCTGCCAACTGTCATTGCGCCAAAAAACGTTGCGATCGCCGGGAAACGCGAAGGGCAACATCGCGACGGGATCTTCGCGTTGGTACCGATCGAAGCCCTCGTCGGTCGGCATTAAGCTCTCGTCGTAGACAAGGTAGCTCGTAACGTAGAGGTCGAGATCGCCATCGAGATCCGCATCGGCGGCGGCGATGCCCGCGCTCCAACGATCGCCAGTTATGCCTGCCATTTCGGTCGCGTCTTCGAATTTCCCGGTGCCATCATTGGTGAACAACACATCTGTCCCGTAGTTCGCAACGTACAGGTCGAGGTCGCCGTCGCCCTCCGCGTCAAAGAAGAGCGCACCCATGCCCGCACCGCGATGCTCGGTTCCCGATACCGATACCGAGTACGTCACGAAGTCGAACGCATTCCGCGTGGAGTAGTTGAGATACAGTGCGTTCGGAGGCGCGAGAGTACCCTCTCGCCCGCTTCCCTGGACGAGATAGAGGTCGGGAGTGCCGTCGCCGTTGACGTCGCCTGCGGCTAACCCCGGCCCCATTGTCGGTCGAATGTCCAACTGAAGATCCGGACCTTCGAGGTGCACGAAGGTTCGGGGATTGAGATCATGATGGGGCCAGGCTTGCGTCCAGAAGTCGGGCTGTTTCTCTGGCTCCGTCTCGTCGGCAGGCCACTCCCTCGTCACAGTGAATTCACTGACGGTCTTTACATCGAGAGTGAGTAGCAATGTGCAAGTCGAAGAGCGTTGGCTTACTGGAGGAGCGGGGAGGTTGATTTCGATGAATTCGTTAAAGCTCAACAGCCGTGCTTCGTCGTCAGCAAGCCTAACCGCCGAAAGCACGTCGACACTCGTGCTTGGATCGGTTGACCCCGTCCGCAGGGCGGTTTGATGCTGAGCACTCTGTAGCTCGAATTGTTGACACTGCTCGACGTCGAGTGCTTTTGTTTTAGCGTAGAACTGTTGATCAATTCCTGCGCACAGCCAACCGTGCATGCTACCTCGATCTGCCACCGTGCACACGGTGCGTGAGCAACCCGCTCGAGCTCCATGATCGTCAAAACCCCAGTACCCCTCTGAGTAAGTGTCGATCGTGATGAGGCTGTAGCCCTCGGGCGGCTCAAACGCCGAGCGATATCTGAGCCACCAGACCGAGTACCCAATGCCGTCCTGCCGTGCCAGGTAGGGGGATAGATACTCCGGTTCTTGGCTGTTGCCTTTCTCGAAAGCGAACACCGGTGGTCCAACGACGATTAGCTCACCGTCTCTTTCGAGAATCTGCGAGTCACTCGGATGCGAAACGATGCGAACGGTAACGGCATTGATCTCGACCTCACCGCCGTTCATGTTTTGGATGCGAAGCTGAATGCCCTTCGAGTTTGGAACTGCTCTCTGAACTGTCGCGCTGCGCGAAGTAAGGGGAATCGGAATGGGAGCAATGCGATCGGTGGTCCAGACTTCACCGACCAAGCCGAACCCTTCATCGTCCGCGGCGTAGACCGAAATTCTCGGCGGGAAACTGTCCTGAACCCGGATGCGCGCGTGCTCGATCGGTGCGACCAAGAACAGAACTGCGAAGGCGGCGATTAATCGGGCGGTCATCGATGAGGGCGCTCGGAAGGGGATGGGCGGCACGGTGAGAGGCATGGACGAGCCTACGGATCCTAGCAGTCCGGGTTGGGCGCTTCGCGCTCGCACTCGCTCAATTGTCGCCGCCGACCTCGCGAACGCGATCCAGTCGCAGGCGGCAGCGCTCATCGAAGACGAGTCGCGAGGCGAGCGTGACGACGCTGATCGTTCCGAGCGCGACGGCGCCGGTGATCGAGAACAGAATGAAGATCTGGTAGCGCGAGGCGGACATCGGATCTTCGCCGGCGAGAATCTGACCGGTCATCATGCCGGGAATACTGATCAGTCCGGCAGCGACCATCGCGTTCAGGATCGGGATCGTGCCGGTGCGAACGGCGCGCCGCACGATGTCGTGTGAGGCTTCGCGGCGCGAGGCTCCGTGGGCGAGTAGCGACTCGACTTGGTCGCGCTCTCTCGAAAAACCCTCGAGCGTCGTCTCGAGACCGAGCGCAACGCCGGTTAGCGAGTTGCCGAGGATCATTCCGAGGATGGGAATGATGTACTGCGGCTTCCACCACGGATCGACCTCGAGCACAAAGTGCACGCCGTAGAAAGCGATCACGAGCGAGGTGACGAGCATCACCGAAGTGCTGACCAGTGTGATGCCGCGCACGCGTCGCGTCGTGCGGCGCACCGCTTCGAAACCGGAGAGCGTGGCCATGAAGACCAGCATCAGGATGACCGGAAGGGGACCGCCCGCGTTGAAGATGCGCTCAAGTAGAAAGCCGAGCAGCGAGAGTTGGACGACCGCGCGAATCGCCGCGAGCGCGAGGCGACGGCCGAGACGCAGATCGAGCGCGATGCTGACCGCGGCGTTCGCGAGGATGAGCAGCGCCGCGAGCGCGAGGTCGAAGGGAGTGAGTTCGATGAGTCCGCTCAAGGGAAGGCGAGCTCCTCGGCGCCGATGCGACCGGCGAGTTCGGTGTCGTGCGCAACCCACAAGGCCGCGTTGCCGAGGGCGACGTAGGCGAGGACGCGTGCTTCGAAGCGAAGCGCGGATTCGCGATCGAGGGCCGAGCTCGCTTCGTCGAGTAGCAGGACTTTCGGACCGACGAGCAGCGCGCGTTCGAGAGCGAGCCACTGCAGCTCGCCGCCAGAGAGTTGTTCCGTCGCGCGGTCGAGGGGGAGCTCGGTCGGGAGTTCGGTGGTCGAAGACTCCGTAGCTTTCAGTGCGAGCACGCGCTCGTAATCCGCCCGCACCGTGGGCGTGAGCGCGGTAGCGCGTTGACGCAGGTAGAGCACCTGCCGTCGCCAGGCGGGCGCGCTCATGGTGCCGCGTTCGACGCCAGCCAAGAGCACCTCGCCGGAGTCCACCGGATCGAGATCGGCGAGCGCTCGCATAAACACCGTCTTGCCGCTGCCCGTAGGGCCTCGCAGAACGGCGATCTCTCCCGCTTCAAGAGCGATGCTCTTGTCCGCGAACCAAGGTCGGCGCGTCAGGTCGCGGGAGGAAAAGAAGCTCACGGGGCAGAGAGTAAATTCTTCCGGCGCGAATGGGCAGCGCGGGACATTAAAATAGAGAGCGCCCCGTGCAGTGGACTACACGGGGCGCTCTCTGTGCTGGGTGTCAACCGTGGAGCGGGGCTGACCTGAACTCGGAGTCGAGCTTGGTGGTGAATTCCGAAGGAGGATGAACTCGCAGGGATTCTTTAGGAGCGCAGGTCGCGAACTTCGTCAATGTCGAAGTCGATACTGACTTCTTTCTCGATGTTGATCAAACGGCCGGTCCCCTTGTATTGATTGAAGATCAAGGCACCGCGGATAACGCGTCCATCCTTGAAGTGGACGGTCATGACGTCAGCAGTGCGCATTCCGAGAAGCAAGTCATAGATCTTGTCCTCGTCGAGTTCGCGGCCTTTTTTGCTCGTCGTGCTCATCGTCGTAGGTCCCATGGGAAGTCAAGAAACAGCGGAAAGGGGTTGTGGAAGAATATCGGTCAAGCGCTCCACGAGAAGCCGAGACCATGTTTCAAAATTAGCTCCATCCGCGAGGAGGGAGCTGAGGTGGTTGCGCGAGACGAATTCGCCTTCGAGAATATCGTGTTCACGAATTCGAGCGTTGCCAGACGTTTCGAGTTCGAGAACTTGGAGCCATCCTACGTGAACTGCGCCAACTGGGTTGGTTTCATCGTTAAGGATTCCCACAGTTCGGACGGTGTACTTACCTTCAATCTCAAGCTCTTCGTCGATCTCACGTTTGGAACCGGCGGCGACAGGATCGGGTCGAGTTTGGGAATTCGTCCCATTGACAGGATCGAATCCGTCGATTCCCGCGCTCTCGATTTCCAAGTCTTCGGGATTGATGTGCCCGCCGACCCCGATGGAGAGTTTGTCGTGAAGGCGCGCGTCTCCGCCGCCGGCGAGGCGACGCAGGAGCAGGACTTCATCGCCGCGGGTGACGACGGTGTAGGGAATGACTTGCTTCCACAATGGGTTGCGCTCGGCGTAGTCGCGCTCGACGAAGAAGCCGCGCTCGCGCACGACGGTCTCGAAGTTGACCGCGTACTCCGTGGCTTCCGCGGCGGAGCCGATGGCGATGATCCCGTGCGGATAGCAGTCGGGAAAGAGCTCCCCCCGGGGGACAACAAAGACGAATTCCATAGCGCTGGTCTGGAAGAGTGACGGTGCGAGTGGAGCTGGTGGGCTCCGGGCGCCTCTTCCCCTTGGTGGAAGGGAATGGGGCGGTAAGGCGGGTTTGGAGCCTTTTGATCAGCGCTGATCAGCGGAATCCGCACCGTGAGGACGTCGTTGAATTATGCAGGCGTCTCTAAATCTGTCAAGATCCTGGGGACTGTGGATCCTTTACATACAGGATCTTGTGGTTCGGGTCTCGTGGTCCGCTGGGGGCGAAGGGGGTATTCGCTTCACGGGTGCTCAAACGACGGAAGCCGCGGGGTGCGGCTTCCGGGTCAGGAGGTTCTCGCCCCACCAGGGAGTTGGGGAGGAGAGAGGTGTGCGAGAGGCCCTATAAGCCGGGTTCTGTGGCCCCCGCAAGGGGGTGATGACCATTTCTCTGGGATCGAATTCGCATCCGACCTCGAACGACCTACCCGGGAGCGGCGCGGGCCATCGCCTGAATGCTCCTCTATTTGGTCTTTCTCCGGGTGGGGTTTACCGTGCCGGCCCTGTCACCAGGAACCGCGGTGCGCTCTTACCGCACCGTTTCACCCTTGCCGGCTCGGAGCAAGCTCCGAACGTAGGCGGTCTATTCTCTGTGGCACTTTCCCTAGTTTCACAACCGGTTGCCGTTAGCAACCACCCTGGCCCGTGGAGCCCGGACTTTCCTCCCCGCAGCCGAAGCTCCGGAGCGATCACCCAGACCTCTCGCACGGCCCACTTATAGCGCGGATCGCGGCCGGTGTCTCAAATTCCACCCGCTTTGTCGCCGGACGCGATCGGGGCTGTATTCTGGCTCGCCCTTCCGCGGAGTCCTCCGCAAGCGCGGCCCCGCCACCTCCGAGAACCCGACCGAGCCATGCGATCTGACACCAATCTCGAACTTCGCGAATCCAATCCCGACGGAACCGTCGGAGCCGGGCTCTCCCACACGGCTGGCGGAATGTTCCTCCTGCACGTGCTCGAGATCGCCGAAGAAGGCGAGCCCCGTGGCGGAATCACGGTGGTTCACGACGCCGGCGATCACGGCGGTCGCTACGAAGAGTTCGCCGAGTTCATGTCGAAGAGCGGTTGGGCGGTCAGCCTCCCCGACCTGCGCGGCCACGGCACTTCAGAGGGAACGCGAGGCCACTGCGCGGGCAGCCCCGAGATCGTGCGCGACCTCAACGATTCGCAGGATCACCTGACCATCTTCGCTCCCGGCATTCCGCTCGGCCTCGTCGGTCAAGGCCTTGGCGGTCTGCACGTGCTCAACTACCTGATCGAGAATCCGGGCCGCGTGCTCGGCGCCGTGGTGCTCTCGCCGATTCTCCGTCCGGCCTTCGACCTACCGGTCAAGAAGGGCGGACTCGCGGGCATGTTCAAAAAGGTCGGACCCGAGAGTCCCGGCAAGATCGGCTTTACTCCCGAGAAACTGACGAGCGATGCCGGCGAGCAGGCCGCTCTCCGCGCGGACTCGAAAGTGCACGACGTGATCACCTTCCGAGCCGGCGAAGTCGCGCTTCAAGCCGCCGAAAACGTTCGAGCGCGCGCGAGCGAGATCTCCGTTCCGGTGCTCATCCTGCACGGCGCCGACGATTCACTGGCAAGTCCGTCCGATAGCCAAGCTCTCGCGGGCGGCAATATCGAAGTGCGCGTCGTCGACGGAATGCAGCACGACCTCTTGCACGAGTCGGGACGCGAAACTCTGCGAGACGAAATCCGCGACTGGCTCGAAGCCAAGATCAACTTCTAGTCAATGCGGCGCGCGGGGATTTGAGACCGGCTCGGCTCTCGCTACTACGGATTCCGCGGTTCGCCGGACTCGATCCAGTCGCGGAGCAACACGAGCGCGCTCCAACTGTCCTTGACGTCCTTCGCCTGGCGGCCCGTGTAGCCCTCGTTGCGAAGCAGGTCTTCCGCCGCTTTCGTCGTGAGGCGCTCGTCCCAGAAGAGCACTTCGACTTTCGGAAAGCGCTTGTGCAGACGGTCGGCGAAGGTGCGAACGTCACCCGCCCGTCCGCCTTCGGTGCCGTCCATGTTGAACGGAAGGCCGATGAGAAAGGTGTCGACGTCGCGCTCTTTCATGAGCCCGTCGATGAAGGCGAGCAACTCGTCGCTCTCGCCGGGTAGGGTGACTTGCTCAATCGGATGAACGGCGAAGCGCAGTGGATCGGCCACGGCGAAGCCGGTCTTCTTCGTGCCGTGGTCGATGGCGAGGACGGAGGCCATGGACCGCTAGAGAAAGTCGGGCGCTTCTTTTTTGAGCCGCTCGACGATGCCTTTGACTTCTTGGGCGCGATCGCGCGGAAGTACGAGCGTGGCGTCTTTGGTCTGGACGACGATCAGGTCTTCGACACCGACGAGAGCGATCAAGCGGCCGTCTTCCGCGTAGCTGATGCAGTTCTTCGTGTCCGTCGCCAGGATTTTTGCGCCGTCCGAGGTGAGCTCGCAGTTTCCCGCCGAGTCCAGCTCGTGCACGTCGGGGAGCGCAGCCCACGAGCCGACGTCGTTCCAGACGTAGTCGATCGGCAGCATGCGCACGTTGTTCGCGCGCTCCATCACCGCCACGTCGATCGGCTCGGCGGGCAGCGTCGCGTAGATGTCCTCGATGGCCGCGCCTTTCGTGAGCTTCTCCAGCCCGGCGTGTAGCTCCGGCACGTGCTTCTCAACGGCGGCTCGAATGGAGGCGGTGCTCCAGACGAAGATGCCGGCATTCCAGTAGAAACCGCCCTTCGCGAGAAACTCCTGTGCGCGCTGGAGGTCGGGCTTCTCGACGAAGCGACTCACCGCGAAGACGTCGATGTTGCTGCGCTGACGGAGCTTGCCGCTCGTCTCGATATAGCCGTAGCCGGTGTGCGGAGAATCGGGCAGTACACCGAGCGTGAGGAGCACGTCTTCGGCGACCGCTTCCTCCGCTGCAGCTAACACCGTCGCCTGAAAAGCCGCGGCTGGCTGAATGACGTGATCGGCGGGCAGGACGACCTGGACCGAGTCGGGTGAGCGCTTTTCGATTTCGGCGGCGGCCCAGGCGACGCAGGGGGCGGTGTTCCGCGCGACGGGCTCGCACAGAATGTTCTCGCTGGGCAGCTCCGGCAGGGCTTCCCGCACGAGCTCAGCCTGGGATCCGGCAGTGACAACGAGCACTCGATCCGCGGGGACGATCGGCGCGATGCGCGCGTAGGTCTCGGCGATCATCGAGCTCTCTCCAGAGATCGGCAAAAACTGCTTGGGGCGCGCGTTGCGGCTGGCCGGCCAGAAACGAGTGCCGGAGCCACCGGCCATGATCACGGCAAAAAGGTCCGGATTCGACATGCGCCAGAGTCTACAGCGCTCTGCGCTAGAAGCGCGTCGGTAGTCGCGAGAAGCCGGGCAGCGGGAGCGAGGGGTGGTCCTCGGGTTCGCCGCTGAAGAGATCGCGAATGCCATTTCGGAGGACGACTTCCGGCCGCCACATCGTGCCGCGAATGGCCACGCGCAAGATGCTGTTCTGAATCCAATAGAGCAGCACTTTGAACGGGCCGAGCGCGTTGATCAGCGTGTACTTGATCTCGAGGTCGTGGTGCAGCCGTCCGTCGAAGTCGATCGTTCCCTGGCCGACGACGTGCAGAATCGGACTGCGGACGTCCATCTCGTTCATGGTGAGCACTCCGTCTTGCAGGCGGAGCTTGGTCTCCATTTGGTCGAACTGAGCTGTGCTGTCGAAGCCGAGCTGACCGAAGAGGGATCGAATCACTGGGATGGACCAGAGCTGAGCTTCGCGCACTTCGATCGCGCCGCTGCCGCGCAACCCGAGCACGTCGTCCGGACGCCCGGCGAGGCGCAACCAGCCCGAGGTCTTGCCCTTGTCGGTGATCGAAGTCTCGAAGAGTCCCCGCAGCAAGCCGTTGGCGTCGACCCGCTGGCCGGCGCCAATCTCCACAGCCGCGCTGAAGTCGTGCGGCTCTTGAAGGTCCACCGTTAATGCGGGTCCACCGTTGGTGTCGCCCAGCGAAGTGATGGAGCCGCCTTCCAATAAGCCGGCCAGGTTGTCGATCGAGAGCTGGCTCCCGTGCAAGGTCGCCAGCATCGCGATCTTTTCGATCTGCCGGCCAGCGATGAGTCCGAACAGGTCCGTGACGCGGAAGCGGGCTCTCGTTCGACCCTCTTCGATACGAAGCTCGTCGATCTCGACTTGCCCCGATGAAATCTGAATCGGCAACCCGGCCTTTACGATGAGGTTGTGCGGAACAACGACCCCGTGCATCCCGAGCTTCAACCCATCCTTACCGTCGGGGACAAGCACGAGCCGCGTGTCTTCGAAGTCGATGCGTCCGCGTAGCTTGGCGTCGTCGAGCAGGGATTCGACGGTCTCGGGATCCAAGAATAGCGCGAGGTTTTGTTCGCTGAGCGCGAAGTCGCGCGCGCGCAGTCCGGATTGAATGATCAGTCCGTCTTCCGTCACCAAGAAGCTCGGATCGGAGAGCATTCGGTCCGGCTCGCTGAGCTCCTCCAGGTTGCCTCGCGGCACCAACCGGAAGTCGACGAGCTCGACCGGGCTCTCCGCGAGCCGCGCTCGAATTCTATCGCCCCGGAGGACCGCCCCTTCCAGGACCGCAGTCCCGGTCATGTCATCGAGTTGGAAACTGCCCGCCGAGAGCGAGTTGTTTCGAAACTCGACTCGGGCCGCAACGGTCGGCGGCCCAACGGACTCATCGGGAAAGTCAATCTCGACCAGCCCGTCGTACTTGCCCCCGAGCGTGGCGGAGTCCGTGCTTCCGGGGTCGTCGTTATCGACATTGAGCGCGGTCTTAAAGGCTCGAATCAGCTCCTTGTTGCTCGGGTCCACGCCGGCACAGAGCAGACGCAGAGAGAAAGGCTCTTGGCTGACAAAGCGCGGGACGGCGCTGACGACGAAGTCCTCCTTCGCGGTCGCGGCGAGCGCACCGCGCATGGAGAGCGCGTATTCCACCGAGCTCTCCGTGTCCGCGGTAAACGGCCGGATTCCGGAGATCAAGAAGCGCCCGCGCAGCTCATGGAAGGGGATCGGGAAGTTGGTGGGCGTCACTCCGATGCCGGCGGGATCGACTTCGATGTCGAAGCGATAGGGATCGCCCGGTCCGTGCGCACTTCCCACGTAGCGAACGTCCGCTGTTCCCTCCAAGCCGATGGACTCGGCGATGTCCCCAAGCACGGGGAAGACATCGACGAGGACATCGAAGTCGGCGCCGCGCAGGGCCAGATTCGTTAACTGCACGTCGTGAAGGTGAGTTCCGAATTGCGGAACCTGCGCCCAGGTCATGGAGTCTCGATCTGGAGCTTCCATTCGATACTCGATGCGTGTCCGCATCGCGGCACCGGTCGCGAGCTGGCCGGTGGCGGCGAGGCCCATTCCAAAAGCTCGCCAGCTCGCCTTCGGTGAAGAGTCGAGGACTTCGATACCGCGAGCTCCCCAGCGGAACGAGAGTTGGCCAGCGACATCGTGCAGCGGAAGGGGGATCGACTTCCAGCGCATCTCTTCCGCTTCGAAGTCGACCTGAGCCCAGGCGGTCATGCCGTTCGTTTCGGCGGTGGAGTCGAAGCGCCAGCGGCTGGAGAGCTCGCCTCCTCCCGCCGGTCCGTACTCGTCCCAGATCGAGCTCGTCACAGACATCTTGGAGAGCGCCTCTCGCAGATCCTGATCGATGGCGAGCGAAGGGACCCAGAGCTCCAGTCGATACTCGGCGGGGGCGTCCGGACCGAGCTCGGGAGCCGGAGACCAGACGAGGCCATCGAACTCCGCCCGACCTGCCGGCACGTCGGCATTTAAACCCACGAAGCCCAAGCGGGTGGGACGCTCGTGGGCGACCGCCAGAGAGAAGACGACATGCCCGCCGATGTTGTTGGCGGGCAACGGAATCCCCTGGCGAACGCCGGCTTCGTCCAAGAAACCGTTGAAGCGAAAACCCGCGGAGGGTCGCGGGTGAACCTCGAATAGGAATTGAGTTTTTTCGGCGATGGTGGCCACCGGTCGAAAGACCGGCAGCTGGACACCGACGTTGACGCTCGCTTCGCCGGTCAGGCCGTAGCCCTGCATGATTTCGTCGAGGTCCGGACCTAGAGAAGCGTGCCCGGTAGCTTCACCACCGAGCGGAAACTCCGGAATCGCGCCCCAGGCTTTGAGCCCGTAGGGTCCCGCGTTGTTGCCCACGCGCCCGAGGACTTCCATGTCGGTTTCGTCCCACGACGCGTTCACGCGCGCTAACCCTCTCCAGGCGCGCTTACTCCACAGCCCGTCGGTCTTTTCCGGCGACCAGGTGAGGTCGACGCGCGCGTTGACTTCGCGCACAGGCTCTTCGGCCAAGGAGAGCTCGACCTTGCCGTTCTCCAGCTCCAATCGGCCTTCGAGATGGGGGTTCGTCTCGACGGATAGATCGATTTTTCCCTCAAAGGCGAGCGAGAGTAGTGCGGTGCCCCGTTCGAACACCGGCGCCGAGGGCAGCAGCGCTTTCGGAATCTTCGCCGTATCGACCGGGAGCTGACGCGCGCTCGCGCGAACGCTGAGGTGATCGCCTCGCAGCGAACCGCCGATGTGAACGGCGGCATCGGGTGTCGATCCGGCGAGGTGGGGGAGCAACCGACCGGAGAGACGCTGTTCATCGCCGTCTTCTTCCAGCTTCAGATCGACGCTGCCGATCGGCACAGCGCTCTCGCTCGGCAGCACGAGGTCCACGTCGAACTCCGTGAGCGTGATCGTGGGCAGCGCCGTCGATTCGGACTCTTCATCGTCCGGCTCCTGTTTGGTTCGCTCACGGTTCTCGAAGACTTCGCGAATGGCCCGCGTGAGCTCATCCGTAATGCGAGCTTCTCCGCCTCGGATCTCGATTTCATCGACGAGCGCGGCCAATCCCGTTGCGGGCGCAAGGCGAATCTCGATCGTGTCGAACTCGAGGTGCCCTTCGTCCGCTCGAAGGCTGACGTCCTCAAGAACAATGCCCGGCCGAAACCAGAGGACGTGGGCCACGCCGATTTTTACATCGAGGCCCGGTAGGGCGCGCGTCACGCGTCCGCGAATGGAGTCCGCGATCCAGCCCGAGCTGTCGAGCATGGCGCAGGCGATCACCAAGCCGACCGTGACCCACGAGGCCGCGTAGGAGGCCCGAATGAAGTTTCTCCGGAGGCGATTCATGAGTAATGGTGTGGCCTCGGGGAAGCCCCTTCAGCAGCTCTGTTCCTCAACAATCGGCGACGGCTGACCGGTGGTCGGTATTGGGTCGGAGCTGTAGACGCGCGTCACGCGCTTGCCGACCGAACAGGTGATCTCGTAGGGAATGGTCTGGGCGTCGGCGGCGATATCCGCCGCAGTGATGCTCTTGTCGCCGTCGGTGCCGAGTAGCGTGACCACATCGCCCACGCTGACGCCATCGACGTCGGTGACGTCGATGGTGGTGTAGTCCATGGTGACGCGGCCGACGATTTTTGCCGAATGGGATCGCACGAGGACCCTTCCGCGATTCGAGAGCTGCCAGGGCACTCCATCGTCATAACCGACGGGGAGCGTCGCGATGCGGGAGTTGCGCTCGGCCTGCCAGGTGCTGCCGTAGCCGATGGTCGCTCCCCGCTGAACATCTTTGAGGAAAATGACCTGACTTCGAAGAGCGAGTGCGGGTCGGAGGAGCTCTGCGCCGGGCAGGTGGCTCGGAAGCACCCCGTAGGCGCTTATTCCCGGACGCACAAAGTCATAGATGGGGCGGAGCCCGGTGAAGATGCACGCCGAATTGGCAGTGTGGATCGCGCCGGACAGGAGCCGTTGTTCACGGGCTCTCTTCAGAACTTCTTCGAAGCGATGGGCTTGCGTTGCGGTTTGAGGGTCGAGAGCGCCATCGGTCGCTGTGATGTGTGTCATCACCCCTGCAAGCTCGAGATGGCTTGCGCCTTGTATGCGCCGCAGGAGCTCGAGCGCGCGCTCGGGGAGCACACCGAGGCGTCCCATCCCCGTATCGATATTCAAGTGCACACGTGCGCGTACACCCATGCGGCGAGCTGCGCGCTGCAACATCTGCTGGCGGTCGGTGGAGTGCAAACCCAGCTCGACGTTGTGTCCCAGCGCGATCGCCACTTCCTCATCAACAATCGTTCCCAATACCAGGATAGGAACGGTGATCCCGGCCTGACGCAACTCAAGCGCTTCCGAGCAGGTACCGACTCCGAGTGCTTCGACACCGCAACGCACTGCGTGGTGGGAGATTGCGACGGCGCCGTGTCCATACGCATCCGCTTTGACGACCAACATGACGCCTACACCTCGACCTGCACGCTCGCGAATCAGCTCTAGATTGTGAGCGACGGCGTCGAGATCAATGTCTGCCCAAACTCGATACGGTTTCACATCAAAAGCATACGCCGAGGTTCGACTCGGTCCAATGGGCGCGCTCTGGACGAATTTTTACTTTCCTGAATGGAGCCTGAATCCGGCGAAAAAAGCTCAAATTGAGTCAATCGCTATGTTGACACTGTGTCTCGACGTTCCCATTCTCGTCCTTGCGTTTACGGAACCGAGTGCCTGTTCTCGAGGCCTTCAAGTGATGGCGGCGCGCATGAGCTTTTTGCTCGTGCAAATCGCCGTGATCGCGAGGGGAAAAGAAAAGGTACAACCCGCAAGGGGAACAAAGAGAGACAATCAATATGGCTAAGAGAAAAGCGAAGAAGGCGAAGCGCGCGACGAAGAAGACGGCAACCAAGGGCAAGGCAAAGGCCAAAG
Organism: Planctomycetota bacterium; assembly: GCA_029259635.1. Lineage (GTDB taxonomy): Bacteria > Planctomycetota > UBA1135 > UBA1135 > OFTM34. The sequence continues at coordinate 42,280 of JAJDEU010000056.1, read as the reverse complement.
CTCGGGGTAAGAAAAAGACTGGTGACTTGATCATCAGCAAGAGCCGCACGAAAGCCGCCGCAGACCTCAACGTTTCGGGCGAGTTTTACAGCGCGCTCGACTCGGTTGTCCGCGAGATGATCGCTGGCGCTGAAGCACGTGCAACCAATAACGGTCGCCGTACGCTTCGTCCGCACGACCTGTAGGTCGACGAATCCAGCCGAGCGCACTCCGGTGGGCTCGGCAGATCACACACTGAGCCGGGTGCTTCCTCGCGGAGTACGCGGCTCTCTTCGTAGGCGCTCTTCGTAGACGTAGCCGCTGCGAGGACCGAAGAGCGGTGTTCTAGCGCCGGCGCTTCTTCGCCGCAAAGGGCCGCAAGTAGAGCGGTTCGATGGATTCGGGCAGTTGCTGCCCATGCTTCGCCAACCGCATGGCGCCGAGCTCGAGCACGGAACCCGCAGCCGGTGAACGATAGGCTCCGCTGTTCGCGTGATCGGCGAGCCCTGCAGCGCGCAATCCCTTTTCGTCTCCGAACACCAGTGCATGCGGAGGAACGTCGAGCGGACCGGCAGCTACGACGTGGGGTGCGGTGATGCAGCTGACTTCGCTCGACTCTCGACGATAGTGCGCCAAGTAGAGCTCGGAGGAATAGGCATCGCAGACGATGAAGGCTTCTTGGCCGGGTTCGAGCGCGCTAAAAGCAAAGGCTTCGAAGGAGGGCACTCCGCGCATTCGCGCATTGGTTCCGCGAGCTAAGCCCTGTGCCGTTGCGATGGCGACGCGCAGTCCGGTGAAGCTACCGGGCCCGACACCCACGAAGACTGACGAAAGTTCTCCGGGCTTGGCATCGAGCTTTTGGAAGAGCCCGTCGAGCGCGCCCATGAGGTCACTCGCATGCGCGCTCTCTTTCGAGAGCTCGAGCTCGAGCAGGCGCTCACCCGACCTAGCGGCAACCGAGCCCGGGCGCCCGGAGGCTTCGAGCGCGATCTCGATCACGGCGCGGAGCGAATGGAGCTAACGACGAGGTTGGCGAGCTCATCGGCTTTCGATTGAATCCAATCGCGATCGGGCCCCTCGACCATGACACGCGCCAGCGCTTCCGTGCCCGAATAGCGAAGCAGGACGCGGCCGTTCTCGCCGAGCTCGTTCTCGATGGCCGTAACGGCGGCTTGAACCTCGGCGAGATCCTTCAGCGGCGGCTTCTTATCGACGGTTCGGTTGATGAGTACCTGCGGGAAGGCCTCGAAGGGGGCGGCCATCGCCGAGAGCGACTGTGACGCTCGACGCATGGCATCCAAGATGCGGAGCGCGGTGTAGGTGCCATCCCCGACGAAGTGAAAATCCGAACCGAAGATGATGTGGCCGGATTGCTCGCCGCCGAGCTCGATCTCTTGTTTGCGCAAGCACTCGACGACCGCGCGATCGCCGACTCCGACCGTGGTGACGCCGACTCCATGGTCACGCAGTGCGCGGTGCAGGCCGCGATTGCTCATCACCGTCGCGACGATTTGCATCTTGCCGAGTCGACCGCGCGCCGCGAGGTCACGCCCGCAGATCATCAGGATCGCATCTCCGCTAACGATGCTGCCGGTCTCATCCACCAGGATGCAGCGGTCGCCATCTCCGTCGAGCGCAATGCCGATCTGCGCGCCGTGTTCGGTGACGGCCTGCATGAGCGGCTCGGGATGAGTCGCGCCAAAACCGTCATTGATATTGTCGCCGTTCGGCGACGAGCCGATGGCGACGACTTCGGCACCGAGCTCTCGAAACACTTTGGGTGCGATCGGACTTCCGGCGCCGTTGGCACAGTCGATGACAAGCTTGAGACCGGTCAAGTCGAGTCCGTTCGTGCTCTCCACCAGCGCTTCGATGTAAGTCGCGTCGAGCAGCTCGTCAACGCGCGGCGGGTCGCCGGCGGGGGCGGGCGACGGATCATTGAAGAGCTCGAGTTCGATCAATTGCTCGAGCTCGTCCGACAGCTTTTCACCGCGCGGCCCGAAGATCTTGATCCCGTTGTCCGCGGCGGGGTTGTGCGACGCGCTGACCATGATGGCTAGGTCTTCTTCAAAGAGCCGCGCGACCGTCGCTAAGCCGGGAGTGGTAATCAGCCCGGCGCTTCGAACTTCGTAGCCCGCCGCTCGAAGCCCTCGAGCCAGGCCGTGCTCGAGACCCGGGCCCGATCGCCGACCGTCATGGCCGAGTACGGCTCGCAGCTCGCCGGAAGATTTCGCGGCTCGAGCGAGGACTCGCCCAGCGGCCAAGCCCACGGCGGAGGCTCCCTCCGGCGCCAACCAACCACTGCCCGCTAGTCCTCGAATGCCATCGGTGCCAAACAACTTGGTCGCGCTCAATTGGTGTCGTCTCCTGTTAGCTCTCGATCTTCGCTTCGTGCGAACGACGTTCAGAATCCGGATTCAGAATCGTCAGCCGTGGAGCCAGTTTGCGGGCTGAGCTCTCCATTCGGAAGCTCAGTCTCGGTCTTTGATTCCTCGAGGAGGACTTCGGCAGCGCTCTCTAGCCGGACATCGAGAGATTCGCGAACGCCCAGAGTTCCTCGGTCGAAGCCGAGCGAGTCGAGCGACTCACGCCAGTTGAGTCGCCAACCCCAACGCAGAGGGACAGCGTGCCCTTCGCCGGGCGGGGGGAGTTCGGCGACATCGACGAACACGTAGAGGTTCTCATTCACGAAGTTTCGGATCGCCGTGGTGCGATCTCGACCGATCGGAGAGGCCGAGTCGATGGTGGTCGGTAGCAGGCCGGAGGTCAGGATGGAGAAGCGCGCGGTCTGACCGTTTTCCGGCAGCGTCCAGCGCGAGAGTTCTGCCGTCAGCGCAGGGTCCATGCAGATCAGCGCCACCTCCGGTGAGACCGCGCCCAGGTTGCGGAGCGCCGGAACGATCGGGAGCGTTACGCCAATCAGCTCTCCGCCCTCGATCGAAATGTCGAGGCTCGCAAGCGAGTCGTGGATGTTGAGCCGGTCGCGGAGATCGGAGGAGTCTTCGGCGGTGAGCACGATGGGCGCGAGCCGCAGCGCCAGCTCTCCGGATTCGAGCTTCTCGAGCGCGTCGATCGGCCCGATGAGTGAGATCTCACTGCGATCGAACTGGATCTCGCTCGTGCGTACTTCATATCGCGGATCGAGATTCGTCGGATCGATCACGGCGAGCTCCGGCTCGAGGCGGAAAGTCTTGAGCGCGATGAGCTCGATCTCGACCTGCGGCGGAGTATTGGCACCCCAGCCGTAGCGCAAGCCGATGGCATCGTGACGCCAGTCGATGGCGGACAAGCTGAGCAGGCGTTGGCCGGGCTCGAGCTCTTCGAACTCCATCACGCCGGCCGGGGCCGCTCCAAAGTCGATCTGTTGTCCACGCGTGCCGGAGACTTCGATCTCAAGCGGTGCGCCTCGAAAGGTAGAAGCCAGTCGAAGGTGATCGGGAAGGACCAGCGCGAGCTCGCCGCCCAGCGGATCGGCTTCGGCGTCCCGAGCGCGTTGCACTAGTCGAAGCGTGAACTTTCTGGTGACGCTCATGTCCCGGTGGGCGATGAACAGGATGCCGACACCAATGAGTAACGATGCGACGATCCACAAGAAGTCTTGCTTGAGCAGCGGCAGCGAGCTCAAGAACCAGCTGCGCGATTCTTCGGTGTCTTCATCGGTGAGTTCGCCGGAGCCAAGCGTCGCTCTCAAGACCTGCTTCAACTTGGACGGTGCGACATTCTCCTGGATGACGCCGTTGCTGCAGACAGAGATCGCGCCGCTCTCCTCGGACGCAGCGACGGTGATGGCATCGGTCTCTTCGGTCAAGCCGAGTGCGGCTCGGTGACGCGTGCCGCGCAGTCTCGAGAACTCTGGATTCTTCGTGAGCGGGAAGAGGCACGATGCCGCGGCGATTCGATCCTTGCGCACGATCACCGCACCGTCGTGGAGCGCACCGCCGGGATAGAACAGAGTCTCGAGGACCAGGCGGGCGACGGCGCTGTCCATCGCTACGCCACCTTCGACGTAGATATTGAGCGGCGATTCGCGTTCGAATGCGATGAGTGCGCCGTGCCGACGTGCGGCCATCGCGGTCACGGCTTTCGTGACTTCTTCGAGAACGTCGTCCTGCATGCGCCGCCGCAGCCGACCGATCAGCTGGCGCTCGCCGATTTGCGAGATGCCGCGCCGCAGCTCCGGTTGAAAGAGGATCGCGAAGATCACAACGACGTAACCGGCGATGCTCTGAAAGAGATAGTTGAGCTCTTCCAGCTCGAGCCACTTGGCGAGTCCCCAGAGACCGAGCACTCCGATGGAGACGGAGACCACCATGCCGCGAATCAGTCGGCTGCCGCGCGTCGTTCGAACGAAGCGCAGGAACAGATAGATGCCGACGGTGAGAATCAGGGCTTGGAGAGCCCAGCCGAAGAGTTGATTCACGGTTGGTAGAGGTCTTTGGGAAAGAGTCCGGAGTGAGCAGCGGTGACGGCGATGACTTGCGCGGCGAGCTCGACGTCGTGCACGCGGAGAATCTCCGCGCCGCCAGCGACGCACAAGCTGACGGCTGCGGCCGTTGCTCCGGTCCTGGCCCTCGGCGATTCAACGCCGGCTAATTGTCCCAAAAAGGCTTTGCGCGAAACACCGCTTAGAATGGGAACACCGAGGGAGCGCAGCTCGGCCGTGCGCCGAACCAGCTCGACATTGTCTTGGGGGCGCTTGCCGAATCCGATTCCTGGATCCAAGACGAGATTCGTGGGGCTGATGCCTGCAGCGAGGCACAGCGCGGAGCGCTCGCGCAGCCAGCACAAGATCTCGTGGACGGGATCCTCGTACCGAGGCGCCTCCTGCATATTGCGCGGCGTGCCGCGCATGTGCATGGCGACGTAGGGACAAGCCAGTTCGCTGACCGTGGCGAGCATGGCCGAGTCATAGCTGCCGGCGCTGGTGTCGTTGACCCAGTTCGCTCCAGCGGCAATGGCCCGGCCCGCGACTTCGGATTTGCGGGTATCGATGCTGATTGGCGTCTCGATTCCCGCGCTTCGAATGGACTCGATTACCGGAAGAACGCGGTCGAGTTCGGCGGCCTCAGCGACGGGCTCGGAGCCGGGGCGGGTGGATTCTCCGCCGATGTCGATCAGGTCGGCACCGGCAGCGACCATCGCGCGCGCGCGCTCGGTCGCACGGACGACGTCGGTGAAGTCGCCGCCATCGGAGAAGCTGTCCGGTGTGACGTTGAGAATGCCCATCAGCTTGGGGGGCACCAGAGCTCGGCTCGCAGCGTCACTCGAGGCGAGCAAGACCGCGGCCGTCGGTCTTTGTTCCGCCAGAAGGGAGAGCTCTTCACGGCGGCATTCGAGCAAGTTCAGGCCAGCTTCAAGTTCGGTGAGCGCGAGACTCGCCAAGCCGGCTAAAGCGGAGAGATCGTCGGCGGAGGCGGCGCTCGATCGGAAAACCACGCGCACTCGGTTCGGGTCCCAGACCGAGGCCGAAAGCCCCGCGGCCATCGACCGGACGGGGATTGAGCGCGGCTCGAGTCGAACGGCGCTGGCGCCGAAGACGAGCTCGATGCCGGCTTCCACAGGTTTTAGGCGGGAGAGAGTCCGGCGTTTCCGGGTAGGTCGTCGCTTCGACCCTCTTCGGCAACGGGAGTGTCTTTATCCTCGGTCGATTGAGTCGCGAGCTCCTCTTTAGGCTCGTCGTCGGGCTCAACGACAACCTTGGGACGCAGGTCCTCCACGGAGACTCCGTCAAGGAGTCGGACAATCTCTTCGCCGGTGACGGTTTCGTAGGTCAGAAGCGCTTCGGTGAGCTGCGCGACCTCATCGCGATTCTCTCGCAGAATCCTCGTCGCGGTTTCGTAGGCCGTGTTGATCACGGCGCGAACTTCCTCATCGATCTGACGCGCGATCTCGTCGGAGTGCTGCTTGCCGCGCATGATCTCCGTACCGAGGAAGTCCGACCCTTGCCGTTCGGCATAGTTGATCGGCCCGATCGTCTCACTCATCCCGAGCTCGGTGATCATCGTGCGCGCAAGATCGGTCGCGCGCTTGATGTCGTCGGAAGCCCCGGCAGAGATGTCGCCACAGAATTCGGCTTCCGCGACTCGACCTCCAAAGAGCATGGCGAGCATACCGAGCATGCGATTCTTCTGCATGTGATAGCTCTCCTTCTCCGGGACCGTCATCGTCGAGCCCAGAGCTCGTCCGCGCGGAATGATGGTGATCTTGTGCGGAGCGTCAACACCGTCCAACTTGGACGCGACGACCGCGTGACCGGCTTCGTGCACGGCCGTGATCTTAAGGTCCGTCTTCTCGATCTTGGCCGACTTGCGCTGACGACCGTAGCGCACTTTGTCGCGAGCCTCTTCGAGGTGCTCCATGAGCACTTCCTCGCACTTTGCCAGTACGGCCATAATCGCCGCCTCGTTGACGATCGCGGCCAAGTCCGCACCGGAGTAACCGGGTGCCGAGCGCGCGAGTACTTCCAGTTCGATGTTCTTGTCGGCTTTGACGCGCTTGAGGTGCACGTCGAGAATGGCCAAGCGCTCTTCGTAGTCGGGCATCTCAATGATGACTTCGCGGTCGAAGCGACCCGGGCGAAGCAGCGCAGGGTCGAGCACGTCCGGGCGGTTCGTGGCCGCGACGACGATGATGCCCTTGTCGGTACCGAAGCCGTCCATCTCGACGAGGATGGCGTTGAGCGTCTGTTCGCGCTCGTCGTGACCGCCGCCCATGCCACTGCCGCGACGGCGACCGACGGCGTCAATCTCGTCGAGGAAGATGATGCAGGGACTGCTGTCGCGTGCTTGTTTGAAGAGATCGCGGACGCGGCTCGCGCCGACGCCGACAAACATCTCGACGAAGTCCGAACCGGAGATCGAGAAGAAGGGCACTTCCGCTTCGCCGGCAATCGCTTTCGCGAGAAGAGTCTTGCCGCAGCCGGGCGGGCCGACGAGCAACACGCCGCGCGGAATTCTTCCGCCGATGCGAGCGAAGCGCCCGGGGTTCTTGAGGAACTCGACCAGCTCGCGCACCTCGTCCTTGGCTTCCTTCATGCCCGCAACGTCATCGAAGGTCGTGCCGGTGTCGTTGTCTTTCGCATAGAGCTGGGCTCGTGAGCGACCGAACGACATGACTCCGCCTGCGCCGCCTTGCGAGCGCATCTGGCGCATGAAGAAGATGAATACGACGAAGATCAGAATCCACGGACCGATATACATCAGCGCCGTGGAGAAGGGCGTGGATGCCGTTCCCCAATAGGATCCCTTCTTGGGGGAGAGGTCGAGGATGATGTGCTCGACCTTGATCGTATTTCCTTCCACTTGCGCGAGGAGCGCGCCGAGGTCTTCGACGTTTTGTACATCGTCGACGTTGAGCCAGACCATGCGGCTCTGCTCTTCGAGCGGGAAGGGTGTGCTCGATGCTCCGGGATTCTGGTTGAGGTAGTTGGATCTCGACTTTGCCAAGACCTGAACAATCAGCTCCTCATCGCGCTTAATCTCGGCGCGCTTCTTGATCGGTGGCGGCCCGTCGCCGGTCAAGTCCTCGGGAACCGCCTGGGGTGCGCGCTCTTCGAACTTGGTGATCAGGCGCGCGGCCTGCGGCTCGTACCAGCCTCCGGCTAGAGCGGCTTCCAACTCCGACGCATCGATTTTCTGGATCTCGCGGACGGCTTTGAGCTGTTGGTAGACCCGCTCGTAGCGCTCGATGTCGGCGAACTGAACCTTGAAGTTTTCGAGCTCGCCACCATCGGCGGTATAGTGCCTGCCCTGAATCAGGTTCGAGCCCGTCTCGGTACCCTTGATCGTCTGGGTCTCGATGCGCCCCGTGTAGAGGCTGTAGAGATAGCCATCTTGGCTCAGGTCGTTGTCGCGGGTGTAGCGGTCCGGACCGAACACGACCAAGGCGACGATCAAAATGATGATGAAGAGCATAAAAGACCCGAATGAGCGGGTCTTCTGAGTCTTGCCTTCCGGTGATTCCTGCTTGTCAGCCATGGTCTCTTATCGTCTGCCTTCCGCGAACCCTACAGGGGCTCGTCTGCCTTGATTCAAGATATCAAAGGACTTCCTGTCTCCATCACGGATGCGCTCGAATCCGTGCTAGAGACTGTTTTTCTGCGAGAATCGCAGCCCTTGGATGGTGCGAGGTGAATGTGCCTGGGGTTTTTGGACCCACGCGTTTGTGAATTGCTCTCCCGAAACGAAGCCGAATCGGCGGTCTTAACGCGATCCTGGGAGTTGAGCGGGCGCGGTACCCAGCACGGAACGAAAGATTCTCGTTAAGGACGGGTAGACGGGTTTTCCGGAAGAAACAAGTCGAGAACGATCCGCGTCGCGAGATTCTCGATGGCTCGGTCGCGCGCTTCGGTCTCTTCCGGGGTGTCGTCCGCGACGATGCCCTCCTCGATCACGATGCCCGTTCCGAGTGCGGTCACGCTCGATCGAACGGCTTCATCCGTGCGGCGATCGACGAGCCGGCTAGCGATGGTGATCAATACACCGGTCTCCAGTCTCAGGTTGTCCTCATCTCTCGCACCGCCGCGTCGATTGTAGGCGGCCAGCTCGCCGCGGATGACAAAATCGGCTTCGTCCGGGGGGACGAGCGGCAAGTCGATGAGGTTCGTCAGGACGCGGGCGATTTCCTCGGTGAGCTCGAGCTCGAGATTGCGCAGGTTGGTTCCGTTGCCGAACACGTCGACGCCGATCGTTCGGGCCCCAGCGGGCGGCCGAAGGCCAGCGACATAGCCGCAGGAGAGGGGCCCAATCAAGGTCGCCGGCAGGATCGCCAGCAGGAGCCCACGCCGGGACAGCAACATTCGGGCATTTCGGAGGGCGCTCATGAATTGTTCTCATCGATCTCGGGCTCTGCGGGAAGCACATCGTCGAGGATCTGATTCGCGCGTTGAATCCGCTCCGCGTCTTGGGTCAAGACAGCGAGGTCGAGCGCGCGACTGGCATGCAGGCGAGCGCCGAAGCGATTATCAACTCGACGGTAGAACGCGGCAATCGATAGGTCGCTATCCATCTTCAGGCGCCGACTCTCGGCCAGCGTCTCCAGCACATAGCTGGTGAGCTCATTGTCGGAGTGTCTTTCCAGCCAATTCAGTAACTCGAGCTCGGCGCGCTCAATCTGTGCGCGGTCGTACTCGGGGCCGACGATCAGGCGCAGCCGCAACTCGGGAATGCGAGCCTCGGCGTAGGCCCCGTAGGCGCTGTCGCGATAGTAGAGCAGCAGGTCTTCGTAGCGTTCCAACGCCAGCTCGTACTCGCGATCATCCTCGTACAACTCGGCGAGAGTCAGGTAGGCCTGCTCTCCATTTCGATTGGACGGGTAGTTGAGCACCAAATACTCGAGTACTTCAGGTGCTCGCGCTCGGACGGAAAAGAAGAGCAGGTGCTTCTCGGTGCTCTCGGCGAGACTAAAGCCCGCTTCGGCGAGGATGTCGCCCGCGGCCGCGCGCTCGTGGTGAGAGGTGAACTCCTCGTCCACTCGCCGAATCATCGAGTAGGCCTCGAGCGGTTCGTTGTCTTCCAGTAGTCGGCGGGCTGCGACGACTCCCGCGGTAACGCGCACGCGCTTGGGTACGTCCTCCTCAAAGAGCTCCTCGAGGTCATCCGCGGATGCGCGGGTTTGAATGAGCTGATTCAACCTTCCAACGCTGGCACGCTCCAGGAGTAGTTCGCTTCGGTTCCTGGCTTCAGCGTCGAGGCCGTCGATCTCGCGAACTCGCTGCAACCGCTCCAAGGCCAAGAGAGTGTTGCCCTCGTCGATGTCCCACTCCGCGCGATTCAGCTCCTCGTCGATGGACTCAAGCTCGATGAGTCGTTCTTGGCTAGCCTCGACTCGGGGCGCAAAGAAGTCGTCGGAGGAGCGACAGGCTGCACTCGTAAACAAGCAGAGCAGAGCTGGGACGAAGAGGTGGCGTGAACGGATCATCGGCTGACGGTGCGCGTGGGGAGGCGACGCGATTTTCGGGCGCTGCGGCGAGAGCGCGGCTGTGTTTCAAGATGGTACTCCAGGAAGCGCTCGATGAAATCGCGAACGCCGGATCGCCTCTCGACGGGGAGCCTGAAGGCGGCCAGCGTAGCGGAGTCCGCGCTTCGAAGAGAGTTTGCAATTCGGAGAACGTCGAGAGAGAGACGGCCGACGCGGGCACTGGAGGCACGAGCTTCACGAGCGCAGTCGCGGCAGAGACATCCGCCACTGCCGGCAGAAAAATACACCTCGACATCGGAATCGCTGGCCGTCGGGGCTTGCTTGCCGCAGGACGCGCAGTGGGTCAGAGCGGGTGCTAGGCCCAACGCTTGGAGAAAGTGAAGGGAGAAGCTGAGCTCGGCCAGCTCGGGATCCACGCCAGCAGCGAAGCGATCCAGCGACAATTCCAGGGCCGAGAAGAGCTTGGATTCGGTCGCCCCGGGGCGCGCCACGAGGTCGGCTAGCTCGAGGACGGCGAGGCTGCGCCGGTAGCGGCTGAGGTTTCGGGAGATCGGGCGTCGAAGGCGGAGCGGCCGGCCGGCCTTCAGGAGCCCGAGCTCCGAGCGCTTGCTCGTGGACCAGGTCAGCTCGAGGGTGTCGAACAGATCGAGCACGCCGGAAAAAGCCGACTTGGGTCGATAAGCACCTTTCGCGAGCAAGTGCACGCGGCCATGCGATCTCGTTAGGACGTGGGTGACGAGAGAGGACTCGGCGTACCGATGCCGTCGCAGGACGAGCGCTTCATCGGTAATCGTCGGGCTCACACCGAGCTCTCGGGGGTGAGTCGTCGAATCTGCAGCTTGAGCACGCGACGATCGTTCGCCTCCGTGACGGAAAACTCACTCCCGTCCCACGTGAAGTTTTCGCCGGTCTTTGGGAAATGTCCCAGCTCGGACAGGACGAAGCCCGCGAGCGTTTCAAAGTCCTCTTCTTCGGGCAACTCAAGCTCGAGCTCTTCGTTCAACTCGGAGACACGCAGGGTTCCCTCCACTTCGTAGAGACCGGTTGCGATCGTTCGAATGGCCTCCGGCTCATCGGAGTCGAACTCGTCGGGAATGTCGCCGACGAGCTCTTCCAGGATGTCTCCCATCGTGACGATTCCCGCCGTCCCGCCGTACTCGTCGAGCACGATCGCGAGCTTCAATTTTTCCTTGCGGAACTCCGCGAGCAGTTCGGAGACTCGCTTGGTCTCAGGAATGAAGTAGGCCGATCGAATGACGTCGGAGAGCTCTTTCTGTTTGTCGCCCGGCACCGCTTTCACCAAATCGCGCGCCGTAAGGAATCCGACGATGGAGTCCAAGTTCTCGTCGTATACGGGAATTCGGCTATGCCCGCACTCACCGATGAGCAGCGCGGCGGCATCCAATCCAGAGCGCAATTCGACCGCTTCGATTTCCGTGCGCGGCGTCATGATCTCCATCGCATCGACGTCTCGAAACTCCATGACGTTCTCGATCATTTCGCGCTCGGTCTCATCGAGATCTCCGTCGATCGGAGAGTCTTCAATGACCTGGCGAAGGCCGGCCAGAATTCGGCGTTCCGCTCGTGAACTCTCGCGCAGTCCGAAGATGCGGCCGACCATGCCACGAATGCTCTCGAGCAGATAGACGAAGGCGGCGATCGGGAGTTGGAGAAGATTGAAGGTCGGCAGGCAGCGAGTGAGCAGTGCGTCGCCCGACGTTCGCGCGATGAGAGCGGGTAAGATCTCGCCGACGAATAAAATCAGGGGGATGGAGATCGCGAGCGCGAGGAGTACTGCGGGCCACGAGATCGGGTTCGCCGCCTCGGTCTGAATGAGACTGAGTGCGAGAAGCAGAAAGACCAAATCGCAGGCGACTTTGAGTGCGCCGGCACTGCCCGCAAGAGAGTCCGAGCGCTCGAGGAGTCGGCTCAGGGCGGAGGCGCGTTTCTCCGTCGGCGCTCCGTCGATGATGCGATCGGGGATCGCCATGAGGAGCGCTTGCCTCAGGGTCGAAAAGAATCCCGTCAGTGCCAAGACGAGGCCAGCGGCAAACCAAAGAACGGCTTGGTCTAGATTGCTGTCAGGTAGCCGGGCCGCGACGACGAGCGCCGCGGAGAGTGGTGGGGTCAAGGCGAAGGGGAGAGTTGAGGAGTGGGGGAAGGCAGGTGCTGGTGGGCACCGAATGCGAGTCGCTCTAAAAATTCTACCTGGAGGGCGCGGCGATTCACGCTCTCCTCGTCCTCATGCGGCAATCCCTCAAGGGCGAGTTCGGCCTCCGAGAGGGGGGCGAGGGAGCGTTATCGCTCAGCTGGGACTTTTGATCCACCGAATAGGTGACACATATCGCTCTTTGGCGCGTGGGTCGGGGGCACCGATGAGCTCGAAAAAGCCCGCTAAGTCCTTGGCCAGGCCAGCTGTAGGGCGAATGAGGACTGCTCTGTGCGGACCTGGCACGGGGCGTGAATACAAGGACAGCATGCCCCTCACACTCGTTCGGTCCGGATCCGCCAACCCCAGCGGTGGAGCGGGATCACCCATCACAACGCTCAACCGCTTTCCGTTGATCTCCGAGCAGTTGAACGAACGCGGCGTGCCCGTCGAGAGCATGGATGGAGAGACCCAAGAGGCTCTCGAAAACCGGCTCGGTACTCAGTTGATGGCGCTCTACCGAGATACACGCAGCGAGCGATCCTTCGAGGCGCTCTACGCGGTTTCCGAAACCTCTGTCCTCCGCTGGATCCGTCGCCTGCTCTCGCGCGGGAACGCACACCTCGACCCCGTCGAGATGTTGCAGGACACCTTCGTCAACGTCTTCCGCTATCCCAAGAGCTTCCGCGACGACCACGTCGGGAGCTATCGCGTCTGGGTTCGCACGATCGCGGGAAACATCGTTCGACGTGCTCGCGGCCGTTCGCAACTTCATCCCGTTCAAGCCCTGCCCGAGGGCGCCGGGGAGATCGCCGATTCCTGTGCAACGCCTGAATCCAACGCGCAGGTCGGAGAGCAAGTCCGCGGCCTGCAGGGCGCATGGGTGCTCTTCCTCCTGCACTACTCGGAGGCCTGGAAGGAGCTGCGCCCGCGCGATCAACAGGCGTTGGTGCTCGTTGAAGTCGAAGGTCGTTCCTACGTCGAAGCCGGTGAAATCCTGAACGTCGGTCGCTCGAACATGAAGATGATTATCTTTCGGGCACGCAAACGCGTCGCCGCAGCCATGCAGAAGTCGATGCGCGGGACGCCGGTGGTCGCGTCGAAAAGTGAGTTGGCGGGTTAGTTCACTCTGCGGAGGAGCGCTCAAGCCACGGACGGCTAGTCGACGGTGACGATTGAGGTGCGGAGGGAGCCCGAGCGGACACTTCGGCCATTCGGGACGGCGCTCGGCCCTTGGGGGAGATGCACGCCGGCGAGTACACTTCGCGAATGAGCGTTGAACCTCGCGAGATCGATCTCTTGATCACCGGAGCGGCCGAACTGGCGACCGCAGAGGGGGATGGGCTGCACGCCGGAGAGCGAATGAGTGAGATCAGCGTTCGAGCGGGCGTTGGGATTGCGGTGCACGCCGGTGAAATCGTGGCTGTCGCGGAAGACGCGGAGCTCGAGCGAAAGTTTCGCGCGAGTGAATGTTTGCACGCGCGCGGCGGCACGATCATTCCGGGCTTCGTCGATGCACACACGCATCCGGTGTTCGCGGGCACGCGCGAGGAGGAGTTCGAGCTGAGGACCGCGGGTTCCAGCTACTTGGAAATCTCGGAGAAGGGCGGCGGGATTCTCTCGACGGTGCGCGGCGTGCGCGAGAGCTCGCACGAGGTTTTGGTCGCGCACCTGATGATGCGGCTGGATCGCTTCCTGGATGGAGGCACGACGACGGTGGAAGCGAAGAGCGGCTACGGGCTCACGCCGGACGACGAGATCAAGTCGCTGGAAGTCATCGCGGAAGCCGCGCGACTTCATCCGGTCGAGATCGTTCCGACTTTTCTAGGCGCTCACGACTACCCGGCGGAGTTTCGCGACAAGCCGAGCGCGTACGTGGACTTGTTGGTCGAAGAGATGCTGCCGCGCGTCGCGGAGGGCAAGCTCGCCGAGTACTGCGACATCTTCACCGAGAGTCACGTGTTCGGGATTGAGGACTCGCGCCGCATCTTGACGCGAGCGAAGGAGCTCGGTTTCCAATTGCGCTTGCATGCCGATCAGCTCTCGCCGCTCGGTGGCGCAGAACTCGCGGCCGAGTTGGGAGCACACAGCGCGGACCACCTCGAGTTCATCAGCGACGCTGGAATCGACGCGCTGGCCGAAGCGGGCGTTGTGCCGGTGCTCTGCCCGCTCGTTCCGCTCTATCTGCGCATCGAACAGGAAGCCCCCGGCCGTCGCATGATCGATCGCGGCCTGGCGCCGGCCATCTCGACCGACTTCAATCCCGGCAGCTGCTATGTGCAGAGCATGCCCGAAGTGATGACTTGGTCCGCGCTGCGCCTCTCCATGAATGCGGCCGAGTGCCTGACCGCTGCGACTCTGAATGCTGCGGCTTCGGTCGGGCGGGCAAAGCGAGTGGGGACTCTCGAGGCGGGCAAGCGAGCGGACATCGTCGTGCTCGATCAGCCCAGTCACCGATTCCTGTGCTACGAGTTTGGGCGCAACGCCGTAAGCGCGGTTGTGGCGAACGGCAAGATTGTTCGGGACAGACTGGGTTCGAAAGCATGAAGCGGCTCGCGGCCGTCCTGGCCCTTGCGTTGATCATGGCCGGGGCCTTCTCTCTGCGAGAAGCGGCGGCGCCCGGCTATCAGGTGGAGGATCCGAGAACCGGCGAAACCACCTGGCTAGTGGACGATCCCGATGCGGCCTATCACCTCCGGAGGGTTGAGCTCGCCCTCGTGTCCGGGCGCGTCCCGGGCAGCGACCGTTACCTCAATCACCCGACCGGAAGCGCGATTCCTTGGCCGCCGTTCAGCGACGCCATGTTCGCGTTGGTGGCGAGTGCTCTCGCGGATGAGGCGGCCGCGGGGAAAAGCAACTCCGAGCTCGGCGGCTACGACGAGGCCAGTATCGAAGCGGTGCTCGTTCACCTGCCGCCACTCTTCGGCGCGCTGATCTGCTTGGCGGTATTCGCCGCGATTTGGAGTCTGTGCGATCGGAGCTCCACTCGAACTTGGTGCGCGCTATTTGGCGCTTTCCTCTACGCCTGCACGCCGATCGCGATTTGGTATGGCGGCGTGACTCGCATCGATCATCACGTTGTGATCGCTCTCTTGCTCGCCATTCATACGGCGATGGTGACCTGGTCCTTGCGCGCGAAGAAATCGGTCGACGCGATGACCTTTGCCATCGCGGCCGGGATTGTCGCCGGGATGTCGATCGCGAGCTGGTTGGCGGCGGGCATCTTTGTCGGCGTTACCGGTATTGCCTACTTCATGCGAGCGCTGGCTGCTGACGAAGAGCGAGCTCAGTCTGGCGCGCGCGCTGCGATCTTGTACTTCACGGCAGCCGCGGGGATTACGGTGATTCCGGCGGCGAACAGCGCATGGAACGCGATTCAGCCCGGTTCCCTGATCAATCTGACGAACGGAGTTCCGCGCGGGCTGTTTGCTGCGATCATTCCGTTCGTGGTCATCGTCTTCGTGCGTCGACGAACGAGCGCGTCGAGTTCATCGAGAACGATCGCCGGAGTGGTCGCCGTTGTCGTGTTCGGAATCTCGCTCGCTCTACTTCCGGGCTTCCTCAGCGGCGCGCAAGAGGGCTTACGCTGGGCGAGTCGCGAGAACCTCTTCATGGACGTCGTCGCCGAGAGCCGTCCGCTCGACTCGATCGAGTTGCTTCTCTCCAAGCTGACACCGCTAGCGCTTCTCTTTCCGCTCGCGTGGTTGGGTCTCTTTCCATCCGCCGTCCGTTCCGCGGAACGCGCGCACTTGGTCCTGCTCGCCGGCGTTCTGGCCGTGATGACCATGGGCCAGCAGCGCTTTGGAAACGCCTTCGCGATTCCGTTCGCCTGTGTCTGCGCCGTGGCCCTTCACGATGTGGCTCGACGATTCGCCGATACGGTGCTGCGGAAAGCAGCGCTGGTGGGGATGGCGGCCGCCGCTCTCTCGGTCTTGCCCTCGGCGCGCAGCGTCTTTCAGACGACCCCCGACGAGTATCGGGATCTCGCGGAGTGGCGCGGCGAGGTGGTTCGCGGCTTGCGCTGGATGCGAACGAACACGCCTTCGCCCGGTCCGTGGAACGCGCCCGATCATCCACAGGACTACGCTGTTCTCTCGAGTTGGGGCCTTGGCCACATGATCGAGTACCACGCGCGTCGCCCCACGATTACGACTAACTTTGGGAGCTTCGTCGGTGAGCGCAACTTCGTCGAAGGTGCGAAGGCTTTAATCGAAACCGATCCCAAAGAGTTCCTGCGAAGGGTGCGCGAGCTTGGCGCGGACTACGTCGTTGTCACTCCGCGCCTGGTTTCCGACTTGAACTCAACGATGCGCATAGCCGGCGTCAATCCGGCGACCTTGTTTCAGCGGGACCCAACCGGGGTCAAGCGCTACAGTCCCGCCGCCACTCAGTCGGCACTCTGGAAACTCGCGCTTCACGATGAACCCGTCGGATCGAAGCACGTTCGCGGAACGGAGCTCGTGTGGGTATCGGAGCGACGTGAAATGACGAGCGGTCTTCGCCCGCAGCCGGGTTTGCCGTCTGGGCCGGTGCTCTCGATCTATCGACTGACCGACGGTCGTGATCGGAATACAGCGCCCTCATTGGAATCCGGGCGCCGATAAACGAGAAGAGCCGCGACTCGATCATTCTCGAATCGCGGCGTCGCGGGGTGGGGTCGGTGATGATCAGCGGCGAAGTTCAAAGCGGCCGGGAACCCAGGTTTGAACGGCGCGCTTCTCGTAGTGCGCGGGGACGGTGACGAGGGTCCAGTAGCCGCCTTGAACCAAGACTCGGATCGCTCTTCCGCAGCTGTCGTAACGAGTCTCGTATTGCGCAGAAATCCAGCGCTTCTCCTGGGAGGTTTGCACGAAGACCTTTTGGTAGTCGGTGCGGTAGTGGCCCTCGACCCAGATGCGCGAGGGCGCGCAGTACTTCGGGGAGACGTAGCGAGACGAGCGCGAGTAGATTGACGGGCGTCGGCCAAAGCCGAGCGAAACTCCGACGCGGCCGAGGTTCGCGTTGACCGTGATGCCGCTGCGGTGGCTGGTGTAGGAGCGGCCCGAGCGCTGGGCGGAGGAGAGCGGTGCCAGGCACAGGAGTAGGGCGGTGAGGAGGGCGAGTTTCTGAAGCTTCATCTGTGGGTCTCCTTCGAGCTCTTCGGGGAAAGGGGGCCGGGATCGGCCGATTCGATCTCTCCTCATGCGAAAGCCGGGCCGTGATGAGCTGGATCGGCTAAATCCTTACTGATAAAGGGTTAGGGGGCCTCTGTCGGTACCGAGCGGGGGGGCCGTCGGGCTCTCCGGAGAGACAGTTGTCTTCAGGAAAGGGCGCTCGAGAGGCCCGTCGATCAAGCATCCGGGCCGCCTAGTCGAAGGAGTGGAGTGCGGCTCACAGGTCGCAAGCCCATGAGTGAACCGAGCGACGATCCCGCCAGCCAGACCGCAGACATGCGCAAGCACCCGCGCATCCCGGAGTCCGGACAGGTCTCCATGTTCTCAGAAGAGCAGCGGCTCTCCGGCAGTGTGAGCAACGTCTCGGACGGCGGGGTGATGTACCTGTCGGGCGAGTCCCTGCGGGTGACCGTCGAGATCGAACAGGAAGGCAACCGCTCGATTCGGACGGGGCGCCTGGTCCGAGTCCAGCGCGTCAATTCTGACGAGACGGCCTATGCCGTCGAGTTCGATACCGAATAAGGCGACGCGAAAGACGGGCTCGCGCTTCCGTCGTCCGTTCGCTTATTCTGGTCTCGATGAGCGAGAAGAATCTCTCTTTGGTGGAGAAGCGCGAGCGCTACATCCGGCGAATGCTCGAACTGGAGCGCGGCGTGGATGTCGAGCTGAGTCAACGCGAAGTGAGTGGAACCGGTCCCGCCAATTCCCACGGCATGCCCAAGCTCCCGGTGGGACAACACGCCGCGAAGAAGTGGCCCGTCCTCGATCTCGGCGTCCATCCCGATATCGCGCTCGACACATGGGAGCTCGAACTCTGCGGGCTCGTCGAGAATCCGGTACGGCTTGATTGGAAAGCTCTGCAAGCACTGCCTCAAGTCACGGCGGTCTCTGACTTCCACTGCGTCACTTCTTGGAGTGTTCTCGATTCCGAGTGGACCGGCGTCACTTTTCGCGAACTCGCGGCGCTCGTCGTTCCGAACCCCGAAGCGGCCTTCGTTCTGATGACCGGCTATGACGTCGATCCGGACATCGGTGAGCCGTACACGACCAACCTGCCGCTTGAGCGCGCTCTCGATCCGGACGTCATGCTCGTCCACGCCTGGCAGGGCGAGCCTCTTCCGCGCGAGCACGGCGGCCCGGTTCGCATGATTACGCCGCGGCTCTACGCCTGGAAAGGTGCGAAGTGGATTCGCCGTATCGAGTTCCTCGCCGAAGAGCAGCTCGGCTTCTGGGAGCGCCGCGGCTATTCGAATACGGCCGAGCCCTGGCATGACGATCGTTTTAGTTCGAGCGCGGTGCCGCCCGGTTATGACGCCCCTCCGGCCGGCTCGGCACTGGGAGACTGAATCGCGCCGAGGTTGTTGCCAAATCCGTCCGGCACCTGTTTTTCCGTTCTCGTTGGGGACATCGCCCCAAATCTTGTGAAACTGCACGACCCGTTTTCCAGATAAGGCGAGTCTTCGCTCCGCTCGCACCCTCCGACGCATGCAGTTTGAACAAGCTTTCGATCCCTTCCGCGCCATCTCTGCGTCCTGGGATATTTTGAAGCGCGCGCCGCTCGCCATTTTTGTGGGTGGCTTCATTGTCATCAGTGTGACGGAGGGCGATGACGGCCTCAGGATCGGGGAGCTGTGGAAATCGGGCACCTACATCCGGTGGGAAGACCTCCCCGCAGTTTTTTGGAAGGCGCTGATCGGCGCCTTTTCGCTGATCGCCGACATCGCCTTGCTCCTGATCGCCTGCTTCTTTATGACGAGCTTCGCAGGCGTCGTCGAACGTGTCGTTCGCACGGGAAGCGTACAACTCGCGGACCTCTTCGATCCCCGCGGGCGATTTACGAATCAGCTTCTCGCCACACTTTTGGGTGGGGCAATTTTTTGCATCGGTGTCGTTCCGATCTGGCTTGGATACGAGCTGCTGTTCTGGATCGGAAATTCGCTTGATCAGAACTGGATAGCCGGAGTGGGCTTGGTCTTTCTTCTAGTGATCTGGCTACCGGTCATTCTCGATATCTATTTGGGGCTTCGTCTTGCCGATAAGGCGGTGTCGCTCGAGGGACTTGGACCGGCTGATGCTCTGCGTCGATCGTGGGAGTTGGCGAGAGGGAATCGATTCAGGCTCGCGCTCTATCTCATCGTGACCGGCATCTTCGCTATGCTCGGGATCCTCGCCTGTGGTGTTGGGGTTCTGGTCACCGGACCCATGCGAGTGGTCGCGCTCAACGAGAGCTACTTGCGGCTGATTACTCCAGTCGATCAGCAATCGGACTGGTGTGATCTCGCATCTGGGGGCGATGATCAGGGGCCCGTAGTTGACGGGACTTCGAGTAGAACTGCTTCGAACTCTGATGATTCGAAACCTGCAGACCCACAGGATAGCGCCGAACCGCCCGCATGAATCCCGACCTCTCCCTCGCCCTTCGCCGGGTCCTCGACCTGATCGACGAGCACGGTCACGCCAGCGCATCGGTTCTGCGCGCGCGCGATCGGCTGATGCGGGATCTCTTGCCGCGCACCGTCGACGGCTCGCCTTATCTCGTCGCGGGAATCGTCGGACCGAATAACTCCGGCAAGTCGGCCTTATTCAATGGCTTGGTCGGGACAGACCTCTCGCCATCACTGCCGACCGGCGGCGCGACGAAACGTTTGTACGGTGCGGCCAGCTCGACCTTGCTGGAGCGCATGGCCGCCGATCAGGCGCTCGAGCGTTTTTCCGTGCTGCGCGCGAGCAGCCTCTCCGCCGAGGCTGTCGAAGAGAATGCCGCGACGACGGAAGATCCCAGTGAGCTCTTGGCCTTCGAAGTCGATCTGCCCGACGGCTTACTCCTGATCGACACGCCGGACTTCGATTCCATCCTGGAAGAGAACCGACACGCCAGCGAGTCTCTGCTCGCCGTCGCGGACCTGGCGATCGCCGTCGTCACCAAGCACACCTACCAGAATCGCGAGGTCGTGCACTATCTCGAGCGCTGGCTCTCTCACGGCAGGCCGTGGCTACTCGTCTACAACGAAGCGCCGAGCCATGAGCTTGCGCTCGAACACGCGAAGAAACTGTCGGAAGATCTCGGCAGCGCTCCACTCGCGGTTTTCTCCGCGCCGCACAGCCTCGATGTCCAGGAGAGTCGCGGCACTCTGGATCCGGTCGCACAGATCGACGGCAAGTCGGTTGCGCTGCGCGAGTTCTTGTTCGACCTCGAGCGCGTCGGCCAAGTCAAACAGCGAGCGCTGGAGGCTTCGCTCGCGCAACTCGCCGATGACCTCTCGCAGTGGATTCGCGAATTGAACGAAGAAGCGGAAGTCGCCGATGAACTCCTGATTGTCGCCGAGAAGCACGTCGCGCACCTGGCCGCCAAGGTCGCCGGTTGTGCGATGCCCGGCGGACCGTTCATCGAGGCCTTTCGCGCCGTTCTCGACCGTCGCTCGAACGCTTTCTCGCGCGGCTGGCGCATGGGCCTTCGCAAAGTGCGCTTGAAGATCGAATCGATCCCGGCCTTCTTTTCGAGCCGATCCGAACCGGAACGCGAGGAAGTGCGCGAGAGCTTGGCCGACGTCGAGCGCGCGGAATTCGAGAGCGCCTGGCCGGCGTTCTGGGAAGACCTTATGCGTGACCTCGGTCCCGAAGGTCGTTCGCTCTCGGGCGAGGATTGCGCCATCGCGCTCGCTATCTCACTGGAGGGCGAGTTGACCGAAGCTCGTGCCGACGAGCTGCGCTCGACCGCCTCGGTTGCCATCGGCGCGAGCTCGGTGGACCTCGAAGCCTTTCAAGACGTGTGCGAGGTCTTGGTCGAGCAGGCGATTGCCGAGCGCGGACGCGACTGGGACATTCAAGCTGCCGTCGATGTCACGATGCTCGCGCCCATCGCGATTGCGACGGCGGTGATCATTAAGACGGGCGGGCTCGGCAGCGACATGGGCGTCGCCGGCGGGGCAGCGCTCTCGAGCTACCTGTCGGAGAAGTACTCGCACTTACTCGGAACGCAAATCACGAACGAAGCGGCGCGGCGTTGGGCGGAGTCGCGCAGGGTCGAGCTCGCTCCGGTGGTGCTCGAGTCGGTTTTGCCGAAGAGTGGGGCGTTGATGCGTGAAACGAAACAGCTGAACCGTAACCTGATGGATGAGCTCACCGAGCTCCGAGCGAAATTGGTTTCATGAGCATCTCCATTCAAGAACAGCTCGCCTCGCGCCTCTCTCGGCTGTGCGCCGATCTCGATCGAGACCTCGAAGAGATTCGCGTGCTCTCCGCTTTTGATCGTCACCGCGAACGCATCGAGCGGCTGCGCGCCGACCTCTCGCGCCAGCTCGATCGAGTGGATCAAGCGCCGGTGATCACGCTGGTCGGTGCGACCGGCGCCGGCAAGTCGACTCTCCTCAACGCGCTTGTCGGAAAGCAGGTCGCGCTCGAAGGGACCGAGCGTCCGACGACTCGCCGTCCCGTGATCTACGCGCCGCGCGACGCCGACCTCTCGGCGCTCACCCAGGGCTTGCCCGGCGCCGAGCCGGACATCGTGCGCTACGAGGCTAAGAGCCAAGAGGTCTGGACGGAACAGGTTCTGATCGACGCGCCGGACGTGAACAGCATCGAGTCGGAACACCGCGAAGTCGTCCAGGCGCTCGCCGACAAGAGCGACGTGCTCTTGGTCGTGATGCACCGTCAGTCCGTGGTCGAGGATGCGTCGGTTTCTTTCGTCGATCACTTCGCCGGTCGGCGCGCGATGGTCTTTGTGCTCGGTCGGGCGGACGAGCTCACGGAAGACTCGCGCAACGATCTGATGAGCTCGATGCGCGAACTCGCGGTCAATCGTTTCGAAGCGCCCGATGCGCCAATCTTTGCGCTCAGCGCGCGCGAAGCGCAGACCGATCGTCACTCGTTCGACTGGCCCAAGCTGACCTCCGCGCTGGCCGACTTTATGAAGGAGGGCGTGCTCGGCGGGGTGCGCCGGCACAACGCGCTCGGAACCGCCGCCGCCTTGCAGGATGTCGTTGACGAGTTCGCGGAAGAGCAGCGCATGGCGCTGAGCGAACTGCCGCCGCAGATCGAGAGCGGCCTGGACGAACTGGCGAGCAAGACCGCCGAGGAAGTCGCGCTGCGGCTCTCGCTGCGTCGCGCGGATCTCGCCTCGACTCTGTGGAACGAGACGGCCAAGCGCTGGGACGGTCCCGGCGGTTGGACTCTGCGCGCCGGTGGACTCTCGGGGCTCGGGATGGGCGCGGGCCTGCTCGTCGCGCGCCGCAATCCGCTACTCGCCGCCGGAACCGCCGCCGGTTCCTACGCCGTCAGTAAGTTGCGCCAATCCGCCGAACGCCGCCGCGTCGTCGACGTCGCCGAGATCTTTCCGACCACCTCCGAGTTCGAAGCCTGGTACCTCGATGCGATGGGGCCCGCGCGCCGCGGCGCTGCGCTCCTCACCGGCAGCACGGCCGCCTTTGGATTGCCCGATGCGAACACGGCCGTCGAACTGCTCGCTCCGCGCGTGGCCGACGAGTGGAACAGCCTGATCGAGCGCGACTTGCCCGCCGCCGCCGAGCAGAGCGCGGTCAACAAACTGCGCATGCCCTTCGACCTGCCGGTCTACGCGCTCGGCGTCTACGTCGTCTATCTCGCCGTGATGGGATTCTGGGAGGGCGAGTTCCTCGGCATGGACTTTCTCGTCAACACGGCGCTCTTGCTGCTCGCCTACCTCTTCGCCGTGCGGACCATCTGCCGTCGCGTCCTCGACAGTCGTGCGAAGAAGCTCTTGGCCGAAGTCATCACTCGTTCACGCCAATCGATGATGAAGGCCGGAAGCGTCGCCCACGAAGAGCTGTGCGAGAGCACCCAAAAAGTCTCCGACTCCCTCGAGCGCCTCAGCGACCTCGAAGCGCGCTGGCGCAAAGAGTTTCAGCTGCACTGAGCGGGAATACCAAACCAGGATTATCCGCTCACGAATCGGTTTCGTCGGGCTAGTCTGCCTCGGGAACTAACTTGAATGTGGCGACCACTTCGCGGAACTCTTTGAGGGATTCGTTCCAGCCCTCCCTGGCGGCTACGCCCTGCAGGAAGTAAAAGCAGTTTTCGCCGGGAATGATGACCTGATAAAGGCGGCAGGGTGCTTCCCAGTTCCGGTGAATCGCATCGGCCACGAACTCGTGTGCTCTGGCGCCCCCGAGAGAAGTCGAGCGACTGCTCAACTCGGTGAGCTCTTTGAGGATTCCATTCGTTGATGCTTTGAACCTCGATATCGATTCGAGGTCGTCCATCGGGCGTAGATAGGAACTCTTTCCTACGTGAATGAGCGGCTGGTGGCTATCGGGTTGATCCGTAGCCTGATCTCGAGCCAACTCGACGATCGGTCCGGACCGCTGTGTGATTTTCATCGAGTTCGTCGAGCTAACTCTGAAATCGAGTCCATCCCACAACTCCTGTTTTCCTGGGGGAATCCAGGTGGCCGAGAGCATCGCTTCGTGCACAACCGGTAGGGTCTTCTCGACGAATTGATCGAGGACTACGCCCGTCAGCATGACCGAGTTTTTATCGTCGCCGAATATCAATATGTGCTTGTGGAACTCGACTCCCTGAGCGTGTTGGGTGACCAAGATGTCGTAAGCGAGCCGGCCATTAACTTGCCGTTCCGTGTTGGAAACCAGCACCATGCCTCGCTTAGCCAAGGACTCTCTTGTCATTCCTTTGGACAAATCTTCGATTGAAAATTTTAACTCGAGAACCGTGATAGCTGATCCAGTTTCGGAGTGAGTCAGAGTTGCCTGCTTCTCCATCTGAACGAAATCAGGCGGAAAGACGAGGCTCACGTTGCTGCCAGCAATAGGTCTGAGTTTTTTCTCGGTCTGGACGGACTCGAAGGAAGCCAAAGTAAACGCGCAAAGAGCGATCGCGACGGAAGCGAGTTTCATGTGATTGATGAGCGGGAGTTTTATGCGGACGGATTAATCTTCGTCGATGCTCTCGGGTTCGATTCGCCGGAAGCTCGCCGTGACCTGGCGGAACTCCGGCTCGAATTCCTCCCACTTGGATTCCGAGATGATGCCCTGAATCAGGAAGTAACGGTCTTCGGCTTCGGCGACAACTTGATAGAGCCGCATCGGTGTTTGAGCCTTGAGGTCGATCGCGCTCATGACGAGTTCGTAAGCCTGAAGGTCGGCGAGCTTGATCGCAGCCTCGCTGAGTACTTCGAAATTGCTGAGACCCGTAACTTGCTTGGCTCTCGCTTTGGCAAAGACCTCGAGGTCTTTGATTTCGGTGTCTCTGTATGAGTTTCCCACGATGCAAATCGCATCGGACGGGCTGGGCGCTTTTCCAGAGGCTACCGATGTCAGCATGACCATGTTCGTCATGGCGTCTTGACTGAGCTTGAGATTCTTCGTTGAACTCACTCGAAATCCGAGGTTCTCGAAGGGATCGAGTTCGTGAGTGGAGTCCCAGGTTGCGGTGAGAACTGAATCTCGAATGGCATCACTTCGGGCGGCGTCCAGTTCTGCCGGATAAGTCCCGATGATCATTACCGTCCGGTCCTTGTCTCCGATTAGCTGCATCCACTTCAAAAAATCGATTCCGCCAGCCGTTTGCGATACATGCAGTTCAGCTCCTGAAAACCCCTCTCGTGTGAATTCGGAGCGCGAGATGAGAGTCATGCCACCCGCGGCCAAGCCTTCTTTGGAAAGCCCCTTCATGATCTCTCCGATGGGCGCTTTGATCTCATTGATCATGATGGACGAGCCCGTCCCTTGATGTTCAAAGCCCATGTAGAGCGTGGCACGAGTGAACTCGGCAGGAGCGGTCATCCGCACACGAGTTCCGATCACGCGTTTTTGTTGAGCCTGTGGAACCACGGCGCTCATCGAAGTGAGAGCGAGTAAAAAGACTCCGAGAAGCGAGAGTGTGTTTCTCATTTTTGCGGCGTTCCTATTCGGGGAATCGATTGAGGATGTAGCCGAGGGCGCGAAGCTCGCCTCGGGTGGTGCTGTTGAGCTCCATGCGGCGGAGCTCTGGAATTATGAGGGAATCGAGCTGATCGAGTTGCCCTTGAAGGTTTGTTGTGGCGGGAACTTCCGGCCCGGAGAGCGGGTTCGATTGAGTCACGTCATTCGGAAGATCGAAAACGCTGGACGGCAAGCCTGCGGTTCGAATCAGCGACCAGTCGTTCGACCTAATCGACACGACGGACTCGGCGCCGATCGGCGAGTAGAGTTCCGAGATTACGGGCGCATCGACATCGTCTCCGGAGGAAAAGAGGTCAGTGCCAGAGGGTGACGAGAGCTCGAGTCCGAAGAGTGCGCCCAGCGTCGGCGCAAAGTCGACGTGAGAAGCCAGTCGATCGGACTGCGCGGCGGCGCGACCGGGCACTCGCAGAATGAAAGGCACGCGCAATACTTCATCGAACAGATTGTGGCCGTGGTCGAATTCGATGCCGTGTTCGCCGAGCGCCTCGCCGTGCGTGCCGATCACGGCGAAGACCGTGCGGTCGTATTGCTCGGTGTACTTGAGTGAGTGGCGCAGTTCATTGGCGAACCAATCGCCGACGCGAACGCGCGCGTCATAAAAACTGCGGTAGCGACCGAAGAGCGGAGGACCGGCGATGCGTTGGTAGGAGGGGAGTGCGCCGGCTCCCGAGTTACTGTCCGACTTCTCGAGCTTGCGTTCGAGCGAGCGTCCCGCGGGGACCATCGCCTTGTAGAAGAAGTTGAGCGGATTGAACGCGGTCTCAAGAGCGCTGTAGGGACCGTGACCGGCATTCAGGTGTACCCACAGAAACCACGGCTTGTCGGCGCGCGATTCGGTGGAGAGCCACTCGCGCGCGGCTTGCGTGACTTCATAGTCCTCGGTTCGCGCGCCATCGGGTCCGGAAAAAGTCGCGAAGCCGCGCTCGATTCCATTCTTCGTGTCGAGGGCTCGGGACGAGACGAAGGCCGCCGTGTCGTAGCCCTTGGCGGAAAAGAGCTCGGCGAGCGTGGCGATCTCTTCCGGCAAGCGACGATCGGGAGCGGGATAGCCGAGCTCGCGCGAATGACGACCGGTGAAGAGCGACGCGACGGCGGGCAAGGTCGCCGGTGAGCTGCTGATACCGCGAAATTGTTGGGCTTCGGCTTGCAGGTGCGCGAGCGCGAGCGGGAGTTCGTTGAAGAGCTCCGGCGCCTCGAAACGATCGGCGCGCACCGAGTCCATCGTGACGACGAGCAGATTGCGCGGCGGGGCGGAGGTCGCGCTCGAATCGCTGCATGCGAGCGGCAGTAGACACAGCGCGAAGAAGACACGCGACCTCACCGCCGGCCTCCCGTCTTGACGACCGTCGCGCCGAGCGCGTCGACCAGCTCCAGATCCGATCGCATGTACAAGACCACCGGCGGATAGACGCCATCCGTCAGTCGCGCGACCTGCCCGACCGGCGGCATCTCATAAAAGTGCACGTAGGGATCCGGGCGGTTCTCCCAACGCGTGTCGGGCGTGTCCATCATGACAATCGGCACGTAGCCCTCTGCATCCGCAAACTCGCGCAACGCGTTGACAGCGATGCCCGCGCGATTCGAACGACTGACGATCCACTCCGGCTTGCCGTGATAGGGGATGCCCTGCAGTCCGCCTCGAACGATGAGGTCGGTGTAGAAGAGCAGCGGCACGTCGCCATAGTCGATGAAGAGCGTGTGCTCGGGCTCCGCGTTGACGTCGAGAAACTTCGCGATGCGCTCGAGCGGACCGTCGTAGGGCCGATGGAGCTCTCCGATCAGATCAAAGACCTCGTGCTCGATGCCTTCGAAGTCCGAGAGCGGATTGCGGACGGCGGGGTTGTCCTGAAAGCCCTTGTGGGGAGCGTTCATCGCGGCAACGCGCAGCACCGGCGCGAAGGGCACCGGTAGGACTGTGGTGAACATCATGAGTGGGATCAGTCCCCATGCGACGCGACTGATCGAGACCCCCGCTCGCGCTCGCACGGCATCGACGATCCAAACCACGAAGCACGCGTTCAAGAACACGAACAGCGGGATTACGTTGATGATGTAGCGCGCGAACAGGCCGACGTTCGTGGAGAGGAACGCGACCGCCACGATTCCGATCAGTGCCGCCGCCGTGACGCCGACGTTCGACATTCGCAGGACGCGGCTCTTCCAGCCGAGCGGACGCAGAATCGCGAACGCAACAACGAGTACGAGCGGCAGTGCCCAGCGATTGACCTGATGGACGTAGGTGAAGAAGTTGTAGAAGTACGGCGTGAGGTCGAAGCGCGAGGCGGTGCGGTGGATCTCGGCGTAAAAGGCCCACGGCAGCGTGAGCAGGCCGATGCCGGCGGGCACCGCAAAGACCTGCCAGAGGCGCGCGCGGCCCCAAGCGTAGAAGAGCGCGTGTAAAACCAGCGCGCCGAGTAGGGGAACGCACAACCCGTAGTTCGCGTGAAAGAGAACGGAGACCGCGACGACGATGTGGACGGTGCTCCACTTCTTGCGCTCCAGCATTCCGATGTAGGCGTGCAGGATCCACATCGTGGCGAACATCGCGATTGGGTAGTAGCGACCTTGGCGCGAGTGCAGCAGGAAGGGAATCGACGTGAGTAAGAGCAAGCTCGCCGTGCGCGCGATGCGCTTGTCGCCCGTCGCGCGTTTTGCCAGCGCGAAGATCATCCAGAGGCACGCGATGCCGACCAGTGCGAAGGGCAAGCGCGCGGCGAGTGTGTTCACGCCGAGCAGCGCAAAGGAACCCGCCGAGACGTACAACTGCAGCCAAGGCGACAGGACCCAGACCAGCTCGTCGTTGAAGTCCTCGCGTTTCGCGACGACCCACTGCGTCATGTAGTTGCGCCCGTCGAAGGCGGTGGGGACGCCGTGTTCCAGGATGCTCTGCCCGAGGCAGGCGGCTTCGGCTTCGTCCGTCCAGAGCCGCGTCTCGCCGAGGTTGGTGAGGATCAGGTAGGCGCCGGCCAGCAGCACGAGCAGGAGGATCCAGTCCGGCCGCCACGAATTTCGAGGCGCGAACTCTGGTTGGCCCTCTTCAGCGGGTGTCTCGTTTCCTTCCGGCATGGGAGTTCCGTACGAAGCCGATCACTTCGTACAGCTGAGAATCATAGCAGCCGTACCCACCGGATCGACTCGGGTTCATGGAGGCGAACCAACTCGGCGACTCAACGAGGTCGAACCAGCTATCTTGTCTCGACGCAACACCCTACCATTGCCCCATGCCGACCACTCTTCGCCCACACCCCCTCTACTTGGGCTTAATCGCCTTCTTGGTGTCTCTCACCAGTTGCGCCGCACTCTCCGATCTGGACGACGACGAGCGGCCCGTCTCCGCCGTACCGAGCTGACCGCTCTGACCCGGTGAGGGGCAGCCGGTCCGTGGGGCTGGTGAAAATGAACAGCGCTGGCAGCTTGGGCTGCGAGTCGTGGAGAGCATTCCCGTCGATCGCGCGAAGTACCGTGCGACGTTGACCTACCAGGTGCTTCCGAACCTGCGCATTGGTCTCGAAGCGAACCCGAAGGACGACGACTACGGTCCGCTCGTGAACTGGCGCGTACTCGACGAGACCGAGGATCGGCCGGCGGTGATCCTGGGAACGAGTACCGATCGCATCGGGACGCCATCGGGACGAGCGGTCTATGCGACGGCGAGCAAAGATCTGGAGCAGTGGACCGGACTGCCGATCGCTCCCTACGTGGGCGTGAACTACTCCGGCTTCGATCACGCCTTCGATCCGATCGGCGGGCTCAATATCCGGTATCCGGAATCCTTTACGTCGACTCACTTCTACGACGGCGATAACGTACACCACCTGCTCTCGCGTCGGTTCGAGGGCGGATACACGGTCGGCGTCCTGTTTGTCGGCCAGAAAGGCGAGGACTTTTGGGGCCTCACCTTCGGCACGGGCTTCTCTCTCGAATGACCTCTCGGATTTTCAGTTCACTCGCTCTTGTGATTCTTTGCGTCCTGGGGACGAGCTGCGAAGGCGGCGAATCAGCGGCGATGGTTCCGGACGTGCTCGACCTCTTTCCGCACGCGGGCTCGGGGAC
The DNA here is from genome assembly GCA_029259635.1 of Planctomycetota bacterium. GTDB lineage: Bacteria > Planctomycetota > UBA1135 > UBA1135 > OFTM34. The sequence continues at coordinate 13,094 of JAJDEU010000056.1, read as the reverse complement.
TGAGAAAGGGGAACAGGGTCGCATCAAGTTGATGGCGGAGACGAAGACGCATCGAATCGTCTTCGTCGGAGCTGGAGCGAGCTTGTCATTCGAGGAGCTCGAGCTACCTGCGAGTTTTCGATTCGAGACCGAGCTGGAGTTGCTGGGCGCGCCGACGAAATCGCGCGACCCCCTGATCGCCGAGTTGGCCGCGGTAGACGAGCGCGGGCGCGAGACGATCGTTGAGGTCGTCGTGCGCCCGAACTCCGAAAGAGGCCGGCGGTGGATTCCGTTTGCGGCGGATGTGACGGCAGAGGCGCCGGTTCGCGAGCTACGCGTTCGATTCAAGCGCGAGGACTTCGTGCGCGGATCGAAAGGGCGGCTAGCGCTGCTGCGGCCGAAGGTGCGATTCGAGCGCGAACAAAAGGATCTTCCCGCGCGCCAACCGCGGCAAATCGTCCTGATCACGACCGACACGCTGCGCGCCGATGCGCTCGGCTGCTACGGCAACACGGAAGTGAAGACGCCGAACATGGATCGACTGGCGTCAGAGGGAACTCTGTTCGAGCGCGCGTTCACCGCGGCGAACGTGACCAATCCCTCGCACACGTCGATGTTCACTTCGCTGTATCTCAAGGACCACGGCGTGCTGGACAACTTCACCAAGCTCGCGCCCGAAGTGCCGACCATGCTCGAGCCACTGCGCGAGGCGGGCTTTCGTTCGGCCGCTTTCGTCAGCTCGTTCAACTTCCAACCGGAGAAGTCGGACTTCGACAAGCGCTTTGACGAGTTCTTCCCTTGCGAGATCTACTTCGAGCGTCGCGCCGAGGACGTAAACCTCGATGCGCTGCCGTGGCTCACCGAGCACGCGAATGACGACTTCTTTATCTGGCTGCACTACTTCGACGTGCACATGCCCTACGTGCCGCCCTATCCCTTCAACCGCGTCGCTGCGGAGAACGACGCGGAAGCGGACGACGAGGAGATCGACCTTCCGATCGACTACAAGGGCAACCTGAATTGGTTCGCGGGCACCCGCAAGGCCAGCCACTATCGCGCGATGTATCGCGGTGAGGTGAACTACCTCGACGACCAGCTCGGCGAGCTCTTCGACCAGATGAAGGTGACGGGCATCTACGATCGCGCGACGATCGCGCTCGTCTCCGATCACGGCGAAGCGCTCGGCGAACACGGCGTCTACTGCGACCACGCGTCGCTGTACGACGAAGTCACGCAGGTTCCGTTCCTCGTCAAACTGCCGGGTGGTTCCACTCCCGAGAGCGCGCGCCGCGTCGACGCGCTGGTCTCGACGGTCGATCTCTACCCGACTCTGTTCGAGCTCTACGGGCTCGCGCTTCCGAGCGCCGTGCGCGGAACGTCGCTGGTACCGTGGCTGCACGGCGAGGAGGGTCCGGACTCGACCGCCGCGTTTTCGACCTTTGCGCGCGGAGCGCAGGAGACGATGCGGACATCGACGCATCGCTATCTGCGAGGAATCAAGAGCGAACAGCTCTTCCCCGAGTATTCGATCGAAGCGGGGCAGGAGGAGCTGATCGAGCTCGGTGCAGCTGGCGAATGGAGCGACGTGACGAAGTCGCAGGCGGAGGTGCGCCAAGACCTCGGCGTAGAGCTCACAGAGTTCTTGAGCGACGAGCTCGACTACGAGTCGGTTCCGATCGACGAGGAGTTTGTCGAAGAGATGAGCGGTCTCGGCTACACGCAGGGCGGGGACGACGAGTAGAGTCTTGGACTATGGATGGTCCCGAAGAGAGCGCGCGCTCGGATGAAGAGCGCGCGGTAGAAGCGCACTTGGCGTGGCTGGAGGAGTTGGCGAGCTCGCCGGAAACTCTGGCGAAGCTCGACGAAGCGGCGCTTTTGCGTCTGCGTTCTGCCGCCGGTAAGGTTGCGTTGCCCGGGCGTTTGGAGCGTCGTAAGCACGCGCGCGCGCGGCGCAATCTGGTCCGGCGCGAGATTCGCGAGCACGACGACGCGGCGCTGGAGGCGACGAGCAACCGCGCGATGAAGCGCGCGCTCGCTTTTCCGACCGCGCCGAAAGCGCTCGACATCAGTGACGAGCAGCGCGCTCTGCTCGAACACCAAGCGCGCGAGCGCAAGACCGACGACCGCGCGCAGAAATTGCTGGAGCCGCTGCCGTGCTACGTCTGCAAGGAGGAGTACACCGAGCTGCATCATCACTACGACTCGATGTGCCCGGACTGCGCGACGCTCAATTGGGTCAAGCGCACGGCGACCGCCGATTTGACGGGACGTGTGGCGCTCGTCACCGGCGCGCGCGTCAAGATCGGTTACGAGATTGTCTTGATGCTGTTGCGAGCGGGCGCGCGGGTGCTGGCGACGACGCGCTTCGCCTGTGACGCGGCGCGGCGCTTTGAACAAGAGGCGGATTTCGCCGAGTGGAGCGAGCGATTGAATCTCCACGCGCTCGATCTTCGCAACACGCCGTCGGTCGAGGGCTTTTGTGCGGAGCTCTTGGAGAAAGAGACGCGCCTCGACTTCTTGATTCACAACGCCTGTCAGACCGTGCGCCGTCCGCCGGCCTATTACGAAGAGATGGCGAAGAGCGAGGATCCGACGGACTTGTCGCCGGACTTGCGTCTACTGCTCGGCAACAAGACCGAAGAGCACGCGCTGGCCGTCTACGATTCGCCCAGCAGCGCCGCCGCGTTGAGCCAGCTCGATCTCTTGAATGAGGGCGATCAGAAGCACTTGTTCCCCGAGGAGATGCGCGACGGCGAGGGCCAGCAGCTCGACCTGCGCGAGAAGAACTCATGGCGTCTTGAGCTCAACGAGGTATCGACGGTGGAGTTGCTCGAAGTTCAGCTGGTCAACTCGGTCGCGCCCTTCGTCTTCAATGCGCGCTTAAAACCCTTGATGCTCGCCGTGCCGACGCGCGACAAGCACATCGTCAATGTGTCGGCGATGGAGGGTCAGTTCTATCGCAACTTCAAAACGACGCGGCACCCGCACACGAACATGGCGAAGGCCGCGCTCAACATGATGACGCGCACCTCGGCGCCGGACTACGTGAAGGACGGCATCCACATGAACAGCGTCGACACCGGTTGGGTGACCGACGAGGACCCCTTCGCGAAGGCGGTCGTGAAGGAAGAGGACCAGCGCTTTGCGCCACCGCTCGATTCGATCGACGGCGCCGCGCGAGTCCTCGACCCAATCTTCTCCGGTTTCAATACCGGCGAGCACTGTTGGGGCCAGTTCTTGAAAGACTACGCGCCGACGCGCTGGTAGCTTTGATTATCCAGGCTTGCGTGAGGAGCGTCATGCAGTACTAGAAGCGATTCTCGGAGCGTCTCACACTTTTCTGTCATCACGCGAATCCGGGCCGGATGACGGCGGACTGCGCACAATTCGGAATATGATTAGTGTTTCGGACAGGCGGCAGTTAATGATGTTCCGACCCGAGGGTGGGAAAAACGATGGTATGCCAGCAAAGTTGGCGCACGGCAGACTTACGAAGACAAACACTGAGTAGCCTGCCCGATTAGCAATGGAGGTAAGACAAGGATGGTCCTTCGAAAGACACTAGTTGCGCTGCTCGCTCTCCTCGGTGCTTGCACGTCAGGAGAGCTTCGGGGATCCGTTCATGGTGCGGGTATTGATCGAGAACCCATCCCAGGAGTTACGGTGATTCGGCATACGTCCGTGGGAACGCCCTTGGATAGAAGCCAGGCTTATTCGAAGGCAACCACGGGCGTGGATGGCAACTTTCAGTTTCCTCGCGTTTGGGCAAGGCACGAGCTCGTAGTAGCAGCGAAAGACGGTTGGTACCCGCATGTGTCTCGTTCGAAAACGAAATTGACACTCGTGCCCATTCCGATAGGGGCGATCGCATTGCACGACGTTGACATCCCCGTGGATGGCGAATCCGGATTCTCGCTAGCGCGTGGGATGGTCGTCCCTATAGCGGAGGCGGACTTTTTGATTGAGCTAATTCCCGGAGAGGATAATTGGTTCTATCGAGTTGTATTGCGAGGCTTGGACGCCGCTGGTTTCGCGAAGATTGCCAGCGACGAGGTCGGTCTTGGGGGTGAGGGTGAATTCACCGTGATGCACTCGGCGTTCCTTCGAGCCACAGAGGCACCAATTGAGGGCTACTCGACCACCGCAGATCTGCAGGATACGGGGGCAGGCTGGTTTATCCGTAGTCGGGACCGAAAGCACTATGGGAAGCTTAGGTGCTGGGGAGGCGTCGAGGAACACGGAGAGCGAGCCATGCATTTCTATCTGACATTTCAACCGAATGGGTCTCGCGATCTTGCAACGGCATTTGACGCTGAAAAGTTTCTGGCACAGTTCTCGTTCTCGAATTGATATGAGTGTTCAGAACTATTTGATGTCGCGGCGGACGGTGCTTGGCCGATCGAACAGGTCCGGTGACGAAGGAAGATTGCGGCTTCAGTCACGCGACCACTATCCAATGATCGCTTCAACACCTTTGAGAAAAATTGGGGGGTGCCACTTTTTCGGATTCGTTTGACACTACTTCCGAAAATCGGCTTAGCCTGTCCCTACGATGACCATCGAATTTCACCCGATTACAGTCGACAACCTTCGCCCCGTCGGGCGGCTTGAGGTTGGACCCGGGCAGGAGAACTTTGTTGCTCCCAACTTGGTCTCGATTGCCGAGTCCAAGTTCTTTCCGGACTGGGAGCCGCTTGCGATTCACGCGGATGGGGAGCTCGTCGGGTTCATCATGTGGGGGCAGGATCCGGAGGGGGATCCGTTCGAGTGGTGGATCATTCGGTTCATGATCGCCGAAGAGTTTCAGGGCAGGGGATATGGGCGCGAGGCTTTGATGGTTGCGCTCGGCAAATTGATGGCGAAGGAGGATTGCGAGGCGATCCTGCTCTCCCTTGAACCGGAGAATGAGCTCGCCAAACGGATGTACGTTGCGGCGGGGTTCGAAGACACGGGTCGCATTGAAGAGGGCGAGATGGTCTTCCGGCTCGACTGGGAGTGAGTTTTGGAATCGGGGTTGACGAGATGGAAGCTCTGTGAGATAGTTCACCATATGGTAAAGCAAGCGAAGGGACTTAACGGCGTCTTTCACGCCCTCGCGGATCCGACTCGGCGATCGATGGTGGCGCGGCTGGCCTGCGGACCGGCGACGATCGGCGAGCTGGGCGAACCCTATGACATGACCAAGCCGGCGGTGACCAAGCACATCAAGGTGCTCGAACGCGCCGGACTGCTGACCCGTGAAATTGACGGCCGACTTCATCGGTGCACGATCGACCCGCGACCACTGGCGGAGGCCGGGCACTGGGTCTCCGAGGTGCGTGCGTTTTGGGAAGACCGCTTTGATGATCTCGCCAACTACCTCGACTCCATTCAGAAGCCTCGTTTCAAGAGCAAGTAATCATGACCGATCAAACACCTCTCTCCGTCACACTCACGCGCGTATTCAATGCCCCGATCGAGCTCGTCTTCGAAGCCTGGACGAAGACCGAACACATGACTCAGTGGATGCGCTGCGATCCCGGAATGGAGGTGAGCTATGAGGGTTGGGAGCCGAAGGTCGGGACGAAGTTCAAGACCACGATGAGCAAGCCGGGGGAGTGGTCGAACGACGGGACCGGCACGGTTCTGGAATGCGATCCGCCGCGGTTGCTCGTTTACACCGGCGACCCCGACGAGAAGATGGGCATGCCGGAAATGACGGTGCGCGTGGAGCTTGAAGAGGTCGAGGGCGGAACGAAGCTGACCCTGACGCACTCGGGCATGCCGAACGACATGATGTGCGGCATCATCGAAGGCGGTTGGACCGGCGGGCTTAAGATGCTCGAAGAGCTCTTGCCGAACATGGTCTGAAGAACGGTCGAGGCAGCGCTCTCGGGCCAGCGCTGTCTCGACGACCATCAAATTCTTGTATCGTTAGCGCCATGGCAGTCTCCGATCTCTTGCGAACGGATATTTATCTCGCCGCGCTGCTCGGCGAGCGCGACGAACGCGAAGACTTCTTCGTCGTGCGAACGCCGGGCAACCCGGGATTCTTCTACGGGAACCTGCTCGTACTGAAGCAAGAGCCGAAGTCTATCGAGCACTGGCTCAAGACTTTCGAGGCCGAGTTCGGCGCCGAAACGGGGCACCGCTGCCTCGCTTGGAATGGCCCGGATCTCGGGCCTGAGCTTGTTGCGGAAGCCAAACGGCTCCGGCTCGACTTCGAGGACTCTGCGGAGATGTTCATGGAGTCCGCCCCGCAAGAGGTCGGCGAGTGGCGCGTTCGCCCGCTCGACCTCGAGACGGAATGGGAGTCGATCGTCGAGCTCAATATTGCGAGCGATGTCACCGAGCAGAAGAGCGACGACTCCTATCGCTTGTTCAAGTCACGGCTGCGCGAACGCTATCGCCAGTGGTTGGAGCGCGGGCTCGCGACCTGGTGGGGCGCCTTCGACGGCGAGCGACTGGTCGGGCAGTGCGGCATGGTGCCGTGCGAAGAGCTCGGGCGATTTCAGTCTGTCGAGACGCACCCCGACTATAGACGGCGCGGCGTGTGCGCGAGCTTGATCTCTGTGGTTGCGCGTCACGGATTGGAGAAGGAAGGCTTCGAGCGCTTGATGCTCGTCGCCGAGGTCGACGGCCCGGCACTCGAACTCTACAAACGACTCGGCTTCGTTGAGTCGGGCAAGACTCAGTCGCTCTTGCGACACGACCGACCGATCAATATTCGGCCCGAAGAACACGGCGATCACGCGAGTACGCGCAGCTTGGTGATCGCGGCCTTCAAGGGTTCCGACGAAGCGCATCTCATCGAAGGATTGCGTGAAGCTCCCGACACAATCTCACTCGTCGCGGAACAAACCAACTCGCTGATGGGGCACGTTCTGTTTTCGCGCGTGCAGATCGAAGGCGTCGGAGCGGGTACTTCCGTCGCCGCGCTCGCACCCCTCGCCGTTCGACCGTCGGCGGAGGGGCGCGGGTTCGGCTCGCTGCTCGTTCGCAAGGGGCTTGAACTCTGCCAGCAAGCGGGCTTCGAACTCTGCTTGGTGATCGGCAGTCCGGATTATTACGCGCGGTTCGGTTTTGTGCCCGCGACGCCGCACGGTCTGTCGAATCCTTTCGGAGTGACGGACGAGCACTTCATGGTGCTCGAACTCAAGCCCGGTGCGCTCGCCGGTTGCAGTGGGCAAGCGATCTACCACGAGGCTTTTGCGGCGCTCTAGTGGGCGTGCTCGCTCACTGTTCGAGGTCGACGAGAACGAACGGTCCGATCTCCGCGATCATCGGGACATTCGCTTTCGCGAAGTGATTGAGCAGAGCCACGTTGTTCGGCGTGGAGCGATCGAGAATCACGCTGTTGATTCCATAGCGCTCGATGAGGTCGAGCGCGCCGGGCACGCCGTCGCGCTTGAGCGCCCAACGAAGCGTGTAGACCGGTCGATCGAGCTCGGCCGAGAAGTGCGCGCCGAAGTCGGCGGCGAGCGTATCGTTCTCGTCGAAGCGACGCTCGGCGGCTCGACAAGTCTTGAAGAATTGATCGCTGCGCACGCGCGCTTGGTCCCAACGCCAAGCGGGTTGAAAGTCGGCGGCTGCGAGCGCGAGCACCAAGAGTGCTGTGATCCACGCGCTCTTTCGCTCACCCAACCATTTCGAAACGGACCATCGAATCGCTTGCGCCACCGCGATCAAAGCCAATGCGTAGACCGGAATGATCAGGCGATTCATGAAGCCGAAGTAGATCGCGATGATCAGCACGATTCCGCCCAGCAGAAAGTCTCCGGTTCCGCGGCGCGCAATCAAGACGATCAACCAGAGCGCGAGGGCGGTGAGCGCAATGGCGCGGTGCTCCGCATTGTCGTCGCGATCGGTGATGCGACTGCCGAGCACATGCAGAAGGTCGCTCGTTCGACGGCTCACGCGCTCGCCGAGTTCGCTCGCGGTCAAGGCCGGAGACTCGGGGTCGGCCATGTCCGTCTGCCACATCGCGACGGAGTACGAATAGAACAGAGTGTGGTCCGGGGGCGCGCTCTTCTCGACGCCGCCGGCGTAGACGTTCCACGGGAGTAGCGAACCGAAAGCGACGATGGCGGGCAGCGCGAGTCGCACAAGCAGAAAGTTTCCGAGCGAGCGTTCGCCGAGTCCGTTCTTCCAAGCGTCGCAAGCGCGCGCGCAGAGCAGCGCCGGGATCAAGAAGATATTGAGCGAGCGCACATAGGCGGAGAGACCGATGAACAGGCCGAGCAAGATGTTCGCGCGAACGTCGCTCGCGCCGGGAGAAGTCTTGCGCGACCAACGCTCGACGAGCAGCGCTCCGAACATCAGCGCAAGGCCGGGGACGTCGGACATGATCTGGCTGGCCGAGCGGAGGAAGCCGGGGTTGAGCCAAAGCGCGAGCGCGACGGCCAGCGCGAGCGGTAGTCCGAGGCGCGGGCGCGCGTAGAGGAAGAGCAGTCCGACCGCCAGAACGCCCGACAGACCGATGCACCAGCTGAGAGCGACGTAGTCCACGCCGAAGATCGCGATCAGCGGAACGAGCAGGCCTGAGAATCCGGGTGGGCGGATGGTGAAGGGCTCGCCGAGGTAGCTGTAGCCTTCGCCCGCCAGGAGGTTCCGCGCGGTGACGATGTAGACGGCGCCGTCGCCGGTCGAGATGCTCGGGTCGTAAAAACCGGGCAGGAGCCAGAAGAGGCTGGTGACGCAGAAGACCGCGAGGCCGAGCAGAGTGAAGAGCGTCGATCGACTGGCAATGCTTGAGGGCGAATCTCCTCCTGTTCGTCCAGCGGCTGCCGTCGGCGAATCGGCAGGCGAACCCGCCGGCGATAGGGGCGCGGAGCCACTCGGGCTCGCCGCTGCTTCGGAATGTTCCGACGAATCGCTATTTGTTGGTCCGCTGGTGGAAGTCATCTTCGAGTTCGCGCTCTTCAAGCCTTCGCAAAGTCAGCGCTCCGAGGTGGCCGCCCGACACAGGCGCGTGTCATAATGGCGCCGTGACTGAACGAGGCAAGACGATTGTGGTGATGCCTGCTTACAAGGCCGCCAATACCCTTCAGCGGGTCTACGACGACATCCCCAAGGACGCGGTCGACGAGATTATCGTCGTCGACGACCTGTCGCCGGACAATACCGCCGAAGTCGCCCGCGAGATGCCGGTCCAATTGATCGTGCACGAAAAGAACACCGGCTACGGCGGCAACCAAAAGACTTGCTACCGCACGGCCCTCGAGCAGGGCGCGGACTACGTCGTCATGCTCCACGCGGATTACCAGTACGACGGCCGGATGATCCGAGCCGCCGTCGACATCCTGCGCATGGGCAACTGCGACGTCGTGCTCGGCAATCGCATCCGCACCCGGGCCGAAGCGCTCAAGGGCGGCATGCCCTTCGTCAAGTACGCCGCCAACCGCGGCCTGACTCTCATCGAGAATATTCTGTCTGGTCAAAACCTCGGCGAGTGGCACTCCGGCTTCCGCGCCTATACCCGCGAAGTGCTCGAGACCGTCCCCTTCGAGCGCAACAGCGACAACTTCGTCTTCGACTCCCAGTTCCTCATCCAGAGCGTGCACCACGGCTTCAAGATCGGCGATCTGCCAGTCCCGGTGCGCTACTTCGACGAGGCTTCGAGCATCAACTTCGCCAGCTCCACCGTCTACGCGCTCGACACGCTGAAGACTTTTGGTCAGTGGTATCTGCACCGCATGGGGATTCTGAAGAACCGATTGTTCGAGTAGGGCGGCTGAGGAGAACTTTCTTTCTTCCCTGATCGGAAGGTTCGTCGGATTTTGCGTTTGATCGACGAACACATCTCGATTTTCGATTCAGACTTACGGGCATTGGGGGTGAGCAATCCCAACATGGATCTGTGTAAAATCGGGAATTACTACTCTCCTTTGCGGGGATTGCTAGGCTTTCGCCAATGAGGGGCGAAGAGGTGAATCAGGACGTCAAGCGCGGCGAACTCGCGCAGCTTTCGGGCTTGGCGATCGGGAAGCGCATAGGAGACTTCGAACTGGTTCGCGAGTTAGGTTCCGGCGGCATGGGAGTCGTTTGGGAAGCTCTTCAGCTCTCACTCGATCGAGCGGTCGCACTGAAATTTCTCTCACCGGAAAACCTTTCGGTGGAATCCTTGGAGAGGTTTGAACGGGAAGCGCAGGCGGGAGCGCGATTGAACCATCCCAATATTGTTCAGGTCTTCGGTAAGGGCGAAGCTCAGGGGTATCACTGGATTACCCACGAACTCGTCGAACACGGACATACCCTTGCTCACTTACTGGAGCGGCAGAACAAGGAAGAATCCTCAAGGGCTTACTTTGAGTCAACCGCGCAACTCTTCGCCACACTAGCGGATGGAGTTCAGCACGCACACGAGCGTGGCGTTCTGCACCGAGATATTAAACCGAGCAATATTTTAATCGCACCTGATGGCACCCCGAAGATTGGGGATTTCGGGGTGGCTCGAATCGAGGGGTGCACCACGCTAACCCTTAGTGGTGCGGCAGCTGGAACTCCGCGCTATATGAGTCCGGAGCAACTGCAATACAAGTCCAAGGTCGATAGTCGATCGGATGTCTTCGCGTTCGGGATCATGCTCTATCAAGCCTTGACCGGTGCGTTGCCGTTTCAAGGCGACGATTTCTTCCAGGTGGGCCAGTCCATTCTCCATGACACACCCGCTGCGCCACAGGGAATTGATTCGCGGATACCTTCCCGCCTTGCGACTTTGGCTATGCAGCTTTTGCGGAAGCTTCCGGAAGAGCGCATCCAAAGTATGGGAGAAGTAGCGAGCGCGCTTCGAAGGGGCGGAGTTACCAGGGCTTCGACTTCTATCGTGAAAGGACAGTCAAAGCGCCCACGAATCTTGAGAAGTCGGCGTTCCATGCTCTTCGGCACCGTTGGAGCGCTAGCCGTTGTTCTATGGTTCTCGCGCCATTGGCTATTCGATACTTACGCAAATCGTCAGCGCCGCGACTGGGAGAGGTTGTCGGAGGTCTATGCTGGGAAGCCGCCGCTGACCATCGAGGAATTCAGGACAGAGGCGGAGAACAACTTATGGGCACGCCTAGGCTCTATTGAGGTGCCCGCGTTTCGACTGGAGGAAGAGGAGGAATTTGAGGCGGTTGAAAGTCTGCTACTCGAAATACTTCAGCCACTAAGCATCAATCTTCGGGTCACCGAGGAAGCGCACGCGGCAGTATATGACGAAGGTGCGGTCTTCAATCTAGATCTTCACCATCCAATTGCACTCACCGACCTTTTCGATCTATTACTCACGCAGACAGGTCCAGATGTTTCTTGGTGGGTCAAAGATTCGTCGGTGGTTTTGGGTGTAAAGGAGCAAGGACGGGAAAATGTACTGTGGAACCACAAGGTTAAGGACCTCTTCCTGCTCCCCGAGTTTGGCTTAGTCGATTTCCTAGGTCCAAGGATCGATAAACTCCAACTCCGAGAGGATCTCGAAGAGGATGATGGTGGAGGCCCCTTTGGAGGACACGGAGATGCAGATCGGATTTACGAGGTTGAGGCACTCGAAACGATAGTCCGCGACTACTCGTCACGAGATTCGTGGGAAGGAGATGGGGTAGACATCAGGCTCGTAAACGGACTCTTGGTTGTAAGTAACGCGCCCGAGGCTCACGTGGCGATTGATCGAGTCCTTAATGCTCTTCGAAGTATGCTCTGGGTGTCCGCCGGATTCGAGTTGCGCCAAATATCGCTACCTGTATTTGAAGAGCAGCGAAAATTGGGATGGAGCGGTGGAGAGCGAATACGATCGACACTGATCGCCGATCCCGAGTTGGTTTTTGGTGAGTCTTTTGACCGAGCCTCAAGTGTCCTGTCAAAATTAACAGGCATCGATTTTGTGTTCTCTCCATATCATCGGGACGAAGACTATGACGAAATCCAGTTGCCGCCGGGACCGGCAACTTTGGAGGAAGTGCTGGATTCAATTTTGGCTGGGTGGGGAGGAAATTGGGGATTCGCGCACGGAGTAATTCTAATTGGCGACATGTCTGATCTTCCAAGCTTCGATTGGTCTCCCTCTTTAATCGAGTTGGTGATTTACGATGTGCGTTCGTTAAATCGACCTCCGGATGCATTTAGGCAGGGAATGTTTTGGAGAGCCCTTAATTGGCTTAGTACCGACAACCAGGACACTAGCCAACCGGTAAACCAAGAGGATCCTTATCAGCTAGATTCGATCGTTGGCTCCTATGACAATCTGGACGCGCTCATACGAGACTTTATCTATCCCGAATCGTGGGAGGAAGACGACGATGTCGGTTTGCAGGTGACAAAATCTGGACTGTTGATTGTCAAGAATCGTCCAGAAGTGCAAAAGAAAATCGCACAGTATCTGGAGGACCTCCACGATGAGGCCAGAGAAAACTATCAAGACTGAGAGGCGGATTCGAGTCCGAGAGGACGCGATTCAAGCTCGGGCGCTTGAACATCGGTAGCTGTGGGTATGATCTAGCCGTGCGCGAACTCCAAGAGAACGAGGACCCTTCAGCTCGCTCCTTTTTGGACAGAGGAGTGGAAGAGGACGGAGACGTCAGCATGATTCGCTGGCTTCTGTCGCAGAGCCCGGCTGAACGCTTGGCAATACTTCAAGCGCAGGCCAACTCGCGTGCCAAGCTGCGCAATGCCTGTTCAGACAGCTGACTTCGAAGGCTTGTTACGTGAATTCTCCTCGCGCGAGATTCGCTTCGTGGTGATCGACGTGACCTATGACTCCGAGCTCGTTTCAACCTGCTCTGTCTGTAAGAGGCCATGAATTGAGCGCACCAATTCATGTAGTTTGAAGTCGCCCGTTCAGTCGTTGACCGAGGCGATGAATCTGACAGTTTTATTGATCATTACGCGCAAGTCAAGGACCTCTAAATCTGGTTCAGAATGCTTAGTGTAATGCCGCGCTACTTTTACCTTGTTTGCTCTAGGCCGTTCTTCGCCACTCTTTTTTGTTAGCGTGACGAGGTTGGCCCATTGTCCGGAACAGCCGGAAAGAGCTGGGTTGATGATCGGAGCCAGTGACCGGCGGGTTTAGGTTATGGCATCGAGTCTCGTAGCGGGTCTTGGTTAGAGGTTAGTGATCAGTGTCAGGTACAGCCCAGAGGGGAGGTGGAGGCCGTAGGCCGGAG
>JAJDEU010000055.1 GCA_029259635.1 Planctomycetota bacterium | reverse complement strand
CGCGTCCGATCCCGCGAGCTGCAGGCGCCCGACGGCTCCGTTGTTCTCGAGCCCGACGAGCCGGATGGGCGAAGCCTTCTCGGCCTCGTTCGCCGCGTACAGCGCCCAGATCGCCGGGTTCACCTCGAGCGTGTAGAGCGTGTCCCCACCCAGCACGAGCATCCCGCTGCGCCCGCGGTTCACCAGCATCGCGTGGTGCGAGTCGACCTGCCGGATGACCTCGTGGGTCAACACATGGGGCGCCAAGCCGTCCTCGGCGGAAACACCGGCTGCCTCCAACATTCGACGCCCCGCCTCGCGCACCTGGCCCTGGTCGGGACCGTGCACCTCGAGGGTTCCATAGGAGCGTTCGGTGATCAGCGCACCCGGCGTGACGGCGCAGCTCTTCAGCGCAACGTCCATCAGGCGCGTCACGATGATGCCCGGCTTGACCTCCAGCCAATAGGCGCTCTCCCCCTCGACGGGGAAGTACCCGTCGGAGTTGGCAGCAATCGTGGCGGCGAACTGCGGCTGCATCTGGTCGATGACCAGCGCGCCCCGAAGTTCGATCGCGAGGTTCGAGGTTCGAACGGTCACGAGGGCTACTTGCCTTTAGCGGGCGCTGGAGTCGGAGGCAGGAAAGCGCCGAGATCATCCGCGGGGCGCGGAATGACGTGCACGCTCTTCAGCTCTCCCACGCGTTTTGCCGCAGCGCTGCCGGCGTCCGTCGCCGCTTTCACAGCTCCGACCTCCCCGCGCACCATGACGGTCACGAGACCGCCACCGGAAACTTCCTTGCCGAGCAGGGTCACCTTGGCCGCTTTGCACATTGCGTCCGCGGCTTCGATGGCACCGACCATGCCTCGTGTTTCGATCATTCCCAAAGCGATTTGGCTGTCCATGAATCGATTCTTCTCTTGGTTAGTTTAAGCGAACCCTTAAGCCGTACAGGCTCCGGTTCGCACGTCCTGGTGAGGACATCCCTTGCACGGGCCGAGCGGACAACCCGCACCGGCTTGACTCATCATCTCCTGAATCTCTGCTGAGCTGAGCGCGCTGCCCACATCTCGCGCGGGCATGCGCGAAGCGGGCGCGGCGCTCGCCGCAGGACTCGGAGCTGAAGTTGAAGTCGTCGTTGAAGTCGAACTGGGACGGCGATAGGCCGTTGCCTGCGCGGGAGTCGCGCCGGGCTCGCTCGTAAAACGCGGTGTGCTTCGAATCATCGGTGCGCCGCCAGCGCTCCGCGGAGACGCGTTCGTTGAAGAGCCCGTCGTAGCGGCACGCTCTGCGAAGGGTTGGATCACCGCTCGCGTACTCGCCGGAACGCCGCTCGTTTTCGGTCCGCCCAGCGCCGGGTCGCCGGGCAAGCCCGACCCGCGCGGCACGCCTTCGCCGGTCATCGCCGACACGCGCGCCATGTCGCGCTCGTAGGTCTCGCGCCAGTCGGTGAGGGGCTGCGCCGCCCGCTTGATATTGATCAAGTGCCGCGCCGTGATGTTGTCCGACGTGATGTTCCCGGCCTGCGGTCCGCAGCCCAAGCTGAGCGACGGCGTGAGATTCGTGCTGTAGCCCACCGCCCCGGGCGAGGTCGGTCCGTTGACGATGATGCGACTGGCGGGCTTCTGCAAGAACCACTGATCGAGCACCGCCGTGTCTTCGGCCCAGACACCGATCGTGTGGCCGAGTCCGCCGAATCGAAGGATGCTGAACGATACATCGCATCCCGCTTGCCACCCGTCAACAACGTGAACGGAGAGCACCGGGCACAGGATCTCGATCGAGAGCGGGAATTCGCGCCCAACGCCTTCTTGATAGGCGAGCAGAACGGTCGTGTTCTTGTCGACGGTGAAGCCGGCGCGCTCGGCGATCCACCAAGGATCCTTGCCGACGATGTCGGGATTCATCAGCCCGCCTTGATTGCAGTAGACCTCGAGCTTGCGCGTCTCTTCGGCATTGCACAGGTGCGCGCCGCGCGACTGCATGGCCTTCAAGAACTCGTCCGCGATCGGTCGATCGAGGACCAGCGCTTGTTCGCTGCAACAGAAGGTCGCGTTGTCAAAACTCTGGCTGGCGACGACGCCGTGCGCCGCTTCGACGACGCGCGCGGTGCGATCGACGTAGACTGGAACGTTGCCGGGCCCGACACCGTAGGCCGGCTTGCCGGAACTGTAGGCCGCGCGGACCAGTGCCGATCCGCCGGTCGCCAGGATGAGAGCGGTCTTGCGATGCTTCATCAGCGCGCCGGTCGACTCGATAGTCGGATTCGAGAGCGACTGCACGAGGTCCGGTGGTCCGCCCGCGCGCTCGATCGCTCGTCGCATGACTTCCGCGCTCTCGCCAATGCAGCGTTTCGAGCGCGGGTGCGGGCTGAGAACGATCGCGTTGCGCCCTTTGACCGCGATCATCGACTTGCCGATCGCCGTGGAGGTCGGGTTGGTGGTCGGAACAATGCCGGCGATCACGCCCGACGGTGTTGCGATCTCGACCAGCCCGCGCGCGGAGTCGCGCGAGATGATGCCCACCGTCTTCTCGTCGCGGATCGAATCCCAGACGCCTTCGCTGGCGAAGAGATTCTTGAGCACCTTGTAGTGAACGCGCCCGATGCCGGTCTCTTCGACCGCCAGTCGCGCGAGCTCGAGAGCCGCGCGTGCGCCGGCTTCCGCCATCGCAGCGCACAGGCGATCGGTCGCTTCCTGGTCGAAGTCCGCGAGCGCCCGGGTTGCGGCCGAAGCTCGCTCCACGGCATCGCGCACCTCCTGCAGGGCGCGCAGGTCGGGATCGAGCACAGACACGGGTTAACGAAGCGGGCTTACTTGCCCGCCGACTTGGCCTTGAGCGGAACCATCGGAGGCAGAATGGCCTCGAGCTGATCGTGCGGTCGCGGGATCACGTGCACGCTGACCAGCTCCCCCACTCGACGGGCAGCCGCGGCGCCAGCATCGGTCGCGGCCTTCACCGCACCGACCTCGCCCCGGACGTACATCGTCACCAGCCCGGCCGTCGCCTTCTCTTTGCCAAACAGCTCCACGAGCGCGGTTTTCACCATCGCATCCGCAGCCTCAATGGCTCCCACAAGACCTTTCGTCTCGATCATTCCCAGCGCACGGTGTTCCAAGACTCGGTCCTCCAAAAAAAGTGGTGTCTGACTTCCCCTCAACGACTTCCGGGGCGAGAGCGGCGCGCAGTCTAGGCTCGGTTTCGGTGAGCGGCAATGACCCGAAGAGCTAACTAGAAGCTGAACCTCTTTTGTGGGTCGGTCGAGGAGAGCTTATTGCCCCGCGGATTTTGCCCGCTCAAACGCGACATCGCGAATTCCGATCAATTCCGAAACGCGTCCTCGTCGAGAGAGGGCTCATGGCGCGCCCCCAGCCCCAGCACGAGCCCCACCGCCGCAAAGCTCGCCAGCATTGAGGACCCGCCTGTGGAAATCAGCGGCAGCGTGAGTCCCGTCATCGGGAGCAGCCCCAGATTCACCGCCACGTGGATAAAGAAGTGAGCTCCGAAATAGAGCCCAATTCCACCGACCACCAACCTCGCAAAGCGCTCCCGAATCGCGCCCGCCGACGTGATAATCAAGCAAACGAAGAGCGCGTAGATCGCGAGTAACGCGCTCGCTCCGATCCACCCGCTCTCCTCCGCGATCACCGCGAAGATCGAGTCGGACTCCCGCTCGGGCAAATGCCCCGCCTGATTCGCGATGCCCATGCCGAGCCCTCGCCCATTGAGCGACCCATTTCCGATCGCCGTTCGAGCTTGATGAGCGTGAAAACCTCCGCGCTTCCGCCCCGCGATCAAGCCCTCGGGCTCATAGGTCTCGATCCAGGTATCGACGCGCTTGAGTTGATAGTCCTGGACCAGCTCGAGACTCCAGATCGAGTAGCCCGACAAGCCCATCACCAGGCACAGCGCGATCAAGACCCGCGCGCTCGCTCCCGCCAGGTAGTACATGCCCAGCGTGATCGGCACGATGGTCATCGCAGTCCCCAAATCGGGTTGAGCGGCGACCATCGCTACTGGGATCAGCGCGAAAAAAGTCGGCGCGAACCACTCGTCTAAATCTCGCAATCGGCGGCGATAGAGCAGGTTGCCGAGCAGAATGATCAATCCCAGCTTCGCGATCTCCGACGGCTGAAGATCGAACCCGAACGGCAGCTGAATCCAACGCCGCGCGTTGTTGTACACCGACCCGATAAAGGGAACGAGCGCCAAGAGCACCAGGCAGACTCCATAGATCTGCCAAGCGTGTCGCCGCAAAAACCGCGGCCGAACGAAGAAGGCCACGATCATGACCGGCAAGCTCACCATCACCTTCTTCACATGGCCGGCCCACGAGATATCGTGGCGCTCGAACAGGTCGTCCGCCTGCGCCATCGCCTGGATAAACACCATGCCCGTGCCCAGCAGCATCGCTCCGACGAGCAAGATCGGCCACTCCACGCGCTGCCAGTGGATGAAGCCGTCAAAGGCAGTCCCCATCCCGGAGCTGCGCCGTTCGGGCAACGGCCTGTGATTAAATCCTCGCATGACTGACAAGGCCTAGCAGGCACCATTGTCGAAGCGGGTTCAACTCTGGAAGCCGAGCAACGGCTCGTCCCCCATCCCTGTCGCGGCTCACCTAAGCGTTTAGAGTTGGGCCCGGTTCGCGAAGATCGCAACACGAACCGCCCAACTACAAAGCATGAGACTACTCGGGAGGCGCTGGCACTATGGGTGGATCCGGAGTCTCTACTAGAGCACAGAGCTCTCTCAGCTTGTCGTGCGCCTTTTGGACCTGAATCAGAGGAATCCCGAGCACCTCGTTCGGGTTTCTAACGATGGTTCCGGTGCTCTTGAGGGCCTTAACGATGACCTCAATCGGGCAATCGGGATACGCCTCCCTTAGTTGCACAATCGCGCCAGCGACAAAGGGCGCCGCGGCCGAAGTTCCCGATCCCTTCGCGATTCCGGGATACCAATCCGTCGGAATTCCGACGTTGCGTCCGGGAGCGCAGAGGTCGACGGTCTTCGTCCAGTTCGAAGAGAACGTGTGTGCACCGAGGCTGCTAACAACACCACCAACGCTCACGACGTTTTCCAATCTACCGGGAAAGCTTTCGCAATATTCAGGACCGTCGTTCCCTGAAGAAACCACCACCGCGATGTTCTTAGCCCAAAGCTTATCGACCTCGGCTTGCATATTCTTGTAGTGAGTCGGGTGGCTCTCCTTCGTGATATTTTTATTCGACATACACAGCACAACGACCGCCACTCGATTGGGGAGTTCTGAATCCCAGCGACAACTCACCTCTCGGAGTGCTGCAATCACATCGGGAACGTCAGCCTCCCCATCACCTCCCACTCGAAAAGAGACATAGTCGGCCTGGGGAGCCGCCCAAGTAACTATCGACGCGACCATCGTGCCGTGATCCAGAGTCTTAGGCTTGGAATTCTGGTTCTTCCCCTCTTCGGGTGTAGCCTCCTCGGTCGGGATTTGGCAGATCGGTTTCTCAACGATGTGGACGCCATCGACAATCGTCGCTTTCAAAGCCCCACTGTCGGGGTCGACGCCCTCGTCAATGACAACGACCCTCCAACCCAAGCCCGTATCCCCGAGGACTTTCGCCTCCAACGCTTCGAGTAGAACTTTGACGGTCACTAAATCCGTCGGCATCCCGCTCGGCTCAATAACGTTCTTCGTGCTGAGGCGTGGAGAGGCTTCGATTCGAAATTGGACAGGCTTATCCTGTAGACCGACCAAGATCGCGTGTTCATTCAGTTTGGTCCACTCGTCAGGGCTCAGCCGAAGCGACAAGTAAGGAGCAGGCTCGAAGTCCTGATAAAAAGCAGCCTTGTCCCGAGCATCAAACCGCGGTCCTCGGCCAATCTCGTCGAGAAGGTTGGACTTCGCTGAGGCCAAAAGGTCCAGCATCTCGTCTGAGCTGAACGTTGAAGTGTCAAACTCGATCATCACGCGCTTACGCTTCGCACCTCGATCGGGCGAAACCGGTCGAACTGGAGCCCAATAGGCATCATCCTGAATCGAGGCTGAGGCCGGTTCGGAAGTCGAAGTGGGCTCAGCAGCTACGGAGTGAGCTGCGCCCAAAACGGCGATTAGCGCAAGTGCCACGCTACTTGAGATGAGATTAGCCATCGGTCAATGTAAACGCGATTTCGAAACCAAACATCTTGCTCCAAACGCGCACACGTTTGTCGTTCGGAGCTTCATGATTCATGACCTTTTCAATGGTCGGCTCGGTCCTTCTACCCAAGGGATCCCAAGCTCCGCGAGTAAACGTAGCCGCATGGACTTGCCAATTCGGTGGGTTCGTTGGGTCGATGATCTCCCTAGTTGCGTAATGCAGTGTCGGGGGATTTACAGAAACATCCACGTAGGCTCGGACCTTATACACCCTGTAAGGAGTCATCTCGATCGTGTCATCTCCGATGGCGTTTCCAATGTCAATAACGTCGGCGGCGGGTATCTCGAGCGTGTATTCCGTTCCAATGAGCTGGGAAGTCCCTGAGGAATCCTCGAAGAATTCCCAGTACAGCTGAGCTTCCCAGTTATCCACCAAGGGGCCGCCGGGGATGTGGGTATCGTGGCGCGGGCGTAACTCCAATTCACAGTTGCCTAGAGTATCCCCGCGTAGCGAAGCTCCATCCATCCAGAACAGGGTCGAGAGACCGAGAGCGAGAGAGGTTGCGACGCTAGCCTTACGTAGATTCATCTTCATTTTCATTCTCCATCAATTGGCGCAGTAACACGAAAACCCGCACGGCTTCAGCCCCGGTAATTAGGGAGCCAGGAGTTGCACGGGACGAACTCCAACGTCTTGCTCCGCTCCACCGCCATAGGAGGGGGAACGGCGCGACACTCTTAAATCGATCTCATCGAAAAGGTAGGTACCACCGCGATAGGCGCGACTTTGGGACCACTTGGGAACAGTTAGGCCTGAACCGGTGAGAGGGACGTTTTCGCTGGGTGCCTCCTCGTACCAGTCGAGGCACCACTCCCCGACGTTGCCCGTAATACTCACGAGGCCCCAAGGGTTGGGCGGAAAAGTATCGACCGGTGCGTGTAGAGCCCAACCATCATCGATCAGTCCGCTCGCGATAGATTGCCTACGCACACCAGCGACGCGCGCATCGGCGAAGTTGTCGAACGGGAAGACCATGCCCGGAGAGGCTCCCCACCAGTAAGGACCTTCTGTTCCCGCTCTGGCCGACACTTCCCACTGCGCTTCCGTGGGCAGGGTGAGATTCCATCTCGAGAGCGCATGCATGGCGGCGCCCCAAGACATGTTCTCTACGGGATGGGTAGAGGAAATTAATTTCTCGCCCCTGTAGTCGGCACCAGGAATCCTCATGCTCGGATTGCTTCCCATCAAACGCACCCACTGGCTCTGCGTCAGCTCGTACTTCGCGAGAAAGAAAGCATCGAGCCGAGCCGAGCGGACAGCCCTCTCACTTCTGGGGACGAATCCGTCTCGATAAGCGCTCGGAGCCGAATAGTTTGGTCTGGACGGATCGTCGACTTGCGCCCCAACGAAATAGTCTCCCCCGGGAATCAGAATGAAGACGACGCCGGTTTCGGGCCGAATCTCATACCCGCCCTCCATTTTCGGCTGTGGCCTAGAACCGGAGAGGACGTGCCAAAACTCCCACAGGCCTGCGTCATTCTGGCCAAGCGGGATAAGCCCGAGCTGCGGCTTCATCTTGAGGCCGCCGTACAGCGGACTTCGTCCCTCATCCGAAATCGAGACGATTGCGTCCGCCCATTCCGATCTGGGCACTTCGAGTGAATCTCTTTCTAGATCGCGAGCCATCTGCAGCTCGCTCCTCACCCGTTCGATGAGCCCCCCCGGCTTCCGCGTGAGCGCACGCAAGCTCCAAACCGCCTCCGTCAGGACAGACAGGCGACGCGCCTCGGCGACTTCCGGCACAGTCCAAGTTCGCTCGCGCTCGATCTCGAACTCCAAAGCGCGGATGCTCGGTTCAAGGAGCTCGCACTGTTCGCTCAGTATCGCGGCCTCTCGCTCCAAGGTTTGTCGCGCGTCGCCCTCAGTAAGCGTCTCGATCTCCGCCTGTTTCCCTGCTACGAATCCACGCCAAAGCTTGAGTTGATATTGCTTATGAGCAACGACTTGCTCCAGTTCGATGACCTTCGCGCTCTTCGGCACTTGCAATTTTTGAGTCTCGCTCAACGCTCGTTCGAGAGTTTCCAATTCCTCTTCGAATTGAGGCAACTTAGCGCTCAATCGCTCCGCGTCGGCCAACCACGCTTCTTTTGCAGATACCGAGTGAGGATGAGTCGGACCCAACGAATCGACTAGAGCTGGAAGACCGGTGATCATTCGTTGATCGCGATCTCCCTCCGCCTGTTCGCGGCGACTGCGCTCGGTGTCCGCGACGACGAAACCCGCGACGATCAGGACCACAAGCAACACCGCCGCAATCGACGCCACCGCCCGATTGCGCCCCACCCACTTCCGAAACTCAACGGCGGCTCCCGTGCGGTGCGCACCGACGACGCGATTCTCCAGATACGCGCGCAGATCCTCACCCAATGCGGAGACGTCCGAGTAGCGCTTCGAAATCTCGCGCGCCATGGCCTTGTCGCAAATTGCGAGCACCTCCGGCGGCGCGCTGCTGGCAAGCTCGTGAATCGATCGCGGCGGTCCGGCGATCACGGCGCACAGGACATCGTAGTTGTGCAGCTTGAGGCCCTTCGGCATGTAGGGGATCTCGCCGGATAAGAGCTGATAGAGCATCGCTCCGATCGAATAGACGTCCGTCGCGGGACCGAGGGCGTTGAGGTCGCCGGCCCCTTGCTCGGGCGACATGTAAGCCGGCGTTCCGATGACATCTCCGTCGGCGGTGAGCAGCGGCGAGTCGGGCGTCTCCGGCTCGCTGGTTCGATCCGAGCGAACGTACTGCACGGACTTCGGCTCAGCGGTTTCGATCGGCGCTTCCTCGCGCCCCATCACTTTCGCCAAACCCCAGTCCATCAAGTGGACCTCGCCGAAGCGGCCGATCATCACGTTGGAGGGCTTGATGTCCCGGTGGAGCACGCCCTTGCTGTGCGCATAAGCGGTCGCGTCGCAGACCTTTAGAATCAGCCCGAGCACGCGCGTCAGCGTCCACTCACCATCGCCCTTGTGAACGCGATCGATCAAGCGCTTGAGGCTCTCGCCCTTCACGAGCTTCATCGTGAAGTAGACGCGACCGGCCTCGTCGAGCCCGAGCTCGTGCACCGGCACGATTCCGGGATGATCGAGCTGGCCCGTCACCTGCGCCTCTTCTAAGAAACGACCGAGCGCACGCGAGTCGGATTTGGGCGGCGACTCCCCGGATTTCGCCTTGCGCGCGTGCATGACCTTCATCGCGAGGCGGCGGCCGAGGTCATTATCCCAGACGCGCAAGATGGCTCCCTGCCCACCCTCGTCGATACGGCCATCGATGCGATAGCGCTCGAACGCGTTCTTGCGACCCGAGAGACGATCGACGACGCGCTTCGTAAAGCCCTCGGAATCCGTGTCCGGTCCAACCTGTGGAGTGCGATCCATTCGCCGCATCACTCCCGAGACAAAATCCCAATTCGCGTGCAGCTGACGCAATTCCACCTCGAGCTCCGAGTGCTTCTTGCAGAGCCCCTCGAACTCTTCAGCTCCGCCATCCTCAAGGCGAACACGAAACTCCGCGTACGCCGCCTCGGCGAGCTTCCCTCTACTGTGATTAAACTCCGTGTCCGGCATCCCCTCTCCTAAGGACTTAGGCACACTCTAACCGAAGGCGAGATCTCGGATATTTTTTTTCGGTACCGAGGAGTAAGAGCGCTCAACGCTCCTCTTCAGGCGGAGCATCCGTCGCAACAACGCCTCGCTCCTCCAACCAAGATCGGGTCTCGGGCAGCTTGAGAAACTGCCGCGCAACATAGACCGCCGTGTGGGAAGAAGTCGCGCGGGCCCCATCGAGGAAGATCACAAAGACAGCCACGGGATTCTCCGGTGGCAGCCATCCCGCGACCCAAGTGTGCTTGGCCGTTCCGCCTCCGAGTGCCTTCCCGTCCGCCGGGCGTGCGGTCAGGTCGGCGCTCCCGGTCTTCACGCAGACTTCGAAGCCGACCAGGTCCCGATTGAGCGCTTTATAAGCCGTACCGCCTCGCTCGTTCGCCACGCGATAGATCGCTTCGCGAACGCGATCAAAGGTCGAATCAGAGATCTCTGGCCGAACCGGAACGGGACGTGTGATGGGCAAATTCCCGACCTCGCTGACATTCGTCAGCGAGAAGAGCTTGCCGGTTGCCAAAACCAAAGTTGCGCGCGCAACCTGCATCGGAGTCGCCTCGACGACCGACAGTCCGTTACCCGCCAAGCGCGGCTTGCGTCCGCCAAACCCGCGCTGTCGAAACAGATCGGGCACGTAGTCTTCGAGCATGCCGCTCACCGAGCTGTCGCGCCGCAATCCGGTCGGCTGACCGAACCCGAAGGCATCGGCCATCTTTTGAAAGTCGAGCACCGAGGGATACTGCTCGCCCAGCCACGCGAAATAACAGTTGCAAGAATTCTTGAGCGCGTCGGACAAGTTCATCTCCCCATGCCCGCTCGTCAGCCAACACCGAACCCTGCCGTACTCGGCCGGCTGGCCATTCACGCGACGACACTCGACCGGGCGGTACGGATCGAGCCCGAGGTGTTCCAGTGCCCAGAGCGCGACGAAGGGCTTGAACACCGAACCGGGCGGAAGAAAGCCCGGCTTGCGCAGCGTGCGATCCATCCGTTGCGAGCGGTCTGCGCGCTGATCCTCGACGTTCGAACGAAGCGCGGTAATGCCGTTGGGCACGGAAGCGGACACGACCACTTCGCCTTTCGTTGAGAGCAGGACGATCGCGCCGACAGGCTCGGCGAACCAGTCCTTATCGACCTTATCGTCGGTCGTGTCCCACTCGGGATACTCGAGCATCAACTCGGTCGCGTGCTGTAGCTCCGCATCCATCGTGAGCCGAATATCCTGACCATCCTTGCGCTCGCCGAAGACCGAGGACTGCCGACCACGACCGAACTTATCTTCCAGACCGCGAGCCTCGCGATAGCCGTTCTTCCCGCGCAGCTCCGCGTCCCACTCACCTTCGATGCCCGAAACCCCGCGCGACTCGTCGTGGAGCAAGACCTCGCCCACCAGTTGCTTCAGCTCGTCGTCTTCCGCTCCACTCCGAGTACTCGAGCGCAATTCGCGCAGTCGGTTCTCCCGCTCGCGCTGCCGCTGGCTCTCGTCGATGCCAACCGCGGAAACGCTTCCGATCACTTCGCTCGCAAGCTCGCTCCACCCCTCGTCGCTCAGCGAGCTCGCCTCTACTGCGTGGGAACCTGCGGGATTGCGCACGCGCGAATCCACCGCCCGGAATCCCTGATACTCAGCGGGGAAGCGCGTCAGTAGGTAGACCGCTTCGTAGCGCGGCCTCGGATCGAGCGCGATGCTGCGATCGCCGTAGTCGCGCAGGATGTCGCGAAAGGACTCGAGCGCGAGCTGGCGTCGCTCCTCGAGAATCACAAGCCGACCATTGGGTGCCAAGCGACCTTCCAGATCAAAAACTTCCTTCGCGCGTTCGAGCCGAGCGGCCAACGCGTCCTGGTAAGCGGGCTCCCAAATCAGCATGAGCTCGCGCGCTACGAGCTGAAGGTTAGAGCGAGATAAATGTTCCGGCTTGCGCAAGGCATTTCGCAAGCGGCGAACGCTCCACGCCTTGTGCTTATCCGGCTGACCGATGTCATCGGTCACGTCGATCCGGTCAACCAAGCCCTCGAGCGAGCGCCAGCCCTGGCGCGGAAGAGCCTCGGAGTCCGCCGCGAAGTCGGACGCACCCGGAAGCTCGAAGGCGCCGAACTCCGACGAGCTCTCTACGCCAAAAATTTCAGACAGGTGGCCGAGCACAGCGAAAGACTCGTTCGGCAACTCAAATTCGCTTCGGTCGAGCACGGACTCGAGCACTTCCGGATTCGAATAGATCGTGCCGAGCAGACTGAGCAGGCGCTCCGGTGTTCGCTCGCCTCGGCGACCCTCGGTGAGAAACTCGACCAAGAGGCGTGGCATGGCATAACCCTTTCGCCAGGCCAGCCACCGTCGCCGCGTCTGAAAGGTCCAGGCTTCCAGCCGATCGTTATCCCAATAGAGCGAGCGCGCGATCCAGACCAGATCCACACCGTCGAAGAGCAGCTCCGGATCGAGTCGCCCGGGCGAGAATCCCGCGGCTTCGCGAAACAGGCCAGCGGCGACGAGCTCCTCGACCGTACTGCGAATGGCTTCCAGCTCCTCGACGATGCGCGTTTGCGGGTCGCCGAACTGCGCATCCTCTTCGTCGTCGAACAGATCGAGGCGCTCGGCCAAGAGCTTGAGATGATGCCGGCCGCGCTCGACCCGGTCGATCACCTCCAGCCTCAGCGAGTCTTCGGTCTGCTCGCGCCAACTTGAGACGAGCTCGAAGTAGGAGGGCAGCGCCACCCCTTCTTGCTTGAGCCGCTTCAGTCGGTTGAGCTCGATCTTGTTCAGGTGGAACAGGTTCGCGACGTAATAACGAACATCACTCGCGCGCTGTCCGCGCAAAACCTCGATCGGCTCCAGCTCGCGCGGAAGTCGGAGCGTCGCCGTCTCGAGTGGCGCCCCTCTTCCGAAAGCGTCCAGGTCGCTCGGCGAGAGTTCTCCGAGTTCAATCGCCCAGAGATCCATCGCTTCAAAGGCTTCGGGCAACGAGACCGCCCGCGCCTCGAGCGCCGAGCGCGAGTGCGCGATCAACCCGAGGATGTGCTTGCGTCGAAACTCGCGATACGAGAGCTCCAGCCGATAGGTCGCCGTGTCGCGAACCAGCACGCGCCCGTCGCTGTCGAGGATGTCGCCGCGCTGATAGCGCAGGAGACGCCCGCTGCGCGCGAGTCGCGCTGCCTCGCCCGCCCACACCTCGCCCTGTCCGATCTGAATCTCGAAGAGCCGAAGACTGAGGAGCACGGTCAGCCCGACCATCATCACGCATAGGACCATTGAGCGCGCGTTCATGAGCGCTCCCTCCACTCGCCGAGCCCGGGAATTCGCGCAAGCAGCGGCGAGAGGCAAACCGTCGCAATCGCCGTCGACACCGCAGTCGCGAGCGCCCACTGTGGCGCCCGTTCGAACAAGCCGAGCGCGACAGACGAACGCGACTCATGAACGCCGATCAGCCACAGAACCACGACGCCGGAATAGAGCGCGCCGCCGACGAGCCGCACGATCGCGCGCTGGCCATCGGCAAACCGACACAGCGACGCATGGGCACCGGCGATGGCGAGGTAGATCGCGAAGACCGCCAAAGGCGCTTCGATTCCGACGGCGACTCGCCCCGCCGAGATCGCGAGAGCGGCGGACCACAACCCCGCGGGCCGCGTGCGGGCCACCAGACCGATCAGGAGAACGACGCCCGGGTCGGGAACCCAAGCGCCAAAGCTCTGCCCCAGGAGACCGCTCAGCGTGAAGGCCAAAGTGGCCCACAGCGCGAGCCAACCCAGCGACAGCAACGGAGTGCGCCGCGAGCCGAGGACCGACTCAATTCCGGCGGCCATGCTCACGGTGTGCTCTCCGAGGAGGTTCGAACCCAGAGGTTTCCCGATCCCAGGTTCGACTCTCGGCGCAGGAGAACGAGCGGTGCGCCGATCACGGGATCGATATCGGGAGACAGGATCGCGTCCCCGACAAACAAGCCCGCGGGCAAGCCGGTGTCACCGGCCCCGGTGAAGATTCGCGCGTGCAGGACATCGTTCGCTCCGCCTTCGTGCCGAAAACCGACGACCGCCTCCCAGCGGAAGCGAATCCACTCGCCGGTGGAGTCGGGACCGAGCGAGGTCAATCGCCCGAGCACTCGCGGCTCGCTGTCACCGCTCTGCCTGGCGACCGCGACCAGTGAGAGCCCTGGATCGGAGAGCAGGCGAACGTCCGCTGTCCAGGCACCGACTCGCTCGACCCGGCCAATCAACTGCAGGTCGGAGATCAGAGCGGCGCCGCGCTCGACGCCCACCGAAGCCCCCGCCGCAATCTTGACTCCCCCGCGCCAACTCGAGGGATCTCCCGCGGACAACTGCCGCGTCGGACGCCAGTCGGGATCGGAGATCGCCAGCTCAAGTTCACCGGTTGCTCCGGCGCGCGAGCCTTCCGGACACAGGATGTGAACGTGAAAGATGCCCGCGCCGTAGTCGAGGTCGGCCAGCAAACTGCGCTCTTCATTCGACGAATACTCCACCAACGTCCCGAGGCCATAGCCCTCAGCCAGGGACGCGAACGGATCGATATCGGCGAGGAGCTCGCCGACGACCACCGAGCCCCCCGGCGCTTCGCGATCCGACGGATTGCGAACGACGAGCGCCAAGCGCTGGACCGAGTGCGCGGGCTGCCCCTTCGCGGAGTACACCCCACCGACCGCCATCCAGATCGGCTTGGACGAAGGCGGATCCACCAGACGCGCACCGACGGCAAAGCCCGGCCCTGTGACGAGGTCGATCGCAACCTCTAGGCGCTCCACATCGACGAGAGCCACGCGGCCGACGTAGGTGTCGCCGTGCACCACCGGCAAACCGGGATGGAGCGCGGCGGTGTCGGTGACTCTGACGAACAGCCGGTCGCTATCTCGGTCATCGCGGCCAATCACAACGGCGGGCACCAGATCGCGCCCCTCTAGAAGCTCGGCCCGGGTGGGACTCGCGAGCGCGAGCAACTCGACGCCCAGTCGCTCCGCCTCTGCCGCGTAATCGGAAGCCCGATCACGGGCGGCCTCCGCGGCTTGCACGCTTTGCCCCTCCGACCAGATCAGAGGCCACGCGGGTTCGGCCAGAATGCGCAGCGGCGAGAGCGCCCACTCGATGCCTTCGTCCAGTCGCTCAACCGGCCGCACCGCCAGGACAAAAATGCACATCCAAATCAGAAGGTGCAGCAAATGGGATCGGCGAAAGCTCAAGTGATGGGTCCGTCAGGAGAAGCGATGTTCGCTTGTCGAGCGCCTCGACTCAACGCTCTCTCGAATCGCTCAAGCACTCTCCGATCTCAAAGCTCGGTGCGCTCGCCGTTTGGGAGTGCACCACCACAGCTCAGAATTTCGCCGAGTCGGTGCACGCGAATCCTTGCGGGACAGCTCGCGCGATTGCGAGCTGTCGATTCGGCGCTGGAAACCCCGAGAGAGCGGTCGAATTCCCGAATCGCGCCGGCTTCTGACGAAGGCTCAGGCGTCGTCGCCGGTGGTCAACACCTGCGAGAAGACGTCGAGCTTGTCGAGGAAGATTCCGGTGCCGCGCGCAACCGCGCTCAACGGATCGTCCACGATCGTGGCCGGAATTCCGATCTGATCGGTAATCGCATCGCCGATGCCGTAGAGCAGTGCTCCCCCGCCAACAACGGTGATTCCAGAGTCCACGAGGTCCGCCGAAATCTCCGGCGGCGCTTCTTCCAGGACCTGGCGAATGCACTCGCAGATCTGCCGGACCGGCTCGCTGAGAGACTCGCGAATCTCCATCGAAGTGACCGTCGCACGACGCGGAAGTCCCGTGACTGAGTCGCGGCCCTTGACCTCCATCGAGAGCTCTTGCTCCAGCGGCCATGCGGACCCGACGGTGAGCTTGATGCGCTCGGCCGATTGCTCGCCGATCAACAGGTTGTGGTGACGGCGCAGGTGCGAGACGATCGCTTCGTCCATCTCGTCGCCGGCTACGCGCAGAGAAGTCGCGACCACCGAACCGGCGAGCGAGATCACGGCCACCTCAGTTGTACCGCCACCGATGTCGACGATCAGGGATCCGCGTGCTTCCGTGACGGGCAGCTCGACTCCGATACCGGCGGCCATCGGCTCGTCGATCAGGTAGACCTTGCGAGCGCCGGCGCGCTCGGCGGAATGAATGACCGCGCGCCGCTCGACCGCTGTAATTCCGGTCGGAACCGAGATGACCACGCGCGGCTTCATCCAGTGCTTGCCGTCGTGCACCTTGGTGATGAAGTAGCGCAACATCTTCTCGGTGATCTCAAAGTCGGCGATCACGCCGTGCTTTAGAGGACGAATGGCTTCGATATTCCCAGGGGTCTTGCCGAGCATCGCCTTGGCGGCGTTGCCGACGGCCATTCCGCCCAGCAGGACTTCATTGCCGCCCTTCTTGACGGCCACCACGCTCGGCTCGTTGAGGATGATGCCTCGCCCGCGAACACAGACCAGAGTGTTCGCCGTTCCGAGGTCGATCCCCATGTCGACGGATAAGCGCCCGAGCATCCACTCCAGCGGCTTCATCAGATTGGACATGGGCGGTTCCTTCTAGGCTTCCAGGGAAGCTGGCTGTGAAAATTGCTGTGAAACATGGTGCGTCTCAGTGATGCCGTAAGGCAGTGCGGCCTGCCCAGAAATCTCGCGGCGTAATCACAGTCCACAGCGACCCGCGACCCACCCCGTTAGTAGCGCAGTCTACAGGCCACCTATCGCCGATCAAGCACACGAAATCGGCCCAGATACGAAACTGCCTCGCGCCCCAAAACGGGAAGCGAGGCAGAGATCGTGCTCGTTCGAGAGGCGCCAACCTCCCAGCGTGCGTGGACTAGTTGGCGAAGAACATCCCGACGCCGTAGTGCGAGCCGAGCTCGTAGTCCAAAAAGAGGCATCCGGCGAAGAGCATGAGCGCCGTGATGATCGCCACGGCGCCCTCCATGCCCATGCCGGCAGCTTCCTCGACGACTTCGGCCTCGCCGGTCGGGCCTGCGGATGACTTGCGGGAGACGGCGCGGGTCTGACGACCCGCTCCAGAACTACGAGCGGAGGCTGCTCCGCGACGGCTGCGACTGCGTGCCATGGTGATCGACTCCTAGAGGCGGGTGGCGACGCTGTCGCCAGAAGAGATGGTCGAACCCTCGGTGGCGCGAACCACGACGGCCGAACTCCAGGTGGCGTGCACGATCTCGACGCGAACCTCACCCTTGTAGGTGCGGCCATTGAAGACTTGGAAAGTCGTTCCGAGGCTCACCCCTTGGTCGGAGCCGCGGTTGATCGAGACCAGGCCGGGAGCGGGGTCGCTCTTGACGCTGACGACGGCACCTTCGATATCGGGCTGAGACAAAATACTGCCCGGGTCCACACCCGTGTAAGCGACGATGGCGTCGAACTTCGCTTCGGCGGACGCAATGCTGTCTTCCGCACTGGCCAGCTTCGCCGTCAGCGCGTCCACCTGTGCCTGGGTCGCGCGCATGGACTCCTCTGCGTTGGCGAGGGCGATCTCTGCGTCGCGCTTGCCCTGCATGGCCTCGTTCTTGTCGCGCTCGGCTTGCAGCGCCTGATCGGTCGCGCGCTCAAGGCGAGCGTCCATCGACGAGAGGTGATTGTTGTAACCCTCCATCGAGCTCTGCAGCTTGGTGATATCACCGCGCATTTGCTGATTCTCGGTGGTCTGAGCGTCGCGCTCGCGCTCGGCGCGCTCCGCGCGGTTCTTCAGATCATCGCTCTCTTGCGAGAAACGATCCTTGTCTTCGCGGACGGTCTCCAGCTTGGTGCGCTGGAGCGAGAGGTCAGCTTCCAGCGCCGCCTTCTCCTTATTGAGGCTCTCTTCGACGTCATCGTGCTTCGTCTTCCATTGTTGGCTGGTGGCGACGACGTTGGACGCCCAACCGAGGAATGCGGCCGAGAGGGCCAGGTTGACGACAATGAAGATCTTTCCGATGGGGCTCATGCTCGTACTTGCGAAGGGGTCAGGGAGATTGAGGAGCAAACCGAGAGCGATTCGGGGATGGGACGGGCTTCCCCGAAGGGCGCAGAGAAAGTCCCAAGGCCGGGCGCAGCGGGCGCGAAACTATAGAGGCGGGTGCGGTCTCCGGTCAAGTCCAGGAGGGGGCCGCACCCCTCTCTAACCCGCCTGCTGGCCCAAGTAACCGGGTCGATGAATCGGATTTCCAACCTCTCTGAGCCACGCGGACGCGGGCCGACCCCATCTAGTCCAGCGGTCGATAGTGGATCGACTCACCGGGTTCGATCGGAGTATCCGCGGGCACAATGGCCAGAGCCGTGGCCGCGCCAGCCCCAACCATGTCCGCCGAGCCATGCCAGGAGACCGGCTGGAGCTCGTCGCGGCCGTCCTCCCCCTGCTCCACTCGCGCGGGCAGATTTTGCTGGCGCCACTGGCCGCCGACCCGGTCTCCGCGCCAGATGCCACGCCGTAAACGCTCCACCTGCTCCTTGGGGTCCGCTCCGGAGAGTAAGCTGAGCGCCGGCCGGACAAAGACCTGAAATCCGAGCAGGCTCGAGACGGGATTGCCCGGCAAACCGAACACGGGAGTCTCGCCTTGCATGCCAAACCAGATCGGCTTGCCAGGCTTGATGGCGACCTTGTGAAGGAGCGGGGCAACGCCGAGCTTCTCGAACACGGCTCCGACCAAGTCGTACTTGCCCATGCTCACGCCACCGGTGGTAATCACGGCGTCACAGTCCCCGAGCGCCGTTCCGAAGCGCTCGAGTAAGACGTCTTCCTTGTCCGGCACGATGCCGACCTCGAGCACCTCGCAGCCCACGCCTTGGCAAGCCGTCGCAAGGTAGAAGGTGTTGCCCTCCCGAATCTGGCCCGTACCGGGAACCTCGCTCGCCGGAACCAGCTCGTCGCCGGTCGTGAGTACACTGACTTTCGGGCGCTGAAAGACCGGAACCGGATCACAACCGACGGCGGCCAGGATGGAGAGATCCGCGCTGGAGAGCCGACGCCCCTTCCGGAGAACCACCGCTCCGACACGAAGAATCTCGCCCTGGTGGCTGACGTGTTGATTGGGGAGCGGCCGGTCGTCGATTCGGACCGTCGCCCCCTCGCGGCTCGTTTTCTCGATCATCACGACGGCGTCGCAGCCGTTCGGCAGCTCAGCACCCGTGTAGATTTCCGTGCAGGTCCCGCGAGAAACTTTGCCTGAAAACGGCACTCCGGCCCTCGACTCCCCCACGCACTCCAGCTCGATGGGACCCGCAGCACCCTCAAAGTCAGCGCTGTGAACAGCAAAGCCGTCCATCGCGCTCTTCTCAAAGGGCGGCAAATCGACGTCCGAATGGACGTCTTCCGCCAGGACCCGGCCCTGGGCTCGGATCAACGAAATCGACTCCTTACGATTCAGAGGTCGAATCCGACTTAGAATCTCTGCAATGGCTTCGGAAGGTGTGCGCATGCGTGCAGCTTACCCATCGACGGCCAACCCGAGGCCCGGAAACACAGTCCCCTCCCTTCGCCCATGCTCTTTCGCTCTCTCCGTCATCGCGCTCTCCTCGTTTTCGCCGGCGCTCTGTCTCTCACCATCATCGGCTCGGGCTGCGAGCAGACCTCGGCTCCGGTCAGCGCAGCAAAGGAGAGCGCCGCTCTCTCCAGCGGAGTCCGCGAGCGCGAGGCTCCGAGAGTTCGAGTCGCCCCACTCGAGCAGCGCGAGATGGTCCAGATCCTGGAGACGACCACCGTCATCGAGTCGGAGTCGGAGGTCAGCCTGATTCCGCGCAGCTCCGGCTTCGTCGTCGAGCTCCTGTGCGAGGAAGGCGATCGTGTGGAAGCGGGAGCAATTCTCGCGCGCCTCGACAATCGCGACGCCGAGCTCGCCGTTCAGGACGCGGGCGTCGCCGTCGAAGAAGCCCGCACGCGGCGCGAGAACAACGAGCTCGCCATCGAGGAGGCGCAGGCCGGAATCAAGAACGCCAGGTTCGCGGAGGAACAAGCGCAGCGCGACTTCGACCGCAACGATCGCCTGCACGGAGGCGATTCGGATTTGCCGAGCGCGCTCTCTTCGCAAGCGCTGGAAGCCAGTCGCCTGGAGCTCGAGCGCTCGAGCCACGAAGTCGTGAAGGCGAGGCTCACCCTCAAGCGCGCCGAGTCCGACGCGCGCGAAGCCAAGATCGCAATCTCGCGAGCCGAGGTCGCCTTGAAACGCGCCGAGATCACACGCGACGACAAGACAATCCGCGCGCCGATCTCCGGCGTGATCGCTTCGCGCTCGATCCGCGTGGGCGACACGGTGGGCAGCGAAGCGGCCTTCGTGCTGACCGACATGGACAATTTGCGCGCCGTCTTCTATCGACCGCAACGCGAGCTCAGCCTGTTCGCAACGGGAGCGACACGCGGCAACGGCGACACCGGCGGACTGGAAATCATGGGGGAAACCGAGGCGCTTCCCGGAGCTCGATTCCGAGGCTATATCGAACGCGCCAGCCCGACGATCAATGCCGACTCGGGCTCGTTTCGAGTGACCGCCAAGCTGTCCATCAAGCCCGAAGACCAGGACGGCGAGGACTACAGCCACTTGCGACTGCTCCCCGGAATGTTGATCCGACTGGAGATCGTCACCGACCGGCACCCTCAGGCTTTGGTCGTCCACAAGCGCGCTGTCCGGCGAGAGGGCGAAGAGAGCTTCGTCTTGAAGGTGAACGACAACATGGCTCAACGCGTCTTGGTCACGGAGAGCTTTGCCGAGGATGAGTTTATCGAGATCGTGCCGCTCGAGCCGGGCTCGCTAACCCCCGACGATTCGATCATCACCGTCGGAGCACGCGACCTGGAAGACGGGGCAGAGGTGCGCATCGAGGATGAGCTGGATGAATCGCAACTCATCGATGAGGCCGAAGAGTCCGACGCGGATTCCGCCGATGAGATAGGCGATGAGTCGGGTGACGAGTCCAGTGACGACACCTCGACCGAATCCGAGTAAGCGCAGCGTGGAAACAACAAGCACGAGCTCGGAGATCAAGCGCAAGCTCTCCTTCGTTACGGAACGCCCCATCGCGATCACGATGTTCGTGATCGCGCTCGCCGTCTTCGGTGCGGTCAGCTTCTCCAAGCTGCACGTCGACCTCCTTCCGGAGATTAGCTACCCGACCCTGACCGTTCGAACGACCTGGGAAGGCGCGGCGCCCGAAGACATCGAGGAACGGGTGAGCGAGCGCATTCAGGAAGCGCTGAGCACGCTGCCCGGTCTCGTCCGTTCGAGTTCGATCAGCCGCGCCGGAACTTCCGACGTGTTGCTCGACTTCAACTGGGAAACCGAGATGACTTTCGCCGTACAGGATGTACGCGAGAAGCTCGACGGTGTCTTCCTTCCGCGCGGCGTCGATCGGCCGCTCATCCTGCGCTACGACCCCAACCTCGATCCGATTCTCCGCATCGGGCTAACCTCGGTCACAAAGACGACGAACGAAGCCGATCTCATCGGGGTCCGCTGGATCGCGGAGAACCGGATCAAGCGCGAGTTGGAAGCGCTTCCCGGAGTAGCCGCAGTTCAGGTTCGCGGTGGGCTCGAGGAAGAGATTCGTGTTCGCGTCGATCCATTCGCGCTCGCCGCACGCAAGATCGATCCGAGCGTCCTCGCGACCCGTCTCGCCCAGGAGAACATCAACGCTTCGGGCGGTTCGCTCCTTGAGGGCTCGACCGAATACCTGGTTCGAACCCTGAACGAATTCCGCGACACGGACGAGATCGCGGACCTCTCGATCATCAAACGCGGTGACGCTTCCATCCGCGTACGCGATGTCGCCGTTGTCGAGCGCACCCATAAGAAGCGCGAGGTCATCAGTCGTCTCGGCGGCTCGGAGATGGTCGAGTTCGCCATCTATCGCGAGGCCGGCGCGAACATTGTCCAGCTCGCCTCGACCGTCAAGGACAACATCTTCGGAAGGCCGGAGCAGCAGGCGACCGCGAAGGAAATTCAAGAGCGGGAAACCGAAGGTGGCGCCGGGCCGAATCTTGAAGAGCGCAGCAATTCGGACTTCCTCGCCTTCCGTCACCGCAAGAACCTGACCTTCGAGCTTCTCTCCGATCAGTCCACCTTTATCAGCAGCGCGATCGACGATGTGAAGAATGCGGCGGTGATGGGCTCGCTCTTCGCCGTCCTCGTGATCTGGGTTTTCCTGAGACGGCTCTCCGCGACCTTCATCATTGGACTCGCGATTCCGATCTCGGTCATTGTCACCTTCGCGCCGATGTACATGTTCGGCGTCAGTCTCAACATCATGTCGCTCGGCGGGCTCGCCATCGGTGTCGGCATGCTCGTGGACAATGCCATCGTCGTGCTGGAATCGATCTCGCGATGTCGCGATGAAGGCGACAACATCAAAGAGGCTGCCACGCGTGGCGCCCGGGAGGTAGCCGGCGCGGTCATCGCCTCGACGCTCACCACGATCGCCGTATTCGCGCCGATCGTTTTTGTCACGGGAATCGCGGGTCAGATCTTCGGCGACCAAGCCCTGACCGTCGTCACTTCGCTGCTCGTTTCCCTAGTCGTCGCCATCCTGTTCATTCCGATGCTCGCCTCGCGAGGCTGGCTCGCCGGATCTTCCGACGACGCCGACCCGGCGCGCCGACCGACCCCCTTCAACAAAGAGTTCGAATGGAACTTCAAGAGCTTCCCTTCCAACTTTGTCGGCACCGTTGCAGAGATTTTCGATTGGAAGCCCGTCGAGATCATTCCGAAGGCTCTTGAACTCGCCTTTCGCTCGTTCGCATTTGTTCTCGGCCTAATCGTTCGCATCTCCGCCCTCGTCCTTGGCGCGATCTACAAGATCTCGGCAGTCTGTCTGCGCCCTTTCTCTCGCGCATTCGACGGCCTCTGGGTTGGCCTCGAAGCGTTCTACGTCGGCTGCCTCAAAGGCGCCGTTCGTCAGCCGATCCTGATCATCGCCGTCGCGGGGCTCCTCTTTTGGGCCGCTCTGGGACGCGTGGCCAGTTTGGGAATCGAGCTCCTGCCCGAGATTCATCAGGGCGAGTTCACCGCGCACGTCGCGATGGAGATCGGCTCACCGCTCGAGTTCACCGACCGCGCGATGCGCGAGCTCGATCGTGAGATTCAAGCACTCGAAGGTGTCGAGACGACCGCGCTCACCACCGGCATCGAACCCGAGAGTCTCTCGCGCGACATCGAGGGTTCGCACACGGCGCGGCTCGCGGTGCGGCTCAAACCCGAGTGGGGCGACTCCGAACGCGAAGAAGAGCTGGCGACCAACGTGCGCCGAATCATCGCGCGCCACCCCGCCGTTCACTCGATCGAGATTCGCCGTCCGACCCCCTTCGCGCTGGAATCCCCCGTTGCGGTCGAGGTCAAGGGCTACGACCTTGAGGTTCTTGAGGCCGTCTCGGAAGAGGTCTTCACCCGGCTCTCGAAGCTCGATTCCCTCACGGACCTCAAGTCTTCCGTCCGTCCCGGGCACCCCGAAGCGCTCATCACTTTCGACCGCGACAAGACTCTCGAGTATGGACTCGACCTCGTCGCCGTCTCCAACCTCGTGCGCGACCAAGTCCTCGGTTCCGTCGGTACGCGGTTCAACCAAGGCAATGAGCGCGTCGACGTTCGGGTCATCGGCGACGAGCTCATACTCTCGAGCCTCGAGTCGGTCCTCAACCTGACCGTCAACCCGAACTCAGATACGCCCGTTCCTCTGCGTTCCGTCGCCGAGGTTCGCACGGTCCAGGGACCCGCCGAGATCCGCCGCATCGGGAACACGCGCGGTATCTTGATCACGGCCGAGCGCACCGGTTTCGACCTGAGCGGTGTGAATGATCAGATTCGAAGCTCGCTCGCCAGTCTAGAAACTCCCGACGAAGTCATCGTCGAGCAGGGCGGCCAAAAGCGCGAGATGGAAGAGGCGCAGAAGAGCATGCAGTTCGCTCTCATCCTGGCCGTGTTCTTGGTCTACGTCGTGATGGCGAGCCAGTTCGAGTCCCTGGTGCAACCCTTCATCATTCTGCTCACGGTTCCACTCGCGGGCGTCGGTGTCGTCTTCACGCTCGACCAGCTCAACGTCTCACTCTCGGTGGTCGTGTTCATTGGGTTGATCATGCTGGCCGGAATTGTCGTGAACAACGCCATCGTTCTCGTCGATCGCATCAATCAAAAACGCGAGCAGGGAATTGCGCTGAGGGAAGCCGTGCTCGAGGCCGGCCGCGCACGACTTCGCCCCATTCTGATGACCACGGCGACAACGGCACTCGGGCTCTTGCCACTCACCGGCTGGCTCGCCGGTGTGCCTCTGATCGGCGAGCTCGGCTCTGGCGAAGGAGCCGAGCTGCGAGCACCGATGGCCATCACCGTCATCGCCGGCCTCGTCGCTTCCACCATGCTCACGTTAGTGGTCATCCCCAGCGTCTACGCGCTGCTCGCCAAGAACGATCGTCGTTCCCGCCTAGCCCCCCAAGACTGAGACCTCTGACATGAAGAGAATCGATCAGGATCAGAGGGGCGGCTTCTTCGGGAACTCCGTGAATCGCCCCGTGGCGACCTTCGTGCTCTTCATCACGATGCTCGTGATCGGTGTCATCACGTACCGCGAGATTCCGCTCGAAATGTTTCCCGGCGGCTGGTCTCAACCGCAGCTGAACATGTGGGTCTCCGCCCCCGACTCCAGCTCGCGGGAGAACGAAGAGAAAGTCGCGCGGGTCATCGAGGAACAGCTGCGTACGCTCAGCGGGATCACCGAGGTCTACAGCCGTTCCAACGAGAGCAGCGTCTACTTCCGGATCGAGTTCAACGATGAGCTCAACCTCGATGTCGCCAAAGCCGAGGTTCGCGATCGCGTGGAGCGCGCGCGCCCCCTGCTCCCGACCAATGTCGGAGAGATCAGTATGTGGTCGGAGGACGCGAGCCAGATGCCGCTGGCGATGTTCGGCCTACTCCACCGCGGCGATGGCGAGCGCACAGATTTCCTGATCGACCGAATCGTGAAGCCACGCCTCGAAGCCACACGTGGCGTCGCCAATCTTGAGGTCTGGGGCGGCGGAGCGGATTCGATCCGAATCCTCTTGGACGAGGATCAGGTCTTCGCGGCCGGGCTCGACATCGGCGCGTTGATCGGACGACTCTCGAGCGACAACTTCACCGAGCCATTGGGAGATGTGCCCGACGGCGGCAAGCGAATCTTGTTGCGCAGCGACATGCGCTTCACCTCCACCGAGGACATCGAGAACTACCCGATCGGCAATGGCCTGCGGATCTCCGATGTCGGCCGCGTCGAGAAGGTCAAGAGCCTGCGCAACAGCATCTCTAAAATTGACGGGCAGTACTCCTACTTCGCGCTCGCGAGCAAGGACAGCCAGGTCAACATTGTCGAGGCGAGCCGAAACTTCAAACAGACCATCGAGGAGCTGAAGGAAGATCCGCGCATCAATGAAGAGCTCGGTTTCGTGGTCTTCTTTGTGCCGGGAGACATGGTGGAGACCTCGCTGGACCAACTCCAGGAGACGGCCGCCTGGGGCGGGCTGCTCGCGATGGCGGTTCTGTTCGTGTTCCTGCGACGCGTTCGCATGACGCTCTGCATCGCCCTCTCGATCCCCGTTTCGGCGTTGATGGCCATCACGTTCGAGTATTTCCAAGGCGGCTCCTTCAATATTCTGACCATGGCCGGTGTCACGCTCGCTATCGGCATGCTGGTCGACAACTCGGTCGTCGTCGTGGAGAACATCACTCGTTTTCACGACAAGGGCATGGACGGCGTGCGCGCCGCGCGAAACGGCGCTCGCGAAATCGCGTTGGCCGTCACGCTCGCTACGATGACGACCGTTGTGGTGTTCCTGCCGATGATGTTCATCAGCGACCACCCCCTCCTCAGCATTGTGTTTATCAGCTTGGGACAGCCCCTGTGCGTCTCGCTGATCTTCAGTCTGCTCATCGCACTGGTCTTCCTGCCGGTCATTGCCGGCCGAATTCTCGGAAGCGGCGAGAGCTCCAAGCCCAGATTCGAAGGATTCTTTACCCGCCTGTTCCGAATCCCCGCTCGGTTTGTCGCGCACATCGTTGCCGGCATTCGTGCCGTCATCTTCGGAATCGTCTGGGTGCTCTATCGCCTCAACCGCGCAGTCCTCTTGTGCGTCAAGTGGTGGCCGCTGCGCATCGCGGTCGCCGCGGTTCCGATCGCCATCGCCCTCAAAGTCTCGGCGTCGAGCGCACCGGCGCTCGAGCTGGCGCGCGATCTGAACGCCGAGCAATGGGGAACGGCGGTGACCGCGATTCCAGGCGTGCTCATCTTCTTCGCCGCGATCAGCTCGGTGTACATTCTGTTCGTTCTTCCGCGCTTCCAAAAGCGGGAGTACAGCTCGCCGATCTCGCCGAGCCAGTTCGTTCCCGAAGGCGACTCCGTCATCGAAATGGTCACGAACCTGAACCGGGCTCTGGTGACCTGGACCCTGAATCATCGCCTCCTCGGCTCGTTCTTTTCTGTCGTCTGCTTCTTCACGATCTTTATCCCGATATCGCTCAGCGAATTCGCGGCTTTCCTCGAAGAAGAGGACACGAGCTCGGTGACCTTTCGTGTGCGATTCGAAGCCGACTATCGCCTCGCCGAAGCCTCGGATGAGATGGCCGTCTACGAAGACTTCATCGAAGAACGGCGAGAGCGCTACGAGTACGAGCACTGGGAGAGTCGCTTTGATGACCGCGGCGGCAGAGTCGAGATGTATTGGGAGCGGCCACTAAAACCCGATGACCTCGTGAAGATTCGGTCGGAGCTCAAGGCGGAAATTCCGGTGCGGCCGGGCGCCAGCATCAACTTCTACAACGACGACGAAGATGGGCGAAAGAGTAAGAACGTCGCGTACTTCTCCTTGCGCGGTCCGGACTCTGAAATCCTCGAGAGCTATGGACGCGAAGCCATTGAGATCCTCAAGGGCGTGAAGGGGCTCACCGGAGTTCGCTCACCGCTCGACAACGCGCCGGAGACGCTCCAAGTCGAGATCGACCGGGACATGGCGCAGACGATGGGTGTGAGTTCCGAGACGGCAATCAACACCATCTCGTACACCTTGCGCGGCTGGCAACTGAGTCGCTTTCACGAAGAGGGGCGCGAGATCCCGCTGCTCATCGAGTTCGACAAGGAGAAGATCGCGGGAGTGGGAACCCTGCGCGACATGAGCGTCTTTACGCCAGAAGGCCGCGTGCCGCTGTCCTCGTTCTCCGATTTGAGCGTCACGGAAGGCGAACGAACGATTCGCCGCAGGAACGGTCAAGCGACCTTCAACTTGTCGGCGGAGATCGTTGACCCGACCCAGGTCATGGCCACGACCCTGGCGGGAAATCTGGCCCTTGCGGAACAACTCGACTTGCCGCGCGGTTATTCGCTCGGCGACGAGAACGACCTCGGGCGGCGCCAACAGGATGAGGCGATTCAGATGCAGAAAGCCCTCCTCCTGGCCGTGGTGCTCGTCTTTCTTCTGATGGGCATCCTGTTCGAGTCGGTGCTCTTGCCCTTCTCGGTGCTGTTTACGATTCCCTTCGCGATCCTAGGCGCCATGTGGACGATCTATCTCACAGGCATCCAGATTGACTTCATGGGTTGGATCGGAATGATCATTCTCGCCGGAGTTGTGGTGAACAATGGCATCGTCCTGATCGATCGAATCCACCGCCTGACCGACAGCGGGATGAGTCGAAAAGAGGCCGTCGTCACCGGCTGCGGCCAGCGCGTTCGCCCGATTCTGATGACCGCTCTCACCACGGTGTTTGGACTCCTGCCGATGGCGATCGCCGAGCCAGCCACCAACGCGATCCCCTATCGTTCGCTGGCGACTATCGTCGCCGGCGGACTGGTCATCTCGACCTTCTTCACGCTCTGGGTCGTCCCGCTGGCATACACGCTCCTCGACGACCTATCGGTGCTGGCTCGCGCTCGCTTCCGCTGGTGGCTGCGCGCCCCGCGCCCCCGCCAGCCCGAGCTCGAGAGCGCCGTCTAGCCGTCACGCAGACCGATAGAGCATTCGCCAGTCGGGTGAGTCACGACGAAAATCGAGACACCCACGGCGATCCCCGCTAGACTCCTCGCCCGAGATTTCCGTCCGACTCCCATTCTTCGCGGCCCAGCCGTGACTCTCTCGCGCCCCGCTTCCTTTCCAACCCGATGTCCGTCGATCCGAAAAACAGCTCCACGAGCGCCAAGCTCCCAGGCGGCACCCGCATCGGCGTCGTGGTCTCGCGCTATCACTTTGACATCACCGGTTCGATGCTGAGCTCCGCGAGCGCGGTCCTCGAGCAAGCCGGAGTCCGCAAGAGCGACCTGGAGATCGTCTTTGCACCGGGCGCCTTCGAGCTGCCCTTTTTGGCGCAGGAGTTTGCCAGCCGAGAGGACATCGACGCGGTCATCGGATTCGGACTCGTGCTCAAGGGCGAGACGGATCACGACCGGTACATTTCGCAGGCGACGGCCGACGCGCTGATGCAGCTCGGCCTCCAGCACCGAAAGCCCATCCTGTTTGGAGTCCTGACCTGCTCCACCCTCGAACAAGCGATCGCGCGCGCAAAGCCCTCCGATCAGGGCGGCACCCTCGACAAGGGTCGCGAAGTCGCGCGCGCCGCTATTGAAGTCCTTCTCGCCGCCGACGAGATTCGAAACTCCCAGCCCACTCCGTCGTCGTGAAGAAAAGAACTCGCGCGCGCGAACTCGCGCTCCAATATCTCTACCAGCTCGATTTGCTCGGTGAAGAAGATGCCAGCCCTGCGGACGAGTTCGTCCACTCGGAAGAGCCCGACCGACCGACCACCGAGTTTTCCCTCGAGCTCATCGAAGGCACACGAGAATTCCGCGACCGCATCGATCAGATCATTCGCGACGTCGCTCAGAACTGGGACCTCGAGCGCATGGCGGTCATCGACCGCAACGTGCTTCGGCTCGCCACGTTCGAGCTCCTGTGGTGCACCGACATTCCGCCCAAGGTGTCGATCAACGAAGCCATCGAGCTCGGCAAGCGCTACAGCACGAAAAACTCCGGCGGCTTCATCAACGGCATCCTCGACAAGGTCAAGGACCTCGAGCCGAAGGGCGCCGTCGCCACTCCGGCCGAGCTCACGACGCCGGACAGCGGCAGCGAGGCCTAGAGTCCATGGGGCTGTTTTCCAAACTCAAGGAACGGCTGACTCGAACACGTCAGGCGCTCTCCGACGGAATCTCGGGGCTCTTTCACGGTGGCCGCGCGCTCGACGATGAGCTCTTGCGCGAGCTCGAGGAGCTGCTCTACACCGCGGACCTCGGTCAAGTTTCGAGCGAGGTTGTCGCCGAGCTCGGACGCCTGCACAAGCGCGGCGAGATCACCGGCGAAGAAGATGTGCGCAGCAAGTTGCGCGAGCTCTTGCTGGAGCGCATCGACGCGAACGGTGGCGAGATCGAGTTCAACGCTCACCCCACCGTCATCCTGATCGCTGGCGTCAATGGTTCGGGCAAGACCACCAGCATCGCGAAGCTGGCGCACCGATATCAACAGGCCGGCAAGAAGGTCGTGCTGGCCGCTTGCGACACCTTTCGGGCGGCCGCTGCCGACCAGCTCGAGATCTGGGCCAACCGAGCGGAGGTGGCCATCATTCGCAAGCAGGAAGGCGCCGATCCCGCCGCGGTCGCCTTCGACGCGGTCACCGCAACGCTCCGCCAGGATGCCGACGTCCTCATCATCGACACGGCCGGACGCCTGCACACCCAAAAGAATCTGATGGGCGAGCTGGAGAAGATCCAGCGCACGATTCGGAAGCAGATCCCCGAAGCGCCGCACCACGTCTGGCTGGTGCTCGATTCGACCAACGGTCAGAACGCGATCACGCAAGCGCGCGAGTTCACCGCCGCCGTCAACGTCGACGGACTAATCCTGGCCAAGCTGGACGGCACCGCTCGCGGCGGCGCGCTGTTCACCATTCAGCGCGCGCTCAACCTGCCCGTGCGCTACATCGGCACCGGCGAATCGATGGAGCTGCTCGAAGAATTCGACAGAGAAGCCTTCGTCGACGCGGTCATTCGGGAATAGCTCGATCCCGACGGCGTCGACCCTCCTCGAATGATGCAGGAACGATCCGATAGAACGAGCTGGCTCGCGCTCCTGCTCTTGATTCCGAGCGCCGGGCTCGCGCTGCCCGGACTCCTCGGCGCGGATCCGCTGCCCCACGCCGCCGGCACGGGCTGGGCACTCCTCTTCCTTCTGCCCGCAGCCTGCCTGCTGCCCTTCTGCCTAGGGCGCGGGCTGCCGAAGAGCGCGCTCCTCTTTCTGCCCCACCTCGCGCTCTTGGCTCTCGCCGCCGACTCTTCGACGGACACTTTCGAGCTCCAGCGCGCCGCCATCCTGCTCGCCCTCAGCATCGCCAGCTTTCTGGCCGGCTCGGCCCTCAGCGCGCGCGCCATGCTCCTCTTCCAGCGCGGCGCGATTCTCGTTTCCCTCGGCTTCACTCTCCAAGCGCTCTTCGCCACAGTCTCCGATGGAAGCACCGGCGCCGTGGGCCCGCTCGGCAACACCGGCGCCCTCTCGCAGGTCGCCCTGCCGGGCGCCGTTCTCGGCGCGGTGTTCGCCCTGAGAGGACCGCTCCTCTTTCGCGGCCTCGGCGCGTTGGCCGCTCTCGCCTTCGGAGTTCACGCCGGCACAACACCTGTGCTCACCGGAGCGCTGGCTTTTGCAATCGCACTCGGCGCTTGGGTTGTGCTCGCCCCGACCGAGGCGCGCTCCCACCGCTGGCGCGCTCTCGCCTTCGCAGCCGTCGCGCCGCTCTGCTTCTTGCTCGCGCCCGTCATCGAATCACCGACGTCGACGCAGGCCGCCCCTTCGGAAGCTGTCGACTCAACAGCCACCGACTCAGATCTTGGCGGCGTCGAAGTCCGGCTCCGCATCTGGAATCGCAGTCTCCGAATGGCCTTCGACCACGCCTTGACCGGTGTCGGTCCCGGTCAGTTCCGCGCGAGCTTCCCGCCCTACCGCGACCCGAAAGAGATCGAGCTCTCGACCTATCAGCACCACTCGGAAGTCGGCGGAGAGGTCGAGCATGCTCACTCCGATTGGGTCCAAGCCTTCGCCGAGTTCGGGGTCATCGGAGGACTCGCTTTCTGCGCGCTGCTCGTGCTCGTGGCGCGCTCTGCCTTGCGAGCCTGCCGCCAAAGCGGCGAAGAGTTTGGGCCACATTCCGCGCTCGGCCCGGTCTGCCTAGCACTCCTGATCAACTCGACCCAGCACGCGCCGCTCAGCTTCGAGCCCGCCCCGCTCGTCCTGGCTTGGGTGCTCTTCGGCGCAAGCTTGCAGAGTACGCGAACGACGAGCTCACGCGGCGCCGTGTGGATTGGCCTCTGTGTTGCCGCAGCGCTCTTCCTCTCGCTCACCACCGCGCTGCGACTGGTGAGCCACGGCGAGCACCTTGCGAAACGTCAGCTGGCCGCTGCGCGTTACGGAGACAAACTCCTCAGTAGCTCGGCCGACTCGCGCATATTCAGCTCGGAGTTTTGGCTCGAGGAAGGCCGCCTGCTCCGCGACGCACTCGAAGCGGCGCCCGATTCGACAACGGCGCTCTCACTGCAAGCGGCGCGCTACGCCACGTGGACGAATACGGCGAGCTCGCGATCCGACGCGCGCAAGGCTTGGGAGCGAGTGCTCGTGCATCGACCTCACCAAGTTTCGGCCTTAATCGGCTTGGGACTTCTCGCAGAGGACGACGATTCGCGCCGCGCACTTTGGAACCGCGCCATCGAGCTCGACCCCGGGCACCCGACGACGCTCGAGAATTTAGCTCGCCTCGAGAGCCTGCACGGAAGCCCCGAACGCGCCTTCGAGTACATCGATCGTCTGCGAACGGCAGGTCACCTCGATGACGAGCTCCTCTCGGATCTGGGCGCACGCGTGCTGCTCGCCGGACGCACGCGGATCGGAACCGAGCTGCTCTCGAACCTGTATCCCGAGTTTGATCTCAATCGA
Source organism: Planctomycetota bacterium (assembly GCA_029259635.1). Taxonomy (GTDB): domain Bacteria; phylum Planctomycetota; class UBA1135; order UBA1135; genus OFTM34. Next base: position 83,334 of record JAJDEU010000055.1, on the reverse strand, counting down.
CCGGAGGATTGGTTCGCGCTCTCCGAAGCCGAGAGTCAGCGCGGCGGGCGATCGCTCTTGAGCGATGGGCTGAAGGCCACCGCACATCGGTTGTGGGGTCTCGAAAATCTCGCGAGCGGAGAGTTTGGGTTCGCGCAATCCAAGCTGCGCCAAGCCCTGAAGCTCAGCCGGATCTATCTGCCGAACGGCGACCTACCGACGCGGCTGCTGCTCATCGCGAGCTACGAGATCTCGGGCGACACCGCACGAGCTCGGCTCGAACTCGAGGAGCTGGAGCGGGAATCGATCCTTCCCGAGGACTGGCACGAACTGCCCGAGTCCGTGACCAACGCGCTCCAGCGGCTCGGCCTTCAGGCGCCCGCTCGAACGGGCTTGTAGAAGCGCCCCGCCACGGCGAAGCACAGCATCGCGATCGCGGTCGCGACCGTCACCCAAAAGCCGTTTCGCACCGCTTCGGATTCGTAGAGGAAGACGACCTCGTGCTCACCTGCGCTGAGCGCGACGGATCGGAAAGCCATGTTGACGTTGAGGACTTCTCGGCGCTCGCCATTCACTTCCGCTACCCAACCGGGAAAGGCCACGTCGGTGAGAACCAGCAGCCCGTCGCCGTCGAGCCGCACCCGCATGCGAATCTCTTCCGGCGCGAATTCGAGATCGGTGACCTCGGCCTCGACGAAGGGGTCGGCCGGGCGCCATGCGGCTTCGAGCGTTGCGGTCTGCTCTGGATCCCAGCTGTCGATTTCCAGAGCCAACTGATCCAGCGAGATCACGCGGTTGACGCAAAACGCTCTCGGTATGGGATCCGTAGCGCGATAGATCCACGTCTCCGCGAGCTCGACGCCGCGCGTTGAATCCGGAGAGGCGATGAGCTCCCAACCCGGTTCGGTAATGGGCGACTTGAGCACCAGTAGCTTGACGCCCATTCCTCGGAAGACGCCGCTCCCCAGCTCGGCGCCGCGAACATTCCAACCGAGCAACGGGTGTACGCCTCGCTTGAGCGCGAAGAACTTGTACGCGTTATAGAGGTACGGCCGCATGGCGTCGTAGCCATCGAGCGAGTGCAGTCCGAATACCATGCCCGTGTCGGGTGACATCACGCCGGGTTCGGCGAAGTAGCGGTAGTTCCCCAGCTCTCGCCGCATGATCTCGACGGTGCTCGTGGGAGGATAGACCTCGGCTTCGGGAACCGTCGGGTTCTTCCCGGCTGCAAACCACAAGCATTGAATGGCGACGAGCGAGACGAGCAGCAGGGAAACCCACGCGGCATTCGGCAAGAGCAGCAACATCCCGAGGCCCAGACCAACCAAGATCAAGGTCGTGGTTCGAGCGACGGGTGGCCGCGAGACGGCGACGGTCCGAATGACACGTCGACTGAGGACGTTGCGTTCGGGCGTGTCGTCCTGCAGTTCGATCGAGAACAAAAAGTGCCCCTCTTCATAGCGATCGATGAAGATGGACTGCGTGCGAAAGAACTCGGCGCCGATCGGCGCTTGCTCGACCCGCTGCGGTGAGGACTGACGAGCGCGGTCCGATGGCCCTTCGCAAATCTCGAAGGGGAAGGAGGACTCGGTTCCGGGGAGAATGCGCCCGCTCTCGTCCAGCTCCTCGATCACGAGCCGCGCTCTGCCCACGTTGAGTTCACCGGCAAGCCAGCCTTCGATATAAGGACCCTTATTGGCGAGCACCGGATCCGGTAGACAGATGTAGCCGACGAGCTCGTCCTGTTGCGCCGCGGGGCCGTGAGTGAGGGGCTCCACCCCTCGGGAGGTGTAGGCCACCACGATTCCCATGACGATCAGGCTGACGGCTGCGACGCGAGCGCTTCGCGTCGCCGAGGTGAGCGCGTCACCCGCCAGCAACGCGATCATCAGCGCACTGACCGCGCCGAGTCGACCGGGTTGTCCCAGGCCGACCTCGGGCAGTTGACGGAAGAGATCCAGGATTCCGGGCAGCTCCAGGCAGAGCGCGAGGGAGACCACGCCAATGCCGAGCACCACTCCCCGACGTGCCATCCCCGTGCGCAGGGTCAGTGCGGCGGAGAGCGCGAGAGCCAGTGCTGCGCTCGCAACCCAGCCGCTCGCCTTTTCGATAATGACCCCGGGACCGCGGTAGCCGCCCGTGCCATCGCCGGGTGTTCCGAAGAAGTCGTGCAGGAGCTGGATGGGAATGCTCGAGGGAAGTCCGCGACTCGAAAGAATCCAAAAGCCCGCGAAGAGCGATCCGGCGAGCCCGGCGATGAACACTGCCGTCCGCACTCGGCCCCGCTCGAGTTGCTCCGGTAGCTCTCGCCGAACGAGTGCAAAGATCCCGGCCATGATCACCAAGGCACCGAGCGCAATCAGGTCGATGTTCGACCGGGTCAGCACCAGACTGCGTTCCGCGTGCGCCTGGGAAGCGTCCAAGTATTCGAGGAAGGGCACCCACCCTCCCGCGGAAAGTCCGACGCCCAACGCCATTCCGAACAAGCCGAGCAATCCGGCGTTCCGGTTCTGCCGCAGGATGGCCAGTGCCCAGACTCCTCCCGCTGCGCCCACGAAAAAAGTCGTCTCGGGATGTCCCGCAAGTGATGAGAGCGCCAACGCGATCGTTGTAAAGAGAGCCGCAAAAACGGGTCGGCGACCACGAGTACCCTCCAGCCCGAGCAAGACCCACGGCAAGAGTGGGCTCACGTGCCCCAGCGGAAAGTTCAGCCAGAGGACCTGATAGCCCGAGAGGCCGAAGGCGATCCCGGCCAACGCGGCGCCGGGACGGCCGAGCCTGAGATGACGCGCGAGCAGATAGGCTCCGAGCCCGGCCGCGACCAGCCGGAGCCAAGCGGCGGCTCCCAAGGACCAGTGAAAGCCGCGCAAGCCGCCCAGCTTCCAGCCCAAACCCAGCAGCCAGTTCTGCGGATCGAAGACTCCCTGCTGCGGATTGCCCAGGGCTGGGGCGCCGGTAAAGATCAGCGGGTTCCACCGGACGGTCTCGCCGCGATTCCAGCGCTCAACCATCCAGCGCTGCATCGGATAGAAACAGATTCCCGGATCCCAGAGGGCTGGATTTCTCGGCCGATCGCTGCCGTCGGTAGCCGCCGGAATGACGGCACTCCAGGGCAACTGAACTCCGCCGGTATCGACGCCCATGGTGACTTCGCCGGGATCGAGGAGCGAGGCTCTCATCGGCCAGGCGAAGAACACGAGCGAGATGAGGACCGCGAGAGCGAATTCCCGACCACTCACCCGACTGCTAACTGGTGGAGAGAAGGACGATCTCAACTTCGGTAATTCTTCATTCAGGGCCGATAAGATGTCGCGTCCTGGGGCTCCGCGGGTCGGAACACGAGTATCAAAAGCTGTGCTTCCCCGCAACTCTGCCCAACTGTATCGGACTTATACTCTGCCGCCCATGCCCGCCCCCGATCCTACGAGTCCCGAGCGTTCCCCGGCTACGGAGACAGCAAGCATAAGCGTCGTTCTGCCCATCTATAATGAGGAGCGCGCGCTGGAGTCGACCTTCGAGTTGCTGATCCCCTTCCTCGAAGGGCTCGAACTACCCGGAGAGCCGAGCCGGCGATTCGAAGTCATTTGCGTCAACGATGGCTCCACCGACCGCAGCGGCGAAATCCTCGCAGGGTTGGCCGAACGACACCCCTCCGTGCAGGTGTTCAACCTGCCCAAGAACATGGGCAAGGGAGCGGCGGTTCGCACCGGCATGCTCGCCGCCACCGGCAAGTTTTCGGTCTTCATGGACGCCGATCTCTCAACGCCGCTCGAAGAACTTCCGCGCGTCCTCGGCGCCCTCGAGTCGGGCTACGACGTCGTCCTCGGCAATCGCCGCTCGCCCGGGTCCCAAGTCACTCGTCGCCAGCCCAAGCTGCGCGAATTCTTGGGCCGAGCCTTCACAGTGATCACGCGCACCTTTCTCGTCCCCGGAGTGCAGGACTTCACCTGCGGGTTCAAGGGCTTTACCCACGACGCCGCCCAAACCATCTTTCAGCGATCGACGCTGAACGGTTGGGCCTTCGATGCCGAGCTCGTTGTGATCGCCCACATTCAAGGCTTGAAGCTGGTTCAAGTGCCCGTTCTCTGGCGCCATGAAGACGACACCAAGGTTCGCGTGCTCAGCGCGATCGCGAGCTCATTGGTCGACCTCATGCGTATTCTCATCGCACGGATGCAAGGTCGCTATCGATAACCCTTGCGCCCAGTAGCTTCAGCCGCGCCGCGTCTCCATTCGTTTTAAAGATTCTTTCCTGCTGAAGCCTGACGGCCCTCGATGAACTCAAACGCGGCCTGATAGACTCCCCCGTCCATGTTCTACGATCACAACATCACCGTCGTCATACCCGCTTACAACGAAGCGGACACGATTGCCGACGTGGTTTCGGACTTCCGCTCGATTGACTGCGTCGATCGCGTCGTTGTCGTCGAGAACAACTGCAAAGACGCGACCGCCGAGCTCGCCCGCCAAGCCGGGGCCGAGGTCATCTCGGAGTCTCGCGCGGGTTACGGCTGCGCCTTGCGCGCGGGAATGGACCACGCGGTGAAGCTGGGTGCTGACATCCTGGTTCTCACGGAAGCCGATGGCTCCTTCCGAGGCATGGATATCTGGAAGCTGGCCTACTACCTGCTGGACGCCAACATGGTGCTCGGAACTCGGACCACCAAGCAGATGGTCGCGCAGGGCGCCAACATGGACGCGATGCTGCGCTGGGGAAACGTGACGATGGCGAAGCTCTTGGAGATGATGTGGCTCTTTCCGCATGAGCCGAGACTCACCGATGTCGGCTGTACCTACCGCGCAATCTGGGCCGACTCGTGGAAGCAGATGCGGTCGGGAACGACCGAAGCCGGGCCCTCTTTCTCGCCCGAGATGATTTGCGAGGGCTACCGCCAGGGCATGCGAACGATTGAGATTCCGGTTCACTACGGCGCGCGCATGGGTGGAAGCTCCCAGCACTCGGACAGCTTCTCCAAGGTTTGCAAGACCGCCTACGGGATGTTCAAGACGATTCTGCGCAAGCGCTTTCGCGGCTAGCCGACCGGCCGGCGACGGGCCGCCGAAGCCTCTAACGCGGTCGAGCGTCGAGCACCTCGCGCAGGGCCGAAGCCTCGGAGGTCCGACCTTCTCGAACCAACACGCGATGGAGCCGGCTCGCGGTTCCTGCGGGCGTATTGCCGAGCCCATCTTCAATCGAAGCGGAGCTCGGACTGATGAGCAGCCCCTCGAGGATGGCCGAGAGCGCGACCTCGAGGTTCTGCTCATCCATGTGGAGGCGAGCCGACCCAGCGAGCGAGAGCGCGATGTAGTGAACCGCCGAACGCCGGAAGTCTTCCCGTTCGCGGAAGGATTCGCGGAAGTGATTCACCGAGTTCAGGTACGCGAGCTGAGCCTCTTCCATCGCTTGATTCTGGACGTGGCGCTCGGCGGCCACGAGTTCCGCCAAGCCGAAGTACCACTCGAAGCTCGCGACTTGATTCTCCGGAACGGAGAGCGCGCGGTAAGCCTCCGCCATCGCCCGTGCCCCACCGTCGCGGAGGATTTGAGCGCGGAAGTTTTTGTGCAGCTCGGTCGAAGCGGGGAACAACGTGAGTCCGCGCTGCAAGACATCGGCCTGCAACTGAAAGGCCTCGATGGTCTCCAGGAAACCGACGTATCCGATCACCTGAGCTTCCGTGACCGCCGGGTGCAGCATCAGGACTTCATGAACGTCGCGAATATCGGCAATCCACTCGCCGGGCCAATCGCGGTCTTCGGCGAGTGCGGAGTAGAAAGCCGAGAGTCGTCCCTGGGCGAAGACCTGCAGGACGTGCGAGGTGAGGGGTGCGTGCGCTTCGCTGCGAAGAAGCGGGAGCGCGGTCGCGGCGTACTCGACCGCCGACGCGTCGAGGAGCTGGTAATTCGCCCAGGCCAAGTAACCCAGACCGCGTCCATTCGGCGCGCTGGCGCTGGTCGTCCGCGCGGCGGCGAGTCGCGCATCTTCGAACAAGTAGGTCGGGTTGCCGCCGGACAACATCTGAATGCGAGCCAGCCGAATCAGAGTGTCCGCGAACAACAGGTTGAGCTCGCGATCCTCGGGCGTGTGCTTCAGCAACTTCTCGAGTTGACTCAGGCGCCCCGAGACCTCTGCGATCTGGGCTTCGGCGGGCGCCAGCTCCACGCTCGCGGGCGCGAAGCGGAGTGCGAGCTTCCAGCGCTCGGGATCCAAGACCGCGGAGGGTGACGCAAGTGCCGAGAAGACGCGCACCAAGCGCTCGGTGCGAGCCTTGCGAGTCTCGTCGGCAGTGGTTCGCGCCACTTGCTCGATCGCGCCGAGCAGCGCGTTCGTTTGGTCGAGTTCGCCATGTGCCGCACCAAGCGCGAACAAGAACAGCTCGGTCGGAACCCGCTTCGCATGCTGGATCGTCGTCCAGACCGCTTGCTCCCGAACCACGGAGTCGTCGTCGCGATAGGCCATGCGCAGGAGCTCGGGGTGCTGAGTCTGGCGCGCGGAAGAGAGCGCGAGGCTCGCGAGCCGCACCCGCGTGCGCGTGTCACCCGTTGCGAAGGCTTCTTCCAGAGAATCGCGATAAGCGGCGTCCGGAGAGTTGAGCAGCTCGCCTTCAGTCGCGTCGGCAGCGCGAAGCCCCGCGTTCTCTTCAAAGACGCCATGGCTCTCGAGCGCGCGGTCGATGATCGAGAGGTCATTGACCAGCTTGATGTCGAAGAGAATCTCGCCGGCCGCCGTCACTCCGATATGGCGCGGAGCCACGCGCGTTCCGCCGAAGTAGCGCTCATACAGCTCGGCCTCATTCTCGGTGTGTTCCGAGGTGATCACCCGACCGAACTTCGGATCGGGAAGTCGTCGTCCTCGGTCGTCGCGCTCACGCGGGTTGTGCGAATCGGGAGAGAAGAGCACCGGCACAAAACCCTCGACGAGAGCGACGAACTCGGGGTTGCGATACTGGAAACGCGCGAGAGTCTCGCTCGCGCTCTCACCGTCGATGTTGACGCAGATCAAGAGCGGTTTGCCGGTTTGATTGGCGATCGCGAGCGCGTCCTCGAGGCTGCGCTGCCAAGGCATGAGCGGACCCTTCAAGTTCGCCGTGCTCATCGCCGACGGCGAAGCTGCTGCGGCGCGCGGGCCAGCTCTCAACTCCTCCGTCGTGAGTTCCCCGTTTTGATCTCCATCGATGGATGCGAAGAGTTGATCGAGGTCGGCGAGCGTAACCGTTCCCGAAAAATCGGCGTCGAGCGCCGCGTCGAGCGTCAGCAAGTACACGCCCGGCGTAATCGCGTTTTTATTGCTTGGCGGAGGTGCAGTGATCGCGGCATCCAGCCAGACCCAAACCTGCTCGAGCGAGAGTTCCTCTTCCGCTCCCCCGTTGAGCATCTCCCACTCCGCGGAGGACGCGAGACTGCTAGCGTCGACGTCCGCGAAGTCGAATAGGATTCGTCGCGCGAAATACTCCGTGGTCGAGCCGACTTCGAAATTGAGTTCCCGGAGACTGAGCTCTCCGCTTGTGTCTTGATCGAGCTGCTCGAAGATCGCACGCAGGTCGGAGGCCGTGAGCGAGCCGTCGGAGTCCTTATCCCAAGGAGCACGGAAGACGCTGGCTAGAACTAGGCGGCGATCCAGCTGACCGTCGGCGCCCTCGCGATCGGCCAGCAATGAGAGCTCCGTCCGAAAAGCGCTCCACTCCTCTGCGCTGACGGCACCGTCGTCCCGATCAGCGGCGTAGACAATCGTCGAACTCGGATCGAGCCCGGTCGGAGCTTGGGCGGAGAGGAGCGCCGGAAGGCACGCGAGCAGAACGCCGCTTGGAATGCACGGTTTCATCGCAGAAGGAGGGGGCAATCGAGGACTGGAGGGGGCCGTCCTCCCGCGAGCGGTCCGGTGTGGAGCTCTGGAGCAGAGGGGCGGGCCGAGGTCGAAAGGACCAAAGCGGGTGAGGAGAGGGATCGCCCAGCATAAGCGACCCGAGCGGGCCTGGGGCGGTTCTGATGGAGCGCGCCTGAAGCTCGCCTGATTTGTCGTTCACATAGCCTCGAGAGCCTCCGGTAATCGGCGTGAGCAGCCGATAGGGCCGGGAGCGGCAGATCGTCAGGCTCGGCTCTCGAATTGGGTTCAAGTAGGGTTAATCCCCCCAACAATACGCTGACGTGAATCGAACAGGCGCGTCTCGCAAGCGAGACTGGGAGATGCCTCAGATCCCGGCTTGTGAGTTCGCAACTCTTCAGAGCTAAACTCCCATGCTGCCTCACACTGATGCCCACCCGGATGCTTCCACTTCCCCCCGTTCACCACGATCTCCAATGACTCAGAAGATTCTTGTGGTCGAAGATGAAGAGGCGCTCGCCTTCGGTCTTCGCGACGCGCTCCAACACTCCGATTATGAAGTCGAGATCTGTCTCGACGGGCTGGAGGCGATGAACAAGCTGCGCGAAGGATCCTTCGACCTGATGGTGCTCGACCTCATGCTGCCCGGAATGAGCGGGCTCGAGATCCTGCGCACGCTGCGCGATGAGAATCGCGACGTCCGCGTCGTCATCCTCACGGCGATGGCCGATGAGCGCGATGTTCTGCGCGGGTTCGAACTCGGTGCGGATGACTACGTCGCCAAGCCCTTTTCGCCGCGCGAGCTGGTCGCGCGGGTTGAAGCTCAGTTCCGCCGCCGCGCCATGGACAGCACGCCGCCGGCGCGGATGTCCCTACCCTCCGGTATCGAAGTCGACCTCGCTCGCCTCGAGGTTCACCGCGACGGTAAAGTCATTCCGCTCACTCCTCGTGAGGGCGACATCCTCGAGTACTTGGTCCGCAATCACGAGCGCGTCGTCACTCGCGACGATCTCTTGCTCGACGTCTGGCACTATCGCAGCGCGAACGTCGAGACCCGCACGGTCGACATTCACATTGTCGGCCTGCGGCGCAAAATCGAGCCCGACCCCTCCAAGCCGACGTTGGTTCAGACCGTGCGCGGCAAGGGCTATCGGTGGTACGCCTAAAGAAGAAGCGCACCGCCTTTGTGCTCTACTCGCTCCTGCTGGTCTTGCCAGCGCTGGTCTTGGGTGGACTTCACTGGCACCAGATCTGGCTCGACTACCGAGCCGAACTCGACGCGGTCCCCGAAGCAGCACGGGAGGCCGCACGCCGACTCGCTTACGGAATCTCTGAGAATCTCTCCCAGCTGCTCGATGCGGAGACCGCTCGCCCCTTCCACCACTACGCGCAAATTTTTGCGATCGGTGACGAGCTCGACGCCTCGCTCTCCCTGCACTACTCCCCGCTCGTTCGGGAAGAGCTCCCGGAAGGCGTCCTGGCCTGGTTTAGCTACAACCTGGCGGACCTGAACGACGAGAAGGTTGGTCTGTTCATGGGTGGTCGAACCCCCGAAGACGAGGCGGACCTACAGAGCGAGGAGCCCGACCTCGTCGAGGCTGCGGAGCGGCTGATGCGACGCAATGAGCACGACGGATTCCTTCGTCGCGCGGCGCGACTCGGCACGGTGGAGACAGTCGAGAGCAATCTCGTCCCCGTGGCGGTGAACCGCGCTCAGAACGACGAGGCCGAGTGCTTTCGCGAGCACATGGAGCTGCTCAATAGCGTCACGGTCCCGATCAACTACAGCCAGTTTCACCTACGCTTCTACGAAGAGCCCGGCGGCGAGCCGCGCGCCATCGCAACTCGGTGGATCGTCATGGATGAGTTCGATCCGTTGCTCATCAAGCACGCGCCCTGCCTCGAGATGCTCCGGCCCGGATTCGGGCTCGTGCAAGGCATGTTCCTCGATCCCTATTGGCTCTTTGCCGAGCTGCCGGTTCAGGTCTCCGATCAAGTGTTCTCGGGCTCCGAGCGTTTTCAAGGCGACGAGAGTCCTACCGCAAACCCCGCGGAGCGAGCTGCGGAATACCGCTTTCCCGTCTCCCTCGTTCGCACGCTGGGCTTCGAGACGGATGACGACGACACCACCTTCGGCGACATCAATGTCGTGATTGACGAGGGGGAAATCGAGAGCCGCTTTCAGGCTCAGAGTTGGCGATTCTTCGGAGTCGCCGCGATGTTGGCGCTCACTCTGGGAACCGGAATGGCGCTCTTGATGCGGAGCGTGAGCCGCGAACTCGAACAAGCCCAGCAAACCGAAAACTTCGTGGCGGCGGTGACTCACGAGCTGCGAACCCCGCTCTCCGCGATTCGCCTCCACGCCGAGATGTTGCTCGAGGGCTGGGTCTCGGACGAGAGCAAGCGCGACGAGTACTACTCCCGCATCGTGCGCGAGACCGGTCGCCTCTCGACCCTGGTGGAGCGCGTCCTCGAAAAGGCGCGACTCAGCTCCAAGCTCGCCAATCCCGAGCCGGGCGATCTCAGCGATTTGGTCACTAGCCTGAAGCTCGACCTGGAGCAACGCGCGGGCGGAGACGGCGCCGACCTCTCCTTTCAGCTCAAAGACGGTCTGCCCGCGGTCCTGCTCGAGCCGGATGCCGTCTCCAGCATCCTCGACAACCTCGTCGAAAACGCTCGCAAATATGCGCTGCCCCCAGCCACGCGGATCAACGGCTCGGGACCGATCGAGATTCGAACCGGGGTCCACTCGGGCCAAGTCGTCCTGGAGGTCGCCGACCGCGGCCCGGGAATCCCGTCCGAGGAGCTCGAGCACATCTTCGAAGCCTTCTACCGCGTCGGGAACGAGGTCACCCGCACCTCGACCGGCACGGGGCTGGGGCTCCACCTGGTCGCGATCCACGCCAAATCGATGGGAGCGCGGGCCAGCGTCGAACAGCGCGAGTCCGGCGGATCGGTTTTCCGCGTCAGCTTCCGAGGAGCCTGACCCAGAAGCCCGCTTCGGGTATCGTGTGGGCCGCATTTATGGCCCCTGCCTCTTTTTTCGAGAGTCCGGTCTCGAACGCTTTCTACGGGTTCAAGTCGCCCCCCCCCTGGCGACCGATTGAGAACCCAGCCCAACGCCCTCGAACACTCTCCTCCGCTCCTCTCCAGGCGCCCCACTGGCCGAGCCCGGCCCATCCCCTTCCCCGACCCTCCCTCAATGCACGTTGCCGTCCTTGGAGCTGGACTAGCCGGCCTGGCGAATGCCTATGAATTGGCCAAAGCCGGGCACCGCGTCACCGTGCTCGAGCGCGAGCCTTACGCGGGCGGTATCGCAACGAGTTGGAAGGTGGACGATTATTGGTTGGACCACGGCCCCCATCGCTTTCACAGCCGCGATGAGGAGTTGATTCGGCACATCTACGAGGTGCTCGACAACGAGGTCGTGACGCGCGAGCGACTCTCGCGCATCTACATGCAGGGCAAGTTCTTCAACTACCCGCTCAAGCTGACGAATGTCCTCAAGAGCCTTCCGCCGATGGTGATGTTCCGCGCGATGCGCGACTACGCCTGGATTCGGTTCGTTCAGCTCTTCAAAAAGATCCCCGACGACCACTTCGAGAACTGGGTGCTGAAGCGCTTCGGTCGCACGCTGTACGAAATGTTCTTCGGCACTTACACGTCGAAGGCCTGGAAGCGCCCGTGCACAGAAATTTCCGCGGACTGGGCCAGCCAGCGAATCAGCCAAGCGAATCTGTGGGACACGATCATCAAGACGATCAATCCGCCGAAAGAGGGCGAGGTTCGCAGCTTGGTCAGCGAGTTCTGGTACCCCGCTCGCGAAGGCATCGGCTTGATTGGGCGCAAGTATGCGGAGAAGCTGGTTGCGATGGGTGTCGAGCTCAAGCTCGGCTGCCCGGCGACTCGGCTCGACCTTGAGGACGACACGATTCAAAAAGTTTGGTATCGAACGGAGGACGGTACCGAAGAATCACTCGACTGCGAGCACGTCGTGAACACGATGCCGCTGCCGCGCGTGCTCGAGTGCTATCACCCAAAGATCTCCGACGAGGTGACCCAAGCGATCGACAACCTCGAGTACATCGGCATCGTCTTCGTGTACTTGGAAGTCGACCAACCCACCGTCTCGCCGGATCACTGGGTCTACCTGCCCGAGAAGAACCTGACCATTCACCGCATCTCGGAGTTCAAGAACTTCTCCGACGACTGTGCTCCCGGCGACAAGACTGTGGTGTGCTGTGAGATCACCTGTCGTTGGGACGACGAGCACTGGAAGATGACCCTGGAAGAAGGCGCTCGCATTGCCGAACAGGACCTCGTCACGGTTGGCCTGCTCGAGCCGGGCAAGTGTCGCGGCATCGACCTCCAGAAGGTTCGCTATGCCTACCCCGTCTACGACCTGACGTATAAGGCGAACCTCAACTGCCTCAAGCGCGAAGCCAAGCGCGTGAAGAACCTCCACACGACCGGTCGCCAGGGCCTCTTTCGCTACAACAACATGGACCACTCCATCGCGATGGGGCGAGCCGTGGCGCGGACGCTCATCCGAGGCCAGGACGCGAAAGCTGAAGAGATTGCCAGCGGCGAGGAGTACTTCGGGTGACCCCCATCCCCGGACTCGCGGAGCACGTACCCGAAGACGCTCTCCTGCCGGTGGCTTGCGGTTTCTGCGGCGGCAAGGAATCCGACCTCAAATTCAAGGACGGCCTCTTCTCGGTGGTCACTTGTCGGGACTGCGAGCTGACCTACGTCACCCCGCGCCTGACGAACGCCGACCTCATCGAGCACGTCTACAACGAGGGCTACTGGAGTTCTTCCGAGGCCAAGACGCGCGGCTACACCGACTACGTCTCGGACGCCGAGCTCTACATCCGCACCTATCGCCGGCGCCTGGCGGTTGTCCGGCGACACTTTCGCGCACCCGGCCGAGTCCTCGACGTGGGCTGTGCAGCGGCGTACTTCCTGTCGGTCATGCAGGAGGAGGGCTGGCAGGTCACCGGGCTCGAACCTTCGGAGGCCGTGCGAGCAGAAGCCGGGGAGCGCATCGGCAAAGACAACGTGCTCGCCGGACTTCTGGGCGAAGTCGACCTCGAGCCAAAAAGCTTTGACCTGATCACGCTCTGGGATGTGCTCGAACATATCCCAGATCCCGTCGCCGCTCTGTCGGAAGCGCGCAAGCTCCTCGCGCCCGGCGGCAAGCTTTTGATCGAGACCCAAAACGTCGACAGTCGCGCGGCCAACTGGCTCGGCCCCAAGTGGCAGCACTACAAGCACACCGAGCACATCTATCACTTCAACCCCAAGACGCTCGGCGAGATCCTGAAGCGCGCCGGGTTCGCCGTTCTCGAGAACAAGTCCGCTCTGGGCGGCAAGTACGTGTCGCTCAGCTTCATTGGCGAGCGCGCCGGTCGACTCCATCCGATTCTCTCCACGCTGCTCAGCCCGCTCAATCTCATTGGCGGCTTCGCGCTCTACATCAATCTCTTCGATGAGATGATCGTGGTCGCCGAACCCGTTTCCGCGAACTAGAGTCTGTCGCCGCATGGATGCCACCGCCTACGACCAGTTCCGCGAACTCGAAGAGAGCCACTGGTGGTTCCGCGGTCGCCGCACCGTCTACCTAGGCCTGCTAGAGTCTCACCTCGCAGAAAAGCGCCCCGCGCGAGCGCTCGACCTGGGCTGCGGGATGGGTGGATTCCTACCCGGGCTCTCCGAGATCACCACGCGCGTCTTCCCCGCGGATATTTCGCTGGAGAGCTTGGCCTACTGCGAAGAGCGCGGCTTCCGAGGCGCCACTCTGGTCGATGGCTACGCCCTGCCCTACGCCGACAACAGCTTCGATCTCGTCTGCATGTTCGACGCCATCGAGCACATCCCCGATGACGTAGCTGTCATGCGCGAGGTCGCGCGGATTCTCGCTCCTGGCGGACACGTCTTCGTCAGCGTGCCGGCCTACCAATTCCTGTTCAGCAACAACGACGCGATCGCGCAACACCAGCGGCGCTACACGCGCTCGATGCTCCATCGAGTCTTCGATTCGGCGGGCCTCACCGTCGAGCGGAACACGCATACCAACGTGCTGCTCTTCCCGTTGATCCTGCCCTTCGTTCTGGCCGTCAAGTGCCTCGAAGCGCTCGTGCCCCGGCGGAAAGAGCCCAAGCACACGAACCTGAGTTGGCCGATTCCCGGCTTCGTCCACGACCTACTTCACCGAGTGTTCGCGGCAGAACTTTTGGTCTCGCGGCGGTCCGACATTCCCGTCGGCCACTCCATCGCCGCGATCGCGACGAAGAGGTAGGGCGCCTTCGCCTACTCCTCGGAGTCGTTCTCCAAGACGACGTCGTACTTCTCGAACAGCGCCTCGGTGCTGAAGTTCGCTTCCGAGAACGCGAGACTAGCTTTGTACTCGGCGAACAGCTTGGCTTGCTCGAATTCGTCGGGTGAGAGCCGCCAGGCTTCCGGATCGCGTTTACCGAGCGCGCGCACCAGGTAAGCCACCGTCTTCGTCGGATTCAGTTCGGGCGAAGACAGCTCTCCGGCTTCGAGCGATTCGAGGTTCGATCGACTGCTGATGAACATGTGGCCCGGCTTGCTCTTGTCCGGGTCTTGGCTGAACTCAACGCTCTTCTCGAAGTAGGGTCGACGCCCAACATCGAGCCCGAGAGCGGCGGCGGCCACGGCGAATTCGGTTTCGCTGACGCTGACAACTCCCGACGCCGTATCGGCATCCGATCCGGTGTCGTCCGCAGCAGCAGTGTCGTCCGCATTGGCGTCCTCCACTCCGTCCGTGCTCGCCTCCGCGTCCGAATCGTTGGTCGCCTCTTCGACGAGAGCGAAGCTGTCGCGCAGCGCTTCCAATCGCTCGATCGCAAGCTCCCCAGCGCGTTGATCCGCCCAGGCCGTCACGACCTTGTCCCGAATCGTCTCAAGCTCGGGCAGGTAACCCTCAATACGTTCTTTCTGGCGAGCGACGAAGAGTCCACCGCTCTGGACGATGAGAGCCGTACTCAACGCGCCCTCCGGCATCCGTTCGATGCGACCACCGAGCGGCGCGTCACCCCAACCTTCAACCACTGCCCACTCGGAACGGGAGTAAGCCGTCTCCGCCGGTAGATACGAGAGTCCAAGCTCGCTCGCCTCTGCCGCGAGATCGACGGGAGTGCCCGTCGCTTCGCGCGTCTCCACATCTTCCAACCAGCGATTCAGAGCGAAGTAGATCGGCGCTTCGCGAGCAGCGATCTCTTCGACTTCATCAAACGGAAAGAATCGGTTGGCGTAATCGAGCGCCGGCTCGCCTTCGGCGGGGGTTGGACGCATGAATCGCGAGAAGCGGACGCTGTCGTAATAGAGCTTGGTCAGGCTCGAAGCTCCGTCCTCGTCGGCAGCGGTGTTTGCAGAGTCGTCATCTTCTGCCGCAACGAACTCCGCCTCTGTGGCCTCGCCGTCCTCGGTCCCCGTCGTCGAGTCTTCAAGGACCGGCTCCTCCACCTCTTCGGGAAAGCGTGCGAGCAAGCCTTCCGCCGTGTTGTCCCCGCCGATCAGGAACCCGATCAGCTCGGCACGGACGCGCGGCGGCTCGTAAAACTGTGTCTGTTCACCCGTAGATAGTTCGGCGAGCCACGTCGCCAATCCCGCGTCCTCCGGCACTTCGGTCAAGGCATCCTCGATGAGGCCCGCGACCTCGAGGCCGACATAGTCGTAGGCGTACTCCTGGTGACCGTCGCGCCAGGTCTGTTCGACATCGACCGGATCGACATTGGTGGCCAGGGTACCGAGCAGCTGCTGGTAGCGTTGCCCGCGCATCAACGCGCGAACCGTCTCCTGGAATCCATGGGTGCGCCCGGGCGAGCGCTTCATGTGGGCTTCAAGCGCTGCGGTACCGCTGCTCGCAGAAATCTCGGTCAGTCTCTCGCGCAGTTCGTCGTCGCTGATCGCGATTCCCGCGTCACTCGCCAGCTCGCCGAGCAGGATGAAGATCGCGACATCCTCTTCCTTCAAATTGTCGCGCCGGAACATCTTGAGGTAGTAGTCGAGCTTGCGCATCTCCTGAAGGAACTCGCCCCTCGACATCTCGACCTTGGCGTCGGTGCTCGGACTCGTCCAGCTCATGTAGGTCCCCGAGCCGCCCTGCGTTGCTCGTTGGACCGTGCTCGGATCGATCGCGAAAATCACGGTGAGCCCGATCACGACAGCCACCATCACAACCCACTTGAGCGGACTCGTGCCCTTGGGCACATCGATGACCTCGTCGAGCCCGAGGTGCTCCGCGGCCTGGTCGTGAACCACTTCGGCGACCTTGACATCCTTGGTCGAGGTCTTGGCGGAGGGGAGAGTCTTCTTCTTCGACTTGCTGGACATGGAAACCGGGCACACAGAATGGGACGGAGCCGTGGGCGCTCTCGGGTCCCGAAAAAGCTTTCGATCCGGCGCGGAAGGCTACCGCAAGGAGCGTAGAGGATCGAAACGAGCGAGGGAGTGTACGGGCCCCCTCACACCCCGCGCAAGCCAGGGGAACTCCGGACTGTGGGCTTTGCCTTACTCGCGGGCGAGTTCGCCGTCACGGGGCAAATCGGCGGGAGAATCGAGGCCGAAGCGCTCTAGAAACTCCCGGGTCGTTCCATACAGGAGCGGTGAGCCCGGCTGGTCCGCTCGTCCGGTCACCTTCGCCAGGCGGCGGTCGACCAGTGCGCGCAAAATGGGACCCGAACCGACCCCGCGGATCGCCTCGATCTCGGCCTTCGAGACCGGTTGGCGGTAGGCGATGATCGCCAGCGTCTCGAGGGCGGCCGGGCTGATGCGATCCGGCTTGCGCTCGGTCAAACCCGACAGGAGCTCGCCCATCTCGGGCCGGGTGAACAGCCGCCAGCCCCCCGCCACGCTGCGCAGAACGAGCGGCAGGCCCTGATCCGCCAGCTGAAGGGCGAGAGCATCCAATCCGCCCTGGACCTTCTTCTTACCTTTGAGCCCGAGCAATTTGCCCAGGCGACCGGTCGAGAGCGGGTCCGGAGAGGCAAAGATCAGCGCCAGCATCTCCCCCGCCAGCTCCTTGTCGGTCCGCTCGTCATCCTCGTCCGCGTTCTCCTCCTCCAGCTCGTCCTCGTCGGTGCTCTCGTCGGTCTGCTCGGCCAGGATCTCAAGGTTGATCGGATCGTCGGGATAGGCCTCCGAATCGCCGATCTCTTCGGAAACCGCCTCCACGCTCTCCGTCTCCGTCGCAAGGGCGACTTCGCCGGCTTCGTCAGTGGAGAGTTCGGTGCTCGCGGCAGCGGTATTCGGCATCGGAGAGTGACTTCTTCTGAGAGGGAGGAACCCGGGAAGTGGCGAAACAGAGAGAGCAGCCTGTCGGCGAGACGACTCTGCATCTCAAGCAGTGAGTCTTGCGGACTGCGATCAGCGGGTCAAGCGCTTGCCGACGACGATTCGCGCGGCAGTCCGAGAATCAGGGTCGCTCGGGAGTTTCGCCGATGAACTCCAGAAAGGCGGTGGCGTCGACATCGTAGTTCTCTTCGATAAAGCTCTTCCACTGCAGGAACTCGTACTCGTTCAGCTCGCGCTCCTTCAAGCTCGCTAAAACCTTGGGCTCCAGAACGGACCAACGACCACTGAGCGGCTCGGGAAATGCAGACGTCTCGACCCACAACAATCGACCGTTGTCCTCGATCGGTCCGGTCACGCCACCGACTTCGTTGTTGAAGGCGATTCGCGAGAGCAAGAGCTGCTCGCTGCGCACGACCGGCGGCATCAACCCGCCCATTTCGCGTGTCTGATCTTCGGAAAGCTCCCGCGCGACCTCCGCAAAGTCCCGGCCAGCCTCCAGCGCTGCGGTCACCTTCTCTCCGAGCTCTTCATTGGTCACGATGATGACGCGCAATTCGGCGTGGTCTTGCGTCAGGAGCCAAGTACGTACGACGCGCTCGAGCAATAAACCGCGCGCCTGATTGCGCCGAATCCCCGCCAGATAGTTCTCGGGGCTGATGTTGTGCTGCCCGCGGATGTAGCGATCGAACCCGAGCCCCGGCTGTGCCTCTTCGATCTTCTCTTCGATCACCATGCGCACATCGATCACGGCCGCGTCCACCACGGCGGGATCGAGCGTGATTCCCATGCGAGCGGCTTCGAGCTCCGCGTAGCGCTCATCCATCAGCGCGTAGAAGTACTCCCACACCTGTCGGCTCTCGCGCGACATCCAGTGCTGCATCATGTCGGATATGCGAATGGGCTGCCCGCCAACCGTTGCGAGCACCGTGTTGCCATCGACCGCGGCCACGGAGGAAGGCGCCTGCGCCTCCGCCGGTTTTTGAGCCGCCGCTTCACTCGCAGATTCGGTAACCGATGCGCTCGGCTTCTCGTTCGAAGCCTCCGAACCTTTCATACCCGGCGCCGGGCGCGGAGCTTTATAGGTGGGCCGCTCCGGAGCGGGCTTGGGTTCCGGCGACTGACATGCCTGTGCTGCGAAGCCACAGAGCAGCGCGAGACCGGCGAGACGAAACGTTTGCGGGGAAGTCTTCATCGAAATCCAAAGCGGGCGTGAGTAGGAGTGGCGCGGCTGGCGAGAGCATCGCCCCGGGAGACGGAGGCCTTCCGAATTAAAGGTCGCGCTGCTGCCCCGGTGGTTTCTCGCGTGTGCGAGGCGGCGAGAGTCAGCGCTCAGCGGTAAGAGACTCGCCGCACGATACCAACGTGATGGCAGGTGGGGCAGCTAGCGAGTCGACTCCTCGCTCGCTTTTCGCCACTGATGGCAGGCCCGACGTAGTTGATCTCCTGCACGCCGGTTCCACCGCAGTCGCGGCAGGACCGAAAGTGAATGCCGAGCACCTCGACGTCACCGGAGAACTCGGCGTAATAAGCGAGTAGCCACTGGGCGCGACCCGAGCTGCTCATCGATTCCCAATAGGCGGCCGGATCCTCCTCCGCGCGTCCCCCACTGGCGCGAGCCACGCTCTTCTGACGCTCTAGGAAGCGCTGAATCCGGTCTTCTAAGTCCTGACGAGCTTGATCGCGGCGGCTCGCCTTGGGCTTCTCCTCCTCCGTCTTCATGCCCGCGCGCGCGCGACTATCGCCCAGCAGCCAGGTTGCGAACCCATAGCTCGCGTGGTGACTGCGAGGCTTCTCGCGCGCCTCCCAAATCGACCGCACCCGTCCCGGACTGATGTCGGGATCCAGCTCGCCGAGGTCCGACTGGACGCCGCTCAAGATTTCGTTCGAGAGCTCGGACTCCACCCACGCGATCGCCTCCGAGTAGTCCGACTTGCGACCGGCCTGCTTCGTGAGCCGCGACGCCCAAGCGTGCCAGCGCGAGACAATCGCCTTCGCCATGTCCTCCTCGCGCGCTCGACCGATGCTGGCTTCCAAATCTTTGAGCTCTTGCATCAACGGAGTTCCGGGGTACTCCACTCGGAAGGCCTGAACCAACAGGTCCGCCGACTCGTAGTGCCCGCGTTGACGTTCGCGCCGAATCTCGCGCAGCGCATCGATCTGCCCCTGCGCCTCGGACTTTCGCCGCGCACGCAACAGAGCGCTCTCCAGATCCTTCGGTCGCCAACTCGAATCTTTGGCCGCCGCGAGCTCGTAATACCGCACCGCACTGGCGTAATCGAGAATGCGCTCGCAGTACTGCGCCAAGTCGAAGTGCGCCGCCGCACCGCGCGCGCCCTCCAAACCGAGAGCACCGCGGCGCTCGTCGAGCTCTTTCTGAACCAGCTCTTCGCGCGAGTAGATATCCAGCGCCGGTGCGCGCACCAAAACACTCGGTCCGGCGATGCGCAGCTTCGGCAGAGCGATCATGCGCTGGGCCGTCTTGATGTGAAGCGCGTCTTCGGTGCGATGCACGATGAGGCCGATGAGCTCTTCACCGTCCACCGTTCGAATCCGATCCGCCGTGACCATGACCTCTTCGTTCGCGACATCCAAGTAGCCGAACTCCGCGCGCAGCTCTTGTTCAAAGCGCGGGTCGAGCAAGGACCACGCGAGTCGCACGCGACCGCCGTTGTCGAGTCGCAAGAAATCCACCCCGTCCTCGTCGTGGCTCTCCACTTCGGCCCAGAGCACTTCGCCACTTCGAAGCCCGACCATCCGCTCGTCCCCCGCGAACATGAGCGGCGCGCTGGCCAGAAGGCTCAAGAGGAGCACGAGCGCCTTCGAAAATTGTCGAGTCATCATCATGGTTGAGTCTCTTGCTTCACATCGGATCCGTTCTGCTGATCCGAGACCTGCTCTTCTCTCGCCGGCAACAGTTGACGCCTCAAGCGCTCGCCGAAGGGCACTTCCTTCAACAGTAAGATCGAGAGGCGCCGGCCGCGTCGCGAGACGCCGCCCTTCCACTTGATTTCGATGTCGACGCGAACCTCTGGACTCGCGTCTCGCTCGAGGTCGGCGTTCGTATCTTCGACGGTTTGAACGGTGTAGGTCAGCTCGCGATAGCCGGGCACTTCTCGATCGACAATCGTTCGCGGCTCGCCGACGGCGCCGGATTCGTCGAGCGGGAAGAGCCCCTCTTCGAGATCGAGCGCGATCGCCTCGACCGCTTCGGCGGAGAGCGTGCGCAAGCTGGCGGTGCGCGACATCGTCGCGCCGAAGGTCAGAAAGCCCAGGATCGCGGTCGCGCCGAGTAGGAAGATGCCCATCGCGAGCACGACCTCGATCAGAGTGAAGCCCGAGCGCGAGCCCGAACGTCGGGAGATGCGAAGTGCACTCATAGGTTCCAGTCCTCGCGATAGGCGGCGACGCGCAGTTCGCGCACGGTGCGCGTGCCGAAGTGAACGAGTGCGCCCACCTCGTGGTCGGTGCTGCGCGAGCCGCGCACGCCGCGCACGACCGTCAGACGCTTGCCATCCACTCGCCGAACCTCCATCCACTCCTCGTCGATGCGCACGAAGGTATTCGCATCCGGCGCAAAGCGCTCATCGCGCAATACCAGCGACGTCTCCTTCGGATCGATCATCTCCGTCAAAGTCGTGCGGTGTTCGAGGTCTTTCGCGCGTTCGATCTCGAGCTCGATTCGCACGCGGCGCGGAAAGACCGGGAGCTCCTTCGACGTGGGACATCCCGTAGGTAGCGCGTTGAGCGTCGTGAGCTCCTCGTCCGTACGGCCGCTCGTTCGCGCATCCCAAGCCACGCCGCAGTCGAGCAAGTCGTCTCCGATCTGCCAGCCCGACGTGAGGTCACTGGTCTGCGATGCGAGAGCCAAACCGAACCACAAGACACTCCGCGAGACTTCCGAGACAGCGCCGACCGGCGGCAGTCCGCTCTCATCCAAGTAGTCGTCATCGAAGATCGATTCGAGCGGATCGAGGAAGCGCTCGCCGCGTTGGAGGGAGCCAATCTCGCCCGGCAGCATCAACCAGCTGACCTCGATTAAGGCGCCCGCCGGTTCGGATTCGCGGCCGTCCGCGTTCGCCATGAGCGAAGTGCGCGAGGAGAGCTCGGCCCGCGAGATCCGTCGCACCAATCGCAGGCGCTGATAGAACAATCCCGCGATCCCATCCCCGTCGGTATCGAAGGCTTCCCAGTCCACGATTAGATCGCCGCGCTTGCCCCCGTCGATCGCCAGGAGATCATTCGCCAGCAGCTCGGAGATGGAGGTCGCCCGTTCGAGCAGGTCGCGCCGCGTCTCCGTGCGGCCCCAGACGCCGAGTGAAGTCTCGAGCAACGTGACGAGGGCAACGACGAGCAGCGACGTCAATCCGATCGCGATCATCAGCTCGATCAGCGTCAAGCCGCGGCGAGCGCGCGCTCGACAGTCCTTCCGACGAATAACCAAAGGCTTCATCGGTCCTCCCGGAACAACGTCACCCGCGGCGCCACAAACTCCGCGCCGACAAAGCGCAGCTCGGGCGTGGTCTTCCAGCCGTGCGCGAAGCCCGACAGGAAATCGAAAGCGCCCGGCTCATAGCGCACAAAGACGCGCCACTCCAAGAGATCGGACTGCACGCCGAGCGCGAGGCTGCGGTTCTCCTCTTGCCCCTTGTCGAACAACCACAGGCCGTCCGTCTTGTCCGGATCCGCATCCCAAGGGATCTCGGGCGAAGCGCGAACGAGCAGGCCGAGCTGCGCGCCCGGATGCTGGGGCTCGCTCTCTTCGAAGAAGGCGCTCTGCCAGTAGGCGTTCGGCTGGCTGGCCGCGAAGCCGAAGTAGGACAGCTCCGGTGCTTCCGCCCCATCGGCCCAGCGATCGAGGTAGCGCGTGGGGAAGAGCACAGCCGGCGTCCCCGTCACGTGCGCCGAAGCCGCGGTTCCAAAGCGTCCGCGGAAGAGCGCGCCGCCCTCGCCGTCACGTTCGCCGGGCTCTTCGGAAGCGCGCGGCATGCCGACCACTCCCGCGCCACGGTTCGCATCGCTATGGGTGTAGTGGAGCAGTTCCTTCCCGACCAAGAGCGTCCCGCTTTCCGGCAGGCCGTGCAGGTCGGCCAGCGCGACGTCGGCGTCGGCGGGCCCGACTTGGCCCAAGGTCGTCGTCGTGCGCATGTGCGACAAAAAGTAGATCGACTCGCCGACGCGGTGCGGCTGCTCTTCCGTGCCGAGCATCCCGCGTCCGCCGGGAGCAATATCGATCGCGGTTCCGCCGGGGTCCACGTTGTCGTAGGCGATCAACTCTTCGCCGATGCGCAGCAGGCCGCCACCGCGGGGAAGCTCGCGGGGCGGTGCGAAGCCGGTGTTAAAAAATCCGCGCGAGTCGCGCATCGTCTTCGACCAGATCTCAATCGACCCCGTTCCGAGCCCGAGCGCTTCATCGAGAACCATCGCGGCACCGCGAGCGACATCGCCAGGAGCCATCGAGCCCCCGAAGAGCGTCGCGCCGAACTCCAACTCATCCACGATCGCGTCCGGCATCGGACCGCCGTTCGTACCTGCCGCGGGGCCGCCGACTGCAATCGAGTCGACCGCGCGCGGAAGCTCGCCGCTCGGAAACTTCACCAGCCGCGTGATGCTGCGCATCTCGCGATCAAGGGGTGCTCCCGAACTCGTCGTGGGTCCCTCTGTTGGCGGTAGGAAAGTTCCGATCCGTTCTTCGAGAGCGATGAAGACCTGGCTCTCAAAGTCCGGCGAGCTCAGCCCCGAGCGGGCTTCTTCGAAGAGCTCGGTCGAAGTCGTTCCAGCCTTGGCCACGTAGGATGCGGAGAGCCAGCCCTGGGTGGGATAGCGGTCGCCCGGCAAGTAGCTGCGGTGAATGCTGACCGGTTCGCCGATCGAATCTTCGTTTTCGAAGATCAACCAAGCCCGATCACCAGCACCGGGAATGCCGACATCGTCCTCGTCTCTCCAGACGCGAAAGACGGGCAGGATCGGGGTTCCCGGGGGATGATCGTGCGGATACGTGCCCATCACGCCGCGGAAGTTAAGCGTCTTCCGCACGGCACTCGTGAGGAAGTAGTCCTGGTCTTCCGCCACGCCGAGATCGCCCTTCCAGTAGCCGAAGTCGTCGAGCGCGGAAGCCGTATCCTGCGACGTGGATTGCGGAGCTGCAGCGGGGCTCAACGGGGGAAGCGCGGCGGGATTGGCGGAAGCCGACGTGCTTGCCATTGTGTTCGGCGAAACGGCGCGAAAAATTCCCACGCCGGTGCTCCCCGGCACGGGAAAGCCTTCCTCTTTGGGGGGTTGCCCTGGACCGCCACCTTGCGGAGGCGTCGGCGAAGCCGCTTGAATATTGGCTTCGATCGGTTGAGGGGCAATCAATTTTCGCACGCGCTCGAGGACGTCGGGGTGGTCGCGTACGAACTGAGGATGCGCGCCACTCGGCGGCGCAATGATCCTGTCGTAGCAAATCCACTCCGTCAGGTGCCGAAAGTTATCGACGCGCGTGATTTGTGCGAACTGGGGAACATCTGAGGTCGTCTGATCGAGAAACTGCTGATTGCCCGCGAGGACGTTAGGTGCCGGTAGGGAGATCGGCACGACGAACAGCTGATACGTCAACTCCTCATCGCCGTTGGGACCAGAACCCCAGTCCACATTGTCGTCGAAATCGGTAACGAACACGCGTACGTCTCCTCCAGCTGGAATCGGGCTACTGCTATTCAGTTCCTTTCGAACCTCTCCCCGGGGAAGCGCGAGCTGCAAGATATTGTCCTTAATGCCCGTATAGCGAATGAGCTCCATTCCGCCGAGCGGTTCGCCATGAATCGTCTCTCTTTGCGTGGGCGAGTTGTCGAACGTAATGATCATCTCTCGCTGAACTAACATCGCGTAGCCGCCGCTGGTATTGAACGCCGAAAGAAAGGATGTGTCCCCACTCCCGGGATCATCGCCACGTCGTAAGACCAGTCCGGTCGCGTTGCTGCTTCGCCCCTTGATTCCGGTTCCCAACCTGCGCGCTCCGTTCAGCCCCTCCACCTCGATCAAATCACCTTCGTGCAGGGTCCCCCCTTCCACCGTGTGCACTTCCGCCACCGCAAAGGGACCGAGCGGTGTGGGCAAGCTCGTCGCCCCCACCGGAGCCGAAGAGCGGAGCGCGCGGCTGTAGCCAAAGAGCTGAACCGCGGAGAGCGCCGGGTGGTTGCGAACAACACCGATACCTTGGTTGAGCTGCTCGCTGCCGTCTGACCTCCACAACTCCTGCTCCCGCGCCGCCCGCCCGCCGATGCCGGCGTTCATTCCGTCGACATACGGCGTCGCGAGCAGCGTCGTCGGACCCATCACCTCGGCCTCGATGATCTCGTTTCCGATCTGAACGACACAACGCTCGCCCACCGCGCCGAAGCCCTCCGTCGAGTCCACCTGAATCGTAGTCGCCGTCTCGCCCAAGTTCGTCGCGAGCTTCGTCAGCCCGCTCGTCTCACCGCGCGCCATACCATCGACCAGAACCGTGATCTGATCCGGCCGACTGCCGCGCACGTCTATCGACAAATGCGTCCAGGTGTTGAGCGGAAAGTGCTCGATCGGAACGCGGACCTCGGTGCGCTCTTCGAGAACGCTCAGCCGGTGATCGCCGCCGGCATCGAGCACACTGACCAAGAGATCGGTGCCCTCTTCGCTGAGCGACACACGATCCGTGTCCGGGTAGGCCGAATCTCCCAGATCGAAGTAGAGCGCACCTGACGCACGCAGCTGGGGCTTGACCCACATCGCAAAGGAGAACGGCCGCAGCAAGTCGCCCTGTGCGCCCGTCCACTCGACGTCCGGATCCGAGGCATTCGCCGCATAAGCGCCGGCGCGCGAAAAGTCCATGCCCTCGAGGTTCGAGGTCTCGCGGTCCATGTGTTCGACATGGCGTGAGTGGTAGTCGGTCTCCCGGTCGTCGGTGCGCGTCGCGAAGAGCTGCGCCCAGCCGTGCTCGTCGCGCGAGGCAAAGCCCGGGGCGAGCTCACCCATCAGCGCGCCCTCGGTCAACGTCCCAAAGTGTGCGGCAAAGCGCGAGGGCGGATTCGCTCCGTTCGACGCGAGTGAAGTGGCCGACGGACCGGTTGACCAGAGCGGCGCCTCGCGCGAGAGCCGCAGCTCCTCATCGAAATCCTCCTGCCGCGTCCACAGGCGCATCAGCTCGCGCTGCGGAACCATCACCTCGACCTGCTCGCGCTCCAGCGAAGCGCGCTCGATTCCGCTTTTCGCGTTGATCGAGCTGCGCAGCGAGAGTCCAAAAGTTCCGCGCGTGGTAAACGCAAAGGGCATCGTGGAGAACTCGAGCGCGCGGTCGTTCGCGTTCAGTCCGTTTCGATAGAGCGCCTCGGCATCGACCGCATCCATGAAGCTGTTCTCGCCAGCGCCACCCTGCTCCAGCCCCGCCGCCGGCAGAACGACGCGGTTCAAGAAGTCTTCGAAGCCGGTGAAGGGCCTACTCACGAGCACCGAGTCCACCAACTGATTCGCTTCGCGGTCGGTGATGCGCGCGTTTCTGCGACGCAGCTTGAGTCCGAGAAAGAGCGCGTGCAGAACCTCGGGCGGCGCGCTGTTCAGATTGACGGGACGCCGAGCGAGCGGCCGAACCACCGCGTCGAAGGCGTCGTAGTCGCCGAGCAGCACGCGTTCGAGCTTGACCACCGAACCGATGACCTCGCGCACGATCGCCATCTCCGAGATCGCGCCATTCGAGATCTGAACGGTCGTACCCGGATTGAAGTAGTGCGCTTCTTCGACACGCAGCGCGCAGTCGTTGCCGCCGACCACGGAGTCCACCAGCCGAGTCGCGCGCTGCCAACGCGGCCCCGCCCCGAGTCCACCGAAAGTCGTCGCGCCACCCTTCAGCAGCATGAAGGCCAGCTCGTCGGCGGGCCCACTGATGGACTCGTCGAACGCCTCTCTTACCTGCTCGAAGTCCGCCGGCGTCCGCCACTTCGCCGTCTCGGCACGAATGCGCCACAGGGGAAGAGCGAAGGCCTCGAGACCGAGCACCGGCGCGCCGGCATCGTGAGCGCGCGGCCGCGCGAAGTCGCAGTCGGGATTCACCGCGTCCGTATTCGCGTCGCCGAAGAGCTCCCGCTCGAGCTTGCCGAAGGTCGAGCCGTCGCTCTCCAAGTAAGCCATGCGCTCGCCACCGACCCACAAAAACCCCTCACCCGCGAAGCCGCGGGTCGACGCGGTCTTCAGGGACGCGTCCTCCTCCGATGCAGCTTTGGCGAGCCAAGTGTGCCCACCCATCAGGTTCGCGAGCACGCCGGGCGATGCGCTGCCCAGATCCACCCGCCCCGAGAGGTCGGTGGCATCGAGATCCCACATGACTCCATTCGGATCGTTCGCGTTCACGAACTCGGGGTCGAGATGATTGTCGATCGCGAGCTCGTCCATCGAATCCCAGTACGGCGACGTGTCTACCGCGGGATGAGTCGCGTCGAGTCGAGCGCGGGCGTGGCGCGCAGCATCGTCGAGCGCGAGGCGCGCGGACATGCGGTCGAAGACGCGCTCGCTCTCGCGGTCCGCGCGTCGAATCCCCAGGAGGTAGGGCGTCGCGAGGACGAACAGCGCGAGGAGTACGAGCAGCACGGCGATCATCGCGAACCCGCCGCGCTCTGAAGAGAAGCGCCCTCCTGTCCGTAAGCCTCTCATTCGATCGTCCCCCAACGTCCGACTCTCACCGTCTCGCGGCGACCGCTCAAGTGGGTCAGTCCCAGCTCGAGCGGCTCGGGATGACGCCGCGCGTCGAGGTGACCGGCCGCATCGAAGCCAATCTCGGCGGCCGTCTCTTTGTCCAGTACCACCGACGCCGGCAACTTTCGTATCTCGCCGATCGTCCAAGCCGAGAGCACGAGCTCGTCGATGCGTCCGACGAAGGGTTTTTGTCCGCCGCCGAGAATCATCGGCGCCTGCACTCGAGCGACTTCCTCGCTCGCCTCCATGCGCGCGACGCGCACACCATCGACGACGATCAAGAGCTCTCGCCGGTCGTACTCCACCCGCACCTTCGACCACTCTCCGGGCAAGAGCACAGCGGCGTCGCTGTCGAGCACGACCTGCCCACTCTGTTCGCCATCCTGGTCCACGCTGTAGAACCAGACGCGTACGGCGCCGGTTGCGAGAACGTACAAGCCGAACACATTTCCGACGCTGATCGCGTGTGCCGAGCTCGCCGCGTCGGGCGCGATTTGGCACTCGATGGCGAAGCCCCCCGAAAACTCG
The DNA here is from genome assembly GCA_029259635.1 of Planctomycetota bacterium. Classification (GTDB taxonomy): domain Bacteria; phylum Planctomycetota; class UBA1135; order UBA1135; genus OFTM34. Next base: position 55,988 of record JAJDEU010000055.1, on the reverse strand, counting down.
AAGGAGGGATCGTCTTGAATCGCGAACTCCGCTCGCGCCCGCGCGCCCGCGGGGAACTCCAGCGCTTCACCCAGAACTCCCGGCGACTTCTCGATGTCGGTGCCGATCCCGTCAACCCCGAAGGCACCGCGCAGCCCGAGGCCTTCGAAGTGCCAGGTACCGACGGTGACGAGGCCGCGCGGAGTTAGCTCACCCGTCTTCGCATCGAGCTGAACCACGGCCGGAGCTCGGTTTGCCTTCGCCGATTGAACCGCCGAGCGCAGCGTGCCTCGGACGGTCGAGGCCGCCGTTCCGCGTCCCGGATCGAGCGACGCGAAGGTTCCCACGCCGAGCCCCATGACCACTCCCATCACCACCATCACGAGCAACAGCTCGAGCAGCGTCATGCCGCGCGTGTCGAAGCGCCGGCGGGGCGAGGAGTTCGGCCGCAGATTCATCGTTTGAAGTTGGTGATATCGTCCTCGGTCATGAAGAGCCCGTCGGGGCCGGCCGAGATCAGTTGAAACTTTCGGTGCTCGAAGAAGAGCTTGGTCTTTGGGTTCTTCAGCGCCCGGACCTTCTCCTCCTCGCGCTCGCCGGTCAGCGTGTCAAAGGTCTGGTAGACGTCTTCGCGCTCGTAGTCGGTGTGATGGAAGTAGGCGATCGGGTTGCCCCATGCATCGAGGAGCTCGAAGAGATCCGAGGTCGGCAGGTCGCTGAGCCGGTTCGCGCTGCGATCGCCGTCGAGGTTGTCGAGGTCATCCGGCGAGAGTCCGCAGCCCTCCAGTCCGTCGGACCAGAGCGCGATCAGCATGCGCTCGATCCCCAGGTTGATCGGATTGGGCGCCGGACCGGTGCGCTCGTCAAAATGGCTCGGCGGATAGTCGCCCTCTTCGACCTCGTACTCGCTAGCGGCGAGCGAGATTTGTTCGAGCTGCGTGCGCATGAGCTGAACCTCGACCAGCTCCTGAGTACCCGCGATATTCACCAAGAAGACGCCCACGAGAATCGACAGGATTAGGAGCACCGCGATCATCTCGATCAACGTGAAGCCGGCGCGCGCGCCGAAGCTCATCTTCTGCGGCCGCGTCATTGGCCGAGCTCCCGGTAGACGACGACCACGTCGTCGAGCTTGAGGTCGACCTCGCGTCCGGTCTCGCCCTCGGCGAAGACGCCGACGCGCAACGGCTGCCCGCCACGACCGAGCTGCGGGAAGTCCGCTCCGATCACAACCGGCACGCCCCCGAGGAAGACGTCGACCGTCGGCTCTTCAACCGTTCCGGTTCGTTCGATGCGCACGCGCACCCACCGCCCCGTCGGAAATTCGATCTCGTTCGTCTTGAGCGTCTCGGGCTCTGTGGTCGCCGACCGCTCGATGCAAACCTCGAGCGCTCCGTCCGAATGCCGCGCAATCGAGACCTCGCTCTCGGTCGTCCAGACGCGTTGACGTCGTCGCTCGCGAGCGACAAACAGGCCTCCCCGAATCGGAGCGCCGGCGGGAATCCACACGCTAGCCTCGATCGAAACGAAGCTGCCCGCGGGATACTCGCGATAGATGCGCGTCTTGCCCGCGCGTGAGAAGACGCCGGAGAGCCGCACCGTCTCGCCCTCGAGCCCGACCAGCGGACCGGCTCCCTCGTCAACCTGCCAGCCGTTGCGAATCACCGTGCGCGCGAAGCCGTCGCCCCAGGCGACCTTCTCCAGATGATCGGTGATGCGCGCGATCTGTTCGCGCGCCCAGATGCGATGCGCGTCCTCTTCGGAAAAAGCTCGGCGCGAGTCGTCGAGCTGTGCCAGCAGGATGAGCGCCTCGGCCGAGTTGCCGGTTCGATAGGTCGCCCAGGCTTTGCCGCCGAGCGCGACCGGATCATCGAAACGCAATTCGAGCGCACGCTCGAAAGAGGCCAGCGCTTCGAAGAAGGACCCCGAGCGCAGGCGAACCAATCCCTCTAGTGTGTGGACCTCCGCGCGGCCGGTGTCGCGCGAGAGCGCGCGTTCGAAGTAGCGGCTTGCGTCGTTATAGGCGCCGTCCTCCAAGAGCAGCTCGCCGAGTGCGACCAGCGCGTCGTCGAAGTCGAGGTCTTGTTCGAGCGCGGCTTCAAAACTCGCTTGTGCCCCGTCGAGGTCGCCCGAGAGGACCTGCAGTCGACCGCGTTGGTACAGGCTCCACGCGTCGGACGGATTGCCCTCCAGCGCTTGCTCGATGAGCGACATGGCACCCTCCAGATCGCCGACCGTCTCGAACAGGTAGGACAGAGCGCGTGAAGCGAAGTGAGCCCGAAGAGGATCCGCGATTGCGGCTGCGGTGAAGCGCGTCTTTGCCGAGCTCCCGTCGCCGTGCTCGAGATCCCACAGGCCAATCGCCATCAAGAGCTCGAATCGCAAGCCGAGTGAACCATCCGAAGACTCGCGCTCGCGCACGACGTCGGAGATCGGCTGCAGCCAGGTCTCGAGTGCCGCCTCCGGTGCGCCAGCTCCGCGTGCGGGCGCAGTGATTCCGACGAGTGCAGGGTCGATGATCGCGCAGTGGATCAGCGCCGCCAGAGTCTCCTGGTCGAGCGGATCGAGGCGCCGTGCGATCTCTAGTTCACGGGCGGCGGCCTCGATTTCACCGCGCGCGAGCAGCGCGCCGGCCAGGTCGGTGCGCACCTCGACGCGAACGGTGAGCGGCTCGAGCTCTTCCGCCATATGACGTTGGGCCGCCTCCAAATGATTCAGCGCGAGTTCGGTTTCTCCGCGCTTGCCGTACATGCGGCCGAGCACCCAGTGAGCTCGCGAGGAAGTGCGGTCGAGGCGGAGCGCGGCGAGCAAATGCTCTTCAGCGGATTCGAAGAGCAGACAGCGCAGCTCGAGCTCGGCGAACGCCACGTAGATCTCGGGGTTCTCGGGAAACTCCTCGAGGAGAGCTCGAACCTCGACAAAAGCCGCCTCGAACTCGAAGTCGGCTTCAAAGGTACGCGCTAGTGCCAAGCGCGGAGCGGGATCGTCGGGGACCGCCTCGATCAGCGGCATCAGCGCCTCTTGCGCGAGCTGCATGGCGCGCGGCGCGGCCAGTCGCGACTCCAGGCAATACTCGGCGAAGGCCAAGACCTCGCGCTGGGTGCTGCCGAGCATCTTCAAGCGACGCGAGCGGAGCTCCAGCTCGTTGCTGCGATTCAGCGCAAGGCCGATCTCAGTCAATCGCTCTTGCTCGTAGTTGATCGGCGGTTGACCGGGGAAGCTCTCCTGTCCGGTCGTCGGATTGATCTGCCGAAACACGACGGGAGCGGCGCTCCGTTCATCGAGGAAGAGCGCGAATCGATCATCGTTTTCGATCGAGCCGTAGATCGTGATCGCGCCACTCAACTCGATCCAGTCGTAGACGCGTCGATAGCTCGCGCGCTGTGCAGCCCGTTCCGCGGGAGAGAGCGTCGCGTCCTCCTCCTCCGAACCGATGCGTTTGCCGAGTTCGCGCAGTGCAGATCGTACGCCACTCACATCCGATCCCCCGCGCCCTGAGTCCAGCTGATCGTCGAACACGGGCAATGCCAACTGCGTCGCGCCCGACTCACTCGAGTCGATGCGAACCATCTCGCGGCGCAGAAACTCTCCAAAGAGCGCCGGAGCCGGGCCCGGGTCGAGCGGCGGAAAGATCGCGGCGAGCTCCGCGCGCGGCGGATCGATCCAGTCGAGCGGAGGCAGCGGACGCGTGTCCGACGGCTGCACGAAGAGGTCGCGGGTGCTCGCTCCGGCTTCATTGCCGACAATGCGCGGCTTCGCGCGCGCGACATCGGGAAGGCGGCTCTCCTGTAGCTCGAGCGCCTCTGCCTTTTTACGGCCACGCAGGGACGCGGGCTCCGCGTCGAGCCGAAGAAACAAGACACCGATGATCAGCGCGACTCCGATGAGGAGCGCGGGTTCTTTGGCAAGACTCAATTTCACGACTGGGAATCCTCCGCGAAGCTCGCCGCGGCGTGCAGCCTGACGAGGTCGATCGAGAGAGTGAGCTTTGACTTCTCCGCGCGATTGCGCGCGGGGCGAAGCTCGAGCGAATAAATGGAGAGCGGTTGATCCGTGTGCGCGAGCCCGTGCTCTTTGGGACGCTGTGTCGCGCGCAGCAGACGGGTCAGCGCCAGACCGCTGCCCGCGAATTCAAACTCGACGCGCGTGCGCTCGACTGCGCCGACGCCCTTGCGTGAACCGAAGCCGGGGTCGAGCCGGATGCGCACGTCATCGACGCGCTCCACGCCCGACGCGATCGCCCACTCCGTTATTCGCGCAACTGCATCGAGCGCATCGAGATAGCGCGCGATCTCCTCGTCTTCGGCTGGCGACAAATCCGGAAGACCGAGATTGGCGTCGAGGAACAGATTCGCCCGGCCGGCGCGGGAGAGCAGGCGTTCGCGCACGCGCGCCACCGACCGGTGGTATTGATTCACCGAAGAGCCGGCCGCGGGGTCGAGCCGAAAGTCATCGCGCGCTCGGAACTCGACCGCCGTGGCGAGCTCGTCAAGAGCGGAGGCGAGCGCGGCGTTTTCCGAACGAGCGAGCTCTCGCTCCGTCGTTCCATAGCGCGCTTCTCCGAGCTGGCGCTCGACGCGCGCCTTCGACCGTCGAACTTGACTGAGCTCGTCGCCGTAGAGCGACTGGATCAAGAGAATGCCGACGAGAAAGACCAACCCACCGATGAGTACCCCGGTGAAGTAGCGCTTGTTCTCCTGCCAAATGTCGTTCAGGTCCACGGCTCAACCCTCCGTCGATGGCTCGGCGTTTTTGGGCGAACTGAAGAGAGTGAGATCGAGCGTAAAGCGATCCCCCGACGGTGACAGGCTGGGCAAGACTCGGACTCCATCGAGCTCGGCGGCGAGCCGAGCGAGAAAGACTTCGAACAGAGCTGAGGGAGCTGCGGTCCCCTCGCGCACTTTGCCTTCGAGGTGAAGCACGGGGCGTTCGTCGCCGCGTTCGATTCCAAGCGCGGCTTCGAAGGCCGAGCGACTGGAGAGCTCGTCGAGCCAAAAGTCCGGCGGCAGGTCGCGCTCGATCACTTCGAGCGCTCGAACCAACTGTTCACCCGCTCCAGCCGTGAGCCAGAGTTCGGACACAATTGCCATCAACTCCTCGTTCTCGGCGATCAGTTCGCGCGTGTCCAAGTCGGCCCGTCGTGCGCGCGTGTAGCGCGAGGTCAGCTGGCTCAACTCGGTCTCGGTCGCCCGCAGCGCCGCGCGCTCTTTTTGGGCGCGCACTCCGAGATACACGAGGCACAGAACGGCGGCCACGATACTGAGCGCGGTCTTTCCCCAAAACTGGCGGCGTTTCTCCACGCGCGCCGGCAGGATTTCAATGGCATAGGACTCGTCGTTCGACGCGCTGGTGGCGAGGCCGAGCGCAACGACGGACTCCAGCCGAAACTCCTCGAACAACTCCGCGGCGGCCGGGCTGAGCGCTGTCGTATCCACCACGCGGAACGGATCAAAGGCCTCCACGCGGATCTTCATCGCGCCCTGCAAGTAGGTATCGAGCCCTTCCAACGCCGACCCGCCACCGCACAGTGCGATGCGATCGATCGTCAGTCCCGACAGCTTGATTTGCGTCTTGCAGAACAGAACCGCGGACTGGAGCAGGGTCGCGAGTTGCCCCGCCGCACCCTGCAGCGCGCGCGCCGCCTTTTCGCGAGTGCCTCCCGCGCGGATCGCGTCCGGCGAGAGGCTGCCCTGCTCGAGCTTGATCTTCTCCGCGCGTGAGACCGACACGTCAAAGCGCTCCGCCAAAGCTTCGTCGAAGAGGCGAGAACCGCCGGACAGGTTCCGCGCAAACAAGAGGTCGGTGCCGCGCACGATCGCGACGTCGATGTTCTGGTGACCGATATTGGCGACGAGCACGGTGTCCTCTTCGATGACTCCGTAGTGCAGCCACGCGTTGTAGAGTCCGATCGCACTGGGCGAGAAGTGAGCGAGCTTTCCACCCACGGCCGTCAGCCCGGCATCGTGTTCGGCGAGCAACGACTCGCGGGCCATGGCAAGCAGAACCACGTCTTCGCCTTCGATCTCGGGCAGCTCGGGCAGGACGTTGAAGTCCGACGCCATCTCCGCTCCCGCTTGCCCGCCGATTTCTTCGACCTCGAAACGCATGAGCTTGCGGAGCTGCCAGTCGGGCAGCCGCGGAACCTCGGTGTAGCGGATATTGAGCTCGCGACCGCTCAGCCCGACGCACGAGAGGCCGGGCTTGAAGTCGACCTCGACAGTGGACCAAGCGCTTGCGACGTCCGGCGAGGGATGACTACTCGCCCAAAAGTCGGTGATGGAGAAGCGCGTGCCTTTCGACTTTCCACGCAGAAAGATCGAGCTGCCCGTGCCGACGTCGATGCCACAAATCAGCTTAGACATCAGTGGTTCCCCCTTCGTGCGAAGGATCGTGATCGTGATCTTCGCCGGCTGCGGAGGCTTCGGCCCGGACATGCTCGGCCAACTCGCCGGCGCCGGAGCGTTGTAGTGCTTGAGCCACTCGCGCCAGGCGCTCGCGCTCTTCCGCTTGTTCTTCGTCCACGTGCCCCGCCAGCTCCGCGTTGATTTCGCCCGCCAATCGCGCCGCCTCCTCCGCGACTTCGCTGCCCGCGTAGCGTTTTCCTATGGCGCTCACGCGGTCGGCGTTTCTCCGATAGATCTCGGGCAAGTTGAAGAAACGCGCGCGCGTGAACTCGGCGCGCACGGCTTCGACCTGATCGAGTCCGATTCGAAGTTGCCGTCCGCGCGCGGCCTCGCCTTCGGCAACGAGCTCAGCATCAAAGGGCACGCTCTCCAGGAGTTCCGCCCACAACTTCAGGCTCTCGCTCGGCGAATCCGACCGGTCGGCGCGCCGCGCGGCATCGGCAAGGTCCGCGGCGCGGTTGCGCACGTCGCGAAAGGAGAGCTGCAGTTCGACTGGCCCCCGGATCGAGCCGGTCGTCAACCGCCAACCCTGTGGGGCGCGCTCGGAGTGAAGCTCCACCGGTTCGGCGAACCCGAACCGAACGAGGAGCGTGCCTTCACCCGCCAGGACTCCCGAAACTTCCGTCGCTTTACCGGCCGACAATCTGCGCCGACCGGCCCCTCGGTGCAGCGTCGCCAAGCCGAACTCCGACAGGCTGTCCGCAATGAGAAAGGAGAAGCGCGTCCCGAGCTCCGAAGAACGGGCGCCGAGCTCCCAGCCGGTGGCGAGCTCTTGAATCCCGAGAGGGCTCTCGCCTTCCTCTGTGAAAAATCGAAGTTCGGAAGCGACAACCCGACCAATGCGAACCAGGCTCGCCGACGTGGCGTCCGCCCCGTGTCGGTAGAGCTCGAACTCTTCGAACTTGAGAGCGACGGGATCGACCATCGCGACTTCGGAGACGGAGACGTCGTCGAGAGAAAGGCTCACGGGGTTGGCGGCGCTCACTCGGAACACGAGGCGTGCGCGATCGAATCCCGGGAGAATGGCTTCCGTCATCGTGAGCTCGCGGAACTCATCACTTGTGGAGAGGCTGCCCCCGCGAAGCTCGAGTCGTGCGCTCGGATCCGATGACTTGCCGAGTTCCAAGCCAGAGCTCAGCTCCAATCCCGTCGCCCCTCGCACCTGCGCCGAGACTCGAAGTGCACGGCCCTCGCGAACCGCACTCCACGGCGAAGTCAGCCGAAAACTTTGAGCTTCGGTCAAATCCACGCCGAGCCCGGTTTCGCCGCGATGGCGATAGACGGGGGCGAGCTCAAGACTCGTCTCGGGTTCGGTCTCCCATGACTGAAGAGTGGCGCTCTCTTCGAAAGAGCCGTCCGCAAGCAACTCACCGGGAACCAGGGCAACCGGAAGTGTTCGCCGAGGAATCGCGTCCGATTTTTGGAGGAGCTGCCAGCCTTGGAAACCTCCCGCGGCGACGAGGACGCCCACCAAGACTTTAATCAGAGCGGGCACCGCGCGACGATTCGGAGAGGACGCGGAGAGCGAGTGCAGCTTCTGCTCTGAGCTCTCCGCGAGCGAACTTCCGGAGACGAGCGGATCGGAGTTCTCGGTGGTACTGCCAGCCACCGTTCGGTCGCGGAGGGTCAGCTGGAGTTTGCCGAGCGAGAGCTGATCCGCGTGCGCCATCAAATGGTTCTTCACGCGCTCGCCGTTCACGCGAACTCCGTTGCGGCTCTCGAGATCGGTGACTCGGACTCCATCCGCTTCGACGTCCAATCGAGCGTGTTTGCCCGAGACGGAGGCCTCGGGCAGCTGAAGATCCGCGCTCGAATCGCGTCCCAGAAGGCAGCCAGTAGGCGGAATCGAAAAGCTCTCCCCACGGCGCTTGCCGCCTTCGATGGTGAGCCAGTACCTAGTTTCCATTAAATATGAGGTGTCTCGGACCTTGTTCGGGTGGTCCGAGGGGGCTCGAGACCAGAGAGTTCCTCCGGGCGGGGGATCGCCCAGAGACCGCTCCACAGCGTTCGACGGCCCCTGCGAGCGGACTCGCGACAGAGATAGCGGTACTGAGAAGCGGGTGCGTAGCCGCTACGGTACCTAGTCTCCTCAAGAGTGCCCGCTACAAATGGGCCAGAGCTCGGCAACTCACCACAGGCGCTCTCGGAGGGAAACGAAGCGGCCAGCCCCCACGACCACGTGGTCCAAGAGGGGTATTCCGAGCAGGCGCCCCGCCCGGCGCAACCTCCGGGTCACCTCCAAATCCTCCGAACTGGGCTCTGGGTCCCCGGAAGGGTGATTGTGAACGGCGATCAGGGCGGCGGCCGACTCCCGCACCGCCGAACGAAAGACCTCGCGCGGATGAACCAGGGAGGTGGTCAGCGTGCCCTCGCTGATCGGCTCCATCCGCGCAAGCCGATGCTTGCCGTCCAAGAGCAGCACCAAGAATCTCTCCCGCTCCAACCCCGAGAGCTCGGGATGTACGAGGCGAAAGACCTGCTCGGCGGAGCTGCAAGCCGGTGCCGGTTCGACCTCCTCCGAGATCGCCCTTCGCCCGAGTTCGAAGGCAGCGGCCAACCGCCGCGAATCTCGCCCGGTGAGACCAAAATGTCCCGCGAGCTCCATCGGCGTCGACCGAGCGAGCCGCGCTAACCGCCGCCGCCCCAAGAGTTCGAGCGCCTGGTCTTGCTCAGCACGCGGCTGCCTCCCGATCAAACACCCGAACAGCTCCTCCAAGCCCGCGCTTGCCAGATCGCCGCTTCCCCATCGGGCCGTCGGTTCCGGCTCTCGCTCGGGCACGATTTGATTTCGGATCTCTTCGGCTCGACGGGAGACCGCCTTCACTTCCGATTTCCCGCGTTGCTCTTCCATCGACGGAGGAATATGGGTGAAACCCTTCAGGGGCTCCGCCTCCACATTTGCAAGTTTGTTTAATTCGCCGTCATGACAGGCCAATGAGTTCTTCATAAGGCTTAGACGAAGTGATCTTCGAACGGTTTCACTCCGGCCTTCGTCTTCTCGCCTCGACCGCTATTCCCGATGTGGAGAACGCAATTCGGATTCGCTCGATTTCCCGCTGCTATCGGGACGGACTTCCCCATCCTCTACCGAAGAGGTTTGTACGGACACACACGGAGGAGAAAACCTTGTTTGCCTTCCTGACCAAGCTCGGAGTTCTGCTTATTTTCACGTGGGTGCTCGTAACTATCTTGTTCCTCCTGAGCTACAGATCCGGTGCTTTGGCCGAAGGCACCCAAGTGGATGACCGCACTGCCGGATAACCACTAGCGTGATTTGTAATGAGGTAGTGGATAGCCACTGCGCTCTCCAAACGACCGCGCCCTGACGCGGTCGTTTGCTATTACCGGATGAGTTGGCGACCCTTAACGCGGCTGTAATTTGCCGAGCTAACGAACGCACTAGCGCACTTACTTCGCGAGCGTCCCGACGAAATCGTCGAAGGCCACGCTCAGCGAGACCAAGGTCTCTCGCTCGAAGGAAACCGCGGGGTCGATGTTCTCCTGGCAACCCTTCGCCATCGCGAGCACAGCGTTCATTCCATAAGTCTTCATCAGGCTCTCGAGGAAAAGAAAAGCCTGAGCGTAGGCGCGCCCCACTTCGGAGGCGTCGCTCCAGTGAATCAGTGAGCCGGTGAGTTCCGCCAGGCTGAACAGCTTTTGGCCTTGAAGCGCGCGCTCGGCATGTTCGATCAGCGGGGCTCGCTCACCCTCCAACCACTGACAGAAACCTTCGTTCAACCAACCCGGGACGTTTCGCCCCGCAACCTCGCGAATCCAGACGTGTCCGAGCTCGTGTCGCAAGATGCGCGTCCAACTCGCGCGCTGTTCGTCGAGATCGCGTAGCGGCAGACGAATGGTTCCGTCATAGGCACCACCGGCCCACTCACCGAGTCCGGTCGCGCGCTGGAAATCCGAGCGCGAACTGAGAACAACCCGAATCCTCTGACGTCCGGAGGCGATCGGGTCATGGGCGAAGAGTGCGCGAAACTCGAGATAACCCTCCTCTAAGACATCGAGCACATCCTGCGCACCGAAGAGAATGTCGGTGCGCTCGCTGTCGAAGACGAGCTCGAAGTGGTCGGTCTCGTATTGCCAGAGTTCGCCCTCCTCTTCCGCCGTCTTGCGCCAACGCGCGAGCAGCTTCGACAGCTTCTTGCGACCCGGAGCGATCTCGATGGCCCGAACGAGCAGCGCCTCGGCTTCCGTCGCTTCACCTGACTGAGCGATATCCGACGCGAGCCGATAGAGCCCTTCGCTGAGATTAAAACCGTAGGCCTCGATATCCGGTCGCTCGAGATAGCACTCTTCGAACAACGCGATTGCCAAACGGTTTTTTCCCTCACCGAGCCGAGCAATTCCGCGGTCGTTGATCGCGCTGAGCTCCTGCGTGCGCTCGTAGTCATCGGACTGAGGCTCGGCGACCACTTTCTTCGGCGCGGCGCTCGGTTCGACGGCGACCCGCTTCGACTCATCGCGCGAATCCTCGACGGAAGTCGACCTTTGCGCTTCAACGGGCAGCGGCGAGAGCTCCTCATCGTGCAGCTGGTTCCAGAGCCCCGCTCCGCCGATCAGCGCCACCACGACGAGCACCAGAACCGCGACGAACCTCACGCGAGTTCACCGGAAGAAGTGCCGACCCCGCGCTCCAGCATCGCGCTCGGAAAGCGAACAAAGGAGTGCGGGTAGTCGAGCTCGCGCTCAATTTCCTGAATGCGAGCCGAGAAGAACTCGTTCGCTTCCTCGAGCACGGAGGTCGTGCGCGTGTCGCAGAAGTAGGTCCGACAGCCGAGCGGGCGGGCGCTTCGCGCCGTGCAGCGTCCCGCCACGTGATAGGGACAGCGCCCTTCGGCCTCCGGCGCCGGCGCTTCGGGCTCCCGCGCCGCCGCGAAGTCAGCCTCGAGGCCGGTCGCGTAGAGCTGATGGTCCGCTTCCTCGAAGCGGCAACACACACCGCGCACGATGCAAACCGGTTGAGCCTTTTCGATGAAGGCATCGACTTCTCGATACACCGCTTCCAGTCTTGAAAAGGCCTCGTCGCGCACGGCGCTCGCCACGAGCGGTTCGAGCCCCGGACAGGTGGCGTGCGCGCGCTCGAAGCCTTCGCGACTATTCAAGACGCTCGCCCAGAACGGAAACTGCCGACAGTGTGAGGGACGCGCGTCGTACACCGAGCAGTGATTGGCGCCTTCGAGCAGGCTGCAGCGCGACTCTTCGCCATCGCGGAGCGCCATGCGCAGCTCGCCGCTCACCGGGTCGCTGACCTGCCGAATATGCCGTTCGACAAACTGCGCGAGTTCCAATCCGGCCGCGAGCGCGAGCGGCTCGAGCTCCTCCCCTTCCACCCAAGCGAACCCGCCGGTTACGCGGCAACAGTTCCCGCTGCGCTTGCAGCTAAATCGAAAGGGCACCACGCCCTCGGTCCCCGGCTCCTCGTTCGAAGTGCGTTCCATCGCGAAGCTAGTCTACTGCCGAGCTCGTGCTTTCTTCCGCGCGAGCCTGGCGATAACGGCAATTGACGGGCGAAGCAGCAGCCACCGAGGCCGCGCTCCGCTAATCTGGAGCCCATGCATCGAACAGCCATGATACTCGCCGGCCTGCTCGCACTCGCACTCGCCGACGAATCGATGCCCGCTCAACCCGAGCTGCGACTCGGCAGCGGAGCTCAGCTCTACACCTGGGAGAGCGCGTGGCCTCTGGCCCCGGACCACGAGCGGCTGGGCCCCACTCACGCGGGCGTTGTCTTCGACAAGTCGGGACGCATCTACGTCGGCACCAACAGTCCGCGCGCCGTTCTGGTTTTCGATGAAGCGGGCAATCTCTTGCTCACCATTGGCGAGCAGTTCGCTCGGGGGATTCACGGCATGCTGATGGTCGAGCGGGACGGCGAAGAACAGCTACTCCTCACGCAGCTGCGCACCCAAGAAGTCATCGCGCTCTCGCTGGACGGCGAGCTGCTCTGGAGGCTCGGCATTCCGGACGCCGAGGGACTCTACGGCGAGGAGCAAAAGTTTCATCCGACGAGCGTCGCCATGGCGCCGGACGGGAGGCTCTTTGTCGCCGACGGTTACGGACGGAGTTGGGTTCACCTCTACGACGCGAACCGTAATTACCTGCGCTCGATCGGTGGACTCGGGGCGAACCTCGGCAAATTCAACATCCCCCACGGATTGATGGTCGACACGCGCGAGGAGCCCGCGACCCTGCTCGTCGCCGACCGCGCCAACCATCGCATCCAACGCTTTTCTCTCGAGGGCGAGCTGATCGGAAAGCTCGACGTCGAGTTCCGCCGGCCTTGCTCGATCTTTGGCCGCGGAAAGAACCTCGTCATCGCCGACCTCGATGGTCGCGTCACCATCCTCGACGAAAACGACCAGCTGCTCCTGCACCTCGGCGACAATCCCGATACGGACCAGCGCGGTCAGTTCAAGATTCCCACTTCCGACTGGAAGAACGGTACGTTTCTGTCGCCTCACCACGCCGCTTGGGACGCAACCGGCAACTTGTTCGTGCTCGACTGGAACCTATACGGCCGAGTCACGAAGCTCACCCGCGTGAACGAGTAGTACCCGCTCGCGACTTGCTGCTAGCGCCGGCGCTTCGAGTCGCGGCGCGCCTGCGCCTCAAAGTCCAAGCCCTCACGTCCGAGCACTTGGTCCTGGATGTCCTCCGCAAGCTCGGTCCAGGACTGATAGCGGTGCTCGACTTCCTTGGCCATCATCTTCTCGATGAAGTACTGCAAGTGCGGCGAGATACCACGGCTCTTGAGCTCGGGCGAAGAGAGCGAGTCCATGATCTGCATGCGCAGAATCTCGCGGTCGTCGGAGCTCTCGAACGGGAGGTGTCCGATCACGATGTGAAACAGGGTGACGCCCAAGCTGTAGATGTCCGAACGCGCATCGGCGGCGGCACCACCCTTCGCTTGTTCGGGTGAGAGATAGGCCACCGTCCCCACCGTCTTCTCGGGCGAGGCATCGGATTCCTTGCCCTCGGCCGCAAAGCCGAGGTCGATCAACTTGGTTCCACCGAGAGCCGTCAACATGATGTTGCCCGACTTGACGTCGCGGTGAACAACGCCCTCGGATTCGAGATAGCCGAGTACCTGAGCCACTTCCATCACGACACGAAGGGCCGCTTCTTCGTCGAAGATACGACCCGCGTCCAGGACTTCGAGCAGAGTTTTGCCGTCGATAAACTCGAGCCGCGAGAAGTAAGTAGCGCCACTCTTCGCGATGCCGGCACAACGGACCAGCCCCGGATGGGAGAGGCGCTCCAGGAGTCGCGCCTCCGCCACAAAGGCCTTGCGAGTGGCGGCATTGCGCGTGCTCTCCGCGTTGAGGATCTTTAGCGCAAATTGCTTATTCGTCTTCTTTTCCCGCGCCCGAAAGACGTCTGCCGTGCCGCCCGTTCCGAGCTTTCCCAAAATCGTGTAGCCGGGAATTTCTGGGATCTCGCCGCCACGCGTTCGACGCAACTTCCGAACCAGGCGCGGGTCCCATTCGAGGACTTCAATCAGCTCGTCGTCAACAGACGCACCTGACTGCACTGCAGGCAGGATTCGCTCCGCATCTTCGCGGCTGAGATGCCCGCGATGAACCAGAGTGGCGAGGTATTTAATTTCGAGGTTGGGAGGAGTCATGAGGTTTTGGGCGGAAAGTGTAGCGAGCAATTTGGAACCGACGAGTTGGAAACCAGACGACAGTCAAGATCTCGGGGCGCGGATTCCGAAACAGGCTGGATACCGCGGTCCAATCACGCTCCAACGCCTCCCCACATCCCGTGCGCTCCTCCCGAACCAACACCGTCTTCAAGTACCTCGATCTCGCCGATCGTTTCGTGCGAGTTCGGGTTCTCGGGCCCGACGACGTGAACTTGGCGGTGGAATCCGACATGAATCGATCGGGCTACCGCCAGTCGGTGATCCGGGTGTGCATGGAGGAGTTCGGCGGAGAGAATATGGCGCTCTCTCTCGCACAGTTGCACCCCTGCGACCCGACCGCTGCGGAAGATCACCTGTACCAACTGTGCGTCTCGGTCAATCCGGGTCTTGAGATCCACGCGGTCAGCCTGGCCGACGAATACAACGCGGTGGAACAGGTCACCCGCGAGCGCAAGCAGCCCTCTCCGAAGACCAAACTCGCCACGCGGCTGGCCCGACGCTCCTCACTGCTGGAGGAGCGGCTCAACGAGCGCGTCATCGGCCAAGACCAAGCCGTTCAGACGGTCGTCGCTTCGGTTCGCCGCGCTGCCGCTGGCCTCGCGGAAGACCATCGCCCGCTGGCCTCATTCCTTTTCGTCGGGCGCACCGGCACGGGCAAGACCGAGCTGTGCCGCGCTCTCGCTGCCGAAGTGCTCGGCAACGAAGACGCCTTCGTGCGCATCGACTGCACCGAGTTCGCGATGGCGCACGAATACTCCAAGCTCATCGGCGCGCCGCCCGGCTACGTCGGTCACGGAGACGGCGGCCAGCTCACCGAAGCCATCGCCAAGAATCCCGAGAGCATTGTGCTCTTCGACGAGATCGAAAAAGCGCACCCGCGCATGCACAACCTGCTGCTCCAGATTCTCGACGAGGGTCACCTGACCGACGGCAAGGGCCAGAGCGTTCCCTTCGATCGCTCGTTCATCGTGATGACCTCGAACATCGGAGCCGAGAACGTCCAGCGCGAGTCCAATCGCGTCGGCTTCGGCTCCTCAGTCGAACTGAACGACGACGCCGTTGGCGAGATCGTCACCCGCGAACTGCGCGAGAACTTCCCGCCCGAGTTCCTCGGTCGCGTGGACGAGACCGTTCGCTTCCGCGCTCTGGATCTCGCGGACGCTCGCAAGATCGCGCAGAAGCAGCTGTCGGAGCTCGTCGCCCGCGTCCGCAAGCGCGGCCGCCGCGTCGCCTTCACCCCCGCCGTCGCCGGCTGGATCGCGAAGAATGGCTTTGCGGTCGAGAGTGGCGCCCGAGAGATTCGCCGGGCCATTCGACGGTCGATCGAAGGCCCGCTGGCCGAGCTCCTGCTCGAGACCAAGCGCGAGCGTCCCTGGCTCCGGATCGGTATCCGCGCAGGGATTCCCGAGCTGCGGATCGAAGAGTAAGCGCTAGAAGAGGAATCGCGCCCGGCGTCGAGAATTCCGGCAGCCTTCGATATCCTGCCCGGGTGATGATCCACCCGCTCTTCGCGCTAGTCGCCGCTCCGCTCCTCCTCCCGCCCGCGCATTCCTGCCGCACCCCTCGCGTGCAAGCAGCGCCCGAGCGCGCGGCCCAGCCCACGGAGGACTCCCCCGAGACTCCGCCCAAGGAGGGCTCCCGGGTAGCCTGGGGCAACGGCGTCGAGCTGATGCGGGCCGAGCTTCACCCGGTTCTGGTCAAACGCTATGCGATGACCGGCGAGGGTCGCAGCGCGCTGACCCACCTTCTAAAGACGCGACTGCTGGAGCGCATGGCAGTCGAGCGCCACATGGAAGTCGGCGACGAGGCGCTCGATCGACGCATCGAGGAACTCAACCGTCAGATGCGAGCGGCGGGCGAGACCGGCGACGTGCTCTCGAACCTGAGAGCGAACAACATCGACGAGGCGGAGTTCCGCCGCTTGTTGCGCTTCTCCATCGTGCAGGAACGCTTGTGTCGCGAAGCGCTGGGAATCGCGCCCGACCAGCCGGTCTCGAAGGGTCAACAAGACCTCTGGATCGACGAAGAGCTCAAGGCTCGCGGCGTGGAAGCGCCCGCACCTCCGTGGTCGAACGGAATCGCGGGGCGATGTGGTGACGCGATCGTGACGGCCGAGGAGTACGAGGCTGAGCTGGTCTTGAGTCTGGATCCCGAAGCCGTGCGCGAGACCTGCTATCAGATGCTCGTCGCCAAAGCCCTTCGCGCGCGCATGCCGGATATCTCGGACGAGACCTACGACAAATCGCTCACGCTGGAGATCGAACGCCGACGCATTCAAGCCGAGTCCAATCCCGCTTATCGAGGCGCTAGTTTTGAGCACCTGCTCTCTACGCAGGGCATGACGATCGAGCTTCTGCGGACGGATCCCGCGGTGCAAGTCACGGCGCTCTCGCAGCTCTGGATTCTGCGCAGCCACTCGGACGATGCTCTGCGCGCGGCCTACGACGAAGAGCGCGCGCTCTTTGACGGCACCTTCGGGGAGGCGCTGCGTACGCGCGTGATCTTTTTGCGCGCCGCCGAAGTCGGGACTCCCAAGAATCCGCGGCTCTACGATCAAGCCGTCGCGCAGCTCGAAGAGCTGGCGCGCGACATTCACTCCGAGAGCGAGTTCGAAGCCGCGGCTCGACGACACTCGGAAGACTCGAAGACGCGCACGAATGGCGGCGAGCTGGGGTGGCTCAGTCGGGTCGGAACCGGCCTCGGCGAGCTGCGCAGCGCCGCTTTTGAGCACCTCAAGCGGAGCGGACCACTGCCCGAGGGTGGGCGAATCATGCCGCCGATTCGAAATGCCACCGGCGTCGTCCTCCTGTGGCTCAGCGAGCACCGCCCGGCGCCGACCTGGGAGACGATGCGCGGTCACGTGCGCGATACGCTCCGCAAACGCTTTCTAGTCGAGGTTCTGCCGCGCGAGAGCATGGTCACGATCCTCGACGCGTGACGCGCGACCGGGGCAAGCAGTAACATGCTCGCCATGCAAATCGGAAAAGTAGTCGGCAGTGTTGTCGCGAGCCAAAAAGACGAGAAGCTGGCGAACCTGAAGCTACTCGTCGTTCAGGTTCACGACCCGCAGAACGAACCGACGGAGAGCTACGTGGTGGCGGCCGACTCGGTGCAGGCCGGTCCCGGCGACATGGTGCTCTACGCAACCGGTTCGAGCGCGCGCCAGACAAGCCTGACCGAGAACCGGCCGTGCGACGCAGTCGTCATGGCGATCGTCGACTCGTGGGATCTGGGCGGCGACAACATCTACGAGAAGTGGGCCTAGCTTGTATCTCGCGCGTGTCATCGGCCGCGTCGTCGCGACGACGGCCTACGAAGGTCTCGAGTCGGTCCCCTTCCAGTGGATTCAACCGCTCGACGAGGAAGGACAAGACGCGGGCACGCCGCTCGTAGCCTGCGCCGCGATTGCCTCAGGTCCCGGTGACATCGTTCACTTCGTCGACGGTCGCGAGGGCGCGCTCGCCTGCCCGACCACCTTCGTTCCGGTCGATGCCGCGATCATCGGCTACGTCGAAGAGGCCAGCGCCTTCGGACGCGACCTGGTTCGCGAGGCGCGCCGCTAGTGTTTCTCGCCGACGTCATAGGGACGGTGGTCTCCCCCATTCAGACACCGATTCTGGAGGGCAAGACGCTCTTGCTACTGCGGCCGCTGACCCCGAGTGGCGCACCCAGCGGTCTCACGCGGATCGGGATCGATCACACCGGAGCCGGCGTCGGTGACCGCGTTCTCGTCGTGGATGAGGGCAACGCCGGGCGACAATTACTCGCCGCCCCGAACGGGCCGGTCAAGACCATCGTGCTCGGCATCGTCGATTTCGTCGAATTGGAGGGCGAGCACGTCTACGAGGAGCAGCACCGGGAATCGGTCGCTAGACTGACGCCGTGAACGATCCCACCGACGGAATCCAAGACGGCTCCTGGCCCGAAGAAGAGTCGCGGCTGCGCTCGGCCATCTGCCGCATCGGCCGGCTCTGCTACGAGCGCAACTTCATCGTCGCGGCCGACGGCAACATTTCCGCACGTCTGGCCGATGGCACGATCCTGATCACGCCGACGGGCGCGATGAAGGGCTACCTGAAGCCCCACCACCTCGCGCACATCAACATGCAAGGCGAGGTGATCGACAACGGTCCCAAGTGTTCTTCCGAGACGGGCATTCACCTCGCGGCCTACGAGCTTCGCCCGGAGATGCGTGCGGTCGTACACGCTCACCCCCCGCACGCCGTCGCGATGACCATCGCGGGTATCGACCTCCAGCTCCCGATGATTCCGGAGATCGTCGTGACGATCGGCGGCATTCCAACCGCGCCCTACGGAACGCCTGGAACCCACGAGCTCGCCGACTCGATTCGCGATCTCTTGCGCTGTTCCGACACGATGCTGATGCAGAACCACGGCTCGGTCACGATCGGTCCGAACCTGATGGATGCCTTCAAGAAGCTCGACATGCTGGAGCACACCGCAAAGATTCTCTACCTCGCGCACACCGTGAAGGGTGGACTCGAGCCTCTGCCGCCGGAACAAGTCCGCAAGCTGCTCGAGACGCGCAAGCTGCTCGGAATCACGACGACGAACACGCTCGAGAACCGCTGCGGCTTGTAGCTCTCCCCTGCGGCTCGCGCCCGATCGGCTAGCCCAGCAGGACGGGAGTCATGCCGGCGAGAGCCTGCAGGTATTTTGCCTCGCGCCGACTGCCCGTCTGTCGGTCGACATGCCTGAGAGCCAACGCTGCGAAGTCCACCGAGTGGTAGAGGTCGTTCGCGATTTCGGCGAGCTGAAGCAGAGCGCTCGGCGCTTGCTGATCCAAGTCGACGAAGTTCTTGAAGTAGACGGCGTCGGACCAGAGCACCTGGCTGAGTCCCGAGTAGATATTCTCGTCGACGAGCAACGGTTGGAACACTCGACTGTGAATCGGAAGGAACCGATGCAGGCAGTAGCCGGCAGCGCGCAGAGCCTGATCGAGCTCGGCGAACAACGGCTGTCCCTCGTAGAAGGGAATGAACTGGACCTCGACGTGAACGGCTAGCGCACTCGCCAGGAGCTCGGGAGCGCCGGTTAGAGCCGCCAGCTCACCGCCCTGAACGTCCAGCTTGAGATAGCTGGTTCCGCGCGTCTCCGGGCAATCGTCGAGCCGCACCGTCTCGACGGGCTCTGTGCGCAAGACCTCGCCCCACTCCGGGAAACCGTGGAAGTGCGCGAGCACCCGCGCATCGGGCTTGAGCAGCGAGGTCATCCCTGGAGACTTGCAGATGTGCAGCACTCCCGGCTGACCGTCGCCCACCGCCTCCGGCAGAAACACGGCGTTTCGCTCTCCGCGCTCGTGAAGAGCTCGCAACTGATCGCGGTCGGGTTCGAAACCGACTAAGTCCGCTCGGTTGCTCTCGCGGAGAGCGCTGTAGGGCGGAGCTCCATCGATGGGGCTCGCTCCGACGTCGACGATGCGCTGACGCGGAATGTCATCGAACAGCTCGTGCAGGGGAAAGTTGTTCACGGAGGGCTCCAGAGAAACCTCTCGACGGATGGTCGGTTTCCCTTGAGCGCCCGTCCGCGTCCCATGAACGGACGGCCTAGCAGTCCGTGGTGAAAGTGCTTTGGTTCATGAGCCGCGAAATTCTGGTCAGGTTGGCGCTCGAAAACGCAGCCGAATCCGTAGATTCAGCGAGCTTTTCGAGTGCCGACCTGGCCTGAAGGGCGCCGCTCATGGGGCGAATGACTTTTGCCACGAGCTGCTAAACCTCGCGGGTTTTCCAATCGCCCTTCGACGACTCGATCTCCGCGCGACGCTCCTCGTAGCCGTCGCGTCCCATCAGCGCGTAGGCGGCGACCTTACCGGCTTCGACGCCGGGCTGGTCGAAGGCGTCGACCTTGTAGTGCTCGCCCATGACGGCCACCGAGAGCTCGAGCATGAAGATCAACTGACCGATCGCGTGCGCGTCGACCTTGTCGAAGTGAATCGTCGCGGTCGGGCGTTCGGCTTCGGCGAGCGCGATGCGCGTGCCGTCGCGCTCGGCCTGGAAGAGCTCGGTCAAGGTGCGCCCACCGAGATAGCTCACGCCTTCGAGGTCGTCGAAAGCTTTCGGAATTGTGACGTTCACGTCGGGCTCGTCGACGGACAGGAAGGTGAACCACTTGTCCTCGGTGCCCTCGACGTAGAGCTGCACCTGGCTGTGTTGATCCGTCACGCCGACCGCGCGAACGGGCGTCGGGCCAGTGTAGATATCCTTGCCCTCTTTGCTCTTGCGCTTGCCGATCGACTCGGCGAGCAGCTGCGCGTACCAGTCGGCCATGCTCTTAAGGCGATGGCTGTAGGAGAACATGACCGAGATGTTTTTGTCCTTGTCGCGGTGCATCAGCGTCTGAATCGACGAATGCAAGAGCGCGGGGTTTTTGAGGATATCCGTCGAGCGGCAGCGCTCGTCCATCTCCGCGGCACCCGCGCAGAGCGCTTTGATGTCGATCCCGACCAGCGCGGCCGGCAAGAGCCCCACGGGCGACAACACGCTGAAACGGCCGCCAACACCATCGGGAACGATGAAGGATCGATAACCCTCGCGCCCGACGATCTCACGCAGGACTCCGTTCTTCTCGTCCGTCGTGATCACCATCTGATCTTTGAGAGCATCCGCGCCGAGCTTCTGAAGGATCGCTTCGCGGAAGATGAGGAACTGGCTCATCGTCTCCGCTGTGCCGCCGGATTTACTGATCACGTTGAACAGCGTCTCGGTGACGTCAAAGCTCTCGAGGAATCCAGCGATCAGCTCTGCATCGATATTGTCGAGCACGAACAGACGCGGAATGCCCTCGGGCGGATTCAAATTATGAAAGGGTCCGTTGAGCGCGTCATGCAGTGCGATGTTGCCGAGCGCCGAACCGCCGATACCGAGGACCACGACGTTCTTGAAGCGTCCCTTGACGGAGGCGGCGTACTCGAGAATCTCGTCGTGGACCGCGGTTTGGTACGGCAGGTCGAGCCAGCGCAGGTCTTCCTCGCGACGTGCGAGCACGCTCTTGAGCGCGGCACCCGCGTGCGGGGCCTCGACTTGAAGATCGCTGTCGGTGACGCCGTGCTCGGGACCGATGAGATCGGACATGACGTGGGTGTAGTCGAATCGGACGCGGCTCAAAACGGTGCTCCTCGTATGCTGCGGGCGGGTTGCCCGAGGGATCTCGACCCGCGGCGGAAGTGCCGAGTGGGTCGAAGGGGTCTCAGTAGCGCGGTGGCGCGGCGGCCCGGTACGGTACAAGTTGGCTCGCAACCTGAACACGCTTGATCAGCTCTCGCCCGGCGAGAATGCTCCTCCACTCAGCAGAAAGGCGAAGGGGCCGGCGGAACTTGTCGTCCCGCCGGCCCCTTCATGATCTCGCCACACGGGCGATGCTCGAATCAGCCTCAGGTCTGGGCTTCGGACTGCTCGGCGGCCAGGAGCGCTCTCCCCTCGGGAGAGATCGTGGCCGAATCGCGGACGATGCCCTGAGCCGAAGCATTTGCTGCGGCGGGGACCGGGGCGGGGGTAGCCGCCAGCACGCTGGCGACCGTACTAGAGACGGACTGAATCATGATGATGACCTCACCCCGCCCTATCGAGCCCGGTCTTCGTCGATCTTGAAGTGAAGTCGAGGGAGCCGAGAAGAGTCCCAGCTTTGGTCAGAAGCTAGGGCGGGAAAACCTCAGTTGTCGCGGGCTCGAAGCAAGAGGGCCACCAGCTGCAGAATAGAAGCCAGCGCAGCGGCGACGTAGGTCATCGCGGCCGCATCCAGAACTTTATTCACCCCGATCGCTTCCTCTTGTGTCGAGACGATCCCGGTCTGGGCCAGAACAGCTTTCGCGCGGCTGGTCGCATTGAACTCGACCGGTAGCGTGACGAGTTGAAACAAGACCACCGCGGAGAACATCAAGACTCCGATGTTCATCCACGTGTTGCTGAAGTCCCCATCGCCGCGCGAGCTTCCAGCGAAGATACTGCCGAGCAAGATCGGTATCCACCAAACCCGGCTGCCCAGATTGGCGACCGGCACGAGGAAGGATCGAAACCCGAGGGGAGCGTACTCCTCGACGTCCTGGATCGAGTGACCCGCTTCATGAGCCGCTACGGCGATCGAGGAGATCGAGCGTCCGTCGTGAACGTCCGGCGAGAGTCGCAGAGTCTTGGTGCGCGGATCGTAGTGGTCGCTCAAGAAGCCTTGGTGGCGTTCTACCGTTACGTCGTGGGCTCCGCCTGCACGAGCAACCGCCATCGCGGCCTCGGCTCCGGTCATGCCACTTCGAACGCCCACCTTGGCGTACTTGTTAAAGGCCAGCTTGACGCGAGCGCTCGCCGCCATGGAGATGACGATGCCGATAAGGCTGGCGATGAGGAAATAAGGATCAATGCCGTAGAAAAACATCGTAGGGTTTGGAGTGAGGGAGTTTTGGAGCGGACCAATCGCAGGTGAAGTGGGCAGAGGCCTTCGTGAGCGAGCCTTCGTGCGAGCGGGTGTCACCTCCGCGCGGCCCCCTGCTTCGGATTTGTGCGGAGGCTTTTCTAGCCGAAAAGAGGCGCGGATTCACCCCGTACTCTCTGCGAGGTTCGATCCTAGCAGTCCGCAATGGTGGAGCTTTGGAACTGACTGGTTTCCGTGTGGAAAGCCCTGCGTAAGTTCCGGCTCACGCCTGTGATAGGTTCGATTTCCGGTTCCGGGGGCCTCGCCGAGCCCAAACGCTCTTCAAGCCCAGTGTTCGCACAGACTTGGAGATTTGGATTCCACACGGAAGCCAGTCAGTTCCCTTGTGCCAAGCTGTGAGCTCCGGCTCGGCCGCGGTCCACGGTCGAAAGTGACCATCGAACATGGCGAACCCCGCCCTCAAGGCCCCTACAATGCCACCTCCATCCCGGAACCTCACCAGAGCTGTATAGTTCAAAACCAGGATCGCCCCGCTGGCGCTCCGCCCCTCTCCAACCACGACCATGGGAATCCCGAACGACTGCTTGAGAATTGGTGACTTCGCCCGCCTCGGCGAAACCAATCTCCGAACCCTGCGCTACTACGAGCAGCTGGGCTTGATGTCGCCCACCGCGCGCAGCGACGGGGGCTTTCGCTACTACCGTCGATCCGACCTCAATCGCCTGCGCATGATTCGCGACTTGCAAGCCCTCGGGCTCGAGCTCGCGAGCATCGGCAAGCTGATGGATACGCGACGCAGTCCCGAGGAAGCTAAGTTGATGCTCGGGCGCGTGCGCAATGCCCTGATTGAGAGACAGCGGCTGATCGATGAGCACATGGCTCACTTGACGGAAGAGCGCGAGCACGTCTCCGAAGCTCTCTCCAAGTTGCTTGAGTGCCAGGGCTGCGATCACAGCCCCCGTCCCGAGAACAACTACTGCGAGCCCTGTGTGAAGACAGGCCGCGCGCTCCCCAACGATTTGAGCGCTCTCTACTAGCCCGTCGTGATCGTGGACGCATCCACTCTCTACCTCGATAACAACGCGACCACTTTTGTCGCTGCCGAAGTTCTCGAAGCCATGCTTCCGTTTCTGCAGTCGAGCTGCGGAAACCCGTCGAGCCAGCACGGCTTGGGCACCGAAGCTGCGGACGCACTGGCCTCCGCACGGAGCTCCGTCGCTCGGCTTTTTGGAGCGCGCTCGCCCCGAGAGGTTCTGTTTACCTCCGGTGGAACCGAGTCCATCCATTCTGCGATTCACGCCTCTCGCGCGCACACGCCGAAGCGCAAGCGCATCGTCACCAGCGCGGTGGAGCACCCGGCGGTTCTCGAGCCGCTCGAATTCCTTCAAGCCGAAGCGGGCTACGAAGTTGTCCAAGTCGAGGTCGATCGTGACGGTCGGTTGAACGTCGATCAAGCGCTCGCTCTGATCGATGAAGATTGCGCTCTCGTCACTCTGCAGTGGGTGAACAATGAGACGGGAGTGATCACTCCCGAAGAGAGCCTTCGAACGATCGGCGCAGCCTGTCGGGATCGGGGCGCGAGCTTTCACCTCGATGCCATGCAAGCAGCCGGCAAGCTCTTGATGAAGGTGGCCGAGTTCCCCGTCGACATGGTCTCGATCAGTGCGCACAAATTTCACGGCCCAAAGGGCTCTGGAATGTTGTGGGTCAGGAGCGACTATCCCTTCACCGCTCTCTTTCGGGGTGGACCGCAGGAGCTCGACCGACGCGCGGGAACGGAAAACGTTCCGGCGATTGTCGGAGCCGGTCGGGCGGCGGAACTCGCGCTGGCCTTCGTTCAAGACGAAGCGGCGACCGGTGCGCTGGGCGAGCTTAGAGACGGGCTTGAGAAGCGCTTCCTTCAAGCGCTCCCCGATACCGAGATTCACGGCAGCGGAGCGCCGCGCGTCGCCTCGACCACCAGCCTCGGCTTTCCGGGTATCTCCGGCGATTCGGCGGTTGCCCTCCTCGCGGAGTACGGCGTCGCCGCCTCCACCGGCTCCGCCTGCAGCTCGAGCACCCGCGGCGTCAGCCACGTCTTGGCGGCGATGGGCGTCGAGGAAGACCTCGCGCTCGGCACGCTGCGCTTCTCGCTCTCTCGGCTGACCACACCCGCCGGGCTCGACCGGGCGGCCGAGCTCGCCCTCAAAGCGATCGGCCAGCTCAGGAGCCTCTCTCCCCTGCTCGATTAGGCATTCGGAACGACCCGGGATCCGCAGGCTGACGGAGGCGGGGTCCGACCCAAGTTCCCCTAATAAAGTCGCTCCCTCCCCTCTCACCGCGGATAGGCTTTCGCGGCACTAGAAGCCCCTCACCGCATTCAAGTCTCCTTCGCCCCGCCCGCTGGCTCGGTCCCTTCGCGCAGGGCCCCCTCGACATGACTGATCTTCCGACCCCTAAGAACATCTACACCACCCGCGTGAGCGGGCTGTGGAGCTCGCGTCACGAGATCCATGACGAGCAGGGCCGCGTCGGCTTACTCGAGATGCGTCGCAACGCCTGGGGGCTCATCATTTCGGGGGTCTACACACCGGAGAAAGGCGCTGTCCTCACGATCAGCCGCGATCCCGGCTTGAGGCGCGCACAGTTTTCCATGTGGTCGAGCGGCCGGGAGTGGATTGGCTCTTCGGAACGCGACGGCTTTTTCCCGCGCACCCTCCAGTTGCACACCGGAGGCAAGCCGTTCCACCTTGTTCCGCTCCGCGGTTGGAAGAAGAGCTGGGGGCTCTTTGCCCCACGAACGGGAGAAGCCGCTCGGATCACCGCCCCGTGGATGGGGAGAAATTCCAAGCTTGAGGTCTACAAACGACTCGACTTCCCGCTGCTCCTGCTCGGCTACTTTCTCGCCTACCGCTCCTACTGTGAGGCGATCTGGCCCGGCCCGGCTCTCCACGCGGGCAGCCGCTAGTCCATCGTCGGCGATGGCTGGGTCCACGAGCGCTCATCCGCTCGGCGCCCCTACGCGAGGAGGTTCCCGGCCTCGCCGCCACAAAACGGCCTATAGAGCTCAAATCGGGCTCAGCTATCGGCTACGCATTCTCGATCTAGAGGGAAGAAGCGCGGGACTAGCGGCGTCCGATGGATACATTGCGTCTACGGAGAATGCGCTTCTCCATCCTCGCCTCCAGCACGTACAAATCGTCGACTTCGTGTCTCTCGGCTTCGTGACTCTTGGCCCATGAGCCGGGAAGCACCCGCTGCCCCCAAAACCCAACCCTCGTCATGCGTCCTCTTCTCGTCATCAGCTTGGTGATCATCGCCGTCGCCGTTCTTCTCTTCTCGATCTTCGCGCTGGATGGAAACACGGATCCCGAGCCGGTACTCGCCGAGACGGCACCCACCGTCCAGACCTCCCGGCCCGACGCACCCGTCGCAGAGGATCTGACCCAGCCCAAGACCATCGATCGGCCGAAAGTGGAGAGCGACCGACGCGCGATCAGTCAAGACAACGAGCGCGTAGCTGTTGCCCAGTCGACGGAGAATTTCGACAACTCGCTCAGCGGTCGCGTTCTCGATCCGGACGGGCTTCCGATTGAAGGCGCGTCGTTACTCCTGACTGAAGGAGGAATCCAATCGGGGATGCTCGAACTTCGTCGGGCGATGGGAGCACTCGCCGACCGCACCAAGCGGAAGCGCTCCACCAAGACCGACGCTGACGGGCGCTACGCCTTCAAGAATCTGAAACCGGGCGACTACTCGCTCGTCACCAAGCACGAAGAGTTCAGCCAGTACCGCGACAATATGGTACCAGTCGCGTTTGTCGGGGAGACCCATTGGGACATCACTCTTCGGGAAGGGATCATGCTGCACGGCTACGTGCACAGCATCGAAGGTGGTCCGATCGAGAAAGCCACCATCGTGCTCAGCTCGTCCATTACGCCGGCACTCATGAATCCCAGAAAAGATCACGAGGCCGATACGGAGTTCACCGTCGAGACCAATGCCCAGGGCTACTACCGTTTCCTGAATCTCACACCGGACGAGTCCTGGCATCTCTCCGCAAGTGCCGACACTTTCGGCACACAGACGGAGCGCAATCTGCTCGTTGATGGAGCGAACGGTACGAACACGGTCGACTTTCGCTTGTCGCCCGGCGAAACCTTGGCCGGCATCGTGCTCGGCCCGGACCGTTCCCCTGTTGAGGGCGCCGTGATTCGCGTCATTGGCTACCAACAGCCCCAGACTCTAAGCAGTGAGGGAATCACCAACGCCGCCGGCCGATTCGAGATCCCCAATTTGGTTTCGGGTAGCTACGCGTTGATCGCGAATGCCGAAGGCCTAAAGACGGAGCGACTCAATCGAGTCGAAGCTCCGAAAAGCGACATTCAGATTGAGCTGGCCGAACAAGGCACCGTCATGGGGCGTGTCGTCGGACTCTCCGGAGAGCCCGTAGTCAGTTTCACGCTCAGCCTGCACCAGTACATCGCGAATAGCGCCGCTTATGGTCGCAAAGTCAAAGAGAAGAAGTTCGATTCCGAGGACGGCACCTTCACCTTGACGGGGGTTAATGAAGGACGCTTTAGCATCAAGGTCGCCGCGGCCGGGTACGCGGACACCTACTCCGAAGATTTCGAAGTCACCCAAGGTCTCACGACCACCGACGTCCTCATTCAAATGAGCTCGGGCGGGACGATTGTCGGAATCGTTGTGAACGCGACAACTGGAGAGCCGCTGTCCGGCGCCGTCATCACCACCCAGGACAACAACTTTCAGGACAACCCTCTGATGCGCATGTTCGGAGACGGGATGCCGCGGAGAACAACGCCGCAAAATACGCGCTCGGGAAAAGATGGTCGGTTCGAGCTCTCCATGCTCGCACCCGAGATTTATCAGATTCAGGTTCAGCACCCCCAATTCCCGCTCGCCACGCTGAACAATCTCCGAGTCTCCGAAGGAGTCCCGACAGATGCCGGAAAGATTCAGCTCCTACCCGGCAGCACGATTCGAGGAATCGTCTACGACGAAGCGGGCGATCCGCTCTCGGGTGCAACCGTTCAACTGCGCTCCACCGCGGACGACTTTGACATGCATATGGAAGCTCGATCGAATTCGGAAGGACGTTTCATCCTCCGTAATGTCCCCGAGGGTTCCTATAACCTCTGCGGTTCCCGTCCCAGTAAGGGCGGCGACATCTTTGGTCCCATCGTCGATATCAAGAATTCGGAAGTGAACTTCCGAATCGGGCGTGGACAGGAGTTCACGCAGGATTTGAATCTCGGCGGGCGTAGCCAATAAACAGGCCTTCTCTTTGAGCCAGGGCCTCCCTTAGAATGCGAGCGTGTTCAATGAGGGGGAGTGGAGCGCGTTCCTCTCGAGGGAACTGGACAGCACGGTTCACGTGCGCTTCGGTCGTGCGCGACAACGCGTCTTAGAGGCATCCCACAAGCCCAGCCTCATCGGCGGCGCATCGGTTCTCAACGTCCGCTTGAGCTCGTTCTTCTCGGAGGCTCCCGAGGAAGTTCGAGCCGCCGTCGCGCACTGGCTTCGAGTCGGACGCCGCGCGCGCAAGTCCGCAGCTCTGCTCGACGCTTGGATCGAGACCGCGGTCGAACAGCTGCCGCCCGCAGCGAACCGCCGCATCTCGATTTGCCCGCTCGGCGATCACCACGACCTCACCCCCATTGCGCTGGAGCTCAAAGGTCACCCGACTCACCTTCCCGAACTGGACTCGCTCCCCGCCGTGACTTGGGGGCGCAGAACTCGAACGCGCGCACGCCGTTCGCTTCAACTCGGCTGCTACATCGCCGCCGACGACTTAATTCGAGTCCACCCGGTCCTCGATCAGAACTGGGTTCCCGAGTGGTTCCTTCGGTACGTGCTCTTTCACGAGCTCCTGCATGCCGCTCTGCCGTCAGAGCGTGGCTCGACCGGCCGCGCGGTTCACCACGGACAAGTCTTCAAGCGGTGGGAGCAAAACTATCCCGAGTATTCGAGGGCGGTGAAGTGGCTGGACCGCAACCTGCCGAAGCTCTTGCGTACCAGCCATCGACTCTCCGATCGATCCCGCCCGGCTCCCCAAAAAACGGCTGCGGTCCAGTTGGAGCCCGCCGTTCGCAGGCGGCCCGCGGCTCGAGCACCGAGTTCGCCGAAGCCGTCACCCGGCTGGCTGTTTCCCTTCTTGAATTAGAGCCAGACGCTCCTCGCCCGGGCAGACCCAGCCTGGGGTCCCGCGAACGGTGGATTGGGGTCTGGGTGGACCCACCCGAAGTCGCCCCGCTCCCAACATTTCCGGGCCGACACTCCAACCCAGCTCCCCACAACCGTAGTTTGACCCTGCAACCGGAGAGCGACCTCGATTTCCTCTACGGTCAACCTCCCACAAGGCCGAAAGCACCGAGAGAGCCTGCTCGGTCAGGCCTCCGCTCGACCGAACCGACCCCATGGCCATATTCCGCAAACCCCAGCCCCCCGCTCCTCTGGTCGCGGCTCCTCCGGACGAGGCCACGGCCATTCCCGCGACGCGCGAGGAGCTGGCCGTCCTGCACGATCCTCAGAGCATCATCGCCGAGCAGTACCGCCGCCTGCGCAACTCGATCCTGACGCTCAACCCCGATCGTGCCTCACGAACGATCCTCATGACGAGCGCGACGCGTGGCGAGGGCAAATCGGTGGCGACTCTCAACCTCGCGCTCAGCCTCGTCGAGTCGCCGCGCACTCGGGTGATCGTCCTCGATGCCGACGTTCGCGATCCCTCAGTCGAACACTATCTTGAGCTCCCCCGCCGCCAGGGAATCACGGAGCTCCTTCGAGGAGAGATTCCTCTCAAAGCTGCGGTGCGTCGAACGTCGATTAAAAATCTCGACATCATCGCCGCGGGAGAGCGCCCGCTGAATCCGACCGAGATCATGAACCTCGATCGAATCAAGAGCATCTTGCTCACACTCAAGCGCGAGTACGACTACGTCCTGCTCGACACTCCGCCCGCGCTAACGCTCAACGACCCGAGCATGCTCGGCGCGATTTCCGACGGCATCATTCTCGTCGTTCGCCTCGGCGAGACTCCCCGCCACATGGTCGAGCAAGCACAGCGCATTCTCGAAACCCTGGGCGGCAACATTCTCGGCCTGTGCCTGACCGGAGCAACGGCCTCAAAGAAGGCCGCCTACGGTCCCTACTGAGTCGAGAGCAGGCGCTCCAACCGAAGAAGTTCGATCGCCTTCGAGCTGGGTCCCGGAGGCCACGCGCTCGATTCGGTCAGCGCTCGCAGCGGATGATCTTCGACGAGCCGAATCAGGCTGCGAACATCTCGGACGAGCAGCTCCACCTGCAGGTCCTCGCCTCGAGCCAAGAGCTCGATGGCGCAGCGCTCGATGCCGCGGAGCGCTCGCTCTGCTGACCGGAAGGGCTTGGACTGCGGGTCGCCGTTCGAGAGCGACTCCGCGAAGATTTGAAAGAGGAACTTGCGAGCAGGTCCGCTCACCACCGGCATCGGACTCGCGGCGAGGACTCCGAGCAGCACCTCATCTCCCGCAGAGAACTCCGTTCCGTCCTTCGCGTTCGGCAGGGCGCGCGAGAGACAGCTGAGACTGCGAGCCAGGGGATCGGGAGTCGGCGCCCCGCTGAGAATGGCGATGCGGTGCAATGCGCGGCGCGCGGCCGGCCCGGGACCTCCCCCGCTCGCGTCCGCACTGGACAGACTCTCCAACCAATGCCCGATTCGAGTTCCGTCACCGCGCTGAACGCGCTGGCGCAAGACCTCGGCAACCCGCTCCGTGCGCAGAAAGCTCTCCGTGTTCGACGGCCAACCGCTCTTCCACCGGCAGATGCCCTCCAAGTAATCGGCGGCGGATTCGCTCCGACCAAAGGCGAGGTTCCACTCGAGCGCAGCGGCACGCGCAGCGACTGAGTAGCTCTGAGTATTGGCCGCTTTCTCCCACAAGCCATCCGGAGCGACGCCCGCCGACGACAGCAAGTAGACCAGCTCTTCACCGTCGTCCGCGTTCTCGACGGCCCCAAACAATCGACCGATGCCCTCGAGTTGAATTTCACGTCCATCCCCGACCGCCGTCCAAGCGCGCAGAGCTTGAAGCCGCATCGAAGGCTTCATGCTCTTCGCCGGTTTCGCCAGGACCGCGCGCAAGCTCGCCCGGACGCTCGCACTCGTACTCGTCATCCCCTCGAAAACACCCAGTCGCAGTCGTAGCGCTCTGCCTTGCAGGTCGGCCAAATCCGTAGCGACAAGCTCGTCGAGCCGTTCGCCCGTTATGCTGACCGGGAGCATGCCGGACAAGGCGTGCATCGTTCTCTCGGCGACAGCATTCGACTGCGCTCCATCCGCTTCTTCGAGTAGCCGCGCCACCGTGGAACTTCGCTGAAGAGTGAGCGCCACGCGCCCGGTTCCAGCCGCGAGGAGTAATCCCTCCAGAGCGACTGGGTCCTCGCTCTCGCCGTAGCGCTGATTCATCCACAAGAGCGCCGCGGGCCAGCCGCATCCGGCGAGTGCGCGCGCAGCTCGAATCGCGAGGGGACCATCCTCCAGCGAGAGCCGGCACCAATCCGCTAAGACGCTGGCCGTGGGAATGCCCGCACCACTGTTGCGCGGCCGGAAGCAGACGAAGAGCGGCAGCACCTCCTCTTTATCATTCGTCGTCAACGCCCCCTCGAGATTGACGCCGTATTCGACCGCGAGCTTGAGCAAGAGCTCGTCCCACGTCCCCTCGAGCACTCGGCTTCGACCCGCCTTTCTCGTCGGAGAGTTCTCCGTGTACGGATCGACACACAGAAACAGAGGGAGGTCGGCCAAGCGCGCGAACCGCTCGACGACTTCGCCAAGCTTGCCCTCGAGATTGAGCCGATAGCGCTCCGCGGGATAGATCTCGCGCATGCGCACCTGCGCGTCGCGAAGCTCCGACCGATTCGGTCCATCTACGGCGAGCGGCTCGCCCAACCCCGTGTGCCAGCGCCCGGCAATCTCGCGAATCGCTTCTTCGCCCAGCGCCACCAGCTTTGGATTCTTGTCACTCGCCATCAGCACGGAGAGGGCCAGGTGTCGGTCATCGGACCCGAGCGCCCTCACCAAGCGCGTCTCCACCTCGCGCTCGCCGCCGAGAGCCGCCTCCGCGAGCCGGGCAAAGTCGGTCGTCGTGAGGTGCGCCGCGAGCCAACGCTCACCCCGAACGCGATCGGACGCGTCATCGCTGGTGAGTGCACCCAGCGCGCGATCCAAGGAATCGACGTCGGAATCGAGCGGGTCGATCCCGCCGGTAAGAGCGCCAGCGACGAGAAGGCAGAGGGCAAGCATGGCACAGGCTAACCCAAGCCGAAATCCGCGCTAAGCCTCGGCTCCCGGATTCCCGCCCGAATGCGACCGAGCGCTCTCCGTCCATTCCCAAACGGCGAGCCGTGCGCGCGCACTTGTGGTTTCGTCGCTTTCCGTCCAGGTGGTAGGATCCCGACATCTCGACTACTGGCCCAGCAAACAGCGCACCGGCACTCATTTGCCGCGACTGCGACCAGCTCCACGCTCCACCGAAACTCGCGTCGGGCGAACTCGCCTTCTGCTCGCGCTGCAGCAGAGTTCTCGCGCGGGGCAAGCGCAACGTCGCCGAGAGTACTTTTGCGCTCTCCATCGCCAGCCTGCTCTTGCTCGCCCTCGCCAACTCCTTCTCCTTCATGGAGTTCGAGATCGCCGGACGCGTTCAAGTCGCTCGCCTCTGGACCGGCGTCGGACAGCTCTACACGGATGGTTACTGGGAGCTGGCGCTGATCGTCTTCTTCTCAAGCGTCCTCGCTCCCATCGCCTTGATCTTCAGCCTCACGGCGATCAGCGGCGCCATGCTCCGGGGCTACCGCTTCGCGTGGATGCCGCTCGTCATCAAGCTCATCGCGCGGCTCAAGACCTGGAGCATGATGGAGATCTTTCTACTCGCGGTTGGCGTCTCGACGATCAAGCTCTCCCAGATCGCCGACATCTCCTTCGGTCCCTCGCTCTTCGCCTTCATCGGCCTCATTTTCACCTCGTCCCAGGCACTCGTCGCCTTCGAGCCCCGTGTCGCATGGGCCTACTACGACGGGGACGAAGCGGAATGACCGTCGCGATCTCGAAGGGGCTCGCTCGCTGTCACGACTGTGGACTGGCGTCCAAGTTTCCGCAGCTTGCGCCCAAGATGGTCGCCCACTGCCCGCGCTGCAACTCCTCCCTCCACCTGCGAAAGCGCGACTCCCTCACCCGCACCTGGGCCTATCTCATCGCGGCGTACTTCATGTACATCCCCGCGAACCTGCTGCCGGTCTCCACCATCATCTACCTGGACCGAGGTCGGCCCGACACCATTATGAGCGGCGTGATCGGGCTCATTCATGACGGGGACGCGCCGATCGCCTTGGTGATCTTCATCGCCAGCATCGCCGTGCCGTCCCTCAAACTCCTCATTCTGACCTGGCTCTTGCTCTCGGTGAAGTTTCGGTCGCGCTGGAATCTCCGCGACCGAACGACGATCTACCGAGCAATTGAGTTCATTGGTCGTTGGTCGATCCTCGACGTCTTCGTAATCTCCATCCTGGTTGCCCTCGTGCAACTCCAAGCCATCGCAACGGTCGACGCTGGTCCCGGGGCAATCGCCTTCTGCGCCGTGGTCGTCCTCACTCTATTTGCCGCCGAATCCTTCGACCCTCGCCTGATGTGGGACGCCGTCGAAGAAGAATCATGAGCCAACCCGATCCGACCGAATCGCATCCGGAGGCCATCGTCCGCAAGCGGCGAGGCATTCCGACCATTTGGGCCATACCGATGATCGCCGCGATCGTCGGCGGCTGGCTCTGGTTTCGCGCCGTTCAGGACGAAGGGCCCATCGTCGAGATCAGCTTTGAGACGGCGGACGGCCTCGAAGCCGGCAAGACTCTGCTCAAATACAAAGACCTCGAGGTCGGGCGTGTGCTGGGGATTCGTCTGGCGAGCGGTCTGCAGAGAGTGCTTGTCACCGCCGAGCTCATCCCCGGTTCCGAGAGCTATCTGCGGGAGAACACGCAGTTTTGGGTCGTGAAGCCGCGCATCGGTGCCTCCGGGATATCGGGCCTCGATACGATTCTCTCCGGGGCTTACGTCGGCGTGGACTTCGCGAAGACCGGCAGTCGAACGGAGTTCTTTATTGGACTCGAGACGCCGCCGCGTCGATCGGCGGACGCCGAGGGATTGAGAATCAAGCTGCGCTCGCGCTCGCTCGGATCCATCGATGTCGGCACCGTTGTCACCCACCTCCAAATTGAGATGGGCGACGTCGAAGGCTACACCTATCTGCGCGACGAGAAGATGATCGAGTTCGACGTGTACATCGAGCCGCAGTACGCCGACCTGGTTCGCAAGAACACGCGTTTTTGGAATTCCGCGGGCTTCAACGCGACGCTCTCTGCCGACGGCTTTCAGATGCACACCGAATCCCTGCAAGCCCTGCTGGTTGGAGGCATCGCTTTCGACAGCGCCGTAGGCGAAGCGGACGGCGAACCCTCGGTCGATGGAGATACCTTTTGGCTCACGCCGACCGAGGATGAGGCCGGTGACTACACGACCGAACCAGAGCGCGACGTGGTCTACTTCGACGAGCCTGTCGAAGGGCTGACGGTCGGCTCTCCGGTGAGATTCCTCGGGATCGAAATCGGCAGAGTGATCGAGATCGGAATCGAATTGGAACCGGAGGCCGCGAAGTTTCGCATTCGCGTCGTTCTGGAGACCTTTCGGAATCGACTCGACCTCGACACGGAGACAATGGGCGAAACGAAAGCTGAGCGCATGCAGTTCGCCATCGAGCGCGGTCTGCGCGCGCAGCTCGGATCGGCGAGCCTCTTGACAGGAGCACGTGACATCGTTCTGGGCTTCCATGCGGATACCAAGGTCAAGCTCGCCCACGGTGACTCGGAGCTCCTTGAGATTCCCACGATCCCCTCGAAGGGCCAGGCGATTGGGGACATGCTCGATCAGCTGCCGACCATCGTGTCGGACTTGCAGACCTCCGTCGCGGGTATCGCGAAACTGGTCGAGACGCCGAAGACCACCGAGACTTTCGCGTCGCTACACGCCGCTTCGAACTCGCTCAATGATTTGCTCGGCAAGCTCGACTCCGACAGCGGCCCTCTAATCGGAACCCTGGCCGACTTGCGCACCCTCGTTTCCGACCTCGGCGTCTTCGCCAAGGAAGTGCGCGCCGAGACGCCCGAAATCCTGAGCTCTCTCCAGGCGACGATCGATGCCGCCTACGGGATGGCCCACAGTGGCGAGGAGGGCGTCGGCACCTTGTCGGCGAGCCTGCCCGTTCTCGAAATGGAACTCTCGACAGCCTTGCGCGAAATCGCGTC
Source organism: Planctomycetota bacterium (assembly GCA_029259635.1). Lineage (GTDB taxonomy): Bacteria > Planctomycetota > UBA1135 > UBA1135 > OFTM34. Next base: position 21,239 of record JAJDEU010000055.1, on the reverse strand, counting down.
CGGCATGCGCTCGATCTCTGCGCTCGCCGACTACCTCGAACGACACCCCGAAGCTCTGCTCAAGGGCAAGAGCGATTCCGGAGACTTCTAATGTCCGCCTCCCGCCACTCTCGGTTTTCGTGTTCACCGGCTCCGCTTCTCTTCCTTGCGATCGCGACGCTCGCGGGATGCGGAAGCACGCCGGCCAGTGAGTTTTTCGTTCTCACTCCGAGGCTCGACGCCGCGGATCAGCTCACGGCTCCGCTCTGCCGGGTCGGTCTCCAACCGATCGAGCTTCCGGCCGAAGTGAATCGCGCGCAGATGGTCTTCAACGTCGCCGCTCACCAACGCCACATCTCGGAGTTCACACGGTGGGCCAGTCCGCTCGAAGACAACATCACGCGCGTTCTCGAACTAAACTTGGAAGGCTCTCTCGGACCGTCCAGCATCTTTCGCCAGCCCGCGCGCCTCTTACCGCCACTCGACTACCTGCTCCTGATCGAGATCCTCGAGTTCGACTCCAAGGTCGGCGGCCCCTGTGAGCTGCGCGCTCGCTTTCACCTCGCGGGACCGAGTGGAGCGTGGCTCGCCTCCGAGTCCTTCCAGAGCTCGGCTACCGGCGAGAGCGACGGACCCGCGGGCGTCGCCGAGGCGATGAGCGAGAATTTAAGCCGACTCAGCGAGGCGATCGCCCAGAGCGTGCTGGCATCCCACAGCGGGTAGCCCGAGATCGAGTAAGCACCTCCCACGCTAGTGAGCCGCAGGGCGGAGGAACGCGGGTGCGGGGCTGCCGGGATCCCGTAGACCCATTTGTGCGCGGACCCGAACGATCGAGTGCCAACCGAGCACCTCGCTGCTATTCTGTTGCGCGATTTGGGCCTCCGAGTCCGACGACCTTTCCCCCACCGCAGCTCCCTCCTTGTTTCACCGTCTACTGATCGCCAACCGCGGAGAAGTCGCGACTCGCATCGCTCGCGCCTGCCGCGACCTGGGAGTCGAGCCCGTCTGCGTCGCTTCAACCGCCGACCTGGGAGCGCCCTGGCTCGAGGAAATGGAAGAGGTCGTGTGCGTCGGTGAAGGACCGGCCGGCGAGAGCTACCTGCGATCGGATCGCGTGCTCCAAGCGGCGCTTCAGACCGGCTGCACCGCGCTCCATCCGGGCTGGGGCTTCCTCGCCGAAGATCCGCGCTTTGCCGCGCTGTGCTTGCAACACGGAGTCACTTTCGTCGGCCCTTCACCGGCCGTGATCTCGCGCATGGGGTTGAAGTCCCCGGCGAAGGAAGCCGTGCGCGGAGTCGGCCTGCCCGTGATCCCCGGATCGGTGGGCACACTCGATGACGTCGATGAGGCCGTCCGTGTCGCGTCCGAGATCGAGTATCCGATCATCCTGAAGGCCGACGCCGGTGGCGGCGGGCGCGGTATGCGTCGCTGCGAAAACGAAGCCGAACTGCGCGAGGCCTTTCCGACGGCGATGGCCGAAGCGCTGTCCGCTTTTGGCACCGGTCGCCTCTACCTGGAAAAGTTTCTCTCCGGCGGCCGTCACATCGAAGTTCAGATCCTGTGCGACGGATTTGGAAATGGCATCCACCTGTATGAGCGCGACTGCAGCGTGCAGCGCAATCACCAAAAGCTGATCGAAGAGTCGCCGTCGCCGGTGCTCTCGACGGACGAACGCGAAGAGCTCGGCGCACAAGCCGTGGCGGCCGCGCTCAAGCTCGGTTACGTCGGCGCGGGCACGATCGAGTTTTTGCGCAGCGCCGAGGGCGAGCTGTTCTTCATGGAGATGAACACTCGCCTACAGGTTGAGCATCCCGTGAGCGAGCTCGTCACCGGCGTCGACATCGTCTGCGAACAGCTCAAGATCGCGGCGAACCAGACGCTGTCGTTTACTCAAGCCGACATCGAGCTCAAGGGCCACGCGATCGAGTGTCGCATCAACGCCGAAGATCCCTCCAAGAACTTTCAACCGTCGCCCGGCACGCTCGAGATCTTCGAGCTCGCCCGCGGCGAAGGACCCGGCAATATTCGCATCGACTCCCACCTGCGCGTCGGCGACACGATTCCGCCTTACTACGACTCGCTGATCGCCAAGGTGATCTGTCACGCCGAGACGCGCGAGCGCGCGGTCGAGACAGCCATCAACTCGCTGCAGGCCTCGCGCCTCGACGGCGTCAAGAGCACGATTCCGCTCCACCTCGCCGTGCTGCTCTCGCGCGAGTTCCTCGCGAACGACTACGACACGTCGAGCATCCCGGGCTGGAACCCCGATTCCCCGGCGCCCGAATCCGCCTCCTGACGACATGGCTCACGTCCCCCTCTCACCGATCGGTCAGCCGAGCGACAGCGTGCTCGACACCGCCACCCTCGACAAGAACCGCGCCGAGCTGGCCGAGCGCGAAGAAGTTCTCGCCGAGCGGCGCCACACCGTCGAAGCGGGCTGGGGCGAAAAGTACGTCGGCCGCGTTCACCAGAAGGGCAAGCTGACGACGCGCGAGCGACTCGAGCTCCTCGTCGACGAAGACTCGTCCCTGTTCGAGGTCGGCACCTTTGTGAACTGGGGTCGCGCCTTCGGCAAGCTGGCCAGCCCCGGCGCCGGTGTCGTCACGACCTTCGCGAAGGTCGAAGGTCGCTGGTGCGTGGTGATCGCAAACGACAACACGGTCGCGTCCGGCTCCTGGTGGCCGCGCTCACCGGAAAAGATCGAGCGCGCGCAGGAGATGGCGCTGCGCCTGCGCCTGCCGGTCGTCTACCTGGTGGACTGCTCGGGCCTGTACCTGCCCGAACAATCGCAGTCCTTCCCCGGCCGCACCGGCGCCGGCCACATCTTCAAGAAGAACAGCGAGCTCTCCGCTAACGGTGTCCCCCAGATCGCCGGCGTCTTTGGCGACTGCATCGCCGGTGGCGGCTACATGCCGATCATCTCCGATCGCGTGTTCATGACCGAGCAGGCCTACATGGTCATCGCGGGCGCGGCGCTGATCAAAGGCGCGAAGAGCATGCACCTGTCGAGCCTCGACATCGGCGGCCCGGAAGTTCACGTGCACCTCTCGGCTTGTGCCGATGTTCGCGTGCCCGACGACCAGACCGCTCTCATTCAGATTCGCGCCGAGATCGCCAAGCTGCCCAGCAGCGGCGCCGACTACTACCGCACGGGCGCGGACGCCGGCGACCCGCACTTCCCGCACCGCGAGATCGGCGGCCTGTTGCCGGCCGACCACCGCATGACCTACGACGTCATGGAGATTCTCGCGCGGCTCGTCGACCACAGTCACTTCTGGGAGGTCTTGCCCGATCGCGGCCGCGAGATGGTGACCGGCGTCGCGCGCGTCGGCGGGCTCTACGTCGGCTTCGTCGCCAACCGCCAAGGGCTCGTCAACGATCCCGAGCATCACGACGAGCTGAAGCCGGCCGGCATCCTCTACAAGGAAGGCATCGCGAAGGTCTCGGCTTTCAGTCGCGCCTGCAACTCCGACGGCATTCCGATCATCTGGCTGCAGGATATTTCGGGCTTCGACATCGGTGTGGAAGCCGAACGCATGGGCCTGCTCGGCTACGGCTCGAATCTGATCTACACCAACAGCACGAACGACGTTCCGATGTTCACCGTGCTGCTGCGCAAAGCTTCCGGCGCGGGTTATTACGCCATGGCCGGGCTGCCCTACGAGCCGGTCGTTCAGCTCTCGACGACGATTACGCGCCAGTCGGTCATGGAGGGACGCACCCTCGCGATCGCCGCCTTCAACACAAAGCTCGACGACGACTTCGAGATCGCGACCGACGATCCGGAAGAGCGCGCGGAGATCGAAGCGGGGATGAAGGCCACCGAGGCTCGCATCGAAGGCGACATGGATCCCTTCAAGGCCGCCGCGCAAATGGACACCGACGAGATTGTTGCGCTCTCCGACCTGCGTCCGTGGCTCGTCGCTCTGGCCGAGATGGCCTATCAGTCGACCGGCTATCGCCGCATCAAGAACCCGCGCATCTGGTCCCTGCACGACATCGCCGCTCTCTCGGCTCCGCGAGGTTGATCGAATGAACGAGCCCATCGAGTTGTTGATTCAGAGTGAAGAGGGGAAGAACTTCTTGCTCGCACCGACGGTCGGAATCTTTACCTGCGCGCTCGAACCGGGACAGCTCCTGGTTCCCGGCCAGAGCGCGGGTTCGCTGACGACGCTCGGCGTCGCGCGCACCGTCGTCGTTCCGGCGGGCTGCTCCGGCAGGATCGCGAGTGAGCGCTTCGAGCGCGTCTACCAACCGGTCGGCTTCGGCACGCGGATCTACGAACTCGAGCCGATTAGCGAAGGCCAGAGCTTCGAAACGGAACTCGCGAGCGAAGCCGAGAGCTCGAACCTCGTCCTGTGTTCTAGCCACGCGGGTCGCTTTTGGCACCGCCCGTCACCGGCGGACGACGCCTTTGCGAACGAGGGCGATGTCGTCGAGGATGGCTCCGTGATCGGCTTGATCGAAGTCATGAAGACCTTCACGCACGTGCACTACCGGGCCACCGGTGGCCTGCCCCCGCGCGCCAAGCTCTTGCGATTCCTCGCTGGCGACGGCGCGGAGATCAAGAACAACGCGGCCCTGATCGAAGTCGAACCGGCGTAGCGGCCAGTCGAGACTCGTGCACGAGCTTCCGTACCTGACTGCGGACGTTCCGGCCCTCGCGGCTGTGATCAAGAAGTCGGAAGAAGACTTCTTCGTCGAGGAGCTCCCGCTCTACGAGCTCGAAGGCGAGGGCGACCACGTCCACTTCTTCGTTGAGAAGCGCGGGATCACGACGGCGACGCTCGTGCGGCGCGTAGCAGATCGATTCGGCATCGCCTCCTCCGCTGTCGGAGTCGCAGGCCTAAAAGATGCGCGCGCGGTGACGCGCCAAGCGCTGAGCGTCGAGCATGTCACGCCCGAAGCCTGTCTCGCGCTCGAACTCGAAGACGCCGAGGTCCTGTGGGCCAAGCGGCACCGGAACAAGCTCAAGCGCGGACACCTGGCGGGCAATCGTTTCGCGATCGTACTTCAGGACACGGACGCCTCGCGGCTGGAGGAGGTTCGCGAGGTGCTCGAGCGACTCGAGCGCACGGGCATGCCCAACGCATTTGGACCTCAGCGATTCGGCGCTCGCGGCGACAGTGGCCAAATCGGCGGTGCGCTCATCGCCGGTGATCATCGCGAAGTGGCGGAGCTGATCGCGGGGCGAGCCGGCGAGCGCGATTTTGGTGCGGTTCGGCGCGCGCGCGAACTCTTCGACGCCGGCGAGTACTCCGCTTCGTCGAGGGAGTGGCCGCGCGGCTTTGAGCTCTCGGCCAAGCTGTCCTTCGCCATGCACAAGAACCGCGGGCGGGCGAGTCGCGCGACGCGCTGTCTCTCCAAACGCGAAAAAGCCTTCTTCGTCTCGGCCTGGCAGTCCGAGCTCTTCAACCAATTTCTGGCCGAGCGCATGCCCGCTATCGATCAACTCTTCGAGGGCGAGTTCGCCTGGAATCACGGCAGCCGTCGTTCCTTTCAAGTGCGCGACCTCGAAGAAGAACGCACGCGTGCAGCGCGCTTCGAAGTTTCCCCCGCGAGCCCGTTGATCGGTCCCTCGACAACACTCTCCTCGGGCCAGACGGGAAATCTCGAGCGACGAGTACTCCAGGCGAACGGCATTGAGATCGAGTCTTTGGACCCGCGTCGATTCGCCGGCATCGAAGGCGCGCGGCGGCCTCTTCGGGTTCGCCCCTTGGAGGTCAGCGCAGAAGCACTCGACGCCGAGACCATCGAGCTCCGCTTCTGTCTGCCGGAAGGCGCATTTGCGACTTCGCTTCTGCGAGAGATCGGGAAGGACAAGCTCTCGATCGGCACCGACTCGCGCGAATAAACTCCCAAGCCTGAGCCGCTAGCCGCGTTCGGCGGCAAAAGCTCCCCGCAAAAGACGCAGATCGCGCCTCAGGGGTTTAGAGTTGAATGAAGGCGTCCTTCCCCGCGCCTCACACTTCCCCAGTGATCACGTAGATCTCTCTCGTCATGTTTAACTTGAAGTCTCTCCTCAGCGCATCCTTCAGCCTCGCCTTCGCGCTCGTAACCTGCACATCCGGACATTCGGAAGCGACCTTAGTGAGCTCACCGGCGCCGGCGCCTGCGCCGTCACTAGAGTCAGCGCCAGCTCCCGAGCCGGTTTCGAAGCCGGCACCCGCGCCGCCCAAAGGCCGCGCCCGACTGATCATCTGCACCCCGACGACGATCAAGATCGATAGCGACCGTCCGCGCATCACGAAGAACCCCATCTCGGATGCCATCACCGCCGCTGCCCCCGGCTGCACGATCACGCTCCAGAGTGGCAAGTACCCGGGCTTCACCCTCGGCTTCAACAACGGCAGCCCTCGAAACTCAAAGTCGAAGGGCGGACACCCGGGCCAACCCATCACCATTGTCGGATCGGGTGATGTCTGGATTCGTCCCGGCAAGGGCATCCAAGACACGATCTCGATCAACCAGCAGATCAAGACCGGGCACTTCACTTTCAAGAACCTGAAGATCGAGCCGGGCGGACGAGCCGCCATCTTCTTCTTCATCTTGAAAGGTGGCGCCACCCACGACAGCTTTAAATTCATCGACTGCCACATTCTCGGAAACTGGAACCACGTCCTCAACAAGGGCAAGAAATCGAAGTGGGGTCTCTGGGGTCACAGCATGAAGGACTTCGAGTTTCGCGGTCAGGCGAGAAAGGCTCGCGTGGAGAACATCCAGCAAGAGCACGCCTTCTACATTCAGAATGCGCAGGGCCCGATCTTGATCGAGAACGTTCAGGCCAAGCGCCTCGGACGCACCTTCTGTCAGTTCACGGCTCGCGCGAAAGACGGTCCGGTGGGCAAGGGCTCGATCACGGTTCGCAACTGCGACGTCTCCGACATCGGGCTCTTCAAAGACGACAACCACAAAGGTGGCTCGGCCTTCACCTTCGCCGGTCGACTTACCGGCGACATTCTCGTCGAAGGCAACCGCTATCGAGCGGGGTTTGATTCACAGCTCGCTCGTCTGACTCGCAAAGACGTCCCGTACGGGACGGGCGCTCTCGTCTGCTGGGGTGGCGGTGAGAAAGTGAAGAACGGAAAGGTCACCATTAAGAACAACGACTTTGAGTTTGCGCCCGGATGTGGGGATCGGCCGCTGGTCTCCTTTGGCGGCTGCGACCAGGTCTTCGTGATCGGCAAGAATCGCTTCGTCGCGGGCGGCAAAGAACCGGCGCTCGCATTCGACCCTCTCAAGGGCGGTCCCAGCTCTCCGCCGATTAGCCCGCGAAACGGTCGCGTCTACGTCTCTCCCGACACCCAAGTCACCGGCCGAACGGAGCTGAACGGGCGCAAGATCAACTCCGAACAGCTCGCAAAGCTCCAGACGCCTCCCGCTCGGATGAGCCGCAACAAGACTCCGTTCCAACGCAAGTAGGCTCTCTCCATGAAACGCGCGGACAAAGCCGTTCGAGTTCAAGAGCTCTTGGACGAGCTCATCGGCGAGCCGGAGATTCCACTCGATCATCAGGACGCCTTCACCCTGCTCGTCGCGGTGCTACTCTCCGCGCAGTGCACCGATGAGCGCGTGAACATGGTGACGCCGGCGCTGTTCGCGCTCGCGAATAATCCGCTGGCGATGTCCAAGGTCGCCGTCGAAGAGATCCACGCCTGCATCAAGAGCTGTGGGCTGGCCCCGCAAAAATCAAAAGCGATCTCCAAGCTCTCCAAACTCCTGATCGACGAGCACGGCGGAGTCGTTCCGGCGGATATGACGAAGCTCGAGACCCTCCCCGGCGTCGGGCACAAGACCGCCAGCGTCGTCATGTCGCAGGCCTTCGGCGTCCCCGCCTTCCCGGTCGATACGCACATCCACCGGCTCGCCGCGCGCTGGGGCCTCTCGAACGATCGCAATGTCGTTCAGACCGAGCGCGACCTCAAGAAGCTCTTCCCCGCCGAGGACTGGAACAAGCTGCATCTCCAGATCATCTATTTCGGGCGACGGTTTTGTCCCGCGCGTGGGCACGACCTCTCGACCTGCCCGATCTGCTCCTGGGCGGCGACAAAGACGCGTATCGCCAAAGAGACGGTCAAGCGCCGATAGACGAAACGCGATCCGGCTCTCGCTTGATACGGCGCCGCCGGAATCCCAAGATGCAGGGGATGGCCCCGCGCACCTTTGCCACGCTTGCGACTCACATGACCTACGGTCGTGCCGGCGAAGGAGTTCTTGTCGGTCGCATGGTCGCCAACACGGCCTTTATCGAGGGGCTGGCGCGCTACTCCAGCTTCGAAAAATTTCGGCTCTACGTCGGAGAGCGCGCCGATGAAGCTGCCGCGCAAAAGCTGTTCGGCGCGACCCTCGGCGATCGCTTGGAGGTTCGAAATCTCTTGGAGCTCGGACGCGACCTCGCCGCTGCGGAGCTGACCGTCCTACACTACGGCTCGCACCTCGACCGTATCGGCGATCTGATTTGGATGCGCGACCGGCACGCGACGCAGAACATTCCGATCACCGGGCAGATTCATTCGCTCAGCTACCCGCGCTCGACCAACGACTACCTGCGTTTCCTGCTCACGCCGCCGAGCGAGAACGACGCGATTCTGTGTTCCACCGAGAGCGGCAAGCGCGTAGTCGAACAGACGATGGTCGGTCTTTGCGATTCGCTGGGAGCGCGCGCGATCGAGTTTCCGCCTCTAGCTTGCGAGCTACCGGTCATTCCGCTCGGCGTGGAGACGCGCGCTCTGCAAAACGGCGACGGCGCTCAGGTTCGGGAGCAGCTCAACATTCCGGCCGATGCCTTTTGCGCCTTGGCCCTCGCGCGCTTCAGCGAGTACGACAAGATGGACCTGTTCCCGCTCCTGCTCGCTTTCCGCGGAGTGGTTCAAAAACTCGACCGCCCGGCCATCCTGTTTCTCGCCGGCGCTCGCCAGGGCACGAAGACACCCGAGATGCTTCAGATCTGGGCGCGCGCCCTCGGCATCGAACCCAACCTGCGCTTCCTCACTGACTTTCCCGAAGAGCAAAAGAGCGCCGTACTCGCCGCCGCCGACGTCTTTGTCTCCCCCACCGACAACGTGCAAGAGACCTTTGGCATCACCGTCATCGAAGCCATGGCCGCGGGCCTTCCGCCGATCGTCGCCGACTTTGACGGCTATCGCGAGAGTGTCACCGACGAGGTCGGCATTCGCGTCCCCACGCGTTGGACCGCTCCGTCCGATGAGCTGCGTGATCTCGGTCCGTTGCTCTACGAGCGCCCTCTACACCTGCTGCTCGGTCAATCCGTCGTCGTCGATATCGAAGCTCTCGAAGAAGCCATGGTCCGTCTCGGAAAGGACCGCGAGTTGACCGCGCGCCTCGGGGAGGCGGCACGTGCGCGAGCCGAGCGAATCTACGACTGGAGTCAGGTCATTCCGCAGTACGAGGCGCTCGTTGATCGTCTGGCCGCGAAGCCTTTCAAGAGCGGTGCGCGCGTAAAGCCGAGCGACGCTCATCCGCTCGCGCTCGACTACGCCAAAGTCTTCGAGCACTACCCGACGTCGCACAACGCGCAGGATCGCCAGCTCTGCACCTCCGCTCACGGACGAGCGATGAGCGCCGCCGGCGCCACTCCGCCGATCTATCCCGAGCTGTCGCTCCTGTTCGAGAGCACCATGGTCACCGCCGCGCTGATCGGAGCCGAAGCTCCGATCGCCGCCGACATCTTGGCCAGCGCCATCGTCGAGAACTTTCCGAACCATCCGGCCTGGCACGCCGAGCACCTGCTCGCCTGGATGGAAAAGCACGGCCTGCTCGACACGGTACCGGCTTAGATTCCTGAATCCGCCTCGCGGCGAAGGTCATGGTTTAGTCGTCGTTTCCGCCGTAGCCGAGCCCCTCGATCTCGCGCAGCTCGGCCTCCGTCTGCGCCGCTTCGCGCCCGGGTGGGAATCGTTCGCGCAGCTGATCGGCCGCGCTCTTCCGCTCGTCGAGCAGCGCCGAGAGTCGGCTCACGTCTTCCGGCCGCAACGAGGACAGATCCTGCAACTCCTCGCCATCCTCGGACCAGTCGAAGAGCTCGTAACGAATCTCGCCCTTCAGCGTCGTGCGCAAGAGCCGCAGGTTGTCCACGGTCACCGACTCGAACAGGTCTTCGCCGCGGTTGCCCATCTGCGAGTAGATCGGGAGTCCCGCCTCGCGCTCGCCGCGCACCGAACTCAAAAAAGAACCGACCTGCGTCTCGGTGCTCGCCAAACCGAGCAGCTCGAGCAAGGTCGGCAAGACTCCAGTCAGACTCACCGCCTCTTCGACCACGAGTCCTTCAGGCAAGCCCGGCCCCGACATCAAGAGCGGCACGCGCATCAGCTCGGCATACATGCTGCGCTGGTGTCCGAGCCGCCCGTGTTCGTTAAAGGCTTCGCCGTGATCCGAGAGCACAATCAAGATCGTGTTCTCACGATCGCGGTGTTTGTTCCAAACGCGCAGCAAGCGCCCGACGTTTTGATCCGTCCAAGAGATCTCTTCGTCGTAGAGCCCGGACAAAAACTCGACGTCGGTCTCGCTCATCTCCGGCCACTCGCGCAAGAACTTGCCTTTCTCGCGCCAGAACTCGGCCATCGGCGTTCCCGTCAGCTCCGCATACCTCTTCCGGAAGCCACCCTGGTGATCGGGATCGGTGAACTTCCCGCGATGCGGTCGCGGCGGCAGGTAAGGCGCGTGAGGCTCGTAGGTGTGAAAGAACAGAAACAGAGGCAGCTTCCGATTCGACGTCGCCAGGTAGTCCTTCACCACGGCGATTTTTTGCGGAAGCTCTTCCCACTCCGCGTGCTGGAAATCAAACCCGCGCCCGAAACCCGCTGACGGCGGAAGCCCGCCTCGGTCCGTGAACGACGCCGTCTGGTACCCCGCTCCTCTCAACAGCTCGGGCATCGTCGGAACGTCTTCGCTCAATGCCGGCCGCACCGTCGCGACTAACCGAACCGGCCGAACGTCGTGGGCTAGAGGATCGAGCCCGGTGAAGAGGCTCATGTGGCTCGGCTTCGTATTCCCCGAAGGCGCATGGACCTCGTGAAAGCGAACGCCCTTCGCCGCCAGCGAGTCCAACTTCGGCGAAGTCGCTCGCTCGTACCCGTAACAGCCCAGGCGATCCGCCCGCAGCGTGTCGAGGCTGATCAGCAAGACGTCGGGCGGTAACGAGGAAGCCTCATCACTCGATCCGGCTGGCCCGCAGGAGAAGAGCGAAGCCGAGACAAGGAGACCGATACCGCGCCAGTTCATTCGGACAATATTAGCAGGCCCCGAGTGCGGATCATGCCCTCTCGCTCCCCCGCTCAAGCTTTTTGGAGAACGGAATCACTCCAGCTACTCATCGCCCATGTAGCCGATCGCCTCGAGCTGCTCGAGCTCCGACTCGGACAACTCTTCCGTTTGCACGGTGGAAGGATTCTCGGGGTGCGCTCGCTCCCACGCGGCGATCTTGCCTTGGAGTGCCTTCAACACTTTGGGGTACTGATTCGAGACGTCGGTAGCAGGCCCGTTGGGAACTTGGTCACGATGCTGAAGCTCGTGGGGCTGACCCACCGCCTGCTTTTCGCGATTGTGGATGTACTGCCACTCCCGGGCGTGAATGGAGATCTTGTTCGCGCCGCGAAAGTGTGTCTCGGTGATGAGCGCGTCGGGAAATTCGATTTCCTCCACCGCGCCCGTCATCAGGGGAACCAGCGAAATGCCCTCGATACCGAGCGGCGGCGGCGTGCCGGCCAACTCCAGGACGGTGGGCAAGAGATCGAGAAGCCGCACGGATTGCGAAATGCGTTTTGGCTCGATCATCCACGACTCGTTGAATATCAGGAGCGGAACGCGAAGCTGCGAATCGTACAGCTGCCATCCGTGGGCATGGGCGCGTTCCACTCCCGGGTGATCCTTCAAGCCCTCGCCATGGTCACTCGTGATCACGAAGAGCGTGTGCTCCCAACCCTCCAGCTCGCGGAGCCGCCCGACGAATCCCTCGATATCGTCCGTGACTTGGCGAATGCGGCGCAGGTAGGCGGCGTCCTCGCTCTCCTCGAATCCATCGGCGTACTCGGAGCGAAGCAACTCGGGAAAGTTGTGCTCGTGAACTTCCATCACATCGAACTGGAGGAAGTAAGGCTGAACATTGTTCGTCGCGTCAATGAAATCGACGGCGTCTTGGAAGAGCTCTGGAGCCGTTCGCAACGCGGGACCACTTGAGATCTTGTTGGTCGGTTGGCCCTTCTTCCCCTTCCTCTCGGGAAACAAGTTGGAGTCGAGGTACTCATCGAAGCCCTGCTGAAAGTTGGCGATCGTGTTCAGGTTCGGGTTCGCCGTCGCGCCGAAGGTCGTGTAGCCCGCAGCTTTTAGCGCCTCCGCCAAGGTCGTGAACCGGTCCGGAAGACTCCCGCTGTTGACGCCGTAAATTCCGATCGTGCGCGGATACTGCGAAGTCAGCATCGAGCTCGCCGAGGGCAGAGTCCAACTCGCCTGGGCGTAGACCGAGTCGAACTGCACCCCGTTTTCGGTCAGTCGAGAGAGCGCGGGAGAGGGATCCTCGGCATGCCCGTAGCTCGACAGTTTGTCCGCTCGCAGGGTGTCGATGATGATCAACACGACATTCGGGTTCTCAGCCGTCGCCCATTTCTTCGGTTGCGAACACGCGAGCGCCGGAATCAAGGCGCTGACAAGCGCGAAATAACTGAGTCGCATAGGTCTTTCGAAGGAATCGCGGGCGGCCACAAGCAGGAACAGCGTTTGAATCTACCCGCGCATCCATTATTGAGAAAGAGCCCGACCCGAATCTTGAGAGCCGGCAAATCGACTCGGTTCACTTTCACCGAAACCACACGAACTCGGCTCGGCTCCGAAGCGCCTGACTGCTGTGACGCTTACCGAAACAAACAAGCTCTCCGGCGGTTCTCAAGACGGTGAATGTGGTCCTTGATAGACCTCTATGAGCCGCCTGGGACCCGTCCCGCTACCACACCTCGCCGAACAGCGCGCTGTGATCGGAGAGCGACCACAGAAAGTCGACGCGCTCTTTGCCGGAAAGTTGCGGCCAGCCCTTCACGTGAATAGCCGATGAGCCATCCGCGCCATGGGCCACGAAGTCGAGGTTCTTACTGGCCAGGACGTGGTCGAGGTCGGAGTGCATCGTGCCGCCCAGCTCGCTGACCTTGAGTTTGCGCCTGTTCTGGCGCGGCCCCTTGCCCCACTGGCTCCAGGTATTGGGCTCGTCTTTGGTCAGCAGCACCATTCCGTTCTTATTGGCCTTCTTCTCCAGTGCATCGATCTCTTCCGCTCCGCTCAGCTTGCCGGGATTCGTTTTGCCCATCGTGTTCAGGTCCCCCAGCACGATCAAGCTGCGCTGTTTCGTCGGACTGTGTTTCTTCAGCGCCTCCTCGAGTTTCCAGATCTTCGAAAAAACCTTCCACCGATTCTTGTAGTCCGTGTGCATCGTTCCTGAGTCGGTGTGTAGATACAGAAGGCTGTACCAGCGCCCCTGAGTCTTGACGGAGATGAGTGCTCCGGGCCGAAGCGTTCGTTCCGTGTTGTTGAACGTGCGCTTCTGCGAGAAGATCACCTGATCGAACTTCCCGCGGCGAAAACCGATCAAGACCTCGAGGTTTCCGGTGCTGTCCGTAGCACTCCAGTCGTACTCAGGAAACCGATCGAACATCAACTCCCGCGCTTTCTTCTTGGCTTTGAACTCGAGCAGCCCGATCACGTCTGGGTCGAGCTCGGTGATCAACTGATCCGCGTCCTCCAGGCGCTTCTTGCTGCCGTTGTACATGCGAACATTCCACGACAAGAACGAGAACTTAGGCATAGGAAGATCCCCTGAGCAGAAGTGATGAAAAACCCGGCGAGTGAGAGAGCACCTCGTCGGCCGCTCTCCGGCATCGAGAGCCCGTTGCTCTGTCAGGGGCGGCGCTTCCGAAACCGAATCACATTTCTCGAGAGCCCGGCGACGGACGGATCCCGCGCTCATCGGATGGAACGCAGATCGAAGAGCGCGGAGCGAAACGCGTCTTCGTGCGTCCTCCCAGACCGGAAAGGTCTGGGCGACGATCCGAAGGCTGCGCTAGGAACGGGGAGAGGGAAGCGCCTTGGTGAGGAGCACAACCGGGAACAGGGATTCCGGACGGACGACCGCCTTCGCGAATGAGGTGTGTCGCTTCCCAGGCGACAAGGAGCGGCTGGGCGACCTGCTCACGGGGCATTTACGTTGAATTGCCGTTTGGGGCTCTTGACAGTTCACCGCGCCACCTACAGGGTGTAGGAGTGCAGTCCTACACCCTGTAGGCGTCCGTAAAAGCCCCGAATTCCCAGAGACCATCATGTCCATCATGTCCATCATCCATCTGCCGACCTCGCTCCGAACCCTTCTCATCCCGATCATCGCGGCAACAGCGCTCGCCCCGCTCTCTTCCGGTCAGGAGATCCTCGTGTCGGGATTCAACAGCGGTGTTCATCGCTATGACTTTGAGACCGGTGCGTTCCTGGGGATGGTTGGGAATGTCTCCGATCCCCTCGGAATCGTTACGGGTCCGGACGGAAACGTGTACATCGCAGAAGAGGCGACCGACAAGGTTCTGCGCTTTGATGGCACGACTTTCTTGTTGATCGACGAGTTTGTTGCCGACGATCCCGCAACACCCGATGACGAGAACGGCCCCCTCGATGGGCCAGCCAGCGTGATCTTCGGCGAAGACGGCAACCTGTACGTCTCGAGCTTCAATAACGATCGAGTGCTTCGCTACGACGGGACCACGGGCGCCTACATCGATACTTTTGTGAGCGACGGCGCCGGCGGTCTGAATGGGCCTGACGCCGGAATGACCTTTGGACCGGACGGACACCTCTACGTACCGAGCTTTTTCAATCGGCGCGTTCTCAAGTACGACGGAAAGACGGGCGCTTCCCTCGGGGCCTTTATCGCGAACGCGGCCGGTGAATTGAGAAACCCGCGTACGGTTGTCTTTCGAACCAACGGAACGGTGCTGGTTACCAGCCAGGCCACGAATCAAATCTTGCTCTACAACTCGAAAGGCAAATTCATCCGTAAGTTCATCAACCCGAACTACACGGGCACAACGGGATTAGCGGTTTCCCCCATCGACGGCAACGTGTATGCGGCGAGCCTGAACGTGGGGAACGTGCGTCGATTCAATGGGACCGACGGAAGTTGGGAGGGCGTGGCCGTCAATGTGGGCTCCGGTGGATTGGATTTGCCCGTGTTCATCTCGTTTCACACCAACCCCAATCTCCGATTGAAGCGCATGTCACCCGGCACGATTAACGCCTTCAATTCGATGCAAGTGCAGGGTGGGACGCCGGGAAATGTGCAGGCCTGGCTCATTGGAACCACGCTTGGATCGGTTCCCTTTCCCACGTGCCCCCACATGTTGATGGGAATCGTCAATCCGTTCGTAAAGCTGCGGATGGCCAATGCGGCGGGCAACTCGCGTATCAGCGCCACTTTGGGAAATGATCTCTTGGGTACGACCATCGGTTTTCAGGTGTACGAACCGGTTAGTTGTCGACTTAGCAATCTCGTCGTTCAAACGATCGAGTAAATTGAAGGGGTGAGGCCTGCGCAATCCGCCCCCAGCGCTCATTGACGGTTCTCGCTTCCCATCATCAGCCCAACCTCGACGACCTCATGTCCCCTCCCTCCTCCATCAGTGATTCAGAACTGGAAGTCCTCAAGGTCCTGTGGGGCCGCGACACCGGCTCCGTCCGTGCCATCCACGACAGCTTGCAAGCGGACGGAAAAGAGTGGGCTTACAACACGGTTCAAACCCTTCTAAATCGACTCGCGAACAAGGGTTTTGTCAGTACCGAGTTGAAGGGACGAGCGGTCGAATACACGGTCGTCGCAACCCGCGATGATTTGGTGCGTCAGCAGCTGGACGGAATCGCCAACAAGATCTGCGACGGCTCACCGGTCCCTCTCGTTCAGTCGTTGATCGAGGGGCGGAACTTTTCGTCCGTGGAACTGCGCGACTTGCGCAAACTTCTCGATGAACTAGAAACCGACTCGCAGGGCGGAACCGAAAAGTCATGAGCGCGACGTTCTTTCTCTCGAGCCTACTGGGCATCTTCATGCTGGCCTGTTGCGCCGAGTTAGCATCGCGCTGCTTCTCGCGGCGTCCGGCCCTCTGCCACGCTCTTTGGCTAGCCGTTTTGATTCGAAGTTTGGTGCCCTCGATTCCGCTGATTCCCGCCGGGTCCAGTGAAACCTCCGGCGCGGGCTTGCCGCTCTTGTTCCTGACCGAATCCACCGAGTTGTCCTCGATCCCTGGTGTCGGAATTTGGGGGCTGAGCCTCATCGACGGGTTGTTGATCTTGTGGGGCATCGGAAGCGTCTGTTTTCTAACGCGCTCGGTGGTTCGAAGTTTGTCCCTGCGCAAATGCATCCGTCTTGGCCAATCGGCCGACGCCCGCCTCAAAGCCGAGGTCTCTCGTGGAGCGCGCACCTTGGGGATTGAAGCTCCAAGAGTCGTCACGCTTACGAGTATTCGATCGCCCTTCATCTATGGCCTCCGAGATCCGATTCTCGTGTGGCCCGAATCCGACACTTCAGGCGCATCGCAAGCGCGCTCTTCCATCATCCTGCATGAGTTGGTTCACCTGAAGCGGCGCGACACATGGACTTCCTGGATCGAGGTTCTGGCCGTCTGCATCTGGTGGTGGAATCCGGTTGTTCGATACGCCATCGTCCAATCCAGGCGCTTCAAAGAGCTCGCCTGCGACACGTGGGTCATGGAGCAACAACCCGAAGGTCGTCACGCCTACGCGAACGCGTTGATTGACGCGATTCGAATAAGAGCCCCGCGACCGATGCCCGACGAACTCTTGAATTGGATGGGGTCCGGTGCGCGAGTGAAAGAGAGGCTTCGCTCTCTGTACAGAACCAGGCAGATCGGAAGGCTCAATCTGCATGGATTCGTCCTCATGCTCGCGCTCTTCGCCATCAGCCTTCCGGGATTATCGTTCACCTCTGCGCCTCCGGTCGAATCGGTATCTAGCGAGTTGACGGAGTCCCAGCGAGCTTTCCTCGACCGATTCGATGCCACCAGCTTTGAGCAGTTGCAGCAGAGGTCGGAGCAGCGAATCGCGCTAAATGCAAACGACGGTCAAGCTCATTATGAATACGCGATCGCGCGCTCATTCTTCAATGACTTCCGTGGAGCGATCGAGAGCTTTCAGAGGCAGTACGATCTCAAGCATTCCCCAACCTACGCGAGCTACAACATTGCCTGCTGTTATTCGCGTCTTGGCGAGTTGGACGACGCAATTCGTTGGCTCAGAAAGAGCGTTGAATCCGGCTACAACTTCCCCCTGCAGATCGATCAAGATCAAGACTTCGACAATTTGCGTACCGACCCGCGCTTTCGCGCGTTGATCGACGAGCTGCTGGCGCAAAGGTGATTCGACTCTTTCGCATGGACTCCTCCGGGTTCGTTATACCCTGAGATCCAAGTTATAGCTGGCCCGGATTCCGGGGGCTGCCGCAGTAGGAATCGGCATCGACATAGTATTCGTACTCGAGCCTATCGCCACTGATCAACACGTAGAGTCGATGAATATCGGCTCACCGGACCCGTACAATAAAATCGGGCTCTCCTGCACCTTTAGTGGAAGCCTAGCGGGTGGAAAAACGCAGGCGTGACCTCGACGCCGCCGCAACACAGGAAGATCATCGAGATGAGTGCGGCTGCGGAATGGAAACCAAATGAGCGCCGAGTGATCGTTCGGACTTTTCCGTTCAGCCCTTCGGTCCGGCC
Source organism: Planctomycetota bacterium (assembly GCA_029259635.1). Taxonomy (GTDB): domain Bacteria; phylum Planctomycetota; class UBA1135; order UBA1135; genus OFTM34. Next base: position 3,489 of record JAJDEU010000055.1, on the reverse strand, counting down.
ATTTGAGAAGCGCGTTCGCACGTACTCGAGAATTCCGTCGATGTGATTCTTGATTGTCTTCGCCGCGCTTTGGAAATGGACGAGCCCGCTTGCCTCTGCGTTTACCGCCCACTGCTCTAAGTTGAGCCGCGCGACATTGACCTGCCGTTTGTCGAGAACTGCGGCGAAGCTGTCCTTAAGCAAGATGGCATCAAAGATGTGGCTGTTGTTGGCTCTCAGTTCCTCGAGCGTTTCAAGATCATCGTCGGTGCGATTGCTTTCTCGTTTTTGAATCGCGTTTCGTGTGTTCTTCAGAATCGCTTTCTGCTCCTTGGTTTCCGCTTCGCGCACTTCGTCGCGACGTGTCTTGTCCAGGGCATCCTGAAGAATTCGCTGCACGTGAAAGCGATCAAAAATCATCTTTGCGTGCGGGACCATTTCTTTGACCACGCTGATGAAAGCCTTGGACATGTCGATCGTGACCGTTTCGATCAACTTGCAGCGTTCGGGACCTAACTCCTCAAAGAAGGCGCGTAGCGTCGCCGCGTTCTTGCCCTCTTTCGCCCAAACGACAACGCCGAGCTCGTGATTCACGACGGTCGTGACGTACTTGTGATGGCGCCTATAGCTGAGCTCGTCGGCGCCGATATGGCGAAGCCCGTCGATGCGATCGTCACCCTTGTCGAGGTACTCCGACACGGTTCGGGTCACGATTTCACCCACTGTCCGCCAAGCGATTCTCATCAATTTGGTGACTGCCGTTTTGCTGCACTGCTGTGCGAGAAACGCAGTTCGTTCCTCGAAGGCGTAGGTAAAATTGCAGCTAGAGTCAGCCCACGGTACTCGCTCCGTCTTGACGCTTTCGCATCTCGGGCAGCGAACGCGACGAATCGGATAGCGCATTCGGGTCATCATTCCCGCCAAGTCGTGATGTCTCCAATACCGCTGGCGCCGGTCGTAGACGCTTCTCGCGATCGAGCCACATTCTCCGCACCGTGGGACTCGATTGGTTGGAGCAACCGTGACAACTATGCCTCGATCGTCGAACTCAAAGCCGTGAACGATTAGGTGCTGGATGGAAAGGGCTTTTCGAAGTAACGTCGTAGCGCGCATGGCGGGGCTCCAGGGTTTGGTTTTATTTTCACCCTGAGTCTGGTGTCCTCGTCGTGTGCATCAAGCTTTGGCGCGCTGAGAGTGCTCGAAAACACACTGAATCCACGAATGCTGCGTTTTTCCACCCGCTAGGCTTCCACTAAAGGTGCAGGAGAGCCTAAAATCGGGGTTCCCGCGACAGCCCGCTATCAAAGCGTCGTTTCGTGCAGCGGTTTTTTATCTCTTGAAGAATACGTTCGTAATATGTGGTCGCCGTTATCGACCAATACGAGTACGCCTATATCACGTAATCCATCAAGATCAGCATCCGGCACGCTTACGACATCTAACGCAAAATGCCGATCCCCAACCTCGCCGCTTATAGTAGAAAGCACACTGCCTGTCTGGCCGGAGAATATCGAAATACTAGCCGATCGTCCCCCAGCCCCAATCATAGGTGTATTGGAAACCCAATCCTCGACTTCGTCACCATCAAGATCATCGAGGATCGCAATTGAGCGTCCACTAATATCAAAAACCTCCGCCCCCTGCACTTCATAGCTCAACGCCAAATTCCCTTCAGCGAAGGCGAGCACTCGGCCTGTATGCCGATTACCGCCAGATAGCCCCACAAGAATGATTCCGTCAGCCGCCTTGCCACCCTTGAGAAAAGCACTCGTTAACACAAACGAGCCGTCCTCCTCTGCAAGCGTCCAAAACGAATTAATTCTTGACAACGACGCCCCAGACAAGACCGACACCTTTTCCCCAAGGTCTGTACAGCACAATAGGTCTTCAACACCATCTCCGTCCTGATCTGGAATCGCAAGCAATGGCCCACCGACAAAACCAACCTCCCCATCGCTGCCAGCGCTCCCTCTAATCGCCCCGTCATTCAAGTCAAGCAAGACCAACCCAAAGCCATCAACAATATCCACAGATTGTGCAGCTACATAATCCGCGGTATCGCCACATAAAACAGCCACTCTCGCCATTGAAAAATAGGGCGTTGAAAAGCCGCCCACCCTAAATGTATCGATTTTTCTCGGCGCCTTATCACCGAAATCTGCAACAGAATACACATCGACTTGTGATACATCTCCCGAGCCGATCGTTCCAATCACAACCTTCCCCGATGTCGGACAGCTATCGCCTCCGAGGGCACCAAAACCCTTGCCCCCCCAATTCGTCCTGTGAACAAAATCTCCCCCTGGGCTTGAAATCACGCCGCTTTGAACTGCCCTTCGCCCCCTAAAATAATCATTCTTGAGGCCTCCAAGCAACCAATACGCGCAACGAACATTTTGCTGGACAGGCAACTCAACCACAAATAGTTTTGAATGCCCAATGTGTTTTTTTATGCCACAAGCGCTGGCGAACGAAAACAACAAGCCGGCTAGGAGCAACGATCGCAACGCAGCAACAGGCCTTGCCAAACCAACGATTTTAAACATGTGCTCCACACTAATCATCTTCCGCATTGTGTGCAGTCCACGGTCGTCCGCCTCGGGTTCGTGTAATGACAGAAAAGTGTTGAAGCGTGCCGAGGATCGCCTCGCGCACTGCGCGGCGTTCTTCACGCTTGTTTCTTGAGTCGAGCACGGCTCGCCTTATTGCGCAAGCCGCTTTCTCATAGACCTCTTCGCGACTCACGATCGCCTCCCAGCGCGGGGACATTCGATCGTACTCGACCGCGGTCATCCACCCGCGTGTCTGTCGCAGGCGACGCCCATCGATGCGGTCACGCGAGCAAAGCAACCGTTCACGCACCATGCCGATGCTCCCCGATTTTCGACTGAGGTATCACCGTCTCTCTTGCCTAGAATCTCGCGGAAGAAGACAGGCAAAGGTGCGGATTCACTGAGGGACAGATCATCGCCCTTTTCAGGGAACCCGCGAATAGATCCGCCACCTTGGACCTTGTTTGTCGGATCGAAGGAGAGCCCGGTAGGTCGAGACCGCTCGTGAATCACGAGTCGAACACATACGAATAGAGCATGAAGAATAACGCTACTAACGTGCGCCGCAATCACATTAAGACGTTCGCCATTTCGCTCGGATTTTGGGCTCTCGCTTCCACGAGCCTTTTCGCGTCGACGAGACAAGAGGTTCTCGATATCGGCACGCACGGCGCCAAAATCGAAACCGACTTTCCGTGGAAACGGCAGGTCTTGGATCGAGGCATGGGCAAGGATCAGTTCTCTTGCAGGTGGTTTCTAAAACAATTCTATGCAACGGTCATCGAGCAGGAGACGATCAGCAGCGAGCGAGTAGATACGGAAAGAGCTGGGTTGATGATCGGAGCCAGTGACCGGCGGGTTTAGGTTATGGCATCGAGTCTCGTAGCGGGTCTTGGTTAGAGGTTAGTGATCAGTGTCAGGTACAGCCCAGAGGGGAGGTGGAGGCCGTAGGCCGGAG